>JBIQLI010000004.1:0-249239 GCA_044464395.1 Lysobacter sp.
CCAAGGCCGAATACACGACTGCAACCGCCCTAAGCCAGAAGCAGGTCATCAGGCCATAGTTGCAGGAGGAGTCCATACACGAATTGTTAGGGCTCAGCCCGGGTGCCGTAATAGAAGTAGACAATCTGTCCCGCATCTTGAACACCAGTGCCCCATAGTGGTTCGTTCTTACTGACAATTGTGCCGTCCGGCAACTCTATTGCGTCGCTCTTGGCATATGCAGGAAATGATGCGAGCTCTGGCCTGGCTTGGAGCCAGCCGAGCAGTTCCGACGCCGTGAACGGACGATCTTCAAGCTTGAAGTACGAACCTAAACCCTCAGGAACAAGGATGACCTCATCATCGGGCTCGACGGAGTAACTGCCCACATACATGACAGTGATATCGCTGCCTGGACCGTCTGTGTATGTAGCGACACCAACGCGCCAGTCGGAGGCGATTGGAAACTGATCTAAGGCCGCTTTTAGATCTTCTACAAGGTCCGAAACAAGCATTTCTGAGCCCTAACGCTCAAGTTAAGCCGAATTGCAGCGCGTAGCTGGCCACATGGCAAGCTCTTTCTGCCATGTGGACGGCGTAGCGATGCAATTTCGGCTTGAACGCCTTGTTAGGTCGCGCGAGTTAACAAAGTAAGTGCAACACCCGAGCCCCCCGAAGAAGGAGAGGTGAGCTGGCAGACTGGAAGGGATCACTCCGGCAAGAGACGATCCCGCATGTACCACCAGCTCACCGAAGCCGAACGATACACCCTGTCCGTGTTGAAGCGGGGCGGCTACTCGTGCCGCAGCATCGCCCGGATCATGCAGCGCGACCCGAGCACCATCAGCCGCGAGATCCGGCGAAACTCCACCACTGCCCCGCACCTGCCAAGGCCCTTCTACGCGCCCAGCAAGGCCCAGGAACACGCCAATGGCCGGCGCCGCCGCAGCCGCCGGGGCAAGCACCACGGCCCGGAGGTCTACGCGCACATCGAGGCGCTCCTGGCCCAGGCCCAGTGGAGCCCGGAGCAGATCGCCAGCCAGCTGCCCGACCGGCTCGGGATCACGCTCAGCCACATGACCATCTACCGGCACGTGCGGCGGGACCAGCGCCGGGGCGGGACCATGTTCCGGTTCCTGCGCCACGGCGGGAAGCGGCGCCGAAAACGCACCTACGGCCCGGAGAAGCGGGGAAAGCTGGGCGGCAAGCCCATGATCGATACCCGGCCCGCGGAGATCGAGGAGCGCCGGGAAGTCGGCCACTGGGAAGGCGATACGGTCATGGGGGCCAGCGGAGAACGGGCGTGTCTCCTGACGCTGGTCGAGCGCAGCACCGGCTTGGCCCAGGTGGTCCGGCTGCCGCACCGCACGGTGCGCGCCGTCAACCGCGCGACGATCCAGTTGATCCAGGACAGCGGCTTGCCCTTCAAGACGATCACCTGGGACAACGGCACCGAGTTCCACGGCTACCGGGAGATCGAGGCCGCCACCGGCGTGCGCTGCTACTTCGCCTATCCGCATCATCCATGGGAACGCGGCAGCAACGAAAACTTCAATGGGCTGCTGCGCCAATACTTCCGCAAGGGAAGACCGTTGGCCCGCACGCGGCAGAGCGACTGCGATCAGGCGACGGCTAAACTCAACCAGCGACCAAGGAAACGCTATGGCTTCCAGACACCAACGCAACGCCTCCAGAAACTCTCAGGCGCGTTGCACTTCGCGTGTTAATTCACCGATTGCCTCCGGCTACCCGAGACGAGATCTCAGGCTCCGCCAAAAGTTCATTGAGCAGCCGACCGTCTCGGTTGGCGACATGACCATTTAGGATGAACTTAAAGGAAAGGCAGAACCCGCACAAACGGTCATTTGACTGAATGATGGACTGAAAGTCTGGCGCGCGGTAGACAAATACCTTGGACAGGTCGATGTCGTCTCCGAGAGAGCTGCGAGGATCAAATAGAAGCACAGCATCCGGCAGGCTTGGGCTCTCACCCCAAGTCCAATGGGCCAATTTGTTTCTGTCGTTCTCGTTCGTCTTTGCTATGGCCAAGATTGCTTTAAGAACACGCAAATCATCCGGCCGATCGGTTAGCGCCGATGACGCAGCGGCAGTAACAGCCGCGTTCTTAGCAGACTGACCCGCGAGAGAGAGGTATACGTTAGCGGCTAACGAGCCGTGGCCGCCAAACAGATCGACGAACAACCGAAGCAGGAAAGCCTCTACGTTTGACCAAGAAGCTAAAGATTCGATTGCGAGAATGGCTAAGTCGGGATGGCGGGATAGAGGGCGATCACCCGCATTCCCAAGGATCAGGCCCCCTTTCGGTGCTACCCGGGACAGCGGTTGTGGCACAGCAACCCCTAACGCTATCTAGCGCCCAAAACAGGCAATACGCCAAATCCTCTACCCGCGGCCACCCGTCGTCAAATCAACAAAATCAACAGCATCGACGACGTGACTACCCTCCGTCACCACTTCCATATCGACGCTTCCGGGGTAAACACCGCGCATATCGCGTATTCCGCGCTCTAACGAACCCAACCGGAACCCCGCGGAAATTCAGGCGCCCCCTACCCCACCGGCACAAACTCCACCCCCGCCACCGGCTCCAGCCACGGCAACAGCCAGTGGTCCACCAGCAGGAACGCGAAGAGCGCCATCAGGTACACGACCGAATAGTTGAACACCCGCATCGCGTAGAACTCGTCCGGCGGGTCCAGCAGGCGCCAGGCGTACCAGAGGAACATGCCGCCCAGCACCAGCGCGCCGCCCAGGTAGAAGTGGCCGCTCATGCCCACCACCCACGGCAGCACGCTCACCACCACCAGCAGCAGGGTGTAGAGCAGGATCTGCCAGCGGGTGTATTCGACGCCGTGGGTCACCGGCAGCATCGGCACCATCGCGCGCGCGTAGTCGGCACGGCGGAAGATCGCCAGCGCCCAGAAGTGCGGCGGCGTCCACACGAAGATGATCAGCACCAGCAGCAGCGCGTGCGCCCAGCCCCACTGGTCCTGCATGCCGGTCACCGCGGCCCAGCCCAGCAGCGGCGGCGCCGCGCCGGCCACGCCGCCGATCACGATGTTCTGCGGCGTCGCCCGCTTCAGGTAGCGCGTGTACACCACCGCGTAGCCGATCAGCGAGCAGAACGTCAGCACCGCGGTGATGGTGTTCACCCACAGCAGCAGGATCAGCATCGACGCGGCCCCGAGCACCAGCGCGAACACCAGCGCCTGTCGCGGGGTCACCTGCCCCACCACGATCGGCCGCCAGTTGGTGCGCGCCATCTTCGCGTCGATCCGCGAGTCCAGCAGCTGGTTGATCGTCGCCGCGCTCGCCGCGGCCAGCCAGATGCCGAGGAAGCCGAGCACCGATTCCCGCAGCGGCGGCAAGCCCGGCACGGCCAGGAACATGCCGATCGCCGCGGTGAACACGATCAGCGCCACGACCCGCGGCTTGGTCAGGCTCCAGTACTGGCGCAGGATCGAGGGCTCATTCGCCATGGTGGTCCCCGAGCTCCGGCGTGCGCAGGCGCACCAGCAGCGTCACCAGGGTGAACAGCAACAGCGCGGCGCCGGCGTTGTGCATCACCGCCACCTGCAGCGGCAGGGCCAGCTTGACGTTGAGGATGCCCAGCGTCACCTGCGCCAGCAGCAGCACCGCCAGCCCGCCGCCGAAGCCGCGCAGCCCCGGCGAGCGCATCAGCTTGATCGCCAGCCAGCCCACATAGAGGAACACCACCAGCGCGCCGATCCGGTGGCTCAGGTGGATCGCGATGCGCGAGGCGCCGTCGAGCACCCCGCCCTCGTAATCCACGCCGATCCCGCGCCACAGCACGAAGCCTTCGCGGAAGTCGTGCGGCGGCACCCACTGGCCGACGCACTTGGGGAAGTCGGTGCCGCAGGACAGCGCGGCGTAGTTGGCGCTGGTCCAGCCGCCCAGCGCGATCTGCAGGCCGAGCAGCACCAGCCCAATCGCCACCAGGCGCCGCAGCAGGCGCGTGTCCGGCACCCGGATCGGCCGGTCGGTGGCGCGCCACGCCAGCCAGCTCAAAAGCGCGAAGGTGGTCAGGCCGCCGAGCAGGTGCCCCATCACCACGATCGGCTTCAGCAGCCAGGTCACCGTCCACATGCCCAGCAGGGCCTGGAACACGATGACCGCCAGGGTCAGCGCGGCAATTGGAGGCAGCGCATGCGCCAGGCCGTGGCCGGCATGTCGCGACCAGCGCAAGGCGGCGAACAGCAGGATCGCCTCGCCGATCGCCGCCAGCACCCCCGCGGCCTCGTGCTGCCCGCGCATGTACAGCGGAATCGACACGCCCACCAGCGCCGAGGCCACCAGCACCTGGGCGATGCCGAAGCGTTCGCGGCGCGCCGCCAGCAGCGCGAGCACCAGCACCAGCACGCCCAGCGAACCGGCCAGCATGCGGTGCACCTGCTCGCGCCAGGCGCGGGTGTCGTCGAACGGCCGGATCGCGCTGGCGGCATGGTCGGCGGCGTCGCCCGGCGCCGATGGCCAGGTGGCCTGGCCGTAGCAGGTCGGCCAGTCCGGGCAGCTCAGGCCGGCGTTGGACAGGCGCACGAACGCGCCGAACACGATCACGCACAACGCCAGCGCGCAGGCCAGCCAGGCGATGCGGTGGAAGTGGCGATGCACCGGCGACTTCTGGCCGGGCAGCTTGAACACGACGGGGCGGGGCTTCAGGGTCATCTCAGATCAGTTTCAACAGCTTGGCCAGGTCCGCGCGCCACCCGCCCGGATCGGCTCCCGGAGGGTAACGCAGGATCACGAACCCGTTGGGATCGACGACGTACACGGGCACGCCCTGCTTGCCGTCCTCGGTTTGCACGTCCACGCGCGGCAGTTCCGCGCGCCACGCCGGATCCGGACGCAGGCGGCGCAGCGTGCGGTCGGCGGCCAGCGGCGCGGGCACGACGCATGCGGCATCCGGGCACGCCCAGAGGATGTCCACCCGGTCGGCGCGGCGGCCCATCAGGCGCCAGACCTTGTCCAGGTCCTCGGCAAGCTTGTCGCAGGCCGCGCCGCAATCGGCGGGCGGTGCCACCAGCAGGCGCCAGTTGCGCGCCGGCGGATTCCAGTCATAGGTGCCGCCGTCCAGCAGCAACGGCGCGCGTTCGCGCAGGTCCACCAGCGGCTCGAGCATTTCGCCGTGCACGTTGCTGCCCTTGGGCTGCCAGCCGGAGAAACGCAGGATGCCGGCAATCAGCATGCCGCCGAAGAAGATGCCGGCGATGAGCAGCAGCACCAGGCGGCCGCGCTTGCGGTCGGTTTGAGGGGTCATGTCGTTCATGGCGAGCGGGGCGTGCGGAAGGTGAGCACCAGCGCGATCACGAGCACCGCGGCGGCGAGGCCGAACCACTGCACGGCGTAGCCGAGGTGGCGCTCGGGCGGCAGGGTGTTGGGGAGGATGTCGAGATCGCGCGCGTAGGCGGGCGCGGACGGGAGGGGTTGGGCGGGGTCGAGCTTGAGGATGCGGGGGGCGAGGGTCGGGAGGTCGAGGGTGGTGGCCAGGGTGTCTGGATCCAGGGCCAGGGTCAGGAGAGCGTCGGGGCTGCCGCCCCTCCCACAAGTAGGGTCAGCGTGGCCTTTGCAGATGGGGACGGGGACGCCTTTGGCCAGGCCGGGGGATGGCGGGGGCATGAGCAGGCCGGCGACTTCGGTGACGTTGGCCGGGAGCGGGACGGCGGGCATGGTGCGGTCGCCGGGCACCGGGAGCCAGCCGAGCTCGACCAGCAGCGGGGTGCCGGCGTCGGGGACGAACACGCGGTAGGCGCGCACACCGGGACGCTCGTTGCGCGACTGGTTGTCCAGCAGCACCGGCGGCAGCGGGGCGAAGTGGCCGGCACCGCGGCTCCAGTGGTAGTCGCGGGCGTGCGCGGCGGCGGCGGCCTGCGCCAGCGGCACCGGCGTGCGCGATCGCACGGCCGCGTCCACGGCGGCCAGCATCGCGGTCTTCTCGTGCATGCGATCCAGCTGCCAGATGCCCAGCCGGGTAAACGCGGCGATGCCGAGCAGTGCCAGCGACCAGCCCAGCAGCAGGTTTCCCCGGCGGGTCACGCCGGCACGGCCGTCGGCTGCGATAATGTCCGCACCGCGCCGCCCGGGCGCGCCTCCGGACACGACCCCATGAGCGACTCCCTGAAAACGCTGCTGATCGTCGCTTTCCTGGTGGTCATCGTCTGGAACCTCGGCGCCGGGCTGTATTACATGCTGGTCGACAAGGGTACGACCAAGCGCACCGTGAACGCGCTCACCAAGCGCATCGCCCTGTCCGTGGGGCTGATCCTGCTGATCGGCCTGGCGATCTACATGGGCTGGATCACCCCGCACGGCGTCGGCGGCTGATCCCCGACCCCGTAGAGCCGACCCCGTAGAGCCGACCCCGTAGAGCCGACCCCGTAGAGCCGACCCATGGTCGGCTCTCTTCTCCCGTCCGGAGCCGAGCATGGCTCGGCTCTACAGGTGGTCGTTCGGCGTTCCCCGCGTCAGAGCACGTAAACGAACAGGAACAGCCCCAGCCACACCACGTCCACGAAGTGCCAGTACCAGGCCACCGCCTCGAACGCGAAGTGGTCCTCGCCGCTGAAGTGGCCCTTGAGGCAACGGAACCAGATCACCGCCAGCATGATCGTGCCCAGGGTCACGTGGGCGCCGTGGAAGCCGGTGAGCATGAAGAAGGTCGAGCCGTAGATTCCCGAGCCCAGGGTCAGGTTGAGCTCGGTGTAGGCGTGGATGTACTCCTCCGCCTGGAACAGGAGGAACGTCGCGCCCAGCAGCACGGTCAGCCCGAGGAACACGAGCAGCTGCTTGCGGTGGCCGGCCTTCAGCGCGTGGTGCGCGATGGTGACGGTGACGCCCGAGGTCAGCAGGATCAGGGTGTTGACCAGCGGCAGGCCCCAGGCCGGGATGGTCTGGTAGGTGCCGCCGATGTTGCCGGGGCCATTGCTCGGCCAGCCGGCGGTGAACTCCGGCCACAGCAGGGTGTTGGTCATCACCCCGTCGCCGGAGCCGCCCAGCCACGGCATCGCGAACTGGCGGGCATAGAACAGCGCGCCGAAGAACGCGCCGAAGAACATCACCTCGGAGAAGATGAACCAGATCATCCCCATCCGGAACGAGCCGTCGACCTGCTTGTTGTAGTAGCCGCGCACCGACTCGGTGATGACGTCGGCGAACCACTTGAACAGGATGCCGACCAGGCCGGCGATGCCGATGAAGAAGGTGGGCTTGCCCCAGGCGGCCTCGTTCAGCCAGCCGGAGAAGCCGACCATGGTGACGAACAGCGCCACCGAGGCGAACAGCGGCCAGCGGCTTCCGTGCGGCACGTAGTAGACGTTCGGATCGTGCGCGGCGTGGGCGTCGGTGCTGGGGTGGGCCATGGTTGGTCTTCCGTTTGCGTGGGTCAGGACGCGCCGAGCGCGTCGGTCTGCGATTCGTTCTTGAAGAAGGTATACGAGAGCGTCAGCGTGTGGATGTTGTCCGGCAGGTCCGGATCCACGATGAAGCGCACCGGCATGTCGCGCGATTCGCCGGGCTGCAGCACCTGCGCGGTGAAGCAGAAGCACTCGGTCTTGTTGAAATAGGCGGAGGCCCGGGCCGGCGCCACCGACGGGACGGCGTTGCCGACGATCGCGCGGTCGCCGTCGTTGCGGGCGAAGTACAGCGCCTCGTACTGTACGCCGGGCTGCACCCGCATCGTCACCTGCTCGGGCTCGAAGGCCCACGGCAGCTTCGAGTTCACGCCGCCGTCGAACTGCACCGTGACCCAGCGGTCGCTGGCCGCGGCGCGGGACTTGGCCGCGGCATCCGCCGGGCCCTGCTGCAGGCGCACGCCGAACACCTTCTGGCAGGCGATGTTGTACAGCGGCACCAGCGCGAAGGTGAAGGCGAACGCGCCCAGCGCCACGCCGAGCAGCTTCGCCAGCCCGGCGACGTTGCCCTTGCCCTTGCCCGTCGGTGGCGTACGTTCGTCCGTCACGTCCTTACTCGTAGTCCCGTTCCACGAAGTCGCCGTGGGCCAGGTCGCCGTCGCGGATCACCGGCGGCGTGGTGAAGGTGTGGTGCGGCGCCGGCGACGGCACGGTCCACTCCAGGCCCTTGGCCCCTTCCCAGGCACGCGCGGCAGCCGGGGCGCCGTTGCGCTTGGAGCTCCACAGGATGAAGAACATCAGGAACGGCGTGATGAACATGCCGAACGCGCCGATCGAGCTGATCAGGTTCCAGTCCGCGAACACCACGTTGTAGTCCGGGATGCGGCGCGGCATGCCGGCCAGGCCCAGGAAGTGCTGCGGGAAGAACAGCAGGTTGACGAACACGATCGTCCACCAGAAATGCACCTTGCCCCAGAACTCGTTGTACATGCGGCCGGTCCACTTCGGCCACCAGTAGTAGATGGCGGCGATGATCGCGAACAGCGCGCCGGTCACCAGCACGTAGTGGAAGTGCGCGACCACGAAGTAGGTGTCGTGGTACTGGAAGTCGGCCGGCACGATGGCGAGCATCAGCCCGGAGAAGCCGCCGATCGTGAACAGGATCACGAACGCGATCGCCCACAGCATCGGCGTCTCGAAGGTCAGCGAGCCGCCCCACATGGTGCTGACCCAGTTGAACACCTTCACGCCGGTGGGGATCGAGATCAGCATGGTCGCGAACATGAAGTACACCTCGCCGCCCAGGGGCATGCCGACGGTGAACATGTGGTGCGCCCACACGATGAACGAGAGGAAGGCGATCGCCGCGATCGCGTACACCATCGCCTGGTAGCCGAACAGCGGCTTGCGCGAGAACGTCGGGATGATCTCGCTGACGATGCCGAACGCCGGCAGGATCATGATGTAGACCTCGGGGTGCCCGAAGAACCAGAAGATGTGCTGGTACATCACCGGGTCGCCGCCGCCGGCCGCGTTGAAGAACGAGGTGGCGAAGAACTTGTCGGTCAGCAGCATGGTGACCGCGCCGGCCAGCACCGGCATCACGCCCAGCAGCAGGAACGCGGTGATCAGCCACGACCAGCTGAACAGCGGCATCTTCATCAGGTCCACGCCCGGGGCGCGCATGTTGAGGATGGTGGCGATGATGTTGATCGCGCCCATGATCGAGCTGATGCCCATCATGTGCACCGCGAAGATGGCCATCGCCACGTTGGCGCCGCCCTGCAGCATCAGCGGCGGGTACATGGTCCAGCCGCCGGCCGGGGCGCCGCCGGGGACGAAGAACGAGGACAGCAGCAGCAGGAACGCGAACGGCAGGATCCAGAAGGACCAGTTGTTCATGCGCGGCAGCGCCATGTCCGGCGCGCCGATCTGCAGCGGGATCATCCAGTTACCCAGGCCCACGAACGCCGGCATGATCGCGCCGAAGATCATCACCAGCGCGTGCATGGTGGTGAACTGGTTGAACAGGTACGGCTCGACCAGCTGCAGGCCCGGCACCGCCAGCTCGGAGCGGATCACCACCGAGAACGCCGCGCCGATGATCGCCATGACGAAGCTGAAGACCAGGTACAGCGTGCCGATGTCCTTGTGGTTCGTGGAGAAGAACCAGCGGTCGATGAAACCCTGCTTGTGGGCGTGGTCGCCCGCGTGGGAGTCGACGGTGGCTTCGTAATGGGTGGACATGACCTACCTCGGGAATGCGTTGCGTAAGGGTGCGGCGCTCGCTGGGGCGCTCGCGGTCAGGGCGCCGCGCTGGCGACGGTGGCGGCCGGCGCCTGCCCGGCCTTCTGTTCGTTGAGCCACTTGCGGAATTCGGCCTTGGGCACGGCCTTGACCACGATCGGCATGAAGCCGTGGTCCTTGCCGCACAGCTCCGCGCACTGGCCGCGGTAGGTGCCGGGCTCGCGGATCTCGGTCCAGGCCTCGTTGACGATGCCGGGGATCGCGTCCTGCTTCCAGCCCAGCGCCGGCACCCACCAGGAGTGGATGACGTCGTCGGCGGTGATCACGAAGCGGATCCTGGTGTCGGTCGGCAGCACCAGCGGCCGGTCCACTTCCAGCAGGTAGTTGGGGTTCGACGCCAGGGTCGGCACCTGGCCGCTCTGGCGCATCGCGTTGCTCTCGCGGGCCAGGCGGCTGGTGAAGGCGACGTCCTCGCCGAGGATTTCGTACTTCCACATCCACTGGTAGCCGGTGACCTTGACGGTCATCTCGGAGTCGCGGGTGTCGTACTGGGCGATCAGCTTGGTGGTGGCCGGCCAGACCATCACGATCAGGATGATGATCGGGACGATGGTCCAGATCACCTCGGCGGTGGTGTTGTGGCTCCAGGTCGCCGCCACGGCGCCCTTGGACTTGCGGAACTTGAAGATCGCCACCGCCATCGCGGTGAACACGATCGCGCCGATCGCCACGCACACCCAGACCGCGAACATGTGCGCCTCGTAGGCGAACTGCGAGGTCTGGGTCACGCCCGGATGCATGTTGAGCTGCCACGGCACGGAGGCCGCCGGTTCGGCATCGGGGTTGGCCTCCTGGGCCCAGGCGAGCACGGGCAGCGCCAGGGCCGCCAGGCCCAGCAACGCCTTCCCCACGTGCCCTTGCTTCAAACGACCGGCTTTCATCAGTACGGGCCCCACTTCGAGATAAGGATTGGACGGTCGCGCCCGTGGCCTGGCCGGTCGACCGGGGTCGATGCATGCCAGGTGGAATCGGATGCGATCGTGCCGTGAACGGCAGCTGACGGTCACGGAAACCCCGGAATGATAGGCCCGGCTCCCGCACCCCGGCAAGCAGCGAGGCGTGCGGTCGGGCGCGGGTGACCGCTAAAATGGCGGCTTTCCCCGCGTCGTGCAGGTCATGATCCCAGACCCGTTCCCGCCCAGCGTGGGCGCCTCCGGCGCGGCGCCGGCAATTCTTGCGCCCGAACTCCCGGCACGGCCCTCGCCGCTGCGCGCGGCAATCACCGCGGCCTGGGTGCGCGACGAGGCCGAAGCCGTGGGCGAGCTGCTGCAGGCGGCGCGCCAGCCCGAACAGGACCGCCAGGCGATCCAGGCCACCGCCACCGAGCTGGTGCGCCGGGTCCGGGCCCGGGCCGCCGACCAGGGCGCGATCGAGGCCTTCATGCGCCAGTACGACCTGGGCAGCGAGGAAGGCGTGCTGCTGATGTGCGTGGCCGAGGCCCTGCTGCGCATCCCCGACGCCGAGACCACCGACAAGCTGATCCGCGACAAGCTCGGCGAGGCCGACTGGAAGCGCCACCTGGGCCAGTCCGACTCGGTGCTGGTGAATGCTTCCACCTGGGGCCTGATGCTCACCGGCCACCTGGTGGACCTGGCCGACGAGACCCGGCGCGACGCGCATGGCGCCTTCAAGCGCCTGGTCGGCAGGGTCGGGGAGCCGGTGATCCGCCTGGCGGTGCGCCAGGCGATGCGGATCATGGGCCACCAGTTCGTGATGGGGCGCACGATTTCCGAGGCGCTGGCGCGCTCGCGCAAGGGCGACAACGCGCACTACCGCTATTCCTTCGACATGCTCGGCGAGGCCGCGCTGACCCAGGCCGATGCCGACCGGTACCTGCAGGCGTATCGCATGGCGATCGACGCCATCGGCGGCTCCGGCACATTCGAGGACGAGATCGTCGCGCCGTCGATTTCGGTGAAGCTGTCCGCGCTGCACCCGCGCTACGAGCACGCCAAGCGCGCGCGCGTGCTGGCCGAACTGGCGCCGCGGGTGCTGGACCTGGCCCAGCGCGCGAAGCGCCACGGCATCGGCATGACCATCGACGCCGAGGAAGCGGACCGGCTGGAGCTGTCGCTGGACGTGATCGAGGCGGCGTGGACCGACCCCTCGCTGTCCGGCTGGGAAGGCTTCGGCATCGTCGTGCAGGCCTACCAGAAGCGCGCGCCGTTCGTGATCGACTGGATCGCGGGGCTGGCGAAGGCGCACGGGCGCCGGATTCCGGTGCGGCTGGTCAAGGGCGCCTACTGGGACAGCGAGGTCAAGCGCGCGCAGGTGGAGGGCCTGCCGGGCTATCCCGTGTTCACCCGCAAGCCGAACACCGATGTCAGCTACCTGGCCAACGCGCGCCGGCTGTTCGATGCCGGCGACGCGGTGTACCCGATGTTCGCGACCCACAACGCGCAGACGATCGCCGCGGTGCACCGGCTGGCTGCCGGTCGCCCGTTCGAATTCCAGAAACTGCACGGCATGGGCGACGACCTGTACGCGGAAGTGATTCCCGCGGACCAGCTGGACGTGCCCTGCCGGGTGTACGCGCCGGTCGGCTCGCACGAGGACCTGCTGCCCTACCTGGTGCGGCGCCTGCTCGAGAACGGCGCCAACTCCAGCTTCGTCAACCGCATCACCGACGAGGAGGTGGCGATCGAGGATCTGGTCCGCGACCCGGTCGAGGTCGTCGAAGCCTTCGACAGTTTCCCGCACCCCCGCATTCCCCTGCCGCGCGACATCTACCGCAGCTTCGGCCTCGAGCGAGACAACTCCATGGGCATCAATCTTTCCAACGACGATTCGCTGCGGGCACTGGCCGAACAGGTGAACGCCGCCGCCCGCGACGACTGGCGCGCGACGCCGCTGGTGCCGGGCGCGACGCCTTCGGCGGCCTTCGTGGACGTGACCAATCCCGCCGACCGCCGCCAGGTCGTCGGCCAGTGGCAACCGGCCGACGCGGACACGGTGCAGAAGGCGCTGTCGAACGCGGTCGCCGCGCAACCGGCCTGGGACGCCCTGCCCGCCGCCTCGCGCGCGGTGATCCTGGAGCGCGCGGCGGACCTGATGGAACAGCGCATGCCACAGTTCATGGCGCTGTGCACGCGGGAGGCCGGAAAGACCCTGGCCGACGGCGTGGCCGAAGTGCGCGAGGCGGTGGACTTCCTGCGCTACTACGCCGGCCAGGCGCGGGCGATGTTCGGCGCGCCGGAGCAGATGCCGGGCCCGACCGGCGAGTCCAACACGCTGCAGCTCGGCGGCCGCGGCGTGTTCGTGTGCATCAGTCCCTGGAACTTCCCGCTGGCGATCTTCAGCGGCCAGGTCGCCGCGGCGCTGGCCGCCGGCAACAGCGTGATCGCCAAGCCCGCCGAACAGACCAACCTCACCGGCTACTACGCGGTGAAGCTGCTCCACGAAGCCGGCGTGCCCGAGGCGGTGCTGCAGTTCCTGCCGGGCGACGGCGCCACCGTCGGCGCGGCGCTGACCGCCGACCCGCGCGTGGCTGGCGTCGCCTTCACCGGTTCGACTGAAACCGCGCGCGCGATCAACCGCGCGCTCGCCGGCCGCGAGGCCGGCCCGATCGCGGTGCTGATTGCCGAGACCGGCGGCCAGAACGCGCTGATCGCCGATTCCTCGGCGCTGCCGGAACAGCTCATCAAGGACGCGCTGGCCTCCGCCTTCACCTCCGCCGGCCAGCGCTGCTCGGCCGCGCGCGTGCTGTACGTGCAGGAGGACATCGCCGACAAGGTCGTGCAGATGCTGGCCGGGGCGATGGCCGAACTGAAGGTCGGCGATCCGGGGCTGCTCTCCACCGACGTCGGCCCGGTGATCGACAAGGACGCGCTGTGCATGCTCGAGGAGCATGCCGGCCGCATGGGCGGCGAGGCGAAACTGATCGCCCGCGCCACGCTGGACCCCGAGGCCACCGCGCACGGCACCTTCTTCGCGCCGAGTGCCTGGGAACTGCAGTCGCTGTCGCAGCTCACCCGCGAGAACTTCGGCCCGGCCCTGCACGTGCTGCGCTGGAAGGCGGAAGAACTGGACCAGGTGGTGGACGCGATCAATGCCACCGGCTACGGCCTGACCCTGGGCATCCATTCGCGCATCGACGAGACCGTCGAGCGCATCGTCCAGCGCGCCAAGGTCGGCAACATCTACGTCAACCGCAACCAGATCGGCGCGGTGGTCGGGGTGCAGCCGTTCGGCGGCCAGGGCCTGTCCGGCACCGGCCCCAAGGCCGGCGGGCCGCATTACCTGGCGCGGTTCGCGACCGAGAAGACGGTGACCATCAACACCACCGCCGCGGGTGGCAACGCCTCGCTGCTGACCTTGGGCGAGTAGCGACCCGCTGCTCCTTGGAGGCGTGTACCCCCTTGTGGGAGCGACGCAAGTCGCGACAAAAAACTGGAATCCAATGCATCACTTGAATTTACAAACGGCATCGGCATTTCCCCAGTTTACCTGCAGGGCATATGAATCATCCGATCCCGAGGGCGAAACTTCAGCAACAAGATCGCCTTTGCAGTAGCGCTCAAGGTTTCCATAAGACACTTGTACCTTGCGCCATCCGTGCGACTCCATGCGACTCTGACTGTCCTTCTCTGCGAGCACATCATCTGCTTGCCTCATCTGCACACGCGCAGATATATAAAAGGATTGCTTCTCAAATACTTCTACAGCCGATGATTTCTCACCGGGGAAGGCCAAGATAACTTCATCCAGCTCTCTGACCATGACCTCCCGGCTCGGCTTCCCTGATTTGCTCAAATAACGCATATGACCGACGACCGAGTACAGGCAGAAGGCCAGGAAAGCCATTCCGAGCACATTCACGAGGATGGATCGCAACTTCATTGTCCTCACCACGCCGGAAGCGACCACGGGGTCTGAGTACCAACGGAACCTGGTGAGACCTCAACGCCGCCACCCACACCAAAGAGGACTGCGCCGCCACTGTCCGGGGAATATGCAACGCCTCCACCGACCACGTTGTGTGCAGTTGCGGAATAGCTAAGCCCGGTGAGGAATTTGTCGGCTTTTGCTCCTTGTTCTTTTGCATCCTGGCAATACGACATCAAGCTGCCAGCGTTCAACGAGAAACCGAGTCCGCGCACCGGATTTGGATATTCTCTTCCGATGCCTCCAGACGTAAAGATGTTGCCGCTACGACTCAGCGTGATGCTGCCACTAAACACATATACCGATGCCGACAACTGTATGAAATCTGGCGCTCGCCCTCCGGTGTCTTGTCGGGCTCCACTGTCGGCGAGATAGATTACTCGGTATGCGGCTCCGGTCTCCAATCCAAGCGGATCGATATACGATATTGGATTCCAAAACGTATAGGCACGGGTATCGCTTCCACCCATCAACCCGAACGAATCGCACTCGACATAGCGCCTATCTTCGGCTCATAGCTGCGGAAGTAGTTGTACCAGAGTCCGCTCTAGTGCAACTAAGGTATCTCAGCAACATCTTGCCTTAATAAAACGACCTCGCGCTCTTGCGGGTTAAAGTGCACCGTAACTTTTTCGCCCACAAGCAGCGCGATCGGACGCTCTTTCTTCCGCAAGTAGATCCGCTGAGTCGGCTTCGCCTCTATCAGCGTCCAACCGGCTGCCGTTGCTGCTGTGTCCACCTCAGCAAAGAAGGATTCCGCATCGTCGAAACTCACTGGATATGCGAAGGAATAGTCGTTCGTATCAATATCGAACTCGATTCCGCGGAATCCGGAGCGCCCCGCCTGAAACGGCAATAGCTCCGGGTACTTGGCAAGATCAGCCTCAGCAGGCACTGAGACCTCGCGCTGATAAGTGAATGCAATGAAAGCTGCAGCTAAGGCCACCAAGACCATTAGACCAACCAAGACTTTTTTCATGTCAGTATCCCGGTGGAAGGCCAAGGGGCCTGAATGACCCACAGGTGCTCATGCAGGAGGCAGCTGGCTGGCCATACGGACGGTTGGGGTCAGCTCCATTCCTCCCGTGGTCGTTTGCTGCTCGATCAGCATCGCATTGTGCTACCGAGTCTCCCTTTACATGCTGATCGAGCAACTCCCTCGTTTCGCTTATCGCACGCGACATCGCCTCGCCTACAGGACCCCGGCTTGCTGCTTGGCAATTCGCGACGCAGTGGAAGTACTTATCGGCACCAATGGTGTTGGCGTTCCTCATGTTCTGATAATTGCGCCAGAAGTCCCTGAGTGTCTCCGTGACCACACCGTATTCCGTGGTCGGCGACCCAGATAGCCCGAAGGGATCAATACGACTGACTGGATTCCCATCCACATAGGCATAAGTATTGATTCCGCCATTCAACCCAATCGGATCGCTCTGCAGATACCGCCCGATCCTCCCGCTGTACGTCCGGAACCCGTTGTCCCAGTTCCCCGTCTCCGCATCGTAGTACTGCCCCGGGAAGCCCAGGTTCAACCCGCCGATCGTGTCCGTGGTAACGGTGCGGTCGAACGCATAGTTGCTCGCCTTCCAGGCCACGGCCTTGACCGCATTGGTCACCAGCTCCGGCCGGCCCAGGTGGTCGCCGTGGACGTAGTACAGAGTGTTGTTGCGGACCAGGCCGACCACCTCGCCGTTCAGCCAGACGTAGCTGCTCCAGACGTTGGATCGGTTCTCGGCCAGCAGTTGGTTCTGCCCGGCGTAGAAGAACCGGTCCACCGTGTTCGGGCCGGACTTGCCGACCCGCTGGTCCTGGGCGTTGACCACGTAGTTGAACGTGGCGCCCGCCTTGGTCGCCGAGACCATGCGCCCGAACGGGTCGTAGGTGTAGATGGCGCCGTCGCCGGCGGTGACGTTGCCGATCGCGTTGATGGTGTAGGTCGTCGCCCGCGGTCCGCTGATCGACGTCAGGCGGTTGTTGGCGGCAGCAATGTTGTAGGTGTCCGTCGCCCCGCCCCAGGTGTGGCTGAGGCGGTTGCCGACCGCGTCGTAGCTGATGGACTGGTTGGCGCCCGTGGCCGTCACCGAGGTCAGGCGCGAGAGCTGGTCGTAGCCGTAGTTCTGGGTCAGCGCGCTGGCGGTGCCGTTGGTGATCGTGGTGATCTCGTCGTTGGCGTTGAAGCCGTAGGTCAGGCTCTGCAGCGGGCCGCCGGAGCCGCCGTTGGTGCTGATCCCGGTCAGGCGGCGGTCGGTGTCGTAGTTATTGCTGCGCCACAGGCCGTTGCCGTAGCGGATCCAGGTGGCGGGACCAAAGGCCTGGTAGCTGTCCGGCGAGACAACCGTCTGCGTGCTGCCGTTGAAGGTGGCAGTGACGGCGCTGACCTGGCTTTCGGTATACGTGTAGCCCACCGTGACCCCGCTCGGGTAGGCGATCGAGGTCACCCGGCCGAGGCCGTCATAGCCATAGCTGGTCGTGTACGCGCTGCCGAAGATGCTGTCGCTGCGGCTGGCGAGCTGGCCTTGCGCCGTGTAGGTGAACGCCGAGGAATCCGTCGCGCCGCTGCCAGTGGTACTCAGCGTGCACAGCCGGCCCTTGCCGCCGGCGCAGGCGTCGTAGGTGTAGTGGCGGGTCTTGCTGGCATTGCCGGCGGTGAGCAGGCGCCCGAGCGCGTCGTAGGTGTAAGCCAGGGCGCTGCCGTCAGCGCGGGTCATGCCCGTGCGCTGGCCGTAGTTGTTGTAGGCGAAGGTGGTGGTGCCGGTGTCCGGGCTGACCTGCGACCACAGCTGGCCCAGGCCGTCGTAGGAGTAGCTGGTGATGTGGTTGCGCGGATCCTTCACTTGCACCAGACGACCGATCGGATCATGGATCAGCCAGGTGTGGCCGGACTTGGCGTCGGTCACGTGGTTGATGCGGCGCTGGCGATCGTAGGCGTAGCTGGTGACGTGGTTGAGCGAGTCGGTCACCGTGCTCAGGTCGCCGTTGGCGTTGTAGGTAAAGCGGACGTTCTGCCCGTGGTTGCCGCGGCGGGCGGAGACAAAGCCGCCGGCGTCGTAGTCGATGAACTCCTGGTACTGGGTGTCCAGGTAGCCGATGTTGACCGGCCTGTTGAGCATGTCGTCCCAGGTCTTTCCCTGGTAGCGGTAGGTGATGCTGCGGCTGGTCGGATCGGAGTTGAGGTTGTAGACGGTCCGGCTCGTCTCGGTAGTCGATTCGTTGTAAGTCTCCGGATCACCGTCGAGCTCGCCTTCACGGTACTTGAAGGTGGTGGTCTGGCGTCCGAAATCGTCGTAGCCGAACTCGATCACGTACCCGTCGGGGTAGGTCGTTTTTACGCGCTGCCCGCGATCATCGTAGATGTTTGTTGTGGTGTAGGCGACCGTGCCGACCCACTTCTTCTCGGTCAGGATCGAGCCGCGGGCGTTGTAGGTGTAGTCCACCTTGTCGCCGTTGGGGCCGGTGATCCGCCCCGGCTGGCCGAGCGCGTTATAGCTCGTATAGGTGGTTGCGTGGTTGAGGCTGTTCTTGACGCTGATGAGGTTGCCGGCGGTGTCGTAGGTGTAGGTCACCTTGTCGCCGGTGCCCGACAGCGGCCCGTCCACGGTCATGATGTTGACCATGCCACTCGCGTACAGGGTGTAGCCGTAGGTGGTGGTCAGCGTGTTGTTGGCGATGCCGGCCGAACTAAGGTTTTTGACCGCAACGCTCTGCAACAGTCTTGCGCGAGCATCGCCATCCGGGAAATAGGTGTAGGTGGTCTGCGAGATCGGCTGGCTGGTCGAGGTGCCGTAGACCTTGATTTGAAGCAAGCGTGACTTCTTGACGCTGTCCCAGACGAAGTCGGTGATCTGCCGCTGGTCGGTTTCTCCGCTCGGTCCGATCCCCGTGATTTTCCTGGTGATCCTGTTGTCTGAGTCGTAGGTATAGTCGGTCTTGACGCCGAAGGCATCGAGTTCGTAATCGACGTTACCGTTGGCGTCATAGGCGGTGTAGGTGCCACCCGCAGCGCAGGTCGCGGTCGCGGGGCGTTCGATCCCGATGACCCGCTTGTTGCCATTCAAGTCCGCGACTTCGTAGTGCGTCGTCTGGCCCAGCGCGTTCTGGACATCAGTGTAGTCAGCACCGTAACTAAACGTACTGCGTTCGACACCACCTTCGAGTCCTGACGACGAGACGCGCCCATCTGCCTTGTACGCATAGCGACTGTAGCGGACGCCGTTGATGGAGATTCCTGTCAATGAATAGGGAAACAGGCCAGTTTCGTAGTGATAGGTGCGGGTCCCCAGCCCGTCCGGATAGGTGACGCCGGTAAGCTTGTTACCAACGTAGCTATACGAATACAGCTTGCCATTAGGTGCAGTGACCGTGGCAATTTTCCCATTCTGCCAAGTCAACTGAATGGAACGTCCGGACGTATGGGAAACCTTCCATAGTTGATCAGTCGCGTTGTATGAGTACGTCAGGCCAATCCCACGGGAGTCAAGAATAGAAAGTGGACGCCCAAACTGGTCGTAAGTTTCAACGTTGCCATCCTCCAACTCCAGTACCCAGTTGGTCCCACTTGCCGTCAATGTGCCGCGGGCGTTCGTCCACGAACTTCCGGAGCCATCGAAAACAAGCGCAAAGCCTGACGTGCGTACTGCAAATATTCTGGTATTCGGTGCGGAAGTGCAGCTAACCGCCAAGTCGAGACGTCCCGCACAAAAGTCGTCTCCGCGCTCGAAACTCAGCGTGTACTCGATACTTGAAGCCCATCGCTCTCCGAATGCTCCGGTCCTTTGCAAGGAATTGTCAAAGGTTCGCAAGAGGTAGAGGGGGTTTTCATCCGGTCGAACGATAAAGTCCAGTTCCGGCTTGATCTTGTTCCCAGTTGCAATTACGACTGGATGATCTGTCGTCGGTTCACAGGAGTTGGTTTCGGCCTCTAGACGTTCAGTGGCAATGCTTTTGTCGATAACTTCACCGGGCAAGTCCTGCCCGTGATCCTCGAACTCATCGTAGCCCTCACGCCCTCCCACCTGTCGCTCAAAGTCGCTAGCTTCTGCCTCCCAACCCACGACGGTGCACGTGCCAGCTTTAACGGTGCAGCCTGCAATGGTGCATGTGCCCGACTCGGCGGTGCACTCATACACAGGGCGCATGGCTGACGCGGGTTTCGGCAATCCAGCTAGTATCAGGCCTGTCGCCAGCGCAACGAATGCAGACGGAAGGATCCTTTCGAAACCCGCACCCCATTCGCAATATGCCATGTTAGCGTCCCCCATCCCCGCCCCCTTCTGCAGTCTTGTCTTCATACGACAAGTGGGAGTCACGCGGGCGACAAAAAGTGTGACGGCGATGGAGAAAGCAAAAAGCCCCGCCGAAGCGGGGCTCTCTGAATGCGGGAGCCGACCATGGGTCGGCTCTACAAGCATGGATCAGAAGCGGTACTGCGCCGACACGCCCAGCAGGTTGGCGTAGCCGTCGAACTCGCCGACCAGGTGCGAGCCGCTGCTCGAGGTCGTGTTGACGGTCGGGGTGTCGATCTCCACGCGCATGTACGACGCGTCGATGGTCACGTTCGGCGTGGCCTGCCAGGTCAGGCCGAAGGTGTAGACCATGCGGTCGTTGTCGGGCAGGCGCGGGGTGCGGTGCGCGTCGTTGGTCGGCGTCTCGTCGTAGCCGATGCCGGCCCGCAGGGTCAGCGCCGGGCTCATATCGAATTCGCCGCCCAGCGAGTAGAACCAGGTGTCGTCCCACTCGAAGGCTTCCGAACCGACCGGCGTGCCGTCCTCGCGCGAGATCACCACGTTCTGCAGCGAGGTCCAGCCGGTGAGCTGGGCGTCGGCCAGGATGCGGAAGCGGTCGCTGACGTCCACGCGCATGCTCACGGTATCGGTCGACGGGGTCTCGAACGGCGCGCTGATGGCGCCGTCGGCGTAGGCCGGGTTCGCGCCCAGCGCCGCGGCCACGCTGGCCGGCATGGTGAAGTCCACCGTGCCCGACAGGTCGTGGTCGATCGAGGAGCGGTGCGCGTAGCCGAAGGTGACGTTGTCGCTGGCCTTGAACTGCACGCCCGCGACCCAGCCGATGCCGGTGTCGTCGCCGGTGACCTCGATCAGGCCGTCCTGCTGCTGCGGGTGGTACGGGAACGCCGGGTTGAAGCAGTTCAGCGGGTTGCCCGAGCCGGCGCAGATCGCGGTGCCGAAGTCGATCGCCTTGGACAGGGTCACGTCGGCGTTCTGCAGGATGATGCCCGCGCCGAACGAGAAGCGGTCGTTGATCGCGTACGCGGCGGACAGGGTCAGGTCGACGACCTTCACGTCGGACTTGATCGCGTCGTAGCGACCCATCCAGGTCGGCTCGTATTCGGTCTTCAGGCCGAACGGCGCGCTGACGCTGGCGCCGAGCACCACGCCCTCGCCCATCGGGAAGACCGCGGCCATGGCCGGCACCGGGGTCGCATCACCGGGGTCGCCGCCGTCGCCGCCGCTGAGCGGGCCGGCGGCCGGGCCGAGGGCGGTGGTGCCGCTGCCTTCGAAGTCGGCGGTCAGGTCGATCATGGTGATGTCGGCCTGGACGGTGGTTTCCTTGATGTTGACCATCGCCGCCGGGTTGTTCAGCACCACCGACGGGTCGCCCCACGCGACCGTGGTGCCGGCGTTGGCGCGGCCCATGTTCCTGACGCTGTTCTCGCGGATCTGGAAGCCCGACGCATCGGCCTGGCCCATGGCCAGCACGCCCGCGATGCCGAGGGCCAGGGACGTCAGGGTAAGGCGGGAAGCGATTTGCATTGCACGATCTCCGGCAGGGTGCCTGGTTGATGTTCGGTCTGTGACCGGTCGTGCGGCCGGGGGCGCCACGGCTCCCCCGTACGTACGACGCCGTATGCACTATAGCGTGGGTTTAACCGGAAGGTAACGTGACTTCCGGGGGCCGGCCAAGCCGGGTCCTAGCGTGGCTTGGCCGGCATCGGGAAGGGGGTGACCACCTTTTCCCCGCTGGTGGCGTCCCGGATCGCGGACTGGCCTTTGCGGGCCACTTCCTCCACCCGGATCACGCTCTGCATGGGCAGGTGCAGCACCCGGGTGTCCGCGAACTCGTCGCGCAGGCGCTCCTCGGTCGGGTCCACCAGGACCCCGTCGCGGACGTCGAACACCAGCCCCGAGACCTCGGTGAAGCCCCACAGCGCGCTGCTGCCCACGTGCTCGGCGAACAGCTCGTAGATCCGGCCGTGGTTGAGGAAGGTCACCTTGTAAAGCGTCTTGGCCATGCGGGAAGGGTCGGGGCGGATGCCCGGGATTCAATGGGGGCGGGGCCGCCGGCTCAGAACCCGCGCTGCTTGCGCAGGCGCCGGGCGATCCCGGCGCGGACCACCAGCGCGAACAGCACGCCGAAGGCGAACCCGGCCAGGTGGGCCGCCCACGCCACCGCACCGAAGGCCGGGCCGATGTAGGCGAACACCACCTGCAGCAGGGCCCAGATGCCGATCAGCAGCGGTGCGGGCGTGCGGACGAACTGCAGGAACAGGCCCAGCGGCAGGACCACGCCCAGCTTGGCCCGCGGGAACAGCGCCAGATAGGCGCCGATCACCGCCGACACCGCGCCGCTGGCGCCGATCACCAGCCGGTCCGGCCCGGCGATCAGCAGCACCGCCGCCAGGTTGGCCACCGCACCGCCGAGCAGGAACAGGATCAGGAAGCGACCTGCCCCCATCACCTTTTCCGCGGGAAGGCCGAAAATCAGCAGGAACACCAGGTTGCCCAGCAGGTGCGCCCAGTCCGCATGCAGGAACAGGGCGCTGAACAACCGCTGCCAGTGGCCCTGCAGCCACAACGCCTGGAAGGTGTTGCCGATCGCCTCGCCGCCGGTCAGTGCGCCCCAGTCGAGCAGCCACAGCCGCCGCGCCGACTCCGGCCGGGTGCTGGCCCACAGGTACGCGCCCCACAGCAGCGCGAACAGCAGGGGCGTGGCCCAGCGCAGGGTGGCGCGCTGGCGGGTGGGGATGGCGACGAACATGGGCGCGATAGTACGGCTTTCACTCAGGTCAGCGCGGGGGACCCTCGATCAACCTGGAAAAATGGGCGTTGAGGGAGGCAACCGACCTGAGGTCTACCTCGGGATCTCTCGCGCATGCCAGCTTGTAGTCGAGTCGGCCGGAATCGAATTGCTCCGGCCAAAGCCGCGCGACCACCATGTACGACGCCACGACCGGCTCGCAACCTGGGTAGTAAAGGGTTTCGATGCGCCCGATCAGCAGGATTCCGAATGGCAGTTTCGTGCGACGCGTCAGTTCCTCGAGCGACCGGATCGCACGTTGCATTTCCATGTCCTGCTGGAATTTCTGCCGCTCCGACAAGTCCGCCGCAGGGCGCCTGAGGCGCCAGTTCCGGGTCATCAGGCGATCCGCCACGAAGAGCTGAGCCTTGTAGTTGCCCGAATCCGCCAACGCCTCCAATTCCTCGTCGCCCATACGACGTGCTGCGAGCCAATCGTCCGGCATCGGCATCCCGAGATCCGCCAACTCGCGCTGTGCCTCAGGCGAGCCATACCAGAAGACCGTCCCATATCTCATGTAGGTGGCCCAGAGGAAGAGCTGCTCGTCGTTGGGAAGGGCATCGACCTGGGCCTTAAAGGACTTCGCTTCCGCAAGAGTCACAACGCCTCCGAACTGGAATCCTGGTGGCACCTGGATGACGCCGGGAATCCTAGTCCTGACACTGGTTGCCTTCGCAGCCGAATCGATCGGACCCTCCGCTTTTTCCGGAGCCGACCCCGGCACCTCTGGCGCGCCATTTTTGCTGGTCGAGTTCGACGGCAAATCCGGCGCCCTGTCGCATCCACCGGTGGCAAGGAACAGTGCCACGAGTACCCACTTCACGACCTTCCTGGTCATCCCGACACCCCTCCAGCAATCTTCGAGCCCAGACTTCTTCCATCGCCTGCGACCGACAGGAGAGCAGCCTGCCGCGTCGCACCTTGATGATCAGTGCCGCTCGGTCTCATGCCGAGCGATCAGTCAGGACACTCGCGTGGGAAGAGCGGGCCGCCGACCTGGGGAGCGATCAGCAGGAATTCGCTTTCAGCGGTCATGCCCTGGATCGTCGCGCCCTTCTTGACCCTCACAAAGGCTGGAATGCCGAGCTTCCCCGAAAGCATTGCCACAAGAATTCCCTTCATCTCGGGTCCCATTTTGTCAAGCTGTTCCTCGGAGAGCGGGATCAGCTCCGATGGGTTGCCCCATTGCCCCTCTTGTATCGAAGAAACCGTATACCGGTCGTCCTCTTGAGAAATGCGTAGCGATACGCTGCCATCCACTGATTGCGCATAGCAGCCCAACAGCTGGCTGGGATCAAGCGCCTCGGCGTTTACAGGCATCGCGATGCAACTGCCAACGCCGCATGCGATGCCAAGAAAAATTTCCGGAATCCTTCGATTCACTTTCGTCTCCTCTATCCATGAAATTTTGGGGGTTCCATCCTGTCGACGGCTAGCGCCTGGCCGACAACACGTCCGTCCACATCGCCTTCTGCATCAACACAACGACGGAAAAGTCGACTGGCCCTTCGCGGTCAATCTGTTCGGCAAGCTCGACGGCTCGCGCATCTCCCAACGCTGCCGCCACCAGGATCGCAGCCGCCATGGCTTCCCGCTCGTATCGCGTGCCGCGGTATGCGGCAGCGTGCAGGTAAACTGCAAACGGGCTGCCCGTTTTCTTCATCAGCATGGTCGAGAACACATCGGCCTCCGCCCTCGGACGAGCGACCGAAGGATCAAGATCACCCTTCGGTGAGCCCGTTTCGGCTACTCGCGCGCGGGCTTGTGCCAGGCGATCGAGTTCCCGGTCCACGTAGAAGATCGCACCCTTTGGGTTTCCGTTCCGGGCCAGGTGTTTCAGCTCGGATTCCGCCATTCGCCTCGCGGCGAGCCATTCCTCGGGAGTGGGATAGCCGTTTTCAACCTGGCTTTGCTGTTCTTCGGCCGACCCAAATTCGAGCAGACCGAAATAGCGGGCGTTCACCGACTCGAGATAGCGTCTCTCATCGTGATCCAGGCTTGAAAGCCGCTCCTGCCACGACTCCGCCCGCTGCATGGGTTTCGCGCCAGGCAACCGCGAAGTCCCACCCGCGTTTCGCGACGCCTTGTCCATGTCCTGCCGGACTTCCCTGGTTGCGGGCACGTGGGAAAGCGTTTGCCCTGAAAGCTCTTCTGCGGGCTGATCGCCTGCCATTTCAGAGCAACCCCCCACCAAAAAGCTTGCCAGAATCGTGATCAGGAACGGCTTCCAGTCCATGGTTCAATCTCCTCAGCTGCTGCAACCATTCTGTTTCATGTCACTGGCCCACGCCGCACACGCCAGCTCGGCCTGGGTGTCTTCGTAGTGGCGACCCGCCACGTCGGACGAAACGACAAAAAAGTACCCAGCCGCCATACCCAGGCAACCATACTGGTCATTTCCACTCAGTTTCGAGCAAATGGCCTTCAACTGGTTGTGGAATGCCATGTCGCAGTCCGCCCTTTTCTGGCCACTTCCCCAGCACCGATCATGAGCGTCGCACGCGGAGCGGAAGCTGACGTTTGTCCCATTTGCAAGCTGGTAGGGAGCATCCAGGTCACCCGAGAAGCTGTCGCTGTAGAGGCCATTGACGATCTGGCTCAGGAAGAAGTTTGAAAGAGGCCCTGCGCCGCAACCGTTCGGGCGCCAGTTCGGGTCGAACCCGGGCACCGACGGTGGCGAGGAGGCGCTGCAGTTTTCCGGCTTCCGATACTTCAGAAGGTCGCAGACGAATTGCTTGGAGACCATCATTTGCCCCTCGGACCCGATGCTGGTGAAGTCAGGAAGCAGGACACTTGCCGGAACACCACCAAAGTTTCCGAGCATGTCCGAACATGCAAGGCTCCGGCATTCGAACGTGACTGCGTCGATAGTCCGTCCATGGACCTTGACCGGCGGAAGCGTGGTGGTCGCAAGGGCCTGCCCCGCGGCGAAACACAACAGCAAGGCCGCGAGGCCCGACTTGAAGATTCCTTTCATGGCTTTCTCTCCTGGAAATGGACACGCCGCACTTGCGGCCATTCCCGTATAGCCACGTGTTCCGGTCGGAGAAACCAGGCCTCGAATGTCCCACGGTCACCTCGTCGGATTGACCGACCCACAGTTTCGCCTACAGCGCCCCTCCCCGCTGTAACCGCTACCACAAGCGCCCTACCTGTCCTGAATCTTGCTCACCGCGTGACAGCTGATATATGGTTCCCGCGCACGGCTGGATCGCCGTGCGTTCCAAAGGGGAAGGAACCTTGACGCTAACGCAGCGGATCCGGCTTTCGCGCCGGCATGGCAGCCTCTCGCAGGCGGCCCTCGCGGACCTGGTGGGCGTGCATCGAAGCGCGGTCAGCCACTGGGAATCCACCAAACCGAAGAAGCCGAACATCGGGCACCTGCTCGCGATCGCGGTCGCGTGCGGGGTGCAGTTCGAGTGGCTGGCCACCGGCCGCGGCTCGATGCTGTTGTCCGAGCAGGCGCAGCGGGACATGACGCCTACCGCCCATGCCTTGATGGTCGAGGACGAGCAGGAGCTCGAGCTGTTGCGCGCCTACCGCGAGACCACGCCGCAGTCGCGCATGGTCCTAGTGGAGCTGGCGCAGCAGTTGGCGCGACAGCGTTTGGGGCGCCGGGTGGCGCGGCCGACGACGCTGATGCACGCGCTGCGGACGCGCATCGGGGATGATGATCCGGTGGGGGTTTGACGGCCGGGAGCCGACCATGGGTCGGCTCTACGGGTTCAGCGGGTTCGTAGGCTCTACGGGCGCTGCATCTTCTTGAGTTCGGCCAAGGCGGCGTCGATCGGGCCGCGACCCTCGAGCACTTCGCCGGGCTGGTCGACGGCTTCCGCCTTGGCTTCGGCTTCGGCCTGCAGGTGTCCGGGCAAGGTGGCTTCGGTCACTTCGGCCGGATGCGCGGCGCCTTCCTCCTCGGGATGCAGCACGACGTCGGGCATGATGCCCAGCGCCTGGATCGACTTTCCACTAGGCGTGTAATAGCGCGCGGTGGTCAGCTTCACCGAGTCGCCGTTGTCCAGCGGCAACAGCGTCTGCACCGAGCCCTTGCCGAAAGTGCGGCTGCCGACGATGCGCGCGCGCCCGTTGTCGCGCAACGCGCCGGCCAGCACTTCCGCCGCGCTGGCGGTGCCGGCGTCCACCACCAGCACCAGCGGCGCGTCGTTGAGGCGGTCGCCCGGCGTGGAGCCGAACAACGTGTCGCTGAGCGCGATCCTGCCGCGGGTGCTGACGATGTCGCCCTTGCGCAGCAGGTCGTCGGCGATCTGCACCGCCGACACCAGCAGGCCGCCGGGATTGCTGCGCAGGTCGAGCACCAGCCCCTTCAGGCCGCCGGACTCCTTCTGCAATCCTTCCAGCACGCGCTCGAAATCCGCGGCGGTGTCGGCCTGGAACGCGGCGATGCGGATGTAGCCGTAGCCCGGCTCGAGCATGCGCCCGCGCACGCTGGTGATGCGGATCGTCTCGCGCACGATCTGCACGTCGAACGGCTCGTCGGTGCCTTCGCGCGCGATGGTCAGGGTGACTTCGCTGCCCGGCTTGCCGCGCAGGGTGCCCTGCCCGTCCTCGCCCGGCTGCATCGGCTTGCCGTCGATCGCGACGATCAGGTCGCCGGACTTCAGCCCGGCCCGTGCGGCGGGCGTGTCGTCGATCGGCGCGACCACCAGGATCGTGCCGTCGCCCTGCGGCTGCACCTCCACGCCGATGCCGCCGTAGGCGCCGCTGGTCTCCTCCTCGAAGGCGTCGGCATCTTCCTTGTCGAAGTAGACGCTGTGCGGATCGAGGTCGAGCAGCAGGCCCTTGATCGCGGCGTGCATGAGTTCCTCGTCGCTGACCGGGTCGACGTAGGCATCGCGCACGGCGTTGAACACGCCGACGAAGCGGCGGATCTCGGCCAGCGGCACTTCGCTGGCCGCGCTCTCGACCGCGTCCGGGTCCTCCACCGGCGGCGCCTCCACCTCCTGCGCGCGGAGCGGCAGCGCCATCAGCGCCACGATCACCAGCAAAACCCACTTGCGCATCGCCTCGCTCCTTTATCGCTTCAACCAGACGCCCGGGTCCACCGGATCGCCATTGCGGCGCAGCTCAAAGTACAACGCCACCGGCCCCGCCGTGCCTGAATTGCCGACCGTGGCGACCGGGTCGCCGCGCTTCACGCGGTCGCCGACGTCGCGCAGCAGCGCTTCATTGCGCGCGTACAGGCTCATGTAGCCGTTGCCGTGGTCCACGATCAGGATCAGGCCGTAGCCGTTCATCCAGTCGCCGAACACGACCCGGCCGTCGGCCACGGCCTTCACCGGCGTGCCCGCGGGCGCGCCGATCAGCAGGCCGGAACTGCTGCCGCCATCGGGCAGCTTGCCGCCGTAGCCGGCAATCAGGTTCCCGGACAGCGGCCAGCCGACACCGCCGACGCGCAGCCCGGTGCCGGCCGGCGGCGTCACCTTGGGCGGCGGTGCGCCGGTGCGCGCGGCCTCGCGGCGGGCGCGTTCCGCGGCGGCGCGGCGCTCGGCCTCGGCGCGGGCGGCGGCGGCACGCAGTTCCGCCAACAACTTCTTCAGCGAGGCCACGTTGCTGCCCAGCGCCTTTTCGCGGCTGCGCTTGTCCTGGTACTTCGCCTCGAGTTGCGCGACGGCGCGGGCGTGGGCCTTGCGCTCGTCCTGCAGCGCGGCGAGCTGGGTGCGCTGGCGCGCGCGGGTGGCATCGAGCTCGCGCTGGCGCTCGGCGATGCGTTGTTCGACCTCGGCCAGTTCGCGCAGTTCGCGGGTGAGCGAATCGACCCGGCGCGCGCGATCGGCCTGCAGGTAGCGGTGCAGGGCGAGCAGCCGGTTCGCCTCGGCGACGCTGTCCTGCGACAGCAGCAGCTTCAGCGGCGCGTTGTCGCCGATGGTGTAGGCCGAGCGCAGCAACGCCGCGAGTTGCGCCTTCTGGGTGGCGAGGCTGGCGTCGAGGGTCTTGCGCCGCGCCTGCAGTTCCGCGAGTTCTTCTTGCTGCCGGGCAATCCGCGCCTCGGTGTCGTGCAATGCGCGGCTGGCCGCCGCCAGCTTCTCGTCCAGCGCGCGCAGTTCGCGCGAGGCGCTGCCGCGCTGGCCTTCGAGCTTGCGCCGCTCGGCGCTGATCGCCTTGAGTTCGCGCTGGGCCCGGTCGAGCTTGCGCTCGGTCTCGCGGCTGTCCTGGGCCGGCGCACCGAACGCGCAGGCAAGCACCAGCAGCACTGCGGCGACGCCGGCGGCGGCGCGCAGGCGCGGCATCAGGCGCTGCCGCTCCCCGGTGCGGCCAGCAGGCTGTGCCCGGTCATCGCGTCCGGCTTGGGCAGGCCCATCAGGTCGAGCAGGGTGGGGGCGACGTCGCGCAGGGCGCCCCCGCTGCGCAGGCTGGCTGCGCGCTCGCCCAGGTACAGCAGCGGCACCGGGCCGACCGTGTGCGCGGTGTGCGGTTGTCCGGTCTCGGGGTCGCGCATCATTTCCAGGTTGCCGTGGTCGGCGGTGATGACCAGCGCGCCATGGACGTCGCGCACCGCGGCGGCCACCGCGCCGATCGCCTGGTCCACCGCCTCGGCCGCCTGGATCGCGGCCTTCAGGTCGCCGGTGTGGCCGACCATGTCCGGGTTGGCGAGGTTGCAGATGATCGCGTCGTAGCGTTGCGCGCGGATCGCCTCGACCAGGTGCGCGGTGACTTCCGGGCAGCTCATTTCCGGCTGCTGGTCGTAGGTGGCGACCTTGGGGCTGGGCACCAGGATCCGGTCCTCGCCCGGGTAGGGTTCCTCGCGGCCGCCGCTGAAGAAGAAGGTGACGTGCGCGTACTTCTCGGTCTCGGCGATGCGCAACTGGGTCAGGCCACGGTCGGCGAGCACCGCGCCGAAGCTGTCGTGCAGGTCCTCCGGCGGGAACGCCACGTGCACCGGCAGCTTCGCGTCGTACTCGGTGAGCGTGGTGAAGCGCGCCAGCGCCGGCCGCCGCGCCTCGAACCCGGAGAAGCCGGGCGACACGAACGCCGCGGTGAGCTGGCGCGCGCGGTCGGCGCGGAAGTTCATGAACACCACCGCGTCGCCGTCGG
Source organism: Lysobacter sp. (assembly GCA_044464395.1). Lineage (GTDB taxonomy): Bacteria > Pseudomonadota > Gammaproteobacteria > Xanthomonadales > Xanthomonadaceae > Cognatiluteimonas. The sequence continues at coordinate 29,643 of JBIQLI010000004.1, forward strand.
CCATCGGCCGCGGCTCGCCGTCCGGCGGCGCGATCACGGTCGGGGCCACGAATTCGTCCGTCTCGCCGCGCAGGTACGCGGCCTGCAGCCCTGCCTCGGCATCGAGCGCGCGGTAGTCGGCCTTGGCCTCGACGATCGCTTCCCAGGCGCGGTGCACGCGATCCCAGCGCTGGTCGCGGTCCATCGCGTAGTAGCGGCCGCAGATCGTCGCGACGTGGGCATTGCCGAGCGCCTGGCAACGCTCGTGCAGCGCGGCCAGGCTGGGCGCGGCCGACTTCGGCGGCATGTCGCGGCCGTCGAGGAAGGCGTGCACCGCCACCCGCGGCACGTCCATGCGCGCGGCGAGCTCCAGCATCGCGTACAGGTGCCGCTCGTGGCTGTGCACGCCGCCGGGCGACACCAGCCCCATCAGGTGCAGGGTGCCCTCGTCGGCGAGCACCGCCTCGCAGGCGGCGCGCAGTTCCGGATTGTCGAAGAAGCTGCCGTCCTCGATCGCGGCGTCCACCCGGGTCAGGTCCTGGTGGACGATGCGGCCGGCGCCCAGGTTCATGTGCCCGACCTCGGAATTGCCCATCTGCCCGTCCGGCAGGCCCACGTGCCGGCCCTCGGTGTGGACCAGGGTGTGCGGGCAGGTCGCCAGCAGCGCCCGCCAGTGCGGCAGCGTGGCCTGGGCCAGGGCGTTGTCGGCGGGGTCGTCGCGGTGGCCCCAGCCATCGAGGATCATCAGGACGACCGGTTTCGGGGCGTGGCTGGGCAAGGCGGCAGATCCGTCGCGGAGGCGGGCAGCCGATTGTAGCGAAGGCCCCGTGGGCGCAAGCTGGACGCTTAAACCGCGGGCGCCCCGCCCGCATCCCATGTACCACCCCATTCCGCTCCAGGGACCACGGACATGACCCGAACCCGACTCACCCTCGCCCTTGCCGCCGCGCTTGCGCTCTCCGGCCCCGCGTTCGCGCAGCAGGACATCGACAAGGTCAACGGCAGCATCACCGCCGAAGCCGGCCAGGCCTACGGCGACCTGGAAACCGTCAACGGCAGCATCCGCCTGGAGGACGGCGCGCAGGTCGAGGACGCCAGCACCGTCAACGGCAGCATCAAGGGCGGCGACGCGGTCCAGGCGCGCAGCCTGGACACCGTCAACGGCAGCATCCGCCTCGGCGAGCGCGCTCGCATCGCCGGCGACCTGGAAACGGTCAACGGCTCGATCTTCATCGGCCGCGGCAGCACCGTGGGCGGCGACCTCGCCACGGTCAGCGGCTCCATCGGCATCGTCGACACCGACCTGGGCGGCAGCATCGAGACCGTGCGCGGCGACATCACCGTCGGCGTCGGCTCGCACGTCAAGGGCGGCATCCACATCGAGAAGCCGAACAACAAGGGCTGGAACTTCAATTTCGGCAAGCAGCGCCCGCCGCGCGTCGTGATCGGCCCGGACTCTGTGGTCGAAGGCCCGCTGGTGTTCGAGCGCGAGGTCAAGCTGTACGTCCACGACAGCGCGCGCATCGGCAAGGTGACCGGCGCCACCGCCATCGCCTTTTCCACCCCGACCCCGCCGGAGGATTGACGCGGGCATTTGGGCTAGCATCGGGCCTTTCCCGCTTCAGGAACGGCCCGATGCCACGTCCAGCCCCGCTCCTCACCAGCCTCCTCGCCACCCTGGCGCTGGTCGCCTGCCAGCCAGAAGACAGCGCGCCCGCCGACACCGGCGCCGCTCCGCCTTCGGCCAGCATCGTCGACGAGGCCCACGACTTCCAGGACGCGATCGCGCCGGAAGACCTGGCGCGCCACGTGCAGGTGCTGGCCTCGGACGAGTTCGAGGGCCGCGCCCCCGGCACCGCCGGCGAAGACAAGACCGTCGAGTACATCAAGGCGCAGTTCGAGCGCCTCGGCCTGCAGCCCGGCAACAACGGCGACTGGTTCCAGACCGTGCCGATGGTCGAGACCACGGCCGACGAGTCCACCGTGCTGCACCTCACCGTCAACGGCGAACCGCAGGATCTCGCGTTCGGCGACGACATGGTCATCGGCACCCGCACCGGCCAGCAGGAAGTCAAGGTCGAAGACAGCCCCGTGGTGTTCGTCGGCTACGGCGTGGACGCGCCGGAGCAGGACTGGAACGACTACGCCGGCATCGACGTCAAGGGCAAGACCGTGGTCATGCTGGTCAACGACCCCGGCTTCCACGCCAACGACGACGCGTTGTTCGAAGGCAAGCGCATGACCTATTACGGGCGCTGGACCTACAAGTTCGAGGAAGCCGCGCGCAAGGGTGCCGCGGCGGCGCTGGTGATCCACGACACCCCCGGCGCCTCCTACGGCTGGGACGTGGTCCGCAACTCCTGGTCGGGCACCCAGTACGACCTGCCCGCCTCCGCCGACCCGGCGCCGCGCCTGCCGGCGCAGGGCTGGATCAGCGGCGGGGCGGCGAAGGCGCTGTTCGCGGCGGCCGGCCAGGACCTCGACGCGCTGCGCGCCGCGGCCAACAAGCGCGGCTTCAAGGCGGTGCCGCTGGACGCGACCCTGTCGCTGGACTTGAAGAGCACGATCAGCGAGACCTCCTCGCGCAACGTGATCGGCATGCTCCCCGGCAGCACCCGCCCCGACGAGGCGGTGCTGTACATGGCGCACTGGGACCACCTCGGCAAGCACGAGCCCGACCCCGCCGACCCGGACGCCGACACCATCTACAACGGCGCGGTGGACAACGCGACCGGCGTCGCCGGCGTCCTGGAGATCGCCGAGGCGTTCGCGAAGCAGGAGAACAAGCCGGAGCGCTCGGTCGTGTTCCTGGCGGTGACGCTGGAGGAATCCGGCCTGCTCGGCTCGCAGTACTACGTCGCCCATCCGGTGATCCCGCTGGACAAGACCGTGGCGGTGTTCAACATCGACGCGATGAGCGTGTACGGCCGCGCCCACGACTACACCGTGGTCGGCATGGGCAGTTCCGAGCTGGAGGACATGCTGAAGAAGGTGGCCGACCGCCAGGGCCGCGTGCTCCACGAGGAGGCGCATCCGGAAGCCGGCGGCTACTTCCGCTCCGACCATTTCAACTTCGCCAAGGCCGGCGTGCCGGCGCTGTACGTGGACGGCGGCGAGGACCTGCTCGAAGGCGGCAAGGCGGCGGGCGACGCGGCCTCGCGCGACTACAACGAGCACCGCTACCACGCGCCCGGCGACGAGTACGACGCGGCGACCTGGAAGCTCGACGGCACCGTCGAGGACCTGACCGCGCTGTACACCATCGGCGACGAGCTCGCGAACTCGGAGCAATGGCCGAACTGGTACGAAGGCAACCCGTTCAAGGCCAAGCGCGACGAGGCGCTGGCGAATCCATAGCCACCCGTAGAGCCGACCCACGGTCGGCTCACCCCCAGGGGGAACCATGTCCATCGCCTACTGGTGCATCCTGGTCGCGGCCCTGCTGCCCTATCTCTGGGTCGCGATCGCCAAGCGCACCGGTCCGCGCTACAACAACCGCGACCCGCGCCAGTGGGTCGCGCGCCAGGAGGACCCGCGCGTGCAGCGCGCGTTCGCCGCGCACCTCAACGCCTTCGAGGCGTTCGCACCGTTCGCCGCCGGCGTGCTGATGGCGCAGGCGGCGGGCGTCGCCGCGGGACTCGTGCAGGCGCTGGCGCTCGCCTTCGTCGGCTTCCGCATCCTGCACGGCATCTTCTACCTCACCGCGCTGCACTGGCTGCGCAGCCTGGCCTGGCTCGGCGGCTTCATCTGCGTCGCGTGGTTGATGGTGGCGGCGGCGATCCTCATCGCCTGAGCGACAAGGGAGTGCGTTGATGCGCAGGATGCGCGTGGTGGCGTTGCTGGCGGGCCTGATGCTGGTCGGGCTTCTGGCCTGGCATCTGGTTCCGGACACACCGGCGAAGACGCCCGTCGGAGCGACGAGCGACACGGCATCCGCGGCTCCCGGTTCGTCATCGGCTGTTCCCGCACCCCTGGCACCTGCGCGCCGCGCAATTCCAGGACGCACAGCCGCCACCGATCCACGCGGGCGCCAGCCACCGTTGCGTCCCTGCGAGCGCGACCACAACCGCGCCCTCGAGCGCACCCTGGCCCAGCTCCCCGCGGCCACGACGGTCGAGGATGCGCTCGGCCGCGCGCTCGTCCGGTCGACGCTGGTCGATCCGCACGAAACTTCCCGTGAGATCGCCGCGCTGGCCCGGCAATGGCCGGACGATCCCCGGGTGGCCTGGATGGGACTCAACGCCTGCCGCAAGGATCGCCAGTGCGATGACGCCGCCTGGATCCGGCGCCTGTTGGTGGTGGACGGCGACAACGCGCAGGCATGGCTGGTGGCGATGGAGGCCGCCGTGCGCCGACACGATGATGCGGGCGTCGCGCTGGCCCTGCGGCGTGCGGCACAGGCGCCGCGCTACGCACCGCCGGATGGAATGAGCTTCAAGTTTGCCTGGCCCATCTTTCGACGCGCCGGAACGCCGCAGTCCTGCCTGGATTCACTGAGCGGCGACTTGGCGGAGACTCTCGGCTTCCCGTCCACCGCCGAGGACTGGGCGGACATCTGGGCGCAGGGTCTGGAAATGGCCCAGACAGGACTCGGCGTCAGCGTCGTCACCGAATGCGACCCGCGCACCCGGCGCCTGTCGACGGCGAGGCGAGAGGACTGCATCACCGCCCTGCGGAGAATGGCCCTCGGGCGACAGTTCACCACTGCCCAAGTGGCAACGAAATACCTGATCCTCCTGCTCGGCCCCCGCGACTCCGCCCCGTGGCGCGAACACTACCGGCGCCTGCGGTACCTGCATGCCGTCCTGATTGCCGGGTTGTCGCCCCCGCGCGGTTTCCTCCATGACCTCGCGGCCGAGGGCGAAATCGCGGTGTGGCAGGCGCACGCGCGCGCGAATGGCCTGTGGCCGCCACCAGCGGACTGGCTTCCGGAAAACGACGCCGCCCGCCGCCTCATCCTCGAAGGCCGCTGAGCCCGCTCACTCGTCGCGCAACTCGCTTGCCCGCGTACCCGCGCGCCGCTCCACCCAGGCCAGGATCACCAGCACCGCGAGGGTGATCAGCGTGGCGCCGAGCGCCAGCATCTGCGCGTGCAGGCCGGCGGCGATGCCGATGGTGGCGACCATCAGCAGCGACGCGGCGGTGGTCAGCCCGGCGATGCTGTTGCCGCCGGCGCGGCGGAAGATCGCGCCGGCGCCGAGGAAGCCCACCGCGGTCACCACCGCCTCGATCAGCCGGATCGGATCGATGCGCAGCACCTGTTCGGAATGCTGCGCGCTGAAGTGGTTGGCGATCAGGTCGCCGAGTCCGACCAGCAGCGCGGCGGCGCCGGCCACCAGCATGTGCGTGCGGAAGCCCGCCGGCCGGTTCTTCAATTCACGCTCGAATCCGACCAAGCCGCCCAGCACCATTGCGTAGGCGGTGGACAGCAGCACCACGAGCTGCGGTTCCCAGGCGTGTTCGGTAAAGGTGACCAGCCAAGCGTCCATGCGGCCAAGATGGAACGGCGGCCGTCATGGCCGCGTGGTCGCATTCAGGCCGCGACCAGGCGTACCCGGGCGAAGTTGCGCTTGCCGATCGCGAGCACGCCCTCGAAGCCGGGCCCGAACACCCGCTGCGGATCCTCCAGCACGCTGCCGTCCACGCGCACCGCGCGCTCCTTCAACTTGCGGTTGGCTTCGGAGTTGCTCGGCGCCAGCCCGGCCGCGACCAGCAGCGGCGCGATGCGCAGGCCTTCGGCCGGCACCGCCACGTCCTGCAGCGGCAGCTGCGCGGTGTCGCCCTCGCCGCGCACCGCGGCGTTCCAGCCGGCGACGGCCTGCTCCGCGGCGGCCGCGCCATGGAAGCGCGCGGCGAGCTCGCGCGCCAGACGCAGCTTGACGTCGCGCGGATTCAACTGCCCGCCCCCGATCTCGCGCTTCAGCCGCGCCGCCTCGTCGATGCCGATCTCGAAGCTGAGCAGCTCGATCCAGCGCCACATCAGCTCGTCGCCGATCTTCATCGCCTTGGTCACGATGTCGATCGCCGGCTCGTCGATGCCGATGTAGTTGCCCAGCGACTTGGACATCTTCTGCACGCCGTCCAGGCCCTCGAGCAGCGGCATGGTCAGCACCACCTGCGGCTTCTGCCCGTAGTGCTCCTGCAGGCCGCGGCCCATCAACAGGTTGAACTTCTGGTCGGTGCCGCCGAGCTCGACGTCGGCCTCCAGGGCGACCGAGTCGTAGCCCTGCACCAGCGGATACAGGAACTCGTGGATCGCGATCGACTGCTGCGCGGCATAGCGCTTGGCGAAATCGTCGCGCTCGAGCATGCGCGCCACGGTGTGCTGGCCGGCGAGCCGGACCATGTCCGCCGCCGACATCTTCCCGAACCACTCGCTGTTGAAGCGGACTTCGGTGCGCTCGCGGTCGAGCACCTTGAACACCTGCGCCTCGTAGGTCTTCGCGTTGGCGAGCACGTCCTCGCGGGTGAGCGGCTTGCGGGTGGCGTTCTTGCCGGTCGGGTCGCCGATCATCCCGGTGAAGTCGCCGATCAGGAAGATCACCGTGTGCCCGAGGTCCTGGAACTGCCGCATCTTGTTGAGCAGCACCGTGTGGCCCAGGTGCAGGTCGGGCGCGGTCGGGTCGAAGCCGGCCTTGACCCGCAGCGGGCGGCCCGCCTTCAGCCGCGCCTCCAGCTCCTCGCGCTTGAGCAGTTCGTCGGCCCCGCGGGCGATCTGGGCAAGGGCGTCGGCGGTGTCGGTCTGGGCGGTCAAGGAGGGGTCTCGGAAGGGCCGGCGGCACGCAGGAACGTGACGCCGTTCAAGCTTGCGGGTTAAGGGCGGGTTAAACGGGGCATCACGTCAAAACTCCTGCGCCATCAAGGGTTTGACGTGTGGATTTCGCGTGATTATGGTACCTGCCTTCGACGCGTCCATCATATCGGGCGGGGGGAACGATCTGATGAGCCAGAGCGCATGAGCACGCCTGAAAGCAGGAGCAGTCGCCGAGCGCGCCTGGAAAAAGTACGCGAAGCCGCCCTGCACCGGAAGGTGCTGGCCCGGCACCTGCAGGGCTTCAACGGCCGCTGGACCCGCCGGCAATGGGCGCACGCCAGCCTGTTCGCGACCCTGGGCGCGCTGCTGGTGGCGATCGTGCCCGCCTTCTCCGCGCCTTCGTTCGATCCGGCCCGCACCGCGCAGGCCGCCCCGCGCACCACGCTGGCGCTGGCCCTGCCCGCGCTGCCGGTCTCGCGCAAGAACGCCCTCCCCGAGGACAACTGGCAGCAGGTGACGGTCGAAAGCGGCCAGACCCTGGGCGGCCTGTTCGAGTCCCTGGGCCTGCCGGCCAGCGACATGCACCGCCTGCTGCAGGACAAGGACATCAAGTCCGAGCTGGTGCGGCTGCGCCCCGGCGACGTGCTCGCCTTCGACATCGCCCCGGACCGGCGCCTGCGCGCGCTGCGCTACGACCGCGACGAGACCCACCGGGTCGAGCTGCGGCTGGCCGGCGACGAAGTCCAGGAGCAGGTGATCGAGCGCCCGGTGACCATCCGCACCGTGGTCGTCAGCGGCGTGGTCGGCAAGTCGCTGTTCTGGTCGGCGCGCAAGCAGGGCCTGCCCGGGCGCACGATCAACCAGCTCACCGACGAGATCTTCAAGTACGACATCGACTTCAGCTCCGACGTCGTCGCCACCGACCGCTACAGCGTGGTGGTGGACCAGATCTGGCGCGAAGGCGAAATGATCCGCACCGGCGACATCCAGGCCGCGACCTTCACCGTGCGCGGCAAGCCGCACACCGCGTTCCGCTTCGAGCACGACGGCAAGGCCGAGTACTTCGACCAGGACGGCCGCCCGCTGAAGAAGGCCTTCATCCGCATGCCGGTGCAGTACACCCGGATCAGTTCGCGCTTCAGCAGCGCGCGCAAGCATCCGATCCTCGGCCGCACCCGCGCCCACCAGGGCGTGGACTTCGCCGCGCCGACCGGCACCCCGGTGATGGCCGCCGGCAACGCCAAGGTCGTGTTCAAGGGCTGGAAGGGCGGCTACGGCCGCACCGTGATCCTGGACCACGGCAAGGGCTACACCACCCTGTACGCGCACATGTCGCGCTTCGGCAAGGAGCGGGTCGGGCAGCGCGTCGGCCAGGGCACGGTGATCGGCTACGTCGGTTCCAGCGGCCTGGCCACCGGCCCGCACCTGCACTACGAATTCCGGGTCAACGGCCGCCACCGCAACCCGCTGGCGGTGACCATGCCGCCGCCGGAGCCGCTGCGCGGCCAGGCGCTGGCGCAATTCCGCGCGCAGACCGCGCAGGCGCTGGCCCGCATCCGCCAGGTGGAGCAGGTGATCTTCGCCCGGGTGGACACGCCGAAGGCCGGCAAGAAGGCCTGAACCCCCTCGCCTGTAGAGCCGACCTGTAGAGCCGACCCATGGTCGGCTTTCCTCTAGAGCGCCCCGCCCACAGCCGACCATGGGTCGGCTCTACAATCTTCCGATGCCTGACCTCTTCATCGGCCTGATCTCCGGCACCAGCGCCGACGGGATCGACGCGGCGCTGGTCGAGTGCGACGCGTCCGCGCCCGCGCACTGCCGCCTGCGCCTGGGCCGCACCTACCGCTGGGATCCCGCACTGCGCGCGCGCCTGGTCGCGCTCGGCCAAGGCGGCGACTGCACTTCGCTGGACGAACTGGGCACGCTCGACGTGCGCGTGGCGCGCGCGTTCGCCGACGCCGCGAACGCGCTGCTGGCCGAGGCCGGCGTGTCTGCCACGCAGGTGCTGGCGATCGGCTCCCATGGGCAGACTGTGCGCCATCGCCCGCGCGCCGAAGTCCCGTTCACCTTGCAGCTTGGCGACGGCGCCACCATCGCCGAGCGCACCGGCATCACCACCGTGGACGGGCTGCGCCAACGCGACGTCGCCGCCGGCGGCCAGGGGGCGCCGCTGTTGCCCGGCCTGCACGCGGCGCTGCTGGTGCACCCGAGCGAGACCCGCGCGGTGCTCAACCTGGGCGGCATCGCCAATCTGACGCTGTTGCCGGCCGGCGACGGCGCGGTCGGCGGCTTCGACACCGGCCCGGCCAACGCGCTGCTCGACGCGTGGTGCGAACGCCACACCGGCCGGCACTACGACCACGACGGCGCCTGGGCGGCGCAGGGCGCGCTGGACGACGCGCTGCTCGCGCGGCTGCTGTCCGAGCCGTGGTTCACCCATGCGCCCCCCAAGAGCAGCGGCCGCGAGCAGTTCCACCTGGACTGGCTGGCGACGCAGCTGCACGGCGACGAGGCGCCGGTGGACGTGCAGCGCACGCTGCTGGAGCTCACCGCGGCGAGCGTCGCGGACGCGCTGCAGGCCACCCAGCCGGCGACGCAGCGGCTGCTGGTCTGCGGCGGCGGCGTGCACAACCCGCTGCTGATGTCACGCCTGGCGGCGCGCCTGCCGGGCGTCGTGGTCGAGTCCACCGCCGCGCACGGCGTGGATCCGGACTTCATCGAAGCGATGGGCTTCGCCTGGCTCGCCCGCGAAACCCTCGCCGGCCGCCCCGGCAACCTCCCCGCCGTCACCGGCGCCACCGGCCCCCGCATCCTCGGCGCGATCCACCTGGCTTGACACATTGTTTTCGACGCGGATCAACACGGATCAAGGCAGATAGAAAGCAAGGGCAAAAGCAACGGCCAAAGCAGGCCACAGATTTCACAGATGACACAGATCAAAGAGCTTTTTCATCTGTGTCATCTGTGAAATCTGTGGCTGAACGCTTTTTCTGTTCCTTTGATCCGCGTTGATCGTCTTCTAGATCCGCGTTGATCCGCGTTCAACCGCTTTGCTCTTCGCCAGGCGCAGCGGCCTTGCCGATGGCGGCGAAGGTGTCGCTGGGGATTTCCTCGAGGGCGGCGATGGCGGCCTGGAGGGCCTGGGCTTCCTCGTCGGCGAAGGGGGTCGTGCCGGTCGCGGGCTCGGGCGCGGGCGGCGCGACCGGAGTGGCGGTCATTTCGGCTTCCAGCTCGGCCAGGCCGCGCTCCACGGCGCGTGCCAGGGCCTCTTCCTCGGTCCAGCCGCGCTTCATCGCGAGCTGTTCGAGTCGTTGCGCCAGCAGCAGGTCGAGTTCAGACATGGCCTTCGCCTCCCGGAGCCTGGTCCGCGATCCGCCGCCACAGCCACGCCAGCAACAGTAGCGTGGGCACCACGGTGACCGCACTGACGGTAAAGAATGCCGTATACGAAGTCGCTTCGACGAAGAAGCCCGACACCCCGCCGGCGAACTTGCCCGGCAGGTTGGCGAGCGAGACCAGCAGCGCGAACTGGGTCGCGGTGAAGTTGCGGTCGGTCAGCGCCGACATGAATGCGATTAGCACCACCCCGGCGAAGCCCTGGAACAGGTTGTCGGCGGAAATGGCCGCGTAGAACGCCCAGATCTGGCCCGGGTTCCAGGCCATCAGCAGGAACGCCAGGTTCGACAGCGCCACGCCCAGCGTGGCCACCAGCAGCATCCTCCGGAACCCGAACGCGGCCACCGCGACGCCGCCGGCGAACGCGCCGACGATGCCCATCCAGACTCCGAACAGCTTCGACACCGTGGCGATCTCGGCCTTGCTGTAGCCCGAGTCCAGGTAGAACGGCCCGGCCATCACCCCGATCACCTGGTCGGGGAACTTGAACAGGCCCACGAACAGCAGCAGCACCAGCCCCAGCGCCACGCCGTTGTTGCGGAAGTAGCTGGAGAACGGCTGCCAGAACGCCCCGAGGAAATCGATCCGCCGCACCACCGTCTCTTCCGGCCGCGCCGGTTCGCGGGCCAGCAGCGTCGTGACCACCGGGATGAGCATCAGCGCCGCCATCCACAGGTAGGCCTGCACCCAGCCCTGGAACTCGGCCAGGTACAGCGCGCCGGCGCCGCCGACGATCAGGCCGATGCGGTAGCCCAAGGTGTAGGTCGCGGCCAGCGCCGCCTGCGCCTCCAGCGGTGCGACCTCGATGCGGTACGCATCCACGACCGAATCCTGGGTGGCGCCCGCGAACGAGCCGACCAGCACCCAGATGACCAGCGCCTCGACCCCCAGCGCCGGGCGGGTCATCGCCAGCGCGGCCAAGCTCACCCCGACCAGCAGCTGCGAGGCCAGCAGCCACGAGCGGCGGCGCCCGAAGAACGCGGTCAGCGGGAACGCGTAGCGGTCGATCAGCGGCGCCCACAGGAACTTGAGCAGGTAGAAAAAGCTGGCCAGGCTGATCAGGCCGATGCTGCCCAGGTCCAGGCCGACGTCGCGCAGGCGCGTGGACAGGGTCATCGAGGCGATCAGCAGGAACGGCAGGCCGGAGCCGAAGCCGAAAATCAGCATGGTCACCGCGGACGGCGTGCCGAACGCGCGGCGGATGCCCGACCAGCCCTTGTACGACTGCTTCGTCGGCGTGCCGGCCGGTGCGGTGCTCATGCGTAGTCCACGGTGAATGGAGCGTGGTCGGAGAAGCGCGGGGTGGGCGCGATGGAACAGGCACGCAGGCGATCGCGCAACGACGGCGTCACGAACTGGTAGTCGATCCGCCAGCCCACGTTCTTCGCGCGCGCGGCGCCGCGGTTGCTCCACCAGGTGTAGTCCTGGCCCTCGGGGTGCAGCGAGCGATAGGCGTCGACCCAGCCGCCGGTGTCGTAACAGATGCCGTTCAGCCACTCGCGCTCGGGCGGCAGGCAGCCGGAGTTCTTCTGGTTGGACTTCCAGTTGCGGATATCGAGCTCGCTGCGGACGATGTTCCAGTCCCCGCACAGAACGTAATCGCGGCCGCTGGCCAGCCATTCATCGAGGATCGGCTTCAGCCACTCCATCACCTGGAACTTGAATCCCTGGCGCAGTTCGCCCGAGGATCCGGACGGGATGTAGAACGAGACCACGCTGAGGTTGCCGAAGCGCGCCTCCAGGTACCGGCCCTCCTCGTCGAACGCGTCCCAGCCCAGCGCGGTGCGGATTTCGTCCGGCTCGCGCCGGGCGTAGATCGCGACGCCGCTGTAGCCCTTCTTCGTGGTCGCGTCGCGGAACCAGGCCTTGTAGCCGGCGGGCAGGAACTCCGGCGCCGCGAGCTGGTGCTCCTGCGCCTTGGTTTCCTGCACGCACAGCACGTCCGCGTCCTGCTGCCCGAACCAGTCGAAGAATCCCTTGCTGGCCGCCGAGCGCAGGCCGTTGGCGTTGAAACTGATGATGCGCATTGAGCCCCGTGCTGTCCGGCCGGTCGCGGGTTGTCTCGATGATAGCAATGCATGGGAGAATGCCGGGATGGCCCCGGCCGACCGCGAACACGCCCACGACCACCGCCACCGCTTCCTGGCGCTCGCCCTGCGGGCGCAGGCGCTGCGCTTCGGCGAATTCACCCTGAAGTCGGGCCGCCAGAGTCCCTATTTCTTCAATGCCGGCCGCTTCGACAGCGGCGCCGCCCTGGCCGGGCTGGCCGGCTGCTACGCCGACGCGATCGACGCCGCCGGGCTTGAGTTCGACTGCCTGTTCGGCCCGGCCTACAAGGGCATCCCGCTGGCCACCGCGCTGGCCTGCGAGTACGCGCGCCGCGGCCGCGACCTGCCGGTCGCGTTCAACCGCAAGGAGGCCAAGGACCACGGCGAGGGCGGCACCCTGATCGGCGCGACGCTGGCCGGCCGCCGCGTACTGGTGGTGGACGACGTGATCACCGCCGGCACCGCGGTGCGCGAGGCGCTGGCGATCATCGCCGCGGCCGGCGGCACCACCGCGGCGATCGCCATCGCGCTGGACCGCCAGGAAGCCGTGTCCGGCGAGGACCGCCGCTCGGCCGTCCAGGCGCTGGTCGACGACGCCGGGGTCGCGGTGGTCGCGGTGGCCACGCTGGACGACCTGCTTGCGTTCGCCGGCGAAAGCGAAGAACTTGTGGCCCAGCGCGAGCCGCTGCTGGCCTATCGCGCCCGTCATGGAAGCAGCAGGGGGGCTGCCGCATGATCATCCGGAGCATTGCCTTGTCCATCGCCCTGCTCGCCTTCGCGGGCACCGCCACCACGGCGGACGCGCAGGCGCGCAAGGGCAAGAAGCTGTACTGCTGGAACGACGCCAACGGCAACCGCACCTGCGGCGACACCCTGCCGCCGGGCGCGACCGACTTGGCGCGGACCGAGATCAACGCCGCCAGCGGCAGCCAGACCCGCGAGGTCGCGCGCGCGCTGACCGAAGAAGAGCTGGCGGCCGCGGCCGCGGCCCAGGCCCAGGCCCAGGCCGATGCCAAGGCGGAAGCCGAGCGCCTGCGCCGCGACATGGCCATGGTCGAGTCCTACGCCAGCGAAGCCGACCTGCGCCGCGCCTACGGCGAGCGCACCACGCTGCTCGACGACGCGCTGAAGGCCTCGGCGCTGGGCGAGGCCAACCTGCGCCGCAGCCTGGTGGTGCTGCTCGACCAGGCCAACAACCTGCAGCTCGCCGGGCGCCCGGTACCGGCCAACCTGCTGGCCAACCTGCGCCGGCAGCACGCCGACCTGCAGAAGCAGCAGCGGATCATCGTCGAGCAGCAGGCCGACCGCGCCAGCCTCGAGGTCGAGCTGGCCGACGCGCTGGCGCGCTACCGCGCGCTGAAGAACCCCGACGCCGCGGACCTGGCCGAGGGCCCGTAGAGCCGACCCATGGTCGGCTGAGCCATACCGTAGAGCCGAGCCATGCTCGGCTGAGCCGACCATGGGTCGGCTCTACCGGCCGGTCTAGAACGGCAGCTTCAGCTCCGGCTCGAGCGCCAGCAGCTGGCGCTTGAACTCGCCCTGGATCCGTTCCAGCGCCTCCTGCGAGTCGGCGTCGAAGCGCATCACCAGCACCGGCGTGGTGTTCGACGCGCGCACCAGGCCCCAGCCATCCGGCCAGTCGACCCGCAGGCCATCGATGGTCGAGCTGCGCGCCCCCTCGAAGCTCGACGCGGTGCGGAAGCGCTCGACGAAGCCATGCGGATCGTCATTGGGCGCCGGCACCTTGATCTCGGGCGTGGACACGCCGTCGGGCAGCGCATTCAGCACCTGGGTCGGGGTCTCGGCCTGCTGGGTCAGCACTTCCAGCAGCCGCGCGGCGGCGTACAGGCCGTCGTCGAAGCCGTACCAGCGCTCGGCGAAGAAGAAGTGGCCGCTCATCTCGCCGGCCAGCTCGGCCTCCACTTCGCGCATCTTCGACTTGATCAGCGAATGCCCGGTGCGCCACATCAGCGGGCTGCCGCCATGGCGCAGGATGTGGTGTTGCAGGCGGCCGGTGCACTTGACGTCGTACACGATCACCGCGCCAGGATTGCGCTCCAGCACGTCGGCGGCGAACAGCATCAGCAACCGGTCGGGGAAGATGTTCCGGCCATCGGCGGTGACCACGCCCAGGCGGTCGCCGTCGCCGTCGAAGGCGATCCCGAGCTCGGCGTTCTCGCTGCGCACCTTCGCGATCAGGTCGGCCAGGTTCTTCGGCTCGCTGGGATCGGGGTGGTGGTTCGGGAACGTGCCGTCGATCTCGCAGAACAGCGGCACCACCTGGGCGCCGATCGCCTCCAGCACCCGCGGGCCGAGCTCGCCGGCGACGCCGTTGCCGGCGTCCACCACGACCTTGATCGGCCGGTCCACCTGCACGTCCGAGGCGATCCGCGCGATGTAGTCCTCGCTCACGTCGCGCTGCGAGGCGGTGCCGCGGCTCTCCGCCATGTGCAGGCGGTCCTGCGAGATGCGCTCGTACAGGTCGGTGATCGCCTCGCCCGAGAGCGTGGTGCCGCCGACCATGATCTTGAAGCCGTTGTAGTCGGGCGGATTGTGGCTGCCGGTGACGGCGACGCCGCACCCGGTATGCAGGTGGTAGGTGGCGAAATACACCACCGGGGTCGGCACCATGCCGATGTCGATGACGTTGCGCCCGGCCTTGCGCAGGCCCTCGGTGAGGCCGGCGACCAGGTCGGGGCCGGACAGGCGGCCGTCGCGGCCGATGACGATGTCGTGGGCGCCCTGTTCGGCCATCAGCGAGCCGATGGCGCGGCCGATCATCTCGGCGACGCCGGCATCCAGGGTCTTCCCGACCACGCCGCGGATGTCGTAGGCGCGGAAGATGCCCGGATCCACCGCCAGCGGCGCGCTGGCGGCGGGCGCGGCCCCCTCCGCGGGTGCGACCGCGACCGCGGCGACGCCCGGATCGCCGGCGTCGGGCGTACCGGCCGGAGCCGCGACGGCGGGCGCAGGCTTGTTCTGCAGCGCCTCGACCAGGGTCGGCTCCTCCGGGGCCGACTCGGCGTCGTCCCCGCGGGGCTGGCGCTTCCACAGCGCCACCGCCCCGATCGCCAGCAGCAACAGCACGCCGGCGGCGATGAACGAGCCCATCGGATCGAGGCCGAACACGCCGGCGGTCTCCTCCGGCAGGCCCGCGGCCACGCGCAACTCGGTGCCCTCGATCTTCGCGGACAGGAACTCGGCACTGTCGGCCAGGGCGACGTTGCCGCGCTCGGCCAGGGTGTGGCTGCCCTGGCGCAGCGCCAGGTAGGTGTCGCCGTCGAGGTTGGCGCTGGCCAGGGTGCCGGTGGCCAGCCCGATCGGCAGGCGGGCATAGGCCACGGCGACCAGGGTGTCGCCGGTGCGGGCCGGGGCGGCCACGGCCAGGCGCACGCCATCGTCCTTGACGATGCGGGTCACTGCGGAATTCGTCGCCAGCGCGGCCTCCGCCGCCGCCATGCGGCCGAAGCTGACCTCGGGCAGCCCTGCGTAGGCGTCGTCCAGGTCCGGCGAGAACAGCTGCACGCTGTCCTCGCCCTGCAACTCGGCCTGCAGCCGGGTCGCCGCCGTGCCCAGGTCGCCACTGGCCAGCGCCGCTTGCACCGGCTCGCTCGCCAGCGCCTGCTGCAGCGCGTCCGCTTTCGCCCGCAGTACCCGCGCGGTGCCCTGCGCGACCTGGTCGCGGGCCTGCTGCAGCGCGTTGCTGCGCTTCGCGTCGAGGCTCTGCTGGAAGCCGGTCCAGGCCAGCCACAGCGCTCCCAGCAACAGCAGCACGCCCAGCAACGGCAGCAGCGGCCGCAGCTGGGCAGTGGAGAAGTTCAGTCGAGGCGAATCGGTCACGGCAGTACTCCCCTTAGCGGACGCCGGTATGGCCGAAACCACCGGCGCCGCGCGAACTGTGTTCGAAAGTATCCACCACTTGCAGCGCCGCGCGCCGGATCGGCAGCAGCAGGAGCTGGGCGATGCGGTCGCCGGGGGCGATGGTGAAGTCCTCGCGGCCGCGGTTCCAGGTGCTGATCAGCAGCGGGCCCTGGTAGTCGGCGTCGATCAGGCCGCTGCCGTTGCCCATCACGATACCGTGGCGGTGGCCC
Organism: Lysobacter sp.; assembly: GCA_044464395.1. Lineage (GTDB taxonomy): Bacteria > Pseudomonadota > Gammaproteobacteria > Xanthomonadales > Xanthomonadaceae > Cognatiluteimonas. Next base: position 45,911 of record JBIQLI010000004.1, read on the forward strand.
AGCCCGGAGCGCGGCAGCACCAGCGCGGCGAGGCCGGGATCGGCGATGTGGATCGCCAGCCCCGAAGGCACCAGCGTGGCATCGCCTGGCGCCAGCGTCACCGGCGCGTCGAGCGCGGCGCGCAGGTCCAGCGCGGCGCTGCCTTCGGTGGCGTATTCCGGCAGCGGCCACTCGCTGCCCCAGCGCGGATCCAGCAGTTTCACTTGCAGGGTGTGTGCGTCCATCCGTCCTTCCATCACAGGCGCGCGGCGACCAGGTCGAGCAGCTGCGCGGCGAGCGCGGTCTTGGTGTCCGGCCCCAGCGCGTGTTCGCCCTCGGGTCCGACCACGAGCAGCGCGTTGCGTTCGGATTCGAAGCCGCTGCCGGCGACGCCGACCAGGTTGCCGGCAATCAGGTCCACGCCCTTCGCCTGCAGCTTGGCGCGTGCGTTGTCCGCCAGGCCCGAGGTTTCCGCGGCGAAGCCGACCACCAGGCCTGGGCGATGCGGATGCGCGGCCACTTCCGCAAGCACGTCGGGAGTGCGCACCAGCTCCAGGGCCAGCGTGTCCTGGCCTTCGCGCTTCTTCAGTTTCTGTGTGGCGATGTCGCGTGGGGTCCAGTCCGCCACCGCGGCGGCGCCGATGTAGAGGTCCGCCGGCAACGCGCCGAGCACCGCGTCGCGCAGCTGCGCGGCCGAGCGCACGTCGATGCGCTGCACCCCCTCGGGCGTGGCCAGGTGCACCGGGCCGGCCACCAGCACCGTCTCGGCGCCGCGGCGCGCGGCCTCGGCGGCGATTGCGAAGCCCATGCGGCCGCTGCTGCGGTTGCCGATGAAGCGGACCGGATCGATGTCCTCGTAAGTCGGACCGGCACTGACGACGATGCGGCGCCCGGCGAGCATGCCGCCACTCACCGCGCCGCGGCCCGCGCCAGCGCGGCGACGATCTCCACCGGCTCGCGCATGCGCCCGGGACCGGACTCGCCCTCGGCCAGCGGGCCGTCGTCGGGGCCGATCACCTGTACGCCGCGCCCGCGCAGCGTGGCGACGTTGTCCTGCGTGGCCGGATGCCGCCACATGCGGTGGTTCATCGCCGGCGCGATCGCCAGCGGCGCCCCGGTCGCCAGGCACAAGGTGCTGACCAGGTCGTCGGCAAGCCCGTGCGCCAGTTTGGCGATGGTGTTCGCGGTGGCCGGGGCGATCACCACCTGCTGCGCCCAGCGCGCCAGTTCCAGGTGGCCCATCGCGGCCTCGGCGGCGGAGTCCCACAGGCTGGTGCGCACCAGCGTGTGCGAGACGGCCTGGAAAGTCTGCGCACCGACGAAGCGCTGCGCCGCGTCGGTCATCGCCACCTGCACCTGCGCGCCCGCGTCGCGCAGGCGCCGGACCAGGTCGACCGATTTGTAGGCGGCGATGCCGCCGCACACGCACAGCAGCACGCGCCTGTCGGCGAGGGGCCGTTGCGTCGTCGATCCACCCGCGTTCATGTCGCCGGAAGTTCCTGACATCCAGTGCGCCACCTAGCTTACCCGAACCCCCGCCACGCCCCGACTGCGCCGCGCGCCCCATTTCGCGATCCTGCCCACATTCCCCATTCCCCTCAGTCCCCTCATTCCTTCCCCCATGCTCATCCGCGACTGGCCCGCCAACGAACGCCCCCGCGAGAAAATGGTCGCCCGCGGCGCCAGCGCGCTCTCGGACGCCGAATTGCTGGCGATCTTCCTCGGCTCCGGCCTGCGCGGGCAGGACGCGGTGGCCACCGCGCGCGCCCTGCTGGCGGCGCACGGGCCGCTGCGCGCATTGCTCGAGCGCAGTCCCGGCGAACTGGCGGCCCTGCCCGGGCTCGGCCCCGCGCGCGCCTGCCAGCTCACCGCGGCGCTGGAGCTGTGCGACCGGTTCCTCGCCGCCGGCCTGGAGCGGGGCGAGGCGCTCACCGACCCAGCCGCGGCCGGCCGCTATTTCGCGCAGCGCCTGCGCGGGCAGCCGTGCGAGGTGTTCGCGGCGCTGTTCCTGGACACCCGGCACCGGGCCCTGGCGTTCGAGGAGCTGTTCCGCGGCACCGTGGACGGCGCGGAGGTGCATCCGCGCGAAGTGGTGCGCCACGCGCTGGCCTGCAACGCGGCGGCGGTGATCGTCGGGCACAACCATCCCAGCGGCAGCCCCGAGCCCAGCGCCGCGGACCGCGCGGTCACCGCGCGCCTCAAACAGGCCCTGGCGCTGGTCGACATCCGCCTGCTCGACCACTTCGTCATCGGCGACGGCCCGCCCGTCTCCCTCGCCTCCCGCGGCTGGGTGTAGCTTGTGGGAGCGGCGGAAGCCGAGACAGGTGCTCGCGTACAATCAGTAGCCCGCTGCAACCGGCTCCGCCCCCCGTGAACACCCCCCTCCGCGCCCTGGTCCGCCAACTCGTCGAACAGGGCATCGAAACCCTGCGCGAACGCGGCACCCTGCCCGCGGACATGGCCACGCCCGAATTCGTGGTCGAGCGCCCCAAGGACCGCGGCCACGGGGACTTCTCCAGCAACGCGGCGATGCTGCTGGCCAAGCCGGCCAGGGCCAATCCGCGCGCGCTGGCGCAGGCGCTGGTCGAAGCCCTGCCGCCGAGCGACCTGCTGGCGAAGGTCGAGATCGCGGGGCCGGGCTTCCTCAATTTCCGCCTGTCGGAAACCGCCTGGCAGGGCCAGCTGCGCACGATCCTCGCCGCGGGCGAAGCGTTCGGCCGCAACGATTCCGGCGCCGGCCGCTGCGCCGGCGTTGAATTCGTGTCCGCCAATCCCACCGGCCCGCTGCACGTCGGCCACGGCCGCGCGGCGGTGATCGGCGACTGCATCGCCCGCGTGCTCGACGCCAACGGCTGGGCGGTGAAGCGCGAGTTCTACTACAACGACGCCGGTGCGCAGATCGACAACCTCGCGAAGTCGGTGCAGGCGCGCGCGCTGGGCAGGACGCCGGACGATGAAGGCTGGCCCGAGGACGGCTACCGCGGCGATTACATCGTGGATGTGGCCCAGGCCTACCTGCGCGGCGACACCGTGTCGTTCGAGGACCACGCCGTCACCGGCGCGAAGGACCCGCACGATCTCGACGCGATCCGCCGCTTCTCGGTGGCCTACCTGCGCCGCGAGCAGAACGCCGACCTCGAGGCGTTCGGCGTGGCCTTCGACGTGTACTTCCTGGAGTCCTCGCTGTACGCCGACGGCAAGGTGGAGGAAACCGTGCGCCGGCTCATCGACCACGGCCACACCTATGAGGAAGGCGGCGCGCTGTGGCTGCGCACCACCGACTTCGGCGACGACAAGGACCGGGTGATGCGCAAGTCCGACGGCACGTACACGTATTTCGTGCCGGACGTGGCCTACCACCTGTCGAAGTGGCAGCGCGGCTACGAGCGCGCGATCACCGAGCTCGGCGCCGACCACCATGGCTCGCTGGCCCGGGTGAAGGCCGGCCTGCAGGCGCTGGACACCGGCATTCCGCGCGAGTGGCCCGAGTACGTGCTGCACCAGATGGTGACGGTGATGCGCGGCGGCGAGGAGGTGAAGCTCTCCAAGCGCGCCGGCAGCTACCTCACCCTGCGCGACCTGATCGACGAGGTCGGTCGCGACGCGACCCGCTGGTTCCTGCTCGCGCGCAAGCCCGACTCGCAACTCACCTTCGACATCGACCTGGCGCGCAGCCAGTCGCTGGACAATCCGGTGTACTACGTGCAGCTCTCGCACGCGCGCATCTGCGGCGTGTTCAGGCAACTGCGCGAACGCGCGCTGTCCTGGGACCCGACAGTCGGACTCGGCCAGGACCTGGATCTCGACAACAATGCCACCCACGCGCTGCTCACCGCGCTGGCGCGCTGGCCCGACGTGGTCGCCTCGGCCGGCGAGCACCTGGAACCGCACCTGGTCGCGGCCTATCTTCACGAGCTGGCGCAGGCGTTCCAGTCCTACTACAACGACCACCAGTTCCTGGTCGAGGACGACGCGCTGCGCAGCGCGCGGCTGGTGCTGGCCCAGGCGACCCGCCAGGTGCTGGCGAACGGCCTGGCCCTGATCGGCGTTTCGGCGCCGGAAAGCATGTAATCGAGGACGAGACGAGTGGCGGCACGACGCGGACGATCGCAGGCACGACGCAACACCGGCGGGGGTGGCCTGCCCGGGTGGGCCTGGCTGCTGCTGGGCGCGGTGCTGGCGACGGTGCTGGTGCTGTGGGTGCCGAAGCTGATGGATCGCGGGGACGGCGACGGGTTCTTCCGGCCGACCCCGAACCCGGACGCGCAACCGGCGACCAGCAGTGCCGACGAGGTCATCGCCGGCGATGACGCCGAGCCCGACGACGCCCCGGCCACCGCGACCCAGTACGACTTCTACAAGCTGCTGCCGGCCGACGAAGTGCCGATGACCGACGCCGAGCTGGCCGCCACCGAGCGCGCCGAGGCCGAGCGCCGGCAGCGCGCCGCCGACGAGGCGGCCGCCGCCCGCGACCGCGCCGACGCGGCCGACGAACTCGCCCACGTGGCCAAGGTGCCCGCCCCGACCGCCGGCAACGATGCGCCGTACCTGCTGCAGGCCGGCGCCTTCGGCGCGTCCGGCGATGCCGAGGCGGTGAAGGCGCGGATCGCCCTGCTCGGGCTCACCGCGCGGGTGGAGTCGGCGACGATCGAGGGCAAGACGGTGTACCGCGTGCGCCTGGGCCCCTACGGCACCGCCTCCGAGCTGGCCGAAGCCAAGCGCAAGCTGGCAGGCGCCGGGCTGCAGACCCTGGCGATCAAGGTGAAATGAGCGGCGCGCCGCGCACCGCGCTGGTTACCGGCGCCACCTCGGGCTTCGGCCGGGCCACGGTCGAACGCTTCCTGGCCGGTGGCTGGCAGGTGGTCGCCTGCGGGCGCCGCGCGGAGCGGCTGCAGGCCCTGCTCGACGCGCACGGCGGCGGGCGCCTGCACGTGGCCGCGTTCGACGTGCGCGACGCCGCGGCCATGCGCGCGGCCCTCGCTGCGCTGCCCGACGCCTTCCGCGGCATCGACCTGCTGGTCAACAACGCCGGCCTGGCCCTGGGCACGCGCCCGGCGCAGGAGGCTTCGCTCGAGGACTGGCGGACGATGGTGGACACCAACATCACCGCGCTGGTGACGCTGACCCACGCGCTGCTGCCGGTGCTGGTCGAGCGCCGCGGCGCCATCATCAACGTCAGCTCGACCGCGGCGAAGTATCCGTACACTGGCGGCAACGTCTACGGCGGCACCAAGGCGTTCGTGTCGCAGTTCTCGCTCAACCTGCGCGCGGACCTGCACGGCACCGGCGTGCGCGTGACCGCGGTGGAGCCGGGGATGGCCGAGACCGAGTTCACCCTGGTCCGCACCCACGGCGACCAGGCCGCCTCCGACGCGCTCTACGCCGGCGCGAACCCGATGACCGCCACGGACATCGCCGACACCCTCTGGTGGATCGCCAACCTCCCCCCGCACCTCAACATCAACCGCCTCGAGCTGATGCCGACCTCGCAATCCTTCGCCGGCTTCCAGGTCCACCGCGGGTGACGCATTTTTTGGCCACAGATTTCACGGATTGAAAAGGATAAAGAGCGGATCGCTTTGCGCTTTTCAATCCTTTTTTGATCTGTGAAATCTGTGGCCTAAAAAACCATCACCGCGGGGGAAGCGCGAGGGGGGTGTCTTCGAGGTAGGTGTAGGCGGTGAGGCCGGATTCGAGGGCGGCGGCGAGGCGTTCGGATTCGTCGGCGGGGAGGCCGGCGGCGGCGACCTTGTCGCGGTAGCTGGCGCGCAGCTCGTCCAGGTCGTAGCCCACGTAGTCGAGCATCACGTCGGTGGTGTCGCCGCGGCGCTGCTGGGTCATCGCGTAGCCGTCGCCGGTGAGGTGCACCTCGACCGCGTCGGTATCGCCGAACAGGTTGTGGATGTCGCCCAGGATCTCCTGGTACGCGCCGATCAGGAAGAACCCCAGCCGGTAGCTCTCGCCGTCGCGCACCTCGTGCAGCGGCAGCGACGTGTCCAGGTCCTCGTTCTCGACGTAGGTGTCGATCTTGCCGTCCGAGTCGCAGGTCATGTCGCCGATCACGCCGCGCCGGGTCGGCGCCTCGTCGAGGCGCTCGATCGGCACGATCGGGAATACCTGGTCGATCGCCCACACGTCCGGCATCGACTCGAACACGCTGAAGTTGACGAAGTACTTGTCCACCAGCCGCTCGTTGAGCTCGTCCAGCAGCTCGCGGTGGCTCTTCTCGGCATAGTCCAGGCGCGCCTTCACCGCGTGGGCGATGGCGTAGAACAGGTCGTCCAGGCGCGCGCGGTGGACCAGGTCGAGCTGGCCCAGCGCATACAGGGACAGGCCCTCGCCGTGGTGGTGCTGGGCCTCGTGGAACAGCTCCACCGGCGGGCGCTGGTCGAGTTCGGCATGCACTTCGCGCAGCCGGCGCAGCACCGGGGGCTCGTCGTCGAAGGCCGGCGGCACCCGGCCTTCCGGCGCCTCTTCCACCTCGGCCACGTTGGCGACCAACAGCGCGTGGTGCGCGGTCATCGCGCGGCCGCATTCGGTGACGATGCGCGGCTGCGGCAGGTCGTTGGCGGCGCAGGCCTCGGCCAGTGGCTGCACGATGTTCGACGCGTACTGAAGCAGCCCATAGTTGATCGAGCAGAAGCTGCGCGAGCGGGTGCCTTCGTAGTCCACGCCCAGGCCGCCGCCGACGTCCATCCAGCGCACGTTGGCGCCCAGTTGCGACAGCTCGACGAAGTAGCGCACCGCCTCGCGCATGCCGCGGGCGATGTCGCGCACGTTGGAGATCTGCGAACCCATGTGGAAGTGCAGCAGCTGCAGGCAGTCGCCCATGCCCGAGTCGCGCAGCACCTTCCACAGGTCCAGCACCTGGCGCGCGCCGAGGCCGAACTTGGCCTTGTCGCCGCCGCTGTTCTGCCACTTGCCGGCGCTGATCGAGGCCAGGCGCATGCGCACGCCGATGCCCGGGCGCACGCCCAGCGCCTTCGCCTCCTCGAGGATCAGGCGCAGCTCCGAGGGCTTCTCGACCACGATGAAGGTCTCCAGCCCGAGCTTGCGCCCGATCAGCGCCAGGCGGATGTATTCGCGGTCCTTGTAGCCGTTGCACACCACCAGGCCGCCGGGGCGCGAGAGCGCCATCACCGCCATCAGCTCGGGCTTGCTGCCGGCCTCCAGGCCGAAGCCCTCGCCGTTCTTCGCGGCCAGCACCCCGGCGACGCCAGCGTGCTGGTTGACCTTGATCGGGTACACCGCGGTGTAGCCACCGGTGTAGTCCAGCTCTTCCTGCGCCTGCGCGAACGCGGCCTGCAGCCGGCCCAGGCGGTCGCGCAGGATGTCCGGGAAACGCAGCAGCAGCGGCAGCTTGGCGCCGCTGGCGCGCGCGGCGTCCACCACTTCCGGCAGCGGGATCGCCGGGCCGCCGGCGCCCCGCGGGCGCACCACCATGTGCCCGCCGTCCACGTCGAAGTAGCCCTCCGACCAGTGCGGGATCGAGTAGGTCTTGCGGGCTTGGTCGGGGGACCAGGCGGCCATCGGCGCGTCCTTCTGGGGCGGTGGAAAAAGGTCCAGGCGCGCATTCTAGACGCTGGGCCGTGGACGGGTCCCTTACAATCCCACGCCCACCGCCACCGCCCGCGAGACCGCGATGACCGAGCCCACCTGGATGCACGAGCAGTTCGAGCCGACCGGTTCCTCGATCGGGTTCAGGATCGTGCGCAAGCTCGACGAGGTGCAGTCGCCGTTCCAGAAGATCGAGATCTACGAGTCGACCGACTGGGGCAACCTGATGCTGATCGACGGCGCGATGATGCTGACCGCGCGCGACAACTTCCTCTACCACGAGATGATCGCGCACCCGGCGCTGTACACCCACGCCAATCCGCGCGACGTGGTGATCATCGGCGGCGGCGACTGCGGCACCCTGCGCGAGGTCCTGCGCCACGAGGGCGTGGCCAGCGCGGTCCAGTGCGACATCGACGAGCAGGTCACGCGGATGTCGGAGAAATACTTCCCGGAGCTGTGCGAATCCAACGCCGATCCGCGCGCGCAGCTGCTGTTCGACGACGGCGTGGCGTACATGGCCAACCGCGCGCCGGGGAGCGTGGACATCGTGATCGTGGATTCCACCGACCCGGTCGGCCCGGCCGAGGGCCTGTTCAACAAGGCGTTCTACGCGTCCTGCTTCCGCGCCCTGCGCGACGACGGCATCCTGGTGCAGCAGTCCGAATCGCCGCTGGCGCTGCTCGACCTGATCCGCGAGATGCGCGCGGAAATGGGCAAGGCCGGATTCCAGGCGTTCAAGACCCTGCCGTTCCCGCAGCCCTGCTACCCGACCGGCTGGTGGAGCTGCACCCTGGCCCGCAAGCACGCCGACGGACGCCACGGCGGCTTCGATTTCCGCGAGGCCGACGCCCGCGCCGCCGGGCTGCCGACCCGCTACTACAGCCCCGACGTCCACCGCGGGGCACTGGCCACGCCACCGTTCGTCGCCGCCGCGCTGGAAAACTAGCCGGAAAGTGTGACACTGTTCGCAGATTTGGCCCGGGTGCGCGGACAAGCCCGCGCCCCTGGCCAACAATCGAGGGGCCGGCAGGCCGTGGGGAGCCCGCCGGAACCAGGGGAACCCATTGCGAATCCGGTATCCGCTCCAATGGCTGTTCGCCGCGGCGCTGCTGCTGCAGTACGGGGGCGCGCTGGCAGCCGACCCGGTGCCGCCGGCTCCCGCGCCGACGGCGACCCGCGAGGCCCAGGCCGCCGAGTTCGATGCCCTGCTCAAGCGCCTGCAGGGCACAGAGCTTTGGGCCGAACCATCCCAGGAAGCGGTCCTGCGGCGCCTGGCCGAACTGGAGCGCATGGTCCCTCCCGGCGACCCGGTCCGCGACCTGCGCTACCGCGCCCTGCGCTGTGACTGGGACTTCCTGAACCAGCCGGAGGCCCAGCTCGCCTTTGCCAATGACGGCCTCACGCGCGCCAAGGCGCTGGAGGACGGCTTCGGCCAGGCCAGCTTCCACTACTGCCGCGCCACCGCGCTGGACCAGCTCCACGGCGCGCCCGCGGCCATGGTCGAGTACGAGGCCGGCATCGCCATCGCCCGCCGGATCGGCGACGACCGCCTGCTCGCCGACGGCCTGAGCCTGCGCGGCAGCACCCACTCGCTGCTGGGCGAGCAGTCGCGCGCGATCCCGGACCTGGTCGCAGCGCAGCAGCTCTACCAGCGCGCCGGGGCCAAGGCCGACGCCGAGTCGCTGCTGCTCGACATCGCGATCAGCTACCGGCGCATGGGCGAGCTGGGCAAGGCCCGCGAATACCTGGTCCAGAACGAAGCCTACGCCCGCGCTCTCGGCGACTGGGCGCAGTTGATCGCCAACCTGCTGCAACAGGGCTACCTGGCCGAGGACCAGGGCCGTGTCGAGGACGCGCTGGCGGTCTACCGGCGGGCGCTGGCGCTGGCCCGCGAGCACGACAGCCGCTACGACATCGCCAGCATCCACCTGGCGATGGCCTGGCCGTACATCCTGCGCAAGGATTTCGACCGCGCGCTGCGCCTGCTGCAGCGCGCGCAAGCCGAATTCGAGGAACTCGGCGACCGCGCCAACGACGACATGCTCGCCCTGCGCATGGGCCAGGCCCACGCCGGCCTGGGCCGCCACGCCCAGGCACTGGCTTTCTACGAGCGCGCGTCCACCGCGCTGGAGCGCAGCGACAACCGCCGCTACCTGGCGCTGCTGTACCGCGCGCGGGCGCGCAGCGAGCAGGCGCTGGGCCGCAACGAGGCCGCGTTCGCCGACCTGGAGCGCTACATCGACCTGCACGAGTCGATCACCGGCGCCGAACGCGGGCAGCAGGCGCAACTCCTGCGCTCGCAGTTCGACGCCGACCGCCAGCAGCTCGAGAACGACCGCCTGGCGCGGGAAAAGGCGCTGCGCGACCGCCAGGTCGAGGCGCTGCTGCAGGCACGTCGCTGGCAGTGGACCGCGATGGCGCTGGGCGGCGTGCTGCTGCTGATCCTGGGCGCGCTGATCATGCGCCAGATCGTGCGCATGCGCCGGCTGCGCGAAATGGCCTCCACCGATCCCCTCACCGGCGTCGCCAACCGGCGCAGCATCGAGCAGGCCGGCGAGCAGGCGATCGAGCGCGCGCGCGCCGCGCGCGAACCGTTGTCGGCGCTGGCCCTGGACGTGGACCACTTCAAGCAGGTCAACGACCGCCACGGCCATCTGACCGGCGACAAGGTGCTGGCGCGCATCGCCGGCACCTGCCGCGACGCGCTGCGCCACTTCGACCTGCTCGGGCGCACCGGCGGCGAGGAATTCCTGGTGCTGCTGCCGCGCACCCGGCTCGACCACGCGCTGCCGATCGCCGAACGCCTGCGCACCGCGATCGCCGCGCTGGACTGCAGCGACATCGCCGACGACCTGCACCTGAGCATCAGCATCGGCATGGCCCAGCTCGAGCCCGGCGACGCGCACCTGAAGGACCTGGTGGCGCGTGCGGACGCGGCGCTGTACCGGGCGAAGGCGAACGGACGCAACCGGATCGAGGCGGAGGCGGAAGGGAGAGCCGAGGCGCGCCCGGTTGGTGTGGCGGGCTGATTGCGGGAACCTTCGAATGTCAGCCGAGCGTGGCTCGGCTGCTACGGGGGGTCGGTCAGAGCGCGTCGGCGTCGAGTTCGCCGGTGCGAATGCGCACGATCTTGTCGAGGTCCCAGACGAAGATCTTGCCGTCGCCGATCTTGCCGGTACCGGCGGACTTCATGATCGCCTCGACCACGGCATCGGCCTGCTCGTCGGTCACCGCGACCTCGAGCTTGATCTTGGGCAGGAAGTCGACGACGTACTCGGCGCCGCGGTAGAGCTCGGTGTGGCCCTTCTGGCGGCCGAAGCCCTTGACCTCGGTGGCGGTGATGCCGGCGACGCCGGCGTCCGCCAGCGCCTCGCGCACGTCGTCGAGCTTGAACGGCTTGATGATCGCCATGACCATCTTCATCGCGTCGCCTCCGGGTCCTGTCGCGCCAGCATAACGCGGCGATGCGGTATTCTCCGACCCGCCGCGGCACCTTGCGCCGACGGCGCGGCTGCCGCCGGCCGGGCGATCCTCGCCCGACCCAGAGGAGGAGCCGCATGGAAGCCACCACGACGATGATCGACCTCAGCCAGATCGACGAGCTTGCCCGCCGGCTCAGCAGCCTGGTGCCGCCTTCGCTGCGGCAGCCGCTGTCGAGCGAGGCGCGCGAGGAGCTGCAGCAGAACTTCAAGTCGGTGCTGCAGGCCGGCCTCGGCAAGCTCGACCTGGTCACGCGCGAGGAATTCGAGGTCCAGCGCGCGGTGCTGTTGCGCACCCGCGAGCAACTGGAGGCGCTGCAGCGCAGCGTCGCCGAGCTCGAGGCGCGCCAGGCCGGCAAGCCGAACGACCCCCAGACCCGCTGACCCGTCATGGGCCTGGCGATCGTGCACAGCCGTGCACGCGCCGGCGTGCACGCGCCCGCGGTGCGGGTGGAAGTGCACCTGGGCGGCGGCCTGCCGAGGATGGCGATCGTAGGATTGCCCGAGGCGGCGGTGCGCGAATCCAAGGAACGCGTGCGCGCGGCGATCCAGTGCGCGCAACTCGAGTTCCCGGCGCGCCGGATCACGGTGAACCTGGCGCCCGCCGACCTGCGCAAGGAAGGCGGGCGCTTCGACCTGGCGATCGCGCTCGGCATCCTCGCCGCGAGCGGACAGCTGCCGGTCGCCGCGCTGCGCGAGGTCGAAGTGCTGGGCGAACTCGCCCTCACCGGCGAACTGCGCGCGGTGGATGGCGTGCTGCCCGCGGCATTGGCGGCCGCGTCGGCCGGGCGCGGGCTGGTCGTGCCGGAGGCGAACGGGCCGGAGGCGGCGTTGGCGCGCGGGGTCCAGGCGCGCACCGCGCGCACGCTGCTGGAAGTCTGCGCCGGCCTGGACGGGCGCAAGACCTTGCCGGCCGCGGTGGCCCCGCAACCGGTCGCGCACGCCGGCCCCGATCTCGCCGACGTGCGCGGCCAGGCGCGGGCCCGTCGCGCCCTGGAAGTGGCGGCGGCCGGCGCCCACCACCTGCTGTTCATCGGCCCGCCCGGCTGCGGCAAGACGCTGCTCGCATCGCGCCTCACTGGCATCCTGCCCACGGCAAGCGAAGCCGAGGCGCTGGAGAGCGCGGCGATCGCCTCGGTCAGCGGACGCGGGCTGGACCCCGCGCGCTGGCGGCAGCGTCCTTATCGCGCGCCGCACCACACCGCCAGCGCGATCGCCCTGGTGGGCGGCGGCCCGGATCCGCGCCCGGGCGAGATCTCGCTGGCGCACAACGGCGTCCTGTTCCTGGACGAGCTGCCGGAGTGGGGCCGGCACAGCCTCGACGTGCTGCGCGAGCCGCTGGAGTCCGGCACGGTCACGGTCTCGCGCGCGGCGCGCCAGCACGAATACCCGGCGCGCTTCCAGCTCGTCGCTGCGATGAACCCCTGCCCGTGCGGCTGGGCCGGCGACCCCAGCGGCCGCTGCCGGTGCACGCCGGATGTGATCGCCCGCTACCGCGGCCGGGTCTCCGGACCGCTGATGGACCGGATCGACCTGCACGTCGAGGTGTCGCGGCTGCCGCCATCCGAGCTGCGCCCCGACGCGCCGCCGGGCGAACCCAGCGACGCCGTCCGCGCGCGCGTGCTTGCCGCGCGCGAACGACAGCACGACCGCGCCGGCAAGCCGAACGCACGGTTGGGCCAACGCGAGACCGGTCGACACTGCCGGCTCTCGGCCGGCGACCAGGTGCTGCTGGAGCGCGCCATCGAACAGCTGCAGCTCTCGGCGCGGGCGATGCACCGGATCCTGCGCGTTTCGCGGACCATCGCCGACCTCGACGGCAGCGAGGCCATCGCCACCGCGCACCTCACCGAGGCCCTGGGCTACCGGCAAGTCGATCGCGACGCCGGATGAGCGGGACCGCGCGCGGGCACGCTACCATCGGGGCTCCCCGCACGGAGCCCGCGACTGGAAAGCCTGGAAGCCATCGACCTGCGATTGCTCGGCTTCGCGTTGCTGGTGCTCGCGGGCGTGGCCTCTTCTTTGCTGGCCAGGCGCTTCGGTGCCCCGCTGCTGCTGGTGTTCCTGCTGCTGGGCGTGGCCCTGGGCGTGGACGGCCCGGGCGGCATCCGCTTCGCGGACACCCATTTCACCTACCTGGTCGGCTCGCTGTGCCTGGCGATCATCCTGTTCGACGGCGGCCTGCGCACGCGCGCGCCGCAGGTGCGCGGGGCGGTGGGGCCGTCGGTGCTGCTGGCCAGCGTCGGCGTGGTGCTCACCGCAGGCCTTACCGGCCTGGCCGCATGGAAACTGCTCGACCTGACCCTGCTGCAGGGCCTGCTGCTGGGCACCATCGTCAGCTCCACCGACGCGGCGGCGGTGTTCTTCCTGCTGCGGGTCGGCGGCCTGCACCTGGAGCGGCGCACCGGGGCCACGCTGGAAGTGGAGTCGGGCAGCAACGATCCGACCGCGGTGTTCCTCACCGTCGCGATCACGACGTGGCTGGCGGGCGACCACGGCGCCGGCGTGGCCGAGGTCGCGATCAACGTGGTGCAGGCAGCGGTCGTCGGCCTGGCCATGGGTTACGGGGGCGGCCGCCTGATCGTGGCCGTCTTCAACCGGATCGAACTGCCTTCCGGCCTGCATCCGTGGCTGGCGCTGTCGGCGGCGCTGGCGCTGTTCGCGATCACCAACCGGCTCGGCGGCAGCGGCTACCTGGCGGTGTACCTGGCCGGCATCGTCGTCGCCAACCGCCCGCTGCGCGCACGCAGCCAGGTGATGGCGATCCAGGACGCGATCACCTGGTTCGCGCAGCTGATCATGTTCATGCTGCTGGGCCTGCTGTCCGCGCCGCATGCGCTGCTGCCGATCCTGTGGCCGGCGCTGGGCGTGGCCGCGTTCCTGATGTTCGTCGCCCGGCCGATCGCGGTGTTCCTGTGCCTGGCACCGTTCCGCTACCGGCCCGCGGAGCAGCTCTACATCTCCTGGGTGGGCCTGCGCGGCGCGGTCGGCATCTTCCTGGCCTCGATCCCGCTGCTGGCGAACCTGCCCAACGCCTGGATGTACTTCAACGTGGCGTTCGTGGTGGTGGTGGCGTCGCTGGTGGTGCAGGGCTGGACCCTGGCGCCGCTGGCCTACCGGATGGGGGTGGCGGTGCCGCGCGCAGACCCGAACACCCGCCGCATCCAGCTCGACCTGCCCGGCCAGCTCGAATCGGAGATGGTCGGCTACCGGGTGGCGCCGCAGAGCGCGGCGTTGCGCGGCACGGCGCTGCCGCGCCAGGTGCAGCTGGCGATGGTCGTGCGTGACGGCCGCATCCTGCTGCCGGCCGAGGCCGGCGCGTTGCAGGCGAACGACTACGCCTACTTCATCACCCCGGACGAGCACGCGCCGCGCCTGGACTGGCTGTTCGCCGAGGGCAGCGCCGCACAGCAGGCCGAACTGGAGACCTTCGGCAGCTTCACCCTGCCCGGCGACGTGCCGCTCGGCGAGCTGGCCCAGTTCTACGGCCTGTCGCTGCCCAGGCACGTCGCCCGCTACACCGCCGCGGAACTGTTCGAGCAACGCTTCGACCGCGAACCCATGATCGGCGACCGCCTCGCCATCGGCCGCGCCCTGCTGGCCGTGCGCGAGATGGACGAGGACCAGGTGAGCAAGATCGGGCTGCGCTTCACCGGGGTGGGGGAGCGGCTGATTTCGGGTTAGCGCGTTCTAGCGCGGCCAGACCTTGTGGTTCGGGTCGAGTTCGAAGGTCGTCATCTTGTCTGCACGGATTCCAAAACCGCAGACCGCCAGCGGACTTTCCGCGAACCCGGTCAGCCCCAGGGACTTCTCGATGTCACCTTCGTTGATTGCGGCGGTCACGAACGAGCCAAGCCCCTGCTCGGTCGCCGACAGCAGCAGAGTCTGTGAAAGATGGCCTACATCGAGGATGCAGACCCGATAGGCCTTGGAGTGGTTGCGGTACTTCCAGAACGTGCGCTCGAAGCGCGGCGCGAGCACCACCAGTACGTGTGCGTCGGCGAGGTAGTCCTGGCCCGCCAACCAGAGGCACGCCTCTGCGTGGAGGTCGGCGCCCTGGCATTCAGCTGGTATCGGGCGCAACGCGTGGTCGACGGGGCGGTAGTGGTACAGGCCCGGCGCAATTCCGGCGACCCGCTGGACCAATAGCCAGGCCTCGGTCGGATGCAGCCCCCCGCCTGAGGGGCTGGTGCGCTTCATGACCTCGAAATCGTCGACCGCCAGCATGCGTGCCCGCGCCGCGAACACGCGTTCGAGCACGCACTCGAACTGCGCGCGCGGAAGCTCCCGGTCGGTGTCGAAGTTCCGACAGACAGTGCGCCGGTCGAGCAGCTCGTCGAACGACGTGGACGATGCGCGCGCCAACGGGATCTCCCCAAGCCGGTCGCCACGATCGGTGTGCAGCGGAGGCGGTGGCCCCATCTGCTCCCGCAGGCCCTCGGCGCTGTCGAGCCCCTCTTCCTCGAGCTCGGCCACCGCGTCGGTACCGTGCCAACGCGATTGCATGTGCGCGACCGCCGAAAGCCCGTGCCAATGGCCCGCCCGGAATCGCTCGTCCAGCTCGCGCAGTCCTGCCCAGGCTTTGCCACGCCCGATCACCAGACCCGCGCGGAGCAGTTGGCGGATCCGCGCTTGCCCGTACCGCGAACGCAGCGGTGCTACGTCGACCCAGTCCACGGGACTGAGCTCACCGAGCAGGCGGACGTCTTGTGCATCCACGGCAACGGGCGCGTCGAGATGTGGCGCATGCGCATGCCATTGGATCGAACTGGTCACCCCTGTCCCACCGGACAGCAGATCCTCGAGATCGAAAGTGGCCTGCTCCCGCGGCTCCAGCCAAACCACCCCGCAGCGCCTGATGCGCATTCGCGCCCCCAACTACTTGTGAAAGCCGTGTGATGAGGTTAGCGTTTTGGCCCGGGGAACCACACCAGGGGATATCCATGGCGAAGAAAGGCAAAGGGCCAGCGCCTGCGCCCGTGCCGCCAAAGGTCGTGCGCAAGCTGCTGGATCTGCTGTCCACCGACAACGAGTTCCGCAGGCTGTTCAAAAAGGACGCGCATGCCGCCTTGGCCAAGGTCGGCTACCGGGTCCCGGACGGGTCGGTCTCCCCGGGGGGATGCATCCAGCTCAAGGCGTCCGACCGTATCGCGCCCAAGGAGAAGATCGCGCGTGACCGGGCCAAGCTCGAAGCCGCGCTGTCCATCCCGGTGAGCTTCCTCGCCTCGACGCTGTTCAAGGCGGACTGACAGCTGCCCCGCGCAGTGCGTCCAAGCGCTTGCGCAAAGCAGGCGGCAGGGTATCGGGTGCCCAGGCGGCAGCGAAGGCTTCCGCCTGCTTGCGCGCTTCCGACGCGTGCCCGGTTCGCATGGCTGCTTCTGCGTGCATCAGCAGACCGAATGTGGAGTCGTAGACAGGCACAACCGTGAGCAAGTCGCCGCCAGGGCGTTCCACATAGGCCCTCTCCCGATGGGTGGCGAGCCATTGCGCCTCTTCGGACACCACCTCGTACTGCCCGGCCGCTGCAGCTGCGTGCATGCGCGCGGCATGCACCAGCGCAAGCGCGTCCCTGTGCGAGGCCAATGCGTCGAGCGCTTTGGCGGCCGCGCCCGGGTCACCAGCCAGCCGTCGCTGCTCCGCGACAAGGATCTGCCGCAGCTGGACGGCGACGGGATAATCCTCCAGCTCTTCGTCGGACAACCCCCGCATCGCACGACCCAGCAAAGCCGGCGCATCAACGCGTGCCGCCGCGTAACCGAGCGACTGGAGGAGACTCGCGTACAGGGGCGGCGCGTGCGCCTCGATCGCATCTCGCTTCGCTTCGACGTCGTCCATCATCGCGGCCAGGCGCGCGCGTAGGACATCCCTGGATTCGAAGCCGGCAAGCACATCCACCAACAGGCGGCGCACGCGCACCCACGTGCCCAGGACGAGGGGCTCGGATTCCAGGGCCGCCTGCTCCGCGTTGCGCGCGAAGTCCACCGCCGCGCGACGATCACCACGGTCCAGTGCCAGTATCGCCGCTTCGTCGGCAAGCGATGCATCCGCCGGTACACCGGCTTTCGGGATCGCCGCCAATGCCGCATCCGCGCGGGACCAGTCGCGCTGCGCAGCGTGAACGTAAGCAATGTTGTAGCCCGCGCCCTTGAATCCCTCTTTTCGGGAAAGGTCGAACTCGGCGAGCGCCTTGTCCGCTGCTCCGAGCGCCAACAATGCGATCCCCTTCAGGTAGCGCGCCGACGCGCTGCGAACGTACTGCGGAATCGAGGCCGCCTTCGCGTGGACCAGCGCCGTGGCCGGGTCATTCAACTCCCACAACGCGATCTGTCCTGCGGCCAATCGTGCATCGAGCTCGTCCGGGTAGAGCTCCAGAAGTTCTTTTGCACGCTGCATCGCGATGCCCGGGGGTCCGAAGCGTGCCACGGCGAGATCCAGCTTGAGCGATTCGCGCGGACTCAGGCGCGCGCGCAACGCCAATGCATGCTGGAAATCGCGCTGCGCCGCGGGAATGTCCCCGAGTACGTGGAACTGGACGCCCCCGGCTGCGGCGAATGCCAGCGCGAACTGCGGATCCAACGTCGCCGCGCGACGGTAGTAGGCGAGCGCCTGGGTGGCATTTCCCTTGGCGGCATAGTCGCGGCCGAGGGCATATGCCTTGAGCGCATCGAGATTGGACGTGGTCACGTTCGGAAGCGAAATAGAGTTGCGCTGGATGGACTCCACGGCCTCGCCCAACTTTTCGCGCAATGCCGTGGTCACCTTGTCGATCGATCGCAACGTCGACGGCGCCCCGCTCCCATCCGCCGATTCCGCGTACACCGTCGTCTGCGTATGCGGGTCGATCACCTCCGCGCTCACCCGCACGCGGCCGCCGACTTCGGCGACGGTCGGCAGGATCACCGCGCGGGCGCCGTCGCGCAGGGCGATCTCGGAGGCGATGGTCCGGTCCAGCGTGGTGTCGGGGCTGCGGCGCATGCGCTCCAGGGTCTCGCGGACCTTCAGGTCGCTGAGCACGTTGACATAGCGCGACTGCTCCAGGCTGATCCGGAACGCCTGTTCCAGGGATTCGTCGAGCAGGGTGTCGCCGGTCAGGTTGCGCAGGTCGGCCACCACCACCCAGTCGCGCTCGGCGAAGGCGATGGCCGGTTGCGGGCGGGTCAGGAACCAGCCGCCCGTGGCCAGGCCGGCCACCAGCAGCAGTTCCGCGGCCAGCGCCGCGGGGCGCCGCCACACGGGAATGTCGCGCCAGGCCTTGGCCCGGATCTGCTGCGGCGCGCGCAGCGGCGCGATGTCGGGTTCGCCGACCTCGTACACCTCCTGCGGTTGCGGCACGCCCTTGAAGCGCCAGCGGCCCCAGGATTTCCAGACCAGTTGCGCCCCGCGCTCGCCCAGCTCGCGTGCGGCGCGATGGGCCAGCGGCTCGGCGGTGGCCGACAGCAGGATCTGCCCCGGGCGGGCCAGGGTCATCAGGCGCCCGGCCATCGGCTTGGCCAGGCCCTCGACTTCCAGCGGCTTGGCGCCGAACGAGACCGCGGCGTCGCTGTTGCGCCACATCAGCACTTCGCCCACGTGCAGGCCCGAGCGCGCGCGCAGGTCGATGCCGAACCGGGCGACGCTGCGGCGCTCGCCGATCGCGCGCAGCTCGCGGGCGTAATCGAGGGCGAAGCCGAGGCCGTCGATCGCGCGCTCGAACAGCAGCAGCAGGCCGTCGGAGCGGTCGATCAGGCGCCCGCGCCAGCGTTGCTGCAGGCCGAGCACCAGCCGGTCGTGTTCGCGGAACAGTTCCGCAGCGAGCCCGTCGCCCAGCTTCTCCACCAGCAGCGTCGAGTCGCACAGGTCGGTTAGCAGCAGGGTGCGCACCTGCGGCGTGGAGTCGAGCCCGTCCTCTCGCGGAAGGTCGTGTTCGAGCTGGTCGGTCACGGCGTGCATGGGAATCGCCTACACCGGCGCCAGCACCTGGTCCTGCCACTCGACCCGGTTGCCGCCCAGGCGCTTGGCCCGGTACAGCGCCGCGTCGGCGTTGGCGTACCAGTCGTCCCAGGATTGCGAGGGCACCACCGGGGCGGCGCCGATGCTGAGGGTGGTGATCTGCGGCGGCGCAGGCTGCAGTTTGTACAGCGCCTGCGCCGTGTCGACGACGAACTGGGCGATGCGCAGGATCTCGGCCTTGCGCTCGGCCGCGACCAGCAGGCAGAACTCGTCGCCGCCCAGGCGGCAGGCCAGGTCGTCGGGGCCGGCGGCGGAGCGCAGGATGTTGGCCACGCCCTGGAGTACGCGGTCGCCGACCAGGTGACCGTGCTCGTCGTTGACTTCCTTGAAGCGGTCGCAGTCCACCAACAGCAGGCCGCGGCCGGCGAGCAGGTCGTTCTTGCGCCGCTGTTCCAGGTGGAGCTGGAAGCCGCGGCGGTTGGCCAGGCCGGTAAGTTCGTCGGTGCGGGTCAGCGCCTCGGTCTGGGTGAGGCGATGGGTGGTCGCGCGCAGCGTGTCCAGCGCGGA
Organism: Lysobacter sp.; assembly: GCA_044464395.1. Taxonomy (GTDB): domain Bacteria; phylum Pseudomonadota; class Gammaproteobacteria; order Xanthomonadales; family Xanthomonadaceae; genus Cognatiluteimonas. Next base: position 65,425 of record JBIQLI010000004.1, read on the forward strand.
CTGCAGCTCGACATTGCGCCGGCGCAGGCGGCCGATCAGGCTCTGCTCGTTCAGCACCACCCGGGCGATGGCGCGGCGCAGGAAGTGCGCCAGCAGCACCGGCGCGCGCTCGGCCATAGTCTCGAATTCTTCCTGGCGCAATTCCAACAGCACCGCGCTGCTGCGCGCGGTGGCGTCGGCGCTGCGCGCGTGGTCGCCGATCAGCAGCCCCAGTTCACCGAAGAACTCGTGCCGGCCCAGGCGCTTGGGCACCAGGTCGTCGCCGAAGTCGAGGTCGATTTCGCCCTGGACGACCACGTACATGGTGGTGCCGAGGTCGCCGCGCCGGAACAGGCTTTCGCCGGACGCGACCAGCCGCGGCCGTCCGATCTGCTCGAACAGCGCATATTCCTCCGCGGTCAACGCAGTGGCGGCGGCGTCCATGGCGGTCTCCGGCGGCACGGTCGGGGCCTTCACGTCCGGGGGCGTTGCATGATTCCCATGTCATGCAACAACGGGAGAATAGCATTGGCCCGGCCGCCGGCCGGACCGCCGTCACGCTTCCGGTGGCGGCTGTGCGACGTTGCGGCGGCGCCCGTGCCAGGGCGCATACCAGCGCTGCACGCGGGCGATCTCGGCGTCCATGTCCGCGCCCATCTCCAGCAGGGGGCCGATGCCGATGATCTTGCGCGGGTAGTCGAAGTAGGCCGGCAGGACCGGCACCCCGGCCGCGCGGGCGATCTTCCAGAAGCCGGGCTTGAAGCGCAGCACCGGCTTGCGGGTGCCTTCCGGCGCCAAGCCGAACCAGAAGCGGTCGGCTTCGCGGATCATCGCCGCGGCCTGGTCGGTCACGCCCTGGGCGGCGTCGCGGTTGACCGCGATGATCCCCAGCCGGCGCAGCAGCACGCTCAGCGGCCACCAGAACAGCTGGTGCTTGCCGAGGATGCGGATGTCCAGGCCCAGCGCCAGCTTCGCCGCCATGCCCCACAACCCGTCCCAGTTGGACGAGTGCGGCGCGCCGATCAGCACCAGCTTCGGGATGTCCGGGAACGCGCCTTCCATGCGCCAGCCGCCCAGCCGCAGGATCGTGCGGCCCAGCCAGCGGGTGAAACGGTTGGGGTCGACCCGCGGCGCGTTCGAAGGCAGCGGCAGGACGATGTCGTCGGCGGCATCGCGCATGCGGTGTCGGTGGCTCAATCCCAGTTCCGGCCGGTGCGGCCGCGCTTGATCGTACTGCGTTCGCGCTTGGCGTCCAGCCGGCGCTGTTTCGAGGCCCGGGTCGGCCGGGTCGGAATGCGTGCCTTGGGTGCCTTCAGGCCGGCCTCGATGAAGGCGACGAGGCGTTCGCGCGCGTCCTCGCGGTTGCGTTCCTGGGTGCGGAAGCGCTGGGCGTTGATCACCAGCACGCCGTCGCCGGTCATGCGCCGGTCGCGGCGCGCCAGCAGGCGCGCACGCACCGCCTCCGGCAGCGACGGCGAATTCGCCACGTCGAAGCGCAGCTCCACCGCGGTCGCGACCTTGTTCACGTTCTGCCCGCCGGGGCCCGCCGCGCGCACGAAGCGCTCGACGAGTTCGTCGTCGGGGATGGTGAGGCGGCCGGCTTGCATGGGGGGATTGTAGGGGGGAGGGAATGAGGGGAATGAGGGGAATGAGGGGAATGCAGGCGTTGCCGCGTACTCGGCATTCCCTATTCCCCATTCCCCTCATTCCCCTGCCCGAACAACTTCAGCGCCTTCTCGAATTCGGCGTCCGGCGGCGCCAGGACCTCCGTGCGCTCCCCCGTGCGCGGGTGGGTGAAGGCCAACCGCCGGGCATGCAGCAGCATGCGGTGGATGCCCAGGGTGCGGAACACGCGATTGTGGCGGCCGTCGCCGTGGCTGGTGTCGCCGATCAGGTGGTGCGAGGCGTGCTTGAGGTGGCGGCGGATCTGGCGGAAGCGGCCGGTGCGCGGCGCGGCGCGCAGCCAGGCGTAGCGCGAGGTCGGGAACTTGCCGGACGGCACCGGCAGTTCGCAGGTGCCGAGCACTTCGAAGTCGGTCACGGCCGGCTTCTTCACCGGCTTGCCGGGGCCGCCGTCGAGCGGGTGGTCGATGGTGAACCGCGCTTCCGACGGCCAGCCGCGGCACACCGCCCAGTAGTCCTTCCCGAAACCGTCGGCCATCAGCTGCTTGCCCAGTGCCGAGGCGGTCTCGCGGTCGAAGGCGAGCAGCAGGCAGCCGCTGGTGGCGCGGTCGAGGCGGTGGACCAGGAAGATCGGCTTGCCGAAGTGCTCGCGCAGGCGGTCCGCGGCGAAGTCGGTCTCGCCGCGGGCGAGCGCGCTGTCGTGGACCATCAGGCCGGCGGGCTTGTCGACGACCGCGAGCCAGTCGTCGGCGAACTGCACGTTCACCGCAGGGCGTACAGGACGGCGAAGGCGACCAGCGCGCCCACACCGAGCAGCGCGGCGACGAGCCGCCGCTGCGCCTCGCGCACGGCGCGCGCGAGTTCCGCGAGTTCGGCCGAGCGCATCGCCAGCTCGTGGCGGCCTTCGACCTGCTGCTCCAGCCAGGCGTGCAGCAGTCCGGGCATCTCCGGCGCACGCGTCACCAGCTCCGGCAGGCGCTTGCGGAACTCGCGCAGCAGCCGGCGCGGGCTGTAGCGCTCGGCCAGGATCTTCTCCAGCACCGGCTTGGCCACCGCCCAGATGTCGATCTGCGGGTCGAGCTGGCGGCCGACGCCTTCGATGCTCAGCAGCGTCTTCTGCAGCAGGATCAGTTGCGGCTGGATGGTCAACTCGTAGCGCTGCGCGGTGCGGAACAGCTTCAGCAGCACCTCGCCCAGGGAGATCTCGCTCAGCGGCCGGGTGAAGTACGGCTCGCACACCGCGCGCGCGGCGGCCTCCAGCTCGTCGATGCGGATGTGCGCCGGCATCCAGCCGGCCTTGACGTGCAGCTCGGCGATCCGGCGGTAGTCCTTGTTGAAGATCGCCATGAAGTTCTCGGCGAGGTAGTACTGGTCCTCGCTGGAGAGCTGGCCCATGATCCCGAAATCCAGCGCGATGAAGCGCGGGTCGGCCTTGCGCGACGGGTCGGTGTCCACCCAGATGTTGCCGGCGTGGGCGTCGGCGTGGAAGAAGTTGTCGCGGAACACCTGGGTGTAGAACACGCGCACGCCCTTGGCGGCGAGCGCCTTGCGGTCGATGCCGGCGGCGTCGAGCGCGGCGATGTCGTCGCTGGGGATGCCGTGCACGCGCTCGAGCGTGAGCACGCGGTCGGTGGTGTGCGTCCAGATCGGCTCGGGCACGTACAGGTCGTTCGAGCCGAGCCAGTTGCGGCGCAGGACGCTGGCGTTCGCGCCTTCGCGCTGCAGGTCGAGTTCCGCCGCGAGGGTCGATTCGATCTCGGCGACGATCTCGCGCGGGCGGATCTTCTCGGCCTTGGGATGGGTGCGTTCGACCAGTGCGGCGACGCGGCGCAGCAGCGCGATGTCCTGGTCAATCTGTGCCTCAATGCCGGGGCGCAGGACCTTGACCACGACCTCGCGCGGCGCGACGCCCTCGCCCGCGGGCAGCGTCGCCGCGTGCACCTGGGCGATCGAGGCCGAAGCCAGCGGGTCGGTGTCGAAGCTTGCGAACGCTTCGGAGACCGGCCGCTGCAATGCCTGTTCGACGATCCCGCGGGCCACGTCGCCCGGGAATGGCGCCACCCGGTCCTGCAACAGGGTCAGCTCGTCGGCGACGTCGGGCGGCAGCAGGTCGCGCCGGGTGGAGAGGATCTGCCCGAACTTGACGAAGATCGGGCCCAGCTCCTGCAGCGCCAGGCGCAGGCGCTCGCCGCGCGGCATCGCCGCGACTTCGCGCGAGGCGCGCGGCACGAACGGCCGCGCCAGCTTCAGCCAGCGCTCCGCCGGGGTGCCGGCAAGCAGGTCGTCCAGGCGATAGCGCAGCAGCACCCGGCCGATGCGCCATGCGCGCAGGCCGGACCTCACGTGGCCGCCTCGCGCAGGCGGGCGACGCGCGCGGCCAGCCGCGCGGCGTCGTCGCGCAGGGTGTCCACCGCGTCGTGGAAGGCCTCGAGCTCCGCGCGCGGCACGACGTCGCGCGATTCCTCGGTGAGGTATTCGGCAGTGACCTCGGCCAGCTCGCGGCCGGCGTCGCGCGCGTGGCGCAGGCCGGCGGCGACCGCGTTGGCGACCTGCACGCCGACGATGTCGCCCAACAGGTCGGTGAAGGGTTTCTGCCAGTCCGGATCGAAGCGTTCGGCCAGGCGCTGCAGGCGCCGCGTGAGGTCGGCGTCGCCGGACACGCGCATGCGTCCGACCGGCGGCGCGTCGTCGCGGCGCAGCGGCGGCAGCTGCGACAGCAGCGCGCCGAGCGTGGCGCGCACGCCCAGGTCCGCTTCATCGGCGGGCTGCGCCGGCCCGACCACCAGGCGCTCGCCCTGCACCTGCAGGCGCATCGCCAGCGGCGGCGACTCGAGTGCCAGTTCGACGCTGCGCCCGTCCAGCGCCGCCAGCGCCTCGCGGGTCTCCGGGTCGAGCGCCAGCGCGCGGTTGAGCGCGGCCTCGAGCGCGCGCCCGGCCGGAACTTTCCAGTTGAAGGGGGGCTTGGTCATTGCCGCCATTGTAGAACCGACCCATGGTCGGCTTCGGGAACGGCAAGCCGACCATGGGTCGGCTCTACGGGTTCGTTGTGGCCAGCCGCTCCAGCCCCTCCGCAATGCTCACCCGCGGCACATACCCGAAATCCCGGGTCGCCGGGCCCATGTCGTACCAGTGCGTGGTCGCGAGCTGCTCGGCGAGGAAGCGGGTCAGCGGCGGCTCGCCACGCAGCGGCAGCACGGTCCAGGCGGCCTCGCAGGCGGCGCCGATCGCGTAGGCCAGCGGGAACGGCACGGTCTTCGTCACAGGCGGCGCGCCGACCGCGGCCAACAGTGCATTGAGGATCTCGCGGGTCGGCTTCGGCTCGCCGTTGCTGATGAAGTAGGCCCGGCCGGCGCAGGCGGCCCCGGGCGCGAGGTGTTCGAAGGCGTCGAAGTGCGCCTGCGCGGCGTTGTCGATGTAGGTGGTGTCGATCAGGTTGCTGCCGTCGCCGACCAGGCGCAGCCGCCCCGCCCGCGCGCGCTCGGCCAGGCGCGGCACGAGCTGCTGGTCGCCCGGGCCCCAGATCAGCCGGGGCCGCAAGGCCACCGTCGCCAGCGCCGCATCGTTCGCGGCCAGCACCTCGCGCTCGGCCACCAGCTTGGTCGCCGCATACGGTGCCTTCAGGTGTTCGCCATAGGGGACTTCGTCGGCGCGGCCGCCGGCGACCGGATGCGTGCGCCGGTGGGTGACGCTGGGCGTGGAGGTGTACACCAGCCGGCCGATGCCGTGCGCGCGGCAGGCGGCCAGCACGTGGCGGGTGCCGAGCACGTTGGCGCGGTAGTAGCTGTCGTGGCTGCCCCAGGCGCCCGCCCTGGCCGCGTTGTGGAAGATCGCCTCGCAGCCGCGCGCGGCTTCCAGCACCGCGTCTGCGTCGGCGAGGTCGCCGCGAACCTGGCGCACGCCCAGGGCTTCCAGCGCCGGGTAGTGGCCGCGATTGAAACTGGTGACCTCATGCCCGCGCTCGACCAGGCCGCGGCACAAGGCCTGGCCGAGGAAACCGCCGCCGCCGGTGACCAGAATCTTCATCGCGTGTGCCCCAATCGCTTCGCCGCCCACCTGGCGAGTTGCTCGCGCTGGATCTTGGCGTTGTGGCGGATGTCGACGGGGAAGCCGGGGTGGAGGAGGAAGGTTGAGATCTGGTGGGTGTGGGGGTGTTCGTTTGCGATCTGCTGGAGTTGTTCGAAGAGCTGTCGCGGCTTCCGCCGCTCCCACAAGGTGGGTTCGATGCAGACCACGGGGGTCTGGGCTCCGCGGGGGCCGATGCCGACCAGGGCGGCGCGGGCGACGGCCGGGTGCGCGGCGAACACGGGTTCGACCTGTTCGGTGTAGAGCGGGCCGTCCGCGGTTTCGACGCGCTGCGACTTGCGGCCGCAGAACCACAGCCGGCCTTCGCCATCGAAATAGCCGAGATCGCCCATGCGGTGGACGATGCGGGTGCCCTCGCGGATCTTGGCCAGCCGGGTCTGCACGTCGCGATGGAAGTAGGTGTCGGTCGCGGTCGGGCCGGCGACGGTGATCTCGCCGACCACGCCCGGCGCGACCAGCAGCTCGTCGTTCCATTCGACGATGGCGTCATCCTCGATCCGGATCACGCGCACTTCGTTCGGCGGCACCGGGCGGCCGACGCAGGTGCCGGCGCCGGCCTCGGTGGCGGCGCGGGTGGATTCGAGTTCGCGCCCTTCGATCACCGCCACCGGCAGGCATTCGGTGGCGCCGTAGGGCGTCCAGAACTGCGCGTCTTCCGGCAGCAATTCGCGCATGCGCGCGACCACGCCGGGCGGCACCGGCGCCCCGGCCGAGGTCACCCGCTTCACCGTCGGCAGCGGCGCGCCGTGCTCGGCCAGCACCCGCATCAGCGCCGGCGAGCCGAACAGCTGGGTCACGCCGTAGCGCTCGATCGCGCGCAGCAGCTTGCGCGGGTTGGCCCGCGCCGGGCGGGTCGGGTCCATGTCCGGGATCACCGAGGTCAGGCCGAGCGCGGGATCGAACAGCGCGAACGGCGGGAAGGTCGGCAGGTCCACGCCGCCCGGGGCGATGCCGAACGCGTCCCGCAGCAGGTCCACCTGGGCGACGAAGTGGCGGTGCCGGTAGACCACGCCCTTGGGCACGCCGGTGGAGCCGGAGGTGAACAGGATCGCGGCGACATCGTCGCCGTCGGTGGCTTGCGTTTGCGGGCCGGCCCCTGCCCCCGCGGCCTCGACCCGGGCCAGGGTCGCGTCCGCGAACCACGGCCGCGCGCCGGTGGTGATCGCCACGCGGGTCGCCGTGGCCCAGCCCAGCAGCTTGCGCGCCAGCATCGCCAGCGGCACGCCGATGAAGGCTTCCGAGTCGGCCTCGTCCAGGCACTCGCGCAGCGCGCGCTTGTCGATGCCCGGGTCCACCAGCACCGGCACCGCCCCTGCCTTGAACAGGGCGTACATGACCAGGAAGAACTCCGGCGTCGGCCGGACCATGACCACGGTCCGGGTGCCGCGGACGATGCCGTGCGTGGCCAGGCCGGCGGCGATCGCGTCGCTGCGCCGGTCGAGCTGGGCGTAGGTCAGGGCCTCGCGGTAACGGCCGTCGCGGCCGGGCACGCGCATGGCGATGCTGTCCGGCTGCCGACTGGCCAGCGCGGTCAGCGCAGCGGCGATATTGCAGGGGGTTCCCATGCCGCTATTATCGCGCCCACCCAACCACCACCGACCCCGGCACGGCGCCCATGCGTCACCCCTGCCTGACCTGCGGCGCCTGCTGCGCCTTCTACCGGATCAGTTTCCACTGGTCCGAGGCCGAACCCGGACTGGGCGGCACCGTCCCCATCGAACTCACCCAACCCTTGCGCCGGCACGAGCGGGTCATGCGCGGCACCTCGCAGGCCGATCCGCGCTGCATCGCGCTGGATGCCGAAATCGGCGTGCGCTCGCGCTGCACGATCCACCCGCTGCGCCCGAGCGTATGCCGCGCGGTGGATGCGTCCTGGGAGTTCGGCGCGCCGAGCCCGCAGTGCGACAAGGCGCGCATCGCCTACGGCCTGGCGCCGCTCACTCCGGCCGACTGGGCCTGGAACGACCCGGCCAACGACGACAAGGGCCCCGACGACAACGGCCGCGAACCGCCGGTCGCCGCCTGAGTCGTAGAGTCGACCCATGGTCGGCTGTCGTCGAGACCCCGCCGAGCATGGCTCGGCTGCTACAGGGATGGCTCGGCGGCTACAGAGGATGCCGCTCCAGGAAGTCGCGGATCGCCGGCACCAGCACCTCGTGCCTGTCTTCCAGCACATAATGCCCCGCATCCTCGAATGCGTGTACTTCCGCCCGCGGCAGCGCGCGGCGGAAGCCGTCGAGGAAATGCCGGTCGAACACGAAATCGCGCAGGCCCCAGCCGATGAAGGCAGGCCGGTCGGCGTACTCGTGCAGGCGGCGCCCGCTTTCGGCGACCAGCGGCCAGGCGCGGTCGCGTTCGCCCAGCGGGATGTCCTGCATGAAACGCAAGGTGGAGATCGCCTCCGCCCAGCCTTGGTACGGGGCGATGTAGGCGCGTCGCACGTCGGCGGGCAGGCGGCGCCCGGTGCCGAGCCAGGCCGCGCCGCGCGCGAACAGGTTGAACCGGCGGATCAGCCAGCCGCCCAGGCGCGAGTCGCGGCCCAGCGAAAGCTGCCACGGCATCGGCTTGGCCGCCGGCAGCGGGAAGGCCGCGGTGTTCAGCACCACCAGCCGGCGCACCCGCTCCATCCGAGACAAGGCCCAGCCGAAGCCGATCATCCCGCCCCAGTCGTGCACCGCCAGGGTGACCGGGCCGGTGATGCCGAGGCGGTCGAGCAGCGTGGCCAGGTCGTCCACGCGCGACTGCAGGGTGTAGTCGTAAGCCGCGCGTGCAGGGTCGGCGGGCGGGCGCACGCCGCCGCCATCGTCGGGCTTGTCCGACAACCCCATGCCGACGTGGTCCGGCACGATGCAGCGATAGGCCTTTCCAGGAGCCGGGTCGCGCAAGCCGAGCACGAGGTGGCGCCAGTAGTAACTCCACGACGGGTTGCCGTGCAGCATCAGCACCACTTCGCCGTCGCGCGGGCCTTCGTCCAGGCACGACATCGCGATGCCGGGGCGCACTTCGATGCGCCGCGGCTCGAACGGGTAATCCGGGAACACCGCTGCTACCAGACGACCTCGGCCATCGAGCAGTTCAGGCCCGAGCCGATGCCCAGCAGCGCGATGCGGTTGCCCTTCTTCAGGCGGCCCATCTCGCGCAGCTTGCTCAGCACGATCGGCACCGAGGCGGGGCCGATGTTGCCGTGCTCGCCGAAGATGGTCAGGACCTTCTTCGGGTCGATGCCCATGGCCTTGGTGAAGGCGGCGGTGTGCACCTTGCTGACCTGGTGGACCACGAACTCGTCGAGCTCGCCAACCGCCCAGCCGAGCTTGAGCCGCGCGACCTCGAAGGTCTTCTGCGCCAGCTTGACGCCCTCGACCAGCAGCATCCGGGTGTCGGTGATCATGCCGTCCAGGTTGCCGCGGCACAGCTTGTTCCACTCGGTGGCGGCGCGGGTGACGCCGCCCTTGTAGCGCGGTGCGCCCGGGGCCAGCTCGGCGCGCGCCATCACCATCGCCGCGGCGCCCGAGCCGAGGGTCAGGGTCGCCATCTCGCGCTTGAAGTCCTCTTCTGTCGAGTCGGCGCGGGTGATGCGTTCGATGGTCTTCTCGTAGGCGAGGTTCGCGGTCTCGCCGTCCACCACCAGCGCGTAGTCGATCTCGCCGCGCTCGATCATGCGACTGGCGATGTCCATGCCGTTGAGGAACGCGAGGCAGGCGTTGGCCACGTCGAAGTTCTGGCAGGTGTCGGGCAGCCCGAGGTTGCCGCTGACGATGGAGGCCGTGGACGGCTCCAGGTAGTCGCGGCTGACCGAGGTGTTGACCAGCAGCCCGACCTTGTCCGGGTCGATGCCGGCGTCGGCCAGCGCCTTGACCCCGGCCAGGGTGGCCGCGTCGGAGGCCTGGACGCCTTCGTCCCACAGGTGGCGGGCCTCGATTCCGGCGATGTCCTTGAGGACGTCGGCCTTGATGCCGAGGCGGTCGAGGGTGGGCCGGAGCCGGGCGTTGATCTCGTCCGTGCTCAACCGACGCGGGGCGTCGATGTGGGCCAGGCCGGCAATGGCGACGTGCTGGAACAACATGGGCGATGAACCACTGGCTTCAAAAAACAAGCCAGCATACCACCCCGCATCGAACCCCCGGCCGAATGGCGCGGGGCGGCCAGGCCCCCGGCCGGGCCTCAGCCGCAGCGCCAGACCGCGTAGCGCTGGGTGCCGTCCTCGTAGCTGTCCAGCGGCTGCACCGTGTCGCCGCCCATCCCGGGCGCCTCGTTGCGGGCCAGGGTCTCCAGCTCGTCGCGCACCCGCAGCGGGTTGCGGTCGTAGAAGGCGATGCTTTCCTTGACCGACACCTCGACCTCGCCGCGGGCCTGGCAGCCGGCGGGCGCCGACTCGACCACGCGCACGGCCTTGGCGCCCGGGGCCATGTGGACCCAGGTGCAAGAGGAGAGGGCCAGGGTGAGGCCGGCGGCCAGGAGCGTGGGCAGGCGCATGCGGGATTCCTCGCTTCGAAAATGACTTGTGGGAGCGCGGGCGCCGCGACTGTCGCGACTTCCGTCGCTCCCACAAGGGAGTATCACTCCGGGTGCCTCAACGAAGGATTACTCCTCGGCCACCGGGTTGCCGTCGGCGTCGACCACGGTGACCTCGCCGAGGTTCATGGCCCGGATCGGGGCCTCGATCTTCGACAGGTCGCCGACCACGACCCAGGTCAGCGCGTTCGGGTCGATGGTCCCGGCCGCCTGGTTCACCTGTTCCGGGGTCAGCCCGCGGATGATGTCGTTGCGGACCTGCACCCAGTTGTCCGGGCGGCCGTACTGGACGATCTCGCCGATGGTGCCCATCACCCGGCCGGCGGTCTCGTAGGCACCCGGCTGACTGCGCAGGTTGTTGGCCACGATCTTCGCGACCTCGGCCTCGCTGGCCGGGGTCTTGCCGCTGGCGTACTCGCTGATCTCGCGCTGCATCTCGGCCAGGGACTCGGCGGTCTTGTCGATCTGCACCGCCGCGTAGGCCGCCCACGGCCGCTGGCCCAGCGCGTCCATCAGGAACGAACGCGCGCCGTAGGACCAGTGCTTGTCCTCGCGCAGGTTCATGTTCAGGCGCGAGGTGAAGCTGCCGCCGATGACCTCGTTGGCCATCTCCAGCAGCACCGCGCCGTCGTCGGTCGTCGGCGGCACCAGCTCGCCGGCGAAGATGTTGGCCTGCACCGCGCCTGGCTGGTCGATCAGGAACACGCGCGGCTGGTCGGGGCGCTCGACCCTGGCGATGTCCACGCCGCCGGCCGGCTCGCCCGCGCACTTCCAGTCGCCGAAGTGGTTGTTGAGCAGCGGCACGATCTCGCCCAGGGTGGTGTCGCCGACCACGATCACCGTGGCCTTCTCCGGGCACAGCCATTCCTGCGCGTAGCCCACCAGGTCCTCGCGGGTGAGGCTGGCGATCGCCTCCTCGGTGCCGCTGCCGGTGAACGGGATCCCGTACGGATGGTCGTTGCCGTACAGCAGCGGCGGCAGCACCCGCAGCGCGGCCGTGTTCGGGCGCGCCTTCTCCTGCTTGATGCCGGCGATCCACTGCGCCTTGACCCGGTCGATCTCGGACTGCTCGAAGCGCGGCTGGCGCAGCATGTCGGCGAACAGGTCCACCGACTCGTCGAGCCTGGACTTCAGCGCCGAAAGATAGGCGTTGGCACCGTCCAGCGACGCGCCCGCGCCCAGCCGGGCACCCAGGTCCTCCTCGCGCGCGGAGAACTCGAGCGAGCCCAGCTCGCCCGCGCCCTCGTCGAGCATGCCCATGGTGAAGCTGGCGGTGCCGAGCTTGCGGCCCTGGTCGGAGGCATAGCCGCCGTCGAATTCGTAGCTGAGCTGGACCACGGGAATCTCATGGCGCTCGGCGAGGATCAGCTTGCTGCCGTTGGCCAGGGTGGCGTGCTGCAGCTTCGGGAAGGTCAGCTCCGGGAACTCGTCCACCTGCGGCACGCCCTTGCTGCGGTCGACGCTGGACGGCGTGGTGCTGAACTTCGGGTCCGCCGCCGGCAGCTCGAACGGATCGGGCTTGGCCGCGGGCGCCTCGACCAGCGGGGTGCGCTCGCCGGGGACGACCACGAAGGTGTGGCTGGGGTTGCCGAGCCACTTCTGCGCGACCGCCTGCACCTCGGCCGGGGTGGCACTGGCGATGTTCGCCAGCGAATCCTTGTAGCAGTCCGGCGAGCCGGTGTAGATCTCGCACGCGGCAAGCACGTCGGCCTTGCCGCCGAAGCCGCCGATGCGCTCGATGCCGCGGATGAAATTCGCGCGGTACACGGTCTTGGCGCGCTCCAGCTCCTCGGCGGTCGGGCCTTCGGCAATCAGCCGCTGCAGTTCCTCGTCGATCACCTTTTCGACCTGCTTCTCGTCCACGCCGTTCTTGACCATGGCCTGGATGAAGAAGCTGCCGGACAGCTGCGAGCTCCAGTTGGCGGTGCCGATGTTGTCCACCAGCTTGTCCTGGTGCACCAGGCGCTTGTCCAGGCGCGAGCTGGCGCTGCCGCCGAGCACCGCCGAGAACAGGTCGAGCAGGTCGGATTCACGGGTGCCCACCTGCGGCACGTTCCACATCCGCCGCACCATCACCTGCGGCACCTTGTCCTCGAGCACGGTGCGGCCGGCTTCCTGCAATGGCGCGATCATCGCGCCGGGCACCGGCATGGTCGGGCTGGCCGGGATGTCCCCGAAATACTTCGCGACCTTTTCCTTCGCGGTGGCCAGGTCGATGTCGCCGGCCAGCACCAGCACCGCGTTGTTCGGGCCGTACCAGGTGCGGAACCACTGCTTCACGTCCTCCAGCGAGGCCGCGTTGAGGTCGTTCATCGAACCGATGGTGGTGTGGTGGTACGGGTGGCCTTCCGGATACATGGTCTGCGCGACGACCTGGCGCAGCTGGCCGTAGGGCTGGTTCTCGCCCTGGCGCTTCTCGTTCTGGACCACGCCGCGCTGCTCGTCCAGGGTCTTCTGGTCGATCGCGCCGAGCAGGTGGCCCATGCGGTCGGACTCCATCCACAGCGCCATGTCCAGCGCGGTGGTGGGCACGTTCTGGAAGTAGTTGGTGCGGTCGCTGTTGGTGGTGCCGTTCATGTCGGTGGCACCGGCCTTCTCGAACGGCTCGAAGTACTCGCCGGGGTGGTTCTCGGAGCCGTTGAACATCAGGTGCTCGAACAGGTGCGCGAAGCCGCTGCGCCCGGCCGGCTCGTTCAGGCTGCCGACGTGGTACCAGATGTTGACCGCGACGATCGGCGCCTTGTGGTCCTCGTGGACGATCACCCGCAGGCCGTTGGGCAGGGTGAACTCCTGGTACGGAATGGAGACCTCGGCCAGCGCTGACTGGCTGGTGTCGGCCAGCGCCGCCGGGGCGTAGAAGCCGGCGCCGAGCGCGGTGGTCAGCGCGAACGCAAGCACGCCCTGGCGCAGCAGCGCGCGCGGACGGATCGATCGGGCGGTTCGGAAGGACATGCGGGCACTCCTGTGCGGCCTGGATGGGATGACGGCGGCGTGAAGCCGGACCCGCATCCTAACGCGCCCCGTCGCGACGGAAATAGCCCGTAGGTCCTGCCCCGCGGCCATCCGGATTGGTGGAATCGCTTGCGCCGGCGGATACTGGGGCCATGGACGGATCCCGCTGCCTGGTGACCGGCGCCAATCGCGGCCTCGGCCTGGAATTCGCGCGGCAGTTGCTGGGCCGCGGCGCGCGGGTGATCGCGACCGCGCGGCAACCGGGCAAGGCCGCCGAACTGAACGCGCTGGTCGGCGACCATCCCGGGCGGCTGCGGGTACTGCCGCTGGACGTCGCCGATCCGAAGTCCATCGAGCGCCTGGCCGAGGAGCTGCCGCTGCTGGACGAGGACTTCCGCCTGGACCTGCTGGTGAACTGTGCCGGCGTGCTGCATTCGGGCGAACGCTTCGGCAGCCTCAAGCCGGCGGTGCTGGAGGAAAGCTTCCGCACCAACGCGATGGGCCCGCTGCTGCTCACCCAGGCGCTGGCGCCACGGCTCGCGGACGGGGCGAAGGTGGCGAACCTCAGTTCGATCCTCGGGTCGATCGCGTCGCTGGCGCGCTTCGGCTCGCCCAGCTACGACATCAGCAAGGTCGCGCAGAACATGGCGACGGCGTTGCTGGCGAAGGCGCTCGAGCCGCGCGGCATCGTCGTGCTGGCGTTGCATCCGGGCTGGGCGCAGACCGACATGGGCGGCAGCAACGCGACCGTGCCGGTCGCCGATTCGGTCGCCGGCCTGTTGCGCGTGATCGACGCCGCGACGCCCGCCGACAGCGGCAGCTTCCGCGACTGGCGCGGCGAAGCGCTGCCCTGGTGAATGCGCGCGGTCGCGCACGCCGCGACTGAACGCTTGCGTAAAAGTTCCCTGAAAAAACCGTTACGGCTTCAGGCCCGGTTGCAGGTGCCCGCGCAGAATCGGGGCACCGGTTCAGCCACGACCCTCCCCCACGTCGGCTGTCCGGCCCCGACTCTCAAGAAGAAGAGGCCAAGACATGAAGCGTTCCCGACTGACCCTTGCCGCACTCGCCCTGCTGGCCGCGGCGCCGTTTGCCGCATCGGCGGCCGACGGCATTTCCTACACCTACGTCGAGGGCGGCTACGTCGCCACCAACACCGACACCGGCGATGCCGACGGCTGGGGCCTGAAGGGCTCGGCCGCACTGACCCCGAACTTCCACCTGTTCGGCGACTTCGCCAACCAGGACCTGGAGAACTCGTCGGTCGACTTCGACCAGTGGCGCGTGGGCGTCGGCTACAACCAGCAGATCTCGCGCAACGCGGACGTGGTCACGCGCATCGCCTACGAGAAGTTCGACGCCGGCGCCGGCCTCGACTTCGACGGCTACAGCGTCGAAGCGGGCGTGCGTGGCTCGCTGGCCCCGGCGATCGAAGGCTATGCGATGGCCGGCTACGAGGACGGCGACGAATACGAAGGCGACTTCTACGGCCGCCTCGGCGCACAGTGGAAGTTCAACCCCAACTGGGGCGTGGCCACCGACGTGAAGTTTTCCGAGGGCGACACCCAGTGGTTCGTCGGCCCGCGCTTGACCTGGTAAGCCGCGCGCGACGCAGCAACCGGATCGCGCGCGCCTCCTTCCCCTTGGCAAACGCGATCGGCCCCGGGCGGCAACGCCCGGGGTTTTTTATTGCGCGGTGTCGGCGTCCGGGCGGAACAGGCCGTCGGGATATTCCGCCTTGCGCTCGCGCGCGAGCAGGCGCGACAGCGCCTCGGCCGGGGTGATGTCGCCATGCAGGACGTCGCGCACGGCTTCGGCGATCGGCAACTCGAGGCCGTGGCGCTCGGCCAGGCGCATCACTTCGTCCGCGGTCTGCACCGACTCGACCACCTGGCCGATCTCGCGCACCGCGTCCTGCAGGCTCTGCCCGCGGCCCAGCGCGAGGCCGAGTCGGCGGTTGCGCGACAGGTCGCCGGTGCAGGTCAGCACCAGGTCGCCGAGGCCGGCCAGGCCCATCAGCGTTTCCGGGCGCCCGCCGATCGCGGCGTTGAGCCGCAGCATTTCATTGAGCCCGCGGGTGATCAGGCCGGTGCGCGCGTTGAGCCCCAGGCCCATGCCGTCGGCGGCGCCGGTGGCCACCGCGAGCACGTTCTTCATCGCGCCGCCGAGTTCGGCACCGCGCATGTCGTCGCCGGTGTAGGCACGGAAGCCCGGCCCGTGCAGCACCGAGGCGACCTGCTCGACGAAGGCCTGGTCGTCGCCCTGCACGGTGAGCGCGGTCGGCAGCCCCTGCGCCACTTCCTTGGCGAACGACGGGCCGGTGACCACCGCCAATGGCACCGCGGGCCCGAGGGTCTCGGCCGCGACTTCGTGCAGGAAGCGGCCGGAGCCCGGCTCGAAGCCCTTGGTCGCCCAGGCCACGCCCGCGTGCTTCGGCCGCAACGGCGCCAGCGCGTGCAGGGTTTCGGTGAACGCGTGCGAGGGCACCACCACCAGCACCAGGTCGGCCTCGCGCATCGCCGCGGCGAGGTCGGTGGTGGCGCGCAAGGATTCGGGCAGCGCCACGCCCGGCAGGTAGCGCGGGTTCTCGTGGCGCGTGTCGATGGCCTCGATCGTGGCGGCGTCGCGACCCCACAGCACGGCGCGATGGCCGTGCCGCGCGATCAGCGCGGCCAGCGCGGTGCCCCAGGAGCCGGCCCCGAGGATGGCGACCGAAGGCGTCCGGTTGGAAGCCGGCGTCTGCATGCCCAGGATGGGATCAGGCGTTGCCGGCGGTTTCCGCGTCGGCAAGGCCGTCCTTCGCCTGCTCCTGCTGTTGCTGAGCGCGCTGGCGCAGGCTTTCCGCGTACAGCGCGTCGAAGTTGATCGGCTGCAGCAGGAACGGCGGGAAGCCGCCGCCGGTGATCAGCTCGGAGATGGTCTGCCGGGCGAACGGATACAGCATGTTCGGGCAGTGGGTGCCGAGCATCGCGTCGAGCTGCTGCTCGCCGAAGCCGGCCAGGCCGAACACGCCCGCCTGCTGCACTTCGCACAGGTAGGCGGTCTTGTCGCCGATGGTGCAGGTGAGGGTGACGCCGAGCACGACCTCGAAGGCGCGCTCGTTGAGGCGCTGCACCTTCTGCGACAGGTTCATCTGCAGGTTCGGCTGGCCTTCCTCGTTGAACACCTGCGGCGCGCCGGGCGCTTCGAAGGACACGTCCTTCAGGTAGATCTTCTCCACCGTGAACATCGGGCCCTGCGGGGCCTCGGGGGCGGCGGCGGCGCCGTTGGTGGGGGTGTCTTGCTCGGCCATCGGTCTAGCTCCAGCGCTGAAAGCGGAAAAAGGGGGATTATCGCATGGGGGCGGCGGCGGGCCGCGGCAAGCGGACGGCGCCGGATCGACGGGGGAATCAGTGACTGATCAGCGGCCTTTGGCCAGCGGCAGCCCGTCCTGCTGCCACGCGCCGATGCCGCCGTCGAGCACGTAGACGCGCTCGAAGCCGGCCTTGGCCAGGCGCTTGGCGGCGCCGCCGGCCACCTGCCCGGCCTTGCATACCAGCACCACGGGCAGCGCCCTGGCGGCGGCCAGCTGTCTGGATTCCGGGTCGAACTGGCTCATCTGCACGTTCTTCGAGCCCGGGATGTGGCCCTTCTCGAAGTCGCCGATCGGGCGCAGGTCCACGACCAGCGCGTTCTCGCGGTTCACCAGCGCGGTCAGGCCGGCCGGGCGCAACGCCTTGTAGCCGCGGAACAGGCCGGCCACTTCGTTGAGGAGGATCGCGACCGTCAGGCCGGCCAGGGCCAGCGACAGGATCGGATGGCGCCCGGCGAAGGCGGTCAGTTCGGCAAGGTCCACGCGACGACTCGGATCAGGCAGGGCCGGCCATTGTAAGCGCGCGGCCCGGCGCAGCGGCTCCGCCGCGGCTCAGTCGCCCCAGAAATCCGGCAGCCCGCTGGTATTCCACCAGCGATCGGCCTCCGGGTCGTAGCGCCACGCCTCCAGGTAGCGGGCCTCGCGCTGCACCAGGGTGTTGCGGTTGACCACGCCGATCCGGACCTGGCGGCTGGCACGGTCGCCGGAGACCTGGCTGTCCAGGTCGTGGTAGCGCGAGACCTGGACCTGCTTGTAGCGCTCCAGCTCCAGCGAGCTCAGCGGGTGCTCGGCGCGGTAGGCCGGGTCCACCAGGGTCCAGGCGCCTTCGAAGTCGCCCCAGCGGATCGCGGCCGACCAGTCGTACTGGGCCTGGCGCAGGGCGTCGCCACGGTCCGGGGTGCTGGCGCAGGCGGCGGGCAGGAGCAGCAGCAGGGCGAGGAGCAGGCGTAGCTTGTGCATGGCGGCACTGTGCCACACTCGCCCGCGCCATGAATGGACCGCTTGCCGGCACCACGGTCATTTCCTTGCGCCCGGCCGGCGCGCACGAGGCCATGCGCCGCGCCGCCGCCGCACAGGGCGCGGAGTTGCTGGCGTTGTCGCCGTGGCGGCTGGCGCCCCGCGACGACGCCCGCACCCGCGCGGCCCTCGCCGCCGCGCTCGGCGCGCCGCGGGTGGTGTTCACCAGCCCGGTCGCGGTGTCGGCGGCGAAACGGCTGGAACGCCTGCGCCCGGCCGACGGCGCGGCCTGGCTGGCGGTCGGCAACGGCACCGCCGCCGCACTGCGCGAGGCCGGGGTCGCCGCAGTCGCCCCCGCGCGCATGGACACCGAAGGCCTGCTGGCGCTGCCCGAGCTCCAGCACGTCAACGGCCTCGCGGTGGGGCTGGTGACCGCGCCCGGCGGTCGCGGCGAGCTCGCGCCGGCACTGCAGCGCCGCGGCGCGCACGTGTTGCGCGCGGATGTCTACGAACGCATCGACATCCCGCTGGACGAGGAATCGCTCGCCGGGCTGTACCGCCTGCAGGGCCCGGCCTGGCTGGCCCTGAGCAGCGGCGCCGCGCTCGACACGATCCTCGCCGCCCTGCCGGAGGACGCCGCGGCGATCCTGAAACAGTCCACGGTGGTCGCCGCCAGCGACCGCCTCGCGCAGATCGCGCGCGGACACGGCTTTGCGCAGGTGGTGGTCGCCGCCAGCGCCATGCCCGCCGACCTGCTGGCCGCGGCGGCCGCCGCGCATCCGCTAGCATGAATACGCCTTCGCCCGCCCCTGCCCGCCCATGACCGACGCGACCGTTCCGCCCCCTGCCCGCAGCGGCGCCCGACGCGGCGCGCGCCTGGTGGCCTGGCTGGTGCTGCTGGCCCTGCTCGTTGCGCTGGGCTGGCGCGGCTGGCAGTGGTGGCAGGCGCGCGAATCGCATCGCGCCGCCGCGGCGAACGCCGCGTCCGCGCAGTGGCAGGCCCTGGACGAGCGCCTCGACGCGTTGCGCAACGACCAGCGCGCGCAGGCGCAGCGCATCGCCCAGGCCGAGGCCGGCAACCGCATCGTGCGCGAGGAGGTGCTGGGCATCGGCCAGCGCACCGCGCTGTTGCAGGACGACGTGGACAAGCTGGCCGGCCCCGCGCGCGAAGGCGCCAACGCGCTGCGCCTGGCCGAAGTGGAACTGTTGCTGGCGCAGGGGGCGCAACGGCTGCGCCTGGCCGGCGACCTGGACGCCGCGCGCGAGGCTTATGCACTGGCTGCCGGCCTGCTGGGCGGCGTCGAGGATCCGTCGTTGCTCGACGTGCGCCAGGCGCTGGCGCAGGAGCGCGCGGCACTCGACGCGCTCGGCGCCGATCCGCGGAGCACCGCGCTGGCGCGGCTGGATGCGTTCGCGGCGTCCTTGCAGCCGCCGGGCGGGACCCCGGCCGCGGCGGGCGATGCCAACGCGGTCGATCGCCCCTGGTGGCGGCGCGCGCTGGCGCGGATGGTCCAGGTGCGGCCGTCCGATCGCAGCGTCGCCGCTTCGCCGGGCGAGCGCGCCGCCGGGTATGCCGCGCTGCAACTGGAACTGACCCTCGCGCGCAGCGCCGCGGAGCGCCGCGACGAGGCCGCGTGGGACGCGGCCCTGCAACGCGCCGACGGCTGGCTCGCGCGCCTGTGGCCGTCCGGCGCGACCGGCGCGGACGAGCGCCGCGCGGAACTGGCCCGGCTGCGCGCGCTGCCGCTGCGGCTGGACGTGCCGGCGCTGGGCAGTACGCTGCGGCTGTTGCAGTCGCGCCGGCAGGCGCGCTGAACATGGTGTTCAGCCGCTGGCCGGGATTGCAGACACCCCGCCCACGGCCCCGCGTTTAGCTTGTATGGACACGAGGCCTTCACGGAGGATCGCGCGATGAACCTGTTCCGCAACTTGCTGTTCTGGATCGTGCTGGCACTGCTCGGCGCGCTGGCGGCGCAGTTGCTGCTCGCCGATCCCGGCTACGTCCTGGTCCGCTTCCGCGGTTACGACTACGAAACCTCGGTGGCCACGGTGGCGCTGGCGACGCTGGCCGCATTGGTCGTGCTGTGGCTGGCGTGGAAGCTGCTGATGCTGCCGTTCCGCAGCTGGCGCGCGCACCGCGACCGCCGCGGCCGCGCGCGCCTGGGCGAAGGCCTCGACGCGTTCCACCGCGGCCACTACGAGCGCGCGGAGAAGCTGCTGGCGCAGGCCAGCGAGGACGCCGACGTCGCCACCGGCGCGCGCCTGGGCGCCGCGCGCGCGGCGATCGCCCGCGGCGACCATGCGGCGGCGCGCTCGCACCTGGCCGCGCTCGACGAATCGCAGGCCGCGCTGCGCGCGATCGCGCTGGCCGAACTGGCCCTGGACGAGCACCGTCCTACCGATGCGCTGGTCGCGCTGGATGCGCCGGCGGCGCAGCCGTTGCCGCCGCGCGGGCTGGCCCTGCGCGCCGAGGCGATGGCGGCGAACGGCCAGGCCGCGCAGGCCTACGGCCTGCTCGGCACCTTGCGCCAGCAGCAGGCGCTGCCGGCGGCGCGACTGGACGAACTGCAGGAGCGCTGGGCCGAGGCCGCGCTGCGCGAAGCCGGCGACGCCAACGTGCTCGCAGACCGCTGGGAAAGCCTGCCGAAGACCTTGCGCAACGAGCCCGGGGTGGTCGACGCCTACGCCGAGCGTGCGGCCGCGCTGCGCTGGGACGAAGCCGCGACCCGCGCGCTGGAACAGGCGCTGGACGCGCGCTGGGACGAAACCCTCGCCGCGCGCTACGGCACCCTGCCGATCGGCCGCCTCGAGGCGCGCCGCACGCAGGCCGAGCGCTGGCTGCAGACCCATCCGGCCAGCCCCGCCCTGCTGCTGACGCTGGGCCGGCTGGCGCGCGCGCAAGGGCAATGGGCGCAGGCGGAGAACTACCTGCACCGCGCCATCGCGCAGGGTGCCGGCAGCGACGCCTGGGAAGAACTGGGCCACGGCTTCACCGCGGTCGGCGACGAGCCGCTCGCGCGCCAGTGCTATGCGAATGCCCTGCGCGCCGCGCGCGGTGAAACCGCCAGCGCACTCCCCGGCCGCGACCTGCGCCAGCAGATCGGCGACAGCGCCGCGATCGAGGAACGCGACGAGCACGGCCTGCCCCGCCTGCGCCTGTAGAGCCGAGCCACGCCCGGCCGACCGTTCGTCAGCGCTCGAGGATCGCGACGACGCCCATGCCGCCGGCGGTGCAGATCGACACCAGGCAGCGGCCGCCACCGCGTTCCTTCAACTCCTTCGCCGCGGTGGCGACGATCCGCGCGCCGGTGGCCGCGAACGGATGCCCCGTGGCCAGCGACGAGCCGTTCGGATTGATCTTCGCCGGGTCGATCGTGCCCAGCGGCCGGTCCAGGCCGAGCCGGTTGCGGCAGTACTCCTCGCTTTCCCAGGCCCGCAACGTGCACAGCACCTGGGCGGCGAAGGCTTCGTGGATCTCGTAGAAGTCGAAATCCTGCAGGCCGAGCCCGTTGCGCGCCAGCATCTGCGGCACGGCGATGGTCGGCGCCATCAGCAGGCCTTCGCCGTGGACGAAATCCACCGCCGCGACCTGCGCGTCGCGCAGGTGGCACAGCACTTCGTGGCCGTGCGCGGCCGCCCATTCTTCGCTCGACAGCAGGCAGGCCGCCGCGCCGTCGGTGAGCGGGGTGGAATTGCCGGCGGTCAGGGTGCCGTGGCCGGAGGTCCTGTCGAACGCCGGCTTCAGCGTCGCCAGCTTCTCCAGCGAAGTGTCGGGACGCAGGATGTTGTCGCGCGAGACGCCGCGGAACGGCACCACCAGGTCGTCGAGGAAGCCGCGCTCGTAGGCGGTGGCCAGCTTGTGGTGCGAGCCCACCGCCCACGCGTCCTGCGAATCGCGCGAGATGCTCCACTCGCGCGCCATGTCCTCGCAGTGCTCGCCCATGGATTTCTGCGTGCGCGGCTCGGCCACGCCGGGGAACTCGGGCTTGAGTTCGGACGGGCGGAAGCCGCGGAACGCGGCGATGCGGTCGCGCGGTGTCTTCGCGCGCGCGGCGTGCAGCAACCGCCGCCGGAATGCCTGGCCGTAGACGATCGGCACGTCGGAGGTGGTGTCGCTGCCGCCGCCGACGCCGGCTTCGATCTGCCCTGTGGCGATCTTGCCGGCGACCAGCACGATCGCGTCCAGCGAGGTGCCGCAGGCGCGCTGCAGGGTGATGCCCGGGGTCAGCGGCGACAACCCGGAGGACAATGCCGCCTCGCGCCCGAGGTTCCAGTCCGACGGGTGCTTGATCACCGCGCCCATCGCCACTTCGCCCAGCTGCTGCCCGTGCAGGCCGAACTTCTCCACCAGCGCACCCAGCGTGCGCACCGACATCCCCAGGTTGCCCACGTCGGCGTAGGCCGTGTTCTGGCGGCAGAAGGGAATGCGGACGCCGCCAAGCACGGCGACGGGGCGGCCTTGCAGCATCGGGACCTCGCGCATCCCGCGCGGGTGCGCGGGCATAATGCAGCAGTCTAATGCGGCCTTGGTGCAGGGCCAATCACGAATGAGCGACCCAGTCCACGATTCCGGCGAGTCGACCGTGCTCGGCGCGCTCGCGCTGGAGCTGACCCCCGGCAGCCCGGTGCAACGCGACCGCCTCGACCAGGACCAGGCCGGACGCCTGGGCATGCGCATGGCCGGCGACCTGGGCCGCTTCCATGGCGAGGCCACGGTTCTGGACCTGGTGCTGGTGGCCGCGCACTACGACCCGGTGGAACTGCTGCGGCCGGGTTGGCCGGTGCATCGCGAGCTCGGCCAGCTCGGCGCGCGCGCCCCCGGCGACGCGGTCGCCGGCGAGGGCGGCCGGGTGATCGCGTTCGGCGCGCACGAGGGCCGGCTGCCGGGCAGGCTGGCACCGGATCCGGACTTCACCGGCGGCCCGTTGCGCCTGCTGCCTTTCGTGCTCGACGGCGACCCGGCCATCGCGGCCGGCGTGCGCGAGCAGTTCGAACGCGACCTGGTCGAAACCGGGATGGCCAGCGCCGAGACCGCGTTGCTCGCGCAGGAGCTGTTCGGGCTGCGGGTCGAACACGCGCGCTACCTGACCCTGCACGACCTGCTGGCGATGACCGCGCTGCAGTACGAGCACGCGGGGCTGGCGCCGTTGTGGCCGCTGATCGAAGCGGCGCTGCTCGCGCCCGCCGACGAGGAATGGCTGGACGCGCCATCCGAGCCGCTGGTGCACTACGCCGCCGGCGAGGCGCGGATCGCGCTGTACTCGCCCGCCGCGTGGCGCGAACGCTACGCGACGGAGATCGACGACGACGCGCGCCTGCAGCGCGGCTTCGAGCGCTTCCAGGCGCGCCAGCGCCAGTTCGGCGCCGTGCTCGAAGCGCACGGCGTCCCCGTCACCTTCGCCCACTGCAACAAGGGCGAACCGGCGGACGTGTAGGAGCCGAGCCATGCTCGGCTCGCCTTGGGCGGTTCCTGCAACCTGCCGATCCAGCCAAGGCAGCCGAGCATGGCTCGGCTCTACGGACTCGGGTCAATCCAGGATCGTAATCACCCCGCACGCCACCCGCGCCCCCGCATTCCCCGAGGGCTGCGACTGGTAGTCGTCCGGATCGGCATGCACGATCAGCGCGCGGCCGGCGATGTCGGTCGGGCCGCCGCCGCCCAGGGTCACGCCCGGCACGTGGATGTTGACGTGGGCGACGCCGTCCGCGTCGGCGACGATGTTGTCCATGTCGCCGGCATGGTGCGGCGTGGTCTCCATGCGCCCGTGCGGCGCACCCAGCGGATTGAAGTGGCCGCCGGCACTGGTGGCGTCCACCGCGCTGCAGTCGCCCTTCTCGTGGATGTGGAAACCGTGCGCGCTGTTCGGCGCCAGCCCGCCGATGTCGCCGGCAATGTGCACGCCGCTGCCCATGGACATCACCTGCAGCTGGCCGCTGACCAGGCTGCCGGACGCGGACGCGAGGTTGGCCACGCCATCGTGCATTTCCACCGGCGGCGGAGTGGGCTGTTCCACGACCGGAGTGGTGGTGCAGGCGGCGACGGCGAGCGCGGCGCAGGCCGCGGTGGCGATCGGTGCAAGACGCATGGCGGACACTCCTTTGTGTGGGGAAAACCGCCTCAGGGTACCCTCTTGCCCGCCAGCTTGCGGGTGAGGGTATTGCGGCCCACGCCGAGCCGCGCGGCGGCCTCGCCGCGGCGCCCGCCGCTACGCTCCAGCGCGGCTTCGAACAGCGCCTGCTCCATCCGCTCGCGGGCTTCGGAATAGAGGTCGGCGACCCCCTGGTCCAGGCGCTCGCGCGCCCAGGCCCCGAGCGCGTCGTCCCAGGCGCCGGCGGGCGGCGCTGCCGCGGCGGCGTCCGTGCCCGACGGCGCGCCCAGGCCGGCCAGGTCGGCGGCCTCGATCCGCTCGTCCGGGGCCATGGCCGCCAGCCGCCAGCACAGGTTCTCCAGCTCGCGCACGTTGCCGGGCCAGTCGTGGTCGCGCAGCCGCTGCAACGCCGCCGGCGACAGCCGCTTGGGCGGACTGCCGAGGGTGGCCGCGGCGTTGGCCAGGAAGCGCGCGGCCAGTTCGCCGATGTCGTCGCGGCGCTCGCGCAGCGGCGGCAGCTGCAGCCGGACCACGTCGAGCCGGTGCAGCAGGTCGGCGCGGAAGCGACCTTCGGCGACCAGCCGCTGCAGGGGCTGGTGGGTCGCGGCGATCACCCGCACGTCCACCCGGATCAGCTCGCGCCCGCCGACGCGGAAGAACTCGTTTTCCGCCAGCACCCGCAGCAGGCGCACCTGCAGTGGCAAGGGCATGTCGCCGATTTCGTCCAGGAACAGGGTGCCGCCGTCCGCCTGCTCGAAGCGGCCCACGTGGCGCTTGCTGGCGCCGGTGAACGCGCCCGCCTCGTGGCCGAACAGTTCGGATTCCAGCAGCTCGGCTGGAATGGCCGCGGTGTTGAGCGCGACGAAGGGTTGGCGGGCGCGCGGCGATTCGCGGTGCAGCGCGCGTGCCACCAGCTCCTTGCCGGTACCGGTCTCGCCGGTGATGAGCACGGACAGCGGCGCCTGCGCGAGCTTGCCGATGCTGCGGAACAGCTCGCGCATCGCCGGCGTGTGGCCGACCAGGACTTCGTCGGCACGCTCCGTCGTGATTGAAGGTGCGGTCGCGGCGTACGTCGCAGTGCCCACACCTCCCTGTGCAGGCATCGAGGTAGAACGCAAAGGCAGCGCGCGTTCGGCCAGTGCCACGGCCTGGTCGAGGTCGAACGGTTTCGAAAGGAACTCCCAGGCGCCGCCGCGGAATGCACCGGCGGTGCTGGCGATGTCGGTATAGGCCGACATCACGATCACCGGAAGCTGCGGATGCGCGGCCTTGAGCTTGCGCAGCAATGCCAAGCCGTCGTCGCCGGGCATGCGCACGTCGGTGAAGATCAGGCCGGGCGCCGTGTCGCGCAACGCGTCGAGCGCGTCGGCCGCGCCGGCGAATTCGGCCACCTCGTAACCGGCTTCGCGCAACGCGGTCGCCAGCACGAAGCGCACCGCGCGGTCGTCGTCCACCACCCAGGCGATCGCGGTGTCGTGCTCAGTCATCGCCGGCCTCCTGCGCGGGCAACGGCAGCAGCAGGGTGAACACGGTGTGGCCCGGGCGCGAGCGGAACGCGAGCGACCCACGGTGCTCGCGCGCCACCTGCTGCGCCAGCGCGAGGCCGAGGCCACTGCCCTCGGCGCGTCCGCTCACCAGCGGCAGGAACACCTGCTCGGCCAGTTCCTCGGGCACGCCGCGACCGTCGTCCACGATCTCCAGGCGCAAGGCCAGCGCGTGCGACGCTTCGCCGATGCGCACGCCGTGCTCGGCGCGGGTGCGCAGGGTGACGTTGGCGGCGCCCGCCTCGATCGCATTGCGGACCAGGTTCCACACCGCCTGCACCAGGCGGTCCTCGTCCCCCTCGAGTTCGGGCAGGCTCGGGTCGTAGTCGCGGACCAGGCGCACCGCCCAGCCGGCGTCGCTTTCGGCCAGGCGCAGCACCCGTTCGAGCACCGCGTGGATGTTGTGCGGGGCGTGCGGGCGCGGCGGGGCCGGCGACAGCAGGTGGTCGAGCAGGGTCGCGAGGCGGTCCGCTTCGGAGCCAATCAGCGCGATCAGCTCGCGCTCGTCGTCGTTGTCGAGGCGTTGCTCGGCGCGGCGTGCGAGCAGCTGTGCGGCGCCCTTCAGCCCGGCCAGTGGATTGCGCAGTTCATGGGCGAAGCCCTTCAGCGCGGCGGCGACCGCCAGCGGCAACGCCTGCACTGGATCCTCGCCGGGGAACTCGTCGACCGGATGCGCCTCGAGCCACCAGCCACCCTCTTCCCGGGGGGACAGGACCAGGTCGGCGAACCCCGGCGCGTTGCCGGGGAAGGCCAGCGCCAGGCGGCGCAGCCGCACCGCGTCCTCGCCCGGATCGGCCAGCCACTGCGCCAGCCGCTCGCCATCGCTTTCCAGCGCGGCCAGCGGCAGGCCCGGCAGGCGCCGGGCGCCGACCCCAAGCCAGCGGGCGAAGGCCTGGTTCGCGCCCGCGAGGGCGCCGTCCGCGCCGATCCAGGCGACGGGGGTGGTCAGCGCATCGAAGGCCGCCGGGTCGGACATTGCACCAATATAGTGCAATCCCGGTCATGACCGCTGTCCCTCGGTTCGCGCGTAGGGACGGGAACGCAACCCCAGGAGATGGCGATGGACGAAGTACGTGATCCGCAAAGGCGCCGCGTACTGCGCGGCCTGGGAGTCCTGGGGGGCGGCGTCGCAGCCGCCGGTCTGATGCCGGGGTTTGCACGTGGCGCATTGGCGATGCCGGCGCTGGCCGGTGCGGGCTTGCTGCCAAGCGGCGCCATCGACGTGCACACCCATTTCTTCAATGCGTCCGACGCCAGTGTGGTCGGCTACTTCATCCACTCGTCGAACCACGGCAATCCGCGCCTGCAGAGATTCCTGATGAAGATGGAGCCGCTGCTGACCAGGCTTCGGCGGCACGCGCCCAGCGCGGCGGAGGAATTGTCGCAACTACGGGAGGACGATGGCGGCGCCCTCGCACCGCTGCGGATTTCCCTGCGGCGGGGCCAGATCGCCGAAATGCTGGCCCGTGGCATGCGGGACGAAGGACTGGACAAGGAATTCGGGAGCGGCAACAAGGGCATGCACGAAGTGCCGCTGACTGCCGAGGAGATTCGCCCGCTGCTGGAGCCGGATTCGGACGACGGCGCGGCCATCGCGGAGAAGGCCTTGGTCTTCGGCTGGGACCCGGCCATCCTTCGCTACTTCCGCTTCATCGGCTGCATGTTCCAGGAGCGATGGATGAACCTCCGCGAGTTCCGTCGCGGACACGAGGGCAGGGGCATGCAGGCCGCCTTCGGGGCGATGGTCGACTTCAACTACTGGTACGCCGACCACGCGATATCTCCGCTCAAGGACCAGATTGCCGTGCAGTCGATGCTGGCGAAGCGGTCGGGGGGGTACATGCTGCCGCTGGTCGCGTACAACCCCTGGACCGATGCGCTCGAGGACGGCGCGGTGCTCGACGAGGTGATCGACGCAATCGAACATCGCGGCTTCATCGGCGCGAAGATCTATCCGCCGGTGGGATACCTTCCCGCAGGCAATGCTTCCACTGGCGCGAGTGCGCGGCGGAAGCCCACGCCAGCGCAGATCGAGGCCCACCTGGAAGAACTGTTCTCGGCATGTGCCCGGCTCGGCGCGCCGGTGATGGCCCACGCGAATTCAACCCAGGGGCGCGATGCCACCAACGATCAAAACAGCGCACCGGGTGGATGGAAGACGCTGGTGGCCAAACTTGCCCGACGCCACCAGGCGCCGCTCGTGAACCTGGGGCACTTCGGCGGCGATGGCGCCGACCTGGTCGACGGCGCCCCGAGCGACTGGACCCTGGAATTCTCCAGGCTCATGGACGACGCAGGCGGCCGTGGCTTTTATGGCGACATTGGCTACTGGTCCGGGCTGCGCGATTGCAAAGGGGCGGGCCAGTGCATCGCCATCCAGCGACTCGCAGCCGCGCGCGACGTCAACCCGGTGATGGCCGATCGTGTCATGTACGGCAGCGACTGGTTCATGATGATCAAGGAGCCCGATTGGAAACGGTGGCCGACCGACATTGCGGGGGCGGTGGATCGCGCGGGCTTCGACTTGGGGCGGCTCTTCCACGACAACGCGATTGCCTGCTTCGGGCTTGCCCCGGGCGGCGGCAACTACCGGCGGGTCGAGGCATTCCTTGGCGGCGTTCCCGCCTGGATGGCCTGAGGCGGCCGCAGGTCGCCGACAAGCGCATACAGGATCCGCGCGTCCTCCGCGTCCAGCACGTCGTTCTCGTCGCCGCGGAAGTGCCGGTGGAAGGCGCGCACGGTGTCGGCGTAACCGGGCGAGGCGTCGATGTCGAGCGGATACCCGAGCAGGCGCAGCGCCATCCACGGATCGAAGCCTTCCGGCGGATCGGCCAGCGGACCCTGCGGCCAGACACCGAAGCCGGCGTCGAACAGCCGCTTCCACGGGAAGTGCGCGCCCGGGTCGCGCTTGCGCGCCGGGGCCAGGTCGGCGTGGGCGATGACTTGCGTGGGCGGGATGCGGAGGCGCTCGGTGAGGTCGCCGAGCAGGCGGATCAGCGCGTCGATCTGCGCCTCGGTGAACGGCTCGCTGCCGTCGTTGTCGATCTCGATGCCGATCGAGGCGTTGTTGAGGTCGGTGATCGTGCCCCAGTGGCCGGGGCCGGCGTGCCAGGCGCGGTCGAGGTCGTCGACGAGCTGGTAGATGCGGCCGTCGTCGCCGACCAGGTAGTGCGAACTCACCGGCCCGCCGCTGTTGGCGGTGCGCAGGGTGACCAGGCTCTGCTCCGCCGACTGCTCCTCGGTGGCGTGCAGCACGATGATCAGCGGACGCCGCGGCTCGAAGTTCGGCGACGGCACCCATTCGGCCAGTGGGCTGCGCTGCTGCGGAGCGCTGGCGCAGCCGGCGAGCAGGGCGATGAAAGCGAGGGCGAGCAGCAGCTTGGCGTTCATGCCGCCCATTGTAGGCCGACCCTGTAGAGCCGACCCATGGTCGGCTCTCCTTGCCTCGCCCTTGCCATCAGGCATTGAGCCGACCATGGGTCGGCTCTACCTGGAAGGCCGCGTCAGACGGTGAAATACATCTGGTACTCGAGCGGGTGCGTCGCTGCGCGGAACGCGGTGACTTCCTTCATCTTCAGCGCGATGTAGGCGTCGATCAGGTCGTCGGTGAACACGCCGCCGGCCTTGAGGAACTCGCGGTCCTTGTCCAGCGCCTCCAGCGCCTGGTCGAGCGAGGCGCACACGGTGGGAATGTTCTTCTCCTCTTCCGGCGGCAGGTCGTACAGGTCCTTGTCGCTCGGCGCACCCGGGTCGATCTGGTTCCGGATGCCGTCCAGGCCGGCCATCATCAGCGCGGCGAAGGTCAGGTAGCCGGACTGCATCGGGTCGGGGAAGCGGATCTCGATACGCCGCGCCTTGGGGTTGGCGACGTACGGGATGCGGCAGCTCGCCGAGCGGTTGGAGGCCGAGTAGGCCAGCATCACCGGCGCCTCGAAGCCCGGCACCAGGCGCTTGTAGGAGTTGGTGGTGGAGTTGGCGAACGCGTTGATTGCGCGCGCGTGCTTGAAGATGCCGCCGATGTACCACAGCGCGGTCTGCGACAGGCCGCCGTAGCCGTCGCCGGTGAACAGGTTGGTGCCGCCCTTGGCCAGCGACTGGTGCACGTGCATGCCGCTGCCGTTGTCGCCGACGATCGGCTTGGGCATGAAGGTGGCGGTCTTGCCGTTGCGGTAGGCGACGTTCTTGACGATGTACTTCATCGTCAGCAGCTCGTCGGCCTTGCGCAGCAGCGTGTTGAAGCGGGTACCGATCTCGCACTGGCCGGCATTGGCCACTTCGTGGTGGTGGACTTCGACTTCGATGCCGACCTGCGCCAGCGTCTTGCACATCTCGGCGCGCAGGTCGTGCAGCGAATCCAGCGGCGCCACCGGGAAGTAGCCGCCCTTCACCCCCGGCCGGTAGCCGCTGTTGCCGCCGGCGTATTCGCGCGAGGAATTCCACGCCGCCTCTTCCGAATCGATGTGGTAGAAGGTGTGCCCCATCTCGTTGCCGTAGCGCACCGAGTCGAAGATGAAGAACTCCGGCTCGGGGCCGAAGAACGCCTGCTCGGCGATGCCGCTGGAGCGGAGGAAGGCCTCGGCGCGTCGCGCCACGCCGCGCGGGTCGCGGGTGTAGGCCTGCATCGTGGTCGGGTCGAGGATGTCGCAGGTCAGGACCAGGGTCGGGTCCGCGGTGAACGGATCCAGGAACGCGGTCTCCGGATCCGGCAGCAGCACCATGTCCGACTGATGGATGCCGCGCCAGCCCTGGATCGAGGAGCCGTCGAACATCTTGCCGTCCTCGAACAGCGAGGCGTCCACGATCGACTTGGGGAAAGTGACGTGGTGCTGCACGCCGCGCATGTCGGCGAAGCGCAGGTCGATCCACTCGACCTTGTGGTCGCGGATCAGTTTTTCGACGTTCTCGTAGGTGGACATGTCGGGGCTCCGGAAGGGCGGGAATAAGGGGAATGGGGAATGAGGGGGTGAGCGATCGCCCGTACAGTTGCAAATGCCGTGCCAAGTCGGCGGCCCCGGAAAATGGCGATTCCCCCGAGGAATCCCCGCAATCGGTTGCGTTAGTTTGGTGCATTTGTGGCGTTGCGCACCAATAAGGTGCACTCAGAATCCATGTACTCTCCCTTCCCTTCGCTCCCCATTCCCCTCATCCCCGCCCTTGGACAACCTCCTCGCCGCCCTCCTGCTGGGCATCATCGAAGGCGTCACCGAGTTCCTGCCGATCTCCAGCACGGGCCACCTGCTCATCGCGGAGCGCTGGCTGGGCGCGCGCAGCGACCTGTTCAACATCGCGATCCAGGCCGGAGCGATCCTGGCGGTGGTCCTGATCTACCGGCAGCGCCTGTGGGGCCTGGGCATGAGCTTCCTCAAGCCGGGCGAGGCGGAGGTCTTCGGCCAGGCGCCGCGCGACTACGCGGCCAAGCTGGCGCTGGCGTTCGGGGTCACCGCGGTGCTCGGGATCCTGGTCAAGAAGCTGGGCTGGGAGCTGGACGACGCGGTCGCGCCGATCGCCTGGGCGCTGGTGCTGGGCGGCGCGTGGATGCTGCTGGCCGAGCACTTCGCCGGCAAACGCGCGCAGGCGCTGGGCGAGCGCAGCCACATCACCTGGACGGTCGCGGTGCTGGTCGGCATCGCCCAGGTGGTGGCGGGCGTATTCCCGGGCACCTCGCGCTCGGCGGCCACGATCTTCGTCGCGCTGCTGTTCGGCGTGACCAACCGCGCCGCGGCAACCGAGTTCGCGTTCCTGGTCGGGATCCCGACCATGTTCGCCGCCAGCGGCTACGAGTTCGCCGAACTGGTGCTGGAAGGCGGCGTCCACGGCGAGGACTGGGCCGCGCTGGCCGTGGCCTTCGTCGCGTCGGCGGTGACCGCCTTCGCCTCGGTGAAGTGGCTGCTGCGCTACATCCAGTCGCACCGCTTCACCCCGTTCGCGATCTACCGCTTCGCGATCGGCGCGGCGTTGCTGCTACTGGTGTAGCGAATAGGTCCCGAAGATCGCGGTCTCGCCGAGAACGTGGCCACGCATCGCCTGGAACACGTCCGCGGCGGTGAAGCCGGCGGGCAGTTGCAGGCGGTCGGTGCCCAGCGCGAACAGGCGGAAGAAGTAGCGGTGCACGCGCAGGTCGTTCGGCGGCGGATACGGCCCGTCGTAGCCGTAGTACTGGCCCTTCATCCCGCTGTCGTCGCCGGCGAACCAGCCGGTGTAGTCGTTCAGTCCCTGGCGGCTGCCGGCCGGGCCGTGCGGCGACTGCTTGCCGCCCTTGTCGACTCCGTCGCTGCAGCTCCCGGCGGCGATCGCGCGCACGTCCGCGGGGATGTCCACCATCACCCAGTGGACGAAGTCGGTGCGCGGCAGGTCCTCGGGGATTTCGACGTCGTCGCGGCCGACCAGCGATGGATCGGTCGGCGCGTCGGTGTCGATGCACAGCAGCGCGAACGAGCGGGTGCCCTCCGGCGCGTCGTCCCAGGCCAGGTGCGGGTTGCGGTTGCCGCCGAAGCCGTCCGGCGCGCCGAGCGCGAACTCGGCGGCAAGCGGTCCACGGTGTTCGAAGCTGTCGCTGCGGATGCGCATGGCTGGCCTCCCTGGCCGGGCTGTCGGTAGGGAGGCCGATTGTAGGCCGGGCACGGTGTGCGCGGCGCGTCAGTGGTCGTCCTGGAAGCTGAAGCTGATCGCGTTGTCGCTGTCGTTCGGCCCGCCGCGGATGCTGCGCAGCTCCAGCCGCAGGATCATGCCGCCGAAGGTCCGCAGGACGCCGCCGAGCTCGATGATCGCGCGGTTGCGGTCCAGTCCGCTGCCGGGCAGCACGTAGGCCTGGTTGCCGCCGGCCTGGTCGGCGTAGCGGATCACCGCGCCGGTGGCGTCGTGGAAGTCGCGCTGGAACTCGATCCGGAACTTCGGCTCCAGCGTGCCCCAGCGGATCTTGTGGCGGAAGCGGCCGCGCACGCCCAGGGTGCTCACCCGCGTCTGGATCGCCATTTCCTCGAACGCCAGCGCCTGCAGCGGGCTACCCTGCTCTTCGTAGGCATCGAGCCGCGCCTGCGACACGTCCATTCGCCCGTAGGTGCCGATCATCCAGGTGTCGGCCTTGTGCTCGTAGCCGCTCGCCCAGGAGCTGTACGACTGCACGCCGTCGCGCGGCACCGATATGATCTCGCCGGTCGCCGGATCCACCCGCTGCAACTGGAAGGTGATGCGCTGGTGCCCGGCCATGCCGTCCACGTAGAACGGCAGCGAGGACGGCTTGAAGCTGCCGTAGCCGGTGGCGCTTTCGGCGCGCCCGTCGCTGCGGCTGCCCTCGTTGCCAATCGCGGTGCGGTCGCGGCCGTGGCCGAGCGCCGCGCCGAACGCGAAGCGCTCGCTGAAGCGGTAGTCGGCACCGCTGGTCAGGCCGGAGGTCTCGAACGAGGCCGGCGCGACCGCGCCATTGCCGTCGCGGTCGCCGTGGCGCAGGTTGCCGCCGATCCAGAAGCCCCAGGGCCGGTCGCCCGGCTCGAAGTCGTGCAGTTCCTCGAGCCGGTTGTGCACGTTGTTGATCTGCGCCTGCACGAACTCGCGCACGGTGAATACCTGCGCCTGGATGATCCCGCCGACCTCGGGGTTGCGGGTCGGGTCGTCGCGCTCGGTCACGCTGATGACCGCGGTGGCCGGCGCCGAGGTCGCCTCCGCGTTGCTCAGGGTGAAGCCGACCGAGGCGTCGCCGACGAAGGCGTCGCCCGGGGTGAAGCGCAGGCGGAAGCTTCCGTCGCCGTCGTCGAGCAGCATCGCCGTGCCCGCGCCCGACGGGGTCACGCCGAGGATCGAGGCGTCCACGAACGGCCCGCCGCTGGCCCCGCTGGTCAGGTCGAGCTCGACCGCGATGCCCATCGGCGTGGTCGCGTGCAGGTCGGGCACGACCGGCGCGGCATCGATCGCGATGGTCGACACCACCGGCGCCGAATCGCCGAACGCGTTCGACAGCACGTAACCGACCTGCTGCACGCCGCTGCCATCCGCAGGCGCGACATAGGTGACCAGGGTGCCGGCGACGCTGGTGCTGCCGATCGCCGGCGGCTGCACGATCGTCACGCCGGTGATCGGACCGCCGCTGGCGCCGTCGGCGGCGTCGAAGGTGACCGAATCGCCGGCGAGGACCTGCAGCGCTTGCGGCACGCCCACCGGCACCGGCAGCGGCGCGACATGCACGGTCACCGTCGCCGGCGCGGACACCCCGCCAGGCCCGCTCGCGGTGTACTGGAAGCTGTCGTTGCCGAAGAACGTGCCGGCCGGGGTGTAGACCACCAGCAGCCCGTCGACGCTGGCGCTGCCGTGCGCGGGCGGGCCGGTGATCGCGATCGCATCGATCCCGCCACTGTCGTTGGCGGTGACGTCGATGGAGACCGCCTGCTGCGCAAGCGTGCTGGCGCTGTCGTCCACCGCGACCGGCGCGTTGTCCGAAATCGCGACCAGGTAGGCCTGGACCGCCGAGTGTCCATCGGCATCGCTGGCCTGGACCGAGAAGCTGAAGCTGCCTTCCGCGGTGGGCGTGCCGGACAGCACGCCGCTCAGCGCATCCAGCGACAGCCCGTCGGGCAGGTCGCCGATATTCTCGAAGGTGTACGGCGCAAGGCCTCCACTGGCGCTGACCACCGCGTTGTACGGCGTGCCGATCGAGCCATCCGGCAGGCTCGCGGGCGACACGGCAATGAGCGGCGGCCCCACGTCCAGTGCGTACGCGCGGCTGCCGGTCGAGCCGAGTGCGTCGGTGGCGATGATGTCGAACGCGAAGCTGCCTTCGCTCGCCGGCGTGCCGGCGAGCGTACCGTCGGGCGCCAGCGTCAGCCCGGGCGGCGGCGTGTCGATGGTGAACGTGTACGGGGCGGTGCCGCCGCTCGCGGAGAACACGACGTTGTAATCGGCGTGCACCGTGGCGGGCGGCACGCTCGACGGTGACACGGTGATCGTCGGCGCCGCGATCGAGACGTCGTAGGGATTGATGACGAAGAAGCCGTTGGCATCCATCGCGCCGAGGTCGAACGCGTAGTTGCCGGGCGTCGTCGGCGTGCCGTCCAGGCGGGCCTGGTCCGGGCCGAGGGTGATGATGGTGAGGCCCGGCGGCAGCGTGCCGCTGACCAGGTGGATGTTGTAGGGCGGGGTGCCGCCACCGGCGAACAGGTCCTCGGCGTAGGGAGTGCCCACGGCGCCGTCGGGCAGCGTCGGGGGCGACAGCGTGATCACCGGTGCCACCAGCAGCGTGTAGTTCGCGGTCACCGCCGGCGGGGCCACCGCCGCCTTCGCCATGGCTCCGGTCGACACGCCTTCGACCGCGGCGATCTCGGTTGCAATCACGGTGAAGCTGTAGCTGCCGAAGGTCGTGGGCGTGCCCCGGAGCAGGCCGGCGGTGGTCAGGGTCAGGCCCGGCGGCAGCGTGCCGGCCACGGAGAAGTCGTAGGTGCCCAGCGGATTCAGCACCTCGAGCTGCTGCGCATAGAGCTCGCCGACGACCGCGTCCGGCAGCACCGGCGGATCGATCGTGGGCGGCAACAGCACGTCCATCGAATAGTTGCGCGTGGCACTGATGCCGAGCGCGTCGGTCGCGCCCACCAGGAACCCGTACGCGCCGGTGGTCGTCGGCGTGCCGTGCAGTTCGCCGGTGGTCTCGAGGGTGAGTCCCGGAGGCAGTGCGCCGGTGACGATGGCGAAGGTATAGGGGGTGCTGCCGCCGCTGGCGGTGAACGTCTCGCTGTAGGGCTCGCCCACGAAGCCGTCCTGCAGGCAGCAGGGCGAAATCGTGATGCCCGTCTGCGCCTGCGCCACGGCCGACAGCGCCAGCCACCCGAACAGAATGCCCAGGACGATCCGCTTCATGAGAGTTCCCCGCAGCGCGGCGTTGCACCGCCGCCCAAGGGTCCAGACGGGCCGGCGCGCGCGAATCGGCCATCCCCGGGCCGTCTTCACGCCTGCAAGCGATTTCAGCGGCTTTCCGCGAGGCCCTCGGCCACCCAGGCCTCGGCGAAGCCGGTCGTTCCGGCCCCCAGCAGGAAGCCGCAATGCCCGCCCCGCGGGGCGATGTCCAGCCGCGCGTGCGGCGGCAGGCGCAGCGCGTGGAAGTGCGCCACCGGGATCACCGGGTCGTCCGCCGCCATCAGGATCCGCGCAGGCACCTGCAGTGCGGCAAGGCGGTCGCCGGCGATCGAGTAGCCTTCGAAGTAGCGGTCCAGCGTGCCGAAATCGGTGTGGCGCACGACCAGCCATTCGGTCAGCGCACGCATGTCCAGGCGCAGGGTCGCGTCGTCGTAGTCGTGCACCTGCGGGAACAGCGCGCGCTTGCGCACCAGCGAGCGGCGCCACTTGCGCTCGAAGTAGTGCAGGTACACGCGCCATCCGGTTTCCATCTGCACCAGTGCCGCCGCCGGGTCCAGCACCGGGCAGACCGCGGCGACCCGCGCCAGCGGCAGCCCCGCCGCCGGCGCGCGCAAGGCCAGGCGCAGGGCGAAGTTGCCGCCCAGCGAGTAACCCGCCGCGACCAGCGGCCGCGCGGGCGAGGCGTCCGGCCAGAAGCGGCGCGCGATGTCGCAGGCCGCGTGCACCACTTCGTCGATTCGGTTGGAGTGGAACAGCGCCTCGTTGAGGTGGTGGCTGTCGCCGTGGTCGCGGAAGTTCAGGCGGAACGTGGCGTAGCCACGCCGCAGGAACGCGGCGGCGGTGTGGCGCATGTAACTGGAATCGGCGCTGCCTTCCCAGCCGTGCAGCAGCAGCGCCATGCCGCGCGGCGGGGTGCCCGGGATGTCGCTGTACAGGCCCTGCAGGCGCACGCCGTCGCCGCCGTCGACGATCTCCTCGCGGGTGCGCGCACCGGTCGCCGCCAGGGCGCGTGCGCCGGCCCGGTGCCGCCACGGGCTGGCGCCGAGCAGGGTCTGCGCGTGGCCGCTGCGCAGCCACCAGGGCGGTCGGTAGTCCGCGGCGTGCAGCGCCACCGGATCAGGGCATCGCCGCGACGATGCGCTCGCGCGAAAGTTCGGCCAACCGGCGCCGGCCTTCGGTGCTGCCGGCGGGAATCGGCTCGAGGAAGCACAGCTCGGCCACGCGCGGCGGCCCGCCGAGCAGGCGCAGGAAATTGGCGACGAAGCTTTCGCCCGGCTGGAACGCGACCACGGTCTGGTCGCGCCCGCCCTCGCCGTAGCGGATCGCGACCGGCTGCACCGGCACGCCGGCCTCCACCGCGGCGGTGAAGATGCGCGCGTGGAACGGCCCGACCTCGTCGCCGCGGCGGGTGCGCCCTTCCGGGAACACCCCGACCGCGCCGCCGCGACGCAGGCGCGCCAGCATGGCCTGCAGCACGTCGCCCAGCGATTCGGTGTTGCCGCGCTGGTGGAAGATGGTGCCGGCGCGCGCGGCCATCCAGCCGACCAGGGGCCAGCCGGCGATCTCGCGCTTGGCGACGAAGCCCATCATCCGCTGGCTGTGCAGGGCGACGATGTCCACCCAGCTCACGTGGTTGGCGACGAACATGGCGACGCCGGGCAGCGGCGTGCCGATCCGCCGCAGGCGGAATCCGAACACCCGCATCAGGCCGGCCGACCACATCCGCACCATCGCCTGTTCGATCCGTTCGTTGCCCAGGGCCATCAGCAGCACGGCCACCGGCAGGTCGACGACGACGTGCCAGAGCAGCAGCGGCACGCGGTACAGGTATCGCAGCGCGCGCACCGCCGTCAGGTCATCGGAACTTGAACATGCCCGGGCGCCACGTGCGCACGTAGCTGCGGGCGCCACCGCCGTAGCCGCTGGAACTGCCGTAGCCCCCGCCCATGCCGCGCTCGCCGCGGCGGCGGTGCATGCGCTCGACCAGCTCCTCGCGGCGGCTGTCGAGCCAGTCGGTGCGGCCGACCTTGTCCGGCTGCAGGCCGCGGCGCTCGGCCTGGTGCTGGCGGAAGTCGCAGAACTCGTCGTACGCGTCCAGCTCGTGCTGCAGCTCGCGCACCGACAGCTCGATCATGATCGCGTCGTCGAGGAAGCCGAGCACCGGCACCTGGTCGGGGATCACGTCGTCGGGGTCGCTGAAGTAGGCCAGCGCCGCGAGCACCCGCTGGCGGTCCTCGCCGGCCAGCGCCCAGGCCTCGTCGCGGGCCATCGCGATCAGGTCGTCCAGGCGCACCAGGCGCTGCGCGATGAAGTCCGGCAGCGTGCCCTGCTGCGCGTCCACCAGCAGCTTCGAGGCGCTGTCGATGATTTCCTGGTCGGATTTGCCCGCGGCGGCCTTCGCCGCCTTTGCCATGGCCGCCTGGAAATGCTCCAGGTCGCGATCGTTGAGTTCGAAGTTGAGCGTGATCGACATGGCAGACCGGTCCATTGGCAGGTTGGAAGACGCGCAGCCTAGCAAAAATGTTCAGCCGCGCGCGATCACCGCCAACGTCAGCCGCGAGATGCAGGCCAGCCGCCCGCGCGCATCCTCGATGCGGATTTCCCACACTTGCGTGCTCCGCCCGACGTGCAGCGGGCGCGCGGTGCCGGTGACCTCGCCCTCGCGCACTCCGCGCAGGTGGTTGGCGTTGATCTCGATGCCGACCACGCCTTCGCCTTCGCCCACGCACAGGCCGCCGGCGGTGCTGCCCAGGGTTTCGGCCAGCAGCACCGAGGCGCCCCCGTGGAGCAGGCCGTAGGGCTGGCGGGTGCGCGCATCCACCGGCATGGTCCCGCGCAGGAAGTCCGGGCCCAGCTCGGTGAAGCGGATCCCCAGCGGCTCCATGGCGGTGCCGGCGGACAGGGCGTTGAGCTGGTCGAGGGTGGCGGGGCGGCGGAACAGGCGGGGCGGGCGGGTCATGGGCATCGGGCCATTGTGCCTTCGGCTGGGTGACCTCCGGCACATGCCTTGTCGTCTTGGTGTTTTAGTCTACTACCACACCAGTTCAACTGGCCTTCAGGTAGACCGCCATGAGCACCGTGACCCGGACCATCCGCGATTTCGTTCCCGAATTCCGCCCCGTCGTCGAGACCGTCGCCTCCGCGCGCCAGGTCCGCCGCGAGCCGTACCCGGAGCGTGCCCCGGGGGTCGGCTACGGCAACTCCAGCGGCTATGCCACCCAGCGCCGCTATGCGCGCGGCTGGGACGGGCAACCCCGGTTCCGTTGTGGGTGAGGCCCCGCCGGTCCTCTGGCCTTCCCTCCCCCAGGGTCAGAGGATCGGCGCCAGGCCCGAGCCGAAGGCGGTGAAGATCCGGGTCAGCAGCGGCTTGAACCCGGCCGCGACCTCCGGGAAATCGCCGACCGGGCGGTAGCACGCGCGGAAGCGCGGGTCGAACGGCGAGAGCGGCTGCGGGCATTCCGGCCCCGGCAGGTACTCGTAGCTGGTGGCGTAGCGCACCGGCCACAGGTCGAAGATCGGCAGCTTTTCCGAGATCTTCGCCAGCGTGTACTCCAGCCCCGGCAGCACGGTCGGGTCCGGGCGCCGCCCGATCGTCCACGAGTTCGCCGGCAGGATGTCGCGGCGGATGCTCGAGGCCAGCGCCTGCGCGAACAGCGGATCCGGGATCACCACCGCGCTCTCGGTGTTGTAGCGGTCGCCGCGCGGATCGAAGTTGTGGGTGCCGATGACCCCCACCCGTTCGTCCACCACCAGCGACTTCGAATGCAGGCCGATGCGCACCCCGGCGCGGGCCAGCGGCACGCGCTCGTTGGCGCTGCGGCGCGCGTAGCGCAGCGCCGCGTACTCGGCCTGCAGCGGCCGCCGGTAGCGTTGCGCCAGCGCGCCGCGCTCGTTGCGCGCGGCGACGAGCTGTTCGCGCACCGCCTCCACTTCGTCCGCGGTCGGCACCGCCGGCACGCTGGCCCCGGTCGCCTCCAGGTCGATCGGCGCCGCCGCCGGGAACGGCTTGAGCTCATGGATCTCGAAGGCGAAGTCGCGCAGGTAGCGGCGCTTGTACTTGTAGGACAGCGCGTAGGTGATGAACGAGTCGGTCGCCGCCAGCGAGTTGGTGGAGATGATCACGCGCGGCGGTTGCGGGCGGTCCTGCAGCTCGCGGAACAGGTCCTGCGCGGCGTCGGACAACACCAGGTACGGGGTCTGCAGCAGCACCTCGTCCTCGACCGAGCCGATCAGTTCGCGCAGCTCGGTCGTGGCCAGCCCGTGGCCGGCGTTGCCGCCATGGTGCTTGCCGGGCAGGTCCGCGATGTAGCCGACCCGGCCGACCGGCAACGCGGCGTCGGCGAGCATGCCGATGACTTCGGGGTCCATGGCTTCGCGCGAGACCTCGGCCACGCGCTGCGGCCGCTCGTACTCGGGCGCGGTCAGCGGCGGCACGCCCTCGCGCAGCAGGGTCCGGCCGACATCGCCCAGCCGCCACGGCGGCACCGCGCGCGGGTCGTCCCAGAACGCGTTGAAGTTCGCGCCCATCTCGCGCGCCACCGGGCCGGCCACCAGCACGTCGCGATCCAGGAAGTTGTAGCTGTCGTCCCAGTCGTAGTAGTCGTCCTGGTAGTTGCGCCCGCCGGTGATCCCGACCGCGTCGTCCACGAGCAGGAGTTTGGTGTGCATGCGCCGGTTGAGCTGGCCCCAGCAGCAGGCGGCGGCGAGCAGGTACTGCGGATAACTCAGGCGCGCGCGGTTGAGCACCGGGTTGTAGATGCGGATGCGGAAGTTGTCGTGCGCCCCGGCCAACGCGGCCAGGGTGTGCACGCGCTTGAGCGCGGACAGCTGGTCCACCAGCACCCGCACGCGCACGCCGCGGCGGGCCGCGGCCAGCAGCTCCTCCAGGAACAGTTGCCCGGCGTCGTCCTCGTCGAAGATGTAGGTCTGCAGGTCGATCGAGCGGGTCGCGCTGCGGATCAGGCTCAGCCGCGCCAGCATCGCGTGCTGGCCCTTGTCGAGGATCAGCGCGTAGTGGCGCGGCTGCCCGGGGCTGCTTTCGCTGAAGGCGCGCCCGGCGAGGGCGTGCAGCGCCGACGGCTGCGCGCAGGCGTCGGCGCGCTGGCAGGTGCTGCCGCTGTCACGCGCGGCCTGGACCAGCGCCGCGGTCCGTGCCTGCTGCTCCGGCGACAAGGTGGCGCAGGAGGCGGCGGACAACGCAAGCAGCAACACCAGCGCGCGTGCGAACCGGGTCATTCGGGCGCCTCGTGCAGGCGCAGCCGCAGCCGGAACTGCACGTCGTCGCGCACCGCGATGCGCCAGCGGTCCATGCCGTAGTCGTGGCGGTCGATGGTGCCGCTGGCGAGTACGTCGCAGTCGCGCGCCGGCGCCTCGCACCCGGACGGCTGGATCCGGAACTGCTCGCGCCGCTGCACGCCGCGGATGCGCAGGATCCCGCCCAGCGTGCCGCCTTCACGCAGCAGCTCGACGTCATACGGATCGGACAGGAATTCCACCTGCGGCCAGCGCTGCGCGTCGAAGAAGCCGCGGCCGCGG
This sequence comes from Lysobacter sp., assembly GCA_044464395.1. Lineage (GTDB taxonomy): Bacteria > Pseudomonadota > Gammaproteobacteria > Xanthomonadales > Xanthomonadaceae > Cognatiluteimonas. The sequence goes on from JBIQLI010000004.1 coordinate 105,885, forward strand.
GCGAAGCGGGTGTAGCCGGGATGGCCGACGATCTCGACGTCGTCGGTCATCACCACCAGGCGCACGCGGAACTGGCCGTGGCCGAGCGCATCGACCTGGCCGCGCAGGGTCGGGAAGCGGCCCTCCAGTGCCTGGCCCCAGCGGGTATGCAGGGTGAAGCCGGCCTGCGAGGCCGCGGCATCGATCTCGTCGGCGCGCGCCGCGTGGGCCAGGCACGCAAGCGCCAGGGCTGCCATTGCCAGCCACCATCTGCCTGCCTGCCGGTCCATCGCTAGGTCCGGATCACGGCCACCAGAAGGCAGCAAGCCTGGCGATGCCCGGCTCCAGCGGCGTGTCCTCCGGCACCGACAGCACCGCGATCCCGGCCGGGGGCATGCCGCGGTAGTCGCCGGACTGGCCGCTGTGCAGCAGCGCGGCCAGGGTTTCCAGCCCGGGGTTGTGGCCGATCAGCAACAGGCGCTCGGCGTCGCCGTGGCCGTCGGCCAGGGCGATCAGGGTGCCGGGCGAAGCGCCGTAGATGGCCGGTTCCAGCCGCTGGTCGACGTAGCCGACCACGCCGAGCACGGCTTCCAGGGTCTCGCGGGTGCGCCGCGCCGGCGAGCACAGCACACAGTCGGGGACCAGGCCGTTCTCGGCCAGCCAGCGGCCGGCGGCCTCGGCTTCGGCCAGGCCTTCGGGCGACAGCGCGCGATCGAGGTCGGCCTGCCCCGGCGTGGCCGGCAGGGCGTGGGCGTGTCGGAGCAGGATGAGTTCGCGCATGGGGGCCGGCGCGCCTCAGGCCTTCTTCAACCAGCGCAACAGCGGCTGCCAGTCCTGCTGGTGCTCGCGCACCTGCATGGACTGGTAGTCGAACAGGCTCTTGCCCAGGCCGCACAGCACCGAATAGGCCTGGCTGTCGCGCAGTTGCGCGACCAGCGGGTAGGGCCACTGCTTCCACAGATCCACCGCCTGCTGCGAAGCGTTGGTCCAGGGCCGCAGCTTGTTTCCGACCAGGCCGATCGGCAGGTCGCCGCGGCGGACCCGGGCCAGCTTGGCCAGGGTGTCGAGGAACGGCACCGTGGCCTCGATGTCGAGCGCGGAGGGCAGTACCGGCACCACCACCGCGTCGGCGCGCTCCAGGAACGGCATCAGTTCGTGCGCCATCGCGCCGGCGGCGGCATCCACCACCACCGTGTCGACGTCTTCGGGCAGGTCGCGTTGCCAGCCGCGCTCGGCCTTGCTGCCGTCCACCGGCAGGACCGCGCTGTCGAGCTCGGCGCGTTTTTCCGCCCAGCGCGTGGACGAGCGTTGCGGGTCGGCGTCGACCAGGATCGTGCGCTGGCCGGACAAGGCCGCCTGCGCCGCGAGATGGGTGGCGATGGTCGTCTTGCCGACGCCACCCTTGGAGCTGGCCACGAGGATCGTCTTCACCCGCACCTCCGTCGCTGGACACCTGTTCCGAAGCCTATCATCGTCCCGCGCGTGGCTACGCGGGGAACACGGCCTCCACCTGTTCCCGCAGCCGCTCGACCGCCGCGGCGAGGTCCGCGGCCAGCGGGGCGATGCGCGGCCAGTCGCGTTCGCTGCTGGCAGCTTCCAGCTCGCTGGCGACGCGGGCCAGTTCCAGCGCCCCGACCATGCGCGCGGCGCCCTTGATCCGGTGGGCTTCGCGGCCGACCGCGGCCAGGTCGCCGGTGGCCCGGGCCGTGTCCACGGAAGCCAGTTCGGTGGCGGCACTGGCCAGGAACTCGTCGAGCAGGAGTCGCGCCTCGGCGGCATTGCCCGCCGTCAGGCTCCGCAGTGGCGCGGGGTCCAGCGGCACCGCGTCGTCGGCCTCGTCCGGCACCGGTCCGGCCGCGTCCGGAGCGAGGGGCGCGCGCGCGGCGTGCGGCAGCCAGCGCCCGAGCATGGTCGCCAGCGCGGAGATGGACACCGGCTTGGCCAGGTAGTCGTCCATGCCGGCGGCCAGGCAGCGCTCGGCCTCGCCCTTCAGCGCGGACGCGGTCAGGGCCACGATCGGCGTGCGCGGCAGGTCGCGCTCGGCTTCCTCGTGGCGGATCTGGCGGGCGAGGGCATAGCCGTCGAGCCCGGGCATGTGCACGTCCGAGAGCAGCAGCGCGTAGCGGCCGCTACGCCAGCGCTCCAGGCCCTGCTCGCCGTCCTCGGCGGCTTCGCTGGCGAATCCGGCCAGGGCGAGCTGGCGCGCGATCACCAGGCGGTTGGTCGGATGGTCGTCCACCAGCAACACCAGGCTGCGCTCGCGCTCGGCCTGCTCCAGGGCGGGGGCGCGGCGCGGGGCGAAGGTGTCCGGCGCGTTGCCGGCGCCCTGCTCCGGCGGCACCTCGGACAGGGCCGCGCGCACCAGCGGGAGCTCCAGGCGCATGGTGGTGCCCAGCCCGGGCGCACTTTCCATGGTCACCTCGCCACCCATCATCCGTGCCAGCCGGCGCGAGATCGCCAGGCCCAGGCCGGTGCCGCCATAGTGCCGCGTGGTGTCGCGCTCGGCCTGCTCGAACGGACGGAACAGCCGCGCCTGCGCCTCCGGACCGACGCCGATGCCGGTGTCGGCGACCTCGAAGCAGAGCAGGTCGCGCACGCAGCCGTCGGCGGCGTTGCCCGGCACCCGGCCGCGCCAGTGCAGCGAGATGCGGATGCCGCCGCTGGCGGTGAACTTGATCGCGTTGGACAGGAAGTTCGACAGCACCTGGCGCAGGCGCAGCGCATCCACCCGGTAGGCCGGCGAGACCCGCTCGTCGATGCTGCACACCAGGGTCAGGCCCTTGCTCGAGGCCGAGCCGCTGAAGTGCGAGGCGACTTCCTCCACCACCCGGGCGATGCGCACCGGCGACGGGCGCAGCTCCAAACGGCCCGCCTCGATCTTCGAGAAGTCGAGGATGTCGCCGATGATCTGCAGCAGCGATTGCGCCGAGGCCTGGATCACGTTGACCGCACGTCGCTGCTCGGCGTCCAGGCCGGTGTGCGACAGCACCTCGACCATGCCGATCACGCCGTTGAGCGGCGTCCGGATCTCGTGGCTCATGGTCGCCAGGAACGCGCTCTTGGCGTGGCTGGCCTCGTGCGCGCGGGCCTCGCTCTCGCGCAGCACGCGCTCGTCGCGCTGCGCGTTGCGCAGGATCCGGCGGCCGGCGATCGCCGCGACCAGGAACGCCAGCAGCGACAGGCCGATGCGGATCGCGCTGGTGCGCCAGCCGCGGCGCACGTCGGCGCGGACCACCGCCTGCGCGTCGAGCATGGCCCGGTCGCTGAGCGCCTGCAGTTCCATCATCACCGGGTCGATCGCCGGGTACAGCGCGTTGTCGGCGAAGCGGCCAAGCGCGGCGATGTCGCGGTCGTGCAGGATCGCCGCGAGCTGTGCGGCGGCGATGTCGGCGCGCAGGCGCCGTTCGCGCGCGCGCTCGAAGGCGCCGCCGTCGCCGCTGTGGTCCAGCGCCTCCAGCCGTTGCCAGTGCGCGGCGGTCGCCACCCGGGCCCGGGCCAGCGCGGCGCTGCCCTCGTCCCAGTCGAGCAGGTAGTTGCGGACCTTGAACGTGGTGTCCACCACGCCGATGGTGTAGCCGTCGGCCACCCCCTTGAGCGAACGCAGGCGGCCCAGCGACTCGACCTGCAGCGCCTCCAGCGATTGCCGCGCCCGGTATTGCGCGTACTCGTCGAGGACCAGCACCGTGCTTGCCGCCACCAGCAGGACCGTGAACAGCAGTAGCAACTGCTGCCGCATCGGCCAGTGGCGCAAGCGCATCGGCACCGGGCGTCAGCGGTCGGGCCGTCGCCAGCGCGCGACCGCGTCGGGCAGGTCCTCGCCCGGCACCGGCGCCGCGATCAGGTAGCCCTGGGCCACGCCGCAGCCCAGCTCCGCCAGCATCTGCCAGTCCTCGGTGGTCTCCACGCCCTCGGCCACGACTTCCAACTGGAGCTTGCGCGCCAGATCGAGGCTGGCCTCGATCACCGCGCGCTTGCGCGGGTCGGCGCTGGCGCCGGAGACGAAATCCTGGTCGATCTTGAGTTCGGTGAACGGGATCTGCGAGAGCTGCGCGAGCGAGGAATAGCCGGTGCCGAAATCGTCGATGGACAGGCCGAAGCCCTTCAGCCGCAGGCGCGCGAGCACGCCGAGGCCGCGCGCGGCGTCGGTGACCAGCGAGCCTTCGGTGATCTCCAGCATCACTTCCTCGGGCGAGACGCCGTGGTCGCACACCATCTGCTGGTAGTGGTCGGCAACGGCGGGATCGGCCAGCGTCGCGGGGCTGACGTTCACCGACAGGTGCAGGCGCATGCCCTGGTCGTCCCACTGCCGTTTCCAGCGGCAGGCCTGCTCGAGCATCGAATCGGTGAGCTTGTGGGAATGGCCCTCGCGTTCGAGCAGGGGCACGAAATGGCCGGCGCGCACCAAGCGCCCGCCGGGTTGTCGCCAGCGCGCCAGCGCCTCCACCGCGATCACCTTGCCGTTGAGGAATTCGACCTGCGGCTGGAACCAGGCGACCAGCTCGTCCTGCAGCAGCGCGGTGCGGATCTCCTCCAGCGAGACCTCGACCAGGTCGTCCTCGTCGGCGCTGTGCAGGCGCTGTTCCCACGAGGTGAGCAGGCTGCGCAGCTTCTCCACCGTGAGCGGCTTCTCGATGCTCCCCAGCACCGCCAGGCCGTAGGCGCGGGCCATGGATTGCACCGCCGCGAGCAGCGCCGGGTCCATCGCGCTGACCAGCGCGATCGCGCGCGCCAGCCGCCCCTGGGCGACGTGGCCGATGAACTCGACCCCGTCCATGCCCGGCATGTCCAGGTCCACCAGCACCACGTCCGGCGGCTCGGGCATGCGCTGCAGCATGTCCAAAGCCGCCACGCCGCCGGGCGCGTCGTGGATTGTCCCGACCCCGATCTCCCCCAGCATCCGCAGCGCCATCCTGCGCTGGAAGCCATGGTCTTCGACCACCAGCACCTGCATGTCCGACAGGCTCATCGCATCTCCCCGATGCGGTCGTCCTCGGGGGAGCGTACCGCAAAACCCGGAAAGCGAAGAGCCGGCCCAGGGGCCGGCTCTTCATGGCGCTTGCGATGGAAGTGCGCTTACGGCGCGGCGGCGACGATGTTCCCGCTCTCGCGCGGCGCGCGGGCCGCGGCCAGGATCTGGTTCGCGCTCCGCCCGTCGCAGGCGAACGACTGGCCCTTGGCGAGGAACTTGTCGTCGTCGGCGTAGGAGAACACGAGCTGGCCGTCCTTGAGCACGTCGATCACCTCGCGGGCGACCGCCTGGCGCAGCGCCGGGCAACCCCAGCTGCGGCCGGCGCGGCCGAGCGAGGCGAAGTTGGCCGGGTTCACGTAGTCGGCACCGTGGATCACGATCGCGCGGCGGCGGGCGTTGTCGTTGAAGCCTTCGTCCTGGCCGTCCATGCGCAGCGAATAGCCGTTGCTGCCGTAGTAGGTCTCGGCGGTGACGAACAGGCCCAGGCTGGTGGCGTGGGTGCCGTCCTCGTTGGAGAAGCGGGTCGGCACGTTGCCGCCGCTGCCCTGGCCGTGGGCCACGTACTCGTTGTACAGCAGCTCCGGCGCGTCGGCGTCGGCCATGTCGAAGATCCACAGGCGGCGCTGGGTGGAGGGCATGCTGTAGTCGATCACCGCCAGGCGCGCGTGGGCGGCCACGTCGCCGTGCTCGACCGCGCACTGGCGCGCTTCCAGGGCCAGCGCGAGCACGCCCGGGTCGGCCTTCGGCGCGATGTCGCGCAGCGCCGCGAGCTGGTCGGCGACGGGGTCGGCCTGGAGCAGCGGGGTGGTGACCGCGCGCGACTGCACCGACGCGCTCATGGTCGAGGCGTGGGCGGCGGGCACGACCGCGTCGGCCATGGCAATGGCCACGTCGGCGGAAGGGGAGGAGCAACCGCCCACGGCAAGGGCGAGGGCGGCGGTGACGGCGAGGTGAAGTTTCTGCATGCCCCGAAGAATATCGGGACACCGCCATCATGTGACTGAATATTGACGCGCGGATCACTCATGTGTGACCCGCGTCAGGGACTCGTTGGCTCAGGCTCAGGCTCGAGTAAAAAGCCCGTTATTTCAGCACTATTGGACGTTTTCTTCCGGCACCGAGGTCGCCAATGCGAGCAGCCGGGTCGGGGCGAATTCGCCCGGTTCCAGCACGTCCTCACCCAGCATCGACTCGTCGGCGACCACCACGGTAGTGTCCTGGCGGCTGGTCACGCCGTACAGCAGCTCCGCGAATTCAGCCGGCAGACGGATGCAGCCGTGCGATGCGGGGTAGCCCGGGTTGCGACCGGCATGCAGGGCGACGCCGCCCCAGGTCAGGCGCTGCATGAACGGCATCGGCGCGTCGTCGTAGAGGTTGGAGTGGTGCATCCGCTTTTTCTGCAGGATCGGGAACACGCCGGTCGGGGTGTCGTGACCGGGCTTGCCGGTGCTGATGCTGGCGCGCGCGATGCGCACGCCGCCGCGGTATACGTGCAACTCCTGGCGCGGCAGGCTGACCAGGATCACGACCTCGCCGGACGGCGCGGCCTGCGGATTCCAGTCGTACTCGCCCGGTTCCAGCGGCGATTCATCCGTCAGCGCGCGGTCCGCCTCCACGGTCGGGTCGCCGGCGAGGGTGGCGGTCGGCGGCAGTTCGATCACCGGCGCGGTCGGCACGTTGCCCGCCGCGGGCGTGGTGCTGGCAACGCCCAGCGTGGTCATGGCCGTGTCGGTGCCGGCCGCCGGCTTTTCCTCGGCCGAGGCGACGAACAGCACGGTCGCCGACAGGGCGGCGGCGAGCGCCAGGGAGAGGGACGTGCGGAGCTGTTTTTTGTGCGTGTTGTCCATGGGTCCGATGCTGCGCCATCGCGCATCACGACCCGTTTGAACTCACTTGCGCGCAGGTAAATATTTCGCGTGCGTTGGGGAAATATTGCGTTGTTTTTTCACCGCCGGAAGAGGAGTTCTTCCGGCGGGTGAATTCTTGCTTGCTGGGGGATAACCGGCGCGGCAACTTGTAGAGCCGACCCGTGGTCGGCTTGCTTTAAATGCCGCCCGACCATGGGTCGGGCGCTACAGGGTCGGGAACTTCAGCGCGCCTTGAAGATGGCGGTGAGGCGGTCGGGGGTGCCTTCGATACGCTCCAGGTGGGGGTAGCGCAGGCCGTCGTGGTAGGGCACAGCGACCGTGCGGTAGCGGTCGAAGTCGCGCACCAGCAGCTCGATCGGCGCGTTGCCGCCCTTGGCCGCCTTGATCGCGTCCTCCAGCACCGACTTCGAATACGCCTGGCCGTTGACCGCGACGATGGTCGCGCCGCTGCCGATGCCGGCCCGGAACGCCGGGCCGTCCCATCTCACGTCGCCGACCGAGCCGTCCTTGCCCAGGTTCAGGCCGAGCGAATAGGTGAAGTCCGCGCCCCAGCGGTCGCCGAACGACTTGGCATAGGCGGTGGGTTCGTCCTTGTAGACCAGCTTCCAGCCTGCGGCCTCGATGCCGCCGGTCAACGGCACCTTGCCGTCCAGGCGGTCGCGCAGGAAGGTGGCCCAGTCGTAGGGCAGCACCCCGTTCAACGTCGCGACCACGTCTTCGAACGTATAGGTGTCCTGCACCTTCCACTCGCCGTCGTTGACACCGAAGAAGGCCCTGGCGAAGTCGTCCAGCGACTTGCGGTTTTGGCTGCGGTTGCGGATCAGCGCATCCGCCTCCAGCCAGATGAGCTGGCCGGCGCGGTAGTAGTCCTCGCTCATCTGGTAGTTGCGGTACGCGCGCGGCGCCCGGCTCGCAATGATCGGGTCGTTGGTGGTGTCCTGGACGTTGCGCCAGCTCAGGCCCGGGCGGTTGTCGGCGTAGGTGGCGACTACCGAGGCCAGCGCGTCGCGCGAGGCCTCCAGCGGGCGCATGCCGCTGCGCGCCGCGAGCACGTTGCCCCAGTACTGGGTCTGGCCCTCGTAGACCCACAGCAGGCTGTCCTGCATCGGCACGTTGTAGTTCGGCGTCCACAGGTCGGCCGGGCGCCGGTACTTGCCGTTCCAGGAGTGGGTGAACTCGTGCGGCAGCAGGTCGCTGAAACCGACCTTCTCCTTCCAGCCGGTGAAGTAGTCCGGGTCCTCGCCGTTCTCGCTGGAACGCTGGTGCTCCAGGCCGATGCCGCCCAGCTTGTCGCTGAGCGCGAACAGGAAGTCGTAGTGGTCGTAGTGCTGGGCCCCGTACAGCTTCAGCGCCTGCTCGACCATCTTGCGGTGGATCGCCACCTGCTCCGGCTTCGCTTCCAGCGACTTGGCCGCGTCGGCCACCACGTTCAGTCGCACCGGGACGTCGCTGCCCTTGGGGGTCAGGTCGAATTGCTTGAAGTACTTGCCGGCGAACACCGGCGAGTCGGCGAGGATGTCCAGCGGGACGTCCTGGTAGTCGATGGTGTTGCCGACCGTCGCCTCGACATCGAGCGCGGTCGCCGCTCGCCAGCCGGCCGGATAGGTCACCCGCGGATCGAACTCGATCCGGTGCGCGTAGTGCCCGGCCGGGTACAGCACGGTCGAGATGAACTGCAGGTTGAGCATCTCCGGCGTCATCACGATCCGGCCCTGGGAACGGTCGGTCGGGCTCAGGTAGTCGAATTCGGCGGTGATTTCGCCCACGCCTTCGGGCACGGTGAGATGGAATGCGGCGACCTCGACCGGATCGCGCTTCCACTCCAGCGGCTGGCCGTTGGCGCTGAAGCGGATGCCGGCGATCTTGTCGATCGCGCCGCGCGGCGTGTGCCCGCCGGGAATCCACATCGGGTACAGCAGGGTCAGCTCGCCCGGCTGCACCGGGATGGTTTCCTTCACCGAGAAGATGCGCTGGGCGAGGTTGGTCGCGTCCACTTCGAGCTTGATCGTGCCGGGCGCATACGGCACATCGCGCGGGGCCGGGACTTCGGCATGCAGGCTGCCGGCGACGGCCAGCGTGAGGGCGGCAAGGATCAGGCGGCGCGGCATCGGCAACTCTCCCCGGATGTGAAGCGATTCAAGGCAACACCCCATCCTAACGGCGCTCCCCGGGCCTGCCCCTGCCAAAAGACATGGCCGCGACCGCCCCGCGGCTAGCCTGCGCCGCATGAAGCAACGCGATCTCACCACGGGGCCGATCGCCTCGACCCTGTTCGTGTTCGCGCTGCCGATCCTCGGCGGCAACGTGCTGCAGTCGCTGAACGGGTCGATCAACGCGATGTGGGTCGGCAGCTATCTCGGCGAGGAGGCGCTGGCCGGGATCGCCAACGCCAACAACATCATGTTCTTCCTGCTCGGCGGGATCTTCGGCTTCGGCATGGCCGCGACGATCCTGGTCGGGCAGGCGATGGGCCGCCGCGACCTGCCGGGCGCGCGCAAGGTGATCGGCAGCGCGGCGACGTTCTTCCTCACCCTGTCGGTGGTGTTGGCGGTGGTGGGGCTGCTGGCCTCGCGCAGCGTGCTCAAGTGGATGGCGACCCCGCCGGCGGCGCTGCCGCTGGCCGATGCCTACCTGAAGATCATCTTCGCCGCGCTGCCGCTGCTGTACGCGTTCGCGTTCCTGTCGGCGATCCTGCGCGGCGCCGGTGACACCAGGACGCCGTTCGTGTTCCTGCTGGTCTCGGTGGTGCTGGATATCGCCCTGGTGCCGCTGCTGATGCTCGGCCTCGGCCCGTTCCCGCGGCTGGGCATGGCCGGCAGCGCGCTGGCCACGCTGCTGGCCAACGCAATCGCCCTGCCGGCGATGCTGTGGTGGCTGTGGCAGCGGCGGCATCCGCTGTGGATCAGCCGCCACGAGCGCCACCTTTACCGGCCCGACTGGACCATCGTCCGGGCGATGGTCACCAAGGGCGTGCCGATGGGCCTGCAGATGGTGCTGATCTCGCTGGCGATGATCGCGATGATCACCATGGTCAACCAGTACGGCACCCACACCACCGCCGCCTACGGCGCCGCGCTGCAGCTATGGACCTACGTGCAGATGCCGGCGATGGCGATCGGCGCGGCGTGCTCGTCGATGGCGGCGCAGAACGTCGGCGCCGGGCAGTGGGATCGGGTCAGCGGCACCACGCGCCATGGCATCGCCTTCAACTTCCTGCTCACCGGCGCGCTGATCGCGCCGCTGATCCTGCTCGACCGGACCACGCTGTCGTGGTTCCTGCCCGGCGCGAGCCCGGCGCTGGAGGCCGCGCGCCACCTCAACCACATCGCGGTGTGGTCGTTCCTGTTCTTCGGCGTGACCTTCGTCGTCGCCGGCGTGGTGCGCGCCACCGGCGCGGTGGTGCCGCCGCTGCTGATCCTCGGCTTCGCGCTGTCGGCGGTGCGGGTGCCGTTCGCCAAGGGCCTGCAGCCCTGGCTCGGCGTGGACGCGATCTGGTGGAGCTTCCCGGCCAGCGCGTTCGTGGCGATGGTGCTGTCGCTGGCGTACTACCGCTGGGGGCGCTGGCGCGAAGCGCGGATGCTGCCGTCCGCGCCGGACGAAGTGGCGATCCCTGCAGAAGTGCCGGCGCACGTCACCGCGCCGGTCGCGGACCCGGGGGCGCGGGTCGAGGACGGCGCGCCGGAGCCTGCCTAGAGCTGCGACTCGATCGGCAACCAGCGCAGCACCCGGGCGAAGGCGCGGCGGCCGAAGCTGGCATCCGGTTCGGTGTCGAGGATCCGGGCGGGCTGCTCGCTGCCGTCGCGCCAGCGCACCTGGCCGTCGTCGTCGAGGAACACGGCGTAGCTCTGCTCGGGCGCAGCCAGGCGCTCATACTCCTCGCGCACCGCGGCGGCCAGGGCGGGATCGTCGAACAGCACGCCCATTTCGGTATTGAGGTTGGCCGAGCGTGGATCGAGGTTGAACGAGCCGACGAAGCCGCGCCGGCCGTCCACCACGAAGGCCTTGGTGTGCAGGCTGGCGCCGCTGCTTCCGAGCACGCCGGCGATGCCGGCAGGGGCGCGCGCGCGCATCTCGTGCAGTTGCACGCCGCCGCGCAGCAGGGCTTCGCGGTAGCGCGCATAGCCGCTGTGCACCGCCGGCACGTCGTTGGCGGCGAGCGAGTTGGTCACCACGCCGACCCGCGCGCCCCCGGCCACCAGCCGGGTCATGCCCTGGCTGCCTTCCATGCCCGGCACGAAGTACGGCGAGATCAGCCTCAGCGAATCGCGCGTGCCCCGCAGGGTCGCGAGCAGGCGCGTCACCAGCCAGTCGTCGCGGTCGTCGTCGTGCTGCTTCATCGGCGGGTCGGAGACGATCTCGAGGCGGTCGCTCCAGATCGGGCTCAGCGCCTCGCGCAGGTAGTCGCGCACGTTGGGCGACGCCGCCACGCGGTCGAGGTAGGGTTGCGCGCGCGCTTCCAGAGCTTCGTCCTCGAAGCTGGCGACCACGCGGGCGATGGCCTCCCCGGGGGTGTCGTCGTCGAGCCGCTCGATCGGCACCGCCGCGGGGCTGTTCCAGAACGCATCGAAGATCGCCGAAGCCTTCGCCACCTCCGGGCCGAACAGCAGCAGGTCGAGGTCGCGGAAATTCACCTCGGCGGCGGCCGAGAAATATTCCTCGCCGATGTTGCGGCCGCCGATGATCGCGACCCGCCCGTCCGCGATCCAGGCTTTGTTGTGCATGCGGTGGTTGATGCTGAAGGCGCGCTGCACCAGCTCGACCGTACGCCACGGGCCCTCGCGGTTGCGGAACGGGTTGTACAGGCGCAGTTCGATCCGCGGGTGCCCGTCCAGCGCCAGCCACTTCGGGTCCAGGCCCGCGGCGTTGAGGTCGTCGAGCAGGATCCGCACGCGCACGCCGCGCTCGGCCGCGGCCCAGGCCTCGCGCGCGAGCAGGTGGCCGGTGAGGTCGTCCTTCCAGATGTAGTACTGCAGGTCGAGGCTGCGGCCGGCCTTCTGTGCGGCCATCGCCCGCGCGGCGAACGCGTCGCGCCCGTCGGACAACAGCAGCGCGCCGGTCTGGCCGGGATGCTGCGCGAGCAGCGGCGCGAGCTCGCGGTCGAGCGCGGTCTGCGCCGGCTGCACCGGCAAGGCCCACGACGGTGCGCCGCCGGCGCGCGGAGCAAAGTGGTCGTCGAGGAGCAGGCCGCTGGTGACCAGCGCCGCCAAGGCCAGCACGGCCACGCCGAGCGCGCGCGCGAGGCGGCGTCCGGTCGCTGCGGGCTGGATCGGCGCGGGCATCCCCATGGCGCCCTAGCATGCCCCAGTGCGGTCGCCTCAGGTGCGCATGCTTCCCGTTTCCACGAAGCGCCGGTGCCAGGACAGCGCCTCGCCGAGCAGGTGCGGTGTGTGCCGGGCGAAGCCGTCGCGGCTGGCGCGTTCGAAATAGTCCTGCAGCTGCGGCCGGTAATCGGGGTGCGCGCAATGGGCGATGATCCGCTCCGCGCGCTGCTTCGGCGACAGCCCGCGCAGGTCGGCCAGCCCCTGGTCGGTGACCAGCACCATGACATCGTGCTCGGTGTGGTCGACGTGGCTGGCCATCGGCACGATGGTGGAGATCGCACCGCCCTTGGCCAGGCTCGGCGCCATGAACACCGACAGGTAGCCGTTGCGGGCGAAGTCGCCGCTGCCGCCGATGCCGTTCATGATCCGGCTGCCGGCGATGTGGGTGCTGTTGACGTTGCCGTACAGGTCGGCCTCGATCATGCCGTTCATGGCGATGCAGCCGAGCCGGCGGATCAGTTCGGGATGGTTGGAGATTTCCTGCGGGCGCAGCAGGATGCGCTCGCGATAGAACGCCACGTGGTCGTTGAACTCGGCGATGCCGTCGGGGCTGAGCGAGAACGAGGTCGCCGAGGCCGAGCGCAGCACGCCGTTGCGCAGCAGCGCGAGCATGCCGTCCTGGATCACCTCGGTATAGGCCTGCAGGTCGCGGTAGCCGCCCTCGGCCAAGCCGGCGAGCACCGCGTTGGCGATGTTGCCGACACCCGACTGCAGCGGCAGCAGGCGCTCGCCGAGCCGGCCGTGCCTGCGCTCGTGGGCCAGGAACTCGAGCAGGTGCGCGGCGATCGCGCGCGAGCTGTCGTCCGGCGGGCTGAACGGCGAATTGCGGTCGGGCGCGTCGGTCTCGACCACCGCGACCACCTTGTCCGGATCCACCCGCAGGTAGGGCTCGCCGATGCGCTGGTCGGGGCGTGTCAGTGGAATCGGCTTGCGCTCCGGCGGCAGCGCGGTGCCGTAGTAGATGTCGTGCATGCCCTCCAGCGCCGCTGGCTGCCAGCGGTTGACCTCGAGGATCACCCGGTCGGCCAGCTCCAGCCAGGTCTTGTTGTTGCCTACCGACGAGGACGGGATCAAGGTGCCGTCCTCGCGGATCCCGGCCACCTCGACGAGGGCGACGTCGATGTCGCCGAAGAAGCCGAACCACGCGTGCTGGGCGACATGGCTCAAGTGGATGTCGATGTACTCGAGCTGGCCGGCGTTGATTCGGCTGCGCACCTCCGGGTCGGACTGGTAGGGCATGCGCAGTTCCATGCCGTCGACCTTGGCCAGGGCGCCGTCGAGCTCGGGCGCGGTGGACGCGCCGGTCAGCACCTTGACCCGGAACGCCCCGCCGGCGGCATGGGCCTGCTCCATGCGCGCGGCCAGGGCCTGGGGCACCGCCTTCGGATAGCCGGCGCCGGTGAAGCCGCTCATGGCCACGGTGTCGCCGGGGCGGATATGGTCGGCGGCGGCCTCGGGGCTGGCGAGGCGCGCGGCCAGGCCGGGGTGACGGATGCGGTCGTTCATGGGCACCTTGACGGGGGGAAGACGGCTCTGCCCCGATGCTCGGGGCGATTGGCCAACGGAGAAACCCCCATGGGCAGGATGCAACGTTTCACCCTCTGCGGCGCGGTGCTGGCGGCCCTGGCCGCCTGCGCCCAGGTCCCGACCCCGCCACCGATGCCGGCCCAGCAATGCGTGGCCGATCCGGCGCGCTGGGCGATCGGCCACGAGGCCAGCGCCGAGGTGGTCGAGCGGATCCGCGTGGATACCCACAGCGCCGTCGCCCGGGTGATCCACCCGGACGACGTGATCACGATGGAATACAGTTTCCAGCGCGTGAACGTGAAGGTGAACGAGCGCAACGCCATCGTCGGGATCACTTGCGGCTAGGGGAGACAGGATGCGAAGGGGGCTATGGATCGGCGCACTGCTGCTGGGTGCGGTGGCGGCATGGGGGGTGGGCCAGCGCACGGCGCAGGCGCCGGCCGCGTCGGGCGCGTCGGCGCCACCCGCGGCGCGGGAGATCGTGCGCCCGGCGCGCGACAGCGGGCGCGACGCGCGCAGCCTGCCCGCGGAGGCATGGACGACCCTGGCGCGGATCCGCGCCGGCGGGCCGTTTCCCTACCACCAGGACGGCGGCGTGTTCGAGAACCGCGAGCGGCGCCTGCCCCAGCGGCCGCGCGGCTACTACCACGAGTACACGGTGGACACGCCCGGCTCGCCCGATCGCGGCGCGCGCCGGATCGTGAGCGGCGGCAATCCGCCGGCCGAGTTCTTCTACACCGACGACCATTACCGCAGCTTCCGCCGGATCGAGGCCGGCACCGCGCCATGAGCGACCCGGTGGTCCTGCGCAGCGTGCTGGCCGATCCGTCGCTGGCCTGCACCGGTTTCATCGCGATGGACGAGCGCGACTGCTACCTCGCCGCGGGTGCGGCACTCGACTTCGCGGTGGTCGCGATCGACTTCGCCAGCTGCACCGGCAAGGACGACGCGCTCGCGCGCTTCGCCCGCGCGCTGCGCTTCCCGGAGTGGTTCGGCGGCAACTGGGACGCGCTGCAGGACTGCCTGTCCGACCTGTCGTGGCTGCGCGCCGAGGGCTACCTGCTGATCCTCGACAACGTCGCGCAGTGGCGCGAGGCCGATGGCGAAAGCTTCGGCATCGCGCTGGAGATCCTGGAACAGGCCAGCAACGCCTGGCGGCTGCGGCCGGTGCCGTTCTGGGCGGTGGTGCCGGTGCCGGATCCGTTCGAGGCCTGAGGTCCTACGCGCGGTCGCGCGCTCCGGTCACGCCCATGTGCTTGGCGCAGTTGGCGCAGCAGAAGAAGGTGCCGTCGCTTTCGATCCCGTGGCCGATGATCCGGCACTGGCAGTGCGCGCAGGTCGGGGCGATCGCGTGGATCGCGCATTCGAACGAGTCGAAGGTGCCGGCGCCCAGCGGGCCCTGGATGGTGAAGGCCTTGTCGTAGTCGTTGCCGCAGACGTCGCAGGTGGGCATGGGGTGGTCCTGGGGGTGCGGGGGTTCCGAGTGTTGCGCGGCGGGCGTGGGGGCGATGTCTTCTTGTAGAGCCGACCCATGGTCGGCTTGCCCTGCCCCGCGCCGGAAGATGAAGCCGACCATGGGTCGGCTCTACGGGTGGGCTTTGCGGAGGAACTTCAGGCAGGCGGTTTCCCATTGGCGTTCGCCGCGGCAGCGGGCGGCGGCCTTCTGCAGGCGGCCTTCGCGCCAGCCGGTGAACACCACCGGGTCGATGTAGCTCTTGCGGCAGACGGTGGGTGTATTGCCGAGCGCCGCGGCAACCTCGCGCACCACCGCCTTCTCCAGCCCCGCCAGCGCGCGCTCGCCGGCGGGCGTGCCGTCGGCGCGATACGGCAGCGTGGTCCGGGCGAAGCGCTGGAACGCGGCGAGGGTGCCGCCCCAGGTGCGGAAGTCCTTCGCGCTGAACTCGGCGCCGGTGGCCTCGCGCAGATAGTCGTTCACTTCGCCCGAATCCACCGGCACCAGCGCGCCGTCGTCGTCGCGGTACTGGAACAGCGCCTGCCCCGGAAGTTGCCGGCAGGCGCGCACCAGCCGCGCCAGGCGCTTGTCGTCCAGCACCACCTCGTGCTCCTGCCCGGACTTGCCGCGGAAGCGGAAGCGCGCGCGCCCGCCGCGCAGGAACGCGACATGGCGGTTGCGCAGGGTGGTCAGGCCGTAACTGTTGTTGGCCTTCGCGTATTCCGGGTTGCCGACCCGGACCAGGGTCTCGCCCATCACCGCGACCACGATCGCCAGCACCTTCTCGCGTGGATAGCCGCGCTTGCCCAGGTCGGTGCGCAGGCGCCGGCGCAGGCGCGGCAGGGATTCGCCGAAGGCGACGATGCGGTCGAACTTGCCGCCGTCGCGAACCCGGCTCCACTGCGGGTGGTAGCGGTACTGCTTGCGGCCCCGGGCGTCGCGGCCGCTGGCCTGCAGGTGCCCGCGCGGATCGGGGCAGATCCACACTTCGGTCCAGGCGGGCGGAATCGCCAGCGCGCGGATCCGCGCCAGGGTCGCCTCGTCGCGCAGCGCGCGGCCTTCGCCGTCCAGGTAGGCGAAGCCTCCGCCCGCGCGGCGGCGACGCAGGCCCGGCCCCGCATCGCAGACGTGGCGCAGGCCGGCGGCGCGGGCGGCCTGCCGGGAGGCCTCGGTCTGCTCGGGCGACATGCCGCGACTGTGGCGGCGCGCGCGTCAAGGGCGCGCAGAGGACGCGCGCCTTCATCACCCCGTGACCGGGCCGGCGTGCATAAGCTGGGGCCCCGTTCAGCCATTCCGAGGGGAGTCCCATGGCGGTCCACGACAGCATCCTCGACACCATCGGCGGCACGCCGGTGGTGCGCCTGCGGCGGCTCGCGCCGGCGCATGTGGAGTTGTACGCGAAGGTCGAATCCTTCAATCCCGGCGGCTCGGTCAAGGACCGGCTCGCGCTGGCGGTGATCCTCGACGCGGAAGCGCGCGGGCAGTTGAAGCCCGGCGACACCGTGGTCGAGGCCACCAGCGGCAATACCGGCATCGCCCTGGCGATGGTCTGCGCCGCGCGCGGCTACGGCTTCGTCGCGGTGATGAGCGATTCGTTCTCGGTCGAGCGGCGCAAGCTGATGAAGGCCTACGGCGCGAAGGTGATCCTGACCCCGGCCGCCGAGCGCGGCACCGGCATGGTGCGCAAGGCCGAGGCACTGGCGAAGGAACACGGCTGGTTCCTGGCCCGCCAGTTCGAGAACCCGGCCAATCCCGCGTACCACCGGCAGACCACCGCGGCGGAGATCCTGCGCGACTTCGCCGGCCGCCGGCTGGACCACTTCGTCACCGGCTGGGGCACCGGCGGCACCCTGACCGGCGTTGCCCAGGTGCTGCGCGTGGCCCGGCCCGAAGTCACCGTCACCGCGGCCGAGCCCGCGGTCGCGCCACTGCTGCAGGGCAAGGACTGGTCGCCGCACAAGATCCAGGGTTGGACCCCGGACTTCGTGCCCAAGGTCCTCGACCGCGACGCCGCGACGCGGGTGCTGTCGGTGAGCGACGACGACGCGCTCGCCACCGCGCGCCGGCTCGCGCGCGAGGAAGGCATCTTCGCCGGCATCTCGGCGGGCGCCACGGTGTCTGCGGCGCTCGCGGTCGCCGCCGAAGCGGGCGAGGGCGCGGTGATCCTGGCGATGCTGCCGGACACCGGCGAACGCTACCTGTCGACCCCGCTGTTCGCCGGCATCGACGAAGGCTCGGACGACGACTGGCTCGCCTCCTTGCCATGAATGCACCCAAGCCCGCGCCCGCGCGCCTGCGGGTGAAGCTGTTCGACATGCGCGATGGCGACTGCGAGATCGACGAGGCGGACATCGACCTGGACGCGCTCACCGACGAGCAGCTGCTGTGGGTGGACGTGGAGGACAACCGCGGCGAGGACACCGCCGCGATCGTCGAACGCCTGGTCGCCTGCCTGCGCCTGGCCGACGGCCGTTCGGAACTGCTGTCGCTGGACGGCAAGCCGCGGCTGCAGAACTTCGAGGACTGGTTCCTGGTGCAGGTGGTCGCGGTGGAATGCCCGAACCGGCTGCAGTTCGAGGGCCGCGGCCTGGCGATCGTGTGCGGGCGCAACTTCGTGGTCAGCCTGCATCGCGGCAAGGTCGAGTTCCTGGACGAGCTGTACGGGCGCGAGCACGGCGAGTCGCGGATCGGCAGCCTGCGCGCGGAAAGCTTCACCGCGTCGCTGCTGGACTGGCACGTGGACAGCTACCTGCACGCGGTCTCGGACCTGGAGCAGGAAGTGGACCGGCTCGAGGTCTCGGTGCTGGCCAGCCGCGTGCACCACGAGTGCCTGCCGGAGCTGGCGCGGCTGCGCCGCGGCGCCTCGCGGCTGCGGCGGATGCTGTCGCCGCACCGGCACGTGTTCGGCTCGCTGGCGCGGCCCGACTTCCGCCCCGGCGAGGACCGCGAGGCGGAGAAGCAGTTCCGCGCGCTCGAGCAGCGCTTCGAGCGGGCGATGGACGCGATCGAGATCGCCCGCGAGCTGGTGGTCGGCAGCTTCGAACTGTTCACCACCCGCAGCGCGCAGCGCACCAACGAGACCATGCGCGTGCTGACCTTCGTCACCGTGCTGCTGGGCACCCTGGGCGTCGTGGCCGGGGCGATGGGCATGAACTTCACCACGCCGCTGTTCGAGAGCGGCGCCACCGGGTTCTGGATCACGATCGGCGCGATGGGCCTGATCGCGGTGGTGGCAACGCTGCTGGCGCGCTGGCGGAACTGGTTGTAGCCGGCGCGCGGCCGGCCGCGGCGCCGGCTAGCGGTCGTCGTCGTCGCGCTTGAACTCCACCGGCGTGCCTTCGCGGTCCGAGCTCCAGGTCGCCGCTGCCTCGGGCGTGCACCACGGCGCCACCGGTTCGCCGGGCTGCGGCGACTGTGTCACGCACTCCGGATTCCGGCGCACCGTATCGTAGTTGTCGCTGTATTCCACCGAGGCGCAGCCGCTGCACGACAGCGCGGCCAGCACGAGCGCGAAGGTCAGGGTGTGGCGCATGACGCGTCCCCTTGTTGGGCCTGCGCCGGAGTATGCACCGGCGGCGGCCCGGGCCGCGCATGCCGCCAGGCGATCAGCACCGCCACCCCGAGCAGCAGCGCGGCGATGAACCAGGGTGCGCCCGGCACCGCCGCCGGCGCCGACGGGCCGATGAACCAGCCGAAGCTGCCGGCGAAGATGGCCGGGCCGACGATGCCGGCGACCGAGACCAGGCTCATCAGCGCGCCCTGGATCCGGCCCTGCACTTCGGGGCCGACCTGGCGCGTGATCAGCGCTTGGGTCGCCGGCGCCGAGATCGCCCACAACGCGCTGACCGGCAGGCCGAGCAGGAACAGCCAGCCGGTGTCGGCGAAGCCGTAGATCGCGAAGCCGAGCGCGCCGCAGGCCAGCGCGCCGAGCAGCGCGCGGCGCTCGCCGAAGCGCTTCACCACGCGCCCGACCAGGCCGACGTTGACGATGATGTTGAGCACGCCCACCACCGCCAGCACGTAGCCGACCTCCTTCTGCCCCCAGCCATAGGCGTAGTCGGCGAACAGCACGAACACGCTCGGGTACACGTAGTGCGCGAGGTTGGCGATGAACACCACCGCGGCCAGGCCGAACACCTGCGGATAGCGCTTGAGCAGCACCACCGAGCCGAGCGGGTTCGCGTGCGACCAGTCGAAGCGCGGCGCGCGCCGTTCCGGCGGCAGCGACTCCGGCAGCACGAACAGGCCGTAGCAGAAGTTCAGCAGCGCCAGCACCGCGGCGAACCAGAACGGCAGGCGCAGGCTGATCTCGCCCAGCCATCCGCCGATCAGCGGGCCGATCACGAAACCGACGCCGAACGCCGCGCCGATCATGCCGTAGCTCTTCGCCCGGCTCTCGTGCGGGGTGACGTCGGCGACGTAGGCATTGGCGGTGGTGAAACTGGCCGAGGCGACGCCGCTGATGCAGCGCCCGACCAGCAGCCACGGCAGCGTGTTCGCCAGCGCCATGAACAGGAAGTCGAGCCCCAGCCCGAGGCAGGACACCAGGATCACCGGGCGCCGGCCGAAACGGTCGGACAGCGCGCCCTGCACCGGCGAGCTGAAGAACTGGATCGCGGCGAACACGGTGCCGAACACGCCGACCCAGTACGCCGCGTGGGCGATGTCGCCGCCGACGAAGCCTTCGATCAGGTGCGGCAGCACGGGAATGATCACGCCGAACGACAGCACGTCGATCAGCACGGTGACGAAGATGAAGGCCAGCGCGGCACGCCGCACGCGCGGAGTCTGGAGATCGCCCACGGGAGAGGTTCTTGTTGGTGTTGTTGTTGGAGGAATCAGTCCCGCAGGGCGCGGGCGGCGAGCATGGTGGCATGCTCGCGCACGTCGGCGGGCCAGCCCGCGACGGCATCCTCGAATTTTGCCAGATCGCCGGCGAACAGCGCGCGCGCGGCCTCCTCGAAGCCGGGCGCGTCGCCGGCGACGGCGTGGATGAAGCGGTAGGTCGCTTCCTGGCCGTGGCGGCGCCTGTCCTCGCCGCCGGCGTCGCGGCGCGCCGCCTCGACCAGCTTGCGCAGCGCCACCGAGGCGCCGCCCGGCTGCGCGTTGAGCCATTGCCAATGGCGCGGCAGCAGGGTCACTTCGCGTGCCACCACTCCAAGCCGCGGGCGCCCGCGTGGGCGCTTGCCCGGCGGCTGCCTGGCCTGGGCCTCGGCCGCCGCTTCCACCGCCGGATCCGGCATGCCGGTGTCCGGCACCGCCGCCAGCCGCTGGACCAGGTCGGCCATCGAGCCGCTGAGGTCGATTTCGACCAGCTGCTGGTTCGCGTCGTCGAACACCAGCACCGGCTGGTCCGGATCGGCGTCGCGCGCCTGCCAGGCGGCAAGGGCCACGGTTCGCAGCGGCCCGGCGGCGATCAGGCGGCCTCCGGAGAAGGCGGTGCAGCGGGTGGAGAGGGGGTGAGAGGTGATCATTGGCGGATTTTGAGCCGGGTTTTAATGGGTGTCAATTGTTTCCGGGTTTAAATTCGTGGGGCGAGTCTGTCGCGACTTGCGTCGCTCCCACAGTGGGGTTGGGGGTGGCGCGGCTAGCCCGGGGTCAGCGGGGATTCCGGGGGAGGCGGTTGTGGATGGCGGTGGCGGCGATGGCGGCGTGGCCGACGGCGACGGCGATCTGGTTGAGGGCGCTCACCACGTCGCCGATCGCGTACAGGCCTTGGACCGTGGTCTGCTGGTGCGGGTCGGTGCGCAGCGCGCCTTCGCCGTCCACTTCGGCACCCAGCGACAACGCGAGCTGCGACTGGTTGTCGCTGCCGAGCACCGGGTACAGCGTGTCGTAGCGGCGCACGTCGCCGTTCTCGAACTCGACCTCGCAGGCCTGGTCGTCGCAGCGCAGCCGGCGTGGCGTCGGCAGCAGTTCGATGCCGGTGGTCCCGGCTTCGGCGCGGCAGTCGGGCGCGGGCTCGCCGTCGTGGCTGCGGATCGCCTCGACGTGCGGCGAGAACGTGCGCAGGAACAGGGCGTGGCGCAGCGCGTCGTCGGCCGGCGCGAGCACGCCGATGCGTTCGCCGCGCGCCTCGTAGCCGTCGCACACCGCGCACAGGCGCAGCACGCCGGCCTCGATCGCGTCATTGCACGCGGCGTCTCCGCCTTCGACCGGCGGCAGGCGATCCACCGTGCCGGTGGCGAGGACCACCGTGCGCGCGTGCCATTCGCGGCCATTGGCATCGTCGCCGCGGAAGTGGCCGTCGTCGCGCACCAGGCGATCGACGCGGGCCTGCTCGATGGTGATGCCGTAGGTTTCGGCCTGCTCGCGCAACCGCTGCAGCAGGCGCGGGCCGCCGATGCCCAGCGGGAAACCGGGGCAGTTGTGGCTGGTCGGGATCAGCGCCGCGCGGCTGCGGCCGGCGTCCACCAGCGCGATGTCGCGGCGGAACCGCGCGAGATAGGTGGCGGCGACCAGCCCGGCCGGGCCGGCGCCGATGACCAGGCAGTCATGCAGATGGGGCATCCGGGCACTGTGCCGCCCCTGCCCTCATCGAAGCGTGATTACCTGCCCGGCCCCACATCGATGAACTGCAGGAATTCCGCACGCGTGCGCGCGTCGTCGCGGAAGCTGCCCAGCATCTTCGAGGTCACCATGCTCACGCCGCGCTTGTGCACGCCGCGGGTGGTCATGCACTCGTGCGCGCCGACGATCACCACGCCCACGCCGCGCGGCTGCAGCACCCGCTCGATGCAGCCCGCGATCTGCGCGGTCATCTTCTCCTGCACCTGGAAGCGGCGCGCGTAGGCGTCCACCACCCGCGCGAGCTTGCTGATGCCGACGACCTTGCCATCGGGCAGGTAGCCGATGTGCGCCTTGCCGATGATCGGCGCCATGTGGTGCTCGCAGTGCGACTCGAACTCGATGTCGCGCAGCACGATCATCTCGTCGTAGCCGGCGACCTCCTCGAAGGTGCGGGCGAGGTACTCGTCCGGATCCAGGGTGTAGCCGCTGAACCAGTCGCGGTAGGCACGGGCGACCCGCGCCGGGGTGTCCAGCAGGCCCTCGCGCGCGGGGTCCTCGCCGGCCCAGCGCAGCAGGGTGCGGATGGCATCCTCGGCCTGCTCGCGGGAGACGTCGGGGGCGCCGGGGGTGTCGCTCATGGCTGGAAACTCGCAGTGGGGCGAGCGCGCATCCTACCAGCGACCGTTGGGACGCCCCAGGAAACCATGTGGAAAGCCGACCGTGGGTCGGCTCTACATTTTTTTCCTTTGCTCTTCCTGCTTGGAGCGCCAGGCGTGCTCGATGGCCGGGCGCGCCTCGTGCCACTGCAGGCGCGAGCCGAAGCGTTGCGCCGCTTCCCAGCCGCCCTGCAGCTGCGACTCCATTTCCTCGACGCTGCGCGCCTGGTGGCTGCCCCAGGCATCCAGGCCGTAGCGGTAGGCCGGCGCGTAGTCGTGCCAGTCGCGGCCTTCCACGTAGTAGGGCATCTTCCAGTAGATCTGCTGGAAGTGGCCGAGGTCGTCGTTGGGCATCCGCGCCTCGGAGGCGCGATGGCCGGCCACCGCACCGAGCGCACCGCCGGCCGCGGCACCGACCGCCAGCCCCGCCGGCCCGCCCAGCATCCCGCCGATCGCAGCCCCCGCGGCCCCGCCCGCCAGCGCCGCGCTGCCGCTACCGAGAATGTGGTCCTTCTTCAGGCTCATGGCTCGCTCCCCTTGATGGGCCAGGGAAACTCTGTCCGTAGGTACGTTCACCCAGGGTGAAAAGTTGCCCACCCCATCCCTTCTCCCCGCACGCCGCTCCTCCCTTCTCCCCGCTCGCGGGGAGAAGGTGGCGCGAAGCGCCGGATGAGGGGCGCTTTTTCGAATCAATCAGCGACGAGCCCTACCGCCCATCCCGATCCGCATCCCCGGGCATCGCCCGCTCGATGTGGTGCCACCCATCGCGCACCGCACCGCGGGCCTCCGGCCAGGCCAGGCGCGAACGCGCGCGGCTCGCCTCCCAATCGCGCTCGAGCTGCGGCTCGACATCCTCGAAACGCTGGCCGCGATACCGGCCGTAGGTGTCGTAGCTGTACTGGTAGGCCGGCTGGTAGTCGCTCCAGTCGCGCCCGCTCGAGTAGTACTGGGCGTTCTTGTAGTTGGCCTCGAAGTAATCGTTGTAGTCGGTGGGGTTGATCGCCTCGGCGATCGAGTCGCCCGCCTTCGCGCCGACCACGCCGCCGACGACCGCGCCGACCACCGTGCCGACCGGGCCCGCCACCGAACCCACCGCCGCGCCAGTCACCGTTCCGGCGACCGCGCCGGTGCCCTCTCCAATGCTGTGGTCCTTCTTCACGTCGCTCATCGAACTGCTCTCCTGGTGTGGGGTACCGCGTGCATTCCGCGGCCCGGTCATCGTCGCGAGCGACTGGTATCGAAGTAGTGAAACGGGTGCGCGTTCAGGCTTGACGCGCAACGAACGTTCAGGCGTCGACGATGGCGTACACCCCACGACGAGGAACACGACCATGCAGCGCACCGGACCCGAAGCCGAAATCCACGCGCTCGAACGCAGCTTCTGGCAGTCGCTGGTGGAGCGCGACGTCGACACCGCGACGCGCCTGCTCGCGCCCGAGGCGCTGATGGTCAGCAGCCGCGGCACGATCCGTTTCGACCCGGGCGAATACGCGCGCATGCTCACCGACCCGAAGCACGGGCTGCTCGAGTACAGCCTCGCGGACATGGACGTGCTGTTCCCCGATGACGACGTGGCCATCGCCACCTACCGCGCGCACCAGAAGATGGAGATGGACGGGCAGGTGCTGGAACAGGACGTGGTGGATTCCTCCACCTGGGTGCGCGCGAACGGTAGCTGGAAATGCGTGGCGCACACCGAGAGCGAGGTGCAGCCGCGGCCGTCGTGAGGTGGCGGCGCGGCGCCGCCTGTTTTCAGGAAGCGCGGCGTGCCTCCTTCGCCGAGCGCCACCCCCGCCACGCGAGGGCGACGAGCACCGCGGCGCCCAGCAGCACCAGCGTCGGCGCCGGGCCCTGCGGCTCGAACAGCAGGGTCGGCGCGTTGCCGAGCGCATGCACGCCGACGACGAAGAACAGGTTGCGGGTCGCGGCGTAGAGCAGCGCCAGCACAATTCCAGTGAGGAACAACATGAGAACCGTGCCGGCCAGCCCGGGCAACGTCATCCCGGCGGTGAGCAGCGCCGGCACGTGCAGCAGTGCGAACGCGGCTTGCGAGGCCAGCAGCGCCATCACCCGGGCCCGGCGCGTGGGCCAGCGACGCGCCATCGCCAATGCCAGTTGTGGCCACAGCCAGGCGCGGAACACCGTTTCCTCCAGCAACGCAGTGCCGAAGACCTGCGCGATGAGCGTGCCGGCCAGCCGACCGGGTTCGGCCCAGCCCGGGTGCCCGGCAAGCGGCGTGCCGTACACGTGCGACGCGAACACCGTCGCGGCATTCATCGCGATCCAGAGCACCAGGGTGGCTGCGATCGCGGCAGGCAGCGCGCCCACCTGCCATCCCAGGTCGCCGGGTCGCTGCCGTCCGGGACCGAACAACAACCACAGTTCGACGATGCCGAACCCCACCGCCAGCACCAGGGTGGAAGCGAGCCAACCGCCGCTGGCGCTGTCCAGCGCCTGCAACCACTGCACAGGGAAACAGGGCGAGAACACCCACGCGCTCGTCGCGGCGATGTACAGGAGCATGGCCGCGATGACCCAGCCGGGCGCGGCTGCCGTGGGCAGAAGGGAGCGGACGCGTGGGGGCAAGGCGGGATTCTTTGTGTGAATGGCGGCAGGGGATGGTCGCGAGCCGCGCCGCGGAACACGCGGGTCGAAGGTCACGCCCGGCAATTGGCACCGCCCGCGGAACGATCCGTGGCCTGAATGCGGGTTTATCGGCCGATGGGTGGGCAATAGATTGGGTCCATGGATACCCCGACCCGCGCACCCTCGCTGTTCGTCTCCCATGGCTCGCCGATGTGGGCGCTGGAGCCCGGTCTGGCCGGGCCCGCGTTGCGCCGCATCGGCGCGGCCATGCCGGACCTGTCCGCGATCGTGGTCGTATCGCCGCACTGGCAGACGCGCGGCGTGCGCGTAACCGCGACCTCCGCACCGGAAACGATCCACGACTTCGGCGGTTTCCCCGGGGTGCTGTACACCCTGCAGTACACGCCGCCGGGCGCGCCGGAGCTGGCGGCCGACATCGCGGTGCTGCTGCGCGAGGCCGGCATCGACACGCAGCTCGATCCGGGTCGCGGCCTCGACCACGGCGCCTGGGTGCCGTTGCGATATCTCAAGCCGGACGCCGACGTGCCGGTGGTGCAGGTCTCGATGCCGCACGACCTCGATCCGGCCGGCGCCCTGCGGCTGGGCCAGGCGCTCGCACCGCTGCGCGAGCGCGGCGTGCTGGTGCTCGGCTCGGGCAGCCTGACCCACAACCTGTTCGAGTTCCGCCGCGAAATCCGCGACCCGGAATACGCGCAGTCCTTTGCCGACTGGGTGGCGGATGCCGCGGCCCGTCGTGACGCCGACGCGCTCGTCGACTACCGCGCGCGCGCACCGCATGCCCGGCGCGCACATCCGACCGAGGAGCATTACCTGCCGTTGCTGGTCGCGCTGGGCGCGAGCGTCGACGACGAGGCGCCGACCCGCATCGAAGGCGGCATGACCTACGGCGTGCTGTCGATGGACGGCTTCGGGTTCGGCCTGCCGCACTGAGGCGCTGCCACCGCGGCCTTGGTGCCCGCGGTCACGGGGACTTCCGGCACGTCCTCCCGCGTTGCTCGCGGACTAGCGTTGCCCCGGATCCGTATCGTCCGGGGGGACGCGCATGCCGACCATGGACCGTCGCCAGTTCCTGCAACTGTCCGCGGCGCTCGGCGCCACGCTGGCGGTGGGCTGCTCGACGTGGCGACCTTCGGACAGCGGCTGGCGCGAGCGGCGCGACCTGTTCCCGCAAGGCGTCGCCTCCGGCGATCCCGACCACCAGAGCGTGCTGCTGTGGACGCGGCGGCCGCTCGACGACGGCCGCGCGCGTTCGACCCTGCTGGTGGAAGTCGCCGAGGATCCGGACTTCAAACGCGTGGTCGCAACCGCGATGGCCCCGGTGCTGGCCGAGTCGGACTGGACCTCCCGCGTCCTGGTCAGTGACCTGAAGCCCGCCGCCGAGTACTGGTACCGCTTCGTGGACGAGGACGGTAACGGCAGCCGCATCGGCCGCACGCTCACCGCGCCGGCGCCGGACGATCCGCGCCCGGCGCGCTTCGCCTTCGTGAGCTGCCAGAGCCTGCCGGAGGGTGCGTTCAATGCCTACCGGCGGATGATCCATGAGGACGAGCGCGCGGCGCCCGGTGAGCGCATCGGCTTCGTGCTGCACCTGGGCGACTTCATCTACGAGGTCATCCAGACGCCCGAGCAGGTCAAGGACGGGCATCGCTACGACCGCAGGATCACGTTCCCGGTGTCGTTCAGGCACGGGCGTGCGGTCGCCAACAACCGTTTCACCGTACCCACGACGCTCGACGACTACCGCGCGCTGTACCACGCCTACCTGCTCGATCCCGACCTGCAGGACGCGCGCGCGCGGTTCCCGTTCGTGTGCATCTGGGACAACCACGAGTACTCGTGGCTGGCCTGGCAATCGATCATGTCCTACCCCGGCGAAGGCGAGTTTCCGGGGCAGACGTTGAAGGTGATGGCGAACCAGGCCTGGTTCGAGTTCCAGCCGGCGCGCGTGCGAGCGCCGGGGCGGACGCTGGCGCGCTTCGACGCGCCCAGCGTGTCGGATGTGCCGGTGACCGAGTTCGACGCGTCCGGCATGGGCCAGGAGCCCAACAACATTGCCGCGATCGAGAGCCTGGTCATCTACCGGGCGCTGCGCTGGGGCCGGCACATCGATCTGATTCTCACCGACCAGCGCGCCTTCCGCGGCAAGGATTATTCGAACGACGAGCGGCTCGGAGCGCTGTTCCAGGGCGTGCCGTATCCGTTCTTCCCTGAGGCGCTGTCCATGCAGGTGGACAGCGGCCGCGCGTACGCCGGCGGCCACCCGCCGGCGAAGCTCGTGTTCGGCGAAAAGTCGATCCCGAACTACCGCAAGGACGGCCCGCCGCAGTCCATGCTCGGCGCGAAGCAGAAGGCCTGGTTCCTCGAGCGCCTGCGCAACGCCAGCGCAACCTGGAAGATCTGGGGCACCTCGCTGGGCACGCACGACCAGCGCATCGACGCGCAGCACCTGCCGCAAGGCTTCGTGCCGGCCGACTGGCCGAAGTGGACCGACGGCTATGCCGTGCAGAGCAACGGCGACTGGGGCGGCGCGTATCACGAGCGTGGCGAGATTTTCGACACCGTGCGCGACAACGGCATCACTGGCTTCGCCATCCTCGCCGGCGACCTGCACAGCTTCTGGGCTGGCTACGCCTCGAAGTCGTTACCGCCGCACGGCAGGTTCGAGCCGGTCGGCGTGTCCTTCGTCGGCGGCTCGATCACCTCGCCCGGCATGCAGGAAGCCTACGAACACGGCAACAAGCAGAACCCGCTGCGCAAGCTTTACATCGCCGACCGTCCGGGCGGCCGGATGGAGCCGACGATGAACCTGCTGCTCAACCACGGCGTGCGTTCCGCACTCGAGTACGCCGAGAGCGGCGACCTGGCGAAGGCGCATGCGGTGAGCAATCCGGAGCTGGCGCCGCACCTCAAGTTCGTGGACATGGGCGGCCACGGCTACGGCGTCGTGGGTGTCGACGCGAGCCGCATGGTCACCGAGTTCGTGTGCATTCCGCGGCCGATCGAGCGCGCCGCGACGCCGGACGGCGGCCCGCTGCGCTATCGCGTGCGGCACGAGGTGGCGCTGTGGGCACCCGGCGAGCGGCCGCGGATGCGGCAGGTGGTGGTGGAAGGGGACGTGGGCCTGTCCGGAAAATCGTAAAGAAACTGGCGGGCGAATTTCCCGGAAACCCCTGCTCCCGCGCGGCTCGACGATGGAGAATGGTCGCAGTATCGTCCGGGAATCGTAAAGAATGGTTCCGCCCGATTGGCTCGCCCCCGCGCCGTCACCGTCGCCGACCTGTACTGGTTCGGCCGGTTGATCGGCAACAGCGACATGCACCCGGGCAACCTGGGCTTCCACCTCGTCGATGCCCGTCCGCTGGAGCTGGCGCCCGCCCACGACATGCTTCCGATGTTCTTGGCGCCTTCGCGCACGGGTGCGACCAGGCCCCTCGCGAACGGTTCGCCCGCCCGCGCCGGATCGCGCCGGGCAACTGCCGCACATCGCCTGGACCGCGGAGGTCGCGGTCGGGTTCTGGCATGAGGTCGCGAACAGCGGGTTCGCCCGGGACGAGGCGTTGCGGGACATGGCGCCGGCCAATCGCGACGTCGTGGCGCGCTTCGGAAAAACGTTCGCTTCCGGGCTGCGGCCCTAGTCCGCCGCTTCCGGCGAGCTGAAGTTGCCGCCGTACTGGCCGGAGCGGTCGAAGCAGCACACGCGCTTCTTGCCGTGTTCCAGCATGTCCATCATCGCCGCGCGGCGCTTGTTGCGGGTCGCCGCCTGCTTGCCCGAGGTCATCCACGCGATCCAGTCGCGGCGCGCGGTGGTGGTGGTCGCGTCCCAGGTCGCCTTCGCGGCGGGATGCGCCTTGAGCGCGGCGCGCAGGTCGGCGGGCACTTCCGGCTCGTGCTGGGTGGTGGACGGCGCGATGTCGAGCTCGACGACGGCGCCGACCTCCACGCCCGCGGCTTCGCGCAGCTTTTTCGGCACCTTGAGCCAGTGGCCGCCCTGGCCGTCGGGCTCGAGCGTGGCCTTGAACGGCGCGCCGCCGAACGTGCCTTCGACCGTGAGCATCGCGCGCGTCGGCAGCTTCGCACTCGCCGCCTTCGGCAGCACAAGGAAGGCCCATGTCGCGTTCTTCGGCTGGGCCGGGCGGGCGAGGCGGGCCTTGAATCCGATGGTCATTGCGCGCGCTCCGGAATGGGCACGAGCGCAAAGCGTCGCACGATGGACAACCACGCGCTTCCAAGCAGCGTCCCGGCAATGCCGTAGGCGGCATCCACGGGATCGCGCGTGTTCAAGAGGGGCAACAGGAATTCGTAGCCGAGGTTGGCGACGACCAGCGCGATGCCGGCCCAGACCAGGACCCGCACCGGCACGCCCATCATCAGCCACAGGAAGCCGACACCCGTGTACATGAGGTAGGACAACGAGAAGTTGAAGATGTGCGTGTAGAAGCCGGGCACCGCCTGCTCGATCGCCTGCAGGCGGAAGGATCCGGGCTTGCGGCCCAGGAACAACGCGAATGCGACGCCCAGCCACAGCAGATGCATGCACGCGGCCAAGGGCGTGGGCGCGAAGCGCAGGATGGACGATGGCTTGCGGATCATGGGCCCGACAGCCTAAGGCAACTACAGCGACTGTCCACCCGAGACCTCGATCCGCTGCGCGTTGACCCAGCGGTTGGCGTCGTCGAGCAACGCCGCGATCATCGGGCCGATGTCCTGCGGCACGCCGACCCGCCCGAGCGCGGTGTTCGCCGCGATCTGCCGGTTGAGTTCCGGGTTGTCGCGTACGACGCCACCGCTGAAGTCGGTCTCGATCGCGCCCGGCGCGACCACGTTCGCGGTGATGCCGCGCGGACCGAGCTCCTTCGCCAGGTAGCGGGTGAAAGTTTCCACCGCGGTCTTGGCCGCGGCGTACGCGGCGTGGCCGGGCAGGGCGAATCGGGTCAGCCCCGAGGAGATGTTGACGATGCGGCCGCCGTCGGCCAGCAGCGGCAACAGCGCCTGGGTGAGGAAGAACACGCCCTTGAAGTGCACTGCAATCAGCTGGTCGAACTGCTCCGGCGTAGTCTCCTCGATCGTGGCGTGCACCCCGTGGCCGGCGTTGTTGACGAGGTGCTCGAAGCGGTCGCGCTGCCAGGTGTCGTGCAAGGCCTGGCGCACGCGGGCGACGAAGTCGGGGAAGCCGTCGACGTCGGCGGTATCGAGCTGCAACGCGACGGCCTTGCGGCCCAGCGACTTGATTTCGGCGACGAGGGTGCGCGCGTCTTCGGCATTGCCGCGGTAGGTGGCGATGACGTCGCCGCCACGCTGGGCGACGGCCAGCGCGGTGGCCCGGCCGAGGCCGCGGCTGGCGCCGGTGACGAGGGTGATGTTGGCCATGATCGGCTCCATTGCTGGCGGGCCTACAGGTTCGGCGCCGAGGGCATGCGCGGGTTGCCAAGGCCTCGCCGATCCTTGCCTGATCCTGCCGTGTGCCGGTTCGGCGGCCGCCATCGCGCTAGGCTGGCGCCATGGACGCCTTGCTCGATTGCATCCGCCGCCACACCGATCTGCAGGCACCCGGCAGCGTGGAAACCGCCATCCCCGGGCTGATCCTGGTGTGCGCGACCACGCCGAGCGAGCTCAAGCACAGCCTCGAGCGGCCGGTGGTCTGCCTGGTGCGGCAGGGCGCCAAGCGCGTGGCCAGCGGCACGCGCGAACTGGTATTCGCCACCGGCGATTCGCTGGTCGTGACCGCGGACGTGCCGGCCACGAGCCGCATCGTCCGCGCCAGCGCCGCCGAACCCTACTACGCGGTGGCGGTGCTGCTCGACCCCGCGCTCATCGCCGATCTCGGGGCGGAAATGGGCACCCCACCCGAAACCGCCTTGCCGCGGCTCGAAGTGGCCCGCACCGAACCCGAAGTCGCCGACGCGGTGCTGCGCCTGCTGCAACTGCTCGACCAGCCCGACGCACGCCCGGTGCTGCAGGCAGAACGCATGCGCGAGCTGCACTACTGGCTGCTCGCCGGCCGCCACGGCCCCGCGATCCGCCAGCTCGGCTGGCCCGGCGGCCCGGTGCAGCGCATCGCCCGCGCCGTCGCCCTGTTGCGCCGCGAGTTCGCGACGCCGCTCCCGGTCGCGCGCCTGGCGGCCGAGGCCGGCATGAGCGCGTCCGCCTTCCACCGCCACTTCCGCAACGTCACCTCGCTGACCCCGCTGCAGTTCCAGAAGCAATTGCGGCTGCTGGAAGCACGGCGGCTGCTACGGTCGCAAGGCGCGACCGCGAGCCGTGCCGCGTATGCGGTGGGCTACGAAAGCGTGCCGCAGTTCACGCGGGAGTACGGGCGGATGTTCGGGCGGCCACCGGCGAAGGACGCGCGCACGGCAATGACGGAACTGGACACCTGAGATGGAACAACACGAACTCGACAAGCTCTTCGACCAGCAGGCCGCCGGCTACGACGCGCAATGGGCACGCATGGCGCCGATCCGCGAAAGCCTGCACTTGTTGCTGGAAACCGTCTTCGCCGACCTGCCTGAGGACGCGCGCCTGCTGTGCGTCGGCGCCGGCACCGGCGCCGAGATCGCGCACCTGGCAAAGCGCTTCCCGCGCTGGCGCTTCCTCGCGCTCGACCCCGCGCCCGGCATGATCGCCGCCTGCCGCGAACGCACCGAGCGCGAAGGCATCGCCGACCGCTGCGAGTTCCACACGGGCCTGCTCGAGACCCTCCCGGACACCGGCGCCTTCGACGGCGCCACGTGCTTCCTGGTCTCGCAGTTCATCCTCGACCCGGCCGAACGCACCGCGTTCTTCGCCGCCATCGGCCGCCGCCTGCGCAAGGGCGGCGTGCTCGCGTGGGCCGACCTGGCCTGGGACACCAACGCGCCGGACTACCCCGACATGCTGCGCCTGTGGATGCGGACGATGTCGGGCGCGGGGCTCGACGACGAAGCGATCGAGCGGATGCGCGGCAACTACGCGCGCGACGTGGCGATCCTGCCGCCGGACCAAGTGGCGGCGCTGGTGGCGGATGCGGGGTTCGAGGCGCCGCT
Source organism: Lysobacter sp. (assembly GCA_044464395.1). Lineage (GTDB taxonomy): Bacteria > Pseudomonadota > Gammaproteobacteria > Xanthomonadales > Xanthomonadaceae > Cognatiluteimonas. The sequence goes on from JBIQLI010000004.1 coordinate 137,797, forward strand.
CAGGTTCCACCAGGCGGGGATGATTCATGGGTGGTGTGCATCGAACCGCTGAAAGCACGCCACCTTGCGCCCACATTAAAAGCCCAGCCGATGAGCTATGCCTTCTCAGCTGTACGAGACTGCGCGACCGAATCGTTCCCGCAATCAGCTCAACCGCATCTGTTGTTCCAGAGGAACATCGATATCCCACAGCTGCTTGATATATCGAATTTCCTCGTCTGACAGCAGTTCGCGCTCCACTTCGGCCTCTAGTAACTGAAGACGCCTAAGAATCAACCTTCTTCCTTCCAGCGTAAAAGGCCCAGGCCCAATGGCACCATTTCGCCTCGTCGGCCATCGCAAAGTTCGTTCCCCACGAATTTGCTGTAGCCAATTGCGGAACTCCAAATAGGGGGCCAGCCAAGCCTTTCCATGCTTAATCATGTTCTCGGCCGATCTGTCCCGGCGCACTACAGTGCAAGTCCAACAACCAAACCGTCCCGACGCGCAGGGTGGAGAGTGGGGTGATCGAACCATGGGGCACTCCTCGCTTGCTCCACGATAGAGCTCCTCCAGTTGAATGGGGTCGATGGCTCTCGGATACGGGATGGTCTGGGCAGCGATCCAAACTTGCTCAAGCGAAAAGTCAATCACGGGCAGAAGCAAATCCCGCGCCACCCCCTCGCGCTGCTTTTGCCAAAGCCTATCTTGGCTCGCACCGCTTTCAAGCGACCGGTCACGTTGACTACTTTCTCCGTACCTCAAACCCAAGACGACGACAGCATCAGCACCTTTGCTCTTCAGGTACCTCTCGACCGGCAGAATTCTTAGTCCTTTGGTACACCAGCGAAACCTGTTGGATGGCGGCGCGTACCCACGCCCAATCACGCGCACGAAGAAGCGTTCCGCAATCGGTGCCTTAAGAATTTCGACCGATGCTCGTGGGAACTCTCTTGGAAGCTCCATGGAGAGCCGCGCTAGAGATGCCTTTGCAAAGAAATCTAGTTCTGGATTCTCGACCCCCGTGTCGCAGTAGATGACGGAAATGAGGTCTCCACGAAGGCCGGCGGTTCTGGCTGCGTTCAAGAAAATCTTGAGTGTCGCGGTCGAATCTTTACCGCCCGAATACGCAATTACCCACCTTCTACCAGGCGCCCCGTGAATAGCACTTGCGCACCGCTCGATCGCTTGACTAATCAACGCGTGCGGCCATCTGGTTCCGACAACGGGCCAATGACACACTCCTTGAACTGGCGTGGAAATCGCTTCTTGATTACGTTTACCTGCTCGCCTGCCAAGTCACGATGGCGCTTGTTAGATATTTTCCAGACCAGATACGCCACTACAGTCGCCATCCCAGAGACCAGCAAAAAATTCCATTCGGACCGACACAGCCCGGCGACGACTCCAATGACGACGGATCCTAGCGAGATCCATATCGCGTCAAAGGATGTAGTGACTAAGAACCCGTTGAAATACATCCCTTTGCTCTTCTGCTCCAATGATTTGTCATTGTCAATTAGTGCGTAAAAGCACGGGGAGACGTCGTTCCACGGGCGGTTTCCGATCTCCGGCGCAAACTTTCTGAGCGCTGCAAGGATGGAATCATTGACTCCTTTAAACGCATAGCGATCCCGCTTAAGCACAGTCGCTATGACGCCATAGATGCCACCAACTGCGTAGCCGATCAGAAAGAGCTTCGCGGAGTCCATGGACCAGAAGGGCGTATGGCTCCCCGCAAGTGCGAAGAACAGGTCAACATAAGCAAGAATCAAAAGCCCCGGGCCAAGGGCCCGCAAAGATCTCAGCAGCGCATACTCCATAGGACCTCCGACGCGTTCACATTCGTCGCCCCTTCAGGCGATAAAACGACAGTCAACCCGACTCTCCAACCCAATCCCGACCGTCGATTTGCGTGTCTCGCGAGCGCCGTCTCCATCACGTCTACGCCTGCCCCAATACGCAACCCACTCCGCGCCCGCGTAATCCCCGTATAAACCAGCTCCCGCGACAACACCCGGCTGTCGTGCTGCGGCAGCAGCAGCCACACCTCGTCGAACTCCGACCCTTGTGCCTTGTGCACTGTCATGGCGAACGCGCTGTCGTGGCGGGGCAGGCCAGCGGGGTGGAAGGCGCGCGGGGTGTCGGGCGTGTCGCCGGGGAACCAGGCCATGAGCGCGCCGTTTTCGCCGCGCAGGCAGATGCCGATGTCGCCGTTGAAGAGGCGGTGGCGGTAGCTGTTCTCGGTGATGAGGAGCAGGCGGCCATGGAAGTGGGTGCCGGGCTCGCCGAGCATGGCTTCGATGCGGGCGTTGAGCGTGCGCGCACCCTGCGGGCCGTCGCGCACGGCGGTGAGCAGGCGCAGGCGCGAGGCGAGGCGTAGCGCTTCGGCGGGGGATTCGGCTTCGGCCAGCGCGCGCCAGTGCGCCAGCAGGTGCTCGCGGTGCGTCTGCAGCGGGTCGGTGAGGTCTTCGTGGAAGTGGACGCCGGAGAGTTGGCCGCTGCGCAGCAGCTCCAACGCTTGCGCGCTGTCGCCTTCGCGGGCGGCGGCGGCGAGCGGGGCCAGGTCGAGGGCTTCGTGTTGGCGCCAGGACTTTGTCAGGTGCGTGCGGCGGGCGGGGAAGAGCCCCTCGCCCGCGTCGGCGCCGGCGATGATGCCGCTGAGCACGTCGCCGGCTTCCACCGAGGGCAGCTGGTCGGGGTCGCCGATCAGCACCAGGCGGGTGCCGTCGGGCACGGCGTCCACCAGCTTGGCCATCAGCGGCAGGTCGATCATCGAGGCTTCGTCGACCACGACCACGTCGAACGGCAGCGGGTTGTCGGCGTCGTGGCGGAAGCGCGGGCTGTCGGGGATGGTGCCGAGCAGGCGGTGCAGGGTGGAGCCGCTGGTCGGCAGCGCTTCGATCAAGTCGGCGTAGGTGCCTTCGGCGGCCAGCGACTGCAGCGCGTTGCGCACGCTCTCGGCCATGCGCTCGGCGGCGCGGCCGGTGGGTGCGGCCAGGGCGATGCGCGGGTCGGGGCTGCCTTCGGCGCGCGCCTGCTCGACCAGCTGCACGAGCAGCTTGGCGATGGCAGTGGTCTTGCCGGTGCCGGGTCCGCCGGTGACCAGATCGACGCCGCCGTTGCCGGCGTGTTGCGCGGCGAGGCGCTGCAGGCCGACGGCGACGCGGCGTTCGTACTCGCGGTAGCGGCGCAGGTAGAGCAGGCCGGGGCTGCCGGGTGCGCCTTCGAGCACCAGCGGGCGGCCGGGATCAGTGGGTTCGGCGGCGACGTCCGGTCCGGGCGTGGAGACCCAGCGGGAGGCGGCCAGTTCGCGGCGCCAGGCGTCGGGGTCAGGCCATGGGATGTCATGTTCGGCGCCGTCGTCCACCAGCAGTTGCGGCGCGGACGGATCGAAGCCGGCGTGGCCCTGGGCGACGGCGAGCGACGCCAGCGCGGCGGCGGCGAGCACGCTGTCTGGGGTGGCCGGGTCGAGGCGGCGCAGGCTTTGCGCGAGCGCGTGGTCGATGGTGCGGAGGGCGCCGGCGCGGACGAGGGCGTCGAGGAGCGACGGGTTCATCGCGGGCCCTCACCCTGGTCCGCTGCGCGGACCTGTCCCTCTCCCGCGAGCGGGAGAGGGGAATGGCCGCCGGCGAACAAGGCATCCAGCGCGTGCACGAGTTCGGGGGCGAAGCGGTCGTGGTACACGCCGGGGCGGTCGTCGCCGCGCGCGTCCAGTTCGATGCCGCGGCAGAACACGTAGCGGATGCCGCCGAAGTCGCGGGCGTAGTCGTAGCGGTCGCCGAGGCGGAAGCGCAGCCAGCGGTGCAGCGCGAGCGTGTAGACCAGCGCCTGCAGGTCGTACTCGCTGTGCAGCATCGCCTCGCGCAGGCCGTCGGCGTCGTAGCGCGGCAGGCGGTTGGACTTGTAGTCGAGCACGTACCAGCGGCCGTCGTGGACGTAGGTCAGGTCCACCAGGCCGGTCATCAGGCCCTCGAGCCGCTGGCGGAAGCCGAAGCCGCCGCGGCCGGGCACGACGCCGTGCGCGTGCAGCAGCTCCAGCAGCGCGTCCACGCGCGTCGGCCTCAGCGAGAACTGGAATTCCATTTCCGGACGGCGCGCGTCCGCGGGCACGTTGCAGAGCTGCACGCCTTCCGGCAGCGCGACACGCAGGGTGCGGCCGACCAGGTCGGTGACCAGTGCGATGCCATCGTCGAGCACGTCGTCGGCGTAGCCCTGTTCGCGCAGGGCGTCGGCGATGGTCGCGGCCTCGTCGGCGGGCGCGGCGTCGCCGGGCAGCCACGCGCGCCAGGCGGCGAAGTCGGCGCGCTCCAGGGCGGCGTGCAGGGCGACGCCGAAGCGGGTGCCGCCGAAGCGCGTGTCGAAGGCCGGCGCCGCGGCCAGCGCGTCCTCGGGCACCACCGGTTCGTCCCTGCCGCCGGGCACCGGCAAGGTGGCCGCGGCCGTGGCCTCGTCGCCGGTCGCCGTGCGGGTCAGGCCGCTGAAGCTGTGCACCCACCAGTCGCCGGAAAGCACGCGCGTGGCGACCTCGGCGGGCGGGACCTCGGCGTCGGACTCCGGCGGCAGCCGCGGCAGATCGGGCGGCGGCACGGCCGTGTCCACGCGGATGCCGGGCGTCGCCGCCAGCGCGTCGAGGTCCTTCATCATCGGCCCCAGCGCGGCCGCGTCGTGGTTGTAGAACAGCCCGCTGGCCAGCCACAGCGCGTGCCGCGCTCGGGTCATGCCGACGTACAGCAGCCGCGCTTCCTCGGCCTGCTGCTCGGTCTTCCAGGCCTGGCTGGCATGGTCCCACTCGGCCTCGGGCAGCTCGGTCTTCCAGTGCAGCCGGCGCGCGTTGTCGTCGTGGTGCGCGACGCACAGCCGGCCGGGCACCGGATTCGGGCGTCCAATGCCGGCGAACGGCAGGAACACCAGCGGGTACTCGAGGCCTTTGCTCTTGTGCAGGGTCACGATCTGCACGCGGCGCGCGTCGGACTCCAGGCGCAGGAGCTGGGTCTCGTCGTCGGGATCGGCCTCGGCAATGCGCTGGCCGAGCCAGTCCACCAGGCCGTGCAGGCCGAGCGCCGTCCCCTGCGCTTCCTGCAGCGCTTCGGCGAGCTGCAGGTAGTTGCCGACGCGGCGCTCGCCGTCGGTGAGGCCGAGCAGGCGCGGCGCGTGCTCCGCGCACAGGTCGCCGACCAGCGCCAGCGGCCCGCCGTGCAGCAGGCGCTCGCGCCAGGCCAGCGCCCTGCCCTGCCAGTCGTGGTCGCTGTCGTCGAGCGCGGCGATGCCGGCGGCATCCACGCCGACCAGCACCGTGGACAGCGCGGCGCGCAGGCGGCCGTCGTCGCCGCTCTGCAGCAGCGCCAGCAGCAGGGTGTGCAGCTCGCGCGCCTCCAGGGTGGCGTAGAGGCTCTGCTTGCCGGCCGCGACCGCGGGGATGCCGACGGCGGCCAGCGCCTGCTGGATGCGCGTGGCCTCGTGGTGGGTGCGGACCAGCACCGCGATGTCGCCCGGCTGGACCGGGCGGCCCTCGATGGTGGCGGTACCTGCGCGGCCTTCGCTTAGCACGCCATGGATCGCCGCCACGCAGGCCCGGGTGCAGTGCTCGCGCGAGGCGTCCGCCTTGTACGGCTTGATATCGCCCTTGGCGTTGGGCTCGGGGTCCGGCGCGACCCACACCGTCAGCGCCGGCGCGGGCGAGCCGGCGCGCAGGAAGTCCTCGTCCTGGCGCTTGCCGCCCGGCGCGACGCTGCGGAAGGCGATGCGCGGGTCGACGAAGGCGTGTTCGCCGGCCTGCGCGTACAGCGCGTCGATCGCCGCGAGCACGCTGGGCCGCGAGCGGAAGTTGTGGCCCAGCGGCGGCGCCTCGTCCGCGTTGCGGCGCGCGGCCAGGTAGGTGTGGACGTCGCCGCCGCGGAAACCGTAGATCGCCTGCTTGGGGTCGCCGATCAGGAACAGCGCCGGCGCGTGCCCGTCGCGGTGGCTGCCGCTTCCGAACACGCGCTCGAAGATCTTCCACTGGCGCGCGTCGGTGTCCTGGAACTCGTCCACCAGCGCCACCGCGTACTGCGCGCGCAGGCCGCGCACCAGGGCATCGGCGTGGTCGCCGTCGAGCGCGTCGGCGACGCCGTCGATCAGGTCGTCGTAGGTCTGCAACCGGCGCTGGCGCTTCAGCAGGGCAAGGCGCGCGCGGGCGTCCTCGCGGATCCGGTGCAGCAGGGCAATGCGGCGGCGCGCGGTGTAGGCCTTGCAGTCGGCCACGGCCTGCAGGTAGGCGTCGATCAGCTCGCACAGCGGCGACGTCGGGGTGTTGCCGGCGTGCGTCTTGTTGGTTTTCTCCTGCATCGCCCGCGCGGTGAAGCGGCCGAGCCGCTCGTCCAGCGGCGCGGTGTAGTCGCCGCCTTCGCACCAGCCCGCCAGTTCGCTCCACAGCGACTGGATCCAGTCGGCCTTGTAGCTGCCGCCGTTCAGCACCTTGCGTTCCAGCGCATCGAGCAGCACCGCGAGGAACCCCGGGCCGTGCTCGCGGAAGCCATCGGCCAGCGCGCGGCCGGTGGCGACCACCGCAGGCATCGGGTCGTCGTCGGGCAGCGGCGCGTCGGGCGGGAGCAGCACGGGCTCGCGCAGCAGGGCGCGCAGGTCCTCGGCCAGCGCCGGCGGGCCGCCCTTCCACAGCGCGGCGAGGTCGTCGGCGCCGTCGGCGTCGCGGCCGTGCGCGCGCCACAGGTCGGCGGCCAGCTCCTCGCGCAGTTCGCGGTCGTTGGCCAGCAGCGTGGGCGGGTCGAAGCCCTGCCCGCTTTCCAGCGCGTGCTCGCGCAGCGCGCGGGCGCAGAAGCCGTGGATGGTGAAGATCGCCGCGAGGTCGATCTCCAGCGCGGCCTGGCGCAGGCGGCGGCGGAGCGCTTCGGTGCTTTCGCCGCTGCGCTCGCGATGGGCCTGGAGGATCTGGCGGGTCAGCGTGGCCTCGGCGTCCTCGCCTTCCGTGTCCGGGGCGTCCACCAGTTCGAGCGCGAGCAGCAGGCGCTCGCGGATGCGCTTGCGCAGCTCCTGCGTCGCCGCCTCGGTGAAGGTCACCGCCAGCACCTGGCCGACGCGCAGCCCGCGCTCGACCACCAGGCGCGTGACCAGCGTGGCCAGGGTGAAGGTCTTGCCGGTGCCGGCCGAGGCCTCGATCAGGCGCACGCCGTCCAGCGGCAGGTCGAGGTAGGGGTTGCGGGCGGTCTCGGCGTTCACGCGTCGTCGTCCCCGCCCAGCGTCGCGCGCGCGATCGCGTCCTCGTCCGGCAGCGGCGCGAGCGCGATGCCGCTGTCCACCGCCGCGAACACCGCGCAGGTGTTGCGCACGAACTCGCGCAGGGCATCGCGGTCGGCGAACGGATCGCGCGCGCGCAAGGCGAGTTCCCACGCCGGCTCCGTGCCCTCGCCCCACTGCCGGTCGCTGCCGCGCCACTGCTTGCGTGCGGCCTCGATGCCCCGCTCCGGTTTCTCCGCGCTGTAGTAGCACCAGCCGGCGCGCGGCGCGAACACCAGTGGCTGGCGCAGACCGTTCGCGCGCAGCTCGAGCAGTGCGCGCAGCGCATCCTTCGCCTGCGCGGGATCGAGCACGTCGCGCCGGTGCGGGCCGATGTTGCCGCTCTCGTCCTCGTGGAACTCATGCACGGCCAGCGATTCCCCGGCGGCACAGGCGAGCAGCCAGTCGAGGCCGTTGCGGATCACCGACGGGCCGTTGGGCTTGCCGAAGCGCAGCCGCGCGATGCCTTCGGGCCAGATGCCGCCGATGCGGCCGTGCAGGCGCAGGCCGTCGATGTCGACTTCCAGACGCAGCGGATCGGCGGGTGCGGTCGCGGCGCCGCGCCAGTCGGCGAAGCGCGCCGCGTACGGCTGCACTTCGCCAATCACTTCGGCCAGGGCGCGTTTGCCGAGCGGGCCCGAGGGCAACATGCCGCGCGCGCGCAGCCGCGCCTGCATCGCCTCGCGGTCCTCGCCCGCCAGCAGCGCATCGAACACCGCGTGCTGCAGCCGGTTGCGCGCCAGCCCGCGGCCCGGCGCGAGCAGCGGCTCGATGTCCTCGCCGGCCTGCTCCGGCTCGACCAGGCGCAGCCCGAGGCGATGGCGCAGGAACTGTTCGGCCGGCGCCAGCAGGAAGCGGCGCAGGGCGTCCAGCGACAGCTCGCGCGCCTCGTCCTCCGGCGGCGGCAGGGCGGTGCCCGCGGCGATCCATGGCCCCAGCAGCCCGCGCGCGCCCGACAGCCGCCCCGCGGCCGGATGCCAGTGCGCGCCATAACTGAAATGACGGGTGTCCTCGCTGCCGAAGGCGGCCGGCGAAAACGGCTGCAGCGCATGCCGCAGCACCAGGGCGTCGGCATCCCCCGCCTCGTGGTACGCCGCCGCCGCGGACAGCAGTTCGGAGACGACGGCGGAGGGCTCGCGTGCGCTGCCGTCGCGCGGGTCGGCACCGGTCCAGCTCAGGTAGAACACGTCCTGCGCCGAGGAGAACAGCTGCAGGAACAGGTAGCGGTCGTCGTCGCGGGTCGAACGGTCGCCGTGGCGGCGCTTGTCGGTGCCCAGTTCCGCGGTCAGGCGGTTGAGTCCGGCCGCGGGGTCGCGGCGGGGGAACTCGCCGTCGTTCATGCCCAGCAGGCAGATCACCCGGAACGGCAGCAGCCGCATCGGCACCATGCGCGCGAAGCTGACGCCGCCGGTGAGCAGCGGCGCGCGCGTGTCGGCCTCGCCGAGCACCTGCGCGAAGTGCGCGCGCACCACCTCGGCGGGCACGGGGTCTTCGTAGCCCGCCGTCTCCGCTTCCTTCGCGAACGCGTCGATCAGCGCGCGCAGGCGGTCCAGCGCGCGCTCGCCGCCGCGCGACGAGGGTGGGCGCGGCAGCAGCGCGTCGAGCAGCCCGAGCAGGTGCTCGCGCCACTGCGCCGGCGGCAGCGCCGCGCCGAGCGTGCGCTGGTGCCTGGCCAGCACGCGCAGCAGGCGCAGCAGGATGTCGAGCGCGTCGAGCGCGCTGCCCTCGAGTTCGGTCCAGGGCGCGACCACGCGACCGTCGCCGGCGACCAGCGCCTCGTCGCCGCTGGCATGGCCGAGCAGCAGCCGGTCGAGCGCGAACTGCCAAGTGTAGGCGTCGTCCTCGGGCGCGCCGAGTCGCGCGCGGTGCGCGGCGTCCAGGCCCCAACGGGCGCCGGCCTCGCGCAGCCACGCGTGCAGGCGTTCGAACGCGCCCGCGTCGAGCCCTGCGGCCTCGGCCAGCGGCGGGCTGGCGAGCAACTCGAGGATCTCGTCGAGGCCGAAGCGCGACACCGGCAACTCGAGCAGGCGCAGGAAGGCGGCGGCCAGCGACTCGCCGGCCAGGGGGCTGGCGTCGGCCATCGCCCAGGGGATGGCGTCGCCGCGTCCCCGCCCCCCGAACACCGATTCTAGGTACGGCACGTAGGGATCGATGTCCGGCGCCAGCACCGCGATCTCGCGCGGCTGCAGCGGCGGATCGAAACGATTGTCCTCGAGTAGCGCGCGCAGGCGGTCGTGCAGCACCTGCAGTTCGCGCAGGCGGGTGTGGCAGGCGTGGAACTGCAGGCTCGGGTCGCGCGCATCCACCTCGCTGCGCGGCGTGCCCGACGGCCGTGCGCGGCGGTGGAACAGGTCGGCCTGCATCCGCCGCAGCAGCGTGTCCGGCCGATCGCTCGCGGCCTCCGGATCGGCATAGGCCGCGATCTCGCCCGACGGATGCACGACCTCGTAGCTGCCCAGCAGCGCCATGAAGTCGCGTCCCGCCGCGCCCCAGTCGCGCAGCAGCGGGTTCTCCGCGTCCTCGCCGCCGAACGGGTCCTCGCCCGCCTGCAGGCGCGCGCCGAGCGACTGCAGGTCGCCCCAGTACGCACGGGTCGGCGTCGGCAGGTAGAAGTGCAGCGTGCCGGCCCTGGCCTGCGTCGCCATCACCCGCAGCACGTCGGGCGAGACATTGAGGGTGGCGAAGGCGAACATCCGCGACGGCAGCCCGGCCGGCACCGCGCCGCCCTCGCCGTCGAAGCGCGCGAGGTAGTCCTGGATGCGGCGCGCGCGGTGGCTGCGGCCGGCGGCGACGATGCGCCACAGGATCGCCTGCGGATCGTCCGGGTCGGCGCCGGCCTCCCAACGCAGCAGCCAGTCGCGGCGCCAGGCCTGGTACTTCTCGAACACCGCCGCCAGCTCGCCGGCCAGCGACCAGGCGCGCAACGGGTCGTCGCCGTCGAGGTAGGCCGCGAGCTGCGCCATCGCCGGGCGCGCGCGCACCGCCGGATCCAGCAGCGCGGCGTACAGGTGCCACCTGAGGCTGGCGGCGTCGAGCTCGCCGCCCCCGGAGGCTCCGTCCCGTGGCGGATTCGCCGCCAGCGCCCGCGCCACGAACTCGCCCGGGGCCAGGAACTCGAGGTTGGCGGCGATACCGTGGCGCTCGGCCAGGGTGGCCTGCAGCCAGCGCCGCATCGCCACCTGCGGGATCAGGATCGTGTCCGGCGCCAGCAGCGGCTGGCCCGGCGCGGGCTTGCGCAGTTCTTCCGCCAACAGCCCGGCGAGCACGTCGAGCGCGTTGGAGTGGTAGAGCCGGAAGTCGTTCACGGGCGACATTAACGCCATCTTGCCGCAGCCCCGTCGCATCCGCAGCGACCCGCCCGGTTCCTGCGACAATGGCCGGATGAGCGCCACCGCCCCCATCGTCCGCCTGTCCGGCCTGCGCCTGGACCGCGGCGGGCGCACGATCCTCGACGGCATCGACCTGGACGTGCCGCGCGGCAGCATCGTCGCGATCCTCGGCCCCTCGGGCAGCGGCAAGTCGACCCTGCTCGCGGCCCTGACCGGCGAACTGCAGCCGGCCGCCGGCAGCGTGGAGGTGCTGGGCGCCCCGCTGCCGACCCGCCAGCGTGCGCTGCTGGAGCGGCGCAAGTCGATCGGCGTGCTGCTGCAGGGCAACGGCCTGCTCACCGACCTCACCGCCGCCGAGAACGTGGCGCTGCCGCTGCGCATGCACACGAAGCTGCCGGATCCGGTGATCCGCCGGCTGGTGGAGATGAAGCTGCACGCGGTCGGCCTGCGCGCCGCCGCCGACCTGTTCCCGCGCGAGCTGTCCGGCGGCATGGCCCGGCGCGTCGCACTGGCGCGCGCGCTGGCGCTGGACCCGCCGCTGATGATCTACGACGAGCCGCTGACCGGACTCGACCCGATCGCCAGCGGCGTGATCATGAACCTGGTGGCGCGGCTCAATGCCAGCCTCGGCCTGACCAGCATCATCGTCAGCCACCACGTGCACGAAACCCTGCCGGTGGCCGACCGTGCGCTGGTGATCGCGAACGGGCGGATCGTGTTCGCCGGCAGCCCGGCGGAGCTGCAGTCTTCGGCCGATCCGCTGGTGCGGCAGTTCCTGGACGGCGAGCCCGACGGGCCGATTCCGTTCGACAGCACCGCCAACCGCCGCGTGGAGGCCGCCTGAGATGCCCTTCGTTGCCGCCACCCGCTCGCTCGGCCGCGCCGGCCTGTTCTCGCTGCAGGTGTTGCGCGCGTCGAAGCCGACCCGCGACTTCTTCGCCGAGCTGGTGCGCGAGATCTACAAGATCGGCGCCCGCTCGCTGCCGATCATCGCGGTCGGCGGCGCGTTCGTCGGCCTGTCGGTGACCCTGCTCGGTTACCGCGCGCTGCAGACCTACGGGGCCGCCAACCAGATCAGCGCGCTGGTCGGCCTGGGCCTGTACCGGGAGTTGGCGCCGGTGCTGACCGCGCTGCTGTTCATCGGCCGCGCCGGTTCCTCGATCGCGGCGGAACTGGGACTGATGCGCGCCACCGACCAGATCACCGCGCTCGGCCTGATGGCGATCGATCCGGTCGGCAAGGCGGTCGCGCCGCGCTTCTGGGCCGCGCTGATCTGCGTGCCGCTGCTCACCGCGTTCTTCTGCTCGCTGGCGATCAGCGCCAGCTGGTTCGAGGCGGTGCACGTGATCGGCATCGATGGCGGTTCGTTCTGGCAGGTGATGAAGGACGCGGTGGATTTCCGCGAGGATTTCCTGGTCGCGTTCATCAAGGCCGGCGTGTTCGGCGGCACCGCGGCGCTCGTCGCGGCCTACGTGGGCTACCACGCCGAGCCGACCATCGAGGGCACCTCGGTGGCGACCACCCGCGCGGTGGTCAACGCCTCGCTGCTGGTGCTGATGTTCAATTTCGTGTTGTCGGCGTTCCTGTTCCAGAATTGAAACAGCAACCGCCGACGGAGGTCATCCCATGAGTATTCGCGGTCCCCGTCTCGAGTTCGCGGTCGGCGCCTTCCTGCTGCTCGCGCTGGCCTCGCTGCTGGTGCTGGCGCTGGCGTCGAGCAATGGAAAATTCGGCTTCGGCGCCGACACCTACCCGCTGAAGGCGCGCTTCACCAACCTCGGCCAGCTGCGGCCCAACGCCCCGGTCAAGATCGGCGGCGTGAACATCGGCACCGTGGCCGACATTCAGCTTGACCCGGTCAAGCTGGACGCGGTGGTGACCCTGGCGATCGACGATCGTTACCGGGACCTGCCGGGCGACACCTCGGCCAGCATCCTCACCGGCGGCCTGCTCGGCGAAAGCTACATCGGCCTGTCGCCGGGCGGCGACCCGGAGTCGCTGAAGCCCGGCGACGAGATCGCCTTCACCACGCCCGCGGTCGACCTGATCCAGATGGTCGGCAAGTACATGTTCGGCGGCGGCGGCAACACCGCCGACGACGCCGATGCGAATGCGACGGACGACCCGTACGCGACCCCCACGGAATGACAGCCATGAAGCAAACCGCCAAGACCACCCTTATCGCCTTGTTCGCCGCGCTGGTGGCGCTGCTGCCCGCGTTCGCGTCCGCGCAGGACGCCACTCCGAGCGAGCTGGTGCTGCAGAACAGCCAGCGCATCCTGAAGACCCTCGAGCAGCGCCGCGACGAGTTCAAGCGGGACCGCAGCGCGCTTGAGCAGTTCGTCGCCGGCGAGTTCAACGCCATCTTCGACCGCGACTACGCCGCGCGCCAGGTGCTGGGCCGCCATGCCCGTGGCGCCTCGGCCGAGGACGTGAAGCTGTTCGCCGACGCGCTGGCCGACAACCTGATGCGCCGCTACGGCTCCTCGCTGGTCGACTTCAACAGCCGGCTCAAGGTGCGGATCAAATCCGAGACCACGCTGCCGCGCGGCCTCGGCGTGCGCGTGTCCAGCGAGTTGCTGCGCGAGGGCGGCGAGCCGATCCCGGTGGACTACCTGATGCGCAAGTCGGGCGGCACCTGGAAAGTGTTCGACGTGATGGTCGAGGGCGTGTCCTTCGTCCAGACCTTCCGCCGCCAGTTCGACAGCGAGCTGACCCACAAGTCGATCCGCCAGGTGGCCGGCGAGCTGGCCAGCGGCAAGATGAGCGCAGATGCCGGCCGCTGAGCCCGCCGCCCGCGTGACCCGAGACGGCGAGGCGCTGCGCTTCGCCGGCGCGCTCGTGCGGGGGGCGGTGCCGGCGCTATGGCGCCAGGCGCTGCCGCTGCTCGACGGCGTGCGCCGGCTCGAGCTGGGCGATGTCGCCCGCGTGGACAGCGCGGGCGTCGCCTTGCTGGCGGAATTGGCCGCCCGTGCCGGCGTGACCGCCGTGGACGGCGCGCCGCAAGGTCTGCCTGAACTGCGCGCGGCCTACCGCCTGGCGCCCTCGCTGGTCTTTGCCCACTGATTTGCGCGTTAACCGGCGTCGTCCCCTTTACACTGTCCCGCATGCGCCGTCGGTTCCCCCACCTCCCCGCGCTGCTCTGCGTGTCCCTGTTCCTGGCCGGCTGTGCGGGCGGCGGGGCCAACGTGCGCGCCGACCAGCCTGCACCAGAGGTGGTCGCATCGGCTCCGGCGGAATCCGAGTCCCCGGCCGGACGGGAGGCGCAGGAGGCGCAGGACCTGGGCTCCCTGGTGCTTTCTGTCGACTTCCCGGGCGGACGCATGGTGATCGAAGGCGAGCCCGCCGGGGAAGCCGCCACGGAGTCCGCCGCGAGCGCCGACCCCGCCACCAACGAACCGACCCAGGCCGAATACGACTACGCCGCGATCTACGGCGGCCAGGTCTACGACCCCGTCGCCGACCCCACCCTGCCGCCGCCGGCGGAACTGCCGGAAGCCTACGATCCGTGGGAGCCGCTCAACCGGCGCGTGCACGCGTTCAACAACCTGGTCGACCGGACCATCGCCTCGCCGCTGGCACACGCCTACGTCAAGGTGGTACCGCGGCCGGTGCGGCTGGGCGTGCGCAATTTCTTCACCAACCTCGGCCAGCCGGTCAATGCGCTGAACTCGCTGCTGCAGGGCAAGCCGAAGGAGGCGGGCCAGTCGATCGCGCGCTTCCTGCTCAACGCCACGCTCGGCATCGGCGGCCTGCTCGATCCCGCGTCCGCGGCCAACCTGCCCTACAGCAACGAGGACTTCGGCCAGACCCTGGGCAAGTGGGGCTGGCGCGAATCGCGCTATGTGGAGCTGCCGCTGTTCGGGCCGCGCACCGTGCGCGACGTGTTCGGCCTGATGGGCGATGCGCCGCTGTCGCCGATCCGCCAGGTCGAGGACGACCCGACCCGCATCTTCCTGCAGGGCCTGCAACTGGTGGACGTGCGCACCCAGTTGTTCGCGGTGGACAGCATGCGCGAGGGCGCGGCCGATGACTACGCGCTGGTCCGCGACGCCTGGCTGCAACGGCGCAGCTACCAGATCGCCGAGGACGAGATCGAGCACGACGAGTCGCTGCCGGAATACCTGCGCGAGGACATCAACAACCCGACCGTGCCGGTGGACGCGATGCCGGTGCTGCCGGGCGGCGACTGAACAGGTTGCACCCAGCACCGGACCGGGTCTAGATTCGCGGCATGGACGGCCCGACGCTTCTACTGCTCATCGGTGGCCCGCTCATCGGCGGCCTTCTCCTGATCCTGCTCATGAAGCGGAAACCCGCATGGAAGCAACCCTTCATGTGGGCGGTTTCGGGCATTGTCGTCTGGAAGCTTTTCGAATTCGGGCTCGAGTTCCTGGTTCGAAACGCCTGAACCCCGGCGCTAGCCTTCCAGCAGCTTCGTCGCCTCCGCCTCGGGCAGCGACTCGACGTCGCGCAGCTGGCGCTGGATGGCGCGGGTGCGCACGCCGGTCTGCTCGATCTTGTTGCTCGCTTCGGCCAGCTTCTTCTGCACCGCGTCGAGCACGTCGCCGAACTTTCCGAACTCGGTCTTGACCGCACCCAGGGTGCGCCACACTTCGCTGGAGCGCTTCTCGATCGCCAGCGTGCGGAAGCCCATCTGGAAGCTGGTCATCAGCGCCAGCAGCGTGGTCGGGCCGGCCACCGCGATCCGGCATTCGCGCTGCAGGCCGTCCACCAGCCCCGGGCGGCGAAGCACCTCGGCGTAAAGGCCTTCGGTGGGCAGGAACAGGATCGCGAACTCGGTGGTGTGCGGCGCGGCGACGTACTTGTCGCAGATGCGCTGCGCTTCCAGCCGCACCCGCCGCTCCAGGGCGTCGCCCGCGGCGCGCGCGGCGTCCATGTCGGCGCTCTCCTGCGCGTCGAGCAGGCGCTCGTAGTCCTCGCGCGGGAACTTGGCATCGATCGGCAACCACACCGGCGCGTCGCCGTTCGAGCCCGGGAACTTCACCGCGAACTCGACCCGCTCGTTGCTGCCCGGCACCGTGGCCACGTTGGCCGCGTACTGTTCGGGCGCGAGCACCTGTTCCAGCAGCGCGGCGAGCTGGACTTCGCCGAACACGCCGCGCGACTTGACGTTGCCGAGCACGCGCTTCAGGTCGCCGACGCCGGTCGCAAGCTGCTGCATCTCGCCGAGGCCACGCTGCACGCTTTCCAGCCGTTCCGACACCAGGCGGAAGGATTCGCCCAGGCGTGTTTCCAGCGTGCCCTGCAGCTTTTCGTCCACGGTCGCACGCATCTGTTCGAGCCTGGCCGCGTTGTCCGCCTGGAGGTCGCGCAGCTTCTGTTCCAGCGTCGCCCGCATCTCCGCGAGGCGCTGCTCGTTGCGATCGGTCAGTTCCCTGAGCCGCTGGCCGAGCGTCTCGGCGAAGCGCTGCTGCAGGTCGGCGCCCTCGGTGCGCGCCTTGCGCGCGTCATCGGCGAGGGTGTCGCGCAGCTTGTCCAGGCGCTGGTCGCTACGCGCAGCCAGGCTGTCGAGCTGTTGCCGCAACTCTGCACGGCCGTCGCGCTGTTCATCGCGCAAAGCGTCTTCCATGCGTGTGCCCAGCTCGGCGATGGCCGCATCCGGGCGCCTGCGCAGCAGCACCAGCAACAGGACGACGGCGGCCGCGGCGAGGAGCAGCAGCAGGGCAAGCAGGAGAGTGTTCACGTCCATGGCGCCAGTTTAGCCACGTGAGTCCCACGCGATGAGATTCGCGCGTCCCGGCCATCATCGCGCGAACACCGCGGCTTGCCTACGCTCCGGGCCGATGGACACGGCAATCGGCCAGCTTCCGCGTTTCCACCGCTACGGCAACCGCGACAACCGCAGCGGGATCCAGGCCTTTGCCCTGCTCGCGCGGGGCATCGCGATCCGCTTCGTGGACGGGGCGGTGCTGCTGTACGACCGCGACTGCCCGGGCCAGCAGCACGTGGACCGGATGAAGGAACTGGCCCGCGCCGGGCGGGGCCTGGGGACCTACCTCGGCCGCCATGTGGGCCGCCGCTATGCCAGCCGGATCGACCCCGCGGCCAACGAGCCGCCGCGGCGCTACGACACCCGGCAGAACACCGCCTTCAGGTAACGTGATTCCGGGACATGGGCCAGGAACGGATGGTCGGCGCCGGCGCCGGCCACCTTCAGCACCTGCACCTCGCGGCCGGCGTAGAACGCGGCCCGGCGCAGCATGCCGAGGAAGTCGTCCTCGCTGACCAGGCCGGTGCACGAAAACGTGGCGAACAGCGCGCCGGGCGCGGCCACGCCGAGCGCCAGCTTGTTCATGTCCAGGTATTTCTTCAGCGCGGGAATGACCTGGTCGCGGTCGCGGGTCATCTTCGCCGGGTCGAGGATCACCACGTCGTACTGCTCGCCGCGCGCGGCGGCATCGCGCAGCCACGGGAAGATGTCGGCCTGCACGAAGCGCGGCTTCACGCCGCCGGCGGCACTGTTGAGCCTGGCGTTGCCGCGGGCGATCTCCAGCACCGCCTCGTCGATGTCGATGCCGGTGACCTCGCTCGCGCCGCGCACCGCGGCGTACACGCCGAAGCCGCCGGTGTTGCAGCACAGGTCGAGCACGCGCTTGCCGGCGACGTGCTGCGACAGCCACTGCCGGTTCTCGCGCTGGTCGGCGAAGAAGCCGGTCTTGTGCGCGCCGGCAGGATCGGCGCGGAATCGGATGCCGTGCTCGACGATGATCGCCGGCGCCGCCGGTTCGCTGCCGCCGTAGTCGAACGACTCCTGCTTCTGCACGTGCTCGTCCGCCGAAGCGTGGAAGCGGCAGCCGGGGAACTGCTCGCGCAGCGCCTCGAAGATCCATTCGCGGTGGCGGAACATGCCGGCGCTGAAGAATTCGACCACCAGCAGGTCGGCGTAGCGGTCCACCACCAGTCCGGACAGGCCGTCGCCTTCGGAATGGACCACGCGCCACGCGTCGGTCACCTCGTCCAGGCGCAGCAGGTCGCGGCGCAGCGACACCGCGGCAGCGATCTTTCGCGCGAACCACCCCGCGTCCACCGGCACCGCGCGATCGGTTTCCAGGATCCGCAGCGCGATCCGCGAGTGGCCGTTGTAAAAGCCGCGGCCGATCCACTCGCCGTCCATGCCGACGATGTCCACGATGCTGCCGGGCTTGGGCCGCTGCGCGGGCTTCTCGACCAGTTTCTGGAAGATCCAGGGATGGTTGGAACGCCAGGCGTTGCGCAGGCGGATGGTGGGGTTGGCGTCCATGGGACACATTATCCCTTGTTCCAGGGGCATCCCGGCCTTGCATTGGGGACGCGAGGCGCCATCCTTCGGGCATGCACCTGCCGCACCACGACATCCCGGACAGCCCGCAGCAACGCCGGGCCGACGCCGCGCGCGTGTGGCGGGCGTTCAATGCCAGCCTCGCCTTCGTGCTGCTGATGCTGGTGGTGTTCGCGGCCCAGCACGCGGTGGACTGGCGCCCGTTCGCGGTGTCGCCGTGGCGCCTGGAGGGCCTGCTCGGGATCCTGGGCGCGCCGCTGCTGCACGGCTCGCCGGAACACATCGGCGCGAATGCGGTGTCGCTGCTGCTGCTGGGCACCCTGGCCGGCACCGCCTTCCCGCGCGCGACCCCGCGGGCGCTGCCGCTGTTGTGGCTGGGCTCGGGGCTCGGCGCGTGGCTGCTCGGCGATCCCGGCACCCTGCACCTGGGCGCCAGCGGGCTCGGCCACGGGTTGATGTTCCTGGTGTTCACGCTCGGCCTGCTGCGCCGCGACCGCGCGGCCATCGCCGCCGGCATGCTCGCCTTCATGTTCTACGGCGGCATGCTGATGACGGTGCTGCCGCGCGAGCCGGGCGTGTCCTGGCAGGCGCACCTGGGCGGCGCGCTTGCCGGGGTGCTGGCCGCCTGGTGGTTGCGCCGCGCCGACCCGCTGCCGCCGCGCAAGCGCTACAGCTGGGAGCTCGAGGAGGAACTGGAAGCCGAGCGCGCGCGCAGCGAGGCCTCGCAGTTCGAACCGCCCTCCCCCGAGGACGTGCCCGTGCTCTGGCACCGCCCGGAGCGGGAGGCGGAACGCGGCACCGTGCTGCCGTTCCGGCCGCCGCGCAACCGACTGCATTAGCGCTCGCCGGCATTCCGGCACTGGAAACGTTTCCCGTCTTAACGACTTGTTGACATGCCTGAATGCGGTGCTAGGCTGCGCGCGCCCATTGACGGGCGACACAACAAAAAGGCGGATCCAATCCAATGAAACGTTCCCTCCTGGCCTGCGGCCTGCTGGCGCTCTGCGCCCTCCCCACCTTCGCCCACGCGGCCGACGGCCACGCCTTCATCGCCGGCGACGTCGGCAACTCGACCATCAAGGTCGAAGGCGCCGATGGCGATGACACGGCCTTCCGCGTTCGCGGCGGCTACTTCTTCAACCAGTACGTCGGCGTCGAGGCGATGTATGCCAACTACGGCGAGGATTCCGACGGCGGCGTGTCGGCAAAGCTCGACGGCTACGGCGTCGGCCTGGTGGTGCAGGCGCCGATCATGAAGGACAGCAAGGTCTCCGTGGGCGCGCGCTTCGGTTTCGCGCACCACAGCGTCGACGCGAGCGTGGCGGGCCTCGGCAGCGCCAGCGTTTCGGACGATGCCACCTACTACGGCCTCGGCCTGGGCTACGACTTCACCGACAAGCTGCGCGCCAGCATCGACTGGGAGCAGACCAGCCCGAAGTTCGACGTGGGCAGCCAGGCCTACGACGTGATGGTGCAGACCGTCACCGTGGGCGTGCAGTACCGCTTCTGATCCCCGCGAAGCGTGCAACCGGCGCGGGGGCCTTCGGTCCCCGCGCTTTCGTTTCCGGCTTGGACCCGCTCATGCCTCCGGCAGCGGCAGCCCGCGCATCGCCTTGACCGTGCGCAGCACGAAACTGGAATTGACGTCGGCCACGCCGGCCTGGCCCAGCAGCCGGTCGAGCAGGAAGCGCGAGAAGTGCTCCAGGTCGCGCACCGCGACGTGCAGCAGGTAATCCATGTCGCCGGTCAGCGCGTGGCAGGCGACCACTTCGTCCCATTCGTTCACGAACGCGCCGAACGCGTCCACGGTCTCGCGGTCGTGCTGGCGCAACTGCACGCGCACGAAGGCCTGCAGGCCCAGGCCGAGCCGCTCCGGCTCCAGCTCCGCGCGGTAGCCGGCGATCACCCCGTCGCGTTCCAGCCGCTGGACCCGGCGCAGGCAGGCCGACGGCGACAGGTGGACCCGCTCGGCCAGGTCGGCGTTCGACTGGCGGCCATCGCGCTGCAGCTCCGCAAGGAGCAACAAATCCGTTCGATCCAGCGTTGCTTTCGCCATTTTCCGCCTCATGGCGCGACTCGGCGCATGATTATTGCGCAAAATGCCCCATATCGCGCAAGTTTGCAACCCTGTTGCGCGGAACCGCCGCTAGAGTCGAAGCGATCCCCCCGGAGAGGCCCCCGTCATGGCCGAGCCACGCCGAGTCGAGAACCTGCAGACGGACCGCGGCAAGATCCCGGTCTACGCCACCGGCACCGTCGATCAGCCCTGGGACGGCTACACCGCCGAGGAGCACGAGACCTGGCGGCAGCTGTTCGCGCGCCAGCGCGCGCTGCTGCCGGGGCGCGCCTGCCAGGCCTTCCTGGAGGCCCAGGCGGCGATGGGCATGAGCCCGGACCGGATTCCGCGCTTCGACGACCTCAACGAGGCCCTCGCCGGGACCACCGGCTTCCGCATCGTCGGGGTCGAGGGCCTGCTGCCGGAACTGGATTTCTTCGACCACCTGGCCCACCGGCGCTTCCCGGTGACCTGGTGGATCCGGCGCCCGGACCAGATCGACTACATCGAGGAGCCGGACCTGTTCCACGACCTGTTCGGCCACGTCCCGCTGCTGATGAACCCGGTGTTCGCCGACTACCTGCAGGCCTTCGGCCGCGGCGGGGTCAAGGCGCACGCGCTGGGGCCGGACGCGCTGATGTGCCTGGCGCGGCTGTACTGGTACACGGTGGAGTTCGGGCTGATCCGCGAACAGGGCGGGCTGCGCATCTACGGCAGCGGCATCGTGTCGTCGTCGGGTGAAAGCGTGTACTCGGTGGAAAGCGCCGCACCGAACCGGATCGGCTTCGACCTGGAACGTGTGATGCGCACGCGCTACCGGATCGACACCTTCCAGAAGACGTACTTCGTGATCGACAGCTTCGAACAGCTGATGCGCGCGACCGAGCCGGACTTCACCCCGATCTACGCGCGCCTGGCCGAGCTGGAGGCGTATCCGGCCGGCACCGTGCTCGACAGCGACCGCGTACTCCAGCGCGGCACCCGCGAGGGTTGGGCCACCGACGGCGACGTGTAGCCGCGGTGCCGTGCCACGGGCGCCCGGCAACGGCCGGAAACGCGCCCTTCACCCGTTGTCCCGGATGATCCCATCGCGCCGGTCTCAGCCGGTGCGATGACCCCACGCAAGAGTACGCCGCATGGACTACGACGCCGACGAACTGCTGCTGGAACTGGAACGCATCGACGAGACGCTGGACGAAGCGGCGCGCCGCGCCGGCGAGGGCTGCGGGCCCGATTTCGAACGGCGCCTGGGCGCGCACCTGCGCAGCCTGCGCAACATCCTCGGTGCCGACGAGCTGGCGGTGGCCACCGACGTGATGGAGGCCGCGGAGCGGGTCATGAACGCCGCGGACCCGGAGGCGCCACTGCTGATGCTGCAGCATGCGCGCGCCACCCTGGCCGCGGTGATCCGCCGCCACGCCAACGCCCGGCTGCGCCCGGCCGCCTGAGCCGGCCGCGCGGCCGTGCCCCGGTTGCGGCATACCGCATAAATCCCGGGAAAAACCCCGCCGTTTCGGCGACAATGGCGCGTCCCCAACGACGCGAACGCGCCATGACGCACCACGACGACGGCAAGCCTCTGCCTTTGAACGGCACGTCCCTCACCCGCTTCCTGATCGAGGAACAGCGTGCCGGCCGCATCGGCCCGGACCTGCGCCTGTTGATCGAAGTGGTCGCACGCGCCTGCAAGCGCATTTCGATCACCGTCGGCAAGGGCGCGCTCGGAGGCGTGCTCGGCGACGCCGGCGGTGCCCAGGGCGCCAGCATCAACATCCAGGGCGAGGCGCAGAAGAAGCTCGACGTGCTCAGCAACGAGATCCTGCTCGAGGCCAACGCCTGGGGCGGGCACCTCGCCGCGCTCGCGTCCGAGGAAATGGACCATTCGCAACCGATCCCGGACGTGTATCCGCGCGGCAACTACCTGCTGCTGTTCGACCCGCTCGACGGTTCCTCGAACATCGACGTCAACGTCTCGGTCGGCACGATCTTCTCGGTGCTTCGCTCGCCCGAAGGCGTGGACCGGCCGGGCGACGAACACTTCCTGCAGCCGGGCACCGCGCAGGTCGCCGCCGGCTATTGCGTGTACGGCCCGCAGACCACCCTGGTGCTGACCGTCGGCCACGGCACCCACGCCTTCACCCTCGACCGCGAGATCGGCAGCTTCACCCTGACCACGCGCGGCATCCGCATTCCCGAGGAGACGAAGGAATTCGCGGTCAACATGTCGAACCAGCGCTTCTGGGAGCCGCCGATGCAGGCCTACGTGGGCGACCTGCTCAAGGGCAAGGAAGGGCCGCGCGGCAAGGATTTCAACATGCGCTGGGTGGCGAGCATGGTCGCCGACGTGCACCGGATCATGACCCGCGGCGGCATCTTCAGCTATCCGCTGGACAGCAAGTGCGCGCCGAAGGGCGGCAAGCTGCGGCTGATGTACGAGGCGAACCCGATGGCGTTCCTGGTCGAGCAGGCCGGCGGCGCCGCCAGCACCGGCCGCCAGCGCATGCTCGAGGTCCAGCCCACCGGCCTGCACCAGCGCGTCCCGGTGTTCCTCGGCTCGAAACAGGAAGTCGAAACCGCCGTCCGCTACCACCACGAGCACGACCGCGGCTGATACTACTTTTTTTGACGCGGATAACGCGGATAACAGCCGATCAACACGGATCAAGGAATGGTGGATCGGCGTGGCTGTACGCTCGCCGCGCACCACTCCCGTTTGATCCGCTCTTATCGGTTTTTATCCGCGTTATCCGCGTCAGCGCCTTTGCTCTTCAGGCGTCGCGGGGGTGGTTGA
The DNA here is from genome assembly GCA_044464395.1 of Lysobacter sp. Taxonomy (GTDB): domain Bacteria; phylum Pseudomonadota; class Gammaproteobacteria; order Xanthomonadales; family Xanthomonadaceae; genus Cognatiluteimonas. Next base: position 160,506 of record JBIQLI010000004.1, read on the forward strand.
GGACGAGCCAGTAGAGGCCGACCTGCTTGACGGCCCAGACGAAGCGTTCGAAGTCGACCGGTTTCTGGATGTAGCTGTTCACGCCCAGGGCGTAGCTGGATTCGACGTCGAACGGTTCCGCGCTCGTGGTCAGCACCACCACCGGCAGGCTGCGGGTGCGCGGGTCCTCGCGGATCGCCTGCAGCACTTCGCGGCCGTCGACCTTCGGCAGGTTCAGGTCCAGCAGCACGATCGACGGCAGGTCCGCCGCATCACGCCCGGCGTGCTCGCCGCGGGCGAACAGGTAGTCCAGTGCCTCGGCGCCGTCGCGCGCCACCACCAGGCGGTTCGCGACCTTGGCTTCCTCGAACGCGATCCGGGTCAGCTCGACGTCGTCCGCGTTGTCCTCGACCAGCAGGATGTCCTTGTGCATTACCGCGCATGCTCCTTCGGTTCGGGGGCGGCGGGCAAGTCGACGAAGAACGTGCTGCCGCGCCCCGGTTCGGATTGCGCCCACAGCCGGCCGCCGTGGCGGGCGGCGATGCGGCTCGCGATCGCCAGGCCGAGGCCGTGGCCGCTGCCTTCGTCGGGGCCGTGCAGGCGCTGGAACGGCTCGAACAGCTTGTCCGCGTAACGCGGATCGAAGCCGCGGCCGCGATCGCGCACCCACAGGCGCAGGCGCGCGCCGTCGCGTTCACCGCCGACTTCGACATCCACCTTGTCGGTGGAGAACTGCCACGCGTTGCGCAACAGCTGCTCCAGCAGCGTGCGCAACAGCGCCTCGTCGCCGTGCGCGGACAGGCCCGGGGCGACCCGCGTCTCGGCTTCACGACCGGGGTCGGCTTCACGCAACCCGGCCACCACCAGCTCGGCCAGCAACGACAGGTCGACCGCGGTGCGCGCTGGGGTGCTGCGTTCCACGTGCGAGTACGCCAGCAGCGACTCGATCAGCGTGCCCATCCTGGTCGCGGCGTCGCGGATCCGCTGCAGGTGAGCGCGACCGGCCTCGTCCAGGCGTTCGGCCGACTGCCGCTGCAGCAGCGCCGAGAACTGGTCGATCGCGCGCAGCGGCGCGCGCAGGTCGTGGGAGATGCCGTAGGCCAGCAGTTCCTGCTGCCGCACCAGCGCCTGCAACTGCTCGCGGCACTCGGCCAGGGACTCGGCGTCGCCCGGTCCGCCCGTGGGCTGCAGCGGGTCGGTGGATCGCGGGTGCGTGGAATCCGGCAAAAGCGTGGCAGGGCAGCGGAACTGCGGCGAGTATGCCCGTACGGGCCCATGGCGACGTGCAGGGCGGCTGAACGCCGGGTAAAACCGGGCCACATGCCGCACAATGCGGCCGATGCCCGGCATGACCCCTCCATGGCCCTGACCCAGTTCACGTTCCAGCAGGGGCTGTTCCTGTTGATCCTGGCGGGCGGCCTGTACCTGTTCATCAGCGAGCGCCTGCGGATCGACGTGACCGCGATGCTGCTGTTGCTGGTGATGGTGCTGACCGGTGTGCTGGATCCGACGCAGGCCTTGTCCGGATTCGCCAGCGAGCCGGCGATCATCGTCGCCGCGGTGTTCGTGATTTCCGGGGCGCTGGCGGCGACCGGCATCACCGAGCACATCGGCCAGTGGATCGGGCGTGCGGCCGGACGCAGCGAGGCGCGCGCGATCGCGGTGGTGATGCCGGCGGTGGCGGCGCTGGCCGCCTTCAGCCACCACGTGATGGTGACCGCGATGATGCTGCCGATCCTGCTGCGCTACGCGCGCGAGCGGCAGTTGCCGGCGTCGCGGTTGCTGATGCCGATGTCGCTGGCGGCCTCGCTCGGCACCACCCTCACCCTGGTCAGCGCGCCGGCGTTCCTGCTCGCCGACAACATGCTGTCGCGCACCGGCAGCGCCGGGCTGGGGCTGTTCTCGATCACCCCGATCGGCATCGCCCTGGTCGTGGTCGGCATGGTCTACATGCAGTTCGCGCGCTGGCTGCTGCCGCGGCGCAGCGGCGGCCATACGGAGGAAGATTACCTGCGGCTGGAGCGCTACCACACCGAGCTGCTGGTGGTGGAGGACTCGCGCTGGAACACGCGGCCGCTGGCGGAATTGCAGAAGGCGCTGGGCGACAAGTTCCGCCTGCGCGGCTGGCTGCGCGACGGCAAGCCGCGCGCCGACCTCGGCCCGAACAGCCCGCTGCTGTCCGGCGACATCCTGCTGGTGGACGCGGCCGCGGACGAGCTGCTGTCGCTGCACGACGACCCGGGCGTGGACCTGCTGGCGATCACGCGCTTCGGGCAGAAGCTCGAGGACGCCGCGGATTCGCAGCTGGTGCAGGCGGTGGTGGCGCCCGGCTCGGAGTTCCTCGGCCGCTCGATCCGGGAACTGGATTTCTCGCGCCAGTTCGACGCGGTGATCGTCGGCCTGTGGCGGCGCGACGGGGAGCTGGTCGGGCGCCTGTCCGACGCGCGCCTGCGCGAGGGCGACGTGCTGGTGCTGTGGGGCAAGCCCGGGCAGTTCCGCGACATGGCCGCGCACCACGGGTTCCTGATGCTGGTGCCGTTCACCGGCGAAGCCAAGCGCCGGCTGCGCGCGCCGCTGGCCCTGGCGATCGCCGGCGCGACGGTGCTGGCGGCGGCCACCGAGTGGCTGCCGGCGCCGCTGGCGTTCCTGATGGGCGCGGTGGCGATGGTCGCGACCGGCTGCGTGGACATCCAGCGCGCCTACCGCGAAATCGACGTGCGCATCTTCGTGATGATCGCGGGCGTGATCCCGCTGGGCATCGCGATGGAGCAGACCGGCACCGCCGACCTGCTCGCGCGGGGGCTGCTGCAGGTGGTGCAGGGCTGGCCGATCTTCGCGGTGCTGCTGGTGCTGTTCGGGGCGGCCGCGCTGCTGACCCAGATCCTGTCGGATTCGGCGACGACGGTACTGCTGGGGCCGATCGCGATCTCGCTGGCGGCATCGCTGGGGCAGCCGCCGACGCCGTTCGTGGTGGTGACCGCACTGGGCGCGGTGGTCGCGTTCCTGACGCCGATCGGGCACCACGGCAACCTGCTGATCCTGGGCCCGGGGCAGTACCGCTTCGGCGACTTCCTCCGCGTCGGCCTGCCCCTCACCGCCGTCATCGCCCTCGTCAGCGCCTGGCTCGCCCAATGGCTCTGGCTCCACGGGCCCCTGCTACCCGTTTTCGGCTGAAAGCGAAGAGCAAGTTGACACGGATAACACGGATAAAAGCCGATAAACGCGGATCAAAATGTAATGGTTCGCGACAACCTGCCAGCTCACCGCGAACCACTACCGCCTTATCCGTGTTGATCGGCTTTTATCCGCGTTATCCGTGTCAAAAAAGCTCTTGCTGCCGCGAAGGTTTCCGCGGGGCGACGAATTTCGAGGCGTCGAGCGGGGGGAGGCGGGTGTAGCCGAGGCGGGCGGTGGCTTTTCGGAAGCGTTGCTGGAGGAGTTGGGCGAAGGGGCCTTCGCCGCGCATGCGGGTGCCGAAGGCGCTGTCGTAGTCCTTGCCGCCGCGCATCTGCCGGACCAGGCTCATCACGTGCGCGGCGCGGTCGGGGTAGTGCAGGCGCAGCCACTCGCGCCAGACCTCCTTCAACTCGTGCGGCAGGCGCAGCAGCACGTAGCCGGCTTCCTGCGCGCCGTGCCCGCGCGCGGCCTCGAGGATGTGCTCGAGCTCGTGGTCGCTGACCATCGGCACCACCGGCGCCACCATCACCCCGACCGGTACGCCCGCCTCGTGCAGCGCGCGCATGGCGCGCAGCTTGCCGTGCGGCGCGGTCGCGCGCGGTTCCATGCGCGCGGCGAGCTGGTTGTCCAGCGTGGTGATCGAGAAGTGCACCCGCACCAGGCCCTCGCGCGCCATCGGCGCGAGCAGGTCGAGGTCGCGCTCGATCAGCCCGCCCTTGGTGACGAAGTGCACCGGGTGCTTCGTTTCCGCCAGCACCTCCAGCAGGGAACGGGTGATGCGCTGGCGGCGCTCGATCGGCTGGTAGGCGTCGGTGTTGATGCCCAGCGCGATCGGGCTGGGCACGTAGCCGGGCTTCGCCAGTTCCTCGCGCAGGCGTTCGGCGGCGTTGGTCTTGGCGAACAGCTTCGTCTCGAAGTCCAGGCCCGGCGACAGGTCGAGGTAGGCATGCGAGGGCCGGGCGAAGCAATACACGCAGCCGTGCTCGCAGCCGCGGTAGGGATTGATCGACTGGCTGAAGCCGATGTCGGGCGACTGGTTGCGGCTGATGATGCTGCGCGCGCGCTCCTCGCGGACCTCGGTGCGCAGCGGCGCGCGCGGTTCGCCGTCGTCGTCGAAGGCGTCGGCGTAGACCGAACCCCAGCCGTCGTCCTCGCCACGGGTCAGCCGCTTCTCGAAGCGCCCGGCCACGCGCGAGGCCGCGCCGCGGCCCTTGATCGGGGCGGTCGCGGTGCGGGCGTCATCGGGTTCGGGGGCGTCGCGCGGCCGTGGCGGGACGCCGGCGCGGGCGGATGCATCTTCCATGGCGACAGCCTACCCTTGGGTCGTCGCAGCCCGCGCGACCAGGCGCGACCCCTGCCTGAACCGTTCATCGAGGCGCCGCACCGACCACATGGCCGACCACCTCCACGAGCTCTGGCGCTGGCTGCTATCGATTCCGCACATGGGGCTGTACCTGGCCCTGGTCTGGCTGGCCTACCTGGTCGGCCTGGGCGGCTGGATCGTGCTGCAGAAGCGCGCGCCGGTGGCCACGCTGGGCTGGCTGCTCGGCCTGGCGGCGCTGCCTTACCTTGGCTTCCTCGTGTACCTGGTGCTCGGGCCGCAACGGATCAGGCGCCACCGGATCCGGCGCGCGCGTTCGCGGGTGAGCCTGTCCCACGAGGACGTGGTCGCGACCGGCGAAGCCGAGCTGGCGACCCTGGCGCATGCCACCAGCGGGCTGCCGGCCAGCACCGCGCGCAAGGTGGACATGCTCGTGGATGGCGCGGCCACCTACGACGCGCTGCTCGAAGCAGTGCGAAGCGCGCGTCACCACGTGCACCTGGAGTACTACATCTACGCCGCCGATCGCACCGGCACGCGGCTGCGCGACGCGCTGGCCGAGCGGGCCCGCGCCGGGGTCGCGGTGCGGCTGCTGCTGGACGCGGTCGGCTCGGCCGGAATCCCGCGCCGCTTCTTCGACCCCTTGCTCGAGGCTGGCGGCGAAGTGGCGTGGTTCCATCCGATGCAGTTCGGCAAGGTCTGGCAGCGCACCTGGATCAACCTGCGTTCGCACCGCAAGATCGTGGTGGTGGACGGCGACGTCGGCTTCACCGGCGGGATCAACGTCACCGACGAGGAGAACGAGCGGGTCCGCGCCGATGCCTACCGCGACCTGCACCTGCGGATCGAGGGCGACGTGGTCCGCGCATTGCAGGTGCTGTTCGTCGAGGACTGGGCCTACGCGACCGGGCAGCGCGAGTTCATCTCCTCGGTGGCGAAGGCGATGCCGCCACGCCAGCCCGGCCCGATCGCCGCGCAGGTGCTCGGCTCCGGGCCGGACTCGCCGTGGGAGTCGATCCACCGCCTGCACGTCGGCGCGATCCACGCGGCCAGCCGCCGGGTGTGGCTGGCGACCCCGTATTTCGTGCCGGGCGAGGCCGCGTTGATGGCGCTGACCTCGGCGGCGCTGGGCGGGCTCGACGTGCGCGTGCTGGTGCCACGGGTCAGCGACTCGCGGCTGGTGACCTGGGCGGCGCGCTCGTATTTCGATGAACTTATGGCGGCCGGGGTGCGGGTCTACGAGTACGGCCCGCGGATGCTGCACACCAAGGCGCTGCTGGTGGACGACGAGCTGGCGATCTTCGGCAGCGCCAACTTCGACTCGCGCAGCTTCCGCCTGAACTTCGAGGTCTCGGTGCTGTTCCGCGATGCCGGCATCGCCGCCGGCCTGGCGCAGCTGTTCGAGAACGAGCTGGCGCGCGCGCCGCGGGTGCGCCAGGACCGGCCGACGCCGCTATGGACCGTGCGCCTGCCCGAGGCGCTGGCGCGGTTGCTGTCACCGCTGCTGTAGCCGGGGCGCGCTAGACTTCGCCGGTCCCCGCGGCGAAGGAGTGAATGGATGTCCTGGATCCTGGCATTGCTGGCCATCGGCGCGTTCGCGCTGGCCTGGATCGCGCCGAACGTGCCGCTGGCGGTGGCCGCGCTGCTGGGCGCGCTGGCCCTGCTGCTGGCCGGCTGCATCGAATGGCTGGCGCGCCGCGAGCGGGACCGCCGGCCGTGACCGTCCTCAGCGTCAACGTCAACAAGATCGCGGTGCTGCGCAACTCGCGCGGCGGCGCGGCCCCGAACGTGGTCCGCGCGGCGCGCACCTGCCTGGACGCCGGCGCGCATGGCATCACCGTGCACCCGCGCCCCGACGCGCGCCACATCCGCGCCGACGACGTGCTGGCGCTGGCCGCGCTGTGCAAGGAGCGCGGCGTCGAGTTCAACCTCGAGGGCAATCCGTTCGCGCCGCCGCGCGAGGGCTACCCGGGCTTCCACGCGCTGTGCGCGCAGGCGCTGCCGGCGCAGGCGACGCTGGTCCCGGACACGGACGCGCAGCTCACCTCGGACCACGGCTTCGACTTCGCCGCCGAGGCCGAGACCTTGCGCGCGCATGTCGCCGCATTGAAGTCGCTGGGCTGCCGGGTGAGCCTGTTCGCCGACGCGGGCAGCGACATGGCCGCGGCCGCGGCCACCGGGACCGACCGGGTGGAGCTGTACACCGGTCCCTATGCCGAGGCTTTCGCCGCCGGCGATCCGGCCGCCGCGCTGGCGGCCTGCGCCGACACCGCGCGTGCCGCGCAGGCCGCGGGCCTGGGCGTCAACGCCGGCCACGACCTCAGCCAGGACAACCTCGCCAGCTTCCTCCAGGCCGTCCCCGGCGTGCTCGAAGTCTCCATTGGCCACGCCCTCATCGACGAAGCCCTCTACACCGGCCTCGACGCCACCGTCCGCGCTTACCTGCGCATCCTGGCTAGTGCCTGAGAGCATTTGACGCGGATAACGCGGATAAAAGCCGATCAACACGGATCGGACTAATAGTGGACCGCCGCTGCCGTACGCTCGCCGCAGACCACTACATCTTTATCTGTTCTTATCGGCTTTTATCCGCGTTATCCGTGTCAAATGCCTTTGCTGTGGCAAAAAAAAACCGCCCGGAGCCGGGCGGTTTGAAGAAAGGTAGGTAAGCGTCTTGAAACGGTAGTGCGTTACTTCTTGACGAAGCCGATCTTCTGCATCTGCGCGTTGCGGGCATGGGCCAGGACCTTGGCGAGGATGCCGTAGTTGGCCTCGTTGTCCACGTCGATCTGCAGGGTGGGCTGGTTGGTCGGATCGCGCTGGACCTCGGTGCGCATCATCGTCTCCAGCGCCGACATCGGCACCGGGCTGTCGTTCCAGTAGACCAGGCCACCGGCGTCGATGCGCAGGTCGATCGGATCCGGCGGCTCGACCTGCTGCTCGGGCGGGATGCGCGAGCGCTGCGGAAGGTCGATGTCGATCGGGTAGGACAGGATCGGCGCGGTCACCATGAAGATGATCAGCAGCACCAGCATCACGTCGACCAGCGGCGTGACGTTGATGTCGCACATCGGGCCGCCGCCTGAGTTCGTGGAAAACGCCATCTTCGATGCTCCTCAGTGCGGCCGTTCTTTGGTCGCCACGAAGCCGACCTTGCGGATGCCTTGCGCCTGCGCGGTATTCACCACGTCCGAGATCACCTGGTACTTGGTGGTCTCGTCGCCGCGGATGTTGACCGCGGGCTGCGGGGTCTTCTGCGCTTCCACCGAGAGCTGGCTTTCCAGCAGGCTGCGGGTCACCGGCTGGTCGTTCCAGTACAGCGCGCCGTCCTTGGTCACGGTGACCGTGATCGGAGGCGCCGGCGGCACCTTCTCGTCGCGCTTGTCGAGGTTCGCCTGGGGCAGCTCGACCTTGATCTTGTGCGACATCAGCGGCGCCGTGATCATGAAGATGATCAGCAGGACCAGCATCACGTCCACGAGCGGCGTGACGTTGATCTCCGACATCGGCGCGCCGGCGGCGTTACCTGTACTGAAGGCCATGGGCCTGACTCCGTGGTGCGGTTCGACGGATTAGCGCTTGACGGACAGTTCGCCGACGCGCGAGCCGGTGGCGAAGAAGTCGTGCAGGTCGTGCGCGAAGGTGTCGAACTGGTTGTAGGTGACGCGGTTCAGGCGGACGAAGAAGTTGTACGCCAGCACCGCCGGGATCGCCGTGAACAGGCCGAGCGCGGTCATGATCAGCGCCTCGCCGACCGGGCCGGCGACCGCGTCGATCGACGCCTGGCCGGTGGCACCGATGCGGATCAGGGCGCCGTAGATGCCCCACACCGTACCCAGCAGACCGACGAACGGGGCGGTCGAACCGACCGTCGCCAGCACCGTCAGGCCGGACTCGAGGCGCATCGACTCGCGGGTCACGGCCTGGCGCAGCGCGCGGTCCACGAACTCGGAGCGGTTCAGCGACTCGGCCAGGCGCGAGCCATCGTGGCGCTGGTGGTGCGCGGCGGCCTGGGCGGCGTCGAGCGCGATCTTGGAGAACGGCTCGCTCTTGGGCTGCTCTTCCATGTAGCGGATCGCGTCCTGGGCGTTGGTCGTCTCCCAGAACGTGCTGACCACGCGGTCAGCGTTGCGGCGCAGGCTGATGTTCTTGAAGGTGTTGATGACGATCCAGTAGACCGACATCGCCGACATGATCAGCAGCGTGATCAGGACCACCCAGGACACCGCATAGGCGCCTGGGTCGGACATCATTTCCGCGAGCAGATGGTCAACGCCCATCTGCGTCAGGGCGGAAGCAGCGTTGCCTCCGGCAGCAGCGGCGGCTTGAGTGGTTTCCTGCAACATGACGCTTACCTTTGGATGTTGTGGTTTGGGTAGTGGAGCGGGTGGGGTGGAGCGTTAAAGCGTGAATTCGACCGGGACGCGGACGCGGCCACCGACCTTGCGGCCGCCGGAAACGCCCGGGTTGAAGCGCCATCTCCGGGCCGCCTTGATCGCGGCGCGGTCCAGGTTGCGGTTGCCGCTGGAGGTCTCGACCGACACGTCGGTGGCGTTGCCGCTGGCGTCGACCGTGATGATGAGCACCACGGTGCCGGTGATGCCACGGCGCATTTCGGCGCGCGGGTACTCCGGCGGGTTCATGTTCTTGGACGAGATGTCCACGCTCGCGCCGATGTCGGGCTGGGGCGCGGGCGGCGACGGCGGGGCCGGCGGCGGCGCCGCGATGTCCATCGGCGACGGCTCGTCGAACACCACCGGCGGCTCTTCCGGCGGCGGCGGGATCGGCGCAGGCTGCGGCGGCGCGAGCTGCTTGATCTCCTGCGGCTTCGGCGGCTCCGGCGGCGGCGGCGGCGGCGGCGGGGGCGGCGGCGGCGGTTCGATGATGACGACGCGCGTCACATCCTCGTCCGCCTTTTCCTGGCCCGGCGGCGACACCGGTGCCAGCAGCAGCAGCAGCGCCGCCGCGTGTACCGCGATTACGAAAGAGAGGCCGGCGATGCGGGGCCAGTTCAGGCCGCCATCGCTATCGTCTTGGTCGCTCGGCAGGCGTTGCGTCATGCGGGGGAAACTCGGATGGGTCCTGGCGCAAGCGCGCCATGGAAGATGTCGACCCGGGGCCGTTTGAGGCCACGGGAATCCCTAAGCTTATACCAATCCTTCGCGCCGGCACCATGCCGGCGGTCCGGAAATGCTACGGATTACCCGCCTCCGAGCAGCTTGCGCGCCTCGTCGGGCGCCTTGACGCCCTTGTCGAGGGCCTCCTGGGCGGCGGCCCTGGCCTCTTCCTTGCGGCCGGCCTCGGCGTAGATCTTGGCCAGGTTCAGCGCGGCCTCGCCGTTGTCGGACATCGAGGCGGCCTGCTTGTACATCTCGATCGCGGTCGCGTCGTCGTCGTTGTAGTAGGCGCGCTGGCCCAGGACCATGTAATCGCGCGCCAACTGCGGGTTCGGTGTGAGGATGCCCTTCTCCAGGCCTTCCTTGATCACCGCCAGCGCCTCGGCGTCGCGGTCGTCGTTGATGTAGGTGACGTACAGGGCGCGATAGCCGTTGGCGTCGGTCAGGTGGCCGCTGGCCTGGGCCTTGGCCAGCAGCTCCGCGGCCTTTTCCATCTGGTCCATGGACTGGTACGCGGACACGGCGTTCATCAGCGCCTGGCCGTTGCCGGGATCCTTCTCCAGGATCGAGGTGTACACCTGGGCCGCTTCGTCGTAGCGGTCCAGCGACATCAGCAGCGCGCCGCGCAGGTCGTTGGCTTCCGGCTTGTCGGACTTCGTCTCCGACAGGAAGCGGTCGAGGATCTTCAGCGACTCTTCGTACTTGTCCTCGCCGTACAGCGTGGCGGCGAGGTTGAACATGGTGTTGTAGTGGTTGTTGTTGTCCAGGCCCTCGGTGGCCAGCGCCTGGGCGAACATCTCCGCCGCGGTCGCGCTGTCGCCCTCGTTGGCCGCGGTGTTGCCGGCCACCAGGTAGGCGAACGCCTTCTCGTAGACGTTGCTGTCCGGGTCCTGGTAGATCTCGGCGGCCAGCGCCAGCGTGGTCGCGGTGTCGTCCGCCTGGAAGGCTTCCTGCAGCTTCTGCAGCTTCTTCAGGCCGGCGCGGCTGGCGGCGGTCTCGGGATCCTGGCGGGTCGCGGCGGGATACTGCTGCACGACCTCCTGCTTCTGCGCCTTCTTGGCGGCGCGGGCGGCATCGCGCTTCTCGCGCATGCTCTTGCGTTCCGTGACCCCGAAATCCTGCTGGGCCCAGGCCGGGGCGGCGATGGCGACCATGGTGGCCAGGGCGATGGCGATCGTCAGGGATCGGGGGGTGGGCTTCTTCATTGGGGAGGGCCTCTGCAAGTCAGTTCCGTCGGGCCGCAGGCGGGCTGCGAACCCGGACCGAGCCGGAAACGCTATCAGAAAACCCTGCCCCGGCGCACCCCTTGGGGTGAATGCTCGCCGTCCGGTCAGCCGCAGTTGGGCCGTTTTCCGGCTGCCCGGGCCTGCTCGAAGACCGGCACCAACTGGCTTGCGCGGCTGCGCAGCTCGCTGATCCGGGCCTGCGGATCGGGGTGGGTGGAGAGCCATTCGGGCGGGCGCGAGCCGCCCTGGGAGATCATGTTCTCCCACAGGTTCACCGCCGCCCGCGGGTCGAAGCCGGCGCGGGCCATGAGCTGCTGGCCGACCACGTCGGCCTCGCTCTCCTGGGCGCGCGAGCCCGGCAGCAGGAAGCCGGTCTGGGCGAGGATGCTGCCGCCCTGCACCGCCGCGTTGGCGACCCCGCTGCCGAAACGCGAGCCCAGCAGCGCGCCGACCAGCTGGACCACGCCGGACGCGCCGGCCTGGCGGGTGATGCGCTCGTCGTGGTGGTGGGCGACGATGTGGCCGATCTCGTGGGCGATCACCGCGGAGAGCTGGTCCTGGTTGCGGGCCACGTCGAAGATGCCGGTATAGACGCCGACCTTGCCGCCGGGCAGGGCGAAGGCGTTGGCGTCCTCGTCCACGAACACCGCGTCCTCCCAGGCACCGGTGTTGCCGGTGGCCTGGCGCCAGTCGGCCGGCAGCGCCGCGACGAGGGTGTCCACCACGCAATCCACGTAGGCGCGCTGCTGCGCGCTGGAGGTCTGCTGCTTCTGCTGCTTGAGCTCGGCGAAGGCCTGCGCGCCGAGCTGGTTGAGTTCGGCCTGGGAGACCGCGCCGACGTACTGCCGGCGTCCCGTGGGCGAGGTGGTGGTGGCGCAGGCGGCGAGCGTCGCCGTGATCGCGAGGGACAGCAGCAGGGTTCTCATGGCCGACTCCTTTCAGGCAGGCGGCAGTTGTAGCGGGTGGGCGGCGAAGGGGGTGTCAAGCGGCTGAACGGGGTTGATAAGCGCCCCTCATCCGCCCCTTCGGGGCACCTTCTCCCCGCGCGCGGGGAGAAGGGAGATATACGGCTGCAACCGGAGTTCTCAGATGTCGAGGTTGGCGACCTTGAGGGCGTTGTCCTCGATGAACTCGCGGCGGGGTTCGACGACGTCGCCCATGAGGGTGGAGAAGATCTGGTCGGCGGCGACCGCGTCCTCGATCCTTACCTGCAACAGGCGTCGGGTGTCGGGGTTGACGGTGGTTTCCCACAGCTGCTCGGGGTTCATTTCGCCCAGGCCCTTGAAGCGCTGGATCTGGCGGCCCTTTTTCGCCTCGTCCAGCAGCCAGGCCTGGGCCTGGGCGAAGCTGGACACCGGCTGCGTGCGGTTGCCGCGGACGATCATCGCGCCCTCGCGGACCAGGCCGTGCAGCTGCTGCGCGGCTTCGCGCAGCGGGCGCAGGTCGCCGCCTTCGAACGCGAACATCGGCAGCGTCTGGATGCTCTCCACGCCCATGTGCATGCGGTGCAGCACCAGCGCCGCGCCGGCGTGCTCGCTGGCCGGCTGGAACTCGAGCCGGTAGCGCGGCTTGCCCAGGCCACGCTCGTTGAGCCGCGAGGCGAGGGCGTCGAGCTCGTGCTGCTCGTCCACGTTCTGCGAGAGGCTTTGCGCGTCGAGCGGGGTGAAGTCGATCAGCGCCTCGAGCACGTGCGGGTCGAAGCGATGGGCGTTGCGCGCGATCGCGTCGCGTGCGCCGGCGAAGGCGAGCAGCAACTTCTCCAGTGCCTCGCCGACGATCGGCGGCTCGCCCTCGGCCGGGACCAGGCTCGCGCCCTCGACCGCGTTGCTGGCGAGGTAGGCGTCGAGCGCCGCGTCGTCCTTCAGGTACAGCTCGCTCTTGCCCTGCTTCACCTTGTACAGCGGCGGCAGGCCGATGTAGACGTGGCCGCGCTCGATCAACTCCGGCATCTGCCGGTAGAAGAAGGTCAGCAGCAGCGTGCGGATGTGGGAGCCGTCCACGTCCGCGTCGGTCATGATGATGATCTTGTGGTACCGCAGCTTGTCCGGGTTGTACTCGTCCTTGCCGATGCCGGTGCCGAGCGCGGTGATCAGGGTGCCCACTTCCGCGGACGAGAGCATGCGGTCGAAGCGCGCTCGCTCGACGTTGAGGATCTTGCCGCGCAGCGGCAGCACCGCCTGGTTCTTGCGGTTGCGGCCCTGCTTGGCCGAGCCGCCGGCCGAGTCGCCCTCGACGATGAACAGTTCGCTCAGCGCCGGGTCCTTCTCCTGGCAGTCGGCGAGCTTGCCGGGCAGGCCGGCGATGTCGAGCGCGCCCTTGCGCCGGGTCAGGTCGCGCGCCTTGCGTGCGGCCTCGCGGGCACGCGCGGCGTCGACGATCTTGCCGGCGATGGCCCGTGCCTCGTTCGGGTGCTCCTGCAGGAAGTCCTGCAGGCGCTCGCCGAAGGTGTGCTCGACCACCGGCCGCACTTCCGAGCTGACCAGCTTCTCCTTGGTCTGGCTGGAGAAGCTCGGGTCGGGCACCTTCACCGACAGCACCGCGATCATGCCTTCGCGCATGTCGTCGCCGGACAGGTTCACTTTCGCCTGCTTCGCGATCCCGTTCTGCTCGATGTAGTTGGTGAGCGTGCGCGTGAGCGCGGCGCGGAAGCCCTGCAGGTGGGTACCGCCGTCCTTCTGCGGGATGTTGTTGGTGAAGCAGAACATCGTTTCCTGGTAGGAGTCGGTCCACTGGATCGCGACTTCCACGGTGATGCCGTTCTCCTCGCCGCTCACCGAGATCACGTTCGGGTGCAGCGGGGTCTTGAGCTGCGCCAGGTGCTCGACGAACGAGCGGATGCCGCCTTCGTACTGGAACACGTCGCGCCGGTCCTCGCCGCGCTCGTCGACCAGCACGATGCGCACGCCGGAGTTGAGGAACGACAGTTCGCGCAGGCGGCGCGCGAGGATCTCGTAGTGGAATTCGGTGTCGGTGAAGGTCTCCTCCGACGGCCAGAAGCGCACCAGGGTGCCGCGCTTGTCCGAGGCCTCGCGGCGCTCGAGCGGCGCCACGGGCTCGCCCATGGCGTATTCCTGGAAGTGGTGGAAACCGTCGCGCCAGATGTCGAGCGTGAGCTTGCGCGAGAGCGCGTTGACCACCGACACGCCGACGCCGTGCAGGCCGCCGGACACCTTGTAGCTGTTGTCGTCGAACTTACCGCCGGCGTGCAGCTGGGTCATGATGACCTGCGCCGCGGACACGTGCTCTTCCTTGTGGATGTCCACCGGGATGCCGCGGCCGTTGTCGAGCACCGAGACCGAGCCGTCCTCGTGGATGGTGACGATGATTTCGTTGGCGTGCCCGGCGAGCGCTTCGTCGACCGCGTTGTCCACGACTTCGAACACCATGTGGTGCAGGCCGGTGCCGTCGTGCACGTCGCCGATGTACATGCCCGGGCGCTTTCGCACCGCTTCCAGGCCGCGCAGCACGGTGATGCGGCTGGAGTCGTAATCGTGGTTGCGGTTGGCGGCTTCGGCCGCGGAAATCTGGTCTTCTTGCGACATGCGCTGGCAGGCTCCGGCGACGCCCGCACGCGCGTTTGGCGCGCGGCGTCAGGACACACTAGTTATGGATGCTCGCAGTATAGCAAGCGGGGCCGTTTGCCTGCGGCGGTCAACCGGTCGCGGACGTGGGTGCTTCAGGCTGGAGCCGGCCATGTTCCACGTGGAACATCCTGGGTGAGAGGCCCAGCGCTGCTGTGCCGTCGGGGGGCTCGGTCCCGGTAGCCAGGACCTGCGCACCATCATCGCGCAAGCGCCGCAGGACGAGCTGCTGGTGCGGCCGGTCCAGTTCCGAGGCCAGGTCGTCCAGGGCGATCACGGGCCAGTCGGCGCGGATGCCCGCCTGGTGCTCGGCCTGGGCCAGCAGCACCGACAGGGCGGTGAGCTTGGCCTGGCCGCGGGACAAGGCTTCGCGCCCCGGGATCCGGGCGTGGTCGATGCGCCAGTCGGCGCGGTGCGGGCCCACCGAGGTGAAGCCGGTGGCCAGATCGCGGTCGCGGGACAGCAGCAGGGCATCCGCCAGCGACAGCTCTTCCCGCCGCCAGCCGGGCATGAAGCGCAGCACGGTCTCTCCCGCCTCGGGCAGCAGCGCGCCGCCAGCAGCCGCCAGGAACGGCTGCAGCTGGCTCAGGTAGCGCTCCCGGAACAGGGTGAGGGCGGTGCCGGTGCTGGCCAGTTCGGCCTCCCAGGCGTCGAGCTGGGCATCCCGGACCCGGCTCTTGAGCAGGCTGTTGCGCTGTTTCAGCGCCCGCGCATGGCGACGCCACAGTGGCAGGAACTCCGGTTCCACGTGGAACAAGCCCCAATCCATGAACCGGCGCCGGGAATCCGCCGGCCCCATCACCAGGGCGTGGCTGCCCGGCTCGAAGCTCACCACTGCGAGGGCGGCGCACAGGTCACCCAGCTGGCCGAGCGCGGCACCGTCCAGGCGCCCTTCCCAGCCCTGCCCGGTGTGCCGGAGCCCGGCCCGGCGGGTGCGGCCACCCGCTTCCTGCCATTCGACGAACACTTCCAGGGCGGCTTCGCCACTCCGGACCAGGCCATCCCGGACCCGGCCACGGAAGCTGCGCCCGTAGGCCATCAGGTGCAGCGCCTCGAGCACGCTGGTCTTGCCGCTGCCGTTCGGCCCCACTAGCAGGTTGAGCCCGGGCCCGGGATGCAACTGGCCCCGCTCGAAGCAGCGGAACCCTGAGAACTCGAGCCTGGTGACGTGCATCTGCCTATTGTCGCGGGTTTGGGCGCCGCTGTTTGGGGTCGCGGGGCGGTGGGAGGGCACAGGCCCAAGTACTCATGTCCCCCGGCCCCGGCCTGCGGCCGGCGCCTCCTCCTATACTTCGGACTTGGGCCTCTGCCCTTCCGCCGCTGCTTGGGGGCGCGGCGACTGGAAGGGTTGGAGCGCCCCTCATCCGCCCCTGCGGGGCACCTTCTCCCCGCGGGCGGGGAGAAGGGAGAAGCAGAACGCCCGGTTGTTGGCCGGGCGTTCCACGTGAAACAGAGTCTGGTGACCGCGCTGGGGTCAGAGTCGCAGGGGCATCACCACGTGCCGGCAGCGCTCGCTGCTTGCCTCCCGCACCAGCGCCGAGGAGTTTGCGTCGCGCAGCTGCAGGACCACGAACTCGTCGCGCAGGGCGGTCAGGGCGTCCAGCAGGTAGTTCACGTTGAAGCCGATCGCCAGCCCGTCGACCTTGGTCTCCGCCTCGACCTCTTCCTGCGCCTCTTCCTGCTCCGGGTTGTGCGCGCTGATCTTGAGCTGCCCCGGCGAGACCTCGATCCGGACCCCGCGGTACTTCTCGTTCGACAGGATCGCCGCACGCTGCAGGGCGGCGCGCAGCGACTCGCGGTCCACCCGGACCTCGCGGTCGGCGCCGATCGGGATCACCGCCTCGTAATCGGGGAAGCGGCCGTCGATCAGCTTGCTGGTGAAGGTGACATCGTCGCGCTTGATCCGGATGTGGCTGCGGCCGACTTCCAGCTCCAGCTCGCGGTCGCCGCCCTCGAGCAGGCGCATCAGCTCGGTCACGCCCTTGCGCGGCACGATGATCTGGCGCTTGGTGTTGGCGCCGGTCTCCAGCGCGGCCTCGCACAGCGCCAGGCGGTGGCCGTCGGTGGCCACACAGCGCAGGCCTTCCTCTCGCAGGTCGAACAGCAGCCCGTTGAGGTAGTAGCGCACGTCCTGCTGGGCCATGGCGAACGCGGTGCGCTCGATCAGCTCCTTCAGGCCGGCTTCGGGCACCTGGACCCGCTCGGTCGCCTCGACCTCGTCCACCGAGGGGAAGTCGTTGGCCGGCAGGCTCGCCAGGGTGAAGCGGCTGCGCCCGGCCTGCACCGAGACCTTGTCGCCGGACTGCGAGACGGTGACCTTGCTGCCGTCGGGCAGGGCGCGGACGATCTCGAACAGCTTGCGGGCCGGAATCGTGGTCTCGCCGTCCTGGGCGTCGTCCACCGCATGCCGGGCCACCATTTCCACTTCCAGGTCGGTACCGGTCAGCGAGAGCTGCCCGCCCTTGACCTGGACCAGCAGGTTGGCCAGCACCGGCAGCGTCTGCCGGCGCTCGACCACGTTGACGACCTGCGCGAGCGGTTTCAGGAAGACTTCGCGTTGAAGGCTGAAGCGCATGCGGACCCCTTGGGCGATCGTCCCGGGCCTGGGCCCAGGCTTTGAACTGATGGATAAATCAAGGACAGTGGTGGAGCTGGTGTCGCCAAAATCCGGTGATAAATCAGCTAAACCATTGTTCTATAACCAAATTTCATGAAACGCAGGCTGTGGGCACGGGCCCTCGCAAGCGTCGCACAAGCTGTGGACAGTTTCCCGGGGCCGGCACCATCCCCCGGCTTGTCCACAGCTTTTCCCCTCCTGGTCCACCGGCCCCGCGCGATCACTCGCTGAGCTTGCGGATCAGTTTGTCCCAATCCTCCCGCAGCTTGCCGTCCGTCTCCAGCAGGTGCTTGACCTGCCGGCAGGCGTGCAACACGGTCGTGTGGTCGCGACCGGCGAAGGCATCGCCGATCTCCGGCAGGCTGTGCTCGGTGAGTTCCTTGGCCAGCGCCATGGCGACCTGGCGTGGCCGGGCCAGCGAACGCGTCCGCCGTTTCGACAACAAGTCCTTGATCTGCAGGCCGTAGTAGTCTGCCACGACCTTCTGGATATTGGCGATGCCGATCGCCTGCTGCTGCGCCCGCAACAGGTCGCGCAGCGTCTCCTGGGCGAACTCCTGGGTGATCGCCCGGCCGGTGAAGTTGGCCCGCGCCGCCAGGGTGTTGAGCGCGCCCTCCAGGTCGCGCACGTTCGAGCGCATCTTCTTCGCGATCAGGAACGCCACGTCCTCGGGGATCACGGTGCCGCGTTCGGCCGCCTTGGACAGCACGATCTGCGCGCGGGTCTCGAAATCGGGCGGGTCGATCGCCACCGACAACCCCCAGCCCAGGCGCGACTTCAGCCGCGGCTCCAGGCCTTCGACCTCGCGCGGGTAACGGTCGCAGGTGAGGATGATCTGCTGCTTGCCGTCGAACAGCGCGTTGAAGGTGTGGAAGAACTCCTCCTGCGTGCGGTCCTTGCCGGCGAAGAACTGGATGTCGTCGATCAGCAGCGCGTCGATGCCCTGGAACTGGCGCTTGAACGCCTCCATGCCGCCGCTGGTCTTGTCGTACAGCGCCTTGGTGAAGGCGCTCATGAACTGCTCCGAGCGCATGTACATCACCCGCATGCCCGGGTTGTTGGCGCGCATGGCGTTGCCGGCAGCGAACATCAGGTGGGTCTTGCCCAGGCCGGTGCCTCCGTACAGCAGCAGCGGGTTGTGTGCGCGGTCGCCCGGCTTCTGCGCGGCCTGCCAGGCGGCGGCGCGGCCGAGCTGGTTGCTGCGGCCCTCGACGAAGTTCTCGAAGGTGTAGTGGCTGTCGAGGTGGCCCTGGAAGGGCTCCGCCGACGCGCCGGCCGGGGCGGGGCGGCCGGCGGTGGCCGCCGCGGGCGCCGCCGCGGCGCGCGGCAGCGAACCGATCTCCAGGCTGACTTCGGGCGTGCCGGCGAAGTGCGCCAGCAACTCGCGGATCCGGTCCAGGTAGCGGGCCCGGACCTCTTCCATCACGAAGGCGTTGGGGGCGTACAGCACCCAGGCGTCGTCCCGCGGGCTGGCCTGCAGCGGCTTCAGCCAGGTGTGCACGTCCTCGGCCGGGAATTCGGCTTCGAGGCGCTCGAGACAGCGGGGCCAGGCATCCATGGACACAGTATGCGGGCGCGCTGCCTGCGCAGCGCGCCTTCCGGAAAGACGGGTCCGGCCAGCGTACCATCGCGGCGCGCGGACCGGGACCATGCTTGACCGCAAGGCCCCGCGACCGCTATGATTTCCAGTCTTTTCCGTCGCTTATCCCGCACGAGCCCCACCATGGCCACCAAGCGCACCTTCCAGCCCAGCAACCTCAAGCGCAAGCGCGACCACGGCTTCCGTGCCCGCATGGCGACCGCCGATGGCCGCAAGGTCCTGGCCCGTCGTCGTGCCAAGGGCCGCAAGCGCCTGTCCGCCTGATCGCGGCGGCCGCTTCCGCCGGCCGATGCCTTCGCTGCACACGTTTCCCCGCGCCGCCCGGATCCGGGCGAGCGCGGATTTCGCGCGCGTGTTCGACGGCGCGCGGCGCACCAGCACGCCGGAACTGAGCCTGCACTGGCTGCGCGACGGCGCGCCGCCGCGGCTCGGCCTGGCCGTGTCGCGCAAGGTCGACCCGCGCGCCGTGGTCCGCAACCGGATCAAGCGCAACCTGCGCGAGCAGTTCCGCGAGCGCCGCTCGGCGCTCGCGCCCGGTGCCTACGTCGTGGTCGCGCGCAAGCCCGCCGCCGCGCTGCCCAATGCGCAACTGCGCGCGGCGTTCGATGCGCTGTTGCGCCGCGCCGGCGCGTTGCCCCCCCAAGACCCGCCCGGCACAATGGCCGGCTGACCCGAGATCGCGCAGTCCATGAACCAGACCCGCACCTTCCTGATCTTCGCCTGGCTCGTCGTGGCGACGCTGTTGTACATGGCCTGGTCGAAGGACCAGGTCGCACCGGCGCCGGCCGATGGCCCGCAGGCCGTGCAGCCCGCGGCGGGCGATGCCAGCGACACGGTGCCGGACCTGGCCAGCGGCGGCGTCCCGAAGCTCGAGGCGGCGGCCCCGGCGATGTCGGCCCCCGCCGCGGGGAATGCGCCCACGGCGGGCGCGCCGACCGTGACCGTGACCACCGACGTGCTGCGCGTGGTGCTGGACGGCGGCGCGATGCGCCAGGCCGACCTGCTCGACTACCCGCAGACCACCGAGCCCGGCGCCGAGCCGGTGCGCCTGTTCGCCGCCGATACCGAGCACTTCTACCAGGCGCAGAGCGGCTGGGTCAGCAACGGCGACCCGGCGCCGACCCATGAAGGCTTCCGCCCGGTCGGCGCACAGCGCGCGTACACGCTGGCCCCCGGCCAGGACACGCTGACGGTGCCGTTCGAATGGACCGGCCCCGACGGCATCAGCATCCGCCGTACCTGGACCTTCCAGCGCGGCGATTACGCCGTGCGCGTGCACGACACGGTCACCAACCAGGGCAGCGAGCCGTGGCAGGGTTATGTCTACCGCCAGCTCGTGCGGGTGCCGCCGAAGGTCCAGGGCGGCTTCACCCACCCCGAGTCGTACAGCTTCCACGGCGCCACCTGGTTCACCGCGCAGGACAAGTTCGAACGCCGCAAGTTCGACGACTTCCTCGAGGACGGCCCGCTGCACAAGGAAGTCACCGGCGGCTGGATCGCGATGCTCCAGCACCACTTCTTCACCGCGTGGATCCCGGAGGCGCAGGACCGCAGCACCTTCTCGCTGGCGTCGCCGGCAAAGGGCAAGCAGGCGCTGATCCGCGAGCTCGGCCCCGGCCTGGCGGTCGCGCCGGGCGCGAGCGCCGACACCAGCGCGCGACTGTGGGTCGGCCCGAAGCTGGTCAAGGCGATCGCCACGCAGGACGTGCAGGGCCTGGAGCGCGCGGTCGACTTCAGTCGCTTCGGCTGGCTGGCCTGGATCGCCGAGCTGCTGTTCTCGGTGCTCGCGTTCCTGCACGGCCTGTTCCACAACTGGGGCTGGTCGATCATCGGCCTGGTGGTGATCGTCAAGGCGCTGCTGTTCCCGCTGTCCGCGGCGCAGTACAAGTCGGCGGCGAAGATGCGCAAGTTCCAGCCGCGCATCGAGCAACTCAAGGAGCGCTACGGCGACGACAAGCAGAAGCTCCAGATGGCGATGATGGAGCTGTACAAGAAGGAGAAGATCAATCCGGTCGGCGGCTGCCTGCCGCTGCTGGTGCAGATGCCGATCTTCCTTGCGCTGTACTACACGCTGCTGGAGTCGGTGGAGCTGCGCCAGGCGCCGTGGATGGGCTGGATCCAGAACCTGACCGCGCCCGACCCGTACTTCATCCTGCCGGCGATCAACATCGCGGTGATGTGGGCCACGCAGAAGCTGACCCCGACCCCGATCGCCGACCCGATGCAGCGCAAGATGATGCAGTACATGCCGGTGGCGATGGGCGTCATGTTCGCCTTCTTCCCGGCCGGCCTGGTGCTGTACTGGGTGACCAACGGCAGCCTCGGCCTGCTGCAGCAGTGGTACATGCTGCGCAAGTACGGCGACAAGCCGGCCGCGCCCGGCCAGGGCAAGGCGGCCAAGGCGGGCTGAGCCCGGGGCGGCGATGGACGGCAACGACACCATCGCGGCCATCGCCACCGCCGCCGGCGCCGCCGGCGTCGGCATCGTCCGCCTGTCCGGCCCGGGCAGTGGCGACATCGCCCGCGCGCTGTGCGGTCGCCTGCCGCCGGAGCGGCAGGCCGCCCGCGTGCATTTCCGCGAAGCCGACGGCAGCGTGATCGACGACGGCCTGCTGCTGCGCTTCGTCGCCCCGCGCAGCTTCACCGGCGAGGACGTGGTCGAACTGCAGGCGCACGGCAGCCCGGTGCTGCTGCAGCGCCTGCTCGCGCGCTGCTGCGAACTGGGTGCGCGCATGGCCCGGCCGGGCGAATTCAGCGAACGCGCCTTCCACCACGGCAAGCTCGACCTGGCCCAGGCGGAGGCGATCGCCGACCTTGTCGCCGCGTCCGACCTGCGCGCGGCGCGCGCGGCGCGGCGCTCGCTGGAGGGCGCGTTCTCGCGCCGGGTGGAGGCTGTCGCCGACGCGTTGCTGGCGCTGCGCGTGCAGCTGGAAGCGGCGATCGACTTCGCCGACGAGCCGCTGGAGACCCTAGGCGGCAAGGCCTTGTCGGCCGGCCTGGAGCGCGTGTTCGCCGACCTGGTCGCGCTGCTCGAGGACGCCGAACGCGGCCGCCGCCTGCGCGACGGGCTGCACGCGGTGATCGTCGGCCCGCCGAACGCGGGCAAGAGCTCGCTGCTCAACGCGCTGTCGGGCAGCGACCGCGCGATCGTCACCGACGTCGCCGGCACCACCCGCGACCTGCTGGTCGAGACCATCCGCGCCGACGGCCTGGAACTGACCCTGGTCGACACCGCCGGCCTGCGCGAGGGCGGCGACGCGATCGAGCGCGAAGGCATGCGCCGCGCGCGCGCCGAGCTGGAGCGCGCCGACCTGGCAATCGTGGTGGTGGACGCGCGTGCCCCGCACGAGGGTTACGCGGCGGTCGCCACTGCGCTCGCGGTGCTGCCGCGGCAACTTTGGGTGCACAACAAGGCCGACCTGTTGCCGGCCGACGCGCCGCCGCCGCCCGAGGGCGTGCTGAGGCTGTCGGCGCGCAGCGGCGAGGGACTCGACCGCCTGCATGCGCGGCTGCGCGAATTCGCCCTGGCCGAGGCCGGGGAGGCGAGCGAGGGGGCGTTCTCGGCCCGCGCCCGCCAGGTGGATGCGCTGCGCCGGGCCGCCGCCGAACTGAAGGCGGCCGCCGCGATGCTGGACGCCGGCAGCCTCGACCTGGCCGCCGAATCCCTGCGACTGGCCCACGACGCGCTCGGCGAGGTCACCGGCCGGGTGGTCCCGGATGCGCTACTCGGTCACATTTTTTCCACCTTCTGCATCGGCAAGTAGCGCCGGCGGCCGTTCCCGGCCCCCGGGGGAGTTGACAAATCGCGCCCGGTGTCGCGTCCTTAGGGGCACGTGCGCGCACAGCACGGCAAGGGGAGCTTCCAGATGTTGTTCGTCAACCATGAGGCGCGACCGGCCCTGATCCGGATCGGCGCCATAGTCCTGGTGTCCCTCGCATTCGCGGGGTGCAAGAAGGAGCAAGCGGGGGAAACGGCGGCCGAGGCGGGGACCGAGGCCAGCCAGGCAGCGGCCACCGAGCAGAAGCCGGCCGTGGCCGACAAGGTCACCACGATGACGCCGGAGCAGCTGCGCGACGCCGCGGGCCAGGCCCTGCGCCAGCAGCGGCTGTACGCGCCGGAAGGCGACAATGCCATGGAGTACTACCTGGCGCTGCGCGACAAGCAGCCCAACGACCCGGCCGTGTCCAGCGCGCTGACCGACCTGCTGCCGTACGCGCTGATCGCCACCGAGCAGAGCATCAACCGCAACGACTTCGATGAAGCGCAGCGCCTGTACGCGCTGCTCGAGAAGGCCGACGGCAAGCACCCGGCGCTGGCGCGCCTGCAGAAGTCGATCACCGACGGCCGCGCCGCCGCCGCGGAACGCGCCAAGCAGGAGCAGCTTGCGGCCGAGGAGGAGATCCGCCGCCAGGCCGAACTGGAGAAGCAGCGCATCGCCGAGCAGCAGCAGGCGCAGAAGGAAGCCGCCGAAGCCTTTGCCCGCCAGCAGGAGGCCGAACGGCAGGCCGCCGCGCAGCGCGAGGCCGCGCAGTCGGCGCCGGCCCGCACGCAGCCGGCCGCGCCTTCGCAGCAGGCGTCGAGCCCGGCCACGCAGCCGGCCGCGCCGCCGCCGCAGCGCCCGGTGGCCAACACCACCTTGCGCCCGATCAGCCTGCCGGCGCCGGAGTATCCGCGCGAGGCCCAGCGCCGTCGCCGGGCCGGCGAGGTGGAGGTCGAGTTCACCGTCGGCACCGACGGCACCGTGACGTCGGCTCGCGTGGTCAACGCCTCGCCGCCGCGGGTGTTCGACCGCGCCGCGCTGTCCGCGGTCAACCGCTGGCGCTTCCAGCCGGTGAGCTCGCCGGTGACCTCGCGGCGCAAGATCGAGTTCAAGCCGGCGAACTGACGTTGCAAACGCCTTCTCCCCGCACGCGGGGGGAAGGTGCCCCGAAGGGGCGGATGAGGGGCGCGCTTGCGCCCCTTTTTGTCAGGCCGAAACCGCCAGCTTCTCCTGGTGGTAGCGGCGCACCGCGACCAGCCACAGCAGCGCGGGAATCGCGAGCCCGGCGGCCAGGTACACCAGCCATTGCGCGCCGCCGATCGCCTCGCCGCGGATCACCTTCAGCAGCATCTGGTTCTGCGACAGGAACGGCACCGCGAACATCCACAGCTGGTTCTTGACCGGGTTCACCATCAGGATCAGCGTCGGGATCATCGGCAGCAGCACCAGCACGCCCATGTAGCTCTGCGCTTCCTTGACCGACTTGGCGCCGGCGGCGATCACGGTCAGCAGGGTCCCGCCGAAGAACACCATCGGCAGCAGGATCAGCATCATCATGCCGATCGCGGAGCCGCTCACCGCCATCTGCCGCGAGATCCCGCCGGCGATCGAGGCGCCGAACTTGAACCCGAGCAGGGTCAGCAGCAGCGCGGCGACGCCGAGGGTGCAGGCGGCGGCGATCTTGCCGCTGACGATCGAGCCGCGCGAAGCCGGCGTGGCCAGCAGCGGTTCCAGCGACTGCCGCTCGCGCTCGCCCGCGGTCGTGTCCAGCACCAGCTGCATGCAACCGAGGAACGCGAACAGGATCAGCATGTACGGCAACATCATCGCGGCGATGGTGGCCCCGCGCGCTTCCGGCGTGGACAGGTCCTTGCGCGACACGGTCAGCGGCGCGGCCACGCCCGGGTTGATCCCGCGCGCCAGCAGGCGCAATGCGCCGACCTGGCGGCTGTAGTTCTGCAGCGCCGTCTCCAGCCGCTTGATCGGGATCGCAGAGTCCCGCCGGGTCGAGTCGTGGACCAGTTCGACCAGTGCCGGCGTGCCCGCGCGCCAGTCCTTGCCGAAGCCCTCGTCGATGCGCAGGTACACGTCCTCGGCCTGCGAGCGGATCGCCGCGTCCGGGTCGGCGACTTCCTTGCGCTCGATGCCCTGGCCCTGCAGCCACGCGACCAGGTTGGGCGCGTGTTCGGCGCCGACGATCGCGATCTCCAGCGGCTCGGCCATCTGGTCGCGCACCTTGCTCTCGCCGAGCGTGGCCAGGCCGATCACCAGCACCGGGGCCAGGATCGGGCCCATCAGCAGGCTCAGCATCAGCGTGCGCCGGTCGCGCACCAGTTCCCGCAGTTCCTTCCACCAGACGATCATCATCGTCTTCATGCGTGCAGTCCTTCTTCGGATCCGATGAGCTGGACGAAAGCGTCCTCGAGGTTGTCGTGGCCGGTCTGCGCGCGCAGCGCGTCGGCGCTGCCGTCGGCGACCACCCGGCCCTGCGCGATCACCACGATGCGGTCGCACAGCGCGGCGACCTCCTGCATGATGTGGCTGGAGAAGATCACGCAGCGGCCCTCCGCGCGCAGTTCGCGCAGGAACTCGCGCAGCCCGCGGGTCGTCATCACGTCCAGGCCGTTGGTCGGCTCGTCCAGGATCACGTTGCGCGGGTCGTGGACCAGGGCGCGCGCGATCGCGGTCTTGGTGCGCTGGCCCTGGGAGAAGCCTTCGGTCTGGCGGTCGAGGAAGTCGTGCATCTGCAGCGCCTCGGCCAGCACCTTGGTGCGCGCGTCGATCGCCGCCGGCGACATGCCGTGCAGCTCGCCGAAGTAGCGGATGTTCTCGCGCGCGGTGAGGCGCTTGTACACGCCGCGGGCGTCGGGCAGCACGCCGAGCGCGCGGCGCGCGGCCTCCGGATCGGCGGACACGTCCTTGCCCTCCACCAGCACCCGCCCGCTCTCCGGCTTCATCAGCGTATAGAGCATGCGCAGGGTGGTGGTCTTGCCGGCGCCGTTGGGGCCGAGCAGGCCGGTGATCTCGCCGTCGCGGGCCTCGAAGCCGACATCGTCGACCGCGACCACGCGGGTCTTGTCCTTGCCCTTGCCCGGGAAGGTCTTGCGCAGGTGTTCTGCAATGATCATGGGACTCAGGGCTCCCAGCCGTTGAACGAAGTGAAGGGCGGCACGTAGTCGAGGTCGTCCAGGCAGCTGGCATCCAGCGCCTTCGCATCCGCGGTGGCAATGAACTGGCCGAACAGCTCCGGCATGCAGCCGGCGCCGATCACGTTGTGGCCCTGGCCCTTGAGCACCAGCAGGCGCCCGTTGGGCAGGTGCTCGACCACCTGCTCGCCGTAGCGCGGCGGGGTGACCGGATCGAACTCGCCTTCCAGGACCAGTGTCGGCACGTCGGTGGACAGCGGCTGGTGGAAGTCCGCCGGCATCCCGCCCTTCGGCCAGGCCTCGCACTGCGCGCCGAGGAATTCGGAGAACAGGTTGCCCAGCAGCGTGCCCTCGGCCGCCGGATCGGCGCGGAACCCGGCCGCGTCCTCGGTGCACACGACCGAAAGCTGCATGCCCATCGCCATCTGGTCGCCGATGCTCTCGCCAAGCATCTTCGACAGCGCCATCAGCCCGTCGTAGCGGCCCTCGATCGCCTCGTGCAGTTGCAGCGGCAGCAGCGCCGACAGCATCGGCACGTAGGCGTACATGCGCATCACCGCGGCCACGCGCTCCGGCTCCAGCGTGTCCTCCACGGACTTGCCGGTGGCGGCGTCGCGATAGCGCACCCGCGGCGGATCCGCGCGCAGCCGCGCCATCAGCGCGTCGAGGTTGGCGCGCGGGTGGCCGAGGTTGGCGGTGCAGGCATCGGTCGCCTCGCAGCGCGCGAACTGCAGGTCCAGCGCCTGCTCGAGGTTGGTGGCGAAGTCGTTGCCGAGGATCAGTTCGTTCGGCGCCACCGAGTCGAGCACCAGCGCCCGCGTGTGCGCCGGGTGGCGCATGGCGTACTGCTGGGCGACCCGCGTGCCGTAGGACACGCCGACCAGGTTCACCTTGTCGACGCCCAGCGCCTGGCGCACCGCGTCGAGGTCGCGGACCGCGTCGGTGGTCGTGTAGAAGCGCAGGTCGGCGTGCTTCGACAGTTCGTCGCGGCAGCGCTCGGTGGCCGCGCGCGCCGCCTCGGGGGTCTCGAGCGCGAGGGCGTTGTCGCCGAAGTCGCACTTGAGCGGATTCGAGCCGCCGGTGCCGCGCTGGTCCACCAGGATCACGTTGCGGTGGTCGAGGACCTTGGCGAACGCGGGCGCGACCTGGGGGAAGGTCTGCCTGGCCGACTGGCCGGGGCCGCCGGCGAGCATGAACACCGGGTCTGGCGCCAGTTCGCCCTCGTCGTCGGCCTGCACCCAGGCGATCGCGAGCTCGATCTTGCGTCCGTCGGGCGCCGCCGGGTTCTCCGGCACGGCCAGGCGGCCGCACTGCGCGGCGACGCTGGCCGGGCCGAACTGCGGCGACAGCGTGCACGGCTCGAACGCGATGCTGCCGAACATCAGGGGTTGCGCCGGTGGCGCGTCCGCGGCGGCCGTCGTCGCCTGCGCCGGCTTCTCGCCGTCGCCGCCGGCGGCAGCGCGGTCCTGGTAGTAGCGGTAGCCGAAGATGCCTGCGGCAAGCAGGATCGCGACCACCAGCCTGGTCTTGCGTTGCATGGGTGTCATTCCCCTTCTGGAAAGAAGATCGCTTCGATGGGTTCGCCGAACAGGCGCGCCAGGCGGAAGGCCAGCGGCAAGCTCGGGTCGTACTTGCCGGTCTCGATCGCGTTCACGGTCTGGCGCGAGACCTCCAGGCGCTCGGCCAGTTCGCCCTGCGACCAGCCGAAGCGCTCGCGCAATTCACGAATGCGGCTGTCCATGGCGCGCTCAGCGGAAGCGGCGGGCGACGAGCGCCTTCGCCAGGCCGTACACCGCGCAGATCAGCGGGAACACCCAGATCATGGCCGCGCTGGACGGGATGTCGATCACCTTGGCTGCCTGCAGGAAGCCGCCGGCCAGGTACAGCATGGAGACCAGCGCGGTGGCGATGCTCACCGCCTCCAGTTCGATCTGCCGCTGCAGCTCGTCGGTGTCGCGGATGTAGCGCACGATCGCGCGCAAGGCGAAGCCGATCGGCGGCAGCGGCAGCAGCGCGACCAGCGCGCGCAGCCATTCGGCCTCGACCGTCTTCAGCAGGGTCAGCGAGATCACCAGCGCGACCAGGTAGCCCAGCATCGGCGGCAGGAACTCGCGCAGGTAGCGGCGGCGCAGTGCCGGCGGGGCGCTGTCGCAGCCGTCCGGGACCCAGCGCCGGTACAGGCCGGCGAACATGGCGCCGATCGCCAGGCCGAACAGCAGGCCCCGGGCGATGTCCGGGACGGCGACGAAGTGCGGCAGCGCGAGCGCGACCAGGAGCAGCACACAGCCGAGGATGAAGGTGGCCAGCGGCGGGAGTTTCACGGGATGCCTGTCAAGGGAGCTTGACAGGAGAATAGGGGCGGCCGGGATGGACTGTCAAGGGCGCTTTACAGGTGAGGGGAATGAGGGGGCGTGCTGCATTCCCCATTCCCTTCATTCCCCTCATTCCCTACTTCGAACTGACGTACTTCTCCCGCCGGATCGCCTTCACCTCCAGCCCGGCCTCCTTCAGCGCCTCGAAACAGGCATCCACCATGTTCGGGTTGCCGCACAGGTAGGCGATGTCGCGCGCGGGATCGGGCGCGAATTCGGGCAGGAACTGCTGCACGTAGCCGTGGCGCACGTCCGGGTGCGGCACCTCCGGCAACTCGCGCGAGAAACAGGGCACGAACCGGAAATGTTCCGGGTGCGCATCGGCGAAGGCGCGGAATTCGTCGCCGTACAACAGCTCGGCCGGGCTGCGCGCGCCGAACAGCAGCACCACCTGGATGTCGCGTTCGGCGATCAGCGCCGACAGTTGCGGCAGCATCGCCCGGTACGGGGTGACGCCGGTGCCGGTGGCGATCAGCAGGTAGCGCGCGTTGTCGTCGGCGGGCTGCAGGCAGAAGCGGCCGAACGGGCCGCTGGCCTGGATCCGGTCGCCGAGCTCGAGCCCTTCGAACAGGGCCGTGGCGGCGCCGCCGGCGACGTAGCTGACCGCGATCTCGATCGTCGCCTCCGGGCCCAGCGCCTGTTCACGCCGGGTCGCCAGCGAATACGAGCGCCGGGTCGGCGTGCCGTCGCCGTAATGGAAGTGCACCTGCAGGAATTGTCCCGGAACGAAGTCCAATGCCTGGCCATCGTCCCGGACGAAGCCGAGGTGGGCGACGCTCGGCGCGAGCATCCGTCGCGCGGCGAGCCTGAGGGGGAATTGGACGATGGCCACCTGCCTATACTAAAGGCTTCGCCGCGCGCGCCGCGGCCTTGGAAGCCCCCATGACCCCCGCACTGCTGGTCCAGGACCTGCGCAAGACCTACGACAACGGCGTGACCGCGCTCAAGGGCGTGTCGCTCAGCGTCGCCCCCGGCGATTTCTTCGCCCTGCTCGGCCCCAATGGCGCCGGCAAGTCGACGCTGATCGGCATCGTCAGCTCGCTGGTGAACAAGACCTCCGGCGAGGTGCGCGTGTTCGGCACCGACATCGCCAGCCAGCGCGGCGCGGCAATGCGCGAGCTCGGGCTGGTGCCGCAGGAAGTCAACTTCAACATGTTCGAGAAGCCGCTCGACATCCTGGTGAACTACGCCGGTTTCTACGGCATCCCGCGGCGCGAGGCGCTCGAGCGCGCCGAGCAGGAACTGCGCCGCGCGCAGCTTTGGGACAAGGCGCACAAGATGTCGCGCACGCTTTCCGGCGGCATGAAGCGCCGGCTGATGATCGCCCGGGCGATGATGACCCGCCCGCGCCTGCTGATCCTGGACGAGCCGACCGCGGGCGTGGACATCGAGATCCGCCGCGGCATGTGGCGCGACCTGCGCGAGATCAACGCCGCCGGCACCACGATCATCCTCACCACGCATTACCTCGAGGAAGCCGAGAGCCTGTGCCGGCACCTGGCGATCATCGACCACGGCACGATCGTCGAGCAGGGACCGATGCGCGCGCTGCTGGCCAAGCTCGACGTGGAGGGCTTCGTCCTCGACATCGACGGCGAGCTGCCGGCGCCGCTGCCGGAGATCGCCGGCACCACGCTCTCCGCGCGCGACAGCAGCACGCTGGTGCTGGAAATGCCGCGGGCGATGGACCTCAACGGCATCTTCGCCCGGCTCAGCGAGGCCGGGATCCGGGTGCGCTCGATGCGCAACCGGACCAACCGGCTGGAGGAGCTGTTCGTGCGCCTGACCGGCCAGGGCGAAGGCGAAACCGGACCCGCCCGCGGCGGGAGGGCGGCGGCATGAGCGCCAGCGAAATGCCCGCGGGGCGCAGCATCGCCAGCCGCCACTGGATCGCGCTGGGCACCATCGCCCGGCGCGAGATCAGCCGGATCCTGCGGATCTGGACCCAGACCCTGATCCCGCCGGCGATCACCATGACCCTGTACTTCCTGATCTTCGGCGGGCTGATCGGCTCGCGCGTCGGCGAGATGGACGGGATCCGCTACATGGACTTCATCGTCCCCGGCCTGGTGATGATGAGCGTGATCCAGAACAGCTACGGCAACATCTCCTCCAGCTTCTTCGGCGCCAAGTTCGGGCGCCATGTCGAGGAGCTGCTGGTCAGCCCGATGCCGGACTGGGTGATCCTCGGCGGCTACGTCGCCGGCGCGGTGCTGCGCGGGCTGATGGTCGGGGTGATCGTGCTGGCGATCGCGATGCTGTTCACCACCGTGCGCATCCCGCATCCGCTGGTGACGGTGACCACGGTGCTGCTCGGCGCCACCATCTTCTCGCTGGCCGGCTTCATCAACGCGGTGTTCGCGAAGAAGTTCGACGACGTCGCCATCGTCCCGGTGTTCATCCTGACCCCGCTCACCTACCTGGGCGGCGTGTTCTATTCGGTGCGGCTGCTGCCCGGCTGGGCCGAGGCGATGACCCACGCGAACCCGATCTTCTACATGGTCAACGCGTTCCGCTACGGCCTGCTCGGCACCAGCGACGTCGGCCTGGGCGTGGCCTACGGGTTGATGCTGGCGTTCGTGGTGGTGCTCGCGGCGTTGTCGCTGTGGCTGCTGCGCCGCGGTACCGGCCTGCGCAGCTGAGGCGTATAACGGCGGCAAGCCCGGACCAGGAGACCCCGGCCATGCGCCTGTCCATCGTCGTCCTCGCGTTCGCGTCGTGGCTCGGCGGCTGCGCGCCGGGCGTGGACGAGGCCGGGCCGGCGGCGGACCCCGTGATGCAGACCCTGCCGCCAGGTGCCAGTGGCAAGCTCGGAGCCGACCAGGTCGACGAGCTCAGTCCGGTGCCCGCATTCCGCGCGCTCGGCGACGGCTGGCGGATGCAGGCCGAAGGCACCGAGGGAATGCGCCTGTCGGCGCGCCTGCAACGCAACGGTCTGGGCGTGCGCAATGCCACCCTGGTCTACGACCGCCTGCGCGCCGGCATGTCGCCGCGCACCCATGTGCTGGCGGGCACGCTGTACGGCGGCGACGCCGGCGACCTTCCGGTCACGGTCACCCTGGTGCGCGAGCGCTGCGACAACGCCGAAGGGGAGCATGCGTGGCGCGCGGAAGTGGTGGTGGAGGGGGGTGAGCGGCTGGTGGGGTGTGCGGACGTGGCGACCTGAGCCGTAGAGCCGACCCATGGTCGGCTTTCTTTTTCCAGTGTCGCCCGAGCATGGCTCGGGCGCTACACGATCGCGGGCGGTGCGGGCAGGTTGAAGAAGGCGCGGGCGGTGGCGGTGGAGGCGGCGGCGGTGGCGTCGACCGGTTCGCCGCGGTCGCGGGCGAGTTCCTCGACGATGTGCGCCAGGTACATCGGCTCGTTGCGCCGGTGCGAGGGTTGCGGCCGCACCGTGCGCGGCAGCAGGTAGGGCGCGTCGGTCTCGATCATCAGCCGCCCGGCGGGGATGTGCTTCACCAGCTCGCGCAGGTGCTGGCCGCGGCGTTCGTCGCACAGCCAGCCGGTGATGCCGATGTGCCAGTCCTGGTCCAGGTAGTCGAACAGCTCTTCGCGGGTGCCGGTGAAGCAGTGCACCACCGCGGGCCCGATCCGGTCGCGGAAGTCGCGCATCACCGCCATGAAATCCGCGTGCGCGTCGCGCTGGTGCAGGAACAGCGGCTTGCCGCGGCCTTCCGCGCGCAGGTCGGCGGCGATCCCGAGCTGGAACTCGAACGCGCGACGCTGCGCGGGGCGCGGCGAGAAGTCGCGGAAATAGTCGAGCCCGCATTCGCCCACGGCGACCACCTCCGGCGCCCGGTGCAGCGCGCGCAGTTCGGCGTCGCATTCGGCGGTGTATTCGCTGGCGTGGTGCGGATGGACGCCCGCGGTCGCGAACAGCACCCCGGGATGGGCCTGCGCCAGCGCCAGTGCCCGCGGGGAGCCTTCGCGCGACGCCCCGGTGACCACCATCTGCACCACCCCCGCCGCGCGCGCGCGCTGCAGCACCGCGTCGCGGTCGTGGTCGAAGCTGTCGTGGGCCAGGTTGGCGCCGATGTCGATGAGGTTCATTTCGGGAGACGGGAGACGGGAGACGGGAGATTATCCTTCGCCGATGGAAGGTTTTCCGATTTCGCCGCTGCTGCCGGAGATCCGCGCGTCGCTGGCGGCGCATCCGCGGCTGGTGCTGGAGGCGCCGCCGGGGGCGGGCAAGACCACCCAGGTGCCGTTGGCGCTGCTCGACGAGGCGTGGCTGCGGGGACGCAAGCTGGTGATGCTGGAGCCGCGGCGCGTGGCCGCGCGCGCCGCCGCGGGTTTCATGGCGCGCCAGCTCGGCGAGTCCGTGGGTGAAACGGTCGGCTACCGGATCCGCTTCGACCGCCAGGTCTCCGCGCGCACCCGGATCGAAGTCGTCACCGAGGGCATCCTCACCCGCATGCTGCAGGACGATCCGACGCTGGAGGGGATCGGCGCGCTGCTGTTCGACGAATTCCACGAGCGCCACCTGGCCGGCGACCTTGGCCTGGCACTGGCACTGGACGTGCAGGCCGGGCTGCGCGAGGACCTGCGCATCATGGTGATGTCGGCGACGCTGGACGGCGCGCGCCTGGCGGAATGGCTCGACGCGCCGCGGCTGTCCAGTGCCGGGCGCAGCTTCCCGGTGCAGGTGGCGCACTTCCCGGCGCGACGCGACGAGGCGCTGGAACACCAGGTGCGCCGCGCGGTGGCGCACGCGGTGGCGGAACATCCGGGCGACGCGCTCGTCTTCCTGCCGGGGCGTCGCGAGATCGCGCGCGCGGCCGCCGCGCTCCAGGGCCTTGCCGGCGCCGGTGTCGAGGTGCTGGAACTGCACGGCGAACTGCCGGTCGAGCAGCAGGCGCGGGTCCTGCAACCGGCGGCGGACGGGCGGCGGCGGGTGGTGCTCGCGACCAACGTCGCCGAATCCAGCGTCACCCTGCCCGGCGTGCGCATCGTCGTGGACACCGGTCTCGCGCGCGAGCCGCGTTTCGATCCGAACTCGGGGTTCTCGCGCCTGGACCTGGTGCCGGTGTCGCAGGCCTCGGCCGACCAGCGCGCCGGCCGCGCGGGCCGCGTCGCGGAGGGCTGGGCATACCGGCTGTGGCCGCAATCGCAGCGGCTGGAACCGCAACGCCGTCCCGAGCTGGCGCAGGTGGACCTGGCCGGGCTGGCGCTGGAACTGGCGGCCTGGGGCAGTGACGACCTGCGCTTTCCCGATCCGCCACCCGCCGGGGCGCTCGCGGCCGCACGCGACTTGTTGCGCCAGCTCGGCGCGCTGGACGGCGACGCGCCCACCGCGCGCGGCCGGCGCATGCTCGCGCTCGGCACCCATCCGCGGCTTGCGGCGATGCTGGTGGTGGCAGGCGACGACGTCGAGCGCGCGCTGGCCTGCGACCTGGCCGCACTGCTCGAGGCGCGCGATCCGCTCAAGGGCGGCAGCGGCCGCAGCGACGCCCTCGCCGCGCGCTGGCAGGCGTTGGCCGGCTTCCGTGCCGGGCGCACGCCGCAGGACGCCTCGCGCTCCGCGCTGGCCGCGATCGACGCCGCGGCGAAGCAATGGCGCCGCCGCCTGCGCGTCCCCGCGCCACCGCCCGCGGACCTGCCCGCGCACGCGCTGGGCGACGTGCTGCTGCATGCCTTCCCCGACCGCATCGGCCACGTCCACGCCCAGGACCGGTTGCGCTACCCGCTCGCGAACGGGCGCATGGCGCGCCTTGCCGAAGACAGCGCCCTGCTCGGCGAACCGTGGATCGTGGCCAGCGAGTTGCGCTTCGAGGCGAAGGACGCACGGATCCTGCGCGCCGCGCCACTGGACGAGGCGCGCCTGCGCCGCGAATGGCCTGACCGCTTCAGCGAAGCCGACCACGTGCGCTGGGATCCGCAACGGCGCGCGCTGCTCGCCCTGCGTGAAACACGCTTCGACCGGATCGTGCTCGACGCCCGCCCGGCCGGCCGCGTCGACCCGGCGCTCGCCGCGCCGGCATTGGTGGAAGCGGTGCGCGAGCTCGGGCTCGACGCCCTGCCCTGGAGCGAAGGCCTGCGCCAGTGGCGCGCGCGGGTGCAGTCGCTGCGCGCGTGGCTGCCGGAGCGCACCGCCGACTGGGCGGACTTCGCCGACGCGGCATTGCTCGCCACCCTCGACGCCTGGTTGCTGCCGGCCTTCGCCGGCAAGACCCGGCTCGACGCGCTGGACGAGGACGCCTTCGCCGCCGCGTTGCAGGGCCGACTGGACTGGCGCGCCCGGCAAGCGCTCGATGCGCTCGCGCCGGTGCGCATCCAGGTGCCCTCGGGCCAGCAGCGCAGGATCGATTACGCGCTCGACGCGGACGGCGCGCCGCGCGCGCCGGTGCTCGCGGTCAAGCTGCAGGAACTGTTCGGTCTGGCCGAGACGCCGCGCATCGCCGACGGCCGCGTGCCGTTGCTGTTGCACCTGTTGTCCCCGGCCGGACGCCCGCTGCAGGTCACTGCCGACCTGCGCGGCTTCTGGGAGCGCACCTGGCCGGAGGTGCGCAGGGAAATGAAGGGCCGCTATCCGAAGCATCCCTGGCCAGAGGACCCGTGGAGCGCGACCGCGACGCATCGGGCCAAGCCGCGCGGAACGTGAATGGAGCGCGCATTGGAGTGCGCGCCTACACGCCGGGTCGACGCCCCGATGCCGACAGTGAGGGCCAGTCGCACAGCCCGGAACGCAGCCATGAACCAGATGCTCGCCACCCTTCCCGACCGCGCGATGCGCGCCGCCCATCACGTCGGCGACGGCCTCAAGGGCGCCGTGCCCGACCGTGCGATCAAGTGGGTCGAAACCGGTGCCGCGCTGGCGGCGCTGAAGACCGGCGGCCGCGCCGCGGTCGGCGTGGTCCGCCGCAACCCCGCCATCGCCGCCACCGCGGTGGCGGGTGCCGGCCTGCTGTGGCTGGCGGCGCGGCATCGCCGGAAGAAGCTGGAGGAAGCCGACACCGGTGCCAGTAGCAACGGCAAGAGCCGCGGCAACGGCAAGGCGCGGCGCGTGCATGCGCGCAAGGCGACGCGGGCGCGCAAGCAGGCGAGCGTGTAGCAGCCGAGCCATGCTCGGCTGGCGTTCGTCGGTTTCCGTAATCCGTCTCGAATGAGAGCCGACCATGGGTCGGCTCTACAGGGTCGGCTCTACGGGGTCATTCCTCGGCGGCGGCGGGCAGCTCGATCACGAAGCGGGCGCCGCCGCCTTCGCGGTCCTCGTACCAGAGGTTGCCGTCGTACTCGGACACGATGTGCTTGGCCAACGACAGGCCCAGGCCGCTGGACAGGCCTTCGGTCGGATCGTTCTCGCTGAGCCGGGTGAACGGCTTGAACAGTTGGTGCTGCCGCGCCGGCGCGACGCCGGGGCCGCGATCCTCGACCAGCAGTTGCCAGAAGCCGGGCGCGCTGGTCCGCACCGACAGCTCGATCGGGCTGCCCGGGGCGTACTTCATCGCATTGCTGACCAGGTTCTCGGCGACCTGGCGCAGCACCAGGCCGTCGATCGCGACGTGGCATTTCGCCGCCGGGACGTTGATCTGCATGCGCACGCCGCGGCTTTCCAGTTGCAGCTCGTAGCGCTGCACCAGCCAATCGATCACTTCCTGCAGCGTGGTCCGCGCGTCGTGCGCACGCTTCGGCCCCGAGCGCTCCGCCTGGGTCTCGAGGTAGCGGCGGATGTAGCCGATCGCGTCGCTGGCGCTGTCGTAGATCATCTCCAGGTAGCGCGGGATCCGCTCCGGCTTGCAGCCGTCGTGGCGCAGCACGTCGCTGGCGAACAGCACGCTGCTGAGCGGGTTCTTGAGGTCGTGCGCGACCAGGTTGACCAGTTCCTGGCGTTGCCGCGCGACGCGCTCCAGGCGGTCGCGGGTGAGCTTGAGGCCGACGTGCGCGGTGACCCGCGCCAGCAACTCTTCGGGGATGAACGGCTTGGTGACGTAGTCCACCGCGCCGACCGCGAACGCGCGCAACAGCATCTCGCGGTCCTGCGCCGCGGTGAGGAAGATGACCGGCAGCTTGCGCAGCTCCGGATGCTGCTGGATCCGCTCCAACAGCTCGAAGCCGTCCATGCCCGGCATCATCATGTCCAGCAGCAGCAGGTCGGGCACCTGCGCGGTCGCCAGCGCCAGCGCTTCCTCGCCGTTGCAGGCGGTGAGCACTTCGCAACCATGCCGGTTGAGCAGCGCGCTGACCGCGCGCAGGTTGGCAGGCTGGTCGTCGACCACGAGGATCCTGCCGGGTGTCGTCATCGCCACTTGTGGCATGCGCGTCTCGTCACTCAGGGGATGGCAGTGCGTCGTCCCCCCTGCCGACGCATCGAAATTCCACCCTAGCAGAATCCGTGTGATGCCTGTTCATCACGGGCAAGCCGGCGTGAACCGTTCAGGGTTCCAGCACCCGCCAGGCCCCCGGGGCGAGGTCGTCCAGGGCCCAGGGGCCGATCCCGGCGCGCACCAGGCGCAGCGTCGGCAGCCCCACCGCGGCGGTCATCCGCCGGACCTGGCGGTTGCGGCCCTCGCGCAGGACCAGTTCCAGCCAGGCGTCGGGCACGGTCTTGCGGAAGCGCACCGGCGGGTCGCGCGGCCACAGCGGCGGCGCCTCGATGCGGCGCGCGCGCGCCGGCCGGGTCGTGCCGTCCTTCAGCACCACGCCCGTGCGCAAGGCCTCCAGTTGCGCGTCCGCGGGATCGCCTTCCACCTGCACCCAGTAGGTCTTGGGCTGCTTGTGCCGCGGATCGGTGAGCCGGTGCGCCAGCGCGCCGTCGTCGGTCAGCAGCAGCAGCCCCTCGGAGTCGAAGTCGAGGCGGCCGGCCGGGTACACGCCGGCCGGCAGGCCGAAGCCGGCCAGGGTCGGACGCGGCGGCACGCTGCGGTCGGTGAACTGGCACAGCACGCCGTAGGGCTTGTTCAACGCGACCAGCATCAGCCCGCGCCCCGGTCCTCGCGCGCCTGCGCGTGCAGCCATTCGCGGAACGCGAGCAGGCCCGGGTGGTCCGCGGTGCGCGGCGGGTACACCAGGTAATGGGCGAAATCGCTGGGCAGGCGGTCGTGGCTGAGCACCACCAGCTGCCCCGCCTCCACCAGCGTGCGCGAGCGCACCAGCCGCGCCAGCGCCACGCCCATGCCGGCGACCGCCGCGCGGTGCAGCGACTCCAGATCGTCGAAGGTGGCGATGTAGCGCGACGGCACGCGCCCGCCATGGCGCGCGAACCAGGTGTCCCAGTGCGCGGCGTCGCTTTCGCCGAGCAAGGGCCACACGCCGAGCGCGGCGTCGTCGGCCGGGAGGCCGCCCATGCGCCCGATCAGGGCGGGGCTGGCCACCGGCGCCAGGGTTTCATCCAGCAGGTGCTCGGCGGTGACCCCCGGCCAGGTGCCGGGGCCCATGCGCAGGGCGGCGTCGACGCTGGCGTCGCGATCGAAGTCCACCAGGCGCTCCGAGGACAGCAGGTTGACCTGCAGTTGCGGATGCGCGGCGAGGAAGCCGCCCAGGCGCGGCACCAGCCACGCCGAGGCCAGCGACGGCAGGACGCTGATGGTGAGCACGTCCTCCCGCCGCGGCGCCACCGGGCGCACCGCCTCCGCGAGCGCGTCCAGGTGCGGCCCGACCCGGGCCAGCAGGCGTTCGCCGTCCACGGTGAGGCGCACCCCGCGCGGGCCGCGCTCGAACAGGCGCTGGCCGAGGCGTTCCTCGAGCCCGCGGATCTGGTGGCTGAGCGCGCTCACGGTGAGGTGTTGCGCGGCCGCGGCGCGGGTCAGGTTGCCGCTGCGGGCGGCGGCGGCGAAGCCGGTCAGGGCGTGCAGCGGGAGGCGGCTCATCGCGGGGTCTCGCCTTGAACTGGATTCAAGCCAGGATTGCAGAAATGTCGCTTTTTCAGCGCGAATCATGCGCCTAGGCTTGTCTCCACTTCAACAGGGCGCCCGCCGCCCGCGAGACGAGGATCCCCCCATGAACCGCATCTTCCAGGACCTGTTGTCGCTGCACGGTTATCCGTTGCCCTACGCCCCCACCGAAAGCGCCAGCGAGCGCAAGGCTGCCGATGCCGCCGCCTTCGGCCCGCGCTATGGCAACCGCCGCGCCTCGGCCCGACTGTTCGGGGCGCCGGCCGTGGCCGCCGCGGCGGTTACAGCGTGCCGAGCGCGGCGTTGAAGGTCGCGCTGGGGCGCATGGCCTGCGCCATGCGCGTGCGGTCGGGGCGGTAGTAACCGCCGATGTCCACCGGCTGGCCCTGCACCGCGATCAGTTCCCCGACGATCTTCGCTTCGTTGTCCGCCAGCGCCTTGGCCAACGGCGCGAAGCGCGCCTTCAGCGCGGCGTCGTCGTCCTGGGCAGCCAGGGCCTGGGCCCAGTACAGCGCCAGGTAGAAGTGGCTGCCGCGGTTGTCGATGCCGCCGAGCTTTCGCGTCGGCGACTTGTCGTTGTCCAGGAAGGTCGCGTTGGCCGCGTCCAGCGCCGCCGCCAGGATCCGCGCCTGCGCGTTGCCGGTGGTCTCGGCCAGGTGTTCCAGCGAGGCCGCCAGCGCGAGGAACTCGCCCAGCGAGTCCCAGCGCAGGTAGTTCTCGGCGAGGAACTGCTGCACGTGCTTGGGCGCGCTGCCGCCGGCGCCGGTCTCGAACAGGCCGCCGCCGGCCATCAGCGGCACGATCGACAGCATCTTCGCGCTGGTGCCCAGCTCCATGATCGGGAACAGGTCGGTGAGGTAGTCGCGCAGCACGTTGCCGGTGACGGAAATCGTGTCCTGGCCGGCGCGGATGCGTGCGAGCGAGTGCTTCATCGCCGCGACCGGATCCATGATCCGGACGTCGAGGCCGTCGGTGTCGTGGTCCTCCAGGTAGCGCTCGACCTTGGCGATGAGCTGCGCGTCGTGCGCGCGCGCCGGATCGAGCCAGAACACCGCCGGCGTGCCGGACAGGCGCGCGCGGTTCACGGCCAGCTTCACCCAGTCGCGGATCGGCGCGTCCTTCGTCTGGCACATGCGCCAGATGTCGCCGGCGGCCACCTGGTGCTCGAGCAGCACCTGGCCGGCCTCGTCCACCACGCGCACGGTGCCGTCCTGCGACAGCTGGAAGGTCTTGTCGTGCGAGCCGTATTCCTCGGCCTTCTGCGCCATCAGGCCGACGTTCGGCACGCTGCCCATGGTCGCGGGGTCGAACGCGCCATTGGCCTTGCAGTCCTCGATCACCGCCTGGTAGATGCCGGCGTAGCAGCGGTCGGGGATCACCGCCTTGGTGTCCTGCAGCGCGCCGTCGGCGTTCCACATGCGGCCGCCGTCGCGGATCATCGCCGGCATCGAGGCGTCGACGATCACGTCGCTGGGGACGTGCAGGTTGGTGATGCCCTTGTCCGAGTTGACCATCGCCACGCCCGGGCGCTGCCCGTACAGCGCGGCGATGTCGGCGCGGATCGCGTCGGCGACCTCGCCCGGCAGCTCCGGCAACCGCGCGTACAGGTCGCCGATGCCGTTGTTGGGATCGAAGCCGGCGGCGTCGAGCTGCGCCTGGTACTTCTCCAGCACCGGCCGATAGAACTCGCGCACCGCGACGCCGAACATGATCGGGTCGGAGACCTTCATCATGGTCGCCTTCAGATGCAGCGAGAACAGCACGCCCTGCGCGCGCGCGTCGGCGATCTGCGCGTCCAGGAAGCGGGCCAGCGAGGACAGGCGCATGGTCGCCGCGTCGATCACTTCGCCGGCCTGCAGCGGGAAGGCGTCCTTGAGCACCGCGCGGCTGCCGTCGGCGCCTTCGAACTCGATCCGCACCCTCGCCGCCGCCTTCAGCGTGGTCGAGCGCTCGCTGCCGTAGAAGTCGTCCTCGGACATGTGCGCGACGTGGGTCTTCGAATCCTGCGACCACGCGCCCATGCGGTGCGGGTGCTTGCGCGCGTACTGCTTCACCGAGGCCGGCGCGCGGCGGTCGGAATTGCCCTCGCGCAGCACCGGATTCACCGCGCTGCCCTTGACCCGGTCGTAGCGCGCCTTGGCGTCCTTTTCCTCCGCGGTGGCCGGCTCCTCGGGGTAGTCTGGCAGCGCGTAGCCCTGCTGCTGCAGTTCGGCGATCGCCGCCTTGAGCTGCGGCACCGAGGCGCTGATGTTCGGCAGCTTGATGATGTTGGCCTCGGGCGTGGTCGCCAGGCGGCCGAGCTCGGCGAGATCGTCGCCGACGCGCTGGTCCTCGCGCAGCGCCTCCGGGAACCGGGCCAGGATCCTGCCGGCCAGCGAGATGTCGCGGGTCTCCACCGAGATCCCGGCGGTGCGCGCATAGGCCGCCACCACCGGCAGCAGCGATTGGGTCGCCAGCAGCGGCGCCTCGTCGGTGAGCGTGTACAGGATCGTGGAGGCGCTTGGCATGGTCGGGCTCGCTCGCGGGGAAAGCCGCCATTGTCGCCGTTGCCCGGGCCGCCGGCAAAAGCCGGCGTGTCCATTGACGTTCCCTTCGCGCCGGCTCGACTACGTTCCCCCGGGTTCCGCGCCGGTACCCTGAACATGTCATCCAGCAAGGGGCCGGAGAGCCTCGCATTCGATTGGGGAAGCTGTGCCAACGGCCAGCATTGCGTCCAGGTCTACGAGGACGAGAGCAGCCTGCTCGACACCCTGGGCGGGTTCGTCGCCCACGCGCTGGCGCATGGCGAATTCGCGCTGGTGATCGCCACCGCGGCGCACCGCTCCTCGCTGCGGGCGCGGATGCGGGCCACGGGCCACGATCTGGACCAGGCGGCCGCGCGCGGGCACTACCGCGCGGTCGACGCCGCCGATTGCCTGGCGCGCTTCATGGCCGGCGGTGTGCCGGATCCGGAGCGGTTCGAGGCGACGATGCGCGGCCTGATGGCGCCAGCGCACGAGGCCGGGCGGCCGGTGCACGCGTTCGGCGAGATGGTCGCGCTGCTGTGGGCCCAGGGCAACGCCGAGGGCACGCTCCGCCTGGAGCGCCTGTGGGACGTGTTCTGCCGCGCGGGGAACGCGACCGTGTTCTGCGCCTATCCACGGATCGGCGCCACCCGCGACCTCGGGGATTCCCTCGCCGAGGTCCTGGCCCTGCACGGGCGGCGGGTGCTGCCGGCCTGACGCCGGCAGCATCCGTTCCGCCGATGGTCAGCCGACGCTGAACTCGCGGGTCTGCAGGACCATGCCGTCCCTGGAGATCTGCAGGGTGTAGTTGCCGGCCGGCCAGCCGTCGGGCTTGGTGATGCTGAAGTCGGTCACCTGCGGACCGGCGGGCACCACCTTCTCCTGGGTGTCGACGACCTGGCCATCCTCGAAGGTCCAGGTGGCGACCAGCGTGCCTTCGCTGCTGCCGTCGGTGACGACGGATGCATGGATGGTGTCGGTGCCGGCGAAGGTGGTGGTCGGGACGCTGATGCGGTTGTCGTCGCCGACCGCCGAGCCGAGGTCCACCGAGGTGATGGTCATCGCGTCCGGCGAGGTCATGGTGTCGGTGCCGGTGTCGGTGGTGGCCGGCGGCGTCGCCGTGTCGGTCGGGGTGGTCGCGGCCGGGGTGCCGGCGTCGGTGCCGAGCTCGTCGTTGTCGGCGTTGCACGCGGACAGGGCGAGGGTGGCGGCGAGCGCCGCGGCGAGCGTGGTCAGGGGGAGCTTGCGGATCATGGGGGAGTCTCCGTGGTCGGGATCGGTCGCGGTCAGTCGGCGGTCAGTCGGGGAGGCGCAGCACCTGCCCGGGGCGGATCAGGTCCGGATCGTCGATCTGGTCGCGGTTGGCTTCGAAGATCGCGTGCCAGGCGCTGGCGCGGCCCAGCTCGCGCTGCGCGATCTCGGAAAGCGTGTCGCCGGATTGCACGGTGTAGGTGCGGGCCTGGCGGTCGGCGGGCGTGGTGTCGGCGCTGCCCTGGACATTGGAAAAGTCGGGGCGCACGTCGCCGCTGCGCACGTTGGAGAAATCCGGGGCGCTGCGGCTGGGGCGCAACGAGAGACGGTCGTCTCCGGGCTTGTTGGCCATGGCGGGCCTCCTGCGGTCTTGGACGCGGGAAGCCTCACATGGCGCGCGTGAAGCCCGCATCGCGGGCCGCATTCACGCGGGGATCGCCTACTGGCGCAGGTCGCGCGCGGGCGGCGGGGGCTGCATGCCCGGGGTGGCCCGCCAGGGATTGATGTCGAGCCCGCCGCGGCGGGTGTAGCGCGCCTCCACCGACAGCCGCCGCGGCCGGCAACGTGCCATCAGGTCGGTGAAGATCCGCTCGACGCACTGCTCGTGGAACTCGCAGTGGTCGCGGAACGACACCAGGTAGCGCAACAGGCCTTCGCGATCCAGCCGCGGGCCCTGGTAGGCGATGCGCACGCTGGCCCAGTCCGGTTGCCCGGTCACCGGGCAGTTGGACTTGAGCAGGTCCGAGCGCAGGCACTCGTCCGCGTCCGGGCCGGCGTCCGCGTGCAGCAGCGACGCGTCCGGCGGGCCGTAGTGGGTGATGTCCAGTTCGAGCGCATCGATGCACTCGCACGCGGTGTCGTCGGAGGGCCGCGGCACGCCTGCGCGCACTCGCACGTCGCCGCCCGCGGCGCGCGACAGGTCGGCGGCGATGCGCGCATGCACCGCCGCCGCGTCGTCGAAGCGGGTCGCGTTGAAGGAGTTCAGGTACAGCTTCAGCGACTTCGACTCGACCAGGTTCGGCGTGTCCGCCGGCACCTCGAGGGTCAGCGCGCCGACCACCGGCTTGCCGCGCGGATCGAGCCAGGACAGTTCATAGGCGAACCAGCGGTCGAGGCCGGTGAACGGCAGCGCGTCGGGCGCGATGCCGAGATCCTCGCGGGCCCGGGCCCGCGCGATCGGATAGAGCAGCGACGGGTCGTATTCGCGCGGATACGCGACCGACCGCCCGAGGGGCAGGTCCGCGTTCACCGCACCACGAAGTCGGTGATGCCCACCGGCACGCCATCCAGGTCCACCTGCACGCTGTAGCGCCCGGGCCGCATGCCGTCCGCCGCGGACAGGGTGAAGGCGAGGACCGCACCGTTGGCGCGCTTGTCCTCTTCCTTGATCGTCATGCCGTCCTGGTAGGTCCAGTAGACGTGTGCGGTCGCGCCGGGCTTGACCGCACCGGCATTGACCGTCGCATGGATGGTGTCGTCGAGCGTGTACTCGGGCTTGGGCGCGCTGGCCCGGCCGTCCGCACCGAGCGCGCTGCCCACCGCGACCGCGTCGCCCGAGACCGCCACCTGCTCGAGGTCGCCGGGCGCGCGCACCGGGGGCGATGCGGCCGTGCCCGGGTTCGCCGGTGCGCCGTTCGCCGGAGGCACCGCGTCGGCGACGGGTGCCTCCGAGCCAGCGTCCGCGGCGGCCGGGACATCGAGTTCGGGTGGATTGCGATTGCATGCCGCCAGCACCAGAAGGGCGGCGCAGGCGGCGAGGCGGGTGGGGGTCATGGGGGGCCTCGGAAGGGGGAAGGTTCCGGACGCGCAGTATATCGGCGCTGCCCGCGCGCCCGCGTGGGCTAGCCGCGGTGCTCGCGCGCCAGGTACTCGGCCGAGCGCATCTCGATCAGGCGCGAGGCGGTACGCTCGAACGCGCCGCCCAGGCGCTCGCCGGCGTACAGCCCGGTCGGCGGCGCGTCGGCGGTGCACACCAGGTTGACGTGGCGGTCGTACAACTCGTCCACCAGGGTGACGAAGCGGCGCGCGGCGTCGTCCATGCTGGCGCCCATCACCGGGATCCCGCCGAGCAGCACGGTGTGGAACTCGCAGGCGATCTCGATGTAGTCGGCCGCCCCGCGCGGGCCCTCGCACAGTTCCGCGAAGTCGAACCAG
Source organism: Lysobacter sp. (assembly GCA_044464395.1). Classification (GTDB taxonomy): domain Bacteria; phylum Pseudomonadota; class Gammaproteobacteria; order Xanthomonadales; family Xanthomonadaceae; genus Cognatiluteimonas. The sequence goes on from JBIQLI010000004.1 coordinate 204,142, forward strand.
GCCATGCCGCGGGTGCGCGCGCGCACGCCGATCCGGCGGCCGTCGACCACGATGCCGGCGTCGCGGTGGCCGTCGTCGCCGCCGAGCTCGTGCCAGCGTTGCTCCAGCCAGGCGTCGGACCCCTCGTCCAGCGGCTGCCGGTACACCGGCGAGCGGGTCAGTGCGCGCAGCCGGTAGTCGCGCGGGCTGTCCAGGTGCACCACCACGCAGTGCTTTTCCAGCAGCGCGATCGCGGGCAGGAAGCGCGCGCGCTGCAGGCCGTCCTTGTACAGGCCGGCCGGTTCGATGTTGGACGTGGTGACCAGGACCACGCCCTCGGCGAACAGCCGCTCGAGCAGGCGCCCGAGCAGCATCGCGTCGCCGATGTCGCTGACGAAGAACTCGTCGAGCACCAGCACCTGCAGTTGCTCGCGCCACTGCCGGGCGATCCGTGCCAACGGGTCGCGCTCGCCGGCGTGTTCGCGCAGCTGCGCGTGCACGTCGCGCATGAAGCGGTGGAAGTGGGTGCGGCGCTTGCGCGGGGTGGGCAGCCCGGCGAAGAACAGATCGACCAGGAAGGTCTTGCCGCGGCCGACGCCGCCCCACAGGTACAGGCCGCGCGGCGGCGCGGGGCGGCGGCCGAGGAGCCTGCCGAGCAGGCCGGGCTCCGGCGCTTCGGCGATCGCCATGTGGATCCGGTCCAGCTCGCGCAGCACCGCGTGCTGCGCCGGGTCGTCCTGCCATTCTCCGCGCGCGACCCCGGCGGCATGGCGTTGCGAGGGCAGCGCCAGGTCGCCGTCAGCCATGCGCGGCGCCCGCCTCCGGCAGCCAGTCGCGGATGCCGTGCCGGATCGCTCCGCGCAGGTCGATCAGCTTGCGGTGGAAGAAATGGCTGGCGCCCGCCATGCGCACGACCTCGGGCGGCCGCGGCATGGTCGCCGCCCAGGCGTAGACCGCTTCCGGGTCGACGATCTCGTCCTCTTCGCCCTGCACCACCAGCCACGGGCAGGTCGGCGGCACGATCGCGCTGAAGTCCCAGGACCGGCCCACCGGCGGCGCGATCGAGACCAGGCCCGAGGGCTGCAACTCCGCGGTCATGCGCAGCGAGACATAGGCGCCGAAGCTGAAGCCGGCCAGCCACAACGCCGCGTCCGGGCGCTGCGCGCGCACCCACGCGGCGACCGCGCGCAGGTCGTCGGATTCGCCGTTGCCTTCGTCGAAGCTGCCGGCGGACTTGCCGACCCCGCGGAAGTTGAAGCGGACCGTGTCCACGCCGCATTCGCGCAGCGCGCGCGCGGCCATGGTCACGACCTTGTTGTGCATGCTGCCGCCTTCGGTGGGCAGCGGGTGGCAGACGATCGCGACCACCGGGCGCGGATCGTCGGCGCGGTCCACGGCCAGTTCCAGCGCGCCGGCCGGGCCGTCGAGCAGCAGGGTGGCGTTGTCGTCGGGGAAGGCGGGACCGCTCATGCGTCCAATGATACGGAGCCGCCCGTGCAGGGAAGGCCCACGGCCGGCCCTGCCGCGGCCCGCGTCAGATCTGCGACAGCATCCAGTCGACGGTCGCCTTGACCTGGTCGTCGGTCAGGGCCGGGTTGCCGCCCTTGGCCGGCATCACGCCGCCATCCGGGCCGGTGTAGCCCTCGATCGCGTGCTTGTACAAGGTGTCCTTGCCCTGGGCGATGCGCGCGGTCCAGTGCGCCGCGTCGAGGGTCGGCGCGTTGCCGGCGCCGGAGGTGTGGCAGCCGGTGCACAGGTTGTTGTAGATCACCGAGCCGTCCATGGTGCCGCCATAGGCGACCTGGGCGGAGGCGGCGGCCTTCGCGGCCTGGGCGGCGGCGGCCTGGGCCGCGGCGCCGGTGGCACCGGCGTAGACCGCGCCTTCCGGAGCGATGCGCGCCTGCTCGCGCTGCTGCGCCAGCGGGGAGACTTCCGGTGGAATCACCGAGTTGAGGTACCCGGAGAAAAGGATCAGCCCGACGGTCACCGCCGCCAGGAAGCCGATCACCAGCGAAAAGCGCTTGAGGAAGTCCAGATCGTAATTGCGCACGGTGCCGCTCACTTGTCCTTGGAGAATGGCGCGCCCGGAGGGATTCGAACCCCCGACCAATGGCTTCGGAAGCCACTACTCTATCCGGCTGAGCTACGGGCGCGTGGGTACCATTCTCGCATGGACCGGCTGAAACTGTACTGGCGCCTGGTGCGCGGCGACCGCCCGATTGGCTGGCTGCTGCTGCTCTGGCCGACCTGGTGGGGCCTGTGGCTGGCGGCCGAAGGGGTGCCGCCGCTTTGGCCGTGGGTGGTGTTCACCGCGGGCGTCTGGCTGACCCGTTCGGCGGGCTGCGCGATCAACGATTACGCCGACCGCTGGCTCGACGGGCAGGTCGCGCGCACCCGCGAACGGCCGCTCGCCACCGGCGTGGTCTCCGGGCGCGAGGCGCTGGCGGTGTTCGCGGCGCTGATGCTGGTCGCGTTCGCCCTGGTGCTCACGCTCAACCGGCTGACCGTGTACCTGAGCGTCGTCGGCGTGGTGCTGGCGATGAGCTATCCCTACCTCAAGCGCTACACCTACCTGCCGCAGGTCTACCTCGGCATGGCCTTCGGCTGGGGCATCCCGATGGCCTTCGCCGCGATCCGCGGCGAGGTGCCGGCGATCGCCTGGGTGCTGTACGGCGCCAACATCCTGTGGTCCACCGCGTACGACACCTGGTACGCGATGGTCGACCGCGACGACGACATCCGCATGGGCGCGAAGTCCACCGCGATCCTGTTCGGCGACCTCGACCTGGTCGCGCAGGGCGTGCTGTACGCGCTGTTCTTCGGCGCGCTTGCCCTGGTCGGGCGCGATGCGCAGCTCGGCGGCTGGTACTGGGCGGGGCTCGGCGTGGCCGCCCTGCTGGTCGCGTACGAATTCGCGATCGCCCGACATCGCGAGCGCGGGGCCCTGTTCCGCGCTTTCCTGCACAACCACTGGGTGGGCGCGACGATCTTCGCCGGGCTGGCGCTGGCGTTGTGGCGCGGGACCGCGGCGTGAGCGCGCGCGCCGCGCGGACCGGCAGGCTCGAGCGCCTGGCGCTGCGCAGCGCCGCGTTCGCCGAACGCTGGTTCCCCGATGCGTGGGTGTTCGCGGTGATCGGCGTCATCGTGGTGGCGTTGTGCGCGCTGGGTTTCGGCGCGACCCCGCGTGCCACCGCGGAAGCCTTCGGCGGCGGCTTCTGGAGCCTGATCCCGTTCACCATGCAGATGGCCTTCGTGGTGATCGGCGGCTACGTGGTCGCGACCGCGCCGGCGATCGCGCGGCTGATCGACCGGCTCGCCCGATGGCCGCGCAGCGGCCGCGGCGCGGTCGGCTTCGTCGCGCTGGCGAGCATGCTCAGCTCGCTGCTGAGCTGGGGCTTCTCGCTGGTGTTCGCAGGGTTGCTGGTGCGCGCGCTGGCCAGACGCGCCGAGCTGCGCATGGACTACCGCGCGGCCGGTGCCGCCGCCTACCTGGGCCTGGGCGCGGTGTGGGCGATGGGCCTGAGCTCGTCCGCGGCGCAGCTGCAGGCGAACCCGGCGAGCATGCCGCCGGGGCTGCTGCCGATCACCGGGGTGCTGCCGTTCACCCAAACGATCTTCCTGTGGCAGTCGATCGTGCTCACCGCGATCCTGATCGCGGTGTCGCTGGCGGTGGCCTGGTGGACCGCGCCGCGCGGCGGCGACGCGCGCACGATCGAGGCGTTTCCCGAAGCGCTGCACGCGACCGCGCCGTTGCCCGCCGCCGCCGACCGGCCCACGCGCCCGGGCGAATGGCTGGAGTACAGCCCGCTGCTGACCATCGCCCTGTCGCTGCTCGGCTTCGGCTGGCTATGGCTGGAGTTCAGCGGCAAGGGCCCGATGGCGGCCATCGCCAACCTCAACACCTACAACTTCCTGTTCCTGTCGCTCGGGCTGCTGCTGCACTGGCGGCCGCGCAGCTTCCTCGACGCGGTGGCGCGCGCCGTGCCGTCCACCGCCGGGGTGCTGATCCAGTTCCCGTTGTACGGCGGCATCGCGCTGATCCTCACCGGCGTGCCCGGCGCCGACGGCGAGACCCTGGCGCACCGGCTGTCCACGCTGTTCGTGCAGGTCGCCACCCACGACACCTTCGCCGCGGTGATGGGCAGCTACTCGGCGGTGCTCGGGTTCTTCGTGCCCTCCGGGGGCGGCAAGTGGATCGTCGAGGCGCCGTACGTGATGCAGGCGGCGAACGAGCTGCAGTTCCACCTCGGCTGGGCGGTGCAGGTGTACAACGCCGCCGAGGCGCTGCCGAACCTGGTCAACCCGTTCTGGATGCTGCCGCTGCTCGGCGTGCTCGGGCTGCGCGCGCGCGACATCGTCGGCTTCACCTTCGTCCAGCTGCTGGTGCACGTGCCGCTGGTGCTGGGGCTGCTGTGGCTGCTGGGGACGACGCTGGCCTACGTGCCGCCGGTCACCTGACCCGCGCGCAGACCCAGGCGTCGACGCGCGCGACGCCGGCATGGCGCAATGCTTCGGCGGCGGCGCCCAGCGTGGCGCCGGTGGTCATCACGTCGTCCACCAGCGCGACGTGCGCGGGCAGGCCGGCGCGCGTCGTGGTCGCGAACGCGCCGTGCAGGTTGCCGGCGCGCGCCGCGGCATCGAGTTCCGATTGCGGCGCGGTCGCGCGCACGCGTCGTAGCAGGTCGGAGTGCAACGGCAGCGCCAGGCCGCGCGCGAGCGGCTTCGCCAGTTCCAGCCCCTGGTCGTAGCCCCGCTGGCGCAGTCGCGCCCGGTGCAGCGGGACTGGCAGCAGCGCGTCCGGTCGCGGCGCGTTCGCGCAGGCGGCGCGCATCAGTTGCGCCAGCAGGCGGCCGGCGGCGAAGTCGCGGTGGAACTTGAAGCGCGGCAGCCAGCGGTCCAGGGGGGGCGCGTACTCGAAGGCGGCGACGACCCGGTCGATCCCCGGCGGCGGCGCGATCCGGGCAGTGGGCGGCGCCCAGGGCAGCCGCGCGGCGCAGGCGGCGCACAGGTCCAGGTGCGCCCGCCCGGCACCGCCGCAGCCCAGGCAGCGCGGGCCCCAGGGCAGGGCCGCGCCGCCGCCCCCGTCAACCGGCGACCCGGCCTCGCGGTTGACAGCATCCGGCATGGTTTCCAGACTGGCCGGCCTCAGCCGCCGTTGCAGTCAGGAAAGCGCCATGCCCGTCGTCAGCCAACCCCCCGCCCTGCGCCACGACTGGGGCCGGGATGAAATCCTGGCGCTGTTCGCGCTGCCGTTCACCGAGCTGCTGTTCCGCGCGGCGACCGTCCACCGCCAGCACTTCGACCCCAGCGAGGTGCAGGTCAGCACCCTGCTGTCGGTGAAGACCGGCGGCTGCCCGGAGGATTGCGCCTATTGCCCGCAGGCGCAGCGCTACCACACGGGGGTCGAGGCGCAGAAGCTGATGAGCACCGACGCGGTGCTGGAGAAGGCGCGCCAGGCCAAGGCCGCCGGCGCCTCGCGCTTCTGCATGGGCGCGGCCTGGCGCTCGCCGAAGGACCGCGACATCCCGAAGGTGGCGGAGATGATCCGCGAGGTGAAGGCGCTCGGCCTGGAGACCTGTGCGACCCTGGGCATGCTCAGCGGCGAACAGGCCACCGCGCTCAAGGCCGCGGGCCTGGACTACTACAACCACAACCTCGACACCGCGCCCGAGTTCTACGGCGAGATCATCCACACCCGCGAGTTCCAGGATCGCCTGGACACCCTCGGGCACGTCCGCGACGCGGGGATGAAGACCTGCTGCGGCGGCATCGTCGGCATGGGCGAGTCGCGCGAGCAGCGCGCCGGCCTGCTGCAGGCGCTGGCGACGCTGCCGGCGCACCCGGACTCGGTGCCGATCAACCGCCTGGTCCAGGTCGAGGGCACGCCGCTGGCCGGCACCGCGGAGCTGGACCCGTTCGAGTTCGTGCGCACGATTGCCGTCGCCCGGATCCTGATGCCGAAGTCGATGGTGCGGCTGTCGGCCGGCCGCGAGCAGATGTCCGACGAGCTGCAGGCGCTGTGCTTCGCCGCCGGCGCCAACTCGATCTTCTACGGTGAGAAGCTGCTGACCACCGGCAACCCGGACACCGAGCGCGACATGGCCCTGTTCGCCCGCCTCGGCCTGGTGCCGATGCAGGTCGAAGTCGCTGCCGAAGCGCACGACCACGCCACCGCTAACGGCGGGGGCACGGTCCATGCGACCATCACCGCCCAGTCCGCCACCGCCGCCGCCTGACATGATCCGACCCCGCCTGCAGGACCGCATCGATGCCGCGCGACTGCAACGCGAGGCCCACGGCCGGCGCCGGGTGCGCCGGGTCGTCGCCCGCCGCGACGGGGTCGGCTGCGAGGTCGACGGGCGCTGGCTGATCGACTTCTGCGGCAACGACTACCTGGGCCTGGCCCAGCACTTCGCGGTGGTCGACGCGCTGCAGGACGCGGCCGCGCGCCATGGCAGCGGCGGCATCGCCTCGCACCTGGTCTGCGGGCACCACGCCGCGCACGAGGCACTGGAACAGGAAATGGCGCAGTGGCTCGGCTACGAGCGCGCGCTGCTGTTCGGCAGCGGCTTTGCCGCCAACCTCGCCGTGATCCAGTCGTTCCTCGGCGACGAAGACGTCTGCGTCCAGGACCGGCTCAACCACGCCAGCCTGATCGATGCCGCGCGCCTGGCCGGTTGCCGCCTGCGCCGCTATCCGCACGGCGATGCGGAAGGCGCGATCCGGCAGTTGCGCGCGTTGCCCGAAGGCGCGGCGATGTTGGCCACCGACGGCGTCTTCAGCATGGACGGCGACCTCGCCCCGCTGCGCCAGCTCGCGCTGGTGGCGCGCGCGCAGCACGCGACGCTGTACGTGGACGACGCGCACGGGGTCGGCGTGCTCGGGCCCGAAGGCCGCGGCAGCGTCGCCGCCGCGCGCCTGGACCCGGGCCAGGTGCCGCTGATGCTCGCCACGCTCGGCAAGGCGCTGGGCAGCCACGGCGCGGTGGTGCTCGGCGACGCCGTACACATCCAGCACCTGGCCGAGACCGCGCGCCCGTACATCTACACCACCGCCACGCCGCCGGCGCTGGCGGCTTCCGCGCTGGCGGCGGTCAAGCTGGCCCGGCGCGAGCAGTGGCGTCGCGACAAGCTGCAGGAATCGATCGCGCACTTCCGTGCCGGCGCGCAGCAGCGCGGCCTGCGCCTGCTGCCGTCGGACACGCCGATCCAGCCGCTGCTGTGCGGCGACGACCGCACCGCGACCGCGATGGCGGCGATGCTCGAGGAGCGGGGCTTCTGGGTCGCGGCGATCCGTCCGCCGACCGTGCCCGAAGGCAGCGCGCGCCTGCGCATCACCCTCGGTGCCGGTCACGACCGGATGCAGATCGATGCCTTGCTGCACGTGCTCGAACAGGCCCGCGACCGGCTCGTCGAGAAGCCCGCCGCCGAACCGGCATGACCGCCGAAGCCCAGGACCGGCGCCGCGCGCTCGCGGCGATCGGGCTCGCCTTGCTGTCGGGGCTGTTCTTCAGCACCACCTATCTGTTCAACCGCGCAATCGCGGTCGACGGCGGCGACTGGGCATGGACCGCCTCGCTGCGCTACCTGATCACCCTGCCGCTGCTGCTGCCATTGATGCCGTGGCAGGGAGGCGCCGCGCCGGTGTTGCGCTCGATCGCCGCGCATCCCTGGGCGTGGTTGCGCTTCAGCGCGATCGGCTTCGTCCTGTTCTATTGCCTGCTGGTGTACGCGGCGAGCAGCGGGCCGTCGTGGCTGGTGGCCGGCTCGTTCATGTTCACGGTCGTGGCCGGCATGCTGTGCGCGCCGCTCATCTATCGCGATGGGCGCCGGCGGATCCCGCGCGCGGCACTGGCGATCGGCAGCATGATCTTCGCCGGCGTGCTCGCCTTGCAGCTCGGCCATGCGCAAGGGGCGCTGGATCGCGCGGGCTGGATCGCGCTGGCCTGCGTGCTCGGTGCCGCGTTCGCGTTTCCGCTCGGCAACCGCCTGTTGCTGCTGCACCTGGAAGGCACCGGCGAAGCGCTCAATGCCACCCAGCGCGTGTTCGGCATGACCCTGGCGGGGCAACCGCTGTGGTGGCTGCTCGCCGCCTTCGCGTGGCTGCGTTCGGGGCCGCCGTCGGCGTCGCAGGCGTGGCTTGCCGCGGGGGTTGCGCTGAGCGCGAGCGTGATCGCAATGATCCTGTTCTTCCAGGCCACCGGCATGGTCCGCGACAAGCCCGCCGCGCTCGGCGCGGTAGAAGGCATGCAGGCGGCCGAACTGCTGTTCACCATGGTCCTGGGGGTGTGGTTCCTGCACGAGCCGTGGCCGCGCGGCATCTCCCTGTGGGGCGTGGCCCTGATCGTGCTCGGCATCGCCGCGTTCGCGTGGCTGGTGGCGCGTCCGCCGGCCGGCGTGCGCCCGGATCCGCGCGTGTTGCGCACGGATCGCGGCGCATGAGTCCGCGGCTGCACGTCGAGGTCACCGGCAGCGGCCCGCCGCGGGTCTTGCTGCACGGTTGGGCGATGCACGGGGGCGTGTTCGCGCCGCTGGTCGAGCGCCTGCGCGACCGGTTCACCCTGCACGTGGTGGACCTGCCCGGCCATGGACGCAGTCGCGACTGCACGGTGCCGCTCCAGCTCGAGCCCTGCGTCGAGGCGGTCGCCGCCGCGGTGCCGGCCGGCGCCACCTGGTGCGGGTGGTCGCTCGGCGGGCTGGTCGCGCTGCACGCGGCGGCAACCCGCCCGCGGCAGGTGCCGGCGCTGGCGATGCTGTGCGCTAACCCGCGCTTCGTCCGCGGCGCGGACTGGAAGTACGGCGTGTCCGCGGAAATCTTCCGCGACTTCGCCAGCGGCCTGCGCGACGACTACCGCGCCACCCTCGACCGATTCGTCGCGCTGGAAGCGTTCGGCTCCGAGCATGCGCGCGAGGAGATCCGCGAGTTGCGCAACGGCTTGTTCGCACGCGGCGAACCGGCGGCGAGCGTGCTTGCGGACGGGCTCGAACTGCTGGAGACGGCGGACCTGCGCGATGCGCTCCCCACCCTGGCCGTGCCGAGCCTGTGGATGGCGGGGCGTCGCGACCGCCTGGTGGATCCGCGCGCGATGGCCGCGGCCGCGGCGCTCGCACCGCGCGCAAGCTTCGCGACCATCGAGCATGCCGGCCACGCCCCCTTCCTGACCCATGCCGGCGAGGTCGCGCGCCTGCTCGCCGGCTTCCCTGGAGACGACGCGTGAACCAGCCGCCCGGCCCGATGTTCGACCAGCGCCAGGTGCGGCGCGCGTTCTCGCGCGCGGCGCCGGGCTACGAGGCCGCGGCGCGCCTGCAGCGCGCGGTCGAGGCGCAGCTGCTGGACACGCTCGAGTACTACGCGCTGCAGCACCAGGACGCGGCGCCGGCGCGGGTGGTGGACCTGGGCAGCGGCCTCGGGGGCGGTGCGGCCGGCATGCGCAAGCGCTGGCCGAAGGCGCAGGTGATCGCCATCGACCTGGCGCTGCCGATGCTGCGCGAATCGCGCCGCCGCGAAGGTTGGCACCCGCTGCGCCGCGGCATCGACCGGATCTGTGCCGATGCATGCGCATTGCCGCTGGCCGATGGCAGCGTCGACGTGCTGTTCTCCAACCTGTGCCTGCAGTGGGTCGAGGACCTGCCGGCGGTGTTCGCCGGATTCCGCCGGGTCCTGCGTCCCGGAGGCCTGCTGCTGGTGTCGACCTTCGGCCAGGACACGCTGTTCGAACTGCGCAGCGCCTTCGCCGCGGCCGACGCCGCGCCGCACGTGAGCCCGTTCACCACCCTCGCCCAGTTCGGCGACGCGCTGGTGCACGCCGGCTTCCGCGACCCGGTGATCGACCGCGACCTGGACGTGGCGTGGCATTCGGACCTCGGCGCGCTGATGCGCGAGCTGCGCGCGCTGGGCGCGACCAACGCGTTGCGCGGTCGCCGGCCCACCCTGACCGGCAAGGCGCGCTTCGCCCGCGCCGCCGAGGCCTACGCGCGCGAATTCGGCGACGAGCGCGGCCTGCCCGCGAGCTGGGAAACCATCACCGCCATGGCCTGGGCGCCCCCGGCCGGCGCCCCGATCCGCGACGCCGGCGCCGAGATCGCCACCTTCCCCGCGAACCGGATTCCGATTCGCCGGCGGTGACGCATCTTTTGGCCACAGATTCCACAGATTGAAAAGGATTGAAAAGCGGGCTTCATCGGTGGGCGTGCCGCAACGGCAGGCCCGATCCGCCCTTGATCTGTGAAATCTGTGGCCAAAAAAACCATCAGCGGCGCACGACCCTGAAAAGGACGCGGCCGTAGTACGGCGTGCCTTGGGGGATGGCGCGGTAGCCGAGTTCGGAGAGGCGGGCCTGGACTTCGGGGTAGTGCGCCTGCTTGGTGAGCCAGAGCGCGTCCGGATCGTGGTCCTCGGCGAGCTCGGTGGCGACGTCGCGGTCGTATTCGGGGCCATAACGCGGTTGCGGAAGCGGAGCCAGGGAGAGTTTTTCGACCGGCGCGCCGAGTTCCAGGTGCAGGCTGTAGCGGGCCATGTCGTCGACGATCAGCACCCGGCTCACGGGCCCGGGCGCGCGCTCATGGATCGCGCGCGCCCACGCGGCGCCATCCTTGTGCGACGGCCACAGCGCGCCGGCGAATTCCAGCGCCAACAGCAGCACCGCCCAGGCGAGGATCGCGCGCCAGCGCGGCAGCCCGCGGCCCTCCGCCTGGCGCTGCCGCGCGACGAGCACGGCCAGCGGCACGAACAAAGGCAACACGTACAAGGGCAGGCGCGAGCGCGACACGCAGAACACCAGCAGGGGCAGCAGCACCCACAGCGCCAGCAGCAGGCCCGCGCGATCGGCCGTGCGGCCTTCGTGCGTGCGCCAGTGCCGCGCCTGCGCGGGCAGCGCGCGCAGCCAGCGCCACAGCGACGGCGTCCACGGCAGCGTGCCGACCACCAGGGTCGGCAGGTAGATCTGCAGCCAGCCGTACCACTGCCCGTGCCGGTGCAGGCCGTCGCTGACCCGCGCCACCACCTCGACCCCCAGGAAATACTCCAGCAGCCCGGGATTGCGCAGCACCACCAGCGCATACCAGGGCAGGGCGATCAGGGCGAACAGCGCCAGCCCCTCCCACTGCAGCACCCGCGGGCGACGCCCGTCGGGCGCGTCGCGCCCGCCCATGGCGTCGAAGGCGGCCACTGCCAGCAGCGGGAGCAGCGCCGGCGGCCCCTTGACCATGAATGCCAGCCCGAACCCGGCCCACATCAGCGCCAGCCAGCGGCGTGCATGGCGCGATGCGCCGAAGCGCGCTTCGACGAAGCCCCACATCGCCAGCGCCTCGCAGGCCGCGAGCAGCACGTCGGTGGTGATCAGCTGCGCCGCGCCGAACGGCAACAGCATCGTCGCGAACGCAAGCGCCGCAGTGCGCTCGCTGCCCGGCGCCAGGCGCCGTGCGATGCTCAGGCACAACCAGACGCACAGCAGGTAGGACAGCGCCGCCGGCAACCGCGCCGCCCAAGGGTTGCGCCCGAACGTGGCCACGCTCGCCGCGATCGCCCAGTACGTGAGCGGCGGCTTGGTCCAGTGTTCGACTTCTTCGCTGCGATGCGGCTCGAGCCAGTTGCCGCTGTCGAGCATGTGCATCGCGACGTTGGTGTAGCGGCCTTCGTCGGGGTCCCAGATCCCGCGCAATCCCGGCAGCAACAGCGCGAGCGCCAGCGCAAGGGCCGCGATCCAGGTAGCCGGGGAACGGAACGCTCGCTGCATTGGCCGGGATTGTCGTCGGAAGCCCGGATTCTATCGGAGGCTCAGCGCATCCGGCGCAGGGTGTCGTCGTGGACCCGGAAGTGGTGGTAGAGCGCGGCGAGGATGTGCAGGCCGATCACCCAGTAGAAGATCTCGCCGATGGTGCCGTGCAGGTCCTCGAGGCGATCCGCGAGGGCCTTGTCGACGGGCAGAAGCGGGGGCACGGCCACGTCGGTAAACGGCAGCAGCAGCTGCTTGCCGTCGCTCCACGCGGTCGCCAGGCCGAGCAGCGGCATCAGCAGCAGGAACAGGTACAGCGACAGGTGCACGGCCTTGGCCAGTCCGCGCTGCCAGGCCGGCGGCGCGGGCGTGATCGCCGGCGCGCCGTCGCGCAGGCGCAGCACCACGCGCCAGATGGCGAAGGCGAAGATCGCCAGCCCGGTCCAGAAGTGGCCCTGGACCATCAGCGCGCGCTCGGCGCTGCCGCGGGGGAACAGGTTGCGCTGCTCGATCAGCACATAGGCCGCGAACAGCAGCAGCACCGTCAGCCAGTGGATGCGGCGCAGGCCGGCGCCATAGCGGGCAATCGGGATCATGGGCGGAGCGTGCGCGCGGCCCCGGGCCGCCGCCTTGAGCCAGGTCAAGCGGACGCCAACGGCACCCCGGGCCCGAACCAGTCCGCCAGCGCCGCCAGATCCACGTTGCCGCCGGACAGGATAACCCCGACCCGCTTCCCCGCCAGGCGCTCGCGCTGCTGCAGTACCGCCGCCAGGGCGATCGCCGAGGACGGTTCCACCAGCAGCTTGAGCCGGGTCCACAGCAGCCGCAGCGCGGCGAGGGTGTCGGCATCCTCCACGACCGCCACCTCGGCGCCGTGCGCCCGAAGCAGCTCGAAGCCCGGCTGGCCCAACGTGCCGCGCAGGCCGTCGCAGATCGTGTCGGGGACGAAGTCCACGTCGCGCCGGCCCGCGGCCAGCGAGCGCGCGGTATCGGCGGCGCCGGCCGGCTCGGCGAGCAGCAGCCGGGCCTGCGGTGCCAGCGCGGCCAGCGCCAGGGCGCAGCCGCCGGCGAGGCCGCCGCCGCCCACCGGCGCCACCAGCACGTCGAGCCCGCCGCTCGCGTTCAACAACTCCAGCGCGGCGGTGCCCTGGCCGGCGATCACCGCCGGATCGGTGTAAGGATGGACGAAGGTCGCGCCTGTCTCGTGTTGCACCCGCGCCGCGGTTTCCTCGCGCGCGGCGATGCTCGGCGCGCAGCGGTGCAGGACCGCGCCGTAGCCCTCGATGGCTGCCAGTTTTGCCGCGACCGCGCCTTCGGGCACGACCACGTGGCAGGCGATGCCGCGGGTCCGCGCCGCCAGCGCCAGCGCCGCGCCGTGGTTGCCCGAGGAGTGCGTGACCACGCCGCGCGCGGCCTGCGCGTCGGTCAACGACCACACCGCGTTGCACGCGCCGCGGAACTTGAAGGCACCGGCGCGCTGCAGCGGTTCGGCCTTGAAATGCAGTTCGCAGCCGGCCAGCGCGTCCAGGGCGCGCGAGCGCAGCACCGGGGTCACGTGGGCGTGCGGCGCGATCCGCGCGGCCGCCGCCAGCACGTCCGCGTGGCGCGGCAGGGTCATCGGGGTACCATCCATCGCGACATCGTAGTACGTGGCCGGGGACCGTGTGGCGCCGACGCCGCCATCGGCGCGTGCCTGAACGGTTCAGGTCCGATGCCGCGCGTGAGGGCGAAGTTAAGGCGGAATTCAATGCGCGGCGACGATGCTGGACGGCAGTCGAACGGGGGCAGGCCCATGATCCGCAAACTCATCCTTCCCGCGCTGGCCGCCCTCGTGCTCGCCGGCTGCGCCACCGGCTACCAGTACCGGGGTGGAAGCGGCGATTACTACTACGGCTCGCCCGGGGTCGAATACCGGTATTACGGTTACGGCTACTACGGTTACCCGTACGGCAGCTACGGCTATTACGGCTATCCCTATTACTACGGTGGCTACTACGGCGGCTATTACTCGCCGTGGTATCGCCGCCCGCACTGGCATGGCGGCCACCACCATGGCGGCGGCGATCACGGCGGCGGCCACGGCGGCGACAAGCCGGCCAAGCCCACCCCGCCCTGGCGTGACCTGGGGTCGCTGCGTCCCAGGACCGGCGGCAACATGCCTCCGAGCCGCATGCCCGCCACGCCGGCGTCGCCGTCGTCGAGCCAGCCGCGCATGCCGGCGCCGGGCCGCCGCGTGGTCCGGCCGCAGGTCGAACCCACCGCGCCGCGTCCGGCCGTGCCGTCGCGGACGGTCCGCCCGAGCGCGCCTGCCCCGCGGATGAGCCTCCCGCGGTCGTCCGGTGGGAGCAAAGGCCACCCTTCGGGTTCGAAGATGTCCGAATTGCTGCGTCGCAGCCAGCAATAACGAGAACTGCGTCGCACTTCCCGGGCGGTCGCCACCTTGCGCCCGCCCTTGCCGACGCCCAAGCTAGCGACGTCCGTGGCGCTCCGCATCGTGCCAAGGCACGGGCCACGCATCATGTCGATGCCCGGCGGGGTTCTCCGGATCCCCCCTGTTCCGCTTCCCCGCCGGGCGTCGGCTCCCGCGCACACTGCCTGCTGATGCGCGCGCCGGAAAAAAATCGGGGGCGGATGCCCCCCGACATCCGCCCCCATGGCTTCCCCGGCGCGCGCTCGACCGTCCCTGTTCCATCCCGGTCCTCGCGCCCCTGACGCGGTCGCCGCGCCGGGTGCACCTGGTATGACGCAAGCTGCGTGCCAACCGCCCGGATCCGCCCGGCGCGCGATAATGGCGCGGATCGGGCCACGCTTTCCGCAACAACCCGCCCCAACAGGGGCCAGGACTGACCCTCAGCGTCACCCATGGGCACAAACACCTTCCATCGCCATGACGTGATCGTGGTCGGCGGCGGCCACGCCGGCACCGAGGCCGCGCTTGCAGCCGCGCGCGCCGGTGCGCGCACCCTGCTGCTCACGCACAACATCGAGACCGTCGGCGCGATGAGCTGCAACCCGGCGATCGGCGGGATCGGCAAGGGCCACCTGGTCAGGGAGATCGACGCACTGGGCGGGATCATGGCGCGCGCCGCCGACGCGGCCGGTATCCAGTGGCGCCGGCTCAACGCGTCCAAGGGCCCGGCGGTGCGCGCGACGCGCTGCCAGGCCGACCGCGCGCTGTACCGCGCGTTCATCCGCCGCGCGGTCGAGGCGCAGGAGAACCTGGTGATCTTCCAGGCCGCGGTGGACGACCTGATCATCGAAGGCGACCGCGTGCTCGGCGCGATCACCCACACCGGCCTGCGCTTCGAGGCGCCGGCCGTGGTGCTCACCGCCGGCACCTTCCTCGCCGGCAGGATCCACGTCGGCGAGACCCAGTACGCCGCCGGCCGCATGGGCGACGCGCCCGCGGCCACGCTCGCGGCGAAACTGCGCGAGCGCCCGTTCGTGGTGGACCGCCTCAAGACCGGCACGCCGCCGCGCATCGACGGCCGCACGCTCGACTACACGGTGATGGAGCTGCAGCCCGGCGACGACCCGCGCCCGGTGTTCTCGTTCATGGGCTCGCGCGACGACCATCCGCGCCAGGTGCCGTGCTGGATCACCCACACCAGCGAGCGCACCCACGAGATCATCCGCAACGCGCTGCACCGCTCGCCGCTGTATTCCGGCCAGATCGAGGGCATCGGCCCGCGCTACTGCCCGTCCATCGAAGACAAGGTGGTGCGCTTCGCCGGGAAGGCCTCGCACCAGGTGTTCGTCGAGCCGGAGGGCCTGGACGTCACCGAGATCTATCCCAACGGCATCTCCACCTCGCTGCCGTTCGACGTGCAGCTCGAACTGGTGCACTCGATCCGCGGCTTCGAGCACGCGCACGTCACCCGCCCCGGCTACGCGATCGAATACGACTTCTTCGACCCGCGCGGGCTCAAGGCCTCGCTGGAGACCAAGGCGGTGTCCGGGCTGTTCTTCGCCGGGCAGATCAACGGCACCACCGGCTACGAGGAGGCGGCCGCGCAGGGGCTGGTCGCCGGGCTCAACGCCGCGCGCTTCGTGCAGGAGCGCGACGCGTGGTCGCCGCGCCGCGACCAGGCCTATATCGGCGTACTGATCGACGACCTGGTCACCCAGGGCACCAGCGAGCCGTACCGAATGTTCACCTCGCGCGCGGAGTACCGCCTTCAGCTGCGCGAGGACAACGCCGACCTGCGCCTGACCGGCGTCGGCCGCGAGCTCGGGCTGGTGGACGACGCGCGCTTCGCCGCGTTCGAGCGCAAGCGCGAGGCGATCGAGCGCGAGAATGCGCGCCTGGGCGCGCTGTGGGCAGCGCCGAACAACGCGCTCGGCCGCGAAGTCACCGGAACCCTGGGCCTGCCGCTGTCGCGCGAGACCAACGTGCTCGACCTGCTGCGTCGCCCGGAGGTCGACTACGCGCGACTGCTGTCGCTGCCGTCGCTGGCGCCGGCGGTGGACGACCCCGCGGTCGCGGAGCAGGTCGAGATCGGCGCCAAGTATTCCGGCTACCTCGAGCGCCAGCGCGAGGAAATCGCGCGGCAGCAGCGCCATGAAAGCGAAACGATCCCTGCGGCCTTCGACTATGCGCAGGTGCGCGGCCTGTCCGCCGAGGTGCGGCAGAAGCTCGAGCGCGTGCGCCCGGAAACCGTGGGCCAGGCGCAGCGCATCCCGGGGATGACCCCGGCCGCGATCTCGCTGCTGCTCGTGCACCTGGCCCGCGACCGCGCGGCGTAAACTCGGGGCCATGCGCATCCCGGCCCTGCTCCTGACCAGCTGTTTCGTCCTCGTCGCCTGCGGCGAGCCGCCCGCACCGTCGACCGCGGAAGACCCCGGCACTCCCTCGACCGACTGGGTCGCGAGCCCCTGGGTGCTGCCCTCGCGCAGCGGCTCGGCGCAGCCGCACATGGCCAGCGCGGACGAAGGCCGGGCACTGCTGCTGACCTGGGTGAACAGCGTGCCGGGCCGGCGCAATGCGCTTCGTTTCGCCACCCTCGGCGACAACGGGCGTTGGACCAGCGAGGCGCGCACGGTCGTGGTCGGCGATTCGCTGATGGCCAACTGGGCCGACGTGCCGCACGTCGTCGCCGCGAACGACGGCGCGCTGTGGGTGCAGTGGCTGCAGAAGGCCGGCGGGGCCGGGCATGCGTCCGACATCTCGCTGAGCCGCTCGGTGGACGGCGGCTTCAACTGGGCCGCACCGGTGCGGGTGAACGACGACGACGTGGTCGCCGAGCACGGCTTCGCGTCGCTGTGGGCCGCCGGCCCCGAGCAGGTCGGCATCGCCTGGCTGGACGGCCGCAACAACACCGGCGAAGATGGCAGCACCGAGCTGCGTGCCGCGGTCTTCGACCGCAGCCTGGCGCGCAGCGGCGAAGTGGTCGTGGACCCGATGGCCTGCGACTGCTGCCAGACGGACCTGGCGGTCACCGCGAAGGGACCGTTGCTGCTGTACCGCGACCGCAGCGAGGGCGAGATCCGCGACATCGCCGCGGTGCGCTACGAGAACGGAAACTGGACCGCGCCCGTGCCGGTGCACGCGGACGGCTGGCACATGACCGCCTGCCCGATCAACGGACCTTCGGTCGCGGCCCGCGGCAACGACGCGATCGCCGCCTGGTTCACCGCCGCCAACGACCAGCCCCGCGTGCTGCTCGCGCGCAGCGGCGATGCCGGCGACACCTGGTCCGAAGCGGTCGAGCTGGATGCCGGCGAGGCGGTGCAGGGGCGGGTCGATGTCGCCCTGGACGAGGCGCAGGCCTGGGTACTGTGGGTGCGCGAGGACAAGGACGGGCAGTCGCTGTGGCTGTCGCGCCGCTCCGCCGACCTCGCCGACGAACTCCAGCGCCTGCGCATCGCCCGGCTGCAGGGCCGCGGCAAGGCCACCGGCTTTCCGCAGCTGGCGCTGCACCATGGCAACGCCTATGTCGTGTGGACCGACATCGTCGACGGCACCCCGCAGCTGCACGGCGCGGTGGTCACGCCTCCGGCGCAGGATTGAACGGCACGGCGGCCGGATGCGCGGCTAGACGCTGACGCCCGCCCCGGTGCGGTCGCCGGCAATCCAGCCATGGCGCCGCGCGTAACGCGCGAACCACAGCAGGAAGATGGCGAACGCCACGATCACGATCGGGAACGGCAGCGCCAGCGCGGGGCCGAGCAGGCCGATCGCGTCCATTCCGAACAGCGTGTAGCCGAACTGGACCACCACCGCGGCGAGCGAGACCAGGAACCAGGTCGTCGCCCAGCGCTTGCGCAGCAGCAGGCCGATGGCGCCGATCAGGCCGCTGAACACCGCCAGCGCATAGACCAGGAACACCCATTGCGGGCGGCTGGCATAGAGCTGGCGCTGCGCTTCGTCGAGCCGGGCCAGGTCGTCCGGGCCCATCCTCAGGTCGACGACCCAGGCGAGCACGCCGAACAGCATCCACAAGGTGGCCAGGATCGCCACCGCC
Organism: Lysobacter sp.; assembly: GCA_044464395.1. GTDB lineage: Bacteria > Pseudomonadota > Gammaproteobacteria > Xanthomonadales > Xanthomonadaceae > Cognatiluteimonas. Next base: position 222,298 of record JBIQLI010000004.1, read on the forward strand.
CAGTACCACCACGGAGCCTTGGCGACCGGCGCGTGCATGGGCGGGGTCTCCTCAGGCGGCCGCGGGCCGGGCGCCGAGCACCCGCGCCGGCAGGAACAGCAGCGCGCGCAGGAACGCGAACAGCGCGGCGAAGGTGATGCCGACCAGGCGGAACGGCAGCGACACCAGCCACACCACCGGCCACAGCACCAGCGCCAGCAACGCCAGCGGCCAGCACAGCACGAACAGCAGGCACCAGAGCAGGAAGGTCATCATCGCGGGGGCCTCGTGGGAGCGCGCGCGGGGGCGCGACACCCCCAAATCTACCGCGTCCGCCGCTTCGGCGCAGGCAGGGCGGCGGCGGTCTCCCGGAGCAGCCGCCGCAGCGCCTCGCCGTCGTCCAGGTCCTCCACCAGCAGCCAGCCCTTGGCCCCCGGATAAGGCGGCACTTCCGGCGGCGCGCCCCCGAGCAGGGCGCGCCCGGCGGCGGTCGGCTTCAGCAGCAACTGGTCGTCGCAGACCAGGGCCACGATCTTGCCGTCCAGCCACAGCCCGTACTCGCCGAACATCCTCTTGTGCGAGAGGCCGGAGAGCCCGCCGATCTGGTCGAGCACGAATGCGACGTAGCCGGGGTCCGAGGCCATGCGCCGATGCTAGCGCTCCTTGCGCCAGTTCACCGAGCCGCGGTTCTCGCGCGTGCTGGATTCGATCTCGATGTCGAAGCCCGCGCGCAGCAGGTATTTCAGGGTCAGCACCTGGCCGGTGCCGAGCAGCGACACGCCGTAGCTCACGTACAGCCGCGGGCTGAGGTACTTGCCGACGCCGATGACGCTGCCGCCGAGCGCGCGCGACTGCATCACCCCGGCATCGTCGAGGCCGAGGCCGGCGCCGAGCTGCGAGGCGATCAGGCTGCCGCCGGCCGAGAGCGCGGCGCTGGCCGCGTCCAGGCGCTGGCTCTCGTCGCCGCTGGCGCTGGACAGCGGCCGGCCGAGCGCCAGGTAGGCCAGCGCCTGCGACTGGTCGGTAGGCGGATTGGTCCAGACCCGGGCCTCGGGGCGGCTGGCGCGGCCGGTGACGTCGATGCCCGCGACCACGTCGCCGATCCGGCGTTCGGCGCGCAGGTCCAGGCGCGGGTTGGCGATCGCGTCGCCGTTCCACACCAGCGCGCCGCGGGTGATGTCGATCTGCTGGCCGTAGGCGCGGTAGCGGCCGCCCACTTCCAGCGCACCGGTCGCGCGCAGCTCGCTGCCCGGCTGCGCGCGCACGCGCAAGCTGCCGTCGAGCGTGCCGGTGAGCCCGAAGCCGTTGAGCAGCACGTCATCACCGAGTTCGAGCACCAGGTCGAGTTCGAGCGGCGTCGCCAGCGCCGGCGCGTCCGCCTCCGGATCGACCGGGTCGAGGATCACGACGTCGTCGGAGACGGTCGCGGTGCCGTCCAGGCCTTCCAGGTCGATGGTCGCGCTGGGCACGACCACCTTGCCGGTGACCGACAGCGGCTGGCCGGGGCCGTGGCGGATGGCGACGTCCGGGTCGACCACCGCGCGCAGCTCGCCGGTGTCGGCGGCGAGGAAGTCCTTGCCGCGCACGGCCAGCACCAGTGGCGTGTCGTCGTCCTGCCAGCCGAGGCTGCCTTCCACGGTGAGCGTGCCTTCGCCCGACCGCAGCAGGCCGGCGATCCGCGCGGTGCCGTCGGGCAATGCGTCCAGGCGCAGGTCGCCGCCACTGGGGACGATGCCCAGCGCCGGGATTTCCGCGCTGAAGGCGGTGAGCCGCGCCTTCCCGCCCAGGGTCGGCGTCCCGCGGGTGCCGCCCAGGGTGATGTCGCCGGCCAGCACGCCGACCGGTTCGACGATGTCCGGGGACAGCAGCTCCAGCCAGGTCAGCTCGTCGGTGCGCACGTGCAGCTCGCCCGAGAGCGGCGCGTAGGCATCCCAGCCGGTGGCGATGCGCGCGTCCACGCGGCCGTCCTCGTTGAGCACGGCGCCGAGCGTGGCCTCGATGCGTTGCGGGTCGAATTCGGCCTGCAGGCGGAAATCGCGGTAGCTGGCGAGGTCGCTGCGCGAGCGCCGGCTGTTGCGCAGGCCGCCTTCGGCCGACACGAGCTGCGCGTGGCCGAGCACACGCCCGCCCGGTGCGCGCAGGTGCGCGTCGAGCGCAAACTCGCCGTGCAGCACCCACGGGCGCTCGTCACCGCGTTGCGGCAGGTAGGGGGCGACCAGGGCCAGCGGCAGGCCGCGGCCCTCGATGTCGAGCCCGGGCGACGGCCAGCCGCCGCGGGCGCACAGGCTGCCGCCGTCGTCGGCGGCCAGGCAGCCACCGCCGATCCGCCAGCCGCCGCCGGCCTGCGCGAGCTGGATCGGCGACTGCAGCGTCCACGCGGTGCCGCGGGCCGGCACCAGGCGCAGCGTGGCGACCGTGGCGTTCCAGCGACCGCCGCGGCGATCGGTGCCGCCGGACAGGGTGATGCTGCCGATGTCACCGGACGCATCCGCTTCGAGTTGCAGGTGCTCGACCGAGCCGCGCGCATCCGCCCGCAGCGAGTCGAAGGCCGCGCCCGCGACTTCGACGTCGCCGGCTTCGATCGCCAGCCGGCCGCTGCCGCCGCGCCACGGCAGCCGTCCCTGCGCAGCCAGCGTGCCGGCGCGCCAGCCGTTCCAGTCGAGCCCGCTGCCGGTCAGGTCCGCATCCACGTCGGGCGCGTTGCGGGCGCCGCCGAGCACCAGCGTGCCGCGCAGGGTGCCGCGCGCGTCGGGCACCAGGTCTTGCAGATTCAGTGGCGCGAAGCTCGCGCGCACGTCGAGGCGCTGGGCGATGCTGCCGCGCGCCTGCACGCGACTGTTCCCGAGCGTGAGCGCGACATCGCCCTCGTATGAGGGTTGGCCGCCGCGCGGCCCCGGCGTGCGGATCGCCAGCGTGCCGTGGCCATCGAGCGGGCGCCCGCGCAGGCGTCCGCCGAGGTCGCGCACGTCGAAGTGCAGGTCCAGGCCGCCGTCGCCGCGGGTGCCGCCGCGGCTGGCCACGCGGCCATCCACCGCGCCATTCCAGTCCGGCAGCAGGTAGCCCGGGTCGAAGCCGGCCAGTCGTGCATCCGCCTGCCAGGCCAGGGCCGGGGACCAGCGCAGCTGTCCGCTGGCATCCAGGGTGCCGGTCGGCATCGCCGCGTGCAGGGCGCGGATCGCGACCTGCCCGCGGTCGCCGCGGCCTTCGAAACGCAGTCGCGCGCGCTGGCCGTCGCGGCGCAGGTCGGCGCTGCCGGTCGCGGTCCAGTCGTCGGTGCGGCCGGCGACACGCACGTCCGCGTCGCCGGCGACCTGCGCAGCGCCCGCGCCATCGCCGCGCCATTCGAGGCCACGCGCCTGCAGCGCGAGGTCCACGTCCGGCTCGCGGCGTGCGGCGATGGTCTGGTGCAGGTCGAGATGGCCGCGCGCGGTGACCCGCCCGCCGAGCACGTCCAGCACCAACGGCTGCACCGCCAGCACCTGGTCGTCGAGCACCAGCCGCGAAGGCTGCAGGACCACGCTTACCTCGCCTTGCGCATAGCGGCCCTGCGCGCGCATGTCGCCGGAGACACCGCTGGCCCGCAGCGAGAAGGCGATCGGCGTTCCGGCTTCGCCTGCGCCCGCGAGCAACGCCGGATCCAGCGCCTCGCTATCGGCGCGCAGGGTCCAGTGCGGGCGTTCGCCGCCGCTGTCGTCGTCCAGCACCAGCCGCGCGTCGACGCGCGCCGGTGAGTTGCCGGCGAGCGCGACCACCAGGTGCGACAGGTCGCCACGCGCGACCAGCCCGAGGCTTGGCCGGGTGCGCCCGGCGGGCGCCGGCAGCACCGCGCTGGCGGTGAGGTCCATGCGGAAGTCGTCGCCCGGGGCGTAGTCGCCGTGGGCGCCGAAGCGCCCGCGGTTGCTGTCCACCACCACGTGCTCGAGATGCAACGCGCCGTCTGAGGCGTCGATGCCGCCGCGCGCGCGGGCGATGTCGAGTAGCGGCGCTCCTTCCCGGGTCACGGCGAAGCGGTCGACCACCACCGCGTCGGCCTGCAGCGCCAGCGGCGGCGCGATGTCGGGCAGCGATTCCGGCCAGCGCGGCAGTTCGAACGGGGTATCGCTGCGCGGCAGGTCGAGCGTCGCGTCCTGGACCACCAGTGCATCGAGCCGCAGCCGCCGCCCGAGCAAGGGGCGCAGCGCGGAGTCCACCACCAGCGTGTCGGCGGTAAAGACCAGCGTGCCCATCTCGCAGGTGGCGCCGTCGCCGGGCACGCAGTCGGGATCGCGTTGCCGCGGCAGGGTGAAGCGCACCCCGCGCAGGGTCATCGGCCCAGCGGCGGGGCCGGTCGCGCTGTCCCAGGTCAGGGTTGCGCCCGCCGGCAGGCGTTGAACGATCTGCCGCAGCAGCACGTCGCGCCCGCCGACCGTGGTCAGCAGCCACGACAGCAGCACCGCCACCAGCAGCGCGATGCCGACCGCGAAGAACGCGCTGCGCCAGGCCAGGACCCGCAGCCGTTGGCGACGACGTGCGCGCAGCTCGGCGATGCGGCGTTCGCGTTCCTCGGGCGGGACGGCGCGCGGATCGGCCATGGCTAGAACTCCGCCCCGAAGCTGAGGCCGAGGGTGAACGACGAGCGCGGGTCATCGAGTCCGCGCGCGATGTCCAGCCGCACCGGACCGACCGGCGAGCGCCAGCGCACGCCGATGCCGACGCCGGTGTGCCAGTCGGGCGTCCTGCCGTTGAACGCGCTGCCGCTGTCCACGAACACCGCGCCGCCCCAGCTCGCATTGAGGTAGCGCTCGTATTCGCCACTGAGGGTGACCAGGTTGCGCCCGCCGATGCCGAAGTCGCCGATCCGCGGCCCGACCTCGCGGTAGTCGTAGCCGCGGATGCTGCGCGCGCCGCCGGCGTAGAAGCGCAGGCTCGGCGGCAGGTCGGTGAGCACGTCGGTCCAGGTGTGGCCGAGCTCGCCGCGCACGATCAGCCGCGAGTCCGGGCCGAGGCCGCGGAACCAGCTCGCGCGCGCGTACAGCTGGCCGAAGCTGGCGTCGGTGCCGAAGCCCGGCGCCGCGCGCAGGCGCAGGGTGCCGCCGAGGCCGGCGCGCGGATACAGGCGGTCGTCGACGTCGATGTATTCCGCGCTCAGTTCGGGGAAGCTGAAGCTGCCGTAGCGGTAGCCGGGGTTCTCGAGGTCGCCGGTGTAGGCCCAGCGTTCGCGCAGCACGTGCACCGATGCGATTGCGGTCAGGTGCGGGTTGATCTCGCCACTGCGGCTGAGCACGAACTCGGCGCGGCGGTTGTCCATGTAGTCGGTCTGTTCGTCGGCGAACTGCAGGCTGGCGGTGTACCAGCCGTCCAGCCAGGCGAACGCCGGCACGCGGTATTGCAGGGTCAGGGTCTTGCGCTGTTCCGCCCAGTCGACCTGCGCCAGCGCCTTGTGCCCGCGCGAGTTGAGGTAGCGCCGCTCCACGCCCAGGCGCACGCCGGCGCCGCTTTCGGTGCCGAAGCTGAGGCCGGCCGAGTAGATGCTGCGCGGCGCCGGCGTCAGGGCGACGTGCACCGGCACTTCCTTGTTGCCGCCCTCTGACTGCGGCGTCGCTTCGACCGCGATGCTGCCGAAATAGTCCAGGCTGGCCAGCGAGGTGCGCAGGCGATCGATGTGCAGCGCCTCGAACGGATCGCCCGGCTCCCAGGTCACCAGCTTCTGCAGCAGCTGCGGGCGGATGATCGCGGGGTCCTGCTCGAAGGTGACCGCGCCCAGGGCATAGCGTTCGCCGCTGTTCCAGCGCAGGTCGATGTCGGCGCGGTACTCGCCGCGGGTCACTTCGACCCGGTGCGCCAGCAGCTGCGCGTCGAAGTAGCCGCGTTGGGCGAGGGTGCCGGTGATCGCCGCCTTGCTGCCGTCGTAGAGCACGCTGTCGAACACGTCGCCCGGCCGCGGGCGGAATGCGGCGAGCGCCTCGCCGAGTTTGTCGTCAGCGCCCCCTTCGCCTTCGATCTCGACCCGGAAGCCGACCACGCGCACCGGCTGCCCGGGATCGATCGTGATCGTCACCGTGCCGTTGTCGCGGTCGCGGTCGACCTCGACGACCGGCGAGAAATAGCCGAACGGCTGCAGCGCCTCGCGCGCCTCGTGCTCGGCCTCGCGCACCAGGTAGGCCATGCGCCGGCCGGAGACGTCGCGGCCGATCGCGTCGACCAGCGTGAGCGAGCGGTAGACGTTCTCGCGCATCGCCTCGTCGAGCCCGACCACCTCGACCTTCTGCACCACCGCCGCCTGCGCGGCGCCGGCGGCCAGGTACAGCGCGACGGACGCGATCAGGCGGGGGGCTGGGCGCATGGAGCCGGAGGATAGCCGGGCGGACGTATTCATGCCCGTCACGGGGAGGAGAGGGGAATGAGGGGAATGAGGGGAATGAGGGGAATGAGGGGAATGAGGGGAATGGAAGTTCTACGCCCTATTCCCTATTCCCTTCATTCCCTTCATTCCCTGCTTCATCCCGACAGATGCTCGATCGCCGCCACACTGCCCAGCCGGTCCGCCAGCCGGCGCAGCAGCGCCAGGCGGTTGGCGCGCACGGCGGGGTCGTCGACGTTGACCATGACCTGGTCGAAGAACGCGTCCACCTGCGGGCGCAGGCGGGCGAGGCGGCCGAGCACGGCGACGTAGTCGCGCGCCTGCAGCGCGGCGTCGGTGTCCACGATCGCGGCATCCACCGCGTCCGCCAGCGCGCGCTCCGCGTCCTCGGCGAAGCGCGACGGATCGACCGTGTCCGGCACCCCGCCTCCGGCCTTGCGCAGGATGTTGCGGATGCGCTTGTTGGCCGCCGCCAGCGCCTCGGCCTCGGGCAGCAGCGCGAATTCGGCGATCGCCTTGAGCCGGCGGTCGAAGTCGGCCAGCGACGCCGGATGCACCGCCGCCACTGCTTCGAACTGCTGCACCGGCACCGACTGTCCGGCGTAGTAGTGGCGCAGGCGGTCGAGGATGAACTCGCGCAGCTCGTCGAGGTCGGCGAATGCGGACGACTTGCCGTCCCCCACGGCGCCCACGCCATCCCGCGCCGATGCGAGCGCCTTGTCCAGGTCCAGGTCGAGGCCGCCTTCCACCAGCGTTCGCGCCAGGCCGAGCGCGGCGCGGCGCAGGGCGAAGGGGTCCTTGTTGCCGGTCGGCTTCAACCCCGCCGCGAAGCCACCGGCCAGCGTATCGAGCCGCTCGGCGATCGCCAGCACCCGGCCCAGCGGCGAAGGTGCGATGGCATCGGCGGAAAAGCGCGGCATCCAGGCTTCGTCGATCGCGTTCGCAACCTCCGCGGGTTCGCCCGCGGCCGCGGCGTAATAGCGGCCGGCGATGCCCTGCAATTCGGGGAATTCGTTGACCAGGCGCGACTGCAGGTCGGCCTTGGACAGCGCCGCGGCCCGCTGCGCCTGCGCCGGGTCCACGCCCAACGCCGGCGCGATCGCCCCGGCCAGTGCCACCACCCGCGCGACCTTGTCGGCAATGGTGCCGAGCCTGGCCTGGTAGGTGACCGTGGCCAGCCCTTCGTTCATCGACGCGAGGCCCTGCTTCAGATCCTCGTCGAAGAAGAAGCGCGCATCGGCGAAGCGCGGGCGGATGACCCGCTCGTAGCCCTTGCGCACCTCGGCGACGTCGGTGGATTCGATGTTGGCGATGCCGACGAAGCGCTCGGTCAGGCGGCCACCGTCGTCGAGCACCGGGAAGAATTTCTGGTTCGCTTCCATGGTCGCGACCAGCGCTTCCTGCGGCACCGCGAGGAAGTCGCGCTCGAAGCCGCACAGCACCGCGCTCGGCCATTCGACCAGGCAGTTCACCTGCTCCAGGTTGCCGTCGTCCACGCGCGCGACGCCGCCGGCCTGGCGCGCGGCCTCGCGGACTTCGCGCACGATGCGCTCGCGGCGCTCGTCCGGATCCACCAGCACGTGCGCGCCGCGCAGTGCGTCGACGTAGTCGCCCGGCCTGGCGATCCGCACGGGCCCCTCGTGCATGAAGCGGTGGCCGCGGCTGTCGCGCCCGGCCGCCAGGCCGAACAGCGACGCCTCGACCACGTCCTCGCCATGCAGCAGCACCAGCCAGTGCACCGGGCGGGCGAAGCCGTGCTCGCGCGCGCCCCAGCGCATCGGCTTGGGGATCGGCATCGCGGCGACCGCTTCGGCGATCACGTCCTGCAGCAGCGTCGCGGTCGCCGCGCCGGGCGTCACCGAGCGGTGCACGAAGCGTTCGCCCTTCTGGTCGCTGGTGCGTTCGAGCTGCGTCCACTCGACGCCGGCCTTGGCCGCGAAGCCCTGCAGCGCGCGGGTCGGCTGGCCCCCGGCGTCGAGCGCGATGTTGAGGTACGGGCCGAGCACCTCGGAATGCTGCTCGGGCTGCCGCACGCCCACGCCCGGCAGCAACACGGCCAGCCGGCGCGGCGTGTACAGCGGCCTGGCGTCGTCGCGGTCCACCGCGATCCCGCGCTTGACCAGGCCTTCGACCATGCCTTCGAACAGCGCCCGCGCCAGGCCCGGCAGCGCGCCGACCGGCAGTTCCTCGGTGCCCAGCTCCAGCAGCAGCGGCTTCATGTCGCTCATGCCGAAGCCTCCGCGCCGCCGCGCTCCAGGCCCGGGAAGCCGAGCTTCTCGCGCTGGGCGAAATAGGCTTCGGCCACCGCCTGGGACAGGCGCCGCACGCGCAGGATGTAGCGCTGGCGTTCGGTGACGCTGATCGCGCGGCGCGCGTCGAGCAGGTTGAAGCAGTGCGAGGCCTTCATCACCTGCTCGTAGGCGGGCAGCGGCAGGCCGAGTTCCACCAGCTTCAGCGCCTCGGCCTCGCATTCGTCGAACCGGCGCAGCAGCACCTCGACGTTGGCGTGCTCGAAGTTGTAGGCGCTCTGCTCGACCTCGTTCTGGTGGTAGACGTCGCGGTAATGCACCGGCGCGCCGTCGGGGCCGTGGGTCCAGACCAGGTCGAACACGTCGTCCACGTTCTGCAGGTACATGCACAGCCGCTCGAGGCCATAGGTGATCTCGCCCATCACCGGCTTGCATTCCATTCCGCCGGCCTGCTGGAAGTAGGTGAACTGGGTCACTTCCATGCCGTTGAGCCAGACTTCCCAGCCCAGGCCCCAGGCGCCGAGCGTCGGCGATTCCCAGTTGTCCTCGACGAAGCGCAAGTCGTGCACCTTCGGATCGATCCCCAGCGCCACCAGCGAGGCCAGGTACAGCGCCTGGATGTCGTCCGGGTTCGGCTTCATCACCACCTGGTACTGGTAGTAGCGCTGCAGCCGGTTGGGGTTCTCTCCGTAGCGGCCGTCGGTGGGCCGCCGGCAGGGCTGCACGTAGGCCGCGGCCCACGGCTCCGGGCCGATCGCGCGCAGGAAGGTGGCCGGGTGGAAGGTGCCCGCGCCCACTTCCAGGTCCAGCGGCTGGATCAGCACGCAGCCCTGCGCCGCCCAGTAGGCGTTGAGGCGCTGGATGAGTTCCTGGAAGGTCGGCCCTTGCATGGCTGGTCTGGCGGCGAAAGCGCACTAGTATACGGGCGTGAAACCGCCCTTCCTGATCCTCGAGACCGGCCAGCCGGTCGCTTCCATGCGCCGCCACGGCGGCTTCCCGCACTGGATCCGCGTCGCCGCCGGGCTCGGCGCCGACGAGGCGGTCGCGGTCGACATCGAGCGCGGCGTGCCGCTGCCCACGCGCGAAGGCTTCGCCGGCGTGCTGGTCACCGGCTCCGGCGCGATGGTCACCGACCGGCTCGGATGGAGCGAGGCCGCCGCCGGCTGGTTGCGCGAGGCCGCGCACGCCGGGCTGCCGGTGTTCGGCATCTGCTATGGCCACCAGCTGCTGGCGCATGCGCTGGGCGGGCGCGTCGACGACAACCCGCGTGGGCGCGAGATGGGCACCGTGGCGATCGAACTGCACCCGGAGGCCCAGGACGACCCGCTGTTCCGCGGACTGCCGGAGCGCTTTCCCGGCCAGGCCACGCACATGCAGAGCGTGCTCGCGCTGCCCGAAGGCGCGGTGCGGCTGGCATCGTCGGGCCTGGAGGACATGCAGGCGTTCCGCTGGGGCGATCGCGCGTGGGGCGTTCAGTTCCATCCCGAATTCAGCACCACCCACATGCACGGCTACCTGCGCGCGCGCCGCGAAGCGTTGCGCCGCGAAGGCCTCGATCCGCGCGCGCTGCATGCGGCGGTCACCGCGACCCCGCACGCGCGCAGGGTGCTGCGTCGCTTCGTCGGCCATGCCCGTACACTGGCCGCCACGAACACGGGGAGCGCGGCATGAACGAGATTCGGAAAGTCCCGGCATCCGCCGGCGCGGAGTGGGTACTGGGCGGATTCGACCTGCTGCGCCGGTCGCCGCTCGGCCTGGGCCTGCTCGGCGTGATCTACGGGTTGCTCGCGCTGCTGGTCGCCAGCTCGGCGCAGCTGGGCACCGGCGTGTTCATCCTGCTGGAGCTGGCGATGATGATCGCCGGGCCGATGCTGGTCGGTGGCATCGCCTGGGCGGTGCGCAGCGTGGACCAGGGCGGCCGCGCGGAGCCCGCGCACCTGCTCCAGGGGTTCCGCCCCGATCGCGCCGGGCGCCTGGTGCTGACCCTGCTGCCGAGCATCGGCGCGGTGTTCGTGTGCATGATCCTGCTGTACGCGATGGTCGGCGGCGAGGCGCTGATGCAGGTCGCCAGCGCGGTGGAGAAGGCCGGCCCCTCGGGCCAGGTCGACCCGTCGGTGTTCGAGGGCTTCCCATTCGGCCGCTTCGCGCTGTGGCTGCTGCTGTCGCTGCTGGTGGGCATCGTGGCCGGCTTCTTCAACTTCGTCGCCGTGCCGGAAATCATGTTCAGCGACCGCGGCGCGTTCGCCGCCATGGGCCGCAGCTTCCGCGCCTGCGTGCGCAACCTGCCGGCGTTCCTGGTGATGCTGCTGTTGCTGGTGATCGCGATGATCGCGCTCTACATCGCGGTGCTGATCCTCGGCCTGGTGGCCAACGTGCTGGCCGGGCAGGCGGCGATGCAGATCGTCGTGCAGCTGCTGACCACGGCGGTGCTGATGCCGGTGGCGATGGGCATGGTCTACACCGCCTGGAAGCAGATGCTGGGAACCGGGCCCGCGCAAGCCGCCGCGCCGGTGACCGGGATCGAGCTCTAGGACGCGAGCCCCGTCTCCAGCAGCGCCACGTAGCGCAGCATCAGCCAGCACAGCAGCGCGAACAGCGCCACGAGTTGCACCGTGATCCAGGCCCGGGCCCAGGCGGGCAGGCGCGCGTCGCCGCCGGCGTGCACGACGCGGGTCCCGGCGATGTAGTCGTGCAGCGCGCGCTTGTGCGGCGGCAGCGCCGCCAGCGCGTGGCCGAGGTTGAGGCTGAGCCAGGATAGCAGGCCCGCGACGTGGCGCAGGGCGGCGCGCGCCGGCGACTGGGTAGACCCTTGCAGGTCGGTGACGGCGAGCCCGAGCGCGCGCTTGCCGGGCGAGCCCCGCCAGCGCGTGCACTCGGGGACCACGTGCCAGGGCGCGGCCAGCAGCGCGTAGCCCAGCAGCAGCGGCCAGCACAGTTGCCACAGCCCCGCCTGCAGGCTGGCGGCGGCGGCCTGCAGGCGCGGGTCGGCAAGCAGGGCATCGGCCAGCCGCGGCACGGGAATGCCGGCCATCAGCGCGTCGGCCATCGCTTCCCCGATCCCGGCGACCGCATCCCGGAACGCGAGCCCGAGGGCCTGCCACGCCGTGTGCAGTCGCGGCCAGGCCACCAGCGTCACGATGCCGCCGAGCACGGCCGCGTCCAGCGACCACGCCGCGTAGCGATGCCAGAAACCGGCCGGCGGCGCGGCGGCCGTCGCGGGCGCGCTCATCGGCGCGCCACCGCCTGCGCCGCGAGGATCCCGGCTTCGTACAGCGCGATCATCGGCATCGCCAACAGCAGTTGCGAGATCACGTCCGGCGGAGTGATCACCGCGGCGATGATGAAGATGCCGACGACGGCGTAGCCACGCCATTCGCGCAGCTGCGCCGGCGTCACCCAGCCCAGCGACACCAGGATGACCAGCGCCACCGGCAGCTCGAAGCTGGCGCCGAAGGCCAGGAACACGACCAGCACGAAGTCGAGGTAGGCGCTGATGTCGGTCATCATCGCGACCCCGGCCGGGGTGACCTTCTGCAGGAACGCGAACACCGCCGGCAGGACCACGAAGTAGGCGAACGCGCAGCCGGCGTAGAACAGCAACAGCGCCGAGGCGAGCAACGGCCCGGCCAGGCGCTTCTCGCGCTTGTACAGCCCCGGCGCGACGAACGCCCAGGCCTGGTACAGCAGCCACGGCATCGCCACCACCAGGGCGACGAAGAACGCGAACTTCAGCGGCACGAAGAACGGCGAGGCCACTTCCACCGCAATCAGCCGGCCGCCGGCGGGCAGCTTGTCCAGCAACGGCTGCGCCAGCCAGCCGTACAGGCGTTCGGCGAACGGCAGCAGGGCGACGAACACCAGCAGCAACCCGGCGACCCCGCGCAGCAGCCGCGAGCGCAGCTCGATGAGGTGCTGGATCACGGTCGGGCCGGTGGCCTCATCCATCGCGTCCGGCCTCGTCCCCGTTTCCGTCCTTGCCCGTGGGCGCGTCGGCGCGCTTGCGCAGGGTGGCGGCCGCGCCGACCTCCTCGCGCGCTTCGTGCAGCGCCTGCCCGGCTTCGGACAGGCTGCGGCGCAGGTCCTCGGCGGCGATCTCGCTTTCCAGCTCGGCGCGCACCGAATGCCATTGCGCGCGCGCGCGCCGCACCCACAGCCCGGCCATGCGCGCGGCGCGCGGCAGGCGCTCGGGCCCGAGCACCAGCAGCGCCACCAGCGCGATCACCAGCAGTTCGGAAAAACCGACGTCGAACATCCCGGCGTCCCCGGTGCTCGCCGGCGCGGCGCGCTAGCGCGGGTCCGGCGGTTGGCGCTGGTCGTCCGCGGAACGCGTCCCGTCGGTCGGCGTGACCGCGGCGTCCTGCGGCCGCGAGGCCTCGTCGGCATCCGCGGCCTTGTTCGCCCCGTCGTCGTGCAGGCCCTTCTTGAAGCCGCGCACGGCCTCGCCGAGGTCCTGGCCGACGTTCTTCAGGCGCTTGGTGCCGAACACCAGCACGACGATCACCAGCACGACCAGCCAGTGCCAGAGGCTGAAACCACCCATTGGAATTCGCCTGTACGAGGGGGCGACAGGATACCGCAGCGCCTACGGGCGATCCGCGGGCGTCTCCGCCGCCGGCAGCGGCTCGACCGTGGCCGGGTTGTCGTCCACCGGCTGGAACGGGGTCGGCTGGGGCGCCGGGACGCTGCCGGCCGCCGGTGCCGGGTTGCCCGCGGCGGGCGCCGGGCCTGCCGCCGGTGCCGTGGCGGGCGCGTCGCTGCGCGCCGCGTGCGCCGCCGCCGTGGCCTCCTCGAGCGCGTCGCGGAAGCCGACCACGTCGTTGGACGGGCGCTGCGCGAAGCGGTTCTCGAAGATCATCCGCGGCGTGGTGCCGGCGCCGTAGACGTCCTGGTTGGCGCGGTCGTCGATCGCCAGCACCGCGCCGTCGATGGCCACGCCGGCGAACAGTCCGCGGGCCCGCGACCAGGACCAGATCTCGGCCTTGAGCTGGCCGTCGGTCGCGGCGGTCGCGTTGCGCCCAACCGGGCCGGCGGCCACGCCGGCGTCGGCGCCGAGGGTGAACTTGCCGTTGACGATCGAATCCACGCCGCGCTGGCTGCGGAACACCAGCACGATGTCGGCCGACTGCACGCCGGCCTGGAAGCCGATGCTGCCGCCGGTCAGGGTGACGAAGCTCGGGTTCGACCAGGTGCCGTCCTCGCGGCGCACCGAGAGCAGCCCGTGGCCGCGGCGCGCGCCGATCACCAGGCCGGCCTTGATGCTGTCCGGCACCACCACGATCGCGTGGGCCTCGTCGAGCAGCTTGTCGGGGATGGCGGACTCGGGGATCGCCTGGATGTCGGTCAGCACGCGCACGGCGTTGCGCGCGCGCTCGTCCTCCGCGGTGCCGGCGAACGCCTGCCCGGCGGCGGCCAGGGCGGCGAGGGCGAGCACGGCCGGCGCGCACAGGCGCAGCAGGCGGGAAGCGTGGCGCGTCTTGGACATGGAAGGCTCCTCGTGGGCGGGCGGCGTTCAGGCTAGTGGCGGCGCGATGAACCGCTGCTGCATGCCATCCTATGCCAATGGACGAACACGGGGACGGGCGCGACGCGCTGCTGCTGGTCAACCTCGGGACGCCGGCGGCGGCGACCGCGGCGGCGGTGCGCGCCTACTTGCTGGAGTTCCTGTCCGACCCGCGGGTGGTGTCGCTGCCGCCCTGGCTGTGGCAGCCGCTGCTGCGCGGCGTGGTGCTGCCGCGGCGCGCGCCGAAGGTTGCCGCCAAGTACGCCTCGATCTGGCTGCCCGGCGGCTCGCCGCTGGCGGTGCACACGCGTGCGCTCGCGGCCGCGGTCGCGCAGCGCCTGCCCGGCGTCGAGGTGGTCGACGCGATGCGCTATGGCGAGCCGGCGCTGGGCACCGCGCTGGAACGGCTGCGCGGGCGCCGGGTGCTGGTGCTGCCGCTGTATCCGCAGTACTCGACCACCACCACCGGCAGCGTCGCCGACGTGGTGGCCGCGGCCGCCGCGCGCGGCCCGCTGGCGCACATGGTCCGCGACTACCACCGCGACCCGGGCTGGGTCGCCGCGGTGGCAGGTTCGATCCGGACGCACTGGCTGGCGCACGGGCGCGGCGAGCACCTGGTCCTGTCCTTCCACGGCCTGCCGCAGCGCGTGGTGGACGCCGGCGACCCCTACGCCGCGCAGTGCGAAGCGAGTGCCGCCGCGATCGCCGCAGCGCTGGGCCTGGAAGCGGGCCAGTGGACCCTCGCGTACCAGTCGCGCTTCGGCGCGGGCAAGTGGCTGCAGCCGGCGACCATGGATGTGCTCGACGCGCTCGCCGCGCGCGGCTGCCGCCAGGTGGATGTCGCCTGCCCCGGTTTCGCCGCGGACTGCCTGGAGACGCTGGAGGAGATCGGGATGATGCTCGCCGAACGCTTCGCCGGACGCGGCGGCACGCTGCGTGTCGTGCCCTGCCTCAACGACGCGCCGGCGCACGCCGACGCGCTGGCGGCCATCGCCCGGCGCGAACTGGCGGCCCGGGCATGAGCCTGGCCCTGCGCGAATTCACCCTGGACGTGCCGCTGGGCCGGATCGCCGGCCTGCGCGGCGGCGAGGCGGGGGCGCCGAACGTGCTCGCGCTGCACGGCTGGCTCGACAACGCCGCCAGTTTCGTGCCGCTGGCCGCGCACCTGGACGGCATCGAACTGGTCGCGCCGGACCTGCCCGGCCATGGCCGCAGCCTGCACCTGCCGCGCGGCGCCGACTACTCGTTCGCCGGCGCGGTCGCGAGCGTCCTCGACATCGCCGATGCGCTGGGCTGGGAGCGGTTCGCCCTGCTCGGGCATTCGATGGGCGCGGGCATCGGCAGCCTGGTTGCCGCGGCGTGTCCGCAGCGGGTGACGCGCTTCGTCGCGATCGAGGCGCTGGGTGCGCTGGCCGAAGCGCCGGAACGCACCACGGCGCGCCTGCGCGAGGCGGTCGCCGCACAACGCGCGCTGGCCGGCAAGCGCTTGCGGGTGTTCCCGGACATCGCCACCGCGGTGCGCGCGCGCATGCAGGCGAACGCCTTGTCCGAGCCGGTCGCGCGGCTGCTGGTCGAGCGCGGGCTGGTGCCGGTGCAGGCCCGCGGCGACGCGCCGGCCGGCTACGCCTGGAGCAGCGACCCGCGGCTGACCCTGCCGACCATGGTGCGGATGACCGAGCCGCAGGTGCGCGACCTGGTGCGCGGGATCGAATGCCCGACCCTGGTGGTGCACGCCGCGCCGGCGCAGCCCTACCTGCCCGAACCGCTGCGCAGCGAGCGCGCCGCGCTGCTGCCGGCCGGGCGCCTGGAGGTCATCGAGGGCGGCCACCACCTGCACATGGAGCAGCCGGCGGCGGTGGCGGCGGTGCTGGGCGGCTTCCTTGCCGCCGGCGCGTGACTCAGTTCGGCGCGTTCGACAGCTGCACCGTGTACAGCACGCCACCGTCGTCGTGGCGGTCGAAGGACAGCGAGGCAATCTGCTGCTCGTGGCGGAAGGCGTAGATCCGGCTGCTGTCGTCGCCGGCCATCATCTGCTGCTTCCAGCCGGAGGATTCCATCCGCGCCTTGGCCGCGTCGGCCAGTTCGCCGACTTCGCCCGGCGCGCGCAGGGTGACCATGGTGAAGTCGCCGCTGGCGATGGTGCTGTCCACCTTGTAGTCGTCCGGCAGGAACACGTCGTCGGGGAAGCCGTCGGGGAGCTTGGCCGCATCCCCGCTGGCGATGGTCATCGCCTTGTCGCCGTCGCCGAAGGTGACGGTCTCGCCGTCGTCGTCCACGGAGACCTTGGTCCCCAGCATGGCGCTGGCCGCTGCCTCGGCCATGCGGTCCTCCGCGGACTTCCCGCCGCAACCGCCCAGCATGGTCGCCAGCAGCGCGGCTGCCGCGATCGTCGTCCCCGTCTTGCGCATTCCCCTCTCCGTTCGATTCCCGCGCGCGTGCGCGTGTCCAAGGATCAACGCAATACGGGGTGGGGACAGGTCATGGCGCGCGCCGGGCCATGCGCGGTCGCAGGTCGAGCTGTAACCGGGCGCCGCCGTCCGCGGCCGCCCTGACCGCCACCACGATCGCGCGCTCCCCGCGCTCCCAGGCCTGGACGCGCGCGTCGGGGAAGGGGGCGACCCGCGCGCGGGTCCAGCCCGCCACGGTCATCGCTGCCTCGTACTCGTCCGCGATCGCGGCGGGGTCCCGGGCCAGGGCGAACTGCACCAGCAGCCGCCCGTCCGCGGCCTGCTCGACCCGCAGCAGGCGCGCCGCCGCCGGCACGTGGACGTCCTCCGGGAAAGCATCGGGCAGGCGCGCGGCATCGCCCACCGCGATGACGAGTTGCTCGCCGCCGCGGTCCAGCGACACGGTCTGGCAAGGGGCCGCCGCGCAGGGCAGCAGCCCGGCGCCGAGCAGCACGGCGATGCCCATTCGGTCGATCCGGCGCATGCGAATTCCCCCGGCAGGTCGGCGCAAGATACCCCTCCGGGGCGATCCGCGCGATCCGGCGCCATGCCCGCGCGTGCACCGCGGCGGCAGCCGGTTCAGCCCAGCAGGGTGCGCAGGCTGGCCTTCACCTGGCGGCCGTGGGCATGGAACCAGTCGCGCTCGTCGCGCCAGTCCGGGAACCGCGCCTCGACCTCCTGCCAGAATGCGCGCGAGTGGTCCGGCTGCAGCAGGTGGCACAGCTCGTGCACCAGCACGTACTCGAAGGCGCTGGGCCGGGCGAGGACCAGCGACAGGTCGAGCGCGACGCCGTCGTCGGGCGCCAGCGAGCCCCATTGCGAGGACATCACCTTGAAGCGCACCCGCCGCGGCGGGCGCGGCAGGGTCGGCAGGTAGCGCGGCAGCCAGCGGCCGAGGTCGGCGCGGGCCTCGCCCTCGTAGTAGTCGCGCAGCGCGCGCGACAGGGTCGCGGCGGTCGCGCGCGAGGTGATCGAGAACACCAGCCCGCCGTCGTCGTCGCGGCGCAGCCGGGTGTAGCGGCCCTCGCTCCAGCGCAGCGGCAGCAGTTGCGCGCGCAGCGGCAGCGCCTCGGTCACCCCCGGCTGCAGCGGCAGCACCGCGTCGGTGGCGTAGCGCGCGAGCTGCATCGCCAGCCAGTCGCGGTTTTCCTCGAGGAAGCGCTTGCCGGAGATTGCGCTCGCCCGCGGCGGCATGGTCAGGCGCGCGCCACGCTCGTCCACGCACAGCTTGAGGCGCCGCGCGCGCGGATCGCGCACGCGCGTGACCACCACGGTGCGTCCGTCGGACAGCGCGAGTTCGACGCTGTCGCGCTCGATGGAGCGGAATCTCTGCATTGCGTCCTATTGTAGGAGCGCACCGGGGCGCGACTGTGAATCCCCGTCGCGGTTCCGGCGCCTGCTAGCCCTCGAACTTCGACAACGACAGCGCCGGCTCGAGCACGCTGAACAGGCGCTCGAGCTCGCCGGCCATCAGCGTGAAGCGGGCATCCAGCTCCGCGCGCAAATCCTCGCGCTCGGTCGCCTCCAACGTGTCGGCGGCGCCGTCGAGGATCTTGAACTTGCGCAGCACCAGGTCCTCGCCGAGGACGAAGGACACGTGGTCGTCCAGGGTCAGCGCCAGCCGCGCGACCTGCTTGCCCGACTCCAGGTGCTTGCCGATCTCCTCCCCGTCCAGCTCCAGGCGCTGGCACTTGACCACCGCGCCCTTGTCGGCGGCGTCGCGCAACTCGCACTCGTCGCCGAGGACGAAGCCCTCCGGCAGCGGGTCGCCGGCGATCCAGCCGGTGAGCACCGCGCGCGGCGCGACCTCGGCATTCAGCGGCATCGCCGGGAAGCTCCCCAGCGCGTCGCGCAGGGCGCCCACCACATGCTCGGCCTGCTTGCGCGAGGACGTATCCACCGCCAGCACGCCGTAGTCCAGGTCGAGGATTGCGTCGGTCCGGCCCGGGCGGACGAAGGCGCGCGGCAACAGCTCCTGCACCAGGTCCTCCTTCAGCCGCTTGCGGGTTCGGCCGCCGGGGCGGCGCCCTTCCTTCTTCTCCAGCTCGGCCAGCTTCTTCTGCAACAGGTCGTTGACCACCGCGCCGGGCAGCAGGCGCTCCTCGCTGCCCACGCTGATCCAGATCGCCTGCCCGACCCGGTGCGACAGCGCCTCGCTGTCATGGCCGAACGGCGGGATGAAACCGCGCGAGGACAGCTCCAGCGGGCCCACCGGTTTCAGGGCGGCGTTGGCGAGATGGCTTTCGAGGTCGGACAGGTCGAGGGAGGGGGCGAAGCGGAACAGCGTCAGGTTGCGGAAGAACATCGAATTCCCGGGAGGAGAGAGCCTGGAAGGCAGATTGTGGGAGCGGCGCAAGCCGCGACTAGTCAGTGTGCCGCTCGCCCGCGAGCCACGCATGCGCATCCGGCGCCGCCCCGCCATGGCTTCCCAGCCCCGCGAAATCGAACAGCTTCGGATCGGCAAGCTGCGAGGGGCGGATGTCGCCGAGCGCGCGGGCGATGGTCTCGATGCGGCCGGGCGATTCGCGCTCCCAGGCGTCGAGCATGCGCTTGACCTGCTTGCGCTGCAGGTTTTCCTGCGAGCCGCACAGGTTGCAGGGGATGATCGGGAAACCTTTCGCCTCGGCGTACGCCGCGATGTCGTCCTCGCGCACGTAGGCCAGCGGGCGGATCACCACGTGCTTGCCGTCGTCGCTGAGCAGCTTCGGCGGCATGCCGCTGAGCTTGGCGTGGAAGAACAGGTTGAGGAAGAACGTGGCGACCATGTCGTCGCGGTGGTGGCCGAGCGCGATCCTGGTGAATCCCTGCTGCGCGGCATAGGTGTACAGCGCGCCGCGGCGCAGGCGCGAGCACAGCGAGCACATGGTCTTGCCTTCCGGGATCACCCGCGACACGACCGAGTAGGTGTCCTGTTCGAGGATGTGGAAATCCACCCCGAGCGAGCGCAGGTAGTCCGGCAGCACGTGCTCCGGGAAGCCCGGCTGCTTCTGGTCGAGGTTCACCGCGGTGATCGAGAACGAGACCGGCGCCTTCTTCTGCAACTGCAGCAGGATGTCGAGCAGGGTGTAGCTGTCCTTGCCGCCGGACAGGCACACCATGACCTTGTCGCCGTCCTCGATCATGCCGAAGTCGGCGATCGCGCGGCCGACCTGGTGGCGCAGGCGCTTGGCCAGCTTGGCCTGCTCGCGGCGCGCGCGCTGGGCGACCGGGGCGGGCTCGGCGAGGGGCAGGATCGAGGTCATGCGCGGGGGTACGGCGGCGGGCCGGGAATTGTAGCGCCCCGGTCCTGCCGGTCGCGCCCGGTTCGGGCTAAAGTGCCCTCGTGCAACCGCCCACCGACCCCGCCGAGCTTGCGCAACTGGCCGAACGCGTCGCCGCGTTGCGGCGCGAGCACCGCGAGCTGGACGACACCATCGCGCGGATGCAGGCGGACATCGCCGCCGACGAGCTCGCGGTGAAGCGGCTGAAGAAGCGCAAGCTGCAGCTCAAGGACCTGATCGCGAAGCTGGAAAGCGCGCTGATCCCCGACGAGCCGGCCTGATCATTCCCCCGGGGGCGAAATCGCCTCCGGGCTGATCTTCTCGATCGTGTGCCGCAGCTCGCGGCCGAGGATGATCTTGGCGTCGCGCGCCCACGCGGTGAGGCGCTCGTCGAAGACCAGCTTGGAATTTTCGTCCGGCCACACCAGGCCCAGCTCCTTGAGCTTCTGGATGAAGCCGCGGAACAGCGAGCGGTCGAAGAACTCCGGTGCCGCCGGCGCGTACAGCAGGCTCAACCGCTGCGCCGCGAGCTGGCACAGGCGTTCCAGTTCGCCCGCCCCGAGCGTGCCGGGGCCGTTCTTGGCCAGCACCGAGATGGCGATGTAGTAGCGCTCGAAGGCCTGCTGCAGCGGATGGCCGATCGCGCGCAGGCGGAACACCTCGTCGCTCTGGCCCGAATTGCGGGCGAGGATCCCGCCGTCGTCGTCGCTGACCTGGTCCAGCCGAGCATGGCTCGGCTCTACGAGCTCGAGCAGGCCTTCGCGGATGAACACGTCGATGGTCCGGTCCAGGCGCGCGCCGAATTCCTCCTGCGTCCACGGCAGGAACAGTTCCGACTGCAGGAACGGATACACCGCCTGGCCCAGCCGCAGCACCATCCGCCGCGGCATCCGCCGGTTGTGCTGGAAGCAGTTGGCGATCCAGCCGGCCGAGGTGAACAGGTGCAACACGTTGTTGCGGTAGTAGCTGAGCAGCACCGCTTCCTCGCCCTGCACCCCGATCACGTCGCCCAGCGGGTGCGTGGTGCGGGTGAGCAGGCCGATCTCCTCGCCGTGGGCGACGATCTGCTCGGGCGTGTGCGGGGTCACGGTGACCCGGTCGCCGTAGGGCACTTCGGCCAGTAGCGTCTTCGACAGCGCGATCTGCGCCAGCAGGTCGGATTCGCCCATGGCGTGCTTGGGCGTGGACAGCAGCGCCAGCGCCAGCAGGTTGACCGGGTTCACGTCCGCGGCGCGGTTGATGTTCTCCTGGATCCTCTGCGCGGTGGCGTCCACCGTCTCCGCCAGCCACGCCGGTCGGTCGTCGTCGGGCACCGGGGAGCCGTCCCATTCCGGCGCGTGCTCGGCGAGCATGTCCGCCAGCGGGATCGGCTCGCCGAAGTTCACCACCACCTGCCCGTAGTTGCTGCGCAGCACCTTCGGGATCCCGAGCAGCACGCCGAGGATCGACTCGCTTTCCTTGGGCTTGCCGCTCAGCTCGTCGAGGTAGCTGCTGCCTTCCATCAGCTTCTCGTAGCCGATGTAGACTGGCTGGAACAGCACCGGGCGGGTTGGCTGGCGCAGGTAGGCGCGCACGGTCATCGCCAGCGAGCCGCCCTTGGGCTGCAGCAGTCGCCCGGTGCGCGAGCGCCCGCCCTCGATGAAGTATTCGATGGAGTAGCCGCCGGCGACGAGCTGGGCCATGTACTCGCGGAACACCGCCGAGTACAGCGCGTTGCCGCGGAAGCTGCGCCGGGCGAAGAACGCGCCGCCCTTGCGCAGCAGGGTGCCGATCACCGGCAGGTTGAGGTTGACCCCGGCGAAGATGTGCGGCGGCACGATCCCGCGCGTGTACAGCAGGTAGCTGAGCAGCAGGTAGTCCATGTGGCTGCGGTGGCAGGGCACGTAGACCACTTCGTGCCCGGGCGCCGCCTGCTTCAGGGTGTCCAGGTGGTGGACCAGCACGCCGCGGTAGATCCGGTTCCAGACCGGGGTCAGCAGGAACGAGACCGAGCGCACGACCGGGTGCGAGTAGTCGGCGGCGATCTCGTAGGCGTATTCGTGCGCCTTCTTCCAGGCGTCGTCGCCGCGCTTGCCGGCGCGCTTGTCGCGGCGGCGCTGGTCGGCGATCGCCTCGCGCACCTGTTCGGACGCGAGCACCTTGTCGATCAGCAGGCGACGCGTGGACAGATCGGGGCCGATCACCGCCTCGCGGATCCGGTGGAAGTGGGTGCGCAGCACCCGCGACAGCTTGCGCACGGTGCGCTCGGCGCCCAGCGCCTCGGCCTGCGCCTCGTCGACCACGTTGCGCAGCGAGATCGGGGTGGCGAACTGCACCTGGGTGTCGCGGCCGTTGAGCAGGATCGCCAGCAGCCGGCGGAAGCGGCCGACCAGCGCCCAGTTCTCCGAGAACAGCACCGAGAACCAGCCGCTCTGCTTGTCCGGCGAGCGGCCGACGAAGATGGAGACCGGGACCAGCTGCACGTCCAGCGCGGGGTCGGCGCGGTGCGCCTCGAGCAGGCGCGCCAGCGAGTCCGAATGCGACTTCACCGGCACCGGGCGCTTGTTGGTGGCCAGGCTGGCGGCGCGCTCCAGGGTGCTGCCGGCGTTGCGCCGCGACAGCGCCACGTAGGCGCGCTTGCGGCCGAGCGGATCGCCGGGCAGCGGGCGCAGCGGCGAGGGCATGCCGACCTGGCGGCAGGCGCGGTCCAGGATCAGGGCATTGGACAGCCCGTAGTCCTCGAGCACGTAGCAGACCGGGCGGCCATCGCTGCCGGGGCCTTCCTCCGGCTGGATCTTCAGCCCGATCCAGGGCGCGAGCAGGCCGCCGAGCAGGCGCGACCACCACGGCGGGCGCACGGGCGCGCGGCTGGCCGGGGGGCGCGGCGGCGCCGGTGGCGGCGGGGCATCGCCGGGCGCGCCGGGGGACGGCGGCTCGGGCAGGTCGCCGAACGGCAGGGTCGGTTGGGTGGGCATTGCCGGCATTATCGCCGAGCGGCCCCCGTGTCGCCGCCCACGGCGGCCTCGGCGTGGCGCAGGAAATCCTCCAGGTACCAGCGCCCGTCGATCCGCCGCAGCGAGACCACGGTGTCGATGTCCTGGCCGGCGAAGCGGTAGCGCATCCGCACCCGGGCGCGGTCGCCGGTCTGCTGCTGCAGGCTCGCGTCGAGGGTCGCCAGGTCGGCGTCCAGGTCGAGCCCGTAGCGGGCCAGCACGGCCTTGAAGGCGACCGCGAACCCGCCGACCTTGCGCAGGCTCGCCTCCATCCCCGCCTTGCGGAAGTCGTCCTCCGAGGCGAGTCCGGTGCGGCGGGCGGCCGCGGCGAGCTGGCCGATCGACTGGCTCGCGCGCTTCGGGTCGGACAGCGGCGCGCGCGCGCCCCAGGCGCTGGCCGCGGCCACCAGCTGGGTGTAGTGCTGCTTTTCGTCCTCGCTGTAGCCGGCATCCTGCTCGAGGTACTGGGCACCGAACAGGCCGAGCGAGGTCGCGGTGCTGCGCAGTTCGCGCGCGGCGCCGGCGAACTGGCGGTCGAAGATCTCCTGGTACCGCGCCTCCGACCCGGGCCTGGCCAGCGCCGCCAGGATCGCGGGCAGGCGCTCGCCGAACGGCAGCTCGTCCAGCGGCCAGCGGGTGCGGCCTTCGGCCCAGGCCTGGCGCAGGCGGGCGTGCAGTTCCGGCGGCACCGCTTCGCTGGCGAAGGCCTCCAGCTCGTTCGCGCGCAGGTGCGCGGTGAGCTGGCGCACGGCCTGGGCCGGGCGGGTCGCGGCCAGCGGCCGCTGCGCCGGTGCCTGCTCGCCGCCCTCGGGCGCCGGGCGGCAGGCCGCCAGCATGGCGGCGAGGCCCAGGATCAGGATGGCGATGGCGATGGCGGGACGCGGCGGATGGCGCATGCGGGAGGCGCCCCTCCCAGGCGCAAGCCGCATCTTGGCAAAGAAAAGGAGGCCGGTGGCCTCCTCAAGTCCGGCGCAGCCGGAGGACAGTCAGTTGTGGCATGGCTCCGGCCGAAGCCGGACGGGAGCAGGCTACCCCGCCCGGCAAGCTGATGCAATACCTGAAATTCACAGGCATAACTTGCTGATATCAGTGTTCTTTTGCGTCCAGCGCGGCCTGCTTGGCGGCGCGCCGCTGGCGCTCGGACAGGGACCACTCGTTGTTGAACAGGGCCGGCTCCCAGGAGCCGTAGACCGGGTTCGGCAGCACCCACCAGCGCTCGCCGATCCAGCCCGCGTAGGGGGCGATGGCGGCGGCACGGCCGGCGCGGCTGTTGCTCGGGATGTCCACGAAGTCGCCGACCTGGTCGCCGAACTGCATCAGCACGCGGTACCGGCGGCCGACCTGCTCGCGGCGGCAGCCCTTGTCCGAGCCGGTGCCTTCGCAGCCCTCGACCACGGTGCCCTTGCCCAGGAACTGGGCGCCGCTGTCGACCGGGAAGCCGGCGGCGCGCAGGTTGTCCACGGTCGCGGGGCCCTGGGCCACGGTGCGGTTGCTGACGTAGAACACGGTCACCCCGCGGCGGGCCGCTTCGGCCAGGAACTCGGCCGCGCCCGGCAGCGCCGGCGCCGCGCGCTGGCGCACCCAGTCGTCCCAGCCGGCCTCGTCGAAGCTGCCGCCGCCGCGGATCAGCCGCGCCTGGTGGGCGGAGTTGTCGAGCACGGTCTCGTCGACGTCGACGATGATCGCCGGCGGCAACCCGGCCGGGTCGTTGTCGCGGTCTTCCCGCGGCAGCGCGTCCCAGGCGGGATCGGCCAGCGCCTGCTCCAGGTAGCGGCCGGCGGCGCGGTACACCTCGCGGGTGATCAGGTCGCGCTCGACCGAGGTCTGGTACCAGACGGTGGCGTTGAGGCTGTCGTCCGGCAGCGGTCCCTGTTCGATGGGCGCGGCGGTGACGGCGGGCGTGGCGGCCTTGTGAGTCTGCACGCTGACGCAGCCGCCCAGCAGCGCGGCGGACAGCAGGACGAAGACGGGAGTGGCGCGCATCGGCATTCCTTGGGAACGGGGATGCCAGGATTGTAGGGCCGACCCGTAGAGCCGACCCGTCGACCCGTAGAGCCGACCCATGGTCGGCTGATCCGGGAAGCAGCCGACCATGGGTCGGCTCTACGCTCCGGTGGTCAGCCGCCCAGCAACTCGCGGATCGCCGCGAAGCCCGCGTTCGCCCGTTCCGCCTTGCGTTCGGCATCGGCGACCGGATCCGCGCCATCGCGCTGCACTTCGGCCGCGGGCAGCTCGTCGAGGAAGCGGCTCGGCGCCAGCCGCAGCTTTTCGCCCCAGCGCTGCGCCTGGCGCGCGTGCGAGAGCCACAGCGCCTGCTTGGCCCGGGTGATGCCGACATAGAGCAGGCGCCGCTCCTCGTCGAGGCGGCCCTCCTCGAGGCTGGCCTCGTGCGGCAGGTTGCCGTCCTCCAGGCCGACGATGAACACGAAGCGGAACTCCAGGCCCTTGGCCGCGTGCAGGCTCATCAGCCGCACCTGGTTGCCGGCATCGCCCTTGTCCGCGTGCGAGAGCAGCGCCAGCGCCGCGGCAAGTTCGCCCGGGCCGGCGTTGCGCCCGCCATCGAACCAGTCGGCAAGTTCGTCCAGGTTGCGCCGGCGCGCCTGGAACTGCGCCTCGTCCTTGCACTGCGCGCGCAGTTGCCCGAGCAGGCCGCTTCGCTCGTTGAGCCTGCGCACCAGCTCGGCCGGCGGCAGGCGCGCGGCGTCCGCACGCAGGCCGCGGACGATGCCGGTGAATTCCTGCAGCGCATTGCCCGAGCGCGCCGGCAGCTGCTTCAGCAGCGCGATCGACTCGGCCGCGCGCGCCAGCGGCAGGTGCGCGTGCTGCGCCAGTTCCGCCAGCTTCGCCAGGGTCGTGCCGCCGACCCCGCGCGAGGGCGACGCCACCGCGCGCAGGAACGCCGCGTCGTCGTCCGGGTTCGCGACCAGCCGCAGCCAGGCCATTGCATCCTTGACCTCGCCGCGGTCGAGGAACGCGGTGCCGCCGGTGAGGTGGTAGGGCACGCGCAGCAGCTGCAGCGCCTTCTCCAGCGCGCGCGACTGGTGGTTGCCGCGGAACAGCACGCAGAACTCGCTCCACGGCGCGCCATGCTTCTGCGCCTGGAACTGGATCTCCGCGGCCACCTTCTCCGCCTCGTGCGCGGCGTCGCGGCATTCCCATACCCGGATCCGCTCGCCGTCGGCGTTGCTGCTCCACAGGGTCTTCGGGTGCTCGTGCGGGTTGTGCGCGATCAGTGCGTTGGCTGCGCGCAGCACCCGGTTGGAGCAGCGGTAGTTCTGCTCCAGCTTGACCACCCGCAAGTCCGGGTAGTCGACCGCGAGCTGCAGCAGGTTGTCCGGGTTGGCGCCGCGCCAGGCGTAGATCGACTGGTCGTCGTCGCCCACGCAGGTGAACAGGCCGCGCGGGCCGGCCAGCGCCTTCAGCAGCCGGTACTGGGCGTCGTTGGTGTCCTGGCATTCGTCCACCAGCAGGTAGCCGATGCGCTCGCGCCACGCGGCGATGCAGGCCTCGTCGGATTCGAGCAGCTGCACCGGCAGCCGGATCAGGTCGTCGAAGTCGACCGCGTTGAACGCCGACAGCCGCTGCTGGTAACGCTGGTACAGCGCGGCGGCCTCGCGTTCGCGGGTGCTGCCGGCCGCCGCGAGCGCCTGTTCAGGCGACAGGCCCGCGTTCTTGGCCCGCGACACGAGCTGCTTCGCCGCTTCGATCGCGTCCGGCTTGCTGCCTGGGGGCAGCAGGTCCTTCAGCTGCGCGGCGCTGTCCTCCGCGTCGAAGATCGAAAAGCCGCGCTTCAAGCCGAGCTTCGCGTGCTCGACCTGGAGGATGCGCAGGCCGAGCGCGTGGAAGGTGCACACGGTCAGGCCCTCGCCGGCATCGCCCTTCAGCCGCCGGGCCACGCGCTCCTTCATCTCGCGGGCCGACTTGTTGGTGAAGGTGATCGCCGCGATCCGCTTCGCCGGGAAGCGCCCGGAGCCGACCAGGTGCGCGATCTTCTCGACGATCACCCGGGTCTTGCCGCTGCCCGCGCCGGCAAGCACCAGCAGCGGGCCCTCGACGTGCAGGACCGCCTCGCGTTGGGGGGGGTTGAGCATTGGGGAGACGGGAGGCGGGAGACGGGAGGCGGGAGACGGGAGACGTGTGCACGATTGTAAGATCACCGCGAGTTGCAGTGTGTCCGATCGCGCTCTTCCGTCTC
>JBIQLI010000005.1:0-243802 GCA_044464395.1 Lysobacter sp.
GCACGTTCTCCATCACGTAGCTGCCGAACGGGCGCTCGAACTCGAACGGCTTGCCGCCGAAGGCGACGTCGTAGAAGCCCCAGGTCGGCGCGCTCAGCGCGCTCGGGTAGCCGACGACCTGCTTGTCCACCGCGTTCAGCGCGTGGGTCACGGCGCGGCGGCAGGCGTCGCCGGCGGCCCAGCTCTTGCGCGGGCCGGTGTTCGGCGCGTGGCGGTAGGTACGCAGCACGCCGTTGTCGATCCAGCTGTGCGAGACCGCGGTGACCACCTCGTCCTTGCCGCCGCCGAGCATCGCGGTGGCGACCGCGGTCGAGGCCAGGCGGACCAGGATCACGTGGTCCATGCCGGCCCGGTTGAACGAGTTCTTCAGCGCGTAGCAGCCCTGGATCTCGTGGGCCTTGATCGCCCAGCCCAGGACGTCGCGCACGGTCATCGGCTTGCCGCCGTCGCGCAGCTCCTTGCGGCTCTTCCAGTCGGCCACGGCGAGGATCGCGCCGAGGTTGTCCGAAGGGTGGCCCCATTCGGCCGCCAGCCAGGTGTCGTTGAAGTCGAGCCAGCGGATCAGCGTGCCGATGTTGAAGGCGGCCTGCACCGGGTCGAGCTCGAACCGGGTGCCCGGGACCAGCGCGCCACCCGGCAGCGTGGCGCCCGGCACGATCGGGCCGAGGTGGCGGACGCAGCCCTCGAACTTCATCGCCAGCATCGCGCAGGCCAGCGAGTCGAGCAGCATGTAGCGGGCGGTGTCGTAGGCCTCGCGCGAGTCGACCTGGTAGTCGATCACGTAGTCGGCGATGTCCACCATCGGCTGGTCGGGCTTGGGGCGGACGGCGGAACGGGCGTCGAAATGGCTCATTGGGCAACTTCTTGCGGGGTGAGCCGGCTATTTTGCCAGAGCCGCACCTGAACCCCCGTTCAGGTCCGGTTGGGTTTGGTCTGCGTACCGTGCGCCAACTTTTTTTGAAGCCCGCCGCATCGAGTGCGGGTCCCTGCGCAGGATTCGTGAGCGAGTCCACCGCGCCTGGGCAAAGGCGAGCCGCAGAGCCGCCGCCCTCCCCAAAACGCCATGCCCGGCTTCGCGTGATGATCCCGTTGACAAGGACGGGAACAGCATCGCGGGCCTGGCGCAACGGAGCAAGGAGCCCTGATGAAGTTGATGTGGATCCTCTGGCTGTCGCAGTTCCTGCCCCAGCCAGCTGCCGATTCGCTGTGCCTGAGCACCACCGTCTACCTGGAAGCGCGCGACCAGTCCGTGCGCGGCCAGCAGGCGGTGGCCGAGGTGGCGCTGCGCCGCCGCGACAGCGGCCTGTGGGGCGACGACGTGTGCTCCGTGGTGACCGCCCGCAAGCAGTTCGCGCCCGGCATCGTCTCGCCCAACACCCGACTGTCCAACACCGACGCCTGGGCCAATGCGGTGACGATTGCCCTGGAATCCGAGAAGAACTGGGCCCTGCCGGTCGGCGAGCGCAAGGAGATCGTGCCTGGCGCCAGCCACTTCGCGGCGCTGAACATCGCCTCGCCGAGCTGGCGCAATGCCTACCAGGTGGCCGTGATCGGCGACCACACCTTCTTCAAGGTGCAGAAGCTGTAGCGCCGGCCACCGGGAACGCTGCATTCCACAGCGGGAGATTCCCCCGCCGCGAAAAGCCGCCGATCATGGCGGCTTTTCCATGTGGAGGATCGCAATGAAGCTCTACTACTCCCCCGGCGCCTGCTCGCTCACCGACCACATCGTGCTCGAGTGGATCGGCCAGCCCTACGAGGCGGTCGCGGTGACCCGCGAGGAACGCAAGACGCCCGACTTCCTGGCGATCAACCCGGCCGGCGCGGTCCCGGTGCTGGTGGACGACGACGGCTGGGTGCTGACCCAGAATGCCGCGATCCTGCACTACCTGTCGGCGAAGCATCCGGAAGCGCGCCTGTTCGGCGACGGTTCACCGCGCGGCGTGGCGGAAGTCGACCGCTGGCTGGCGTTCGTGAACGCCGACGTGCACCCCTCGTTCTGGCCGTTCTTCGGCGGGCTGGCCTGGGTCGACGACAAGGCCATGCAGGACAAGGGCAAGGCTGCGGCCGCGACCAAGCTGCGCGGCCTGTTCGAGCGGGCGGACACGCGGTTGCGGGATCGCGACTTCATCGCCGGCGAGCGCTCGGCCGCCGACGCCTACCTGTTCGTGGTGACGCGCTGGGCGAAGGCGGTCGGCGTCGACCTGGCCGGGCTGGACGCGCTGGAGCGGCACCACCAGCGGATGCTGGCGGATGAAGGCGTGCAGCGGGCTTTGAAGGCCGAGGGGCTGGACTGACCAGCCCGACCGGTCAGGGACGACGCGCGAGCTCCGCGTCGTCCCGGGCCTTCGGCATCAGGTCCTGCTTGCTCACGCCCAGCCACATCAGCAGCGGGCAGGCGACGAAGATCGAGGACAGGGTGCCGATCACGATGCCGATCATCATCGACTCGGCCATGCCCTGCAGCGAGCCGCCGCCGTAGAGGTACAGCGCCAGCGTGGTCAGGAAGGCCACGAACGACGTGATCACGGTGCGCGACAGCGTCTGGTTGATCGACGCGTTGAGCAGCTCGTACGGCGGCGCGCGCATGCCGCGGAAGTTCTCGCGCACGCGGTCGAACACCACGATCGTGTCGTTGATGGAGAAGCCCATCACGCCCATGATGCCGGCCAGCACGGTCAGGTCGAACTCGTGCCCGGTCACCGCGAACCAGCCGGCGCACACGAACACGTCGTGCATGGTCGCCAGGATCGCCGCGACCGCGAACTTCCATTCGAACCGGAACGAGATATAGGCGAGGAAGCCGATGACCACGAACAGCATCGCGTAGATGCCGTTCTGGGCCAGCTCGCGGCCGACCTGCGGGCTGATCTCGGCGCTGCTGCGCGCGGTGGCCGGGTTGCCCGGCTGCGACGCGGCCTGCGCGACCGCGTTGCCGACGCTGGTGGTGCTGTTGCCGGAGCTCTTGTCCGCCTGCAGCCGCACCAGCAGGTCGTTGCCGCTGCCGAAGGTCTGGACCACCGCGTTGTCGTAGCCGGCCGCGGCCAGGCTGTCGCGGACATCGTCCACGTCCGGGGCCTCGTCGTAGCGCAACTCGATGCCGACGCCACCGGTGAAGTCGAGGGCGAAGTTGAAGCCCTTCGTCGCCATCGCACCGAAGGCGACGACCAGCAGCACGATCGACAGCCCGGTCGACACCCAGCGCAGGCGCATGAAGTCGAACTTGCTGTTGTGCGGGAACACGTTGAATTGCATGACGGGCGTCCCCGGTCAGATCGCCACGGACTTCAGCTTGCGCCGATGCCCGTAGACGAGGGTGGCCATGCCGCGCGAAACCGACACGGCGGTGTACATGGAGGTCACGATGCCCGCGATCAGCGAGACCGCGAAGCCCTTGATCGGACCGGTGCCGAACGCGAACAGGGCGACGCCGGCCAGCATGGCGGTGAGGTTGGCGTCGGCGATGGTGCCGGAGGCCTTGTCGTAGCCGGCGGCGATCGCCGCCTTGGCCGGGACCCCGTCGCGCAGCTCCTCGCGTATTCGCTCGTTGATCAGCACGTTGGCGTCCACCGACATGCCCACCGTCAGCGCGATGCCGGCCAGGCCGGGCAGGGTCAGGGTGGCGCCGAGGAACGACATCACCGCGACCACCATCAACAGGTTCATCAGCAGCGCGGCGCAGGTGATCAGGCCGAACATGCGGTAGTAGACGAGGAAGAAGCCGAGCGCGAACAGGAACGAGTACTTGACTGCGGTCATGCCGCGCTGGACGTTCTCGGCGCCGAGGCTCGGGCCGACCACGCGCTGCTCGACGAAGTCCATCGGCGCGGCCAGCGCGCCGGCGCGCAGCAGCAGGGCCAGGTCGGCCGCTTCCTTGGGGCTGTCCAGGCCGGTGGTCTGGAATTCCTTGCCGAACACGCCCTGGATGGTGGCGACCGAGATCACCTGCTCGCTGGTGCGGGTGGTGCGGATCTCCTCGCCGTTCGGGCCGGTGCTCACTTCGGGCACGCGCTCGACGTAGACCACCGCCATCGGCTTGCCGACGTTCTCGCTGGTGAAGTCGAACATGCGCTGGCCGCCGATGCCGTTGAGGGTCACCGAGACCATCGGCGTGCCGCTGCGCTGGTCGTAGCCGGAGCGCGCGGTGACCAGCTGGTCGCCGGTGGCGATCACGCGCTTGTTGAGCAGGATCGGGATCGGCTTGCCGTCGGCACCGATCTCCTTGCGGTAGTAGACCTTGGCCTCGGGGGGGATGTTGCCGGTGCGGATCGCCTCGTAGGGATCGCCCTCGACCACGCCGCGGTATTCCAGCGTCGCGGTGGCGCCGAGGATGCGCTTGGCCTGGGCGGTGTCCTGCACGCCCGGCAGCTGCACCACCACGCGGTCGGAGCCCTGGCGCTGGATCACCGGCTCGGCCACGCCGAGCTCGTTGATGCGGTTGCGCAGGGTGATGATGTTCTGCTCCACCGCCTCGGTGGTGATCTGCGCGACTTCGGCCTCCGGCACGCGGAACAACAGCGTGTTGCCCTCGGCCTCGGTGCGCAGGTTGGCCATGTTCCGGGTCGCCAGCGCCTGCGCCTTCTCGACGTCCTCGGCGCTGTTGAGCCGCGCGACGATGACGTTGTCGGCGCGCCGGTCGACCGACTGGTAGCGCACCCGGTTGTCGCGCAGCATCACCCGCACGTCCTCGGCGTAGGCACTGAAGCGCTTGTCGAGGGCGGCCTTGCGGTCGACCTGCATCAGGAAGTGCACGCCGCCCTGCAAGTCCAGGCCCATCAGCATGCGCCGGGCACCGATCGCCTCCAGCCAGCCGGGCACGGTGGAGGCGAGGTTCAGGGCCACCACGTAGTGCTCGCCGATCGCCTGGTTCAGCACGTCGCTGGCGCGGGTCTGGGCCTCGACGCTGTCGAGCCGGACCAGCAGCTCCTCGGCCTTCTCGTCGCGTTCGACCGCCTTGGGCCGGATCCCGGCCTTGGCCAGCGCCTCGTCCACGCGCGCCTGCAGGCCGTCGTCGACCTTGTAGCCGCGGTTGGGGGTGATCTGTACCGAGGGATCCTGCGGGTACACGTTGGGCAGCGCGTAGATCGCGCTGAGCAACAGCACCAGGACGATCACGACGTATTTGAAGCGGCCGTATTCCAGCATCGAAGTGGTTTCCCGCGGCTCAGGCCGACTTGAGGGTGCCCTTGGGCAGGACGTTGGCGATCGCGCCCTTCTGCACCTTGAGGCGGACGTTGTCGGAGACTTCGACCGTGACGAAATGCTCGCCCAGCTCGCGGACCACGCCGGCGATGCCGCCGTTGGTGATCACTTCGTCGCCGACGGCAATCTTCTCGAGCATGGCCCGATGCTCCTTCTGCCGCTTCATCTGCGGGCGGATCATCAGGAAGTACATGATCGCGATCAGGATGATCGGGAACAGCAGGCCGCCGAGGCCGCCGCCGAACAGGCCGCCGGGGGCTTGCTGGCCGGCCGCCTGGGCGTAGGCCGGGGAAATCAGGAGGTCGAGGAGGTCCATGGGGTCGTCCAGAGGCGAAATAACGGGCAATTATGCCATGGGCCCGGGCGGGTTCCCCGCGCGCCGGAGATGGAAGGACTCGCGGAAGGCGGCGAAGGTTCCCTGCCCGATCGCCTCGCGCATCGCGGCCATCAGCCGCTGGTAGTACCAGAGGTTGTGCAGGGTGCCGAGGATCGGGCCCAGCATTTCGTTGCAGCGGTCGAGGTGGCGCAGGTAGGCGCGGCTGAAGCCGCCGGCGCAGGCCGGGCAGCCACAGCCTTCCTCGATCGGGCGGGTGTCGCGCTCGAACTTCGCGTTGCGGATCCGCAGGGTGCCGGTGGAGGTGAAGTAGTGGCCGTTGCGCGCGTTGCGGGTCGGCATGACGCAGTCGAACATGTCCACGCCGCGGGCCACCGCCTCGACCAGGTCCTCCGGGCGGCCCACCCCCATCAGGTAGCGCGGCCGCTCGCCAGGCAGCTGCGGGCAGGTGTGCTCGAGCATCGCGTTGCGTTCGGCCTCGGTCTCGCCCACGGCCAGGCCGCCGATCGCGTAGCCGTCGAAGCCGATCGCCTTCAGCCCTTCGGCCGAGCGCGTGCGCAGCTCGCGGTGCACGCCGCCCTGGACGATGCCGAACAGCGCCGCGTCGTTGCCTTCGTGCGCGCGCTTCGAGCGCTCGGCCCAGCGCAACGACAGCTCCATCGACTTCTCGACCACGCGCGGGTGCACGGGCTGGCCGTCCTTTCCGTTCACCGGCGGGCATTCGTCGAAGATCATGACGATGTCCGAATCCAGCACCTTCTGGATGCGCATCGATTCCTCGGGACCGAGGAACACGGTGGAGCCGTCGGTGGGCGCCTGGAAGGTGACGCCCTGCTCGCTGACCTTGCGCCGGTGCGCGAGCGAGAACACCTGGAAACCGCCCGAGTCGGTGAGGATCGGCCCGTCCCAGCGGGCAAAGCCGTGCAGCCCGCCGTGCGCCTCGATCACCTCCAGCCCGGGACGCAGGTACAGATGGAAGGTGTTGCCGAGGATGATCTGCGCGCCCAGCGCGCGCACCTGCTCCGGCAGCAGGCCCTTGACCGTGCCGTAGGTGCCGACCGGCATGAACGCGGGTGTGTCCACCACCCCGCGCGGGAACAGCAGCCGGCCGCGGCGCGCGGCGCCGTCGGTCGCCAGCAGCTCGAAGCTCATCCGGCTCATGCGCCCTCCCCCTGCTGCGGGAACAGCAGCATCGCGTCGCCGTACGAGAAGAAACGGTAACGCTCGCGGATCGCGTGCGCGTAGGCGGCGAAGATCCGCTCGCGCCCGGCCAGCGCCGAAACCAGCATCAACAGCGTGCTTTCGGGCAGGTGGAAGTTGGTCAGCAGCGCGTCCACGCTGCGCACCCGGTAGCCGGGCAGGATGAAGATCGAGGTTTCGCCGGAGAATGGCTTCAGTTCGCCGTCCTGCGAGGCGGCCTCCAGCGCGCGCAGCACCGTGGTGCCGACCGCGACGACCCGGCCGCCGCGCTCGCGCGTGCGCCGCACCTGCTCGACCAGCGCCGCACCCACGTCCAGCCATTCGCTGTGCATGTGGTGCTGCGACAGGTCGTCCACGCGCACCGGCTGGAAGGTGCCGGCGCCCACGTGCAGGGTGACGTGGCCGGTCTCGATGCCGCGCTCGCGCAGCGCGTCCAGCAGCGGCTGGTCGAAGTGCAGCCCGGCGGTCGGTGCGGCGACCGCGCCCGGCTCGCGCGCGAACACGGTCTGGTAGCGCGCCTGGTCGGCGCGGTCGGGCGTACGGCGGATGTAGGGCGGCAGCGGCAGCGAGCCGGCGTCCTGCAACCAATCGTCGAGCGCGCCGCCCACCTCGAAACGCAGGTGGTAGAACTCGCCGTCGCGGCCCAGCACCTCGGCTTCGCCGCCGGCGTCCAGCGCGATCCGGCCGCCGGCCTTCGGCGACTTGCTGGCGCCGACCTGGGCCAGCGCCTCGTTGCCGGGCAGCAAGCGCTCGATCAGGATCTCGACCTTGCCGCCGCTGGCCTTGTGCCCGTGCAGCCGCGCCGGGATCACCCGGGTGTCGTTGAACACCAGCAGGTCGCC
This sequence comes from Lysobacter sp., assembly GCA_044464395.1. Lineage (GTDB taxonomy): Bacteria > Pseudomonadota > Gammaproteobacteria > Xanthomonadales > Xanthomonadaceae > Cognatiluteimonas. Next base: position 7,579 of record JBIQLI010000005.1, read on the forward strand.
GGGCTGCAGCAGCTCGGGCAGGTCGCGGATGCCGTGGTCGGCGAACGCCGCCGGCGCCGGCGGCACCAGCAGCAGGCGGCTGGCCGAGCGCTCCGGCAGCGGGGCCTGCGCGATCAGTTCCTGCGGCAGGTCGTAGTGGAAGTCGGACTTCTTCAATGGAATGGGCGGCACGGCGGGCTGCGGATTGTACGGGCCTTCAGCGCTCGAACTTGGTCGACAGCACCAGCGAGGAGGTGGTGCGCTCCACGCCAGGCACCGCGCCGATGCGGTCGGTGAGCTCGTCCATCTCGCCGATGGTCGGCACGACCGCGACGGCGACCAGGTCCCAGGGCCCGCTCACCGATTGCAGGCTGCGCACCTCCGGCATCGCCCGCAACGCCTCGACCACGGCCGGCATCTGCTTGGGGAGCACGGTGAGCAGGATCAGCGCGCGGATCCGTTCGCGCTCGAATTCGTCGGCCACGCGCACGGTGTAACCAGCGATCACGCCGCTGCGCTGCAGGCGCTCGATCCGGCTCTGCACCGTGGTCCGCGACAGGCCCAGCCGGCGGGCGATCTGCGCGGTCGGGGCGCGCGCATCCTCGCGCAGCAGCGAGAGCAGGGCCTCGTCGGCGGGGGTCAGGCGCATTTGCTGGAGTCCTTCGGCATTTCGCCGAAATCTACATGGATTCCGCGCAGATCGCACCTGTCATCCGACGAAAACATGCCGATAATAGAGGGTATACCCAAGAAATCAGGCCACGGCCGAACCAGACCGGAGACCCCCATGACCCAGACTTCCGCCAGCGTCATCGCCAAGCTTGCCCCGCTGCGCGCCCGCAAGGGCAGCCGCCGCACCACCGGCCTGGACGACGCCATCCTCGAGCGCTTCGCCGGCTCGCACCCGGACCTGGTCGCCGCGATCGAGGCGGCCGCGGCCGAGTTCGAGGCGGTCGCCAGCGCCCACGCCGACCTGCTCGACCTGGACGAGGACGAGCAGATCCGCCTGGTCCAGGCCGACTTCGTCAACTTCTACCCGCAGGACGCGGTGAACCCCTACGTCGCCCTCGCCGCGCGCGGGCCGTGGATCGTGACCCTGAAAGGCGCGGTGCTGTACGACACCGGCGGTTACGGCATGCTCGGCCTCGGCCACGCGCCGGAGGCGGTGCTGGCGGCGATGGCCCGGCCGCAGGCGCTGGCCAACATCATGACCCCGAGCCTGTCGCAGCTGCGCTTCACCCGCGCGCTGCGCAAGGAAATCGGCCACAGCCGCAAGGACGGCTGCCCGTTCTCGAAGTTCATGTGCCTCAACTCCGGTTCCGAGGCGGTGGGCCTGGCCGCGCGCGTGGCCGACACCAACGCCAAGCTGATGACCGACCCGGGCGCACGCCATGCCGGCCGCGCGATCAAGCGCCTGGTGGTCAAGGGCAGCTTCCACGGCCGCACCGAGCGCCCGGCGCTGTATTCGGATTCCACCCGCAAGACCTACCTCAAGCACCTGGCAAGCTTCCGCGGCGAGGACAGCGTGATCGCGATCGCGCCCTACGACCTCGCGGCGTTGAAGCAGGCGTTTGCCGATGCCGACGCCAACGGCTGGTTCATCGAGGCGATGTTCCTGGAGCCGGTGATGGGCGAAGGCGACCCGGGCCGCAGCGTGCCGGTCGAGTTCTACGCCGCTGCGCGCGAGCTGACCAAGGCGCACGGCGCGCTGTTCCTGGTGGACTCGATCCAGGCCGGCCTGCGCGCCACAGGCTCGCTGTCCATCGTCGACTACCCCGGCTTCGAGGGCCAGGAAGCGCCGGACATGGAGACCTATTCCAAGGCGCTCAACGCCGGCCAGTTCCCGCTGTCCGTGCTGGCCTGCAACGAGCGCGCCGCCGGCCTCTACGCGCGTGGCACCTACGGCAACACCATGACCGCCAACCCGCGCGCGCTGGACGTGGCCTGCGCGGTGCTGGGCGCGCTGACCCCCGGGCTGCGCGCCAACATCCAGCAGCGCGGCCGCGAGGCGATCGCCGGGCTGGAGGCGCTGAAGGCCGAGCTGGGCGGGCTGATCACCAAGGTCCAGGGCACCGGCCTGCTGTTCTCCTGCGAGCTGTCGCCGGAGTTCAAGGGCTATGGCGCCGGCTCCACCGAGGAGTGGCTGCGCGAGCACGGCCTGGGCGTGATCCACGGCGGCGAGAACTCGCTGCGCTTCACCCCGCACTTCGCCATGGGCGCCGACGAACTGCAGCTGCTGCTGCAGCTGGTCAAGCGCTCCCTGCTCGAAGGCCCCCGCCAGCAGCAGGCCGCCTGAGCCGGACCTTGTAGAGCCGAGCCATGCTCGGCTCTACGGGCTCCCTGTAATCTCCCTTGTGGGAGCGGCGCAAGCCGCGACAAGGGAGCCCGCGCCATGAAGGTCACAGAAGTCACCCACCCCCTGGTGCAGCACAAGCTCGGCCTCATGCGCCGGGCCGACAACAGCACCAAGACCTTCCGCGAGCTGGCGTCCGAAGTCGCCACCCTGCTCACCTACGAAGCCACCGCCGACCTCGAGACCGAGCCGTCGCTGGCCGAAGGCTGGGCCGGGCCGGTGCAGGTGCGCCGGATCAAGGGCCGCAAGATCACCCTGGTGCCGATCCTGCGCGCCGGGCTGGGCATGCTGCCCGGCGTGCTCGAGCTGATTCCCGCGGCCAAGGTCAGCGTGGTCGGGATGCGCCGCGACGAGGCCACGCTGGTGCCGGAGACCTACTACGAGAACCTGGTGGGCGGCATGGCCGACCGCATCGCGCTGATCCTGGATCCGATGCTCGCCACCGGCGGCACGCTCGTCGCCACCGTCGGCCTGCTCAAGGCGGCCGGCTGCACCCGGATCAAGGGGCTGTTCCTGGTCGCCGCACCGGAAGGCCTGCGCGCGCTGGAAGCCGCGCATCCCGACGTCGAGGTCTACACCGCCGCGATCGACGAACGGCTCAACGAAAAGGGCTACATCCTGCCGGGCCTGGGCGACGCCGGGGACCGGATCTTCGGCACCAAGGTGATGTGATCGGGCTGACCCACAAGGGAAATCATTTCCGGCGTCGGGCGAGCACGATCACCAGCACCAGCAAGCCGCCGCCGCCGAGCAGGATCGGCAGCCAGGAGAGCAACCAGGCGCGCGGCCGCGGCGCGGCCTGTTCGGCCGGCGGCGCGTCGGCACGCAGGACCCATTGCCCGTCGCGCAACTCGATGCGCTCGCCCAGCGGCGGCAAGGTGCGCTGCAGCCAGTGGATGCGCAGGTCGCCCACCTGCGGCTCGAGCGGGTTCTCGGCGCTGCCCAGGCCGTTGCCTTCCGGCTGGAAGGTCGCCGACAGGTTGCCCGGCAGGCTGGAGAAGCCGGGACGGAATTCGCTCCAGGTGCCCAGCTGCTCCAGCACTTCCGGCGCGAGCGGCACGCCGTCGACGGTGACCGCATCCGGCAGCCAGCGGTCGCTTGCCAACGGGAACGGGGGATTTGCGTGCGCACCGGCAGTTTCGCCGCTGTCCACCGGCCTGGCACTCCAGCCGCGGACGTAGCCGCCGTCGCCGGGCACCCACTGGTACATCTCGACGTGCCGCGCGAGCCCGAGCTCGGCGCCGTGCACGCGGAACACCGGATCGCGCAGCCCGGGATCGCCCTTGGGCGGCGCGTTCGGGTCCGGCGCGGATGCCGACTGCGCGCCTGCGGCGCCCGCGAACAGGCACCCGCCGGCCAGCAGCAGCGCGGCCAGGCGCCGCGCCACGCTCATGCGGCAAGCACCCGCGCGCGCAGTTCCGGGACCTCGTGCCCGGTGCCGAAGCGCCCGCGCTCGTCGCGCGTCACCTGCGCCAACGCGCAGCCGGGATCATGGGTAAAGAACAGATGCACCTTGCGTGCCAGCTTGTCCTCGAGGAATTCGCGCTTCTCGTCGATCAGCAGTTCGGCGTTGCGGTCGTAGCCCATGGTGATCGGCACGTGGACCCATGGCCGCCCGGGGATCAGGTCGGCGCAGAACACGACGCCGCCGTGGGACTCGCCGCCCACCCGCTCCGGCCCGACGATTTCCGCCAGCATCAGCCCCGGCGTGTGCCCGTCGCTGTAGTGGAAGCGCACCGCATCGCCCAGCGCGCGCGAGTGCGCGCCATCGACGATCTCCAGGCGCCCGCTTTCCTCCAGCAGCGCCGGCAGCTCCGGGATGAAGCTGGCGCGGTCGCGCGGATGCGGGTGACGCGCGCGGTCCCAGCACGCCGCGCTGACCACGAAGGTCGCGTTCGGGAACAGCAGCCGCGGCGGCTGGCCGTCCTCCCACGGCGCGAGCAGCCCGCCGGCGTGGTCAAAGTGCAGGTGCGAGAGCACCACCACGTCGATGTCCTCGTGAGTGAAGCCCGCCTCGGCCAGCGAATCGAGCAGCACGTGGCGGTCTTCCTGCACGCCGTAGCGCTCGCGCAACTTCGGCTCGAAGAACGCGCCGATGCCGGTTTCGAACAGCACCGTCTTGCCGGCCAGTGGCGCCGCCAGCAGCGCCCGGCAGGCGAGCTCGATGCGGTTGGCCTCGTCGGGGGGCGACCAGCGCTCCCACATGGCGCGCGGCGCGTTGCCGAACATCGCGCCGCCGTCGAGCTTCTGCGAGTTGCCGAGGATCGACCAGAGCTTCATGGCGCCGATTCTAGCCCCGCCCGCGTGTGCCCGGCCTCACCGCGCCGGCAGCACCGCGGCGCTGCCCACCGGATTGCGCGGGTCGGCACCGCCTTCCAGCGTGTTCGTCGCCTTGTCCCAGGACACGGTGTTGAGCACGCCCCAGGTGCCGTCCTCCTCGACCGTGTGGCCCATCGCCTCGAGCTTGGCGATGGTCGCGGCATCGAAGGCGTCCGGCTCGACGTAGACCTTGTCCGGCAGCCACTGGTGGTGGAAACGCGGCAGGGCCGCGACCTGTTCCGCGGTCATGCCGTCGTCGTAGGCGAGGATGCCGAGCAGCACCTCGGTGATGATCCGGCTGCCGCCCGGCGCGCCAAGCACCGCGAGCTTAGTCGGCGATTCCATGAAGGTCGGGGTCATCGAGCTGAGCATGCGCTTGCCCGGTTCGACCGCGTTCGCCTCGAAGCCCATCACCCCGAACGCGTTCGGCGTGCCCGGCTTGAGCGCGAAGTCGTCCATCTCGTCGTTGAGGATCACGCCGGTGCCGGGCGGCACCAGGCCGGATCCGTACAGCAGGTTGATGGTCTGGGTGGCCGAGACGATGTTGCCCTCGGCGTCGATGATCGAGAAGTGGGTGGTCTCCTCGTCCTCCAGCGGCGCCGGGTGGCCGGGCAGCAGTTCGCTCGGGGTCGCCTTGTCCGGATGGATGGTGGCGCGCAGGCCGGCGGCGTAGGCCGGGCTGAGCAGGCGCGCCATCGGAACCGTGGTGAAGTCGGGATCGCCGAGGTAGATGGTGCGGTCGCGGTAGGCGCGGCGCATCGCCTCGACCAGGATGTGCGCGCGCTGCGCCGGGTCGAGCGATTGCAGGTCCCAGCCCGCGGCCATGTTGAGGATTTCGGCCAGGGCGACGCCGCCCGACGAGGTCGGCGGCGCAGTGGTGATATCCCAGTCCTTGTACCTGAAGCGGATCGGCTCGCGTTCGCGCACGCGGTAGTCGGCCAGTTCCGCGACCGTCCACTGCCCGCCCTCGGCGTTGACGCCGGCGACCAGCTTCTCTGCCACATCGCCGCGATAGAAGCCGTCGAAGCCCTTCCCGGCGAGCAGGCGCAGGGTGCGCGCCAGGTCCGGCTGCTTCAGGATCTCGCCGACCTTGGGCGGGTCGCCGTCGGCCAGGAACAACGCGCGCGTGCCCGGGTAGCGCTCCAGCACCTCGCGCTTGCCCGCGTAGCCGCGTTCCAGGCGCGGGTACACCGGGAAGCCTTCCCCGGCGATCCGGATCGCCGGCGCCAGCGTGCGCGACAGCGGCAGCTTGCCGTAGTCCTCGGCCAGCAGCACCAGCGCCGCCGGCAGGCCCGGCAGGCCTGCCGACCACGGGCCGTGGCGCGCCTTGTCGTTGTCGAGGTTGCCGTCGGCGTCGAGGAACTTCTCCGGGGTCGCCGCCTGCGGCGCGATCTCGCGCGCGTCCAGGAACACGTCCTTGCCGGTGCGCGCGTCGTGCAGCAGGAAGAAGCCGCCGCCGCCGATGCCGGAGCTGATCGGCTCGACCACCGACAGCACCGAGGACACCGCGATCGCCGCGTCGAAGGCGTTGCCGCCGTCGCGGATCACGTCCAGGCCGGCCTGGGTGGCGAGTTCGTGTGCACTGGAAATAGCAGCGCCCGGCGGATGCGCGGGCACGTCCCGCGCGGCGGCGAAGGCCGCGACGGGCAACAGCAGGGCAAGAACGAAGGTGAACGGGACGCTGAGCGTGGAGCGAAGGGGGTTGCGCTTCATGCCGACTCCAGTTGCAGCCGGCGCAGCTTGGCCAGCAGTTGCGGTTCGGTTTCAGGATGGTCGGGATCGGGATCGATGCACTCGACCGGGCAGACAGCCACGCATTGCGGCTCGTCGAAATGGCCGACGCACTCGGTGCAGCGCGCCGGGTCGATCACGTAGACGAATTCGCCCTGGCTGATCGCCTGGTTCGGGCAGGCGGGCTCGCAGACATCGCAATTGATGCAGGTTTCGGCGATCTTGAGCGACATGTCCGGGTGGGGGTCCGGCGGGCACGGGCGCCGGCAGCCCGGCGCCCGGTGGGGGAACTGGGTTACTTGCTGGTGTCGACGAACACGTAGGTCACGCCGGCGGGTTCCACCGCCGCCCTGACCCGCTCGCCGTCGGCCGGCTTGCCGATGAACACCAGGCGCACGCCCTTCATCGTGTCCGGCTCCACGCCTTCGAACGAGGCGATCACGATGTCGGCCATCTTCGCCGAGGCCGGCGAGGCGTAGGCCAGCATGTTGCCGGAGAGGATGCCACGGGCGATGTCGGTCTGCGCCTTCTCCAGCATCCGGTCGTACTGGTCCTGGAAGTCCGGCTCGCTCTCGCCCGGCAGGAAGTAGACGTAGGGCTGGTTGGCGATGGCGCCCATGTTCCGCGGCACCACGTCGTTGAGGTACTCGACCCAGGCGCCGCGATCGTCGGTGGTCGGCGCGCTCATCGCCGGCTTCTCCACCACCTGGTTCTCTTCGGCCTTCTTGCATCCGGCCAGCAGCGGCAGCGCCATCAGCGCCGCCAGGATCATCTTGGTCATTGTTTTCATGGTCTGCACTCCCCCAAGGACTTCAATCACGCAACATTGCGCTGCCATTCGGCCTGCAGCGCTTGGGCCACCGCCGGCGGCACGAACGCGGAGACGTCGCCACCCAGGCGGGAAATCTCGCGCACCAGCGAAGATGAAATGAATCCGTATTCCTCCGCCGGGGTCAGGAACAGGGTCTCGGCCTGGGGGATCAGGTGGCGGTTCATGCTGGCGAGCTGGAATTCGTATTCGAAGTCCGACACCGCCCGCAGGCCCCGCAACAGCACCCCCGCCCCCAGCTCTCGGACGAAATTGGCCAGCAGCCCGTCGAACCCGCGCACCTCCACGTTCGGGAAGGCGGCCAGCGCATTGCGGGCCAGTTCCACCCGCAGGGCCAGGGGCAGCGCCGGGCGCTTGGCCGGGCTTTCCGCGACCCCCACCACCAGCCGCTCGAACAGCGGCGAGGCGCGCTGCACGAGGTCCACGTGCCCGTTCGTGATCGGATCGAACGTGCCGGGATAAACCGCCATGCGGGTGCGGGCGACGCTCATTCGACTGCCGTGCCGTCCGGGCCAGGATCCGCCGCCAGTGTAGCAGCGGCGGCCCCCGGCTGGCCCGCGCGGCGGTAAAGCGCGTAGTGCACCTCGCGGGTGCTGCCTTCGCGGTGCGGCCGCCACACCTGCGGGTCCGGCCCGGGCGTGCCTGGAGGCGACTCCAGGTACAGCCAGGCGTCGGCCGACAACCAGGGCGCCAGCAGCTCCAGGACCCGTGCCCAGCCGCCGGCGGCAAACGGCGGATCCACGAACACCAGGTCGAAGCGGCCGTGCAGCGGCGTGCGCAACAGCGACAGCGCATCGGCCTGGACCACGTGGGCACGATCGCCGGCGTGCAGGCGTTCGACCGCCTCGCGCAGGCGTTCGGCCACGCCCGGATCGCGCTCCACCAGCAAGGCTTCCGCGGCGCCGCGCGACAGCGCCTCCAGGCCCAGTGCGCCGCTGCCCGCGAACAGGTCCAGCACCCGGGCACCGGGCACCATCGGCTGCAACCAGTTGAACAGGGTTTCGCGGACCCGGTCCGGGGTCGGGCGCAGGCCGTCGAGGTCGGCCACCGGCAGGCGGGTGCCGCGCCAGTGTCCGCCGATGATCCGGACCACGCCGGCCTGGCCGTTGCCGGGGCGCGTGGCGGTGCGCACGGGACGCTTGCGTTTCATCGGGACGTCAGTGGGGCCGGTGCTACCATGCGCGCCATTCTGCGCGATGGTCCCCACGATGGTGAGTTTTTTCCGGCGCAAGAAGCCCGATCCGGCGGCGCCCGCCGCCGATGCGCCCCCTGCACCACCCGCAGCCGTTCCGGTCGAAGCCCCGGTCGTCGCCGCGGTCAATGAAGTGCCTGCCGCAATGCCCGCCGAAGCGCCTGCCACGCCGGCCGGTGCGGCCGGCTGGCGCGAGCGCCTGCGCGGGAGCGGCTTTGCCCGCAGCCTCGGCGGCCTGTTCTCGCGCAACCCGCGCCTGGACGAAGCGCTGCTGGAGGAAATCGAGACCGCACTGCTGGTCGCCGACGTCGGTGTCACCGCCAGCACCCAGCTGGTGGACGGCCTGCGCAAGCGAATGGACGCGCGCGAGTTCGCCGACGCAAGCGCCCTGCTCGCGGCGCTGCGCGCCGAACTGCTGGGCCTGCTGCGCCCGGTTGCGGTGCCGCTGCGGATCGACCGCGAGGCGAAGCCGTTCGTGATCCTGACCGTCGGCGTCAACGGCGTCGGCAAGACCACCACCATCGGCAAGCTCGCGCGACGCTTCAAGGACGAAGGCCGCAGCCTGATGCTGGCCGCCGGCGACACCTTCCGCGCTGCCGCCGTCGCGCAGCTGCAGGCCTGGGGCGAACGCAACGGCGTGCCGGTGGTCGCCCAGGGCCAGGACGCGGACGCCGCCTCGGTCGCGTTCGACGCGTTGCAGGCGGCGAAGGCGCGCGGCTTCGAAGTGCTGATCGCCGACACCGCGGGGCGACTGCACACCCAGCAGGGCCTGATGGCCGAGCTCGGCAAGATCCGCCGCGTACTCGGCAAGCTCGACCCGGACGCGCCGCACGAAGTGCTGATGGTGATCGACGGCACCACCGGGCAGAACGCGTTGTCGCAGCTGCGCCAGTTCCATGCCGCGGTGAATGTCACCGGGCTGGTGGTGACCAAGCTCGACGGCACCGCCAAGGGCGGCGTGGTGTTCGCGCTGGCCCGCGAGTTCGGCATTCCCATCCGCTATGCCGGCATCGGCGAGCGCCCGGAGGACCTGCGCGTGTTCGACGCCGAGGCCTTCGTGGACGCGCTGCTGCCGCAAAGCCTCGGCGGCTGAGCCGCGGCGATGGGCCTGCGCCGGCGCCGGTTCCTGATCGCGTTCGGCCTGCTGCTGCTCGTGCTGCTGCTGGCCCTGCGCTTCGCGCTGGAGCCGCAGCGCGCTTCCGCCTTCCTGCTGTCGCGGGTGGGGGCTTCGCTGGGCCTGGAGATCACTGCCTCCGGCGCCGCCGAGTACCGCCTGCGCGGCACGCCGATGCTGGTGATCCGCGACGTGGTCGCGCGCGAACCGGGCGCGGAGGTGCCGCTGCTGACCGCCGACCGGATCCACCTGTCGCTGCCGTGGTCGACGATCCGCGCACGCGGCGCGGTGCTGGCGGCCGAACGCCTGGAACTGGACCGGCCGGTGTTGCAGCTGGCAGCCTTGCAGCACTGGCTGGCCACCCGCCCGCCGGCGGAAGCGCCGCGCATGCCGAGCCTGGCCCGCGGGCTGCGGGTGCGCGACGGCAGCATCCGCAACGACGGCGCGGACGCCGACTGGTTCGTGGACGGCATCGCCATCGACCTGCCGCGTTTGTTCCCGGAGCAGGCCGTGCATGCGCGCGTGCGGGGCCGTTACGTGGCCGACCGGGTGCGGGTGCCGTTCGACCTGGCCCTGGCCCTGCGGCGCGCGATCGCGCTGCTGGACGCCAGCCCGACCGGCATGGGCATCGTCGGCCGGCTGGCGGTGATCGGCGGCGAGGACTGGTTGCTCCCGGCGCACCTTCGGCTCTCCGGCCCGCTGCAATTCCGCACCGACGACATCCGGGTGACACCCGCACGCCTGGGCCTGGCCGGCAGCTACCGCTCCGATGCGAGCGACCTGCCCTTTGCGCTCGGCGCGCACGGGCCGCTGCGCTACGACGATGGCAAGCTGTCGCTTGCGGCCGCGCCGCTGGTCCTGCGTCGCCGCGGCGCGGATGCGCACAATCCCCTCCCCGACGCCAACGCGCGCGGCCAGCTCGCGCTCGGCGACCAGCTCGGGATCCGGCTCAACGGCGAGGTCGCGCAATGGCCGGCCGCGTGGCCGGAACTGCCGGCACCCCTGCACCGCCCGCGCGGCCCGATCCCGGTGTCGCTCGACTATGCCGGCCCGGCCGACTTCTCCGGGATCGTCGCCTTGCGCGCGAGCAAGGACGCGACCGCTTTCGACGGCCGCTTCCGGATCGCCGCGATCCAGGCCTGGCTCGATGCCGGCATGGCCACGCCGTTGCCGCCGCTGGACGGCCACCTGCAGACACCACTGCTGGAGATTGCCGGCGCACGCATGCACGGCGTCAGCGTGACCACCGATGATCCCGCGCTCGGAGCCGCCAGCGATGACTGAGCCGGCGGCCATTGCCGCCGCACTGCTGGACTGGTTCGATCGCTGCGGCCGCCACGACCTGCCCTGGCAGCACCCGCGCACGCCCTACCGGGTTTGGCTGTCGGAGATCATGCTGCAGCAGACCCAGGTGCAGGTGGTCATTCCCTACTTCGAACGCTTCGTCGCCGCGCTGCCCGACGTGCGCACGCTGGCGGCCGCGCCGCTGGACGAGGTGCTGGCGCTGTGGTCGGGGCTGGGCTACTACGCCCGCGCGCGCAACCTGCACGCCGCCGCGCGCGCCTGCGTCGAGCGGCATGGCGGCGAATTGCCGCGCGACTTCGACGCCCTGCTCGCCCTGCCCGGCATCGGCCGCAGCACCGCCGGCGCGATCCTGGCGCAGGCCTGGGGCGACCGCGCCGCGATCCTCGACGGCAACGTCAAGCGTGTGCTCGCGCGGCTGCACGGGATCGAGGGCTGGCCGGGCACGCCCGCGGTGGAAAGACAGTTGTGGGCGCTGGCGGAGGCACAGCTGCCCGACGCGCGCCTGGCCGACTACACCCAGGCGCAGATGGATTTCGGCGCCACCTTGTGCACCCGCTTCGACCCGGCGTGCGTGATCTGCCCGTTGCAGCACGCCTGCGTCGCGTTGCAGGGCGGACGCGTCGCCGAGCTGCCGTGGCCGAAGCCGGGCAAGGCGCGCCCGCTGCGCCAGGCGGTGGTGATGCTGCTGGCCGACACGGACGGCCGCGTGCTGCTGCAGCGGCGCCCGCCAAGCGGAGTGTGGGCGGGATTGTGGTCGCTGCCCGAGGCGCCCGACCACGCAACGGCGCGCGCCTGGTTCGGTGAGTGCATGCACGGCCAGTACGACCACCACGAGCCACTGCCCGCGATCGACCACGGGTTCACCCACTACCACCTGCAATTGCAGCCGCTGCGCTGGTCCGGGGTCGCGACCCGGGCGCGGGTGGCGGACAATGACGACCTGCGCTGGGTCGCCCGCGACGCATTGGACGCGCTGGGCATCCCGGCGCCGATCCGCAGATTGCTCGAGGAATCCCCCGCATGAGCCGCACCGTGTTCTGCCAGTACCAGCAACGCGAGACCGAGGGCCTGGACTTCGTGCCCTGGCCGGGCGAGCTGGGCAAGCGCGTGTTCGCCAACATCGGCAAGCAGGCCTGGGCCGCATGGCTCGCGCACCAGACCATGCTGATCAACGAGAACCGGCTGTCGCCGCTGGATCCGAAGCATCGCGCCTTCCTCGAAGGCGAGATGGAGAAGTTCCTGTTCGGCGGCGGCGCCGAGAAGCCGCCCGGCTACGTCGAGCCGGGCAGCCAGGCCTAGGCACGCAGGCGCGCGCCCGGGCGGTGCGGGTCATTGCGCGGCGTCCATCTCCCGGCGCGCCTCGCGCACCGCGGCGATGTCCACTTCGCGCATTTCCTCGATCCGGCAGCCGATCGGGACGTTGGGCACCTTGATCCGGTCGACGCCCGGGGTGATGAAACCGGCGGGCGCGTCGATCGAGATCACCGGCGAGCCGCTGCCCCAATCGAGGCACGGGCCGTTGATCTTCACCAGGTAGACCTCGCGCGGGCGCATGGTCAGCACCAGGTGCTGGTCGTCGATCTTGTCCCAGCTGATCGGATCACGGTAACGGACCGACCTGACCGGGTCGCTGGCATGGCTGGTGTACAGCGCAAGGGAAGCGGCGTCGCTCATGCGCGGCGTGGTCGCGCAACCGGCGGCCAGCAGCGTGGTGATCGACGCGGCGAGCAGGAGTCGTGGGGACATGGCGGTCACTCCGTGGTGCGGGTGTGTTTCGATGATGCCCCCGCGTGAAGGCGGCGGACGCGGCGGGGCCGACCCCCGTTCAGGTCCCATCGGGAAAACGCCCGCGGCTTGCCCCGGACGCGCCGCGTCCGTATCATCGCGCCCTCGCAGATGCGGGCTTCGCGGCCTCCCGACCGGGAGCGTTGCACCGGCCGGGTAGCTCAGTTGGTAGAGCAGGGGATTGAAAATCCCCGTGTCGGGGGTTCGATTCCCTCCCCGGCCACCATTCTGGTGGCATCACGAAACCGGAAGACCCTCCCAGATGCGAGTTCCTGCAGGCTTCACCACCGGGCTGCTGATCGAATCCGCGGCCGACGGCCAGATCGCCGTCGGGTTCGCGAAGGACGGCGTGCTCGTCGGCGACTACACCCTTTCCCCGCTGGACGTGGCCAACATGGCCGCGGCGCTGCTGGCCGCCTCGCGCGACGGCAGCAACGAACTGCCGCAGGCGCAGCAGGCCGAAGCCTCCGGCGCGCTGGTCAAGCCGTCCTCGTTCGCGCTCGGCCCGGGCGCCAATCCGGAAGAGCATTCGCTGATCCTGTCGTTCGGCCAGTCGCACCTGGCGTTCTCGATGCAGCCGCAGGTCATGCGCTCGCTGGGCGAGAGCATGGTCACGCTCACCACCGGCGGCCGCGCCAACTGAGCCAGCGGCGGCGCCTGGCCGCCGCGCCGCACCGATCCTGAACGTTCCCGGCGCTCATTCACGCGGCGCCGAGCGGCGCTTTCGCAGCATCGTGCCATCCCACCGGATGACGCCGCGATGTCCCGCCAGCCCGACCGCTCCGCCCGCAACACCCTGCTTGCCGCCGCGATCGTGATCGCGCTCGCCGCGCCGTGGACCTTCGCGCGCGGGCAGGACCGGCCGGACTTCGGCAATGTCGTCGGGCATGTGGACACAGTGCCGGCGGGCAGCGGCGCGAAGGCGCCGCCGAAGGTGGCCGACGACATCTGGAAGCCCGCCTCTCCCCTGCCCCGGGCCGCGGCCGAGGCCACCCTGGCGGAAGACGACCCGCTGCGCGCGCAGGTCCTGCTCGACCGAGCGCGGTTTTCGCCCGGCGAGATCGACGGCGTCGCCGGCAGCAACACCCGCCGCGCCGTCGCCGCCTTCCGCAAGGCGAAGGGCCTGGGTGGCGGCGACGCCCTCGACGAGGCGACCTGGCAGGCGCTGCGCGCCGACGACGCGCCGGTGCTGGTCGAGTACACGATCACCGACCAGGACACCGGCGAGGACTATGCCGACATTCCGTCCGACATGATGCGCAAGGCGAAGCTGGACGCGCTCGGCTACGCCTCGATCCAGGAAATGCTCGGCGAACGCTTCCACGCCAGCCCCGCATTGCTCGAGAAGCTCAACCCGGGCAAGGCGTTCGTTGCCGGCACCACGATCACCGTGCCGAACGTCGCCGGCGCCGCACCGCTGCCCAAGGCCGACCACGTGCTCGTGGACAAATCCGACGCCAGCGTGTCGCTGGTCGATGCCGGCGGCGAGGTCTATGCCCGCTTCCCGGCCACCTCCGGCAGCGAGCACGACCCGTTGCCGATCGGCGAATGGAAGATCAACGGCGTCGCCCGCAAACCCACCTTCCACTACAACCCGGACCTGTTCTGGGACGCCGACCCCGGCCATTCGAAGGCGACCCTCCAGCCCGGCCCGAACAATCCGGTCGGCGTGGTCTGGGTGGACCTGTCGAAGGAGCACTACGGCATCCATGGCACGCCAGAACCGTCCAACATCGGCAAGACCCAGTCGCATGGCTGTATCCGCCTGACCAACTGGGACGCGCTGGCATTCGCCTCGGCGGTCGGCCCGGGCATGCGGACGGTGCTGCAACCGTGAAGGGGCTGTTGCTGTTCTTCGCCGGGCTGCTGGTGGGGGCGAACCTGGTGTATTTCCTGATGCGCGACCGTGCGCCCGCGACGGCGCCGGCGGCCACCTCGCCCGCGACCACCGCGCCGGCCACGCCCGCGGACGCGACCGTCCCGACACCGGCCACGACGACAACGCCTCCCGTCACGCCTCCCGCGACCGCCACCACAAAGCCGGCCCGCCGCGCCGTAAACCTGCCCCGCGACGCCCTGCTCATCCCGGTGCGCGGCGTGCGCCCGACCGAGCTGCAGGACACCTTCGACGACCGGCGCGGCGGCGGCAGTCGCCCGCACGAGGCGCTGGACATCATGGCCGCGCGCGGCACCCCGGTGCTGGCGGCGACCGACGGCCGCATCGAGAAGCTGTTCGAAAGCGTCGCTGGCGGCCACACCATCTACCAGTTCGACGACAGCGCCACCCACGCCTACTACTACGCGCACCTGGACCGGTATGCGCCGGGCCTGGCCGAAGGCCAGCAGGTCGAGCGCGGCACGGTGATCGGATATGTCGGCAGCACCGGCAACGCCAGCGAGGACGCGCCGCACCTGCACTTCGCGATCTTCGAGCTGGGGCCGGAAAAGCAGTGGTGGGAGGGCACCGCGATCGATCCGCTGCCGTTGCTGGCGACGCCGCGCTGAGGCCTGCGACCGGCGCCGCGGGCTGGCCCGGCCCACCCTACGCCGGTGTATGCTCGATCGCAGTCCATTGCGGAATCGGTCATGCGCATGCAGTCACGAGCGAAGTTCCTGTTCGGCTCCCTGCTGTGCCTGGCCCTGCTCGCCGGTTGCGCGGGCAAGGGGCCGGTGCGGCGGATCTCCGACCCGGCGGCCAACCTGCAACAGCTCACCGTGCAGGCGGACGGAAGCTGGTCGGTGCAGGTGCGCATCGACAACTTCAGCAGCGTGCCGATGCGCTTCGACCGCCTGGACCTGTCGGTGAGCATGGCCGGGCAGGCCGCGACCCGCCTGCAGGCTTCGCCCGGCCTGGGCATCGGTCCCGAGTCGGCCGACGTGGTCACCGTGCACGCGGTGCCCGACGCCGGGACCCGGATCGCCGTCGCCGATGCGCTCGCCCGCGGCCGCGCGATCGACTACCACCTCGAGGGCACGCTGACCGCGGCGCCGGAGAACGGCGGCGCGCGCGAGTTCAAGGTCAAGCGCGACAACGCGCTGAGCCCGGCGCCGGGCATCACCGGCGTGCTGCGCTGAGGGCCCCGCTTCGATGAGCACCTACAGCGCCCCGCTCGACGACATCCGCTTCGTCCTCTACGACCTGCTCGCCGCGGAAGCGCTGCTCGAACGGCTTGGCCATGCCGACGCCAACCGCGAACTGCTCGACGCGGTGCTCGAGGAAGGCGCGCGCTTCACCGGTTCGGTGCTGGCGCCGCTCAATGCGGTCGGCGACCAACACGGCTGCAAGCTCGATCCTGGCACCGGGTCGGTCACCACGCCGCCGGGGTTCCGCGATGCCTATCTGCAGTTCGTCGAAGGCGGCTGGAGCGGGCTCGCCGCGCCCGCCGAGTTCGGCGGCCAGGGGCTGCCGCACGTGCTGGACGTGGCGATCAAGGAAATGATCGACGCGGCCAACCTGGCCTGGGGCAACTTCCCGCTGCTTTCGCACGGCGCGGTCGAGGCGCTGCAGAAGCACGGCGAGCCGTGGCAGCGCGACGCGTTCCTGCGCCCGATCGTGGAAGGCCGCTGGACCGGCACCATGTGCCTGACCGAACCGCAGTGCGGCACCGACCTCGGCCTGTTGCGCACCCGCGCCGAGCCGCAGGCCGACGGCAGCCACGCGATCAGCGGCACCAAGATCTTCATCACCGCCGGCGAGCACGACTTCACCGAGAACATCGTGCACCTGGTGCTCGCGCGCCTGCCCGACGCCCCGGCCGGCAGCAAGGGCATCTCGCTGTTCGCGGTGCCGAAGATGCGCGTCGGCCGCGACGGTGCCATGGGCGAACGCAACGCGGTGCGCTGCGGCGCGCTCGAGCACAAGATGGGCATCCACGGCTCGGCCACCTGCGTGATGAACTTCGACGGTGCGCAAGGCTGGCTGGTCGGCGAACCGAACAAGGGCCTGATGGCCATGTTCACCATGATGAACTCCGCGCGCCTGGCGGTCGGGCTTCAAGGGCTCGGCCTGGCCGAACGCGCGTACCAGAACGCGCTGCGCTACGCACGCGAGCGCCTGCAGTCGCGGTCGCTGTCGGGCCCGAAGTTCCCGGACAAGCCGGCCGACCCGATCATCGTCCACCCGGACGTGCGCCGCATGCTGCTGACCCAGAAGGCGCTGATCGAAGGCGGCCGCGCGCTGGCCTACCACGCCGGCAGCCTGGTCGACATGATCTCCAGCTCCGCCGACGCGGCCGAGCGCGAGCGCGCCGACGCGCTGCTCGGTTTCATCATCCCGATCGCCAAGGGCTGCCTCACCGAGTGGGGCGTGGAGTGCACCTACCACGCGCTGCAGTGCTTCGGCGGCCACGGCTACATCGCCGAGCACGGCATGGAACAGCTCGCCCGCGATGCGCGGATCACCACCCTCTACGAAGGCACCACCGGGATCCAGGCGCTGGACCTGGCCGGGCGCAAGCTGCAGCAGCTGCGCGGCGCCGGGCTGGAAGTGATGCTGGGGATGATCGCGGAGTTCTGCGACTCCCAGGCCGGCAACGCCGAGGTCGCCGAATTCCTGGCGCCGCTGCGCGAGAAGGCCGCCGAATGGGAGGCGCTGGGCCGCGGCATCGCCACGCGCGCCGCCACCGATCCCGAGGAGACTGGCGCCGCCTCCTACGACTTCCTGATGTACTCTGGCTATGTCTCCCTAGCCTACTGGTGGGCACGCAGCGTGGCCTCGGCGGCCACCACTCGACCCGGCGCATTTGCCGAGGCCAAGCGCGAGACCGCCCGCTTCTACTTCCGGCGCATCCTTCCCAGGACCCTGGCGCACAGGGCCGCGATCGAAAGCGGGCCGGCCACGTTGATGACCCTGCCATCCGATCTGTTCCACCACTGACGGAGGACGGCAATGGCCATGCAACGCTACGTGATCGAACGGGACATCCCGGGCGCGTCGAAGATGAGCCCGGAGGAGTTGCGCGACGCGGCCGGGCATTCGAACAAGGTGCTCGCCTCGATCGGCGACGGCATCCGCTGGGACCACAGTTATGTCGCCGGCGACAAGCTCTATTGCGTCTACGACGCCGAGGACGAAGCCCTGATCCGCCGCCACGCCGAAGAGTCGGGGTTCCCGGCCAACCGGATCACCCCGCTGGCCGCGGTGATCGATCCGGGCACCGCCGGCAAGGGTTGATTCGCCAACCCGGTTCCACATTCGCCGGGCCTTCGGGTATAAGCTGGATTCCCGATGGAGGCAGACAGAGCAAGGCTACGCCTGGTCGGCGGCACCCGTGTCCAGCGCCCGGACGCGGTCCGGCTGCTTTCGCTGGACGCGCATGGCCGCGCCCTCGACTGGATGAGTTGGCAGGACGCGGCCTGCCTCTACGTCCGCGGCGCCGTCGCCTGGACCCTCGGCGAGCCCTGCCTGCGCATCCGCGGCGGCATCAACCGGGTCACCGGCGAGCGAAGCATCCTGAAGCTCCACCCGATCGTCGCCGCGCGCAGCCACGTGCGCGGGCAAGCCTTCGACCCGACCCCGGCGCTGACCAACACCGCGCTGTTCGCCCGCGACCAGCAGCTATGCCTGTATTGCGGCCGCGAGTTCCCGCGCCAGCACCTGACCCGCGACCATGTGGTGCCGCTGTCGCGCGGCGGCCGCGACACCTGGGAGAACGTGGTCGCGGCCTGCTTCCACTGCAATTCGCGCAAGGGCGGGCGCACCCCGCAGCAGGCGTCGATGCCGCTGCTGGCGGTGCCCTACCGGCCCAGCTGGATCGAGCACCTGATCCTGTCCAACCGCAATATCCTGGCCGACCAGATGGCGTTCCTGAAAAGCCAGCTTCCCCGCCGCGGGCCGCGCTTCCGGCCCCATTGACCGTTAAACTCGGACGTCTGGCCCTACAGGATCCACGACGATGTCCCTGACCCTCGGCATGACCGGCATGGACCCGGCGACCGAAACCGAGTTGAAGTCCGCCTTCGAACAGGCGAACGCGACCTTGCCACGACGCTGGCGCCTGGTCCCGGAAAGCGATGCCGACTACGTGGTCGTGGACATGGACAGCATGTACGGCCCGATGAGCTGGCTGCGCCTGCACGCCGCGGGCAAGCAGGTGGTCGGGCTGACGTCCGCCCGCCGCAGCCAGACCGACTTCCACCTGGCCCGCCCGTTCACCCCGGCCGCGGTGGCGACGGTGCTGCAGGAGATGGCCGCGCAGGAACCGGCCGGCGCCGAGCCGGCGGGCATGGCGCCCTCCCCCGTGCCGCAGGACGAGCTGGCCGGCGAACACCCGCAGGCGGGCGACGAGGAAACGCGGGCCCCCGGCCCCGTCCCCGGCCACCCGGGCTCGGAGGACGTGGCCACGCTGAAGCCGGCCACGGTGGAACCGCCGGCACCGCCGCGCGAGCGCACCCTGGCCGACTGGCTGGTGCCCGGCGCGCTGTCGGAGCGGGTCCGCTTTTCGGCCAAGGGCGAGCCGGCGATCTTCATCGACCCGACGGCGCGCGAATACTTCGGCCCGGGCGCGCTGAAGCCACTGGCCGGCCATTTCGACGGCGTGGTCACCGAATCCGACTTCGAGCCGCTGGCACCGGGCGACTGGGACGCCGGCGTGGCCACGCTGGGCCAGGCGCAGCCGCTCTCGCGCCTGCAGTGGTTCGGCGGCCTGCTGGCCGGCAAGGGCAGCCTGTTGCCGGGCTTCGACCCGGCCGGCCGATACCGGCTGAGCAAGTGGCCGCAGACCGAGCGCGAGTATCCCAAGCACTTCCGCATCGCCACCGCGATGATGAAGGGCCCCGCCACGCTCGAGGAAATCGCTTCGGCCAGCGGCGTGGCGGTTGCGGAAGTGAACGATTTCGTCAATGCCAGCCTGGCCACCGGCTACGCCGAATACGTGCCGGACGAGCCGCCGGAGCCGGCGGAACCGGCCAAGGCGGGCCTGTTCGGGCGGCGCAAGAAATAAACGGCGCCGCAGGCGCGGCCGCCGTTGCCTTGCCCCCCACCCCGACGGGGGCGAAAATGCGCGGATGACCCCGCCGTTGTCCTGCACCACCTTCCCGATCGACGCGGGGCGCTATCCGCGCCTCGCGCGGATCGACAGTCCCGCCGACCTGCGCGGTTTCGATGAATCCGAGCTGCGCGCGATCGCCGACGAGCTGCGCGCCTACCTGATCGAATCGGTCGGCCATTCCGGCGGGCACTTCGGCGCCGGCCTGGGCGTGGTCGAGCTGACCACGGTCCTGCACTACCTGTACGACACGCCCGAGGACCGGATCGTGTGGGACGTCGGCCACCAGGCCTACCCGCACAAGATCCTGACCGGCCGCCGCGACATGATCCGCACGGTCAAGAAGGCCGGCGGCGTGGCGCCATTCCCCAAGCGCGAGGAAAGCGGCTACGACACCTTCGGCGTCGGCCATTCCTCGACCTCGATCTCAGCCGCGCTGGGCATGGCGATCGCGAACGCGCGCGCCGGCAACGGGCGCAAGGTCGTCGCGGTGATCGGCGACGGCGCGATGACCGCGGGCATGGCCTACGAGGCGCTCAACCACGCCGGCGGCATGGACCCCGACCCGGACATCCTGGTGATCCTCAACGACAACCGGATGTCGATCAGCGAGAACGTCGGTGGCCTGACCCGGATGCTGGGCCGCGCCACCGCCAGCCCCGCGCTGGTGAAGATCCGCGAGGGCGGCAAGAAGATCCTCGGCGACAAGCGCAGCAGCGCGCCGGCGCGCTTCGTGCGCCGCTGGGAAGAGCACTGGAAGGGCATGTTCGTGCCGTCCACGCTGTTCGAGGAAATGGGCTTCCACTACACCGGCCCGATCGACGGCCACGACGTGGACGCGCTGGTGCGCACGCTGAAGACGCTCCGCGGCCTGAAAGGCCCGCAGCTGCTGCACGTCATCACCACCAAGGGCAAGGGCTACGAGCGCGCGGAAGGCGACCAGATCGGCTACCACGCGGTCTCCCCGTTCGACCCGGAGCTGGGCGTAGTGAAAAAGCCCGGTGCCGCGCCGAAGAAGCCGACCTACACCGACGTGTTCGGCGACTGGCTGTGCGACATGGCCGCGGTCGAGCCGAAACTGATGGGCATCACCCCGGCCATGCGCGAAGGCTCGGGCCTGGTCCGCTTCAGCCAGGAATACCCGGAGCGCTACTTCGACGTCGCCATCGCCGAGCAGCACGCGGTAACGCTCGCCGCGGGCATGGCCTGCGAGGGCGCCAAGCCGGTGGTCGCGATCTACTCGACGTTCCTGCAGCGCGGCTACGACCAGCTCGTGCACGACGTGGCGATCCAGGGCCTGGACGTGCTGTTCGCGATCGACCGCGGCGGCGTGGTCGGCCCCGATGGCGCCACCCACGCCGGCAACCTCGACCTGAGCTACCTGCGCTGCGTGCCGGGGATGACGGTCATGGCCCCGGCCGACGAGAACGAGTGCCGGCAGATGCTGTCCACCGGTTTCCGTTTCGAAGGGCCCGCGGCGGTGCGCTACCCGCGCGGCAGCGGCCCCGGGGTGGCGGTGGACCCGTCGCTCGACACGCTGCCGATCGGCAAGGCGCAGCTGCGCCGCCGCGGCGCCGGCATCGCCCTGCTCGCGTTCGGCGCGATCGTTCCGGCGGCCGAGATCGTGGGCGCCGAGTTCGGGCTCACGGTGGTCAACATGCGGTTCGTGAAGCCGCTGGACCGGGCCCTGATCCTGGAACTGGCGAAGACCCACGAAGGCTTCGTCACCCTCGAGGACAACGTGGTCGCCGGCGGCGCCGGCAGCGGCGTGGCCGAACTGCTGGCCGCGGAAGGCATCGCCATGCCGATCCTGCACCTCGGCCTGCCCGACGCGTTCCAGCACCACGCCAGCCGCGAGCAGCTGCTGGCGGAAGCCGGCCTCGACGTGGCCGGCATCCGCGCCTCGCTGCTGCAACGCTGGCCCTCGCTGGGCGGCGGCGATGCAGCCGCGGCTATTGCCGCGGGGTGACCTCGTAGCCGCGCGCGGCGAGCAGGGACAGGTAGCCGTCATCGGATAGCAGGTCCGAGATCGGCAGCAGCGCGAAGGTCGAAGCGTTGTTGGCGAGCGCCTTCTCCGCGGCATCGAGCCAGTCCTGCGTGGTCGCCTTGCGGATCCCGTCCGCGCCGCGCTTGCGCAGCAGCGGCGATTCCAGCGCCGCCTCGGCGCAGGCGCGGTCCTGGCTCAGGTCGGGCATCGCGCGCAGCGCGTCGAGATCGCCGGTGGCCCAGGCATTGGCGCGCAGGCGCAGGCGGTCGGTGCCCGCTTCCAGACGCGCGATCGTCGCCTCCAGGCACGCGGTGTCCTCCAGCTGGGCGTGTTCCGCTTCGGCCAGCAATGCCTTCGGGTCGGTGACCTTGAACACGCGCATCGGCCGGGTCTCGCGCAGGCCGTAGGCCTTGACCGCGCGCGCCAGGACCGGGTCGACGATCCCGCCGGCGACCAGGTCGTTGTCGTCCAGCGCCTCTTCCCACAGCTCGTCCGCTGCGAACAGCGGGCGCTTGCGTTCGGCGCCGCGGCCACGGCCCAGGTAGCGCTGGCGCAGCGGCACCCAGCGTGCGTACAGCCCGGGCGCCAGCACGTCGCGCAGGGTCTTGCCGTCGGGATTCTTGCGCGCGCCGTACAGCTTCGGCACCAGGAACAGGCTGCGGAAAAAGCCGCCGGTGTCGACCGACATGTGCACGCGCGGCGGATACAACACTTCCTGCGACGCGGCGAGCGCGGCCTCGACTTCGGCCGAGCGCCATTGCATGCGCTTGGGCAGCGGCGATTGGGTGCCGAGCACCCACATCACGTGGTCGCCGCGGGTGACCTTCCACAGGCCGGGACCCGGGAGGGCGCCGTGGACGACGACGGGGGCGGTGGTGGGGATGGAGTCCTGTGGCGCGGTCGGATTGACCTGGGCGAAGGCTGGGGCAGCGAGGAATGCGAGGGCGAGGAGCGCAGCCGGGATTTGCTTCATGGAGGTCCTTTCCGGTTTGGGGGGTGGTGCTGCGACCTGAATGGGCGGCGCTAGTTCCGGCATGTCGCGGCTTGCGCCGCTCCCACAAGTTGGACATCAATGCAAAAAGGCGGCCCTTTGGGGGCCGCCTTTTTGCATTGATGGTCGGGGTAGCCGGATTCGAACCGACGACCACTTGTCCCCCAGACAAGTGCGCTACCAGGCTGCGCTATACCCCGGTTGGGGCGGCGATTATAGCCGACCATGGGTCGGCTCTACGAATCGCGTAGCGCCCGACCCATGGTCGGGCGACCTTCGTCAACGCTTCAGCAGCTGCAGCACTTCCTCGAGCTCCATCCGCACCTGGCGGACGACCTGCGAGGTCATGGTCGCTTCCTGGCGGGCGCCCTCGCCTTCCAGGCGCAGGCGGGCGCCGCCGATGGTGTAGCCCTGCTCGTACAGCAGGCCGCGGATCTGGCGGACCATCAGCACGTCGTGGCGCTGGTAGTAGCGGCGGTTGCCGCGGCGCTTGACCGGCTTCAGCGAAGGGAACTCGGTCTCCCAGTAGCGCAGCACGTGCGGCTTCACGTCGCACAGCTCGCTGACCTCGCCGATGGTGAAGTAGCGCTTGGCCGGGATCGGCGGGAGTTCGCGGTTGCTGCCCGGATCAAGCATTCGCCGGCACCCCCGCGTAGGCCTCGACCCGCTCCTTCAGCTTCTGCCCGGGGCGGAAGGTGACCACGGTGCGGGCGGTGATCGGGATTTCCTCGCCGGTCTTGGGGTTGCGGCCGGGGCGCTGGTTCTTGCGCCGCAGGTCGAAGTTGCCGAAGCCGGACAGCTTGACCTGGCGGCCCTGCTGCAGCGCTTCGCGGAGCACGTCGAAGAACGCGTCCACGAATTCCTTCGCCTCGCGCTTGTTCAGGCCGACGTCCTCGTACAGACGCTCGGCCATTTCCGCCTTGGTCAACGCCATTCCGCTTTCCCCTGGTGGCACCGCCGGGGCAACCCCCGGCGGCACGCTCATGCCCTGATCCTGGCCCCGTGTTCACGCTGGAGGCTTTCGGTCACTGCCGCCACCACCGCGTCCACGTCGCTATCGGTCAATGTGCGGGATTCGTCCTGCAGAATCAAGCCCATAGCGAGACTCTTGAATCCGGATTCCACACCCTTGCCCTGGTAGCGGTCGAACAGGACGAGGTCACGCAGGATGGCGCCCGCAGCGGCCTTCACAGCGGCCGAAACTGCGGACCAGGTCACGTTTTCCGGGACCACGAAGGCCAGGTCGCGGCGCACCGAGGGGTAGCGCGACAGGCGCCGGGCCCTGGGCAGCGGCCGCGCGAGCAGCGGCGCGAGGTCCAGTTCGAACGCCACCGCGTCCACGTCCAGTTCCAGCGCGCGCTGCAGCGCCGGGTGCAACTGCCCGATCCAGCCCAGGCGCACGCCGTCGCGCAGGACTTCGGCCGAGCGCCCCGGATGGGCCCACCCCGGTGCCCACGGCCGGAATTCCAGTTCCGCGCCTGAGAGCGCGGCGAGGGACTCCAGGTCGCCCTTGAGGTCATGGAAATCGACCGGCCGCTCCGCCTCGCCCCACTGCTCCGCCGCCGCAGGCCCGCAAGCCACCGCCGCGACGCGCAAGGTCTCGACCGGCGCCCCCGGCTCCCGGTTCCCGGCTCCCGGCTCCCGCCCGAACACCTTGCCCAGTTCGAACAGCCGCACCCGCCCCTGCTGCCGCGCCGCGTTGCGCGCCAGCGAGGCGACCAGCCCCGGCAACAGCCAGGTGCGCATCACCCCGAGCTCCGTGCTGAGCGGGTTGGCCAGGGCCACCGCGCCTTCGCCCACGCCCCAGCGGGCCAGCAGCGCGGCGTCCACGAAGGCGTAGTCCACCGCCTCCAGGTAATCGCGCGCGGCGAGCTGGCGGCGTACCTCGCCCTCGCCCACGCGGGTCTCGGTAGGCTCGACCAGGCGCGTGCCGCCGCCCGGCAGGGTGGTCGGGATCGCGTCGTAACCGTGGATCCGTGCGACTTCCTCGATCAGGTCCTCCTCGATCGCCAGGTCGAAGCGGCGCGCCGGCGCGGTCACCCGCCAGCCCTCCGGGTCCGCGGCCAGGTCCAGGCCCAGCGCGCGCAGGATCCGCTCGACCTCGGCGTCGGCCAGCTCGATGCCGAGCACCTTCGCCAGTCGCGCGCGGCGCAGCAGGATCGGCTGCGGCCGCGGCAGGTGCTCCGGCAGCACCGCTTCGACCACCGGGCCGGGCGTGCCGCCGGCGTGGTCGAGGATCAGCCGGGTCGCGCGCTCGATCGCGATGCGCGGCAACTCCGGGTCCACGCCGCGCTCGAAGCGGTGCGCGGCGTCGGTGTGCAGGCCGAGCTTGCGGCCGCGGCCGATGATCGCCGCCGGCGCGAAGTGCGCGGCCTCGAGGAACACGTGGCGGGTCGCGTCGGTGACGCGGGTATCGTGGCCGCCCATCAGGCCGGCCAGCGCCACCGGGCGGTCGCCGTCGGTGACCAGCAGGAACGACTCGTCCAGGGTCGCGTCGCGACCGTCGAGGAGCTTGATCGCTTCCCCCGCGCGCGCGCGGCGCACGCCGACCGGGCCCTGGAGCAGGTCGCGGTCGAAGGCGTGCATCGGCTGGCCGAGTTCCAGCATCACGTACTGGGTGACGTCCACCAGGAAACTCACCGGGCGGATGCCGCCGCGGCGCAGGCGCTCGGCCATCCACACCGGCGTCGGCCGGGTGGCGTCCACGCCCTCGATCACGCGGCCGAGGTAGCGCGGCGCATCGGCGCCCGCCGACAGTTCGACCTCAAGCCGTGCGTCGCTCGCCGCGGGCACCTGTGGCGTGTCCAGCGGCTCGACCTGCGAGCCGAGCGAGGCGGCGACGTCGAAGGCGATGCCGCGCACGCTGAAGCAGTCGGCGCGGTTCGGGGTCAGCTTCAGTTCGATCGAGGCGTCCGGCAGGCCAAGGTACTCGGCCAGCGGCGTGCCCACCGGCGCATCGTCCGGCAGTTCCATCAGCCCGGAGGCATCGGCGTCCACGCCCAGTTCCTTTGCCGAGCACAGCATGCCGTTGGACTCGACCCCGCGCAGCTTCGCGGCCTTGATGGTGAGCTCGCCGAGCTTCGCGCCGACCATCGCCAGCGGCGCGACCAGGCCCGGGCGCGCATTCGGCGCGCCGCAGACGATCTGCAGCGGCTCGCCGCGGCCGGCGTCCACCTTGCACACCTGCAGGCGGTCGGCCTGCGGGTGCTTTTCGCATGCCAGGATGCGGGCGACGACGACCCCGTCCAGGCCCTCGCCCAACGCGGTGAGTTCCTCGACTTCCAGGCCGATCGCGGTGAGGGTCGCGGCCAGCGCCTCGCGGTCCGCCTCGACGCGCACGTGCTCGCGCAGCCAGTTCTCGCTGAATTTCATCGCACGCTCCTCAGGCGAACTGGCGCAGGAAGCGCACGTCGTTGTCGAAGAAACTGCGCAGGTCGTCCACGCCGTAGCGCAGCATCGCGAACCGCTCGACGCCGATGCCGAAGGCGAAGCCGGTGTAGCGCTCCGGGTCGATCCCGACGTTGCGCAGCACGCTGGGATGGACCATGCCGCAGCCCAGCACCTCGAGCCAGCGGGTCGAGCCGTCCGGCTGCTGCCAGGCAATGTCGAGCTCCGCGGAGGGCTCGGTGAACGGGAAATAGCTCGGGCGGAAGCGCATCTCGAAGTCGCGCTCGAAGAACGCGCGCACGAATTCGGCCAGCGTGCCCTTCAGGTCGCCGAGGCTGGCGCGCTCGTCGACCAGCAGGCCTTCGACCTGGTGGAACATCGGGGTATGGGTCTGGTCGCTGTCGGAACGGTAGACCTTGCCGGCGGCGATCATGCGCAGCGGCGGCTGGCCGCCGCTGGCGAGCAGGTCCTGCATGTAGCGCACCTGCACGCCGGAGGTGTGGGTGCGCAGCAGGCGGCCGTCGCCGCATTGATCGGCACGCATATAGAACGTGTCGTGCATCGCCCGCGCCGGATGGTGCGGCGGGAAGTTCAGCGCCTCGAAGTTGTGCCAGTCGTCCTCGATCTCCGGACCGTCGGCCAGTTCGTAACCGAGGCGGCCAAAGATGCCGGCGATGCGTTCCAGGGTGCGGCTGACCGGGTGCAGGCCGCCGCGCCCCGCGCGCCGCCCCGGCAGGGTGACGTCGATGGTCTCGGTGGCCAGGCGCGCGTCCAGCGCCGCGGCTTCCAGCGCCTGGCGGCGCTCGCCCAGGGCCGCACCGATCGCGTCGCGCGCGCGGTTGATCGCCTCGCCCGCCGCCTTGCGCTGGTCCGCGGGCAGCGTGCCCAGCGACTTCAACTGCGCGGTGATGCTGCCGCCCTTGCCGAGCAGCGACACCCGCAGCGCCTCGAGCGCCTCGGGCGTGTCCGCGGCGGCGATGTCGGCCAGGGCCTGCCGGCCCAGCTCCTCGATTCCTGCCATTCCAGTCCCCAGAAACGAAACGGGGAAGGACTCGCGCCCTTCCCCGCTGCGTGTATCACGTTTCCGTCGGAAGCCGCCATCGCGGCTCCAGCGGGCCAACCTTACGCCGCGAGAGCGCCCTTCGCCTTTTCAGCCAGCGCCGCAAAACCCGCCGCGTCGTGCACGGCGATGTCCGCCAGCACCTTGCGGTCCAGGGTGATGCCGGCCTTGGACAGGCCGTTCATGAAGCGGCTGTAGCTCAGGCCGTTGATGCGGGCCGCCGCGTTGATGCGGGTGATCCACAGCGAACGGAAGTTGCGCTTCTTCTGCTTGCGGCCAATGTAGGCGTACTGCAGCGCCTTCGTCACCGCCTGCTTGGCGACGCGGAAGACCTTGCGGCGCGCGTTGTAGTAACCCTTGGCCTGCTTGAGGACCTTCTTGTGACGGCGGCGCGCCATCACGCCACGCTTGACTCTTGCCATTGTTCAGCCCTCCTCAGAGATACGGAAGCATGCGGTCCAGGCGGCCCGCGTCCTCGGCACGAACGTGGTTCGTCTGCCGCAGGTTGCGCTTCCGCTTGGTCGCCTTCTTGGTGAGGATGTGGCTCTTGTTGGCGTGGCCGCACTTGTACTTGCCGGAAGCGGTCTTCCGGAAGCGCTTGGCCGCCGCCCGATTGGTCTTGATCTTGGGCATTGGTGTGTCCTTGCGAAATCGATGACTGGCCTGGGCGGTGGCTCCTGCCACGCTTTCCGTCCTGCCCGTGCCGGTGGTAGGCCATTGATTCGCAAGGAATCAGCGGCGGGTCCTGAAGGTGCTACGGAGTCCCGGCTGAACCGGGCCGGATATTATGCGCTGCCGGCGAAGCCGGCGCAAACCTCCCTTCTCCCCGCTCGCGGGGAGAAGGTGCCCCGTAAGGGGCGGATGAGGGGCGCTTTTACTGGGACCCAAGAAAAGAGCCCCTCACCCCTGCCCTCTCCCCGCCAGCGGGGAGAGGGGGACAAGGGATCGCCGCGCTGCGCGCGGCGATTATTTCTTCTTCGGGGCGATCATCATGACCATCTGGCGGCCTTCCAGGCGCGGGCGGGACTCGATCACAATGTCCTCGCCCAGGTCGGCCTCGATCCGCTGGGCCATCTGCCGGCCCAGTTCCTGGTGGCTCATCTCGCGGCCGCGGAAACGGATGTTGACCTTGATCTTGTCCCCTTCCTCGAGGAACCCGCGCATCTTGCGCAGCTTGATCTGGTAGTCGCCCTCGTCCGTGACCGGACGGAACTTCACTTCCTTGATCTCGACCTGGCGGGTCTTCTTCTTCGCCAGGCTGGCCTTCTTCTGCGCCTCGAACTTGAACTTGCCGAAGTCCATGATCCGGCACACCGGCGGGTCCGCATTGGGCTGGATCTCGACCAGGTCCAGGCCTTCCTCTTCGGCCATGGCCAGCGCCTCGTCGCGCGACAGGACGCCGACCATTTCGCCGTCGCTGCCGATCACGCGCACGCGCGGGACGCGGATTTCCTGGTTCTTGCGGTTCTGCTTGTCGGCGGTGCTGATATGTGGATCTCCGGGGGGTTGATTGGGTAGCCGACCATGGGTCGGCTCTACAGGGTCGGCTCTACAGGGTCGGCGCGCTACAGGATCTCGGATTGCAGGCGGGCGGCAAAGTCGGCGACGCTCATGGTGCCAAGATCCTCGCCCCCACGGGTACGCACCGCGACCATGCCATTGTCCTTCTCGCGGTCGCCGACCACCAGCAGGTACGGCACGCGCTGCAGCGTGTGCTCGCGGATTTTATAGCCGATTTTCTCGTTGCGCAAATCCGATTCGACCCTGAGGCCTTGATTTGTAAGGGTTTTCTGAACCTCGGCCACCCAGTCCGCCTGGGCGTCGGTGATGTTCATCACCACCGCCTGGACCGGGGCCAGCCAGGTCGGCCAGAGCCCGGCATGGTGCTCGATCAGGATCCCGATGAAGCGCTCCATGGAGCCCACGATGGCGCGGTGCAGCATGACCGGGTGCCGCTTCTGGCTCTGCTCGTCCACATATTCGGCCCCGAGCCGGCCCGGCATCATGAAGTCCACCTGCATGGTGCCCAGCTGCCAGGTGCGGCCGATGGCGTCCTTCAGGTGGTACTCGATCTTGGGGCCATAGAAGGCACCCTCGCCCGGCAGCTCCTCCCACTCCACCCCGGCACTGCGCAGGGCCGCGCGCAGCGCGTCCTCGGCCTTGTCCCAGGTGGCGTCGTCGCCCAGCCGCGGTTCCGGGCGCAGGGCCAGCTTCACCTGCACGTCGCGGAAGCCGAAGTCCGAATAGACCTTCATTGCCTGGGCGTGGAAGGCGGTAACCTCGGCCTCGATCTGGCCTTCGGTGCAGAAAACGTGGCCGTCGTCCTGGGTGAAGCCGCGCACGCGCAGGATGCCGTGCAGCGCGCCGGAGGGCTCGTTGCGGTGGCAGGCGCCGAATTCGCCGTAACGGATCGGCAGGTCGCGGTAGCTGTGCAGGCCCTGCTTGAACACCTGCACGTGGCCCGGGCAGTTCATGGGCTTCAGCGCGTAGGTCCGCTTTTCGGACTCGGTGAAGAACATGTTGTCCTGGTAGTTGTCCCAGTGGCCGGACTTCTTCCACAGCTCCACGTCCAGGATCTGCGGGCAGCGCACCTCGCCGTAGCCGGTGTCGCGGTAGACCTTGCGCATGTACTGCTCGACCACCTGCCAGACGCTCCAGCCCTTCGGATGCCAGAACACCAGGCCGGGCGCCTCTTCCTGCAGGTGGAACAGGTCCTGCTGCTTCGCGATGCGGCGGTGGTCGCGCTTCTCCGCCTCCTCCAGCATGGTGAGGTAGGCCTTGAGGTCCTTGTCGTTCAGCCAGGCGGTGCCGTAGATGCGGCTGAGCATCTGGTTGTTGTGGTCGCCGCGCCAGTAGGCGCCTGCGACCTTCATCAGCTTGAAGCTGCGCAACTTGTCCGTGGACGGCACGTGGGGGCCGCGGCACAGGTCGGTGAACTCGCCCTGGCTGTACAGGGACAGTTCCTCGTCGGCCGGGATCGATTCGATGATTTGGGCCTTGTATTCCTCGCCCATGTCGCGGAAGAACTTCGTCGCCTCGTCGCGCGACTTGACCGTGCGCGAGACCTGGTGTGCCTCCTTCACGATCTTCTTCATCTCCTCCTCGATCGCCGGCAGGTCCTCGGGGGTGAACGGGCGCTCGTAGGCGAAGTCGTAGTAGAAGCCGTTGTCGATCACCGGGCCGATGGTGACCTGCGCGCCGGGGAACAGGCGCTGCACGGCCTGGGCCAGCAGGTGGGCGGTGGAGTGGCGCAGGATCTCCAGCGCGTCGGGGTGCTTGTCGGTGACGATTTCCAGCGCGGCGTCGCGTTCGATGCGGTGGCTGGTGTCGACCAGCCTGCCGTCGACCTTGCCGGCGAGCGCGGCCTTGGCCAGGCCCGGGCCGATCGAGGCGGCGACCTCGGCGACGGTGACGGGGTGTTCGAATTCGCGGCGGGAGCCGTCCGGGAGGGTGATGGCGATCATGGCGATTGGCGGTCCGGAAACGAAAAAAGCGCCCACAGGGCGCTCTCGGTCGGTTGGGCGGCCTGGGGATGTGTCAGCGGTGGGCGGTGGTAGTGTCCATGTCGCACGCTCGGCCGGCGTTTCCGCGGGCCACCTCTGCTGTCTCCAGTCGTCCCACGCGGCCGGTGCCGCGTGGTGGGCGGTACAGGGTTCGAACCTGTGACCCCTACCATGTCAAGGTAGTGCTCTACCGCTGAGCTAACCGCCCGGTGATCCCCCGCAGGCGGGCCTGCGGGGTCGCGCAGTTTAGCCGACGGGGGGCGGGCGCGACAACTCGGGCGGCGGGCTCAAGGGGCGGGCTGCTTCTGGGCCGGGCCGCCGGTGTGGGCGTCGTTGTCCTCGATCACGACCCGCATGGCAGGGACGGTCGGGGTCGCGCCCTGTACCTCGTCCACCGCCACGTCGAAGTACTCGGTCGGCTCGTACCGTTTGTCGTGGAGGAGGCCCAGGTCGAAGTTGATGCCCTTGCTGCCTTCCGGAATGGTCAGGACCTTGTGGTCGGCCGGCGCGAAGTCCTCACCGGCGACCGCGGTTCCGGAATGATTGCTGTATGTCACCGTGATGCCTCCCGCGGGCGCCGGAGCCGACAGGGCGATGACCGACGCGATCGATTCGTATTCGTGGCTGAACTCACCGCCCCACACCACCAGCGACGGCTCCGTGGAAAGGACCACGTCGTGTTCCAGGTCCCCCTGCATCCGCGGCATGCGGAACCAGTACGGCTGGTAGGGCGGCGGCGGTGTCGCATCGATGTTGACGATCGCGCCCGGCATGACCAGGACGCTGTAGGTGTCTCCCGGGCCCAGGATGAAGTTGTGGGACGCGATGGGCCCCACGCCCTCCAGGCCTTCCTCTACCGAGAAATTGAAGATCCCGTCGATTTCCGTGCCCCCTTCAGGGAGCATGATCGTGCCCGAGACCCGCATGCCGATTTCCAGCGGGAGGTCGGCCTCGACGGTGCTGTCCACCAGGCCGAGCTTCACCGGCGCGGAAACGAATGGCTCCGGAAGGAGAAACGCGCTGAACCGGACCACCGAGTTCCTCGCCACGGGCACGGAATAACTGAAATCGGGGGGGGCCACGTCGATCCAGAGGTTGCTGTCCGCAATGCCGTCGATCCCCTGGAACAACATCTGGAACCCGGTTTCCGGCGGATCCGTGCCTTCGGGGAACACCGCCCGGCCATGCACGAGGGTGCGCGGGTCGTCGTCGACGATGGTCATGACCGCATCGCCATCCTCGATCGTGGTGTCGTCCAGGGCCACCAGTTCCAGCGTGACGGTCTCGTCGCCCTCCTCGTCGTCGTCGCCGATGATCGTGACCGGGAAGAGCACCTCGCGCTGGCCGGCCGCAAGCTCGACCTCCGATGATCCGTCCAGGGCGAAGTCGAGACCCGCCGAAGCGGTGCCGCCCGTGACATCGACGCGGAAGCGCAGGCCGCCCTCGGGCGCGGCGCCGCTGAGCCTGATGGGCACGCCGATGATCGTGGTGTCGCCGCCGACCGGTTCCACGCGCGCGGCATCCGCCAGCGAAACCGTTCCCGGCGTGCCCCGGAATGCGGCGATCGCAGGCGCCATTGCCTTCAGGCTGCGGACGTTGTCGGCCAGGCCATCGGCGCCGCAAGGCTCTCCGCAGGCCATGCTCGCGGGATCGGAGAAGTAACCGATCCGCGGCTTGTCGTAGTCGGAATAGGCCATGATCGTGGCGAACCCGGCATCGCCGCCGCGGCGGAATCCGAACGACCAGGGGAACGCGCCGTAAGTCACGGAGCCGTCGCTGGCGGTCGCGGTCTCGCGATCATGCGAAGAGCCCATGTTGTGCCCCAGCTCGTGCGGCAGCACCCATGGACTGCAGGGTCCCACGTTGATCACCGAATATCCGTAGGCCGGATCGAACTCGGTTCCAAGGTTGTCGCCGTTCAACCAGGCCACGCCACAGGAGCCATCGCCTTCCACGTACGGGCGCAGCAGGAACACGAGGTCGGCGCCCAGCTCGTCGCGCAGCGCTTCTTCCATCTGCTCGTCCAGCATCGACTCCAAGAGCGGGGTGTTGTAGATCTCCGGGTCGACCTGGACCTGCTTCATCCCCTTCAGTTCGAAGCGCACATGGGTGTTGCTGTCGACATGGGACTGGTTGGCAACCGCCACCTGGTTGATGACTTCGGTCTCCGCCGCCTCCACGCTGCCACGCAGGGTGACCAGATTGTCGCTGTACAGGCCGAGGAGATCGATTGTGACTTCGGTGCCGGCGTCCGCCGCCGCAGCCAGCGCGGGTGCGGCCAGTGCATGGGGCATGCCCACGCGAGATTTCGAATCCGGTCGCTTCGGGGGCAGCAACATGTCGGTGCTGCCGGCACTGGAATGCCCGGGCGGGATCATGCCGCCTGCCGGGGCGATACCGGTGACCCCACGGGTCGTGCTGATCGTGAGCTGCGATCCATCCGGCAACGGAAGCACGCCGAACACATCGTGCCCACCGAACGTCAGGATCATCGATTGCGGGCCCAGGCGCGTGGCCACGGTACCGATCACGCTCCACCGGCCAGCGGCTTCTTCCCGCCCGCGAAGCGACCGCACCGGATAGCGCTCCCCGCCTGGTTGGGTCACGAGCAGCGTGCCCGCCTCCAACGCCTTGCGCAGCATCGATTCGGTCAGTTGCAGGGGGACAGGTCTAGTCGCATCGTCGAGGGCCGGAACGACAAGCGAGTGGGCCGGGGCCGTTGGTTCACTGGTCGCAGCCGAAGCCGTCCCGGAGATCTCCGGCGGACGGGCGGTCTGCCCTGGCTGGGCCCGAAGGCCCGCGGTGAGATTCCAGCCACCCCATCCGGCCACGCACAGCAGCGCCGCAAGCGCTGCCACCCCCACGACTCGCTTCATGCGGTATCTCTCAGGTTCCATCCCTGCCGCGAATCATAGCGTGGTCCGGCACCCGTTGCGCCAGGGCAGCCCGGGCGCGTCGTCTAGAGGCTCAGCCGCGCCTCCTTCAACCGCCTCAGCTCGTCGCGCGCCTGCGCGGCTTCCTCGAACTCGAGGTCACGCGCGTGCTGGTGCATCTTCTCTTCCAGCGCCTTCATCGCCGCGGCCGCCTGCGCGGCGCTCATGGCGGCATAGTCCTCGGCCGGCTCGGCCACCTTGCGGCCCTTGCCGCGTCCGACCTTGACCATGCCCGGCTCCGGGCGCGCGCCTTCCATGATGTCGCGCACGGCGCGCTGCACGCTCTGCGGGGTGATCCCGTGCTCGGCGTTGTACTCGAGCTGCTTCTGCCGGCGGCGGTCGGTCTCCTCGATCGCGGCCTGCATCGATTTCGTCACCCGGTCCGCGTACAGGATCGCCTTGCCGCGCACGTTGCGCGCGGCGCGGCCGATGGTCTGGATCAGCGAACCGGCGGACCGCAGGAAGCCTTCCTTGTCGGCGTCGAGGATCGCGACCAGCGAAACCTCGGGCATGTCCAGGCCCTCGCGCAGCAGGTTGATGCCGACCAGCACGTCGAACTTGCCCAGGCGCAGGTCGCGGATGATCTCCACCCGCTCCACCGTGTCGATGTCCGAATGCAGGTAGCGGACCTTGACGTTGTGCTCGGCCAGGTACTCGGTGAGGTTCTCGGCCATGCGCTTGGTCAGTGTGGTGACCAGCACCCGGTCGCCCATGGCCACGCGCTCGTGGATCTCGCCGAGGACGTCGTCCACCTGGGTCGCGACCGGGCGGATCTCGACCTCCGGGTCGACCAGGCCGGTCGGGCGAACCACCAGCTCCGTGACCTCGCCGTTCGATTCGCGCAGTTCATACGGCCCCGGCGTCGCCGACACGAAGATCGCGCGCGGCGAACGCGCTTCCCATTCCTCGAACTTCAGCGGCCGGTTGTCCAGCGCCGAAGGCAAACGGAAGCCGAATTCGACCAACGTCTCCTTGCGCGAGCGGTCGCCCTTGTACATGGCGCCGATCTGCGGGACGGTGACGTGCGATTCGTCCACCACCAGCAGCGCGTCGGCGGGCAGGTAATCGAACAGGCACGGCGGCGGCTCGCCGGGCATGTAGCCGGTCAGGTGCCGCGAGTAGTTCTCGATGCCGTTGCAGTAGCCGACCTCGGCCATCATCTCCAGGTCGAACTGGGTGCGCTGGGCCAGGCGCTGCGCCTCGACCAGCTTGTTCGCCGCGTAGAGTTGCTCCAGCCGATCGCGCAACTCCACCTTGATCGTCTCCACCGCGTCCAGCACGGTGCGCCGGCTGGTGACGTAGTGCGAGCCGGGATAGATGGTGTAGCGCGGCAGCTTTCGCAGGGTCTCGCCGGTGAGCGGATCGAACAGCGCCAGCGCCTCGATCTCGCCGTCGAACAGCTCGATCCGCAGCGCCTCGGCGTCGGACTCGGCCGGGTGGACGTCGATGACCTCGCCGCGCACCCGGTAGGTGCCGCGCTCCAGCGACATCTCGTTGCGGGTGTACTGCATCTCGGTCAGGCGGCGGATCAGCTCGCGCTGGTCGATGCGCTCGCCGCGGACCATGTGCAGCACCATCTTGTGGTACTCGCCGGGGTCGCCGAGGCCGTAGATGGCCGAGACCGTGCACACGATGATCGCGTCGCGCCGCTCCAGCAGCGCCTTGGTCGCCGACAGCCGCATCTGCTCGATGTGCTCGTTCACCGAGCTGTCCTTCTCGATGTAGGTATCGGAGGACGGGACGTAGGCCTCGGGCTGGTAGTAGTCGTAGTAGCTGACGAAGTACTCGACCGCGTTCTCGGGGAAGAACGACTTGAATTCGCCGTAGAGCTGGGCGGCCAGGGTCTTGTTGTGGGCCATCACCAGGGTCGGCTTCTGCACCTGCTGGATGACGTTGGCGATGGTGTAGGTCTTGCCGGAGCCGGTCACGCCCAGCAGCACCTGCTTCGCCAGGCCGGCCTCGAAGCCCTGGACGAGCTTTTCGATCGCCTGCGGCTGGTCGCCGGCGGGCGAATACGGCGCGACAAGCTGGAAGGGCGCGTCGTCGGGCGTGGGGGCGGTTGCGGTCATCGGACCGGTCAGTTTACCCCGATGCCTGTTTCCGGGATGAACCGATATCCCCGCGCGGCGCGGCGCGCGAGCCTCGAATCCCGTCCCATTGGAGCCTTGCCATGCGCACCCCGGGTTTCACCCTGCTCGAACTGATGATCGTCCTTGCCGTCGCCGCGCTCCTCGCCGCGATCGCGATCCCGGCCTGGAGCGCAGCCAGCGAGGCAGCCGGCGCCGCCGCCGCGCGCTCGGCGCTGCAGTCGTCCTTCGACCTGGCGCTGCGACACGCCACCGCCAGCAACGCGCGCGTGGTCCTCTGCCCCGGCACGCGCGCCGGCTGCGGCAACAGCTTCGACTGGTCCGGCGGCTGGATCGTGTTCGCCGACGGCGACGGCGACGGGCGTCCCGGGAGCGGCTGGGTGCGCAGGGAGCCGGCGCTGCGCGGCCAGGTCCACCTGCGCAGCACCCGCGGCCGCCGGCGTGTCGTGTTCCGTCCGCGCGGTGGCGCGGCCGCGGGCACCAACGTGACCTTCACCCTCTGCGACGGACGCGGGCCGGGCAAGGCGGTGTCCCTGGTGCTCGCCAACAGTGGCCGCCTGCGCCGCGCCCCGGCGAAACCCGCCGCCGCCTTGGATTGCATGGCGCCGGCGTGAGGGCCCGAGCCGGCGCCAGCTGCTTGCGTGGCCCATGGCCCGCCTGCACAATATGCGGCCCCGCCCGAATAGCTCAGCTGGTTAGAGCACTTGACTGTTAATCAGGGGGTCGTTGGTTCGAGTCCAACTTCGGGCGCCAGACACGATTGAACGAAAGCCCGCAGCGATGCGGGCTTTTTTCATGCCCGCCCGCCCCCGCGCGTGACCTCTGACACCCCCCTCCGCGGCCCGGGAGGGTCAGAATCGGTGGAATCCTGCCCAATGGAGCCACCCGTGAACCGCAAACCGCAGACCCTCCTGCTGTCCATCGCCATCGCCGCGGCCCTGGCCGGCTGCCAGCAGCAGGACAGCGCGCCTGCCGCCGACACCGGCGCGGCCCCGGCGACCACCGCCGCCGAGCTGCCGCCCACCGCCGCCTTCGCCCTGTCCGACCTCGACACCTCGGCCAACGCCTGCGAGGACCTGAACGCGTTCGTGAACGGCAAGTGGCTCGCGGCGCACCCAGTGCCGTCCGACCGCACCACCTGGGGCAGCTTCGAGATGCTCGACGAGCGCTCCGAAGTGGCCAGCCGCAACATCGCCGAGGCCGCGGCGGCGAATGAAAGCGCCTCCGGCCTGGACAAGCTGGTCGGCGACATCTACGCCACCGGCATGGACGAAGCCGCGGTAAACGCCGCCGGCCTGGCCCCGATCCAGCCGATCCTCGACCGCATCGACGCGATCCAGTCGCCCGCGGACATCGCCCAGTACCTGCGCGACGAGTTCGCCGCCGGCCGCGGCGAGGTGTTCAGCTTCGGCGGCGAGGCCGACTTCAAGAACTCCTCGCAGGTGATCGGCTACGCCTTCCAGGGCGGCCTGGCGCTGCCGGAGAAGGCCTACTACCTCGAGGACGGCCCCAAGGCCGGCGACGACAGCTACAAGAAGATCCGCGAGGCCTACGTCGCCCACGTCAGCAAGCAGCTGCAGAACGCCGGCGTGGACCAGGCCGCCGCCGACGAGCAGGCCAAGGCCGTGCTGGCCTTCGAGACGCGCCTGGCCAAGGCCTCGATCTCGCGCATCGAGATGCGCGACCCGAACAACCAGTACCACTACGTGACCGTGGCCGAGGCCGACAAGACCGCGAAGAACTTCCCGTGGTCGACCTTCATGCAGTCGCAGGGCCTGGACGTGGAGGGCTTCTCGCTGTCGCAGCCGAAGTTCTTCGCCGAGTTCGACAAGATGGTCGCCGACGTCCCGGTCGAGGACTGGAAGGCCTACCTGAAGATCCACGCGATCGACGGCATGGCCCCGTTCCTCGCCGACACCTTCGCCGACGAGCGCTTCGATTTCTTCAACCGCACGCTCCGCGGCCAGAAGGAGCAGAAGGACCGCTGGAAGCGGGTCATGGACGCGGTCGAGGGCACCGTGGGCGAGGCCCTGGGCCAGCTCTACGTGAAGCAGTACTTCCCGCCGGAGTCGAAGGCGGCGATGGAGAAGCTGGTCGACAACCTGCGCGCTTCGCTCAAGAACCGGCTCGAGAACCTCGAGTGGATGAGCGACGAGACCAAGCAGAAGGCGATCGCCAAGTGGAACAGCTTCATGCCGAAGATCGGCTACCCCGACAAGTGGCGTAGCTGGGACGGCCTGTCGACCTCGCGCGAAGGCTACGCCGAGAACATCCTGGCCGCGGCCAAGTTCAACCGCGACTGGCAGTTCGGCAAGATCGGCAAGCCGGTGGACCGTACCGAGTGGGGCATGACCCCGCAGACGGTGAACGCCTACTACAACCCGCTGCAGAACGAGATCGTGTTCCCGGCCGCCATCCTGCAGCCGCCGTTCTTCGATCCGGACGCCGATCCGGCGCTCAACTACGGCGGCATCGGCGCGGTGATCGGCCACGAGATGCTGCACGGCTACGACGACCAGGGCAGCCAGTTCGACGCCGAGGGCAACTTCGCGAACTGGTGGCAGGACGCGGACCGCAAGGGCTTCGAGGCGCGCACCGCCAAGCTGGTCAAGCAGTTCGACGACTACGAGTCGATCGACGGCCTGCACGTGAAGGGCGAGCTGACCCTGGGCGAGAACATCGCCGACCTGGGCGGCCTGACCGTGTCCTACGACGCGTACCGCAAGGCCCTGGCCGATGCCGGCATCGACCCGGACGCCGAGATCGACGGCTACACCCCGGACCAGCGCTTCTTCATCAACTGGGCCACGGTGTGGCGTCGCAACTACACCCCGGACGAGCTGAAGGTGCGGCTGAACACCGATCCGCACGCGCCGGCGAAGTTCCGCGCGATTGGCGCGCCCTCGAACATGCCGGCGTTCGCGGCGGCATTCCAGTGCGAACCCGGCCAACCGATGGTCCGCTCCGGCGACCAGCGCGTGGTCATCTGGTAAAGGCGGCACTCCCCTGTTGCCATCCAGCCCCGGGGTTCGCCCCGGGGCTTTCTGTTTGCGGTTCGCGTGTTCATGCGCGTGCACGGGTGCTTGCTAGACTCCGCGCATGCCGAATCCGCGCCCGACCGTTACCGCACTCGCCCTGTCCGTCGCCATTGCGTTGGCCCTCGTGCCCACGGGTTCCGTCGCCGCGCGCAAGGCGCCTGCGATACCACTGGCGTGCAACGACTTCCACGCGTTCACCAACCAGGACTGGCTCGACGCGCATGCGATCGTCGTCGGCAAGGGCATGGAATCGGCGCTGGGCGAACTCGCCGAACGCGCGCGCCAGCAGCAGGTGGACCTGCTGAACGAATTCATGCAGTCGGCCCAGGGCGGCGTGCCCAAGTTGCTCGGCGACTTCTGGGCCAGCGGCCTGGCGGAAGCGGCGATCGAGCGCGACGGCGCGCAGCCGATCGCACCGCTGCTCGCCAGGATCGACGCGATCCGGCGCAGCCGCGACGTGCCCGCCGCCGTTGCCGCGCTGCACCAGGTCGGAATCCCGGTGCTGTTCGATTTCGGCGCCGACATCGACCTGGGCGACCTCGACCGCCACATCGGCTACTTCACCCAGGGCGGCCTCGGCCTGCCCGATCCGGCCTTCTACACCCGCAACGACGCTGAAACCCAGGCGCTGCGCGCGCGCTATCGCGACTACGTGTCGAAGATCCTGGCGCTGTCGGGCACGGCGGACAAGCAGCTGCAGGCCGACACCGACGCGGTGCTCGACCTGGAAACGCGAATCGCTGCGGCGAGTCGCCCGCTGAGCCTGTTGCGCGACCCCCGCGCCAGCTACGCGCTGGTTCCGGTCGCGGGCCTCGACAAGCAATACCGCAATCTGCAACTGCAGGCCTTCCTGCAGGCGCAGGGCGTGCAGGCCGACCAGGTGTCGCTGGCCAACCCGCAACTGTTCGCGCAACTCGACGCGCTGGTGGCGGGGCTGAAGCCCGCGCAATGGAAGGCCTACCTGCGCTACCAGGTTGGCGCCGCCGCCGCGCCGTACCTGTCGAAGGCCTGGCGCGACGTGGACTTCGCCTTCCGCGGCGAGGTCCTGCGCGGCGAACTGGCGCCACCCTCCCGCCAGGACCTGGTGCTGGACGCGATCAACCGTGCCGCCGGCCCGATGCTGGGCCGCGAGTACGCGGCGCGCTACCTGCCGGACGCAACCCGCGCTCGCGCAACCGAGATCGCCGCGCAGGTGCGCGACGCCCTCGCCCGCGCCATCGACCGCAACGACTGGATGAGCGACGCCGCACGCGCAGAGGCCAAGGCCAAGCTGGCGCTGCTGCGAATCGAGATCGGCACGCCGGCGCGCGACCTCGACTACAGCGTGCAGCCGATGGGTCGCGGCAGCTTCGGCGGCAACATGCTAATCGCCTCGACCTGGCGCCACCGCGAGGGGATGCGCCGGATCGGCGGCGGCAGCGCCGACCGCCGCTGGAACGTGCTGCCGCAGCAGCCGGCGCTGGCCTACGACGTTGCCGGCAACCGGCTGATCGTCACCGCGGCGATGCTGCAGCCGCCGGTGCTGGACATGGCACGCGACCCCGCCGCAAATTACGGCGCGTTCGGCGCGCTGGTCGGCCACGAGCTGACCCACGCGGTGGACACCAAGGGCCGCCTGGTGGCGGCGAACGGGCAGCTGCGCGACTGGTGGACGGCCCAGGACGCGGCCGCCTGGGACCTGGCGCTCGGGCCGCTGGTGGCGCAGTACACCGGCCACGGCGTCGACGGCCAACGCACCCGCGACGAGAACGCCGCCGACCTGTCCGGCCTGGAACTCGCCATGGATGCGCTGGCGACCGCCAATCCGGCGCTCGACGACACCGGCCGGCAGTGGTTCTACCAGGGCTGGGCGCGGCTGTGGCCGCAGCAGATGTCGCCGGACGTCAACGCACGCATGGGCGCGTCCGACGTGCATGCGCCGGGCCGCTGGCGGACCAACGGCCCGCTCGCGAACGACCCCGCGTTCGGCACCGCCTTCCAGTGCAAGCCCGGCATGCCCATGCAGCGCGAACCCGCGCTGCAGGTCCGCATCTGGGAGTGACGGTAGAGCCGACCCATGGTCGGCTCGCGGATCACCGCACGATGCGCGGGCGGCGCGGACCGCCCTTGCCGAACGGCGGCTGCCCGCGCCAGTAGCGGATCAGCAGCCAGCCGAACAGCATGCCGCCCAGGTGGGCGAAATGGGCCACGCCCGGCTGCAGGCCGCTGAAGCCCAGCAGCAGCTCGATCGCGCCGTACACGATCACCAGGGTGCGCGCCCTCATCGGGATCGGCGGAATCAGCAGCATCACCCGCTGGTTCGGGAACAGCATGCCGTAGGCCAGCAGCAGGCCGAACACGCCGCCGGACGCGCCGATGGTGGGATAGGCGAAGCCGCCCTGCATCACCGCGTACGTGCCGACCGCGAGCTGGCACAGCCCGGCGCCGGCGACGCAGGTCAGGTAGAAGGTCAGGAAGCGGCGGTTGCCCCAGGTGTATTCCAGCGGCGCGCCGAACATCAGCAGCGCCAGCATGTTGAAGCCGACGTGGGCGAAGCTGCCGTGCAGGAACGAATAGGTGACCAGCTGCCACGGCAGGAACGTGGTCGAGAACCCGTCCAGCCCGCCGAAGTCGCCGCCCAGCGGCCACAGCATGAAGGCCGCGAACGCGCCGTCCCCGACCAGCATCTGCAGCACGAACACGACGCCGTTGGCGATCAGCAGCGCCTTGGTGACCGGGGGGAGATTGGAAAACATCAGCCCATGATACCGGCCGCCCGTGATCAGGGCATGGCCCAGAGCTCGGCGTCCAGGTCGCTGCCCAGGCGCGTGGGGACCCGCACGCGGCCGTTGACCACGGCCACGCCTTCGGCCCGCAGGCGCTGCGCCTGCTCGCGGAATCCCGCGGAGCCTTCGGGGAACGCGATCCGGCCGTCCGCCCGCAGGACCCGGTGCCAGGGCAGGCCGGGGTCGGTGTTCTGGCTCAGGACCCGGGCCGCCAGGCGCGCCCGCCGCGGCAGTCCGGCGCGCCGCGCGACCTCGCCATAACTGGCCACCTGCCCGCGCGGGATCGCGCGGACCGCGGCGAGGATGCGCTCGGCGTCGCTCAGGCCCATCCCAGGAATTCGAACGCCCGCAGGATCAGGTAGGCCATGCCGCCGGCGGCCGGGATGGTCAGGATCCAGGCCCAGACAATGCGCTCGATCACGGTGATCTTCAGCGCGCGCGGATTCTTGGCGAAGCCGACGCCCATGATCGCCGTCGAAATGCTGTGGGTGGTGGAGACCGGCATGCCGAAGTGTGCCGCGGTCACCAGGATCGTGGCGGAGGCGGACTCCGCCGCGAAGCCGTCGATCGGATGCAACTTCACCATCTTGTGGCCGAGGGTCTTGATGATCCGCCAGCCGCCGGCTGCGGTGCCGGCCGCCATGACCAGCGCGCAGGTCGTGATGATCCACGGATCGATGCCGTTGGCGCCGCCGTTGGGATGCAGGAAACCCAGCCACGCGGGCAAGTCGTCCAGGACGCCGTTGCTCTGCGCCGCGAAGATCGTCAGCGCGATGATGCCCATGGTCTTCTGCGCATCGTTGGTGCCATGGGCATAGCCCATGTACGCCGCCGAGACCAGCTGCGCCTTGCCGAAAAACGCATTGACCCAGCGCGGGCGCGCAAGCTGCGACAGCACCCGCCCGCCGAACCGCCCGAGCCCGGCGATGAGCCCGTACAACAACGCCATGATCAGCACGCCCAGGGCGAAGCCGGCAATGGGCGAACTGATCATCGGCACCAGCACCTTCCACAACAGGCCGCCATTGCGGCTCCAGTTGCCCAGGTCCTGGGACCAGATCAGCGCGTTCCAGTCGTTGTGCGCGGCCGCGAGCGCGGCGCCGCACAGGCCGCCGATCAGGGCATGCGAAGACGAGGACGGCAGGCCGAGCCACCAGGTGATCAGGTTCCAGCTGATGCCGCCCAGCAGCGCGCACAGCAGCACCTGCGAGGTGACGTTCACCACTTCCGTGTCCACCAGCCCGGAGGCGATGGTCTTGGCCACCGCGGTGCCCATGAACGCGCCGATCAGGTTCATCGTCGCGGCCAGTATCACCGCGGAGCCGGGCGACAGCACCTTGGTCGCCACCACCGTGGCGATCGAGTTGGCGGTGTCGTGGAAGCCGTTGATGAACTCGAACACCAGCGCCGCGAGCACCACCACCAGCACGAGGGTCAGCATCGGGCCGGCCTCAGCTGTTCTTCAGCGCGATTTCGTAGGCAACCACGCCGGCCTCGCGGCAGCGGTCGATCGCCTTCTCGAGGATCTCGAAGAACTCCTTGAGCAGGAACATTTCGGCCGCGTCCAGTTCCCCCGAGTAGATGTCGCGGTGCAATTCGAGTATCAGGCGATCGGCTTCGTTCTCGATCACCCGCAGCTTGTCGCTGAGCCGCTTCATCGTGTCCAGGCGCAGCTTGGGCAGCTCCCGCACCATTTCCACCACCACGGCGGCGGCCTTTTCCAGCATCGCCGCGCGCGGGGCGAAGTCGATCCCGTCCAGCCGGTGGTGCGCCAGCGCGTAGCGGTCGGCGAAGCGCTCGATCTGCTTGGGAATCTTGTACAGCGCCGAGGCAAGGGCCTCGATGTCCTCGCGCTCGATCGGGGTGATGAAGCTGTCGACCAGGGCCTGGCTGATCTTCTCGGAGGCCTCGCGCTCGCGCTGCCTGGCCAGCTTGATCCCGTCCAGCACCGGCACCTGGTCGGGGTTCGCGAGCATCTCGCACAGCGAATGGGCGGCGGCGTGTGCGGCCTTGGCGGCCTCGCCCAGCAGCGCGTAGAACTGCTTGCCCTGGCCGAAGATCGTCTGCAGGGAGAACATGGAGGTCGCCTCCGGCGGCTCGGAAAGTGAAAATCCTATGGCCGGATTATGACGGTTTCATGTCACCGGCCCTCCCCTGGCCCTCTCGCGGCGGCTGCTATCATGCCGCCGCGGGCCGCTCCCGGCCCTGGAACCGCACGTGCTGCAGCTCCTCATCGTCCTGCTCCTGATCGTCCTCAACGCCTTCTTCGCACTGTCGGAGATGGCGGTGATGACCTCGCGCAAGAGCCGCCTGCGGCAGATGGCCGAGCGCAGCCGCGGCGCGCGCAAGGCCCTGGCGCTGGCGCAGCAGCCGGACAACCTGCTGTCCACGGTGCAGATCGGCATCACCCTGATCGGGGTCCTGACCGGCCTGGTCGGTGGCGAGGCGATCGGCAAGACCATCGGCGGCTGGTTGCAGGGGGTCTGGCCGGGTGCCACCGAATATGCCTCCGCGATCGGCATCGGCACGGCGGTCGGCCTGATCACCGCCGCACAGGTGATCTTCGGTGAGCTCATTCCCAAGCGCCTGGCCCTGACCAACGCGGAGAAGA
Organism: Lysobacter sp.; assembly: GCA_044464395.1. Classification (GTDB taxonomy): domain Bacteria; phylum Pseudomonadota; class Gammaproteobacteria; order Xanthomonadales; family Xanthomonadaceae; genus Cognatiluteimonas. The sequence goes on from JBIQLI010000005.1 coordinate 51,534, forward strand.
TCGCCTGCAAGGTGGCGCTGCCGCTGGACTGGCTGGCGCGCGCGGCCAAGCCGGTGGTGCTGTTGCTGGGCGCGATCAACCGGCTGGTCCTGCGCCTGCTCGGCATCCGCGACGATGCCCGCAACGCGATCACCGAGGAAGAGATCCGGCTGCTGGTGAGCGAAAGCCACGAGCAGGGCGTGATCGACGCCGACGAGCGCAACATGATGCAGCGGGTGATGCGCCTGGGCGACCGCACCGCCGACAGCCTGATGACCCCGCGCACCCGGATCGCCTGGCTGGACGCGTCGGCGGGCTTCGACGAGAACCTCGCGGTGATGCGCGAGACGCCCTACTCGCGCTACCCGGTGTTCCGCGGCAGCGACGCCGACGTGCTCGGCGTGCTCGAGGTCAAGTCGCTGCTCGAGCGCCTGGACCAGCGCGAGCCGGACCTGTTCCGCGAGCTGCGCGAGGCGGTGTTCGTGTCCGAGTCCACCCACGCGCTGAAGTTGCTGGAGATCTTCCGCGAGGAGCAGCAGTCGCTGGCGCTGGTGGTGGACGAATACGGCGACGTCACCGGCATGGTCACCCTCAACGACCTGATGGGTGCGGTGATCGGTCGGGTGCAGTCCGGCGAGAGCGCCGACGCCGAGGCGCTGGTGGTCGAACGCGACGACGGCTCGCTGCTGGTGGATGGCTCGCTGCCGCTGGACGACCTGCGCGAGCTGCTGGGCCGGGGAGCCCTGCCGGGCGAGGACGAGCACGATTTCCATACCGCGGCGGGCATGGTGATTGCCCACTTCGGCCGGATCCCGCACGCCGGCGAGCATTTCGCCTGGCGCGGCTGGCGGATCGAGGTGGTGGACCTCGACGGCCCGCGGATCGACAAGCTGCTGCTGCAGCGCATGGTGGAAGACACGCGGAACGGGGACGCCGGGACGCACGACGACCATGGATGAGCGCAGCCTGCGCGGCTTGCTGGACGGCTTCACCGTCGGCGACCCGGACGAGGTGCTGCCGCTGCGCGTCCTGCTCGCGGGCCTGGGCCGGCGCGCCTTCGGGATGCTGCTGTTCATCGCCACCCTTCCCGCCTTCATCCCGATCCCGGTCGGTGGGGCGATCAGCGGCCCGCTGGTGATGCTGATCGGGGTGCAGTTGCTGTGGGGCCGGCGCCGGCCCTGGCTGCCGAAAGCGATCGCCGCACGCGGACCGCACCGCAGCGCCCTGCTGCGCTTCTACCGGCTGATCCTGCCGGTGCTGACGCGGCTCGAGCGGGTGGTCCGGCCGCGCCTGGCCACCCTCCTGCACCAGCGCGCGGCGACGCTGCTCACCGGGCTGCTGCTGGTCCTGCTCGGGTTCCTGCTGTCGCTGCCGATCCCGCTGACCAACTACCTGTTCGGCGGCCTGCTGCTGCTGTTCGCGCTGGCACTGCTGGAGCGCGACGGCGCGCTGATGCTGGTGGCCTGGGCCGGCGGCGCTGCCGCGGTCGCGGTGTTCGGGGTGCTGTCGGGGAAATTCGCGGCGATCGCCGCGGAAGGCATCGATCGCCTCGTGTAGAGCCGAGCCATGCCGTAGAGCCGAGCCATGCTCGGCTACCTTCCCCCAGACGAAGAAAAACCCGGCCCGAAGGCCGGGTATTTCCGAATGCCGGCAAGTTGTCCCGGTCCAGATTGCGTCCTGCGCCGGCTCCATGCCGACCGGCGTCCTGCCTCGTCGCGTCCCTGCCCGCTTCCTGCGCAGGACCGGAATCGCTTCCGCGTTCTGTTCTCGAAGTGGATACCCCGAAAAGGCCGCTGTGCGGCCGGACTTCCCTGCTTGTGACTACGGCGTTCTCTCCGGACGCCTGGTTCCGACATGTCCCCCCACAGGACCGGCCGGTGGTCCCGCAACCGCTGATTGGGCAACCAGCTGCGATGGGGGTCACATTACGTCGGTTTTTTTTCTTGTGTCAATCGGCAGTTTCGTGCTAGCGCGCTGTAAACGTTTACCAACAGGCCTCGACGTCGTTCGCGCCCTTCACCCCCGATTGGTCGATGGTGAGGGTGCCGCACAACGTGTCGTCGGCCTGCCCACCCACGGGCGCGGCTTCGATCTCGTAGGAGTCGCCATCGGGAGTGCCGACGAAGTCGAACGCGTAGTGATCCGACAACTCCCCGGCGCAGGCCAACTCGGGGAAGTCGTCCACGTCGTAGGTCATCTTCAAGGTGTAGTTGCGCTCCATGAACTGCGCCACTTCCATCAGGCAGGCCTTGGCGGTGCCACGGCGCGACTTGATGGTCGAGGAGCCGTAGGTGCTTACCGCCCAGGTGACGATGATGCCCAGGACCGCGATCGCGATCATCAGTTCGATCAGGGAAAAACCGGCGTTGCGTTTCCGGGCCATCGTCAGTCTCCGAGGAGTTCGCGCCAGGACACGCGCCGTGCCCCGACGCCTTGCGGGTTGATGGTCACCGAGCCGAGGCCGCCACCGGAACCGCCCACGACCAACAGCTTGTCGATGATGGTGGCGCGGGTCGGCATGCCGATGCCCAGGTCGAGCGAGGCGGCCGGAAGGTAGACCTCCTTGCCGTCGATCGTGGTCTTGATCTTGTCGTCGTCGTTCACCGTGCCATCCCCGTTGATGTCGAAGAAGGGTTCGGACGGGGTAGTGCCGGTAAAGGCGTCGAACGCGTTGATGAAGCCGGTGCCGCCGGGGTCGCAGGTCGAGGATCCGGCTCCCGGGACGATGCTGGATGCGATCAGCGCGGTGCCGAGCACGCGCAGGCCGCTGACCACGCGTTCGCCCTTGTACGGGTTGTCGAGGTCGAGGAACCAGCCCTTCTTCCCGGATTCGAGCACCTTCTTCCATTCGTCGATCGCGCGGACCCGCTTGTTGTCGCTGACCGCGAGGATCTTTCGCTCGGCCAGGTCGCCGGGCTTGTCCGCGGCGGTGCGGCCGGCGACGACGCCGTCGTCCTTGATGCCGTAGATGCTCTGGATCGCGCTCGAGCTCAGATCGTCCACGGTCAGGAAGCGGCCGGTGCCGAAGTACACCCACACGTCCTTGCTGTTCGGGTCGCGCGCCAGCGCCAGGCCGGCGGTGATCGGCTGCGGCTTGTTGTCGTCGTCGCGCGCCTGGAACATCGGCTTGCCGGAATTGGCGACGACCCAGGTGGACGAAGTCGACCCGGACACGTCGAACTTCCACAGGTTGCCCTGCAGGTCGCCCGCGTAGATGAAGTCCACGGTGCCGTCGCCGTCGTCGTCCCAGCCGCGCGGCGCGAACAGGCCATTTGCCCCGGCGTTGCCCGCCTCGATCTCCTTGATCTCGGCGCCGGTCGCCAGGTCCAGGATGAACAGCGTGGCGCTGCCGTCCGGGCTGTTGATGCCGTTGGCGACCACCACCGCCTTGGTTTTGGCAGCGTCGTTCAGGGTGACCACGAGCGGATCGCCCAGGACCATGCCCATGTCGTTGTCGTTGCCGTACTCCCAGAGCACGTCGTCCTGGTCGAAGCTCTTCGGGTTGGTCACGTCGAGGGCGAACACGCCGCGCCCGCCGCGGCCGAGCGCGCCGACCAGGTAGTTCTTCCCCGGGGTCTGGGACTTGGCGGACACCGCGATCGGGCCGTCCACGAAGTACTTGTGGGTCACGGCCTGGCCGTAGCGGGGATCGCTGAGCGTCGCCAGGTCGGACAGGCTGATGCCGCCGGGAACGTAGGCGAACAGCTCCTTGCCGGTACCGCCGTCGAACGCGTGCAACATGCCATCGTTGGCGCCGACGAACAGGACGCCGCTGTCGTTCACGTAGATCGGCGAGGAATTGACGATATCGCCGAGGCGGTTGACCCGCGGGCGGAGCTTGCCGTCGTTCGAGGTCTCGTTGCTGGCGTCGCCGGCGATGTACGCGGCGTTCTGCGTGCCGGTCGCCTCGGACCCGGTGCGCGCGCTCACGTCGAGCGCGGTCACCTGGGCGGCGGTCGGGAACGCGGCGCCGTCGGACTTGCCGGAGTCCCACGTCCAGATCTTGCGGTCTGCGTAGGCGGGCAGCACCTTGGAGGCACGCCATGCCGGCGTGGGCTGCACGCCCGCGCTGGTGGCGACGTAGGCGCTCAGTTCGCCGGTCCAGGTGCCCGAGGTGTAGCTGGCCTGGTAGACGCGGGTGTCGGTGGTGAACGAGGTGCTGTTCGCGGTCACGTTCGAGGCCGATCCCGGCCGCTCGGAGATCGTGGTCAGCGCGTCCAGCAGGCCGCTGACGAACTTCGCCGGATCGGTCGCGGACACGAACGAGCCGCGCGAGTTGACCGTGGCGTGGTAGAGGTCGTCGATGCGCGACGCATAGGAAGCGCTGCCGCTGGTGTCCGTCAGTTTCGGATCCGGCCAGGATTTGGCGCCGCTCTTCAGGTCGACGTAGTCGTCCTCGGGATCCAGTTCGCCGGCCAGGCCGATGGCGACGCCGAAGGTCACCATGTGCTGCCAGAAGGCATCGTCGGCGGACGAGCTCGGCACGTTGTTGTCGAGGTCGGTGCGCAGGTCGCGCTTCCAGAAGTGCATCGCGACGTCGGCGAGGGTGCCGGCGCGATTGTCCGTGTACGGGCGCTCGGGCTGGTACGTGTAGGGGCCGGCATTGACGCCGGACGCGGGCAGGATCTGCTTGCCCGCGGTCCCGTCGGCGTTGCCGCCGTACTTCGAGGAGTCGTAGTTCCTGAACTGCTGACGCGAGTTCCAGTAGCCGTCGGTGGTCAGGATCGAGAAGCTGAGCCGGCAGCTGATGTCGTCGCCGGTGCCTGAATCCCAGGGAGCCGAGGACTCGAAGTAGGTGCCCGCGCGCCACAACGCGTCGTGCAGGGGCGTGCCGCTGCTGCCCTCGGCCGCGTGCAGGAACTCGAACCACTTCTCGCGGTTGTCGCCCTTGAACAGGCCTTCCTGGACGCCGGTGGGAATCGGGTAGGCGGGGGGCGAGCCCGACGAGCTGGAGTCGTTGCTCTTCACACCGCGGGTGCGGTTCCAGATCGAGTCGTAGCCGACGCGGTAGTTGTCGCCAAGCTGGCTGAACGCCTCGCTGGCCGCGTACTTGGCCAGCTTCATGCGCGTGCGGTGGTAGGAGTACCAGGTCGCGAAGTTGGCCGCTTCCTCTGCCGCGGTACGCCCGGTCGGGGTTTCCTTCTTCGCGCTGGAGGCGATGGCGTCGATGTCCTCGTTCCTGACGCTGCGGTTGCCGCGGCCGGAGTCCGAGTTGTAGACGCCGATCCACCAGGTACCGGCGGTCGGGTTGTCGACGGTAACCCGTTCGTCGTTGTCGCCGCTGGTGCTGCTTGCGTCGTATTTGGACGTGGTCGGCTGGGACCCGAAGCGCACGTAGAGATCGGCATCGCCGCCCTTGCCGTTCTCCGCGGTCACCACCAGGCTGGTGGCACCGGCCGGTACGTCGATCGTGCCGTACCACCATTCCCGCTTGTCGATGTCGCGGTTGTTCCAGCTCTCCCGCTTCTCCGGGCCGGTCTTGATCACCACGAAGTCGCTGCCGGAGCAGGAGATCCGGTACTCATCGTAATTGTCCTCGTCGTCCAGGTCCTTGGCTCCGGCCTTCGGCACGAAGTACACCTGGGTCTCGTCGCACAGGTTGGTCGTGTAGCCGCTGGCGAGGTCGTCGCTGCTGTAGACGGCGTTGTAGCTCTTGCCCCCGGTGTAGCGCGAGTTGTCCGCCTTCTTCCAGGGCTCGTAGTCGGTGTACGGGTTGTAGTACAGCGTGTTGTGGACGTAGGACTTGTCGAAGATGTCGTTGTCCAGGCGGCTGAAGCTGGTGACGTCGGCGGGCATCGCCGAATAGGTCATCGAGCCCGAGTCGTCGAGGATGAACATGATGTTCGGCGCCGGGTACGGCGTGCCCGACTGCAGCGGGATGGCGGGGATGTTGACGTCGGTCGTGGCCGCCGAGACCGGCGCGCCGAGCAGCGTCGCCAGGCAGGCGAACAGCAGCGTCGCGCCGCGCTCGCGCCAACCCGCGCGCCTGCGGCTCCGAAGGTTCCTGGTGGCTGCCATGGCGCCCTCCTGGTTCACGGGACTGCGTAGATGGATTGCAGCATCACCACCGCGCGGTCGTCATCGGCGCTGCGCACGGTGATGCGGTAACGGCTGCTGAGCAGCGTGCAGTTGGCCTCGAGCGAGACGTCGCCGCTGGTCGTGCAGTTCTCGGGATCCGGCACCGCGTCGTCCATCAGCTCGACGATGTAGCGCGGCTTGACGGCGAGGTCGCCGACATTGACTGCCGCTTCGGCGTAGTTGCCGGATCCGGTGTCCCAGAAGCCGGCGCCGAGCCAGCGCTGCAGGTCTTCCGGCTTGCTCGGGTCGGGGGTGGCGCAGACGCCATCCTTGCACCCGGAGGCGGGCAGCGCCGGCTTGCCCCGGGCGAGCTCCTCGGCCTCGCGCATCGCGGCTTCGGCCGCCTGCAGCGCCAGCGCGCGGTCGAACTGCGCACTGCTCATCCGCTCCTCGAGGAGCGTGCCGCCCAGGCTGGCGACCGCCAGCAGGGACATCACCACCAGCAGCACCAGCACGACCGCGAGGACCACGCCACGCTGGCCGCGTGCCGCCATCGTTGCGAAATTCTTGCGCCTCATTCCGCCCTCCCCCGGATCGCCACCGTCTGGGTCAGGTTGCGCTCGATCCGTTCGCCATCGGCACCGACGCGGTCATCGCCCTGGAAGGTGAGGGTGACCCGGGCCGCGACGACCGGGTTGCCGCCATCCGACCAGGCGGCGACGGACGCTGCATCGACGTAGCTGGTCGCGCCCTCGATGAGGTAGCCGACCTGCATGTCGGTCACGCCCTGGGCGATTTCGTCGACCTCCACCCCGAGGGTCCCGGCGTTGTTGACCAGCAATGCCCGGTACAGCGAGCGCCCGTCGGCGACGCCGTCGTTGTCGGTGTCCAGCCCGTTGTTGCCGATGTACCAGCGCGCGGCGTGCACCCGCGCGACGATGCTGCCGGCGTTGAAGCCATAGGTCGCCGGCGGCGTGCCGGTGGTCCACTGCGGGAGGTCGTCGCTCAGGTTGTCCTCGTCGTCGACGCCCTCGGCATGCTCGACGGTGTCGACCCCGAGGCCGGTGACCCGGAAGATCGACGCGTTGACGAAGTTGCAGATCATCAGCAGGTCGCCGACCGCGATGCCGTCGAGCGAGCTGAGTTCGATGGGCGCCGAGAACGGCGTCACCAGCGAGGTCGTCACCATCGCGACGTCGGCCGACAGCGGCACCGCCGACTTGACCTCGATGGCGTCGGTCCCGTTCACCCGCTGTCCGACGCCGGTGCCGAAGGCGCTGTCGGGGAAGGCGACGTTGCCGGCGTAGCCGCGCAGTCCCGGCGCGGTGTCGATCGGCGTGCCGGGGGCGGCGCCGGTGATGTTCGCCCAGTTGCTCCACCAGTTGGCGCCCGGGTTGCGCAGGCCGGAGTAGACGTCCTTGCTGCTGTCGCAGAAGTTGCCGCCGGCCGAGCGCAGCTCGCGCCCCATCAGTTCGAAGGCCAGGCGCACGTTCTCCTGGATCCGCCCCATGTCCTCGGTCGCGGCGAAGGTGGTGCGGTTGGTCATCACCAGGGTCAGCGCGCTGCCGGTGACGATCAGGCCCAGCGCGAGCGCGACCATCAGCTCGATCAGGCTGAAGCCGCGCGCGCGGCCGGCACCCTTGAGGCGGCCGCTCAAAGTCGGGTCCACGTCATCATCTCCTGCGGGTCGTCGCCACCGGTGCCGCGCGAGTCGTCCCAGCGGAGCGCGACCTGGCAGGTCGAGTCGGTGCACCTGATCGCGGCGCAGGCATTGGACAGCGTGGCCTTGAGCGTGCCCGGCTGGTCGGCCGCGCCCATCCACGCGCGGCGGTCGTTCGCGGCCAGGTCGCCCGCGGCCGGGGGGTCGCAGGCCCAGCTGGTCACCTTGTCGCCATTGATGTTGCCCATGTCGTAGCCGCCGATCATCGCGACGTCGCGGTTGGCGCGCATCGCGTCGAGGATCGTGTAGGTCTGCATCACCGCCTGGCTGCGCTCCAGCGAGCTCTGGCTGTTGCGCAGTGCGGTCGCCTGCAGCGCGGCGATGCCGAGCATGCCGAAGGACAGGATCGTCACCGCCACCAGGACTTCGATCAGGCCGACGCCGGCCTGTCGCGGGTGCGTGGGATGTCTCATGGGTTCGCCGGCGCCGCGCAGGCGCCGCCTCCGTCTACCTGTACGGCCGCGATCCGGCTGCCGGAAACGATCTGCACGTCCCGGGCATTGTTCGGCGGCCGGGTCGTGGCAATGCACAGGCGGAGCGCGCCGTCGAGCAGCCCGGTTCCGGGCCCGCCGCCGCTGTTCTCGTTCCTGGCCAGGCCGTCCGGGCGGAATATCACCGAGGCCACCTTGTTGGCACTGATGGCTGGACTCACGTCCACCCCCATCGGCCCGTCGAGCATGGTGCCGCGCAGGAAGGTGTCGTCGTCGTCCTTGTCGTAGTCGCCGTCCTCGTTCGCATCCACGAACGCGATCCAGCCGTCCACCGCGGCGCCCGTCGCGCAGGACGCGGTGTCGCCGCCCGCGGTGCCGCTGCTCATGCACACCCCGGCCCGCCCGTTGCGGCGGATCGCTTCCGCGCGCGCCAGTTGCAGGCTGGCGATCATCTCGTTCGCCGCGCCGGCCAGGCGGCTGCTGTTGACGAACGCCTGGAAGTTCGGCACCGCCACCACGACCAGCATCGAGGCCACCGCCAGCGTCACCAGCAGTTCGATCAGGGTGAAGCCCCGCCTCGCGTGCCTCGTCGGTGCTTGTGTTCGTTGCGCGCGCATGCCCTGCCCCCCGGCGTACCCGGAGACTGTCCCCCGCCCCGCGGCCGCTGGCAAGCGGTCAGCGGACGAGCGGGCGCCAACCGGCGACGGGCGCGGCGGCCGGAGTGACCGGCGTCACACTCAGGCGACGATTTCGTAGCAGGGCTTGTACTGCCCCGCGATCTTCATCCGGCGCTGTTCGACGAATGCGCGCAGCAGCCCGTCCAGGGCCTGCATCATGTCCGGGTCGCCGTGGATCTGGTACGGCCCGTACTCCTCCACCCGGCGCATGCCTTCTTCCTTGACGTTGCCGGCGACGATGCCCGAGAAGGCGCGACGCAGGTCGGCGGCCAGGTCCTGCGCGGGCCGCCCGTGGTGCAGGTCCAGCGCCGCCATCGCCTCGTGGGTGGGGACGAACGGCTTCTGGAATTCCAGCGGCACGTCCAGCGACCAGTTGAAGAAGAACGAGTCCTTTTCCTGGATCCGGTAGCGCTTGACCCGCTCGATCCCGGCGGCCATGTCGCGGGCGACCTCGGTCGGGTCGCCGATGATGATCCGGTAGCGCCGGCTCGCGGCTTCGCCCAGGGTCAGGCGGATGAAGTGGTCGATCTGCTCGAAGTACGGGCCGGCCGCGGTCGGGCCGGTGAGGATCAGCGGGAACGGCAGCTCCGCGTTCTCCTCGCGCAGCAGGATGCCCAGCAGGTACAGGATCTCCTCGGCCGTGCCGACGCCGCCGGCGAATACCACGATGCCGTGGCCCAGGCGCACGAACGACTCGAGCCGCTTCTCGATGTCCGGCATGATCACCAGGTGGTTGACGATCGGGTTCGGCGACTCGGCCGCGATGATCCCCGGCTCGGTGATGCCGATGTAGCGCGGATCGCGGCAGCGCTGCTTGGCGTGGGCGATGGTGGCGCCCTTCATCGGCCCCTTCATCGCGCCAGGGCCGCAGCCGGTGCAGATGTCCATGCCGCGCAGGCCGAGCTGGTAGCCGACCTCCTTGGTGTACATGTATTCGTCGCGGTTGATCGAGTGGCCGCCCCAGCACACCACCAGGTTCGGCTCGCCCGGGTGCAGCACGTGGGCGTTGCGCAGCAGCCGGAACACCGCGTCGGTGATGCCCTCCGAAGTGTCCAGCTCGTCGGTGTAGTCGGGGGCGAGCTCGACCGCGGTGTAGACCAGGTCGCGGACCACCGCCGCCAGCAGCTCGGCGACGCCCTCGATGATCACCCCGTCCACGAACGCGATCGCCGGGGCGTTGAACAGGTCCAGGCGCAGTCCGCGGTCGAGCTGGTGCACCTGGATGTCGAAGTCGGGATACAGCTCGCGCGCGGCGCGCGGGTCGTCGGTGGTGCTGCCGGTGGTCAGCACCGCCAGCGCGCAACGGCGCAGCAGTTCGTGCATGCCGCCGGCGGAGGCATCGCGCAGGCGCACGACTTCCTCGCGGGACAGCACGTCGAGGCCGCCGCTGGGGAAGATCCGGGCGTCGACGGTGGGAAGCTTGGGGGTGGCGATTTCGTCCATGGGCGCAGTATGGGACTGTCGGGGGGTCATGAAAAGGAAACGGCCGGGTCGCCCCGGCCGTTTCCCTGCAGCTTGTGGCTCTGGATCAGAACTCGTACTTCAGGGTCAGCATCACCGACCAGCGCGACACCAGGCGCGACGGGAAGGCCGCGCTGGAGTCGTACTTCTCCAGGTCCTGGTAGCTCGGGTTGCTCGCGCTGCCCAGGTCGTAGACGTAGGTGCCGTCCGGGTTGATGCCGCCCAGGCGCGCCAGCTGGCGGGTGTTGTCCGAGAAGGTATCGCCCCAGGTCACGCCCCAGTCGTCGTTGAGCATGTTCAGGAAGTTGTAGATATCCAGGCGGACGATGCCCTTGTGGTCGGCAAACAGGCCCGGGATTTCCTGCTGGATGCCGAGGTCGAGCTGGTTCACCCACGGATAGTGCGCGTCGTTGCGCGACGCGATCTGGCCGCGGTGCTTGCTCAGGTACTTGTCGGCGTCGATGAACGCGTGGAACGCGGCGATCTGGTCGGCCGTGGCGCCGCCGTAGCTCACGTTCGGGTCGTTCACCAGCGGGATGTACACCGGATCCTGGAAGATGCCGTCGCCGTTCGGGTCGCCGTTGAAGGTCCAGGTGTACGGCAGGCCGTCATGACCGTTGTAGAACGCGGTGATGCTGGTCTTGTAGTCGCCGAAGAACGCGTGCTCCCAGCCCAGCGACAGCTTGACCGAGTTCTCGATCGAGCGGCCGGCGGTGGTCGCGATCTCCTGGTTCGGGTTCACGCGCGACACGAACTGGTAGCTCGAGAACGCCTGCGAGCTGCCGTCCGAGGCCACTTCCTCGGCATCGGTGTAGGTGTAGCTCAGGTTGCCGTACCAGCCGTTCGACATCGGCTTGTCCAGCGACAGGGTGATCGAGTTCGACTTGCCCTTGTCGGTGTTGCCCAGCATCGTCGAGTTGAACGAGAACGCCTGGTGGCGGTCGCAGTTCTTGTTGCTGGTGGAGAGCGAGCCGAGGGTGCAGTAGTAGTAGTCGCGGCCGTCGGCCAGTTGGCCCTGGACTTCGCCCAGGTTGATCGCCTGGTAGAACACGGCGTCGCGCGCCTTGATCGACTGGACCTCGACGGTACCGATCAGGCCCCACCACGGCAGCTCGGCGTCATAGCCGAGGCTGATCTTCCAGACCGACGGGAGCTTGAAGTCCGGGTCGATCGAGTCGACCTGGCAGGTCACGCCGTCCTCGCCGCAGACCAGGTTGCCCGGGGTGACGCCAGCCGGCAGCGGCTGGTTGTACGGATCGGGGCTGAACGGCGCCAGCGACGGGTCGGTGATCTGGTAACGCACCGCGGTCACGCCGTTGTTCTGGTACGGGTTGGCCAGCCACACGAACGGCGGGATGCTCTGGAACGAGCCGATGCCGCCGCGCAGCTGCGACATGCGCTCGGTGTCGAACTGGTAGTTGAACGCGAAGCGCGGCAGGACCAGCTTGTTGCGCGAGCCGAGCTTGTACGCATTCGGGAAGCCGAAGGTCTCCTCGAAGCCCGGGGCGACTTCCGGCGCGCTCTGCGCGTTCGGGATGTTCACGCGCAGGCCCAGGACCACCGACAGGTTGTCGTTGACCTGCCAGGTGTCCTGCGCGAACGGGCTGAACTGCTCGTAGACCAGCGCCGCGGCGGTGTCGGCCTCGGTGTAGCCGGCGGCCGGGCGGCGGATCACGTAGCGGTCGTAGTTGCCCGCCTCGAAGTCCGCCAGGCTGTCGAAGATGTACTCGCCGTGCAGGGTCTTGCCGTACAGGTTGAAGACGTCGTGGCGCAGCCAGTCGAAGCCGAACTTCACCGTGTGGTCGCCGACGTAGTAGGTGCCGGCGAAGGTGGCGGTGAGCCGGTCGGTGTTGATCTGGTTCTCGTGGCGGTTGTCGTCCTCGCCGATGAAGATCGACCCGCCCGGGACGCGGACCTGGACCTCGGTGTTCTTGACGAACGCGCCGTTGACCTGGTCGAAGGTCTGCTTGGCGACCTTGAACTCGGTCGAGAAGTTCATGGTCCAATCGCTGAACAGCTGCAGGCTGGTGTTCTTGGTGACGTTGTCGGTGAAGTACCAGTGGTTGGTCAGGATCACCGAATTCGAACGCAGGTCGTACGGCTGCGGACGGGCTTCCTTGGTTTCCTGGTAGGTCAGGCTGGCGCGGTGGTTGTCGCCGATGTTCCAGTCGAGCTTGCCGAGGAAGCGCTTGTTGGTGAGGACCGAGTCCAGGGCGCCGTAGAAGTTCTGCTGCATGCCGACGGCGTCGGCGATACGGATCGCCTCGTTCACCTCGTCCATCGAGATGACGCCGCTGGCCACGCCATCGGCCGGGGTCGCGCCGCCGAAGTCGGAGATCTCCTGCTCTTCGTACGAGCCGAAGAAGAACAGGCGGTCCTTGAGGATCGGGCCGCTGAAGGTGATGCCCTTGGTCTCGTCCTTGCCGAACAGCTCGTAGTCGTCGCCGTTGGGGCTGCCGACCCAGTCGCTGTCCTTGACCGCGTAGTAGAGCGAACCATGGAACTCGTTGGTGCCCGACTTGGTCACCGCGTTGACGGTGGCGCCGACCGTGTCGGTGGCGACGTCGAAGTCGGAGACCTTGATGTCGTAGGCGGCGATGGTGTCGATCGAGATCGGGCTGCCGGTGTAAGGCATGCCGTTCGAGTTCAGGCCGAAGGGGTCGCCCTGCGACATGCCGTCCACGGAGATGTCGTTGAAGCGGTTGTTGATGCCGGCGACGGAAATCGAACCGCCCGCCTGGTCGATCACGGTGATGCGCGGGTCGAGGCGCGCGACGTCGTCGATCGAGCGGCTGGCCTGCGGCATGATCTCCAGCTCGCGGCCGCTGACCGAGGTGCCGACGCCCTTGTTGTCCTGGGTGAAGATGTCCTGGCCGGCGGTGCCGACCACGGTGACCGCGGTCAGGTCGGTGACCGGCGCCAGGCTGGCGTCGACGTCGGCGACCTGGTTGAGCTGCAGGAAGATGTTCTCGCGGGTGGTCGCGCCCTCGCCCGGCTTGTTGATGGTGATGGTGTACGGGCCACCGACGCGCAGGCCGCGGGCGGCGTAGTTGCCGTTCGCATCGGTCACCGCGCGGCTGGTCGTGCCTGACTCGACGTGGGTGATGGTCACTTCCGCGCCGGCGACCGGCTGGCCGCTTGCGCCGGTCACCGTGCCGCCGACGCCGGCGGAGGTGCTCTGGGCGAACACGGGGGCTGCGGCAAGGGCCGCGACAAGGGCTAGCGACAGCTTCGACAGCCGGGCGCTGTGGCGGTGGGTCATCTCAGTTTCCTCGAGGGCAGGTGTGTGCGCGCCGGCACGGTCCAACGTGTAAACGCGCGGTGACGAACGGCGATCCGGGGGATAACGCCAGTTTAACATGCTCGCCCCCGACGATGACACGCCGATGACGGGGTGTGGAGGCCCCCGGGGGACTCAGCCGGCTGCCCCGGACAGGGCCAGGTAGGCCGAGATCCCGTCCATGAACATCTGCACCGAAATGGCCACGATGACCATGCCCATCAGCCGCTCGATCGCGGTCAGGACCCGCCCTCCCAGCCATTTGTAAAGGTAGGTGGCCGAGAACAGGATCACCGCGGTCGCCGCCCAGGCGACCAGCAGGGCCAGGCTCCAGGCCCCCATCCGGTCCGGCTCCTGGCTGCCCATCAGCATCACCGCGGCCATGCCCGAGGGCCCGGCCACCAGCGGAATGGCCATGGGCACGATGAAGGGCTCGCCCCCGGGCAGCTCGCCCAGCAGGCCTTCCGGCGGCGGGAAGATCATCCGCACCCCGATCAGGAACAGGACGATGCCGCCGGCGATGGACACCGACTCCTGGCGCAGGTGCATCAGCTCAAGGGCGTAGCGGCCGCCCCACAGGAAGGCCATCAGCACCACCAGCGCGATCAGCATTTCCCGCACCACCACCACCCGCTGCCGGTGCGCGGGCATGCCCCGCAGCAGGCTCAGGAACACGGGGATGTTCCCGAGCGGGTCCAGGATCAGGAAGAGGAGGATAGCGGCGGAGGCGGTGGTCACGTCTGTCGGGAGACGGGAGACGAGAGAGGGGAGACGGGGGCGGCGAAGACCTTCCCGCGGTGCGGGGCGCCGGCGGGGGACAGGAGGGTCACGCAGGCCTCGGCGTAGACGCCGGGGTCGCGGGCGTCCTGGTCCTGGTCGGCGAGGAAGGCCCGACCGCGCAGGGTCGTGCGCATCGGGCCGGGCTGGAAGCCGGAGACCCGGACCGGGGAGTTCGGCCCCAGCTCGGCATCAAGCATCGCCACCAGCGCGGCCAGCGACTGCTGGGCGAGGCCATAGCCGCCCCAGAATGCGCGGCCGGTCAGGGCCAGGTCGTCGACCGCGAACACCACCGCCGCATCCGGCGCCTTCGACAGCAGCGGCAGGCAGGCCTGGGTCAGCCACCAGCGCGCGGTGAGGTTCACGTGCAGGGCGCGGGCGAAATCCGCCGGGTCGGTATGCAGCAGGGGGGTCAGGCCCTTGAACTCGGCGGCGCAGTGCAGCAGCCCGTCGAGCCGGCCCAGCTCGTTGCCGACCCGCTCGGCCAGTTCCGCGTAGTCGTCCGGGGCGGCGCCCTCCAGGTCCAGCGGGTACAGCACCGCCTCGCCGCCCGCCTTCGCGATCCCGTCGTACAGGCGGTTGAGTTTCGGCAGCTTGCGCCCGAGCAGCACCACCGTGGCCCCGGCCCGCGCGCAGGCCTGGGCGGCGGCGCTGCCCAGGCCGCCATGGGCGCCTGCCACCAGCACCACGCGCCCGGCCAGCGCCGGCACGGCCGCCGCGGTGGTGTCGGTGGCCGTCCCTGTCACGCCTTGGCGACCTCGGCCAGCATCCGCGCCAGCTCGCCGGACTCGAACAGCTCCAGGGTGATGTCGCAGCCGCCGATCAGCTCGCCGTTGATGAACAGCTGCGGGAAGGTCGGCCAGTTCGAGTAGCGCGGCAGGTTGGCCCGGATCTCCGGTTCCTCCAGCACGTTGACCGTATGGAAGGCCTCGGCGCCGGCCTGCTTGAGCGCCTGCACCGTGCGGCTGGAGAAGCCGCACATCGGGAACTGCGGGGTCCCCTTCATGAACAGCACCACCGGGTGGGACTCGATTTCGGCCTGGATGCGCTCGGACACCTGCATGTCGCGTCTCCTGCAATGCGCCCCGCCGCGGCTCGCGGAGCCGTGGCGGGGGTGGGGGTAGAATCAATGGATTGTAAGCCGCCCTTCCCCAGAAAGGAGTCCGAAATGGCGATTGAACTGCCTCCCCTGCCTTACGACCGCACCGCGCTGGAGCCGCACATCTCCGGCGAAACCCTGGACTTCCACCACGGCAAGCACCACAAGGCCTACGTCGACAACCTCAACAAGATGATCGCCGGCACCGAGTTCGAGTCGATGCCGCTGGAAGAGATCATCCGCAAGTCCGAAGGCGGCATGTACAACAACGCCGCCCAGGTCTGGAACCACACCTTCTACTGGAACTGCATGTCGCCCAACGGCGGCGGCGAGCCGACCGGCAAGGTCGCCGACGCGATCAACAAGGCCTTCGGCGACTTCGCCACGTTCAAGGAGAAGTTCAGCGAGCTGGCGGTGAAGACCTTCGGCTCGGGCTGGGCCTGGCTGGTGCAGCGCGGCGACGGCTCGCTGGCCCTGGTCAGCACCCCGAACGCGGTCAACCCGATGGCCAGCGACGACACCGCGCTGCTGACCTGCGACGTCTGGGAGCACGCCTACTACATCGACTACCGCAATGCGCGGCCGAAGTACGTCGAGGCGTTCTGGAACGTCGTGAACTGGGACTTCGTCGCGCAGAACATGCGCTAGGCGCGCAAGCGCTCCACCACCGGCGCCACCTGGGCCTCGCGGCCCAGGGCGGCGCCGACGCGTTCCAGCGCCTGCGCCAGTTCCGCCGGGTCGTCCGCGCGCAACGTCGCATGCCCGACCTTGCGGCCGGCACGCGGCGCCTTGCCGTAGTCGTGCCAGTGGCCGCCCGGCTCGGCCAGCACCGGCGCCGGATCCGGCATCTCCCCGATCCAGTTGAGCATGCACGCATGCCCGAGCATGCGGGTGTCGCCCGGCGGCAAGCCGGCGACCGCGCGCAAGTGGTTCTCGAACTGGCTGGTCTCGCTGCCCTCGAGGGTCCAGTGCCCGGAGTTGTGCACCCGGGGCGCCAGCTCGTTGGCCATCAGCACGCCCTGGTGCTGGAACAGCTCCAGCGCGAACACGCCGACGTAATCCATGGCCTCGGCCAGGCGTCGCGCATGCGCGACCGCCTGCGCCTGCAGCGCCGGGTCCGCCCGCGCCGGCGCCAGGCTCGCCGAGAGCACGCCGTCCACGTGCCAGTTTTCGGTCAGCGGCCAGCTGCGGAATGTGCCATCGCGCCCGCGCATCGCCACCACGGACAGTTCCCGCTCGAACGGCACGAATGCCTCGACGATCAAGCCGACCGTCTCCGCCTGCGCGCCCAAGGCTTCCCAGGCATCCGCCACGGTCGCGCCGGCTCCGGCTCCCGGCTCCCGGCTCCCGGCTGCCTGCCTGATCCGGAACTGCCCCTTCCCGTCATACCCCAGCCGCCGCGTCTTCAGGATGCACGGCGCACCCACCCGCGCCACCGCCTCCTCCAGCTCGTCGCGGCTGGCGACCGGCACGAAGTCCGGCACCGGAATGCCAAGGTCGCGGAACAGGGTCTTCTCGGCCAGGCGGTCCTGCGCGGTGGCCAGCGCGCGCGGGCTCGGGAACACCGGCACGCGCTCGGCCAGCCACAGCGCGGATTCGGCCGGCACGTTCTCGAAATCGAAGGTGGCCACGTCCACCCGCGAGGCGAACTCGGACAGCGCGGCCTCGTCGCGGTAGTCGCCCACGACCATCGGCGCGCACTGGCCGGCGCAGGCGTCGGGCGAGGTATCCATGACCAGGAAGCGCAGCCCCAGCGGCGCGCCGGAAAGCGCGAGCATGCGGGCAAGCTGCCCGCCCCCGAGGATGCCGACGGTGGTCACTGGCGGGGGTCGTCTGCGGCGAGCACGTCGGCCGTCTGCCGCGCGCGGTAGTCGGCCAGCGCGCGCGCCACGGCGGGCTCCGTGGACGCCAGCATGGCCGCCGCGAACAGGGCCGCGTTGCTGGCGCCGGCGTTGCCGATGGCAAAGGTGGCGACCGGAATCCCGGCCGGCATCTGCACGATCGACAGCAGCGAATCCATCCCGTTCAGCGCCTTGCTCTGCACCGGCACCCCGAGCACCGGCACCTCGGTCTTGGACGCGAGCATGCCCGGCAGGTGCGCGGCGCCACCGGCGCCGGCGATGATCGCGCGCAGGCCGCGCCCGCTTGCGCTGGCGGCATATTCGAACAGGCGGTCGGGGGTGCGGTGCGCGGACACGACCCGGACTTCGTGCGCGATCGACAGGCGTTCGAGCATCGCGGCGGCGTGCTGCATCGTCTCCCAGTCCGAGCGCGAGCCCATGACGATGCCGACCAGCGGGCTGGTCCCGCCTGCTTCCACGCTAGCGACCATGGCGGCTCCGGTGCGTCCCGTGCAAAGCGCTATTCTAGCCGTCATCCCCCCTCGGGTACCGCCATGGACCGCAAGCTCCTCGACATCCTCGCCTGCCCCGCCACCCGACAGCCGCTGTCGCTGCTCGACCGCGCCGGCCTGGACGCGCTCAACCGCGCGATCTCCGAAGGCAAGGTGCGCCGCGCCGACGACAGCCCGCAGGCGGAACCACTGCGCGAGGCGCTGGTGACCCGCGACCAGCGCCTGGTCTACCGCGTGGACGACGGCATCCCGGTGCTGCTCGCCGACGAGGCCATCGCCACCGGCCAGGTCCCCGACTTCCCCCGATGAGCGGCCAGCCCGCCCGCGCGGCGATCCCGGCGCCGCCGGTCGAGCAGGTGGACGCCGACGTTGCTCGCGCGCTGATCGAGGACATCGGCAGCGGCGACGTCACCGCCGCGCTGCTGCCCGACCGCGAGGACGTCGCCTACCTGCTGTGCAAGGAACCGGCCGTGGTCTGCGGCAGGCCCTGGTTCGACACCTGCCACCGCGCGCTGGACGCCGGCGTGCGGATCGACTGGCGGGTGGCCGAAGGCGACCGCGTCGCTGCCGGCACCGTGCTCGCGACCCTGGCCGGGCGCAGCCGCGCACTGGTCACGGCGGAGCGCACCGCGCTCAACTTCCTGCAGACCCTCAGCGGCACGGCGACCACCGTCGCCGCCTATGCCGACGCGCTGCGCGGCACCGGCACGCGCGTGCTCGACACCCGCAAGACCCTGCCGGGCCTGCGCGTGGCGCAGAAGTACGCGGTCCGGGTCGGCGGCGGCGACAACCACCGCATGGGCCTGTACGACACGGTGATGCTGAAGGAGAACCACGTGCGCGCGTTCGGCTCGGTCGCCGCCGCGATCGCCGAGGCCCGCGCGCGGCACCCTGCGCTTCCGCTGGTCGTGGAAGTGGAAACCCTGGCGCAACTGCGCGAGGCGCTGGAGGCCGGCTGCGACCGGGTCCTGATCGACGACTTCGGCCCGGAACAGCGGCGCGAGGCGGTGCGCATGGCACGCGGCGCGCCGTTCGACGGCCGGATCCCGCTGGAGGTGTCCGGCAGCGTCGACCTGGAAGGCCTGCGCGCGATTGCCGCGGACGGCGTGGATTTCGTGTCGGTCGGCGCGCTCACCAAGCACGTGCGCGCGATCGATCTGTCCATGAAGCTCGGCATTCCGCCGGGGGAGTGAGATGCCGACCCTGCTGGTGCTGATGATCTGCGCGGCGATCGCACTGGGCTGGTGGAGCGCGGCGCGGTCGGCCGCCGAGCGCGCCGAGGAGCTCGGCCGCGAGGCCTGCCGCCATGCGGGCGTGCAGTGGCTGGACCAGACCGTGCACGCCAGCGGCCTGCGCCTGCGCCGCGGCGAGGACGGCTGGCTGGGCGTCGAGCGCACGTTCCGCTTCGAATACTCCCGCGACGGCAGCGACCGCCATGTCGGCCGCCTGGTCCTGCGCGGTGGCCGCCTGGTGGCCTTCGTCGGTCCGGTGCGCGACGCTACTTGACGATGCGCAGGTGGCCGCCGCGCTTCGGCGGCGGAGTGCCGCCGTCGTCCGGCGGGCTGTCGTCATCGTTCGGTGGGCCAGGCGGAGACTCGCCGGCGTCTTCGGCCGTGCCCTCTTCCGGCGGCAGGGCCATGCCCTGCCCGGTCTCGCGGGCGTAGATCGCCAGCACCGCGCCCACCGGCGCGATCACTGCGTGGCTGACGCCGCCGAAGCGTGCGGTGAAGGCGACCGCGTCGTTGTCCATGGTCAGGTGCGCCACCGCGCGCGCGGCGATGTTCAGCACCACCTTGCCCTCGTTGATCGTGTGCGGCGGCACCCGCACCCCGGGCTGGGTCGCGTCGACCAGCAGGTGCGGGGTCATGTCGTTGTCGGAGATCCACTCGTACAGTGCCCGCAACAGGTACGGGCGGTGGCTGCTCATCCGCGGCGCATCGGTCATCGGACCGGTGTCATTCCGGCAGCGGCCGCAGGTTGCGTTCCTGCGGCGTGAGGCTGCGGGCGAAGCCCGGGTTGCGGAAGATCCGGTTGCCGTAGTCCTCGATGCACTTGCCGTCGCGCGGCAGGCCCACGCCCAGCGCGTCCAGGCGCCAGATGATCGGCGCCATCGCGCAGTCGGCCAGGCTCATTTCCGGGTTGAGGAAGAACTTGCTGGCCTTGAACAGCGGCACCGCCGCGGTCAGCAGCTCCTTCAGCCGCTTGCGCCCGGCCTCGGCCTGCTGCTTGTTGCCCAGCTGGATCGCCTGGACCTGCGGCACCCAGTCGTGCTCGATGCGCAGCATCGCCAGGCGCAGGCGCGCCCGCGACAACGGGTCCACCGGCATCAGCGGCGGATGCGGATAGCGCTCGTCCAGGTATTCGCTGACCACCGAGGCCGCATACAGCACCAGGTCGCGCTCGACCAGAGTCGGCACCGAGTGGTACGGGTTGAGGTCGATCAGGTCCTCGGGCGGGTTCTGCGGATCGACCGGGATGAAGTCGTAGGTGACGCCTTTCGCCGCCAGCACCAGGCGGACGCGGTGGCAGAGGACATCGTCGACGGAAGAAAACAGGGTCAGGGCGTTACGCATGCGCGGACTCGTTGCCATCATGGGCCGTTTCTCCGGCGACCGGGCCTCCCGGTCGCGCCTCAGTGCACGTCGCGCCAGTATTCCTTCTTGAGGAGCCAGGCGAGGAAGGTGAAGAACGCCAGGAACAGGATCACCCACACGCCCATGGACTGGCGCTTGAGGACCGCCGGCTCGCCGGCATATTCCAGGAATGCGGTGATGTCGCGCACGGTCTGGTCGAACTGCGCCGGCGTCTGCGAGCCCGGCTGCGCCAGGACCAGCTTCTCGACCGGGCGCTCGCCATTCTCCTCGGGGCCGTACTCGGCGTGCTGCAGGCCCTGCATCTCCCACAGCACGTTCGGCATCGAGGCGTTCGGGAACACGGTGTTGTTCCAGCCCACCGGGCGGGTCTCGTCCAGGTAGAACGAATGCAGGTAGGCGGAGATCCAGTCCGCGCCGCGCACGCGCGCGATCACGCTCAGGTCCGGCGGCGCCTTGCCGAAGAACTCGGTGCCGTGCGCCTCGGTCATGGCGACGCCGATCGTTTCGCCCGCCTTCGCCCCGGTGAAGTTGAGGTTGGCCTGCACCTGCTCCTCGGTCAGGCCCAGGTCCTCGGCCATGCGCGAGTAACGCAGGTACTTCAGCGAGTGGCAGCCCGAGCAGTAGTTCATGAACAGCTTGGCGCCGCGCTGCAGCGAGGCCTGGTCGTTCAGGTCGGTGCCGGCGTGCGGCAGCCCGCCCTCCTCCGCGGCCAGCACCGGGCCGGCGCCAAGGCCCGCGGCAAGCACGAAGGCCGCGACAACGAACTTCAACTTAGTCATGCGTGGTCACCCGTTCCGGCACCGCCTTCGTCCTGTCCATCCTGGTCCACAGGGGCATGGTGATGAAGAAGGCGTAATAGAGGAAGGTCAGGATCCTGCCGATGATCGTCTCCACCGGGTCGGTGCCCGGGCCGGCGCCGATCTTCATCAGCCACAGGAAGGAGACGACGAACACGCCGAGCATCAGCCAGGACAGCCAGCCGCGGTAGCGGTAGGACTTGACCGGGCTCTTGTCCAGCCACGGCACCAGGAACAGCAGCACGATGGCGCCGAACATCACCAGCACGCCCCAGATCTGGGTGCCGAGGAACGACGGCACCACGCGCAGCATCGCGTAGTACGGGGTGAAGTACCACACCGGCTTGATGTGTTCCGGCGTCACCAGCGGGTTGGCCTCGGTGAAGTTGTCGTGCTCGAGGAACCAGCCGCCGAAGGTCGGCGCGAAGAAGATGATGAAGGCGGCGATGACCAGGAAGAAGCCGGCGCCGAACAGGTCCTTCACAGTGTAGTACGGATGGAACGGGATGCCGTCGGCCGGCGCGGTGGTCGCCCAGCGGTTGCCCTTCGGGCCCTTCTTGATGTCCACGCCCTCGGGGTTGTTCGACCCGACCTCGTGCAGCGCGCCCAGGTGCAGCACCACCAGCAGCAGCAGCACCAGCGGCAGCGCGATCACGTGCAGCGCGAAGAACCGGTTGAGGGTGGCGTCGGACGGGATGAAGTCGCCCATGATCCATTCGGTCAGGCCCTGGCCGATGACCGGGATCGCGCCGAACAGGTTGATGATCACCTTGGCGCCCCAGAACGACATCTGGCCCCAGGGCAGCACGTAGCCCATGAACGCCTCGGCCATCAGCACCAGGTACAGCAGCATGCCGATCAGCCACACCAGCTCGCGCGGCTTCTGGTACGAGCCGTACATCAGCCCGCGGAACATGTGCAGGTAGACGACGACGAAGAACAGCGAGGCGCCGGTGCTGTGCATGTAGCGGATCAGCCAGCCCCACTCGACGTCGCGCATGATGTACTCGACCGAGCTGAAGGCTTCCGCCGCGCTCGGCTTGAAGTGCATCGTCAGGAAGATGCCGGTGACGATCTGGTTGACCAGCACCAGCAGCGCGAGCGAGCCGAAGTAGTACCAGACGTTGAAATTCTTCGGCGCGTAGTACTCGGTCATGTGCTTGCGGTACACCGGCATCATGCCGGGGGCCCGGGCATTGACCCAGTCCATGACGGTGTTGGTGGTGCGCGTGAAGATGTTCGCCATGGCTTACGCTGCCCCCTGCGGATCGACGCCGATCACGACCGTGGTGTCGTTCTCGAAGTGGTACGGAGGCACCGGCAGGTTCGCCGGCGCCGGCTGGGCCGAGTACACCCGGCCGGCGAGGTCGTAGCGCGACTTGTGGCACGGGCAGAAGTAGCCGCCCTTCCAGTTCGGGTCGAACGGCTGCGGCTTCAGCTCGGGAATGAATTCCGGCGCGCAGCCCAGGTGGGTGCACACCGCGACCAGCACCAGGTACTCGGGCTTGATCGAGCGCCACTGGTTTTTCGCGTATTCGGGCTGCTGGTCGGTGTTGTCGGAGTCCGGATCCGCCAGCAGCGGGTCCATCTCCTTCAGCGTCGCCAGCATCGCCGGCGAGCGGTGCGCGATGTAGATCGGCTGCCCGCGCCACTTCAGTGTGAGCTGCTGGCCCGCCGGCAGCGCGCTGATGTCCTGGCTCACCGGGGCGCCCGCCAGCTTGGCGCGCGCGCTCGGGTTCCAGGACTTGATGAACGGCACTGCCGCGAACCCCGCCCCGACCGCACCGACCACCGCGGTGGTCGCGGTCAGGAACCGGCGCCGGCCCAGGTTGTCCGGGCGCTCTTCGACCCCATCATTGCCCATCAGGCACTCCGCAAAGACTCTGTGACAGACCCGGCTGCCCCTCCCCGTCGCCGGCCAGGCGCAGGAAACGGGCGGCCGCAAAGACGGCAAAGTGTAACGGAACGTGAATCGAACCGACAATGATCCGGAAGGCAATGCCTGCCGGATCAAGGGTTTGAAGGGGGAAAGAGGCGCGGCGCCGGCGGTCCGGACCGCGGCTCAACGCGCGGCCAGCAGCCCGCGGTAACGATCGGCCAGCACCCCGACGCGCTGCACGTACCGCTGGGTTTCCTTGTACGGCGGCACGCCGTCGTACTTGTCCACCGCGCCTTCGCCCGCGTTGTAGCCGGCGGCGGCCAGGGTGAGGTTGCCGTTGAAGCGCTTCAGCAGCCAGGCCAGGTATTGCACGCCGCCGCGGATGTTCTGCCCGGCATCGAACGCGTCGCTGACCCCGAAACGCTCGGCGGTGGCTGGCATGAGCTGCATCAGGCCCTGCGCGCCGACCCGGGAGACCGCGCGCGGGTTGAACGAGGACTCGGCGTGGATGATGGCCCGGACCACGGCCTCGTCCACCCCGTACTCCTTCGCCGCCGAGGCGATCTCGCGGTCGAAGGCGGTGGTGTTGAGGCGGACCTTGCTGAAGTCCACGCCCGGCTTGGCGCCGCAGGCGTAGCAGGTCTCGATGTAGCTGTAGGCGATGGTGCGCAGGTTGGCGGCCGGCCCCTTCGGGCGACGGCTGCTGTAGTGGCGCACCCCGTTCTCGACGTAGGAATAGACCTGGCCGGAGACGACCCGCGGACCGGCGGCGCCGGCCTGGCTGCGCTTGGGCGCGGTGAAGTTGGACACGGGCTTGCAGTGCGCCCCGCCGACGCGGTCGCTGGAATAGCTGAGCGTCCCGTCGGCCGCCTCGCACCGGTACACGGTGCCGGCGACGGCGGGCGCGGCCACCAGCAGGCCGGCAAGCAGCAGGATTCCCCGGAGCCCCTTGATCATGGGGCGCAGTGTCCACCCGTCACGCGCCGAAGACAAGTGCTTGATTTGGCTGAACAAGCCCCGGATTCAGCCATTTCCGTGACCCCGGTCGAGGATTCCGCGTCCATGCCCGAATGGGGGCTGTACATCCCCTTCACCCTAGAATGGCGGGATGACTTCTCCCCGCGGCAAGCTCTACATCCAGACCCACGGTTGCCAGATGAACGAGTATGACTCGGCCCGCATGGCCGACGTGCTCGCCGCCTCCGACGGCCTGGAACTGACCGACAAGGCCGAGGAGGCCGACGTCATCCTGGTCAACACCTGTTCGATCCGCGAGAAGGCCCAGGAAAAGGTCTTCAGCCAGCTCGGCCGCTGGCGCGCGCTCAAGCAGGACGGCAAGCCGGTGCTGATCGGCGTCGGCGGCTGCGTCGCTTCCCAGGAGGGCGCGGCGATCGTGAAGCGCGCCCCGTTCGTGGACCTGGTGTTCGGCCCGCAGACCCTGCACCGGCTGCCAGAGCTGATCCGCGAGCGCCGCGCCAGCGGCCAGCCGCAGGTGGACATCAGCTTCCCCGAGATCGAGAAGTTCGACCGCCTGCCCGAGCCGCGCGCCGAGGGCCCCACCGCCTTCGTCTCGATCATGGAGGGCTGCTCCAAGTACTGCTCGTTCTGCGTGGTGCCCTACACCCGCGGCGAGGAGATCAGCCGCCCGTTCGAGGACGTGCTGGTGGAAGTGGCGCAGCTGGCCGCACAGGGCGTGCGCGAGGTCAACCTGCTCGGCCAGAACGTCAACGCCTACCGTGGGCCGATGGTGGATGCCGACGGCAACGACGCCGGCACCGCCGACCTCGCGCTGCTGATCCGCGCGATCGCCGAAATCGAGGGCATCGACCGGATCCGCTTCACCACCTCGCACCCGCTGGAGTTCTCCGATGCGCTGGTCGAGGCCTACAGGGACGTGCCCAAACTGGCCAATTACCTCCACCTGCCGGTGCAGTCGGGCAGCGACCGGGTGCTGGCGGCGATGAAACGCGGTTACACCGCGCTGGAGTTCAAGCAGAAGATCCGCAAGCTGCGTGCGGTGCGGCCCGGCATCTCGATCAGCTCGGACTTCATCGTCGGCTTCCCCGGCGAGACCGATGCCGACTTCGAGAAGACCATGAAGCTGATCGAGGACGTCGGCTTCGACCAGTCGTTCTCGTTCATCTATTCGCGCCGCCCCGGCACCCCGGCGGCGGACCTGGAGGACGACACCCCGGACGCGGTCAAGCATGCCCGGCTGGAGCGGCTGCAGGCCCGGATCAACGCCCAGGCGGCGGCGATCGCCGAGGGCATGGTCGGGACGGTGCAGCGGATCCTGGTGGAAGGGCCCTCGCGCAAGGACCCGAATGAATTGACCGGAAAGACCGAAAACATGAAGTCGGTCAACTTTCCCGGGCACCCCGGGATGATCGGACGCTTCGTCGATGTGGTAATTACTGCTGCACTGACCAATTCCCTGCGCGGGAGGGTCGCCGCCCCCGACGGAGACATCCCACCATGTTCGGCACCGGAAAGCATCCGAACCGGCACCTGCACGCCGCTGCCCTCGACCTGATCCTGGCCGGGGGCGCAATGGCGGCCCACAGCGGTGCCATCCGCCTCGACAACCCCGGCTGGAACATGCTGCCGCAATGGCTGTGGCCCGGCCTGGCAGTGGTGTTCCTGCTCAGCGCCCTGTTGTCCTACGGCCGGCACCGGGCCGCGCGCCGGTAGCGCCGGCCCATGGTCGGCTGGCGCGAGACGCCGACCATGGGTCGGCGCCACGTCAGTCCAGCCGCTTGCGGAAGCGCAGGATCGCCGCGGCCATCATCGCCGCGGTGAACACGAGCAGCGCCAGCACCTCCGGCCAGAGCTGCGCCAGGCTGGCGCCGCGCAGCATCACCCCGCGGATCATGCGCAGGAAGTGGGTCAGCGGCAGCACTTCCGCGATCCACTGCGCGAACTTCGGCATGCCGGCGAACGGGAACATGAAGCCCGACAGCAGGATCGACGGCAGGAACACGAACATCGTCATCTGCATCGACTGGAACTGCGAGCGCGCGCGGGTCGAGATCAGCAGGCCCAGGGTGAGGTTGGCCAGGATCAGCAGCGACGATGCCAGGTAGACGTCCAGCACGCTGCCGCGGATCGGCACCTGGAACAGCCACAGGCCCAGCAGCAGGATCACCGTCACCTGGACCAGGCCGATCGCGATGTAGGGCAGCACCTTGCCGACCATCAGTTCGGTGCGGCTGATCGGGGTCGCGATCAGCAGTTCCATGTTGCCGCGCTCGCGCTCGCGAACGATCGCCACCGCGGTGAACAGGACCATGGTCATGGTCAGGATCACGCCGATCAGGCCGGGGACGATGTTGACCGCCGAGCGCCGCTCCGGGTTGTAGAATGCGACAACGCCGATCGGTCCGGGGCCGCTGCGGATCTCGCCGGCCGGAGCGGGCCGCGGCGGCGTCGCCTCGACCGGCACGCGTGACAGCTGCATCGCCGCGGTCTGGACCACGGTGTCGCTGCCGTCCACCAGCACCTGCGCGACCTCGCGGCCATCGATGCGGCGGCGTTCGAAGTCGGGCGGAATGACGATGCCAACGCTGATCTCGCCGCGCTCGAGCATCGCCATCAGCTCCGCGGGCGTCGAGGCGTCGGCGACCGGCGTCACCACGCCGGTCGCGAGCATGTCCATCACCAGCGCGCGCGAACCGGTGGTGTTGGCCTGGTCGGCGATTGCCGCGTCGAGCCCGCGCAGGTTGAGGTTGATCGCATAGCCGAACAGCACCAGCTGCAGGACCGGGATGCCAAGGATCATCGCCAGCGTCATGCGGTCGCGGCGCAACTGGCGCACTTCCTTGAGCATGATCGCCCACAGCCGCCGCCAGCTCATGGCCCGACCTCCGCCAGCGCCCCGTGGGTGGCGGCGACGAACACGTCCTCGAGATTGGGCGTCACCGGTTCCACGCGGTCGCCCGTGCCCGGCAGCGCCGCGCGGAAGCGGCGCAGCGCATCGTCGCCATCGATGCCTTCCTCGGCGAGCACGCGCACGCTGTTGCCGATCTGGGCCACGCTGAGCACGCCGTCCTGTTCGCGCAGGGCCTCCTGCGCGCGCCGCGGCTGCGCCGAGGCCACTTCGAACGTGCGTCCGCGCAGCGCGCCGGTCAATGCATCGGGGCTGCCGTCGGCCACCAGGCGCCCGCGGTCGAGGATCGCGAGCTGGTGGCAACGCTCGGCTTCGTCCATGTAGTGGGTGGACACCAGCAGCGTGGTGCCGGCATCGGCGAGTTCGAACAGCTTGTCCCAGAAGTCGCGCCGCGACTCCGGGTCCACCGCGCTGGTCGGCTCGTCCAGGAACAGCAGCTCCGGCTCGTGGACCACCGCGCCGGCCAGCGCCAGGCGTTGCTTCTGGCCGCCACTGAGGGTGCCGGCGAGCTGGCGCTGGCGGTCGCCGAACTGGTACTGGCCGATGAGGTCGTCGACCCGCGTCGCCACCTTCGCCTTCGGCACGCCCTGCACCGCGGCGAGGAACTCGAGGTTCTCGCGCACGCTGAGGTCCTCGAACAGGGAGAAGCGCTGGGTCATGTAGCCGATCCGCTTGCGCAATGCCTCGGCCTGTTCGGGAATGCGCAGGCCGAGCACTTCGATGTCGCCCTCGGTCGGGGTCAGCAGGCCGCAGAGCATGCGGATGGTGGTGGACTTGCCCGAACCGTTCGGGCCGAGGAAGCCGTAGACGCTGGCGCGCGGCACGTCGAGGTCGACGTGGTCGACCGCGACCAGTTCGCCGAAGCGGCGGGTCAGGCCGCGCGCGTGGATCGCCGGCCCGCTCACGGGCCGAACTCGACCCGAACCGGCAGGCCGGCCGGCAGCGTGGCCGCATCGGCGCCGGGCAGTGCGATTTCGGCGAGGTAGCTGAGTCGTGCGGCGTCCTCGCCGGTCAGTGCGTAGTACGGGGTGAACCCGGGCTCGCTGCGGATCATCCGCACCTTGCCCGCGAGGGGTTGTTCGCGCCCGTCGACGAAGACCCGGGCCTCGGTGCCGACCGCGATGTCCGCGCGTACCGGTTCGGGCACGTAGATCCGCGCATAGGGTTCGCCGGCCAGCAGGATCACCAGCGGCGCACCGACCGGGGCCTGGTCGCCCAGTTCGAACGGCAGGCTGTCCACCACGCCTGCGCGCGGCGCCTGCACGTCGAGCTTTTCCAGCGTCGCCTCCTGCCCTTCCACCTGCGCCTGCGACGCGCGCAACGCGGCCGCGCCCTGGGCAAGCTGTTCCGCGCGGGTGCCGTGCTCGAGCTCGGCCAGCGCCGCCTGCGCGGCACGCACGCGGGCGTCGGCATCGCTGGCGGCGGCGCGGGCGCTGTCCACGTCGGCGGCGGCGACCAGCTGGCGCTCGCCCAGCGGACGCAGCCGCGCGTAGCGGCTGCGCGCATCGCGGGCCTGCGCCTGCGCGGCGGCGAGTTGCGCGCGCGCCTGGGCGATCCGCTCCGCGCGCGGACCCGCCTCGAGTTCCGCCAGCGCCGCGCCTTGCCGGCGCGCTTCCGCGCGGGCCGCCTCGGTGGCGGCCGCGACCCGCGTGTCCTCCAGCCGCAACAGCGATTGCCCGGCGTGCACCCGCTCCCCTTCGCGCACCTCGATCGCCACGATCCGCTCGGCGACCGGCGCCGGCACCGTGACCCGCTCGTACTCCAGCGTGCCCAGTGCCTGCGGCGGCCCACCGCCGCAAGCGCCCAGCAGCAGGGTCATGGCGGGCAGGACGAACAGGTTCGCGCGCTTCATGGTTGCTCCGTGGTCAATCGAGGCGGGTCCCGAGGCCACCGGCCAGCAAGGCCAGGGTGTGGCGGCGCAGCGCCTCGCCGTCGAGGTCGTCGGCGGCGAAGAACTGGCGCCAGATCGGCGCACCGGCCGCGGGGAACAGGGTCAGCCCGACCAGCGACACCACCAGCAGGCGCGGATCGAACGCGGGGTGTAGCTGGCCTTTGCGCCGGGCGGCGTCGAAGCGGTCGGCGAGCATGCGCGGCAGCTGCGGCCCCACCCGGGAAAGCATCAGCTCGCGCAACGCCCCGCCTTCGCACAGCACTTCGCGGATCCACAGCGCGGGCAGCCACGGGTGGCGCTCGACCAGGCGGGCGATGCCGTCGACGAAAGCCGTCACCAACGCGGCCAGGTCGTCGCCCGCCTGCACCAGGTCCGCACGCATGCCGGCGAAGGCCGGCATCAGGCGTTCCTCCACCACCGCCTGCAGCAGCTGCTGACGGTCGCCGAAGTAGTAATGCAGCATCGCCGGGGTCACCGCGGCTTCCTGCGCGATCGCGCGCAAGGGGGTCGCGGCGATGCCCTGGCGCACGTAGCAGGCGATCGCGGCATCGAGGAGCTGCTCGCGCAGGTCGGGGGCGCTCGCGGGGGGACGGCCGGCGCGGCGCGCGGGGCGTCCTGTACGGGAGGCGGTCCGGGTCGGCTTCGGCTTGGCCATGGATATATTTAATTCAATGTTTAATTGAATTGCAAGCCGGTTGGAAGGGACGGGCCCTGCCCGTCCGACGAACGGTGGGAACCGCTACGGCGTGGCGGCCTGGTACACGGGCTTGCCATCCACCCAGGTGGACAGCACCGACAGGTCGCGCAGCCCCGCCGGATCGATCGCCAGCGGATCCTCCGCCAGGACCACGAAGTCGGCGCGCTTGCCCGGCGCCAGGCTGCCGACCTGGTCCTCGGCGAAGCCGGCATAGGCCGCATCGAGGGTGAAGCCGCGCAGCGCCTCGTAGGCCGTCAGCTTGTCCTCGGGATGCCAGCCTCCCGCCGGCATGCCTTCCGCGTCGGTGCGGGTGGCGGCCGCGTACAGGCCCAGGCGCGGGTCGACCGATTCGACCGGGAAGTCCGAGCCCAGCGCCAGCCGCGCGCCGCTGTCGCGGAGCTTGCGCCAGGCGTAGGCGCCGTTGATCCGCTGCGGGCCCAGCCGGTCCTCCGCCCACGGCATGTCGCTGGTGGCGTGGGTCGGCTGCATCGAGGCGATCACGTGCATCGCCGCCAGCCGCGGAAGGTCTTCGGGCGAAAGTACCTGCGCATGTTCGATCCGCCAGCGGTGGTCGGTGCTGGTCGCATCGCTGCCCAGGGCCTTGGCGTACGCGTCCAGGACCACGCGGTTGCCGCGGTCGCCGATCGCGTGGGTCGCGGCCTGCACGCCACAGCGTTTCGCCTTCGCCGCCACCTCCTCCATTTGCGCCGGCGTCATCATCAGCAGGCCGAGGTTGCCGTGGTCGTCGCTGTAGTCCTCCAGCAACGCCGCGCCGCGGCTGCCGAGGGCGCCGTCGATGTACAGCTTCACCGTGCGCATCTTCAGGCGCTGCGACGGATGCTGGTACAGGCCTTCGCGGCACAGCCAGGCCAGCGCCTCGCCGTCGCCGTCGGCCATCGCGGTGATCCGCATCGGCATCGCGCCGCGGTCGGCCAGGCGCTGGTATACGCGCATGACCTTGCGCGAGACGCCGGCGTCATGGACGCCGGTCAGGCCGTGGGCCACGGCGTCTTCCATCGCCAGCTCCAGGGCGTGCTCGATCGCGTCGTCGTCGGGCGCCGGGACAACCGCGTCCACGAGGCCGGCGGCGGCATCCACGAAGACGCCGGTCGGCTGCCCGTCGGCATCGCGGACGATGCGGCCGCCGTCGGGCTGCCAGTCGCCGGCCAGGTCGCGGCCGACCGCGCGCATCGCCGCGCTGTTGGCCCAGCCGGCGTGGCCGTCGATCCGCTCCAGCCAGACCGGGCGGTCGGGGAATGCGGCGTCGAGGTCGGCGGCGGTCGGGAACGCCTTGTCGTCCCAGTCGTTCTGGTCCCAGCCGCGGCCGATGAGCCAGTCGCCTTCCGGCAGTTCCCGGGCGAACGCGCGCAGCCGGGCGACGATCTCGTCCTTGCTGCCGGTCCCGACCAGGTCCGCGGTGAGGCGCGACAGGCCCAGGCCCAGCATGTGTCCGTGGGCGTCGATCAGGCCGGGAATGACGGTCGCCTGCCCCACGTCGATGCGCCTGGCGTCCGGGAATTCGCGTCGCAGCTGCTCGCGCTGGCCCAGCGCCAGGATCTCGCCGCCGGCGTCGAAGGCCATCGCCTCGGCACGCGGCCGCGCCGGGTCCATGGTGTCGATGCGCGACGCCTCCAGCAACGTCACCTGCGCCAACGCCGGCCACGCACACAGCGCCGTCACCACCGCGACGGCCACACTCCGCATTCCGCGCATCGCCCTTCCCCGCTTGCAGATGGATCACGGCACTTTGCGAAAAACCCCGGGCGGGCGCAAGCTTGTGCGTCGCGCAGATCCGACCCCGCCGCCTCCGCCGATGCCCCAGCGCAGCACTTCCGAATTCGCCCTCGATCCTCCTGATGCCGAACGCCTGGCCAATCTCGCCGGCCCGTTCGACGCGCACCTGCGCATGCTGGAACTGCGACTGGGCGTCGAGATCGGCAATCGCGGCAACGTGTTCCGGGTGGTCGGGCCCGAAGCTGCCGTGGCCAGGGCGGAACGCCTGCTGCGCGCGCTCTGGGACGACGCGGCCAACGAAACCCTGACCGACCAGGCGATCCACCTGCGTCTCGGCGAGGCCGCCGTGGACCGGCTGGTGGACGAGGACATCGAGCCACAGGAAGTCGCGGTGCGGACCAAGCGCGGCACCATCCGCGGCCGCGGCCGCAACCAGGCCAAGTACCTGCACGCCATCGCCACCAACGACATCAACTTCGGCATCGGCCCCGCCGGCACCGGCAAGACCTACCTCGCGGTGGCGATGGCGGTGGATGCGCTCAACGAATCGCGCGTGCAGCGCGTGATCCTCGTGCGGCCCGCGGTCGAGGCCGGCGAAAAGCTCGGCTTCCTGCCCGGCGACCTGTCGCAGAAGGTGGACCCCTACCTGCGACCGCTCTACGACGCGCTGTACGAGATGCTCGGCGTGGAGAAGGTGGTCAAGCTGCTGGAGAAGAACGTC
Source organism: Lysobacter sp. (assembly GCA_044464395.1). Lineage (GTDB taxonomy): Bacteria > Pseudomonadota > Gammaproteobacteria > Xanthomonadales > Xanthomonadaceae > Cognatiluteimonas. The sequence goes on from JBIQLI010000005.1 coordinate 83,528, forward strand.
ATCGAGGTGGCGCCGCTCGCCTACATGCGCGGGCGCACCCTCAACGACGCGTTCGTGATCCTGGACGAGGCCCAGAACACCTCGATCGAGCAGATGAAGATGTTCCTGACCCGCATCGGCTACGGTTCTACGGCGGTGGTCACCGGCGACCTCACCCAGATCGACCTGCCGCGCCACCAGAAGTCCGGACTGAAGGATGCGCTGGACGTGCTGCGCGGCGTGGACGGCATCGGCTTCACCTTCTTCGAGGCCAAGGACGTGGTGCGGCACCCGCTGGTGGCGCGGATCGTCAACGCCTACGACGCGCGCGACCGCCAGGACGCGGAAACGGGGCCGGGCGCATGACCCGCGGCCCGACCCGGCTGGACGTCAGCGTCGGCTATGCGCTGCCGCGCGCCGGCATCCCGGCCGCGACCAGCTTCCGCAAGTGGGTGGCGGCGGCCCTGGCCGGGCGCATCCGCGAGGCCGACCTCGCGATCCGGATCGTCGACGCGAAGGAAGGCCGCGCGCTCAACCGCCACTACCGCGGCAAGGACTACGCGACCAACGTGCTCAGCTTCCCGGCCGAGATGGCCGAAGGCGTCAAGCTGCCCAAGGGCGTACGCATGCCGCTGCTCGGCGACCTGGTGATCTGCGCACCGGTGGTGGCGCGCGAGGCGAAGGAACAGGGCAAGGCGCTCAACGACCACTACGCCCACCTCACCGTCCACGGCGTCCTGCACCTGCTCGGCTGGGACCACGAGGACGAGCGCGAGGCCGAGTGCATGGAAAAGCTGGAGCGGGAGATCCTGGCGGGGCTGGGGATCGGGGACCCTTATCTGTGAGCCTCGGGGCCGTGATGGGGCCCCGCCGCAATCCCGGTAAACTGTCCCCGCGGCCCATCCGGGCCGGACCGGACCCACCGAGACATGCCAGAGGACGACAGTAGTACCCCGCAGGACCGCCAGGAACGGCGCTCCTGGTTCGAGCGGATCGGCGCGATGCTGTCCGGCGAGCCCAGCACCCGCGAGGATCTCGTCGAGCTGCTCCGCGACACCGAGGCCGACGGCCTCATCGCGTCCGACACGCTGCGGATGATGGAAGGGGCCATCGCGGTCTCCGACCTGACCGTCGGCGACGTGATGATCCCGCGCTCGCAGATGGTGGCGTTGTCCGCCGCGCTGCCCATGTCGGAGCTGCTGCGCGAGGTGGTCGAGTCCGGCCACTCGCGCTTCCCCGTGCATGGCGAGGATCGCGACGAGATCCTCGGCATCCTGCTGGCCAAGGACCTGCTGCGCGGCTTCGTGTCCGAGCACGGGCACCCGCACGTGCGCGAGCTGCTGCGGCCGGCGGTGCTGATTCCCGAGTCGAAGAAGCTCAACGTGCTGCTGCGCGAGTTCCGCCAGTCGCGCAACCACATGGCGATCGTGATCGACGAGTACGGCGGGGTTGCCGGGCTGGTCACGATCGAGGACGTGCTGGAGCAGATCGTCGGCGAGATCGACGACGAGCACGACGAGGCCGAGGACGTGACCACGCTGATCGCGGCCCAGGCCGACGGCCAGTACGTGGTGGATGCGCTGACCCCGATCGAGGACTTCAACGAGCGCTTCGGCGCCGATTTCGACGACGACGAGTACGACACCATCGGCGGCCTGGTCACCGCCGCCATCGGCCACCTGCCGGAGGCCGGCGAGGAACTCACCCTGGGCCGCTTCGGGTTCCGGGTGGCGCGGGCGGATGCGCGGCGGTTGCACGCGTTGCATGTGTCGGTGCATGGGGAATAGGCGAAGAGCGCCCCTCATCCGCCCCTTCGGGGCACCTTCTCCCCGCGGGCGGGGAGAAGGGATGGGTGGGGCGCCCCTCATCCGCCCCTTCGGGGCACCTTCTCCCCGCGGCCGGGGAGAAGGGTTGGTCGGCTGGGTGCTGGCGTTGGTCCTGTTGCTGTTCGCGGGGATCGCAAGCGCGGCGCCGCGCATCGGGGTGATGACGATGCAGCCGGGGGAGATCTTCTGGGAGCGCTTCGGCCACGACGCGATCGTGGTCCAGGACCCGGAGACCGGCCGCGCGCTTTCCTACAACTTCGGCTTCTTCGATCCCACCGAGCCCGGCTTCCTTGGCCGCTTCATCCGCGGCGAAATGGAATACATGCTGGTGGCACTGCCGTTGGAGCAGGACCTGGCGATCTACCGGGAGGAAGGCCGCGGCGTGTCGATCCAGTGGCTGGACCTCAGCGACGCGCAGGCCACTTCGCTTGCCGGATCGCTGGCGGTCGCCGCGCAGCCCGAGAACGCGCGCTACCGATACGACTATTTCACCGAGAACTGCTCGACCAAGGTGCGCGACGCCCTGGACGCGGCGCTCGGCGGCCAGCTGCACCACCAGATCGCCGGGCGTTCGCGCGGCAACACCTACCGCAGCGAAGCGGTGCGACTGGCATCGCCGGCGCCGTGGATGTGGCTGGGCTTCGACATCGGCCTGTCCCGCCATGCGGACCAGCAGCTCTCGCGCTGGGAAGAGGCGTTCGTGCCGATGCGCCTGGCCGACAGCCTGGGCGAGGTGCACTTGCCCGATGGGCGCCCGCTGGTGCGCGCGACCGAGCAGCTGCTGCCGCACCGGCTGCCGCCCGAGCCACCGGAGAAGCCACGCCCATGGTGGCCGTGGCTGCTGGCCGGGTTGGCGGCGGCTGCCGCGATCCTGCTGCTCGCGCGCTGGCGGCCGCGCCTGCTGGCTGCCGTGGCCGGTGTCTTCTGGCTGCTGGGCGGCGTACTCGGCCTGTTGATGCTGTTCCTGTGGTTCGGCACCGAGCACCGCTTCGCCTGGGCCAACGAGAACCTGCTGCTGTTCGATCCCCTGGCGCTGGGCCTGCTGCCCGGCGCGTGGCGACGCATGGCGGGGCGCGATCCCGGAACGTGGTTCCGCCGGCTCCTGGGGGTGGTGTCCGTGGCCGCGGTGGGCGCGCTGCTGCTGAAGTGGGTGCTGCTGTCCTCGCAGGTCAACGAAGTATGGATCGCGCTGCTGCTGCCGGTGCACCTGGCCTTGTGGCGCGCGTTCCGCCGTTCCTGAAGACCATGGACCCCTCGCTGCCACGCTGCGTGGTCAACTGCGTCGCCTACGACGCCCACGGCCGGCGGATCGGCGACATCAGCCTGGACGCGATCAGCGACGTGCTCGCCGCCGACGACGGCAGCTTCGTCTGGGTCGGGCTGTACGAGCCCGAGGATGCCTTGCTGGCCAAGCTGCAGGAGGAGTTCGGCCTGCACGACCTGGCGATCGAGGACGCGCAGCACGCGCACCAGCGGCCGAAGATCGAAGCCTACGGCGACTCGCTGTTCGTGATCGCGCACACCGCGCAGGTGGTGGACGGCGGCCGCATCGCGTTCGGCGAGACCCACGCGTTCCTTGGCCGGCGCTACCTGGTGACCGTGCGCCACGGGCCGTCCGACACCTACGCGCCGGTGCGCACGCGCGCGGAGCGCGAGCCGGAACTGTTGGCCCTGGGCCCGAGTTACGGCCTGTACACCGTGCTCGACGCGATCGTGGACAATTACCTGCCGATCGTCGACGAGTTCGGCGAGACACTGGTCGCGCTCGAGCACGCGGTGTTCTCCGAAGAGTTCGACCGCGGCACGGTGCTGCGCCTGTACGAGCTGAAGCGCGAGCTCACCCGGCTGCGCCTTGCGGTGGCGCCGCTGCAGGACATCCTCGCCCAGCTCACCCGGCTCCACGGCGAGCTCGTGCACGACGCGGTGCGGCCCTATTTCCGCGACGTCCTCGACCATGCCCTGCGCGTCAACGAGTCCACCGACACCATGCGCGAGATGCTGACCGCCGCGCTCAGCGTCAACCTGTCGATGGTCACCGTGGCCCAAGGCGAGATCGTGAAGAAGCTGGCCGGCTGGGCCGCGCTGCTGGCGGCCCCCACCCTGATCACCAGCTGGTACGGCATGAACTTCGAAGCGATGCCCGAGCTGCACGGCGCGCACAGCTACGGCGTGCTGATCGGCGTGGTCGTGGTGGTCGTCGCCGGCCTCTACGCCTACCTTCACAAAATCAAATGGCTGTAGCACCCGACCCATGGTCGGGTGGCTCTCCCGACCCATGGTCGGGTGGCTCCCCCGACCCATGGTCGGGTGGCTCCCCCGACCCATGGTCGGGTGGCTTCACCCCGCGATTGCCTGCAACGCCAGCCCGGTGAGATACGCGCAATAGGTCCCCAGCGCGTAACCCAACACGGCCAGCAGTACGCCCACCGGCGCCAGGGCCGGATGGAACGCCGACGCGACCACCGGCGCCGACGCGGCGCCCCCGATGTTCGCCTGCGATCCCACCGCCATGAAGAACAGCGGCGCGCGGATCAGCTTGGCCACGCCGAGCATCAGGACCGCGTGCACGCTGATCCAGATCGCGCCGAGCAGGAACAGCCACGGCCGGTCGAGCAGCGCGCCCAGGTCCATGTGCATGCCGATGGTCGCGACCAGCACGTACAGCATCGCCGAGCCGATCCGGGACGCGCCTGCCCCCTCCAGCTGGCGGACGCGGGTAAAGCTGAGCACCAGGCCGAGGGTGGTGGCGAACACGACCAGCCAGAAGAAGCGCGAGTCCAGGCTGTAGTCCTGCAGCCGCCATTCGGCGGGGAGCGTGCGCACCCATTCGACCAGCGGATCGGCCAGGAAATGCGACAGGCCGGTCGCGCCCAGGCCGACCGCAAGGATCACCATCAGGTCGGTCAGGCTGGGAATCCGCGAATGCTGGGCCTGGTAGGCCTCGATCCGGTGCTTCAGGTCGTCGATGGCGCGGGTGTCCGCCCGGGTCCAGCGGTCGAACGCGTCGGCGCGCGCGGCCAGGAACAACAGGATCGCCATCCATACGTTGGCGACCAGCACGTCCACCGCGACGAACTGGCCGAACAACGTCGCCTCGACCTCGAACACTTCCTTCATCGCCGCCTGGTTGGCGCCGCCGCCGATCCAGCTCCCGGCGACCGTGGTCATGCCGCGCCAGGTGTCCCCGCCGACCGACTCGGGATGGATCACGCTCATCGCCAGCAACGAGACCACGGCGCCCAGCATGACGCCGAAGGTGCCGACCAGGAACATGATCACGGCCTTGGGCCCGAGCCGCAGCACCGCGCCCATGTCGATCGCGATGCACAGCAGCACCAGCGAGCTGGGCAGCAGGTAGTCGCGGGCCATCGGGTACAGCCCCGAGGCGTTGCCGTCCACCAGCCCGATGCTGTTGTAGATCGCCGGCACCAGGTAGCACATCAGCAGCGCCGGCACGTAACTGTAGAACCGGTGCCAGAAGCCGGACGGGCGCGACGAAGTCCAGAAGATCGCGCCCAGGGTGATCGCCAACAGTCCGAGGACGACGGCGTCGTTGGTGATCAGGGCGCCGTCGGTGGGGGTCGGCATGGCGTGCTTACTCGCGCAGGTGCTGCGAGAGCCAGTCGTTGACCGTGTGGTGCCAGAGCAGGCTGTTGGCCGGCCTCAGCACCCAGTGGTTCTCGTCCGGGAAGTACAGGAACTTCGACTCGATGCCCTTGCGCTGCAGCGCGGTGAACGCGGCGATGCCCTGCGACACCGGGATCCGGTAGTCATGCTCGCCGTGGATCACCAGCATCGGCACCCGCCAGTCCTTCACGTGCAGGATCGGGTTGAAGCGCTCGTAGCCTTCCGGGTTCTCCCACGGCGTGCCGCCGTTCTCCCACTCGCTGAACCACAGTTCCTCGGTGGCGTAGCCCATCATCCGGTTATCGAACACGCCGTCGTGGTCGACCAGGCACTTCCACGGCTCGTTCCAGACGCCGGCAATCCAGTACACCATGTAGCCGCCGTAGCTGGCGCCCAATGCACAGGCGCGGTCGCCATCCAGGAACGCGTACTGCTGCTGCGCGGCGGCCCAGCCCTTCTGCAGGTCCTCCAGCGGGCGGTCGCCCCAGTGCTGGCTGATCGCGTCGGTGAAGGCCTGGCCGTAGCCGACCGACCCGTGGAAATCGATCATCACCGCGGCATAGCCCTGCCCGGCATAGGTCTGCGGATTCCAGCGGTAGCTCCAGCCGTTGCCGAAGCTGCCCTGCGGGCCGCCGTGGATCAGGAACGCCACCGGGTATTCCTTGCCCGCCTCGTAGTTCCAGGGCTTGACCACGTAGCCGTGCACGGTGTCGCCGTTCCAGCCGGTGAAGCTGAACTGCTCGTAGTCGCCGAAGGCCACGTCGGGCAGCATTTCCTGCGCGCTCGGGGTGATCGCGCGCTCGGGCGCGCCGCCGATGCCGCCGGTGACGATCTGGTTGCCGCTCTTGAGCGAGTTGCGTGTGAACACCGCGGTCGGGCCGGCGAGCGAGAAGCTGCCGATGCTGCCGTCGCCGATCACCCGGGTCGCTTCGCCGCTGGCGATGTCCACCGCGAACAGCGGGTGTTCGCCCATGTCCGCGGCGGTGGTGTAGATCGTGCGGCCGTCTTCGGACAGGACGATGCCGTCCGCGGAGCGGTCCCAGTCCGGCGCGATCTCGCGCACTTTGCCCGTGGCCAGGTCCATCGCCATCAGGCCGAAGCGGTCGGCCTCGAAGCCGGCACGCTTCATCGCGCGGTAGTAGAGGGTCTTGCCGTCGGCGCTGAACACCGGGCCGGCGTCCCAGGCCTCGTTGGCATCGGTGAGGTTGACCGCCTTGCCGCTGCCGTCCGCCTGCACGCGGTACAGGTCGAAGTTGGTCGACCAGGGCTCCTGCGCATTCGACAAGCGCGCGCTGACCACCAGCGACTTGCCGTCCGGCGCCCAGGCCAGGTCGGACAGGTCGCCGAAGGGCTTGGACGGCACGTCCGCGACCAGGTCGGCGCCGACCAGGGTGGCGTTGGACACCGGCGCCTTGCCGTCGAGCGACGCGACGAAGACGCGGTTGAGGCGCCCGTCGTTCCAGGTGTCCCAGTGGCGGATGAACATGCGGTCGAAAACCGCGCCGCTGGCCTTGCTGTCGCTGTCCAGCTTGCGCTTCGTGCACGCCATGTCGCCCTTGCAGTCGGGGAAGCTGCCGGCTGCGAAGGCGATCCGCTTGCCGTCGGGAGACAGCGAGAACCCGTCCACGTCCAGCGGGAAATCGGTGAGCTGCACCGGCTGACCGCCGTCCAGGCCGATCGCGTACAGCTGCGAGCTGCCGTTCTTGCCGCTCAGGAAGTACACCCGCGAGCCGTCGGCGGAGAACGCCGGCGAGTTCACGTTCCAGCCTTCAGGCGTGAGCCGCTTCGGCGGCGCCGCGTCGCGCGCGAACAGGTCCTCGATCCACAGCGAGGTGGAGGCCTTGTTCGCCTCCATGTCGACGACGCGTTTGGCGAACACCAGATTGCGGCCGTCCGGCGACAGCGCCGGCGACGAGTAGCGGTCCATCGAGACCAGGTCCTCGGGCTGGAAGCCGCGCTCGGCCAAGACGATGGTGGGCAGCGCGGCCAGCAGGCCCGCGCACAGGATGGCGTGACGGATCTTCATGGGGGTGGTTCCTCGAATGCTTGTCAGACCGGACCGAGCTCGACGTCGCCCAGCGAACGCTTGGTGCCGCTGCGGTACAGCAGCCATGCGACCACCGCCAACACCGCCAGGCCGACCCACTTGCCGAACTGCAGGCTTTCCGGCAGCGCGAGCACGTCGGCGCGGCCGCTGGCCACGATCGGGATCGCGATCAGGATGCCCATCAGCGCCTCGCCGGTGATCAGGCCGGCGGCGAACAGGGTGCCGGGGCGATGGATGCGGTCGCGCAGCGACTCGTCCTTCGTGCCGATCGCGCCGTGGCGGCGCTCGACCAGATAGGCCAGCAGGCCGCCGAGGAAGATCGGCACCATCAGCTCCAGCGGCAGGTAGATGCCGATGGCCGCGGCCAGCACCGGCACCCGGAAGCTGGACTCGCGCGCCTTCAGCCAGCCGTCGATGGCGATGATCGCCGCGCCGACCACGCCGCCGATGACGATCATGTCCCACGGCAGCTCGCCGCCGAACATGCCCTTGGCGACCGAGGCCATCAGCGTCGCCTGCGGCGCCGACAGCGGATTCGGATGGTCGGCGGTCGGCGCACCGATGCCGTAGGCCTCGGCCAGCAGGTCCAGCACCGGGGCCATGATCAGCGCGCACGAGAACGCGCCGATGCCCAGCATGAGCTGCTGCTTCCACGGCGTCGCCCCGACCAGGTAGCCGGCCTTGAGGTCCTGCAGGTTGTCGCCGCCGACCGCGGCCGCGCAGCACACCACCGCGCCGATCATGATCGCGGCCACCGCGCCCAGCGGCGCGCCGGCGCTGCCGACCGCCATCTTCCCGGCCTCGCCCAGCAGCACCAGCAGCACCGCCGAGGCGAACAGGATGGTGGCGATGGTGATGCCCGACACCGGGTTGTTCGACGAGCCGACCAGGCCCGCCAGGTAGGCCGACACCGACACGAACAGGAAGCCGGCGACGATCATGATGATCGCCATCGGCACGCTGACGTGCCACATGCCGACGATGGCCTGGTAGAGCAGCAGCAGCGGAACGACGAACACGACGAGGGCGATCAGCATCCACTTCATCGGCAGGTCGCGCTCGGTGTCGGCGATCGCCTCGCCGCTGCCCTTGCGCGCCGCGGCGATGCCGCTGCGGATGCCCGAGACCAGCGACTTGCGCAGCGAAAACAGGGTCCAGATGCCGCCGACCAGCATCGCACCGACGCCGAGGTAGCGGATCTTCGCGCTCCAGATCGCGAATGCGGCGTCCTCGGCCGAGGCGCCCGCGATCGATGCCGCCAGTGCCGGATCCTGGCCCTGGAAGAACGCGTGGTAGATCGGGATCGCGATGTGCCAGGACAGGATGCTGCCCGAGAGCACCACGATGCCGATGTTCAGGCCGACGATGTAGCCCACGCCGAGCAGCGCCGGCGACAGGTTGGTGCCCATGTAGCCCAGGTACCTGCCGAAGAAGCCGGCGCCGGCCGCGCTGTCGGGCAGCATGCGCAGGCCGCTGGCCGCGCCGAGCTTGAACAGCGCGCCGATCACCGCCGACAGGCCGAGGATCTTCAGCCCGGGGCCGGGGTTCTCGCCGGCCTTCAGCACTTCCGCCGCGGCCTTGCCTTCGGGGAACGGCAGGGGCTCCTCGACGATCATCGTGCGCCGCAGCGGGACCGAGAACAGCACGCCGAGCAGGCCGCCGAGGCCGGCGATCGCCAGCACCCAGGAGTACTGGAAGTCGTCCCAGTAGCCGAGGATCACCAGCGCCGGGATGGTGAAGATCACGCCGGCCGCAATCGAGCTGCCGGCCGAGGCGCCGGTCTGGACGATGTTGTTCTCGAGGATGGTGCCGCCGCCGAGCAGCCGCAGCACGCCCATCGACACCACCGCCGCCGGGATCGCGGTCGCGATGGTCAGGCCCGCGAACAGGCCGAGGTAGGCATTGGCCGCGGCCAGGATCACCGCGAGGATGATCGACAACACGACCGCGCGGACGGTCAGCTGCGGCACCCGCGCGGGGGCCGTGTTGGGATGGGAGGCACTCATCGGGGCTCCGGCTGGTTGGGCAACCCCGTGATGATGGCATCTATACTCCGTCGATGCACGGTGACTTCCTGGGCCACCCGAAAGGCGTCTTCGTCTGCTTCTTCACGGAGATGTGGGAGCGCTTCTCGTTCTACGGAATGAAGGCGCTCCTGCTGCTTTACCTGCTCAAGCACCATGGCTTCAGCGACGACATGGGCTACGGGCTGATCGGCGCCTATGGCGGCCTGGTGTATGCGGTTCCAGTGATCGGCGGGCTGATCGCGGACCGCTGGCTGGGCATGCGCAAGGCGGTCGTGCTGGGCGGCGTGCTGCTGTGCCTGGGCCACCTGGGCATGACCGTGGAAGGCACCGACGCGGCCACCGTCGACGGCGTCGTGGTCCGCGACGAGGGCGCGCTGCAAGTGTTCTACCTGTCGCTGGCGCTGATCATCATGGGCGTCGGCTTCCTCAAGCCGAACATCTCCACCATCGTCGGCAAGCTGTACGCGGAGGACGACCCGCGCCGCGACTCGGGGTTCACGCTGTTCTACGCCGGGATCAACGTCGGCGGCCTGTTCGCCGGCCTGGTCTGCGCCTTCCTCGGCGAGACCTACGGCTGGAAGTACGGCTTCGGGGCGGCCGGCATCGGCATGGTCGCGGGCCTGGCGATGTTCCTGTGGGGCCAGCGCTACCTGCACGGCCACGCCGAACCGCGCGACCCGGCGCGGCTGCGCGAGCGGATCGGGCCGCTGGCGCGCGAATGGTGGATCTACCTGGGCTCCGGCGCCGGCGTGCTGCTGGTCTGGCAGCTCATCCAGCGCACCTGGACCGTGCAGGGCGCGATGCACCTGGTGGCGGTGGGCTTCGGCCTGTGGTTCGTGTGGTTCCTGGTGCGGCACTGCAGCCGGGTCGAACGCGAACAGATGGTCTCGCTGCTGGTGATGATCCTGGGCGTGCTGGTGTTCTTCACCCTGTACGAGCAGACGTTCGGATCGTGGGTCACCTTCACCGACCGGCTGATGACCAAGGACATGTTCCCGTCGCTGGTCAGCGACGCCAGCGGCACCCTGCCCTGGTCCTTGTTCATGATGGCCGCGGCGCCGGTGCTGATGATCGTCGCGTTGAAGGCCAGCGACCGCGACGCCCGCGGGCTGGCGCGCGCCATGATCTGGCTGCTGGTCGCGGCGATGGTGGTCGCCTGCTTCCGCGACGTGGTCCTGGTGCCGCAGACCGCCGGCTCGCTGACCTTCCTCGGCTCGTTCTTCATCGTGCTGCTGTCGCCGCTGTTCGCCTGGCTGTGGCCGTGGCTGGAGAAGCGCGGCCGGAACCCGTCCAAGCCGATGAAGAGCGCGATCGGGCTGCTGTTCGCCGCGCTCGCGTTCCTGCCGCTGATGGCGGCGGCCCAGGTCGCCGGCGACGGCGCGATGGCCAGCGTGTGGTGGCTGGTGCTGGCCTACTTCGTGCTCGAGATCGGCGAGATGTGCCTGTCGCCGATCGGATTGTCCGCGGTGACCCAGCTCTCGGTCGCGCGCGTGGTGGGCCTGATGATGGGCGGCTTCTGGCTGGCGACCGCGTACTCGGAAATGCTGGCGGCCGAATTCGGCAAGCTGGCCTCGCTCGACATCCCCGAATCCGGGGCGATCGACATGGCCTCGGCGGCCGCGAAGTATGGCGAGCTGTTCCAGCTCCTGATGTGGATCGGCCTGGGCAGTGCGCTGGTGTTCCTGGCACTTTCGCCGCTGCTGCGGCGGTGGATGCACGGGGTCAGGTAAGCGTGCGCTCCAGTGCGTCGCGCCAGTGCGGCAGGGACATGCCGAATTCGCCTTGCAGCTTGTCGCAGTCCAGCACCGAATACGCGGGGCGCGCGGCCGGCGTCGGGTAGTCGGCGGTGGTGATCGGGACGACGCGCGGCGTGCGCCTGAGCCGGCCGAGGGCGTGCGCACGGGCGACGATCGCTTCGGCAAAACCGTGCCAGGTGGTGTGGCCGGAGGCGGTGAGGTGCCACAGGCCGGACCCGCCGGGTGGCTGCCGCAGCACCTTCGCGGTCACGTCGGCGATCAGCGCGGCCGGGGTCGGCGTGCCCTGCTGGTCGGCGACCACGCGCAGTTCCTCGCGCTCCGCGGCCAGGCGCAGCATGGTGCGCAGGAAGTTGTTGCCGTGCGCGGCGTAGACCCAGGCGGTGCGGAACACGAGGTGGCGGGCGCCACTGCCGCGGATCGCCTCCTCGCCGGCGAGCTTGCTCGCGCCGTACACGCCCAGCGGTGCGGTCGGGTCGTCCTCGCGATACGGCCGGGGCGCGGTGCCATCGAAGACGTAATCGGTGGAGTAATGCACCAGCAGCGCGCCACTGCGCGCGCAGGCCTCGGCCAGCGCGGCGGGCGCTTGCGCATTGGCGCGGAACGCGGCTTCGGGCTCGGTTTCGGCCTGGTCCACCCGGGTGTAGGCGGCGGCGTTGGCGACCACGTCCGGCGCGAGCCGCGCGACCAGCGTCGCCAGCGAGGCGGGGTCGTCGAGGTCGGCCCGCTCGCAGGCCCGGCCATCCGCGAGCCGCCCGTCGCGGGTCCCGACCACGAGTTCGCCCAGCGGCGCCAGGCTGCGTCGCAGCTCGGTGCCGACCTGGCCGTTGCCGCCGAGCACGAGGATGCGCATCGCGGCCTAGCCTTCCCAGGTAGGCAGGCGTTCGACCGGTACCTCGGCCAGCAGCGGCAGCCGCGCGTCCTTGTCCGACAGCAGCGGTTCGGCCACCGGCCAGTCGATCGCCAGCTGCGGGTCGTCCCAGCGGATGCCGGTGTCGGCGGCCGGGTCGTAGGTGTCGGTGCACAGGTAGGTGAACAGCGCCTGCCCGCTCAGCGTGACGAAGCCATGGGCGAAGCCTTCCGGGATCCAGAAGTGGCGCTTGTTGTCCGCGCTCAGCACCACCGCGGTCCAGCGTCCGAAATGGGGCGAGCCGCGGCGCACGTCCACCGCCACGTCCCAGACTTCGCCCTCGAGCACGCTGACCAGCTTGCCCTGCGCCTTGGGGTTCTGGAAATGCAGGCCGCGCAGTACGCCGCGGCTGGAGCGCGAGACATTGCCCTGCACGAATTGCGGCGTGAGCCCGGCGGCGGCGAGCTTGTCGCGGTTGAAGGATTCGTAGAAGAAGCCGCGGGCGTCCTCGAACACGCGCGGCTCCAGCACCAGGCAGCCCGGCAGGTCGCTCTCGACCACCTTCATGCGACCGGCCCGTGCTCGAGCAGGCGCAGCAGGTACTGGCCGTATCCGTTCTTCGCCAGCGGTTCGGCCAGCGCGCGCAACTGCGCGTCGTCGATCCAGCCGTTGCCCCAGGCGATCTCCTCCGGGCAGCACACGCGCAGGCCCTGGCGCTTCTCGATCGTCTCGACGTAGCTGGACGCTTCGACCAGCGACTCGTGGGTGCCGGTGTCCAGCCAGGCGAAGCCGCGGCCGAGCCGCTCGAGCTGCAGGCTGCCTTCTTCCAGGTAGCGCCGGTTGAGGTCGGTGATCTCCAGTTCGCCGCGCGCCGACGGAGCCAGGCCCGCGGCGAACTCCGGCGCGCGCCCGTCGTAGAAGTACAGCCCGGTCACCGCGTAGCTGGAGCGCGGCCTGGCCGGCTTCTCCTCCAGCCCGACGACCTTGCCGCTGGCGTCGAACTCGGCCACGCCGTAGCGCTCCGGATCGCGCACGTAGTAGCCGAACACGGTGGCGCCGTGCTCGCGCGCGTTGGCGCGCTTGAGCACCTCGGTCAGGCCGTGCCCGTAGAAGATGTTGTCGCCCAGCACCAGGCAGCTCGGCGCCCCGGACAGGAACTCGCGCCCGATCAGGAACGCCTGCGCCAGGCCGTCGGGGCTCGGCTGCACGGCGTACTCGATCTTCATGCCCCACTGCGAGCCGTCGCCGAGCAGTTGCTGGAACAGGGCCTGCTCGTGCGGGGTGTTGATCACCAGCACCTCGCGGATGCCGGCCAGCATCAGCACGCTCAGCGGGTAGTAGACCATCGGCTTGTCGAACACCGGCAACAGCTGCTTGCTGATCGCGCGGGTGATCGGGTACAGCCGCGTGCCGGACCCGCCCGCCAGGATGACGCCCTTGCGTTGCATCACGCGTTCACTCCGATCCGCTCCAGGCGATAGCTGCCGTCCAGGACCCGCTGCACCCAGTCCTGGTGCTCGAGGTACCAGTCCACCGTGTCGGCGATGCCCTGCTCGAACGAGTGCGCAGGTGCCCAGCCCAGCTCGGTCTTGAGCTTGGTCGCGTCGATCGCGTAGCGCCGGTCGTGGCCCGGGCGGTCGGCGACGAAAGTGATCTGGCGGCTGCGCGGCTGACCGTCGGCGCGCGGGCGGCGCTCATCCAGCAGGCGGCAGATCGCGTGCACCACTTCGAGGTTCTGCATCTCGGCGTCGCCGCCGACGTTGTAGGTCTCCCCCACCCGGCCGCGCGCGAGCACCGTCCGGATCGCGCTGCAGTGGTCGCCCACGTACAGCCAGTCGCGCACGTTCTTCCCGTCGCCGTACACAGGCAGCGGCTCCCCGGCCAGGGCGCGGGCGATGACCAGCGGGATCAGCTTCTCCGGGAACTGGTACGGCCCGTAGTTGTTCGAGCAGTTGGTGGTCACCACCGGCAGCCCGTAGGTGTGGTGGAACGCGCGCACCAGGTGGTCGGACGCCGCCTTGGAGGCCGAGTACGGCGAGTTGGGCGCGTACGGGGTGGTCTCGGTGAACTTGCCGGACTCGCCGAGCGAGCCGTAGACCTCGTCGGTGGACACGTGCAGGAAGCGGAAGGCCTGTTTCGCCTCGCCGTCCAGCGACTTCCAGTAATCGCGCGCGGCCTCCAGCAGGGCCAGGGTCCCGACCACGTTGGTCTGCACGAACGCCGCCGGGCCGTCGATCGAGCGGTCGACATGGCTCTCGGCGGCGAAATTGATGATCGCGTCGGGCTGGTGTTCGCGCAGCAGCCGGTCCACCAGCGCGCGGTCGCCGATGTCGCCGTGCACGAACACGTGCGCGGGGTTGCCCTCCAGCGAGGCCAGTGTGTCGCGGTTGCCGGCGTAGGTCAGCGCGTCGAGATTGACCACCCGATGCCCCGCGGCCACCGCCTCGAGCACGAAGTTGCCGCCGATGAACCCGGCACCCCCCGTCACCAACCAATTCGCCAAAGAGCCGACTCCCTGTGCTTTTTGAAGAGTCCGCACATGGATGTGCGGGCTTGTCGGGGATGGACCCGCGACTAGAAAGGAATGTCGTCGTCGGCGAAGTCGTCGCCGAAGTCGGCCTTGGCCGCCGCGGGCGCCTCGCGCCGCTGCGGTTCCTGCCGCGCCGGGCGCTCGCTGCGCTCGCCACGGAAGCCGCCGCCACCGCCGCCTTCGCCGCGCCCGCCGAGCATCTGCATCTCGTTGGCGACGATCTCGGTGAAGAACTTCTCGACGCCGTCCTGGCCGGTGTACTTGTCGTAGCGGATTTCGCCCTCGACATAGACCTGCGAACCCTTGCGCAGGTACTCGCCGGCGATCTCGGCCAACTTGCCGAAGAAGGTCACCCGGTGCCACTGGGTGTTCTCCTGGGTGTTGCCGTCGCGGTCCTTGCGCACCGAGGTGGTGGCCAGGCTGATCTTGGTGACCGCCATGCCGCCTTGGGTGTACTTGGTCTCGGGGTCGTTGCCCAGGTTGCCGACCAGGATCGCCTTGTTGATGCCGCGCGCCATTGCCGTCCTTCCGGTTTCGCCCGAATCGGGCAAGGGGCATTGGATTATACGCGGCGGGGCACCGCCGTCAGCCGCCGCCGCGGCCGGTTGTAGGACTCCCCCGCGACCACGGGCATAATCCGGGGTCCACCCTACGGAACCCGTGATGGACCTTGCCCCCGCCCGCCCGGCCAGCGCCACGGCCGCCCAGGCCGACGAGCGCCCGGCCCTCGACCTGGCCGCGATCCAGGCCCTCGCGGCCGCGGACATGGCGGCGGTCGACGCCCTCATCCGGCGCCGGCTGGCCTCCGACGTGGTGCTGATCAACCAGGTCGCCGAGCACATCGTCTCGGCCGGCGGCAAGCGCCTGCGCCCGATGCTGCTGCTGCTCTCGGCGGCGGCCTGCGGCAAGCGCGAGGGCGACGGCGTCGGCGCGGACGCACACCAGCTGGCCGCGGTGATCGAGTTCATCCATACCTCGACCCTGCTGCACGATGACGTGGTCGACGAATCCGACCTGCGCCGCGGCCGCCGCACCGCCAATGCGGTGTGGGGCAACGCCGCCAGCGTGCTGGTCGGCGATTTCCTGTATTCGCGCAGCTTCCAGATGATGGTCGAGCTGGACCGCATGGAGGTCATGCGGATCCTGGCCGACACCACCAACCGCATCGCCGAGGGCGAAGTCCTGCAATTGCTGCACGTGCGCAACCCGGACACCGACGAGGCCGCGTATCTCCGGGTCATCGAGCGCAAGACGGCGGTCCTGTTCGCCGCCGCGACCCGGCTGGGCGCGCTGCTCGCCGGGGCCGATGCGCGCACCTGCGACGCGTTCCATGCCTATGGCCTCAATCTCGGCTTCGCCTTCCAGATCGCCGACGACGTGCTCGACTACTCCGCCGACGAGGCGGTGCTGGGCAAGCACCTGGGCGACGACCTGGCCGAGGGCAAGGCGACCCTGCCGCTGATCCACGCGATCACCCGGGCGGATGCCGCCACCCGCGACCTGCTGCGTGCCGCGATCGAGGAAGGCGACGCCAGCGCGATGCCGACGGTGCTGCGCGCGATCGAGGCCGGCGGCAGCCTCGGCTACAGCCTGGAGCGGGCGTCGGAGTTCGCCGCGGCGGCGATCCGGGCGCTGGACGGGCTGGCCGGGAACCCCGGCGGAGACGCGCTGCGCTCGCTGGCCCGCTATGCAGTCGACCGGCAGAGCTGATCAAGCGCTCAATCCGTGGCGAAAACCTCGTCGAAGAACGCATACGCCATCCGTTCCGCGCGCTTCGCGGACAGCGGGTTGTAGACGCAACCCGGCGGGCTGTTGGCGTCCGGCAGCGCGAAGCAGTGCACGGTGTTGCTGAAATCGACGAACTGCCAGTCCGCGCCCGCCGCATCCATCTCCTGCTTGAACCCGGCGACGTCGCCGGCGGTGCCGCGGTCGTCGGCGCCGTTGAGCACCAGCACGCTGGGCTTGAAGTTGCCCCGCTCCGCCGGCATCGAGGTGCCCAGCCCACCATGGAAAGTGACCACGCCAGCGATGTCGGCGCCGCTGCGGGCCAGTTCGAGCACGGTGGTGCCGCCGAAGCAGTAGCCGAACGCGGCGAGCTTCGTCGTGTCGAGCGGCGCGCCCGCCGCGTTGCCGCGCAATACCGCCAGCGCCTGGTTGATCCGCGCGCGCAGTTCGGCGGGGTCTTCGCGCAGCGCGCCGGCCATCTTGCCGGCCTCGGTGTTGTCCTTGGGTTGGGTGCCCTTGCCCCAGACATCCGCGACCAGCACCACGTAGTCGTCGCCGGCGATGTGCCTGGCCTGCGCGACGGCGGCATCGGTCATGCCTTTCCAGTCGGGCACCATCAGCAGCCCGGGGCGCTTCGCGGCGCCGGCATCGTCGTACACCAGCACGCCCTGGAAGGTCTTGTCGCCGACCTGCCACTCGACCGGGTCGGCGTGCATCTTCGCGGCGCAGGCCGGCGCCACCAGCGACAGGGCAAGGGAGATCAGGATGCGATTCATTGCGGCCATGGCTCGGCTCCTGGGGATCGGGAGGCCAAGCGTAGCGCGGCGGCCCAGGGCCGCCCGTTCAGGCGAGGCCGAGCCCGGGAATGGCGCTGATCGCCTCCGGATCGAAGCCGGCCAGGCGGGCGAAGTCGCGGCCGCGTTCGGTGTAGTCGCGGTACGCGCCGAAGCTCGGCGCACCGGGCGAGAGCAGCACCACGCCGCCCCCCTGCAGCGTGGCCTGCGCCTGCGCGACGGCCGCGGCAAGGTCCTCGGCCGCGGACAATGCGAACGCACCGGTGGCGGCCAGGGGTGCCAGCAGCTCGTGGATGCGCGGGCCGTTGGCGCCCATGGTGATGATCGCGGCCGGCGGGCGTTCGCGCATCGCCTCGGCGAAGCCGTGCCAGTCGATGCCGCGATCGTGGCCGCCGACCAGCAGGGCCACGCGCTGGTCCCGGTACACATCCAGCGCGGCCAGCGTGGCATGCGGCGTGGTGCTGATCGAATCGTTCACCCAGGCGATGCGGTCGCGCAGGCCGAGCACCTGCAGGCGGTGCGGCAGCGGCTGGAAGCTTGCCGCATGCGGCGCCAACGCGACTGCATCCAGCCCCAGCGCCTCGATCGCGGTGAGCACGGCGCACAGGTTGCCGCGGTTGTGCCGGCCCGGCAGCGGCAGCGCGGCGGTATCGAGCACGAAGGCCTCGCCGCGGTGCAGCGCGTCGCCGCGCAGGTGCCAGCCCTCGGCGTGGTTGAACCAGCGCACGTCGCTGTCCGGCAACCGCAACGCCGCCAGCCGCGGATCCTGCGCGTTGAGCACCGCCATGCGCGGGCGGGCGTCGGTCAGCAGGCGCAGCTTGTCGGCGACGTAGCGCTCATGCGAGCCATGCCAGTCGAGGTGCTCGGGGAACACGTTGAGCGCGACCGCGACCTGCGGTCGCGCGCCGCTGTCGGCGACGTCACCGGTCTGGTAGCTGGACAGCTCGATCGCCCAGTACTGCGGATCCGCGTCGAGCAGTTCCAGCAAGGGCATGCCGATGTTGCCGGCGAGCGCGGTGCGGGCACCGGCGGCGCGCAGCAGGTGCGCCAGCATCGCGGTGCTGGTGCTCTTGCCCTTGGTGCCGGTGATGCACACCGCGTTGGCGACCACGCCGTCGTCGCCGGCCCGGGTGCCGAACCACAACGCGGTGCCGCCGACCAGGCGCGTGCCCGTGGCGACGGCCGCCTGTGCCTCCGGTTTGTACGGACTGATCCCCGGCGACTTCACCACCACGTCGTAGGCGGACAGGCGCGCCGCGGTGGCGGCCGGTTCGATGTGCAGCGCCGCATCCAGCGCCAGGGCTTCCTTGGCCTCGCTCGCGTTGCAGAACAGCGCAAGCGGAGCGATGCCGCGGCCATGCAGCGCGCGCCACGCGGCGCGGCCCTCGCGGCCCCAGCCCCACAGCGCGACGCGCTTGCCGGCGAGCGCGTCGAGGTCAGTCGGCGAAACGTACACGCAGCTGCTCCCACAGCGCCGCCGGAATCCGGTGCTCGCCCGACAGCTTGAGCAACGGCGCGATCGCCAGCTCGCCCGGATCGAGCTGCGGCATGATTTCGCGCTCGAAGCGGCGCACCAGCGCATCCTCGCGCCATTCCGGCCGCTGCACCAGCGCGGCCATGGCCGCGCGCGACTCGCGACCTTCGCCGACGCATTCGAACGGCTTGTGGTCCTGGAATTCGAGCAGCGCGTCGTAGCCGCCGGCCTGTGCCGGGTCGTCGAGCAGGTTGCGGCCGAAGATCGAGACCAGCCGCGGCTTCGACATGAACGGCGCCAGCGCCAGGAACACGAAGTGGCATTTCGGGCACACCCCGCACCAGCGTTGCACCGGGCGCTCGCCAAGGATGTGGAAGTTACGGTTGCAACTCGAGAACCAGGCGTCGTAACGGTCGTCCTTTGCGAACTGGCGCGCCACGGCCAGCTCGGACAGGGGCCGCAATGCCGAGTAGTAGTGCGCGCCTGACGCGACATTGCGCTCGACATGCTCGCCGAAGCGCCGCTCGAAGTCCCAGCCCTTGGACCACTGGTGGTTGACCTCGCCGGTGCCCGGGATCATCGAGCCGTAGCTCGCGGAGCGTTCGTTCGAGAACACCACCTGCGCGTCGCCGCGCAACACGGCCGCCAGCACCAGGATCGCCGAGTTCACCGCGGTCACCGGGATGTGCCCGTTGAGCGCGCCCTGGCGGTTGAACTCGAAGAGCTGCGGGGCAAGCTGGCGGCCGATGTTGAGCGTCGGCAACCCGGTGCGCTCGGCGCAGGCGGCGATCAGTTGCGAGCCGCCGATCCAGGTCACTGTCTGGGCGACACCGGCCGCGCGCAGCGCCTCGATGGCGACCAGCGAGTCCTTGCCGCCGCCGATGGCGACCAGGGCGGAGAGGGGTTTCGCCGAAGTGTCCTGCCCCATTGTGGGAGCGGCGGAAGCCGCGACGCTCTTCCGGGCAGGCCCTGTCGCGGCTTCCGCCGCTCCCACATTGCCTCCGGAGACATCGACAGGAAATGCGAGCTTCCCCTCCAGCTCGATGCCGTTGCGATAGGCGAACTCCCCCAGCCCGTGCCGGTAGATCGCCTGCAGCAGGGCCGAGGTCTCCGCATCGATCGCGTAGCCGTCGATCCGGATCTCCGGCGGCACCGCCGCCTTGTAGTAGCTGACGCCGGCGATCAGGTGCAGCAGCCGCAGGGCCCGCTCCACGGCCGCCGCACGCTCGCCATGCACGTCGAACGGCGCGCCGGGAATGGTGATCGTCTCCACCAGTTCGGGGCCGTCGTCGAAGGCGTAGGCGAGCCGCGCCACGCCGCTCGCCGGGTCGAACGAGCAGCCCGTGAAGCGGAAGGCGCGGATCGCCTGGCGGTCGAAGCTCCAGTCAGTCATCGAGCACGTCCTCCGCGGGCAGGGCCCGCAGGTTGTAGGTATTGGCCATCGCCATGCCGTAGGCACCGGTGTCGGCCACCAGGATCACGTCGCCCGCCCGGGTCGCGGCGGGCAGCTTGCGCCGGCGCGCGAGCACGTCGCCGCTCTCGCAGATCGGGCCGACGACGTCGAAATCGGTGTCGGCAGGATCGTCCAGCCGATCGAGGTTCGCCACCTCGTGCCACGCGTCGTACAGCGCCGGCCGCATCAGCGCATTCATGCCGCCATCGCAACCGATCCTGCGCACGCCGTCCTTCTCGACCACCTGGGTCGCGCCCAGCAACAACACGCCGGCCTCGGCGACCAGGTAGCGGCCCGGCTCGACCGCCAGCGTGTATTGCGGGAACGCGGCGTGGATGGTGGCCAGGTCCGCTGCCCAGGCGGCGACGTCGAACGGCGCTTCCTCGGCGACATAGGGCACCGGCAGGCCGCCGCCGATGTCGATCGTGTCCACGGTCGGGATGCCTTCGGCCAGCAGGCACAGCTCGGCGTAGACATCGCGCCAGTGCCCCGCGGACTCGATGCCGCTGCCCAGGTGCGCGTGCAGGCCGGTGACGCGGACGTCGAGCGCGCGCGCCAGGTCCAGGAATCCGTCCAGCCCCGCCACCGGCAACCCGAACTTGGCCTCGGCGCCGCCGGTGCGCACCTTGTCGTGGTGGCCGGCGCCGCGGCCGAGGTCGAGCCGCAGCCACAGTGCACGCCCGCGGAACAGCTCCGGCCACAGGCGCAACGGTTCCACGCTGTCCACGGTCACGATGCAGCCACGTTCGAGCGCTGCGGCGTACTCGGCGCGCGGCGCGAAACTCGGGGTGAACAGCACCCGTTCCGGGGCCAGGTCCGGCAACGTCGCGAACACATGCGCCAGCTCGCCTTGCGACACGCACTCGAACCCGTAGCCCTCGACCGCCAGGGTGCGCAGGATCGCCGGGTGTGGATTGGCCTTGAGCGCGTAGCTGCGCCGGCCGACGGCATCCACCGCGAGCAGCGCGCGGGCGCGCTCGCGGACCGTGGGCAGGTGGTAGGCGTAGCGCGGGGTCCCGCGGGCGGCGAGTTCGAGCAAATCGTCGCGGCGTTCGACCCACCACGGCGTGGCGCGCGTCTGGCGCCCGTGCGCGATCTCGTGCCAGGTGGGGCCGAACACGCTGCCCTCGCGCATCGGCATCGCCCCGCTGCGCACCAGTTCCTCGTGCAGCAACGGGATCAGGCCGTCGGCGTCGGCCTCGTCGATGACGAAGGTCAGGTTGAGGTCGTTCGAGGACTGCGACACCAGGTGCACACGCTCGCGGCCGAAGGTCGCCCAGATATCGGACAGCCGATGCAGCATCGAGCGCATGCCGCGCCCGACCAGGGTGATCGCGGCGCAGGGCACGATCACCTTGACCCGGCAGACCTGGGCCAGGTCCGCGGCGAGCGACTCGAGCACGTTGCCACTGACCAGGTTGGCGCTGGGATCCAGCGACACGGTGACGTTGGTCTCCGAGGAACCGATCAGGTCCACCGAGAGGCCATGCCGGCGGAAGCGCTCGAACACGTCGGCCAGGAAGCCCACCTGCTGCCACATGCCGACCGATTCCATGGACACCAGCACGATGCCGTTGCGCCGGCTGATCGCCTTGACCCCCGGCACGGTCTCGACGCTCGCGTCGATGCGCGTGCCCGGCAGGTCGGGGCGCGTGGTGTCGAGGATCGCCATCGGCACCCGCGCCTCGCGGCACGGGCCGATCGCGCGCGGGTGCAACACCTTGGCACCGGTGGTGGCGATTTCCTGCGCTTCGGCGTAGTCGAGGCGGGTCAGCAGCCGCGCTTCCGGGACTTCGCGCGGGTTGGCGCTGAACATCCCCGGCACGTCGGTCCAGATCTCCACCCGCTCCGCGCCGAGCAAGGCGCCGAAGCACGCGGCCGAGGTGTCCGAGCCGCCACGGCCGAGCACGGCGGTGCCGCCTTCCTCGTGACGGGCGATGAAGCCCTGGGTCAGCAGCAGCGGTGCGGATTGCGCGTCGAAGCGGCGGCGCCAGTCGGCCACCGGCTGCGTCCGGCAGGACGCGCACAGCCGCCGCGTCCATTCGCCCTGGTTCGGCAGCGCGATCGCATGGAGCCAGTCGCGCGCGTCGCACCAGCCGAAGTCCAGGCCCTGGCTGCGAAGGTACGCTGCGCCCAGCGTCGACGAGAGCAGTTCCCCCTGGGCCAGCACTTCGGCCTGCCAGTCCAGTGGACGCGGGCCGGCGCGCGGATCGCGGGCCAGTGCGGCCAGCACGTCGAGCCGGCCGGAGATGGAGGATGGATCGAGCCCGAGTTCGGCCGCGAAGGCGCGATGCCGCTCGACCAGCGCCGCCGTGCGGGCGTCGATCCCATCGCCGTCGGCGATCGCCTGCAGCTCGTTGGTGACGCCGGACAGCGCCGAGACCACCACCAGCACGCGCGCGCCGCCGTCCTGCGCGCGCTCGTGCGCGAGGCGGCCGATCGTGTCCCAGCGTTCGCGGCGCGAGACCGAGGTGCCGCCGAACTTGAGCACGAGCCAGCGGTCGTGTCCTGCCATCGCTGCAACGGGGGCCTTGCGGGAAAGGCCCCCATTGTAGAGCGGTCCCGCGCCCTGCCTGCGTTACTCGGCGTCGACGTGCACGCGGACCCGGATGCGATCGCCCGGGTCGTAGTTGGTGCGGGTCACGTAGGTCCGGCCGGCGTACTCGTAGGTCACGTCGAACAGGTTGGCGGAACGGCCGGCGTACGGGCGCCGCGTTCCGTGCTCCTGATACGGGCCGCAGACGGTCACGCGGCCGTCCGGCGCGCCGTGCGCGTTGTCGTACACCTGGCGGCCGGCCACGGCACCGACGGTCGAGCCGACCGCGGCGGTCGCATAGCGCGCGGAGCCGCCGCCGACCTGGCTGCCGATCACCGCGCCGATCACGCTGCCGAGCACCGAAGCCATGGCGCGCCCGCCTTCGCTGCCGCGGCGCGGCTCGCGGTAGACGTCGTCGCGATAGCCGCCGCCGTAGTAGTCGCCGGCGTAGTCGCGGCTGGTGCAGGCAGGATCACCGTAGGCGCCAGCGGAGGGATAGCCACCCGGCGCACCGATCACCGGGACCACGCGCAATACGCGCGCGTAGTCGTAGTAGCCATCGTCGCGGAGACCGTCGCGGTAAAGCGGCTCCACGGCGGTGTCGACCCCCGCGTCGTAAGGCAGCGGCTGCGCGGACTGGGCCAGGGCCTGGCCGCCCGGGACCGCGAGGGCGAGGACCAGCAGGGACGCGGTGGACTTCTTCATGGCGTGACTCCAGCGCCGCCCGGGCGCACGGGTGAGCCTGCATCGTCCGGTCACGCCGATTAAACGTCCCTGAACCCGGCCCGCGGCCAACGGGCGCCGTTCACCCCGCCAGTTCACCCCGCCAGTTCGGCCTCGACGCTGATCGGCACCGCGCTCAGCGCGCGCGACACCGGGCAATGCTTGCCGACGTCGTCGGCAATCGCGCGGAACCGCGCCGGGTCGATGCCAGGCACCCGCGCCGTGGTTTTCAGCCGGATCGCCGACAGCGACGGGCCGCCTTCGGTGGACAGGTCCACTTCGGCGCGGGTGTCGATCGCCTCCGGCGGATGTCCGGCTTCGGACAGCTTGGCCGCCATGGCCATGGTGAAGCAGCCGGCGTGGGCGGCGGCGATCAGCTCCTCCGGGTTGACGCCCTTGCGGTCGCCGAAGCGCGTGTTGAAGCCGTAGGGCGTGTCCTGCATCAGCCCGCTTTCCGGCGTGGCCAGCCGGCCCTGGCCGGTCTTGAGGTCGCCCTCCCAGTGCGCGGTGGCGTGGCGCGAAATGCCCATGGCGGTCTCCTGTGCGATCGGGGCGGACCAGCCTAGCCCCATCCCCGTGCACGCGGCATGGCGCGGCGTCCGCTTGACCCATGCCGGGGGCTGCGGGAGTCTTGAGGGCCTGCGCACATGGAAGGACGGATCATGGCCCATACCACGCAGCAGATCCGCAACGTGGCCCTCGCGGGCCACCCCGGCGCCGGCAAGACCCTGTTGTTCGAGGCCCTGTTGCACGCCGGCGGGGCGCTGCAGTCGCCGGGCAGCATCGAGCGCGGCAACACGGTGTCGGACTTCGACCCGATCGAAAAGGCGCGCGGCCACTCGATCGACGCGGCCATCGCCGGCATCGACCACGCGCCCGCCGGCAAGCCGCCGGTGCACGTGAACCTGATCGACACCCCCGGGTATCCCGACTTCCGCGGTCCTGCGCTCTCCGCGCTGTCCGCGGTCGAGACCGTGCTGGTGGTGGTGGACGCCGATACCGGCATCGGCCACGGCACGCGCCGGATGATGGAGTACGCCAAGGGGCGGGGCCTGTGCCGCGCGATCGTGATCAACCGCATCGACCACGAAGGCGTCGACCTGGCGCGCCTGCTCGAGGAACTGCGCGAGGCCTTCGGCCCCGAACTGCTGCCGCTGAACCTGCCGATGGATGGCGGCACCCGCGTGGTGGACTGTTTCGGCGCGGATGCCGCGGACTCGGAGGCGGTCAGCGACGTCGGCCCGGTGGCCGAATGGCACCAGAAGATCCTCGACCAGGTGGTCGAGGTGAACGAGACGGTGATGGACCATTACCTGGACCTGGGCGAGGGCGGCCTGTCCGGCGAGGAGTTGCACGAAGCCTTCGAGCAATGCCTGCGCGAAGGCCACCTGGTGCCGGTGTGCTTCGCCTCGGCCAAGGCCAACGTCGGCGTGCGCAAGCTGCTGGACATCGCCGAGCGGCTGTTCCCGCATCCGGGCGAGGCCAACCCCGCGCCCTTCGTTTCCGGCCGCGGCGACGCCGCCCGGCCGGTGGTGGCCCGGGCCGATCCCGCCGCGCACGTGATCGCCCAGGTGTTCAAGGTCGCCAACGATCCGTTCGTCGGCAAGCTAGGCATCTTCCGGGTCCACCAGGGCACGGTGCGCAAGGACTCGCAGCTGTTCGTGGACGACGGGCGCAAGCCGTTCAAGGTCGCGCACCTGTTCAAGGTCCAGGGCAAGGAGCACGTCGAGGTGGCGGAGGCGGTGCCGGGCGACATCGCCGCGGTGGCCAAGATCGACGACCTGCACTACGACGCGGTGCTGCACGACAACCACGACGAGGACGGCGTGCGCCTGGCGCCGATGCCGTTCCCCAAGCCGATGTTCGGCCTGGCCATCGAGGCCGCCAGCAAGGGCCAGGAACAGAAGCTCGCCACCGCGCTGCACAAGCTGGCCGAGGAGGACCCGGCGGTCGCCGTGGAGCACAACGCCGAACTCAACGAGACCGTGCTGCGCGGCCTTTCGGACCTGCACCTTCGGGTGCTGCTGGAACGGCTGAAGGAGCGCTTCGGGGTCGAAGTGAAGACCCATCCGCCGCGCATCGCCTACCGCGAAACCATCAGCACCGCCGCCGAGGGCCACCACCGGCACAAGAAGCAGACCGGCGGCGCGGGCCAGTTCGGCGAGGTGTTCCTGCGGGTCGAGCCGCTGCCGCGCGGCACCGGCTTCGAGTTCCGCGACGAGGTCAAGGGCGGCGTGATCCCCGGCCAGTTCATTCCCGCCGTCGAGAAGGGCGTGCGCCAGGTCCTGGCCAGCGGCGCCGTCGCCGGCTATCCGATCCAGGACGTGCGCGTCACCGTGTACGACGGCAAGTACCACAGCGTGGACAGCAAGGAAGTGGCGTTCGTCGCCGCGGGCAGGAAGGCCTTCCTGGACGCGATCGGCAAGGCCGGGCCGATGGTGCTGGAGCCGATCGTGGACCTGGAGGTGTCCGCCCCCGAGGCGCACATGGGCGACATTTCCGGCGGCCTCGCCTCCAAGCGGGCGCGCATCAACGGCACCGATTCCGTGCGCGGCGGCGAGATCGTGGTCAAGGCCCAGGTGCCGCTGTCCGAGCTGGAAGGCTATGCCGCCGAGCTCAAGTCGGTGACCGCCGGCCGTGGCCGTTATTCCTTGGATTTCAGCCACTACGAACCGGTTCCTGCGCAGGTGCAGCAGAAGATGGTGGAGTCCTTCCGCCCCCGGCCCGACGAGGACTGAGCACCGCCGCCGGCAAAACCAGCGAAAAAAAGCGCCGATCGGTACTTGGCGGCGGCGCGGTCTTGCCCTACATTCGCGTTGCCGAGGGGAATTCCAGGCAAAGAATCAAGATCACTCCGAACCTCAACAAGGGAAATACGGGACACATATGGCGAAGAAGAAGGCGACCACGAAGAAGGCTGCTCCCAGGAAGGCCGCGGCCAAGCCGGCTGCGCCCAAGCCGATCAAGGAGCCGATGAGCAAGTCCGGCCTGGTGTCGTACATCTCCGAGCAGTCCGGCGTCGCCTCGCGCGATGTCCGCGCGGTGATGGCGTCGCTGGAGAATGCCGTGCACGGCTCGATCAGCAAGAAGGGCGCCGGTACCTTCACCCTGCCCGGCCTGCTGAAGATCACCGCCGTCAACGTGCCGGCCAAGCCGCGCCGCAAGGGCATCAATCCGTTCACCAAGGAAGAGCAGTGGTTCGCCGCCAAGCCGGCCTCGGTGAAGGTCAAGGTGCGTCCGCTGAAGAAGCTGAAGGACGCTGCGTCCTGAGTCATTCGCGGGCCGTCCGGCAACGGCTGCTGCCCGCGCCCCGGAAGGCCGGAATCCCCGTGGATTCCGGCCTTTTTCTTTGCCCCTCCGCTTTCCGCCTGCTTGCCCCGGCGTTCACCGCGGCTGGCGCAAGCTGTTGCCGGATTCCCACCCGGTGACCCTCCCATGCCGCGCTGCCTGCGCCTGCCTTCGCTGCTTGTCCTGTCCGTGCTGCTGCTCGCCGGATGCACGACCCTTGGCCTGGTCAGTGCCATCCTCGGCGACCGGATCGCATTCACCGCCCCACAGTTGCAGCAGCAGCTCGACCGGCGCTTCCCGCGCGACTACGACAAGCTTGGCGGCCTGCTCACGCTGAGCGTGCTGAATCCGCGCCTGAGCATTCCGCAGGGCACCCACCGGCTGCGCCTCGACTTCGACGTCGGCATCGGCGCGCCCGGTCGCGACAGCCGCACGCCGGCCGGGCACCTGGCGATCGCCAGTGGCCTGCGCTGGAATCCATCCACGCGCGGGCTGCACCTGGATGCACCGTCGATCGAGTCGCTGCGTTTCGCCGGGCCGGGCGAGGCGCTCACGCCCGCGGCGCGCGACCTGGTGGACCGCTGGCTCGAGGACTATGCTGCGCGCGAACCTGTCTACCGCTTCGACGACAGCCTGCTGCAGCGGCTGCAGTCGCGCAGCATCGGCGCCACCACGATCGAGAACGGCCAGGTGGTCGTGCACCTGGACCAATGAGCCACGCCATGCTCCGTCCCCGCCCCATCCTGCTCGCGAGCGCCGTGCTGGTGGCTTGCGTACTTGGCGCCGGTTGCGCCCGCGATTCCGAAGCCGAGGCGGCCGACGCGGCGCGGCGCGCCGCCGCGGACATCGAGACGCTGCCCAGCCCGGAAGCCGGCGTCGGCTCGGTCACCGGGATGCCGGAACCCGGCGAGCCTGGTGCGCGGCGCGAGATGGCGGTGGCCGACCCGGGCGCGGAATCCACGCCCGCGGCGGTCGCGGACGTGGACGTGGACATGGACATGTACGTCGAAAGCGGAATGGCCGACGACCGCGGGGGCGAATCCATGGAGGCCGACGCCGACCCCGGTGTCGTCGCGGATGCCGGCGCACTGCCCTTGCCGCCGCCTCCGCAGCCGCAAGCGGTGGTCGTACCGCTGGAGCGCGGCCAGCTGCTGCCGCCGCCTCCGCCCCCACCGCCCGCGAGCGCGCCGGAACCGCAGCCCGCCACCCAATTGCCTGTGCCGCCGCCGGCTTCCGGCGACGAGCCCGCCGCGCAATGAAACGCCCACCGGCCAAGCGCATCACGTTCGCCTTCAGCCTGGCACTGCTGTGCGCGTTCCCGCTCGGCGGATGCGGGCGTGACGCGGACGCGCCGGCCGCTCCCCCGGCGGCGGATCCTCCCGCGTCCCCGACCGAACCGGCGGCCCCGGTGGAACCGTCAACGCCACCCCCGGTTGCAACGGAACCTGGCATCGCGGACGCGGTCACGGTGCTCGAGCGCTATTACCGCGCGATCGACCAGGGCGACTATGCCGAAGCCTATGCCCTGTGGTCGGACGGCGGCCGCGCCAGCGGACAGGAATTCGCCGCATTCGCCGCCGGATTCGACGACACCGCCTCGGTGGCGGTGGATGTCGGCGCGCCCGGCCGGGTCGAGGGTGCCGCCGGGTCGCGCTACGTCAGCATTCCGGTCGTCGTCCGCGCCACCCACGACGATGGCAGCGAACACCGCTACGCGGGCGACTACACCCTGCGCCGCGCCGTGGTCGACGGCGCCACCGCGGAACAGCGCGCGTGGCGCATCGCGTCGGCGGAACTGCGCGAAACCGCAGCTCAGAGCTCGAAGCGGTAGCTCAGTTTCACCAGCAACTGCTCGCTGTCGCGCAGCGAGAACGCGTCGCGCAGTTGCGAGGCTTCGTCGCGCCCGAACTCGTCGTAGAGGTAACCGCCCCGGCCATAGACCACGTACAGGTCGGACAGCGGCGCCAGCTCGTATCGGTAGCGCACCTGGAAGCCGAGGTTGCGCAGGCTGAAGTCGGCCACCGGCTCGTCCACCGGGACCGGGGTGCCGTCCACGTCCGCGCGCCAGGCCTGGCGCAGGCGCGCGTCCAGCCCGATCGCCTGC
The DNA here is from genome assembly GCA_044464395.1 of Lysobacter sp. Classification (GTDB taxonomy): domain Bacteria; phylum Pseudomonadota; class Gammaproteobacteria; order Xanthomonadales; family Xanthomonadaceae; genus Cognatiluteimonas. Next base: position 112,265 of record JBIQLI010000005.1, read on the forward strand.
AGCTTCACCCGCAGCTCCTGGCGGCTGCCGATGGTCCAGTTGATCCCGGCATCGAGCTCCAGCGCCCGCTCGTCGAAGCTGCCGACCAGGTTGTCGTGCTGCCACACGGTCCAGCTCGGGGTCCACTCGGCGTAGCCGAGCACGAACACGTTGAACGCGTCGCTGATGAAATAGGTCGGGCGGAACTGCAGGTTGTAGCCGACCTCGCGGTCCTCGCCGAGGCCGCCGCGCTGCAGGCCCAGGTTGCCGTACAGCTCCCAATTGCCCTTGCGCGGGCGCGAACGCTCGTAGAACGCGTTCCAGTTCGGCGGCATGCGCAGGATGCCGTGGCCGCGCAGGATCCGGTCGTCGTAACCGGCGCTGTTGATGTTCACCTGCGCGTACTCGTTGCCGCCGTCGCGGCGCTGGCTCTGCAACATCGCCCGGAACTGGCGCTGCAGCGGCAGGCCGTGGTCGTTGTCGGTGCCGCTGATCCGCCAGCGCCATTCGCGCGAGGCGTAGGCGGAGTCCTCCGGCAGGTCGGTGATGCGCCGCGACACCTGCCAGTGGGCGTAGTTGAGGTTCGGCCGCGACAGGTAGCCGAAGTCGTTGATCTCCAGGCGGTCGCCGAAGTGCATCAGGATCCACTGCGAGCGCCAGCCGTTGCCGGCGTTGTAGTCGGCCCACACCGTCGCGCCGCTGCCGCGGGTAGTGTCGCCCTGGCGGTCGATCTCGCTGCCGATCAGGCGGGTCTGGATGTTCCACTTGTCGGTCGGCCGCCAGTTGTGGTCCACGCCGAGCACCGTCGCGTCGCGGTCCAGCCAGGGATGCTCCACCTGGGTCAACATGACGCCGACGTTCTGGCGCTCGTAGTCGCGCACCAGCCGCAGCGCGCGGAACGAGCGCCCCACCGCGTCCGCCTCCTCGGCCGCGAACACGCCGTACTTGTAGTCGCCCAGGCTGCCGTTGAGCTTGACCGCGGCGGTGATGTCGCCGGGGCCGCTGCCGTCGTCCGCAAGGCCGCCGACCCGCCGCGTGTACAGCAGCTGGCTGTTGTCCGAGGGCGTGCCGAACTCGAAGATGCCCTGGTTCTCGGTGAAGAACGGGCGCTTGTCGCTGAAGAAGGTCTCGTTCGCGCCGAAGTTCACCACCAGGTCGTCGCTCTCGACCTGGCCGAAGTCGGGGTTGATCGTGGCGGTGAGCTGGGTCTGCCCGTTCGGCTTCCAGAAGATGTCCACGCCGGCGTCGGTGTGCGAGTCGCCGTGCACGTTGTCGTAGCCGGCGACCGCATACGGGGTGACCGCCAGCAGCGACTGGCTGTAGACCGGCACCTCGACCTTGCTGAAGTCCGACAGGAAACGCGGCAGGGTGAAGCTGGCGGCGGGCCAGGCCAGGCGTTCGCCGGTGGAGCCGACCACGCGGTCCAGGTAGATGCCGAGCGTGCGCGTGCCGTTCTCGCCTTCGCGCATCGGCGCGATGTACCAGGGGATCAGCATTTCCACCGACCAGGTGTCGCCATCCTCGGCGACCGCGTGCTGCCAATTCCCGTCCCAGTCCTTGCTGAAACGCGACTCGTTGGTGATGGTCGCGTCCTGGATGCCGTCGGTCAGGTTGACGGTGAAGTTGTAGCCGGTGCGGCCGTCGCCGTCGAAGTCCACCATCAGGTTGACCCGGTCCACCTGCGCGTCCTGGTCGCGCTGGGTGCGCTGGTAGGTGCGCGGCACGTCCGCGGTCTGGACGTTGCGGAACGCGATCGCCAGGCCCTCGGGCGTGGCCTTGATCCAGGCCTCGGTCGGATACGGCGACGGCGCGCGGGTCAGCGGCTCGACCACGCGGAAATCGGTGACGTGTTGCGCGCCGTCCCATTCGCCCGGCGCGATCCGGCCGTCGATGTCGATGGCATGGGCTGGCAGGGCGAGGGCCAGGAGGATGGCGGCGGCGGGCAGGCGCATGGGCCGGTCCTGAGGGGAGGCGCCACAGCTTCGCCTCCGGGCCCGCCCCTGCCCACTGGCATAGGTCATTGCAACCTTCGCCGCCCCGCGCGCAACCACCCCTTCTCGGGGGGCCGCCACACTCCATCCCTTCTCCCCGCCCGCGGGGAGAAGGTGCCCCGAAGGGGCGGATGAGGGGCTCTTTTCGCCCTACCGCTTGGCCGACAACATCGTCCCCCGGCACTTCGGCGACCCGCAATGGCAGGCCCAGATCTTCTTCAGCCGGGCCGTATGCGGCTCGTCGAGGACGATGCCGTAGTCGTAGGTCAGCTCCTCGCCGGGCTTGATCGCCCGCCTCGCCTCGATGAAGACGCGCGACTTGCGCGGGTCGTCCTCGTTCTCCTCCAGCACCGCCTCGCAGTTGGGGTCGCAGCTGAAGTTGATCCAGCGGGCGCTGTTGCCGCCGTAGTTGGCGTCGATCACCCATTCGTCGTCCAGGGTGAACAGGAACGTGTGCCCGCTCTCGACGTCGCCGCTCTCGTCGGCATCCACTTCCTCGTGGGTGCGGCGCTTGCCCTTGTACTCGATGATGCGCTCGCCCTTGCGGATCGGCTGCAGTGCGAACACGCCCTTGCCATGGATGCGGGAGTTACGGGCAACGATCTTGCGGGTCATGCTTCGATTTCCGTGCTGCGACGTGGGTCAAAGTCCTGCATTGTCGCTTGAAGCGGCGTGAAAAGCCCGCCCGATGTCCCTTTCCGCCAGTTGACCGGAATTTCGACCCGGCTTCCCACCCCCTTTCCCAGTGGCTTTTGAAATCGTACAATTTCGGTACGATTAGGAGGCCCCGTGCTCCGCGTCACCAAGCTCACCGATTACGCCACCGTGGTCCTGACCGTGCTTGCCGCGCGGCCGGATGCGGTGCTGAGCGCGGCCGAGCTGGCCGAGCGAGCCGGGCTGGAGATGCCCACCGTCGCCAAGGTGCTCAAGCCGCTGGCCCAGGCCGGCCTGGTGGAAGGCTTCCGCGGCGCCGGTGGCGGCTACCGGCTGGCGCGCGACGCCGCGCAGGTCACCCTGGTCGAGATCGTCGAGGCGATGGAAGGCCCGCTGGGCATGACCGAGTGCGCCCTGCACGAGGGCGTGTGCGGCATCGAGCAGTCCTGCGGCGTGCGCGCCAACTGGCGCCGGATCAATGACGTCGTGGCCGACGCCCTGCGCGGCGTCACCCTGGCGCAGATGCTGGCGCCGCCGCCGGCGCGGCAACCGCGCCTGCCCGGCAAGGGCGCCCCGCGGGTCGCGCCCGCCTGACACAACCGGATTCCCCCATGGGCACAGCAGTGGAACAGACGCCGACAGGCAACGCGGAAATCTTGCAGCAGCTGGGTCGTCGCTACGACGCCGGCTTCATCACCGACATCGAGTCGGATTCGCTGCCGCCGGGGCTGTCGGAGGACATCGTCCGCGCGCTCTCGGCGAAGAAGGGCGAGCCGGAGTGGATGACGCAATGGCGCCTGGCCGCCTACCGGCACTGGCTGACCATGCCGGTCCCGCACTGGGCCAAGCTGAAGATCGGACCGATCGACTTCCAGGCGATCAGCTACTACTCGGCGCCGAAAGGGCCGAAGTACAAGTCGCTGGACGAGGTGCCGAAGGAACTGATCGAGACCTACGACCGGCTCGGCGTGCCGCTGCACGAGCGCGCCAAGCTGGCCGGTGTCGCCGTGGACGCGGTGTTCGATTCGGTGTCCGTCGGCACCACGTTCCGCAAGGAGCTGGCCGACAAGGGCATCATCTTCTGCTCGATGTCCGAGGCCATCAGGGAGCACCCGGAGCTGGTGCGGCAGTACCTCGGCACCGTGGTCCCGGTCGGCGACAACTATTTCGCCGCGCTCAATTCGGCGGTGTTCTCCGACGGATCGTTCGTGTTCATCCCGGCCGGGGTGCGCTGCCCGATGGAGCTGAGCACCTACTTCCGCATCAACGCCGGCCACACCGGCCAGTTCGAGCGCACGCTGATCATCTGCGAGGACCGCGCCGAGGTCTCCTACCTGGAGGGCTGCACCGCGCCGATGCGCGACGAGAACCAGCTGCACGCCGCGGTAGTGGAGCTGGTCGCGCTCGAGGACGCGAAGATCAAGTATTCGACGGTGCAGAACTGGTACCCCGGCGACGAGAACGGCGTCGGCGGCATCTACAACTTCGTGACCAAGCGCGCGCAGTGCCGCGGCGCGCGCAGCAAGGTGGTGTGGACCCAGGTCGAGACCGGCTCGGCGATCACCTGGAAGTACCCGTCCTGCGTGCTGCTGGGCGACGACTCGGTCGGCGAGTTCCACTCGGTGGCGCTCACCCACCACCGCCAGCAGGCCGACACCGGAACCAAGATGATCCACGTCGGCAAGCGCACCAAGAGCAAGATCGTCAGCAAGGGGATCAGCGCCGGCCGCGGCCAGAACAGCTACCGCGGCCTGGTCCGGGTGGAGCGCAGCGCAGAGGGCGCACGCAACCACACTCAGTGCGACTCGCTGCTGATCGGCAAGCAGTGCGGCGCGCACACCTTCCCCTACATCGAGGTCAAGCACCCCTCGGCCACGGTCGAGCACGAGGCCACCACCTCCAAGATCAGCGAAGACCAGATGTTCTATTGCCGCAGCCGCGGCATCGGCGAGGAGGACGCGGTCTCGATGATCGTCGACGGCTTCTGCAAGCAGGTCTTCCGCGAGCTGCCCATGGAATTCGCGGTCGAAGCCAAGAAGCTCCTGGAAGTCAGCCTCGAAGGCGCCGTCGGCTGAGTATTCCCCTCATTCCCCTCATTCCCTTCATTCCCATGCTCAGAATCGAAAACCTCCACGCCTCCATCCACGGCCGCGAAATCCTCAAGGGCCTGACCCTCGAGGTGCGGCCCGGCGAGGTGCACGCCATCATGGGACCCAACGGCGCGGGCAAGTCCACCCTGGGCAACATCATCGCCGGCCGCGACGGCTACGAGGTCACCGCCGGCAGCGTGCTGTTCGAAGGCCGCGACCTGCTCGCGCGCGCGCCCGAGGAGCGCGCGGCGGACGGTGTGTTCCTGGCCTTCCAGTACCCGGTCGAGATCCCGGGGGTGAACAACACCTACTTCCTGCGCAGCGCGCTCAACGCCCAGCGCAAGGCGCGCGGCGAGGAGGAACTGGACTCGATGCAGTTCCTGAAGAAGGTGCGCGAGAAGCTCGCCGTGCTGCACCTGGACGACCGCCTGCTGCAGCGCGGGGTCAACGAAGGCTTTTCCGGCGGCGAGAAGAAGCGCAACGAGATCTTCCAGCTCGCGGTGCTCGAACCGAAGCTGGCGATCCTCGACGAGACCGACTCCGGCCTCGACATCGACGCGCTCAAGGCGGTGGCCGACGGCGTCAACGCGCTGCGCTCGCCCGAGCGCGCGTTCCTGGTGATCACCCACTACCAGCGCCTGCTCGACTACATCAAGCCGGATGTCGTCCACGTGCTCGCCGACGGCCGCATCGTCGAGAGCGGCGGGCCGGAGCTGGCGTTGGAGCTCGAGGCCCACGGCTACGCCTGGGTCCGCGACCGGATCGCGCCGGGGGCCGCCGCCTGATGGGCGCACTGCTCGACTCGCTCGCCGCCGGCTTCGACAGCGCCGCGCCCTGGCGCCGCGAGGCGCTGGACGCCGCGCTGCGCGATGGGCTGCCGCTGGTCCGTAGCGAAGCCTGGAAGTACACCGCGCTGCGCGCGCTCGACCGGCGCAGCTTCGCGCCCGTGCCGGCGCAGGCCGCGCCCGCGTTCGACGCCGAGGTCCTCGAAGGCATCCCCGCGCCACGGCTGGTGTTCGTCAATGGCCGCTTCGACGGGGCGCATTCGGACACGACCGGCCTGCCCGCCGGCGCGCGCCTGCAGCGCCTGCCCGAGATCCTGGCCGACAGCGATCCGCGCGCCGCCAACTTCATGCGCCGCAGCTACGGCCATGGCGATGAAGTGTTCGCCCGGCTCAACACCGCCCTGGCCACCGACGGCGTGGTCCTGCGCCTGGGCGAACACGTGCGCCTGGCCGCGCCGCTGCACATCGTGTTCGTCGGTACCCCGGCGCAAAGCGATGTCGCCAGCCACCTGCGCCACCTGGTCGAGCTGCGCCACGGCGCCGAGGCTACGATCGTCGAGCACCACGTGCACGACGGCGACCACGCCAACCTCGTGAACCAGCTGGTCCAGGTGCACCTGGCCACCGGGGCGCTGCTGCGCCACCTGCGCCGCCAGGACGAAGCGCCGCGCTCGACCCTGGTCGAGCGCACCGACGCCGTGTTGGCGCGCGATGCGCAGTACCACCGGCTCGACCTGGAACTGGGCGGCGGCCTCTCGCGCCACGAGCTCAACGTCCGCCTGGAGGGCGAAGGCGCGATGCTGGTCGCCAACGGCGTGCAGCTCGCCACCGGCCGCCGCCACATCGACACGCGCGTGGGCATCGACCATGTGGTCGGCAACACTGCCTGCGATCTCACCTGGCGGGGCATCGGCGGTGGCCGCGGTCGCGCCGTGTTCCATGGCGGCATCACCATCCGCCCGGGCGCGGACGGCAGCGACGCCAGCCTGTCGAACAAGAACCTGCTGCTGTCCGACCAGGCGGAAATCGACAGCCAGCCGGTGCTGGAGATCCACGCCGACGAGGTCAAGGCCGCGCACGGCGCCACCGTCGGCCAGCTCGAGCCGAACGCGCTGTTCTACCTGCGCTCGCGTGGCCTGCCCGAGGCCGATGCGCGGCGCCTGCTGACCACCGCGTTCTGCCGCGAGGCGCTGGCGGTGGTGGACGACGAGGCGCTGCGCGACACCCTCGCCGGCCTGCTCGATCGCGCCCTGGGCACCTTGCAGGAGATCGCATGAGCGCGGCGCCCGCCTCCGCCGCCACGATCGACTGGGCCCGGATCCGGGACGACTTCCCGCTGCTGCGGCGCCAGGTCCACGGCAAGCCGCTGGTGTATTTCGATTCGGCGAACACCGGGCAGAAGCCGACCGCGGTGATCGAGGCCACCGACGCGTTCTACCGGCGGCACAACGCCAATGTCAGCCGCGCGGTGCACGCGCTCGGCAGCGAGGCCACCGAGGCCTACGAGGGCGCCCGGCGCAAGCTGGCGGCGCACGTCAACGTGCGTGCAGAGGACCTGGTCCTGACCAGTGGTACCACCTTCGCGATCAACCTGGTGGCGTATTCGTGGGCATTGCCGCGCCTGCAACCCGGCGACACGATCCTCGCCACGCGGATGGAGCACCACGCCAACATCGTGCCCTGGCAACTCATCGCCCAGCGCACCGGCGCCACGCTGAAGGTGGCGGAGATCACTCCCGAGGGCGCGCTCGACCTCGACGCGCTGCAGGCGGCGCTGACCCCGGACGTGAAGCTGCTGGCGGTGACCCATGTGTCCAACGTGCTCGGCACGGTCAACCCGGTGCGCGAGATCTGCAGGATGGCGCGCAAGCGCGGCATCGCCACCCTGGTCGACGGCTCGCAGGCGCTGCCGCACATGCCGGTGGACATCGCCGCGATCGGCTGCGACTTCTATGCCCTCACCGGGCACAAGATGTGCGGCCCCACCGGCACCGGCGCGCTGTGGGCGCGGCGCGAGCACCTGCAGGCGATGCCGCCGTTCCTCGGCGGCGGCGAAATGATCCGGGAAGTCCGCTTCGAAGGCACCGTGTTCAACGACCCGCCGCACCGCTTCGAGGCCGGCACCCCGAACATCGCCGGCCACGTCGGCCTGGGCGCCGCGGTGGACTACCTCGGTCGCATCGGCATGGACCACATCGCCGCGCGCGAAGCCGAGCTGCTCGCCCACCTCACCGAAGAGATGGGCAAGGTCGAAGGCCTGCGCATCATCGGCACCGCGCCGGGCAAGGCCGCGGTGGTCTCTTTCCTGCTCGAGGGCGCCCACGCCCACGACCTGGCGACGCTGCTCGACCTGGAGGGCGTCGCGGTGCGCTCCGGCCACCACTGCGCGCATCCGCTGATGGCCTGGATCGGGGTGCCGGCGACCTGCCGCGCCTCGCTCGCCTTCTACAACACCCACGCCGAGATCGAGGCCTTCATGGCCGCGCTCGGCAAGGTGCGCAAGCTGCTGTGCTGACGCCGGGGGCGATCCGCTTCCGCGACGCGGTCGAGGACGACCTCGACGCGCTGGTCGCGCTGGTCACCAGCGCCTACCGCGGCGACGCCAGCCGGATTGGCTGGACCACGGAGGCCGACCTGCTCGATGGCGAGCGCATCGACCGCGACGTGTTGCGAGAGGACATCCTGCGCCCACGCAGCCGGGTGCTGCTGGCCGAGCGCGACGGTGAACTGCTGGCCTGCGCGCATGTGGCGGACCTGGAGGGCTTCGGCTACTTCGGCATGTTCGCGGTGCGCCCCGACCTGCAGGGGGGCGGGCTGGGCAAGGTGGTGCTGGCCGAGGCCGAGCGCATCGCGCGCGAGGACTGGGGCCTGTCGCGGATGCGGATGACGGTGATCGACCTGCGCGAGGAGCTGATCGCCTGGTACCAGCGCCGCGGCTACCGGCGCACTGGCATCACCCGTCCGTTTCCCTACGGCGACGAGCGCTTCGGCATCCCGCGGCGCGACGACCTGCGTTTCGAAATCCTGGAAAAGGACCTGTAGCGCCGACCCGCGGTCGGCGATAGGAGCAACCATGGGCGACTGGGTAAGGGTGTGCGCGACCTCGGAACTGCTGCCTGGCGAGCAGACGGTGGCCTGGGACGGCGACACCGCGATCGTGGTAGTGAACTACGACGGGGACTACTACGCGCTCGAGGACCGCTGCAGCCACGAGGACTTCGAACTGTCCGCGGGCTGCTTCGACGGCGAGGAGGCGACGATCGAGTGCGTGCTGCACGGCTCGAAGTTCGACGTGCGCGACGGGCGCGCGCTGAACCCGCCCGCCTACGCGCCTGCCGTCCGCTTCCCGGTGAAGGTGGAGGATGGCGCGGTCTGGACCCGGGACGACCGGGACTGATAATCAGTCGCTATTGCGAACGGTTCTCATCCGTGATTGAATACGCGGGCTCCGCACCGCCAGGTGCGGTTTTCCCTTTTGCCATTCGCACGGATCGCCGATGTCCTTCGTCAAGAGCCGCAAGCACGCCGCCCCGGCCTACCCCGCCGCATCCCCCCTCGCCGCCGCCCTGTTCACCGGACTGGTATTGGCTACTCCCGCCGCCGTCGCCGCAGACGCCGCCACTGGGCCGGAAGTCCTGCCCACCCGCACCCTCGGCAAGGTCGAGGTCCACGGCGAGCAGGAGAAGCCCTACACCGGCGAGCTCGCCTCCCCCAAGTTCGACAAGCCGCTGGTCGACACCACCCGCACGGTGCAGGTGATCGGCGAGGACCTGTTCAAGGAACAGGCCGCCACCACGCTGTCCGAAGCGCTGCGCAACGCCGCCGGCGTCGGCACCTTCTTCGCCGGCGAGAACGGCAACACCACCACTGGCGATTCGGTTTACATGCGCGGCTTCGATGCCTCCTCGAGCATCTTCGTGGACGGCGTGCGCGACCTGGGTTCGGTCTCGCGCGACGTGTTCAACCTGCAGCAGGTGGAAGTGGTCAAGGGCGCGGCCGGCAGCGACTTCGGCCGCAGCACGCCGTCCGGCGCGATCAACCTCGTCACCAAGCAGGCCAATGACCGCGACGACCTGACCGGCGCGCTCACCATCGGTGACGCCTCGCGACGCCGTGCGACGCTGGACTGGAACGAAGCGCTGGGCAACGGCCGCGCGTTCCGCCTCAACCTGATGGCGCAGGACAACGGCGTTCCCGGGCGCGATGTCGTCGAGCAGAACCGCTGGGGCGTGGCGCCGTCGTTCTCGTTCGGCCTTGGCACGCCGACCCGCGTGCACCTGAACCTGCTGCACGTCCAGCAGGACAACCTGCCCGATGGCGGCGTGCCGACCATCGGCCTGCCGGGCTATTCCAGCCCCGACCCGACGCGCCCGCAGATCGGCGAGGCGCCGCGGGTGGATCCGTCCAACTTCTACGGCACCCTGTCCGACCACGACGACGTCGAGAGCGACATGGTCACCCTGCGCGTCGAGCACCGCTTCAGCGAAGACGCCTCGCTGCTCAACACCAGCCGCTGGGGCCGCACCCGCCAGGATTACCTGCTGACCTCGTTCATGGCCTCGGCCGACCCGGCGCGCTTCATCACCCCGGACCTCGCGGATCCGTCCACCTGGCAGCTCGCGCGCAGCCTGCCCACCTTCAAGGACAACCGCAACGAGATCCTCGCCAACCAGACCAACCTGTCGCTGCGCCTGGGCGGGGAAGGCGGTGTCGAACACGACCTCGACGTCGGCGTCGAATTCACCCGCGAGGAACTGCACACCCGCGGCCAGTCCGCCGTCGGCGACAGCGCCTGGCCGTTCGCCAACCTGTACGCCCCGGATCCGGATGTCGCCGGCCTCGCATGGGCGCACGACGGGACCCGCGGCGACGGCCGCACCGACACCGCGGCGCTGTACCTGTTCGACACCCTGCACATCGGCGAGCGCTGGCAGCTCAACGGCAGCCTGCGCGCCGACCGCTACACCACCCGGTTCAGCAGCCTGGTCGGCTGCGGCGGCCGCCGCAATCCGGCCTGCGGCGACCTGCCCGAGGGCAGCCCGGTGCCGGGCGTGGACGCGGAGATCTCCGACACCCTGTTCGGCTGGAGCGCGGGCGCGCTGTACAAGCCGACAGCGGACAGCAGCCTGTACGCCAACTACTCCGTGGCGAAGCAGCCGCCGGGCGGCGGCCAGCTCGAACTGAGCAGCCGCGAGAACAGCCTCGACAACCCGGCGTTCGATCCGCAGGAATCGCGCACCGCCGAACTCGGCGGCAAGTGGAACCTGGGCGGCGATCGCTTGCTGCTCAGCGCCGCGGTCTACGACACCCGGGTGCTCAACGAAGTGGTCCAGGACCCGGTCGACCAGCAGTACTACCAGACCGGCGAGAAGCGCGTGCGCGGCGTGGAGCTGGCCGCGGTCGGCAGCATCAGCGACGCCTGGTCGGTCTCCGCCGGTTACACGCTGATGGACGCGGAGGTGGTCGAAGGCAGCAGCGTGACCGCCGACGGCTCGGACGTCCTCGCCTACACCCCGCGCCACGCGTTCACCGGCTGGACCACCTACCGCTTCCGCAATGGCCTGGTGCTGGGTGGCGGCGTGCGCCACACCGGCGAGCTGACCCGCGGCAGCGACGGCGCGGTCGGCACCCCGGCGCATGTCGAGGGCTACTGGGTCGCCGACCTGGTCGCCAGCTACGATTTCGGCAATGGCCTCGACGTGCGCCTCAACCTCAACAACGTGTTCGACGAGGACTACGTCGCGGCGATCAACAAGAGCGGCTACCGTTACACCCCCGGCGCGCCGCGCAACGTGCTCCTGACCATCGGCTACCGCTACTGAGGCGACCCGCCATGCTGATGCACATTCCCGGCGTGCTCGACCGCGACCAGGTGGCGGCCATGCGCCAGGCCCTGGACGCCGCCGACTGGGTCGACGGCCGCGAGACCGTCGGTGCGCAGGGCGCGCAGGTCAAGCGCAACCTGCAACTGGCCGAGGACTCGCCGCTGCGGCGCGAACTCGGCGCGCAGGTGCTCGCCGCGCTCGCCCGGAATCCGCTGTATTTCGCCGCGGTGCTGCCGTTGCGCACGCTGCCGCCGCGGTTCAACCGCTACGAGGGCGGCGGCGAGTACGGCTTCCATGTCGACGGCTCGGTGATGGCAATGCCGGTCGCCGCTGGCCAGGCGCCGGCCAGCCTGCGCAGTGACGTGTCCTGCACCCTGTTCCTCGCCGACCCGGACGAATACGACGGCGGCGAACTGGTGGTGGACGACACCTACGGCCAGCACGAGGTGAAGCTCCCGGCCGGCGACCTGATCGCGTATCCCTCGAGCAGCCTGCACCGGGTGGCGCCGGTGACCCGCGGTGCGCGCGTGGCGTCGTTCTTCTGGGTGCAGAGCCTTGTGCGCGACCAGGCGCAACGGCAACTGCTGCTGGAGCTCGACACCAGCATCCAGCAGCTCACCCGGGAAGGTGCGGAGCGCGGCGCGCTGTTGCGCCTGACGGGCGTCTATCACAACCTGCTGCGGCGCTGGAGCGAGACCTGAGCCCGTGACGACGCTGCGCAACGCGGTCTTCCAGCTGCACTGGTTCTTCGGCATCACCGCCGGCGTGGTGCTGGCGATCGTCGGCGTGACCGGCGGCGTCCTCAGCTTCGAGGACGAGCTGCTGAAGGCGCTCAATCCCGGTGTCATGACGGTGCAGCCGCGCGGCGAGGCGCTCGCGCCCTCGGCGCTGATCGCGCGCGTGCGCAGCCAGCAGCCCGGTGCCGAGGTGGCCTCGCTGCAGTTGTCCGCCGATCCGGGCGACGCAGCGCTGGTCGGATTCGCGCCACCGCCCGGCCAGCGCCGCGGCGTGCGCCGTTACCTGGATCCCTACACCGGCGACCTGCTCGCCGAGCCGCGCTTCCAGGGCTTTTTCCGCACGACCATGCAGTTGCACCGCTGGCTGGTGGCCGGCGACGTCGGCAAGCAGGTCGTCGGCGCGTCGACGGTCATCCTGGTGTTCTTCTGCCTGTCCGGCCTGTACCTGCGCTGGCCGCGCCGCTGGGGCAGCCTGCGCGCGTGGCTGGCCCTGGACTGGAAACAGAAGGGCCGCAACTTCCTCTGGCACCTGCACGCGGTTGCCGGCACCTGGGTCCTGCTGGCCTACCTGGTGATGGCGCTGACCGGGCTGTGGTGGTCGTACGGCTGGTACCGGGAGGCGGTGAACCAGTGGGCCGCCGGAGGCGCGCCGGCGCGTGTCGAGGCCGCGGCGCCCACGCGCGAAGGCCCCGCGCCGCCGGTCGACGTGGACGCCGCGTGGCGCGCGTTCGTCGCCGCCGCGCCGCCCTTCAGCACCGCGACCCTGTCGCTGCCGAAAGGCGACGACCCGATTCCGGTGCGCTACCTCGATGCCGATCCCGCGCACGAGCGCGCGCGCAACGAACTGCGGCTGGACCGCTGGACCCTGCAACCGCTGGCGCATGAGCGCTACGCCGACGGCAGCCTGCGGCGCAAGATCGGAGCGAGCATGTTCGCGCTGCACCGCGGCAGCTTCTTCGGCACCGGCGGCGTGGTGCTGTTCATGCTGGCAAGCCTCCTGATGCCGCTGTTCGCGATCAGCGGCTGGATGCTGTACCTGGATCGTCGCCGGCGCCGCGCCGCCAGCGTGCAGGCGCGCGGCGCCGCCGTACTCGCACCCGTTGTCCCGGAGGCACCGGCGCCCGGGCCATCGCCCGCCACGGCGCCCGCCGACCACGGGATCCTGGTGCTGTTCGCCAGCCAGACCGGCACCGCGGAAGGCCTGGCGTGGCGGACCGCCGCCAGCCTCGACGCGGCCGGCTGCACCACGCAGGTCCGCTCGCTGCGCGACGTCACCCCGGACCTGTTGGCGAACCACCGGATGGCGCTGTTCGTGGTCGCGACCTACGGCGAGGGCCAGCCGCCGGACTTCGCCCGCGCCTTCGACCGCAAGCTGCGCCTGGCGCCACCGGCGCTCGGCGGCCTGCGCTACGGCATCCTCGCGCTGGGCGACAGCGACTACACCGACAGCTTCTGCGGCTTCGGCCGCGACCTCGACCAGCGCCTGCGCCATGCCGGCGCGCAACCGCTGTTCGACCGGGTGGAAGTGGACAACGAAGATGCGGCGGCACTGCGCCACTGGCAGTCCCATCTCGGCGTGATCGGCGGCCGCACCGACCTCGCCGACTGGCGCCCGCCGGAATACCGCGCCTGGCGCCTGGCCGCGCGCACCCTGCTCAATCCGGGCAGCGCGGGTGGCGAGGCCTGGCACCTCACCCTGCTGCCCGAGGATCCCGCCGACCTGCGCTGGCTGCCGGGCGACATCGCCGAAATCGGGCCGCGCGCGAATTCGGGCGGACCGTTGCTGCCGCACCGCGAGTACTCGATCGCCTCGTTGCCCGGCGACAAGCGGCTGGAACTGGTGCTGCGCCGGATGTTCCATGCCGACGGGCGTCCCGGGCTGGCCAGTGCCTGGTTGCTGGACACGGTGCCGCTCGGCGGCGTGGTGGACCTGCGGGTGCGCGCCAATCCCGGGTTCCGCCCTCCGGGCGACGACCGGCCGGTGCTGCTGGTCGGCAACGGCACCGGCCTGGCCGGCCTGCGCGCGTTGCTCAAGGCGCGGATCGCTGCCGGCCGTCGCCGCAACTGGCTGCTGTTCGGCGAACGCAGCGCGCGCACCGACGGATTCTTCGCCGAAGAGTTGCACCAGTGGAAGCGCGAGGGTTGGCTGCAGCGGCTGGACCTGGTGTATTCCCGCGACCAGGCGCAACGCCGCTACGTGCAGCACGCCCTGGCCGAGGCCGCCGACGACGTGCGCCGGTGGGTGGCCGAGGGCGCGGTGGTCTACGTCTGCGGCAGCCTGGCGGGCATGGCGCCCGGCGTGGACGAGGCGCTGCGCAGGATCCTGGGGCGCGAAGGCTTCGAGGCCCTGGTCGACGCCGGCCGCTATCGCCGCGACGTCTACTGATCGCGCGCCGCGAGCCGGATCAGCAGGGCCTCGCCGGCCCCGTCGAGCAGGTAACGGCGGCGCGCCTCGCCGCCGGGCAGCAGCGCGGTGTCGCCGGCCTGCATCTGGCCGAGCCCGGACTCCGATGCGAACTCCGCACGGCCTGCCAGCAGGTACAGCGCCCAGGTGCTCCCGGGCTCGGCGAAGATCGCCATCGTCCCGACCAGCGGCCGGTGCCACAGCTGCGCGTCGATCGCGTCGCGCCGCCACATCAGGTTGAAGTCGCGGGTCGGCCCGTCGACCAGTTCGCCGACCAGCGCGCGTTCGCCCGCGAAACGCAGCCGGTCGTGCGGCGGCAACAGCGTGTGCTGTTCGCCGTCGTCGAAGCGCAGGCGCAGGCCTTCGCCTTCCAGCAGGACCAGCTCGCGGTCGACGCCGGGAAAACACGAGAACGGCGCGTCGGATTCGATCTCCGCGATCGACAGCCGCCAGTCCCATTCGTGGGCGGCGTCGGCGGACGGGTCGGCATGGATCTGCCGGGTCCAGCCGGCGCCGTTGCGCCAGCGCTCGCGGCGGTAGGCGGCGGCGGGGAGGATGCGGGCGGATGGCATGCGGGGCAGTGTAGCGGGCGCGTCGTTGTGCCCGCTTGAAAAGCGCCCCTCACCCCTGCCCTCTCCCCGCAAGCGGGGAGAGGGGGAACGTGTGTCGCGCTGCGCGCGACGGCGGGGATGGTAGCGCCCCTCACCCCTGCCCTCTCCCCGCAAGCGGGGAGAGGGGGAATGTGTGTCGCGCTGCGCGCGACGGCGGTACGGTTGCGGGCTACTTGCCCTTGGCGGGCTGCTTTGGCCGCGCGCCCCCCACCACGATGCGGTCGCGGTTCTTCTCGATCGTGGACAGGCCGATGCCCTTGACCTCGGCCAGTTGTTCGGGGCTCTTGAAGGCACCGTGTTCCTTGCGGTACGCGACGATGGCCTCAGCCTTGGAGCGGCCGACGTTGACCAGCGCGGCGTCGATTTCCGCGGCGTCGGCGGTGTTGATGTCCACGCGGTCGGCGGCGGTGGCGGCGCCCGCGGCGAGCAGCAGGCCCAGGGCCAGGGGAACGGTGGCGAAACGGATGCGGTTCATGTCTGTCTCCGAGCAGTTGCCGGCGCGACTCGCCGGTGCAGGCAAGTGTTCGCGCCAACCGGCCCCGGCCCCATCGCCGGACCGCCCGCCGTCGCCCCGGGAATTCCGGCGCGCAGACGTAGGGAAAAGCCGAATTCACGGGCGGGGCGTAGAATTGGCGGTTTCCGCAACGGGGCCAGCCATGCCATCCAGCCAGCTCGATAGCGCCCGCATCGCGCAGTTCGTCGACCGCAAGTGGGACGAGGACATCGTTCCGCGCCTGGTCGAGTACATCCGCATCCCGAACAAGTCGCCGATGTTCGACGCCGACTGGGTCGCGCACGGTTACATGGATGCCGCGGTCGAACTGATGGAGACCTGGGCCAGGGCGCAGGACCTCCCCGGCCTGGTGGTCGAAGTGATCCGGCTCGAAGGCCGCACCCCGCTGATCTACCTGGAGATTCCCGCGACCGGCGACGAGACCGGCGAAGACTGCGTGCTGCTCTACGGCCACCTCGACAAGCAGCCGGAAATGACCGGCTGGGACGAGGACCTCGGCCCATGGAAACCGGTGCTGCGCGGCGACAAGCTCTACGGCCGCGGCGGCGCCGACGACGGCTACGCGATCTTCGGCTCGCTGGCGGCGCTGATGGCACTGCACGAACAGGGCGCGCCGCACGCCCGCTGCGTGATCCTGATCGAGGCCTGCGAGGAATCCGGCAGCTACGACCTGCCCGCCTACGTCGACCACCTGGCCGAGCGCATTGGTTCCCCCTCGCTGGTGGTGTGCCTGGATTCGGGTTGCGGCAACTACGAGCAGCTGTGGTGCACGACCTCGCTGCGCGGCCTGGCCGGCGGCAACCTCACCGTGAAGGTACTGGACGAGGGCGTGCACTCCGGCGACGCCTCCGGCATCGTCCCCTCCAGCTTCCGCCTGCTGCGCCAGCTGCTCTCGCGGATCGAGGACGAGGACAGCGGCCGGATCCTGCTGGACGGCCTGCACGTCGAGGTGCCCGCCGACCGCGCCGAGCAGGCGAAAAAGGTCGCCGAGGTCCTCGGCACCGCGGTCTACGACAAGTTCCCGCTGCGCGAAGGCCTGCGCCCGATGAACGACGACCTGGCCGAACTGGTGCTCAACCGCACCTGGCGCCCGGCGCTGTCGATCACCGGCATCGACGGGATTCCGCCGCTGGCTTCGGCCGGCAACGTCTTGCGCCCGCAGACCGCGGTCAAGCTGTCGCTGCGCCTGCCGCCGAACCTGGACGGCAAGCGCGCCGGCGAACTGCTGAAGGAAGCGCTGCTGCGCGATCCGCCCAACGGTGCGACCGTGACGCTCGAGCTGGAGAAGGCCTCCACCGGCTGGAACGCACCGGCGCTGGCGCCGTGGCTGGAGCAGGCGATCGACACCGCCAGCCGCGAGTTCTTCGGCGAACCGCCGATGTACATGGGCGAAGGCGGCTCGATCCCGTTCATGGGCATGCTCGGCGAGAAGTTCCCGCGCGCGCAGTTCATGATCACCGGCGTGCTCGGGCCGCACTCGAACGCGCACGGCCCGAACGAGTTCCTGCACATCCCGATGGGCAAGCACGTCACCTCGTGCGTGGCGCGCGTGATCGCCGAGCACCACGCGGCGAGCGTGCGAGGCGATACCCGCGGCTGAGGCGTCCCGGCCGGTCAGCTCCGGCCGTATACGTCCTCGTAGCGGACGATGTCGTCCTCGCCCAGGTAGTCGCCGGACTGCACCTCGATCAGCTCCAGGACCTCGTCGCCGGGGTTCTCGAGCCGGTGCTTCGCGCCGATCGGGATGTAGGCGGACTGGTTGGCGTGCAGCTCGAACACGTCGTGGTCCCGGGTCACCCGCGCGGTGCCGCTGACCACGATCCAGTGCTCGGCGCGGTGCCTGTGCGACTGCAGCGACAGCGCCGCGCCCGGCTTGACCTTGATCCGCTTCACCTGGAAGCGCTCGCCCATGTCCACCGAGTCGTAGCTGCCCCATGGCCGGTGCACCTCGCGGTGCAGCGCGGCCTGGCTGCGCTGCTCCGACTTGAGCCTGGCGACCACGTCCTTGACCTGCTGCACCCGGTCCTTGCGCGCGACCAGCACCGCGTCGTCGGTCTCGACCACGACCAGGTCGTCGACGCCGACCAGCGCCACCAGCCGGCGCGCGTGCGCATAGCTGTTGCGGCTGTCCACCGCGATCACGTCGCCGATCTGGGCATTGCCCTGCGCGTCGCGCTCGGCCACCTCCCACAGCGCCGACCACGAGCCGACGTCGTTCCAGCCGATGTCCACCGGCAGGACCATCGCCGCATCGGTCTTCTCCATCACCGCGTAGTCGATCGAATCCGCCGGCGTCGCCGCGAACGCGTCGCGGTCGAGGCGGATGAAGTCGCCGTCGCGGCGGGCTTCGCCCAGCGCCGCGCGCACGCCCTCCAGGATGTCGGGCCGGAACGCGGCCAACTCCTCGAGGAAGCGCGAGGCGCGGAACAGGAACATGCCGCTGTTCCAGTAATACCCGCCTTCGGCGAGGTAGCCCTGCGCCGTCGCGGCATCCGGCTTCTCCACGAAGCGCAGCACCTTGCGCACGCCGTCGCCCGCTTCGGCCTGGATATAGCCGAAGCCGGTTTCGGGCGCGGACGGCACGATCCCGAAGGTCACCAGCGCCCCGGCCTCCGCGGCCGGCAGCGCCGCGTTCACGGCGGCGCGGAAGGCGCCTGCGTCGCGCACCACGTGGTCGCTGGGCAGCACCAGCAGTACCGGATCGTCGCCGCCAGCGGTCGCCTGCAGCGCCGCGGCGGCGATCGCCGGCGCGGTGTTGCGGCCGACCGGCTCGAGCACGATCGCCGGGGTCGGCGCACCCACCTGGCGCAACTGCTCGGCGACCAGGAACCGATGGTCCTCGCCGGCGACCACGATCGGCGGGAATCCGGCGATCGGCGCGACCCGCGACCAGGTCGCCTGCAGCATGGTGTCGGCGCCCGCCAGTGGCAGGAACTGCTTCGGATAGGCTTCGCGCGAGAGCGGCCACAGCCGCGTCCCCGACCCGCCGGACAGCAATACCGGTTGCAGATTCGCCAACGTCGTCCTCCCGAAAGACCAACAGGCAGTTTAACCTTTGCCCACCGGCCGGATCGCGTCATCCAGGCCCGTCCATCCAGGCCCGGAGCAGGCATGACCCACCCGAACCCGATCCCATCGCTCCCCGCGGAGCGCCGCGAACGCGAGCGGCTGGACTGGGCACGCAATGCGCTCGGCGATGCCGCGGCCACGCTGGTGCGCGCCTCGGTCGACGCCGGGTTCCGCAGCTACTGGCGCAGCCAGGGGGCGGGCCCGTCGCACATCGTCATGGATTCGCCGCCGGGGGTGGAGGACGTGCGCCCGTGGCTGCGCATCCGCGACCTGCTCGAAGGCGGCGGGGTCCGCGTGCCGCGGGTGCTGGCGCGCGATGTCGAACGCGGCTTCCTGCTGCTGGAGGACCTCGGGCAGCAGACCTACCTGCAGGTGCTCGATGCCGGCAATGCCGATGCGCTGTTCGACGCCGCCATCGGCCAGCTGCTGAAGCTGCAGGCGATCGCTCCGCCCGACGGGTTGCCCACCTACGACGAGGCCCTGCTTGCGCGCGAGCTGCGCCTGTTCGACGAGTGGTTCCTCGGCACGCACCTGCAACTGCCGCCGGACTGCGGCGGCATGGAGGTGCTGGACGGGGCCTATCGTCGGCTGATCGACGCCGCGCTGGCGCAGCCGCGGGTGCTGGTCCACCGCGACTTCATGCCGCGCAACCTGATGCCCGCCGACGACGGCCCCGCGGTGCTCGATTTCCAGGACGCGGTGCGCGGGCCGATCGCCTACGACGTGCTCAGCCTGTTCAAGGACGCGTTCGCCAGTTGGCCGGAGGCGCGTGTCGATGCCTGGCGCGAGCGCTACCGCGAGCGGGCCGCCGCGGCCGGACTGCCGGTGCCGGACGCCGCGCGCTTCCGGCGCGACTTCGACTGGATCGGAATCCAGCGCCACCTCAAGGTGATCGGAATCTTCGCGCGGCTGTGCCATCGCGACGGCAAGCCGAAGTACCTGGCCGACGTGCCCCGGTTCTTCGATTACCTCGATGCGGTGCTGCCGCGTTACCGCGAGTTCGACGACCTGCGCCGGTGGCTCGACGCCCGGGTGAAGCCCGCAATCGCCGCGCACGCGGAGGCCGGCTCGTGAGGGCGCTGGTCTTCGCCGCGGGCCTGGGCGAGCGGATGCGCCCGCTCACCGACGCGACGCCGAAGCCGTTGCTGGTCGCCGGCGGCAAGCCGCTGATCGCGTGGCACCTGGAGCGGCTGGCCGCGCTGGGCGTGCGCGACGTCGTGGTCAACACGAGCTGGCTGGCGGCGCAGTTCCCGCAGGCCCTGGGCGACGGTGGCCGCTGGGGCCTGCGCCTGCATTTCGTGCACGAGGGCGCGACGCCGCTGGAAACCGGCGGCGGCATGCACAACGCGCTGCCGTGGCTGCTCGCCGATGGCGATGCGCCGTTCCTGGCGATCAACGGCGACGTGTGGTGCGACTTCGACCTGGCGGCACTTCCGCGCGAACCGGAAGGCGATGCGCACCTGGTGCTGGTGGACAACCCGGAGCACCATCCGCAAGGCGACTTCGTGCTCGATGCGGGTGGGCTGGTGCGCGCGAAGGGCGAGCCGAAACTCACCTTTGCGGGCATCGGAGTCTATCGGGCGCGGTTGCTGGATCAGTGGCGGGAGGTGATTGGCGATCGCGCGGGGGCGAACGAAACGCCACCGCGCTTCCCGATCGCGCCGCTGCTGCGCGCGGCGATGGCGCGCGATGCGGTCACCGGGACGCACCACACCGGTCGATGGACCGACGTCGGCACGCCACAGCGGCTCGCCCACCTGGACGCTGAGCTCTCGACTGCTTCGGTGTGATCACGCTCCCTCGGCGTCGGAACCGAGAACTTCCTTCAGGAAGGGCACCGTGATCCTGCGCTGCGCGGCGAGCGAGGCCTGGTCGAGGCGGTCGAGCAGTTTCGTCAGGCCGGCGAGGTCGCGGCCGGTGCGGCGCAGCAGCCAGTCGAGCGCCGCGGGTTCCAGGGCCAGGCCGCGGCGGCGGGCTCGCGCCAGCAGCACTGCGCGGCGGCCGTCGTCGTCGAGCATCGCCAGCGGCACGCGCGGGCACTGCGCCAGGCGCGAGCGCAGGTCCGGCAACACGAGGCCGAGCGCGTCGGGCGCGGCAGCGGCGGTGTACAACAGGCCGATGCCGCTGTCGCGCGCGCGGTTGTGGAAATCGAACAGCGCCACCTCGTCCTCGCGGCCGCCGGCGATCGCCTCCAGGCCGTCGAGCGCGACCACGCGGGCATCCAGCGCTTCCAGCGCGGCGCGCAGCCGGCCCGCGGCCGCGCGCAACGGCAGGTACGCGGCGCGCCGGCCGTCGGCTTCCGCCTGCGCGCAGGTCGCGAGGGCCAGGTGCGACTTGCCCGCCCCCGCGGGACCCGACAGGTAGAGCGTCGCGCCCTCCCCTGCCGCCAGCGCCTGCAATTGCGCCAGCGCACCGGCGGGCGCCGCCACAAAGGTGTCGAAGCGCTGGTCGGGCGGATAGCGCAACGCCAGCGGCAGTTGCCGCGCCTGGCCGGCGGGTGGGGTCACGCGTCTTCCTGCTGGACGCCCGGTTCGGGTTCGCCGCGCGGCGCGGCGGGCGCCGCGGCCGCGCGCACGATCGGCGGATTGCCGGCGTACAGGCGGCTGTGGGTGTAGCGCTCGTGCGCATAGCGCAGCAGCACGTTGCCGATCGCCGCGACCGGCAGGGCCAGCAGCATGCCGAGGAAGCCGAACAGGGTGCCGCCGGCGAGTACCGCGAAGATCACCGCCACCGGGTGCAGGCCGATGCGGTCGCCGACCAGTTTCGGCGTCAGCCAGTAGCTCTCGATCACCTGCCCGACGGTGAACACCACCGCGACTCCGGCCAGGTGCTGCCAGTCGCCGAACTGGACCAGCGCGGCGATGCCGCCGAGGATCGCCAGCGTCGCCGGCCCCAGGTAGGGCACGAAGGTCAGCAGGCCGGCGAGCACGCCGATCAGGATGCCGAGGTCGAGGCCGACGATGCGCAGGCCGACCGCGTAAAGCACGCCGAGGATCAGCATCACCAGCAGCTGGCCGCGCAGGAAGCCGCCGAGCACCGCGCTGGATTCGCGCGCGAGCCGGTTCACTGTCGCGGCGTGGTCGCGCGGCACCAGCGAGGCGACGCGTTCGACGAACACGTCCCAGTCGCGCAGGAAGAAGAAGGTCAGCACCGGGATCAGCACGATGTTCGCGACCCAGCCGAGCAGCGCGAAGCCCGAGCGCGACAGGTAGCCGAGGAACGTCGCCGCGGCGCCGCCGGCCTGGTCCCAGTGCTCGCGCGCGAGGCGGAACAGCCGCGCAGGGTCGAGCCAGCTCACCAGCTCCAGCCCGGTACGCGCCTCGACCCAGGGCAGCGCGGTGTGCACGATCCACTCGCGGTACGCCGGCAACGACGCGACCAGGGTCACCACCTGGCGCTGCAGCAATGGCAGCAGCAGCAGCAAGGCAAGCAGGGCCACCGCCGACATCACCGCGAACACCATGATCACCGCGCCGTTGCGCGGCACCCCGCGCGACTGCATCCGGTCGACCAGCGGATCGCCGAGCCACCCCAGCAGGGCGGCCATCGCGAACGGCGTCAGCACGGGGGCGAGCAGCCACAGCAGCCAGCCGGCGGCCAGCGCCACCAGGCCCCATTGCAGGCGGTGCAGGAATTTGGCGAGGCTGGCGCCGTCGGCGGGAGTCATGTCGGTTCGCATCGGCTCAACGGACGTGGAACGTGGGCATGGACGGGGCCTCTCCGGCGGGCGGCTCACCGGCCGGCAGCACCCCGGCCTCGATGTCGCCGACCGGCTCGAGCAGCTCCGCGTCGAGCACGCGGCGCAAGCCCGGCAACCCGCTGGCCAGGTCCAGTTCGAGTTCCAGCCGGCCCGGCGAGGCAGTCAGCGGAGTCACGTCACGGACCACCGAGGTGCCGCGCAGCCATGCGACCAGGCGCATGTAGTCGGTCGCGTCGTCGATGCCGGTGAACGCGACCCGGTAGTGGCCCGGCTCGCCGATCGATTCGGCCCTGGCGTAGCGCGCGGCCAGCGCGTCGGCCGCGCCATCGGCGCCGGCCGCCATCGCCCGCAACGCATTGCGGTCGGAGCTGCTCCAGCGGTCCAGCACCTCGCCGTCGTCGACGAAGATCCAGTCCGCGGCCCAGCCGCCGCCCTCGCGGTAGAGCTTGCCCACCAGCTGCATCGGCGGGTTGTAGCGCGCCGACAGGCGGGCGATCGCGGCGGCGTCCCCGCGCCAGATCGCGCCGACCGCGGCCTGCTCGGCCGCGCTGCCGGTCGGCAGCCCGAGCCGGTAGCCGCGCTCGATCGCGCGGTCCAGCACCGAGCGCGCGGCATCCGCCTGGGCGAGTGCCACCAGGCGCGGGCCGCTGCCGTCGTCGATCGCGAGCCACAGCACCGGCTTGGGCCGCGGTGACGGCCACACCGGGAGCCCGAGTGCCGCGGTGACGCCTTCCACCGCGTCGCGGTCGAAGCGCACGACCAGGATCGTGTTGTAGGTCGGGGCGCCGGTGGTCGGGGACACGCCCTGGTCCTGGCGGTAGTCGAAGCCCTCGACGTAGCGGCCGGCGTTGCGGATCGCGTCGGCAACGCCCGGCCGCGACGCGGCCTGGCGGTCGCCGGTCACCTTGGCCAGGACCTCGGCGAGCGCGCGCGCGAAACCGGCCTGGCGCTCGGCGTCGCCCTGCCCGCGCACGGTGACCTCGGCCTGGTACAGGCCGCGGGCCTCGGCGCGGTCGCCCTCGACCCGCTGCGCCGCGGCCGGCGCCGCCAGCGCCAGCAACACCGCGGCCACGACCGCCAGCCAGCCGCCGCCGATCCCTTGCGCTTTCGTCACGGCCATCGTCCTTCCCGGCTTCGAAACCCGTGGGAATGGTGCCGCAGCGGCGGCAACACGTCCATGGACGGCGACCGCGGCTGCTAAAATCACCGTTTCGCGCCCTTCATGGACGTCGCGCCAATGGCCACGCCCCCCACCCCGCTCACCTATCGCGACGCCGGCGTCGACATCGACGCGGGCAACGCCCTGGTCGAACGGATCAAGCCGCTGGTCAAGCGCAGCTTCCGCCCCGAGGTGATGGGCGGGCTCGGCGGCTTCGGCGCGCTGTTCGATCTGAGCGGCAAGTACCGCGAGCCGGTGCTGGTCTCGGGGACCGACGGCGTCGGCACCAAGCTCAAGCTGGCCCAGCAGCTCGGCCGCCACGACACCATCGGCATCGACCTGGTCGCGATGTGCGTCAACGACGTCCTGGTCCAGGGCGCCGAGCCGCTGTTTTTCCTCGACTACTTCGCCACCGGCAAGCTCGACATCGACACCGCGGCCGCGGTGGTCGGCGGCATCGCCCGCGGCTGCGAGGCATCCGGTTGCGCGCTGATCGGCGGCGAGACCGCCGAGATGCCCGACATGTATCCGCCGGGCGAATACGACCTGGCCGGCTTCTGCGTTGCGGGCGTCGAGAAGTCCGAACTGCGCGACGGCTCGCGCGTGCGCGCCGGCGACCTGCTGCTCGGCATCGCCTCCAGCGGCCCGCATTCCAACGGCTACTCGCTGGTCCGCCGGATCTACGAGCGCACCGGGCGCCCCGCCGACCTCGACCTCGGCGGCACCCGCCTGGTCGACGCGCTGATGGCGCCGACCGCGCTCTACGTGAAACCCGTGCTCGAACTGCTGCGCGGCGCGCAGGGCCCGGCGATCCACGCGATGGCGCACGTCACCGGCGGCGGGCTGACCGAGAACATCATCCGCGTGGTGCCGGATGGCCTCGGGCTCGAGATCGAAGCGCCGGAACTGCCGCCGGTGTTCGACTGGCTGCAGCGCGAAGGCGCGGTGCCGCGCGAGGAGATGTGGCGGACCTTCAACTGCGGCATCGGTTTCGTGCTGGTGGTCGCAACGGACGCCGCATCCACCGTCGGCAGCGAACTGGACCGTCTCGGCCTCGCCCACCGCCCGATCGGCCGGGTCGTGGCCGCGGACGGCGAACGCGTCCGTATCGGCTGAGGCCGCCTTGGCCGAGCCCCGAGCCCAGAGCCGCGCACCGCGTCCGTCCCGGATCGCAGTCCTCGCTTCCGGCCGCGGCAGCAACCTGCAGGCGATCCTGGACGCGATCGCGGCCGGCACCCTGGACGCCGACGTCGTCGGCGTGTTCAGCGACCGGCCGCAGGCGCGCGCCCTGCTGCGGGTGCACGAGTCGCTGCGCTGGAGCCGCGACGCGCGCGCTTACGCCCGGCGCGAGGACTTCGACGCGGAACTGGCCGAGGCGGTCGCCGCGCGACACCCGGACTGGGTGGTGTGCGCCGGCTACATGCGGATCCTCGCCGACGCCTTCATCGGGCGCTTCCGCGGCCGCCTGCTGAACATCCACCCCTCGCTGCTGCCGAAGTACCGCGGCCTGCGCACCCACGCGCGCGCGCTGGAAGCCGGCGACCGTGAGCACGGTGCGAGCGTGCACTTCATGGTCCCGGAACTCGACGCCGGCGCGGTGGTGGCGCAGGCGCGGGTGCCGGTGCGGCCCGGCGACGACCCGGCGGCACTGGCCGCGCGGGTGCTGCAGGTGGAGCATCCGCTGCTGCTGGCGACGCTGCGCCTCGCCGTCGCCGGGCGCATTGCTGAACATGGCGAAACGGTGCTTCTGGATGGTCATGCCCTGTTTACGCCGCTGGCACTAGATTCGACGGGATGCCTCAGGGAGAACGCCCGATGACCCGAACCCGACGCGACCCGCGCGTGCCGGCCACGTCCCTCGCCCTGCTGCTGGCGCTGTGCGCCGCGGCGCTGCCTGCGTGGGCGGCCCAGGCGCTGAAGCCGTTCACCGCGACCTACGAGGTCAACTACATGGGGCTCAACGGCACCGCGAAGATGGTGCTGGCGAACACCGGGGGCGATCGCTGGAAATACAGCCTCGACATCGACAGCGCGATCGCCAATCTCAGCCAGAACACCCTGTTCGAGGCCAATGGCGGCCAATGGCGCCCGCTGTCGAACCGCGACTCGACCACGCTGCTGATCAAGAAGAACAGCAAGCAGGCCAGCTACGACTGGGACAAGCGCGAGGCGCGCTGGAGCGGCGACGTCAAGGCCGACCGCAGCGGCCCGGTCGTGCTGCGCCCGGGCGATCTCGACGCGATGCTGATGAACCTGGCGATCCCGCGCGACGTGGCCGCGGGCAAGCCGCTCGACTACCGCATGGTGGACGACGGCCGCGCCAAGCAGATGCGCTACGAAGTCGTCGGCAAGGAAACCGTGAAGGTCGGCGGCGAGCAGCGTGCGGCGACCAAGGTCTCGCGCACCGACGGCGACAAGCAGCAGGTGTTGTGGGTGGTGCCGGGGCTGCCGGTGCCGGCGCGGATCCTGCAACGCAAGGACGGCAAGGACGAGATGGACCTGGTCCTCACCGCCATCGAATGACTGTAGAGCCGACCCATGGTCGGCTCTCCTTTCATCGGCTCTTTTTTCAAAGGCCACCCGACCATGGGTCGGGTGCTACGGGGGGCCCGTCAATCCACCCGGCGGATCCGCGCCCCCAGCCCCGACAGCTTCGCCTCGATGTTCTCGTAGCCGCGGTCCAGGTGGTAGATGCGGTCGATGGTGGTCTGGCCGCTGGCGACCAGCCCGGCCAGCACCAGCGACGCCGACGCGCGCAGGTCGGTGGCCATCACCGGCGCGCCGCTGAGCGACGCCACCCCGCGCACGATCGCCGTGTGCCCCTCGACGCGGATGTCCGCGCCCAGGCGCAACAGCTCCTGCACGTGCATGAAGCGGTTCTCGAAGATGGTCTCGTTGACCACGCCGACGCCTTCGGCGATGCAGTCCAGGGCCATGAACTGCGCCTGCATGTCGGTCGGGAACGCCGGGTGCGGCGCGGTGGTGATGTCCACCGCGCGCGGGCGCTGGCGCATCTCCAGGCGGATGCGGTCGCCATCGCACTCCAGCTCGGCGCCGGCTTCGCGCAACTTGTCGAGCACCGCGCCCATCGTGTCCGGGCGCGCATGCGTGGCGGTGATCGCGCCGCCGGTCATCGCCGCGGCGACGAGGAAGGTGCCCGCCTCGATCCGGTCGGCCACCACCGCGTGTTCGCCGCCGTCCAGCCGCTCCACCCCGTCGACGACGATCCGGTCGCTGCCCGCGCCCTCGATCCGCGCGCCCATCATCGCCAGGCATTCGGCCAGGTCGACGATTTCCGGCTCCTTGGCCGCGTTTTCCAGCACCGTGCGCCCTTCGGCCAGGGTGGCCGCCATCAGCACGTTCTCGGTGGCGCCGACGCTGACCATGTCGAACACCACCCGCGCGCCTTGGAGCCGGTCGGCGCGCGCCTTGATGAAGCCATGCTCGACCACGACTTCGGCGCCCAGCGCCTGCATGCCCTTGATGTGCTGGTCCACCGGGCGCGAGCCGATCGCGCAACCACCGGGCAGCGAGACTTCGGCGGCGCCGTGGCGGGCCAGCAGCGGCCCGAGCACCAGCACCGAAGCGCGCATGGTCTTGACCAGCTCGTAGGGCGCCACGTGGCTGGTGACCCGCGACGGATCGATGCGGATGGTGAAGCTGTCGTCCAGGGTGATGCCGCAGCCCAGCTCCGCCAGCACCCGCAGGGTGGTCTTGACGTCGTGCAGGTTCGGCACGTTGCGCACGACCAGGTCGCGGTCGGCCAGCAACGCCGCGCACAGGATCGGCAGGACCGCGTTCTTGGCCCCGGACACGCGCACGTCGCCGCGCAGCGGGACGCCCCCTTCGACCACGATCTTCTGCATGGCTCAGGCGCCTGCCGGCCGCGCGGAGGCTTCTTCCGGGGTCAGGGTCTTCAGCGCCAGCGCGTGGATTTCGCCGCCCAGGCGCGTGCCGAGCGTGGCATAGACCATGCGGTGCCGGGCCAGCGGCAGCTTGCCGCGGAAGGCGTCGCTGACCACGGTGGCCTCGAAATGCACGCCGTCGGCGCCTTCCACCTGCACCCGCGCCCCGGGCAATCCCTGTTCGATCAACTCCTGGATGTCCTGGGCATTCATCGGGTCGCCAGCCTGAACTCGCGTAAAATCGGGCAAACAGTCTAGCCGAAGCCTGCCCCATGCCCGTCACGGCGCGCGTTCCCGACCCCAGTTTCGACTTTGCCGCCAGCGGCCGCCGGGTGCTGGAGGTCGAGACCCGCGGCCTGGCCGCGATCGCGGAGCGGATCGACGGCGCCTTCAGCGAGGCCTGCCGGAGGATGCTGGCCTGCCAGGGCCGCGTGGTCTGCACCGGCATGGGCAAGTCCGGGCACGTGGCGCGCAAGATCGCGGCCACCCTCGCCTCCACCGGCACCCCGGCGTTCTACGTGCACCCTGGCGAGGCCGGGCACGGCGACCTGGGCATGATCACCGACGCCGACGTGGTCCTGGCGCTGTCCTATTCCGGCGAAACCGACGAAGTGCTGATGCTGCTGCCGGTGCTCAAGCGCCAGGGCAACGTGCTGGTGGCGATGACCGGCCGCGCCGGCTCGACCCTGGCTAACGCGGCGGACGTGCACCTGGACGTCGGTGTTCCGGCCGAAGCCTGCCCGCTCGATCTGGCCCCGACCACCAGCACCACCGCCGCGCTGGCGCTGGGCGACGCGCTCGCGGTGGCCCTGCTCGAGGCACGCGGCTTCACCGCCGACGACTTCGCCCGCTCGCACCCGGCCGGCAGCCTCGGCCGGCGCCTGCTGCTGCACATCACCGACGTCATGCACGCCGGCGACGAGATCCCGCGGGTCCAGGCCGACGCCTCGCTCAGCGAGGCGCTGGTGGAAATGAGCCGCAAGCGCCTGGGCATGACCGCGGTGGTGGACGCCGCCGGGCGCCTGCTCGGCCTGTTCACCGACGGCGACCTGCGCCGCACCCTGGACGACAAGGCAATCGACCTGCGCAGCACCCGCATCGAGCAGGTCATGACCCGCACGCCGAAGTCGATCGGCAGCGACGCGCTCGCGGTCGAGGCGGCGCAGCTGATGGAGGCGCACAAGATCAATGCGTTGGTCGTCGTGGACGAGGCGCAGTGCGTGGTCGGGGCGCTGAACATCCACGACCTGCTGCGCGCGCGGGTCGTCTAGCGTGGCCTTCGATCCCGCCGCCGCCTGCGCCCCTGACGTGCGCGCCCGCGCCGCCGCGGTCCGGCTGGCCTGCTTCGACGTCGACGGCACCCTCACCGACGGCCGCATCGTGCTCGATGCCGACGGCCGCGAAAGCAAGTTCTTCCATGTCCGCGACGGCCAGGGCCTGGCGCTGCTGCGCCGCGCCGGCGTCGCGGTCGCGTTCGTCACCGCGCGCCCCGGCGGCGTCGCCGCGCACCGGGCGGCCGAGCTCGGGGTCGAATGCCACGGCGAGGTGAAGGACAAGCTGGCGTTCGTGCGCGAACTCGCCGGGCGCCACGGCTGCGCGCTGGAAGCGGTGGCGTTCATGGGCGACGACCTCGCCGACCTTCCCGCGCTGCGGGCCTGCGGCTTCGCCGCGGCACCGGCCGACGCGCACGCGTGGATCCTGCAGCACGCGCACTGGCGCAGCACCTTGCGCGGCGGCCATGGCGCCGCGCGCGAATTCTGCGACCTGGTGCTGGCCGCGCAGGGTCGCCTCGAGGCCTACCACGCATGAGCTGGCGCGCCGCGCTCACGCTGGTGCTGCTGGTGGCCGCGGTGCTTTCGGGCTGGTCGGTGTGGCGCCACCGCGAACGCCCGCCGGAGCCGGCGGGCACCGCGGGCCGGCCCGACTACGTACTGCACGACTTCGAGCTGGTCGCGCTGGACGACGAGGGCCGGGAATCGTTCACCCTGCGCGCACCCACGATGCTGCGCAACCCCGGCGAACGCAGCATGGAAATGGCCACCCCGGTGTTCCTGCTGCCCGATTCCGAGCGCCACTACTGGCAGGTCGTCGCCGAGGAGGGCTGGGTCGGCCCGGAAGGCCAGGAATTGCGGCTGACCGGCGACGTGCGCGTCACCAGCCCGCCGGAAGAGCGCAAGGTGGCGATGAACACCGAGCAACTGAACATCTTCCCCGACACCGACATGGCCATCGCCCCCGGTGTCGTGACCATCACCCAGCCCGGTTCTATACTGCGGGGCCGCGGGCTCGAGACGAATCTCTCCAGCAAGCGCTACGAACTCAAGTCGCAGGTGCAAAGCCGCTATGTCCCGCATTGACCAGGAAGGATCCGGTCGCCGCCGCAAGGCGCTGGCGGTGCTGCTGGCCTGCCTGGTCGCCGGCGCCGCCTTCGCGCGCAGCTCCGACCGCGACAAGGAAATGCTGATCGAGGCCGGGCACCAGTCCGGCACCTTCGCCGCGGATTCGGTCAACGTGCTGTCCGGCGGCGTCCGCGTCCGCCAGGGCACGCTGGACATCAGCTCCGGCACCGCGAGCATCACCGTCGCCGACGGCGACCCGGTGCGCGCGGTGTTCAGCGGCAGCCCGGTGGTGCTCAAGCAGGTGATGGACGACGGCACGCCGATGACCGCGCGCGCCGACAACGTCGACTACAACCTGCGCACCGAAACCGTGGTCTTCACCGGAAACGTCAACATCGAGCAGCCGCGCGGCAGCATGCGCGGCGCGCGGGTGGTCTACAACCTGCAGACCGGCAACGTCGAAAGCGGCGGCGAAGGCAATGGCCGCGTGCACCTTCGGATCCTGCCCAAGGCCGCGCGCGAAGCCGGCGAAGGCCAGTAGATGCTGGTCGCCGAGGGGCTGCGCAAGCGCTATCGCTCGCGCGAGGTGGTGCGCGACTTCGGGCTGACGCTCGACGCCGGCGAGGTCGTCGGCCTGCTCGGGCCGAACGGCGCCGGCAAGACGACCTGCTTCTACATGATCGTCGGGCTGGTGCCGACCGACGCCGGGCGGATCGCGCTGGACGGCCAGGACATCACCTCCGAGCCCATGTACATCCGCGCCAAGCGCGGGGTCGGCTACCTGCCGCAGGAACCGTCGGTGTTCCGCAAGCTCAGCGTGGCCGACAACATCCGCCTGGTGCTGGAACTGCGCGCCGACCTGGACAAGGCCGGGCGCGAGAAGGAGCTCGCCAGCCTGATGGACGAGCTTCAGGTCGCGCACGTGGCGGACCAGTCCGGCGCCAGCCTGTCCGGCGGCGAGCGCCGCCGGGT
Organism: Lysobacter sp.; assembly: GCA_044464395.1. Classification (GTDB taxonomy): domain Bacteria; phylum Pseudomonadota; class Gammaproteobacteria; order Xanthomonadales; family Xanthomonadaceae; genus Cognatiluteimonas. The sequence goes on from JBIQLI010000005.1 coordinate 142,999, forward strand.
CGAAATCGCGCGCGCCCTCGCCGCCCGGCCACGGCTGATGCTGCTGGACGAGCCTTTCGCCGGCGTCGACCCGATCTCGGTCGGCGAGATCCAGCGGATCGTCCGCCACCTGAAGAACCGCGGCATCGGCGTGCTGATCACCGACCACAACGTGCGCGAGACCTTGGGCATCTGCGACCGCGCGTATATCCTCAGCGACGGCGGCGTGCTCGCGCAGGGAGCCCCGGACGCGCTGCTCGCCAACCCGGACGTGCGTCGCGTGTACCTGGGCGAATCCTTCCGCCTCTGAGTTCCCGGCGGACGTCGCCACACGCGACCTGCCGAGGGGAACGACATCGCGATGAAGCCCCGCCTGCAGACATCGCTGGGCCAGCACCTGGTGCTGACGCCCCAGCTGCGCCAGGCGATCCACCTGCTGCAGCTGTCGGCGACCGAGCTGGGAGCCGAACTTGCGGCCGCGGTCGAGAGCAATCCGCTGCTCGACTGGGCCGAAGCCGGCGAGGCCGGGCCGGACGACGCCGCCGCGCCTGGCGCTGAAGCCCCGGCCGGGGCCGACGGCGCTGCCGACGAATGGCGCGAGCCGGCCGAGGCCTGGACCGGCGGCGCGGGTGGCGGCGAGGACGACCGCGACCCGGCCGAGCGCATGGCCGCTCCGGAAACCCTGCGCGACCACCTGCTCTGGCAACTCCACCTGAGCCACCTGTCGCCGCGCGACCGGCGCATTGCCGAGGTCCTGATCGACGCGATCGACGAGGATGGCTACCTGCGCGAATCGCTGGCGGCGCTGCGCGAGGCGCTCGGGCCGGGGCTGGCGCCCGGCGAGGACGAGGTCCTGGCGGTGCTGCACCAGCTGCAGCGCTTCGATCCGCCGGGGGTCGGCGCGCGCGACCTGGGCGAATGCCTGGCCCTGCAGCTTGCCCTGCTCCCCGAGGACACGCCGGGGCGGGCGATCGCCCGGCGCATTGCCGCCGAGGCGATCGAGCGCCTGCCCCGGGCCGGGGTCGCCGGGCTGGCGCCGGAGCTGCAGTGCAGCGAGGACGAGGTGGCCGAGGCCCTGGCCCTGCTGCGCAGCCTGGATCCCCGCCCCGGCGGCCAGGTCGGCAGCGTCGAGGCCGACAGCTACGTGGTGCCCGACGCCACGGTCTGGCGCGAGCACGGCACCTGGCGGGTCGCGCTGTCCTCCTCGCACGCGCCGCGACTCACCATCCACCGCGGCTACGAGGCGATGATCGGCGCGGCCAGCAGCGAGGACGCCAGCTACCTGCGCAGCCACCTGCAGGAGGCCCGCTGGCTGCTGAAGAACCTGCAGCAGCGCGGCGAGACCCTGCTCAAGGTGGTCCGCTGCCTGGTCCGCCAGCAATCGGGATTCCTGGAATTCGGCGACCAGGCGCTGCGCCCCCTGACCCTGCGCGAGGTCGCGACCGAGGTCGGGGTGCACGAATCCACGGTCTCGCGCGCGGTGGCGCGCAAGTACGTGCGTACCCCCCGGGGCACCCTGCCCCTGCGCGCATTCTTCGCCTCGGGCATCGACACCGGGGCCGGCGGCGGGGCCTCCAGCACCGCCATCCAGTCCATGATCCGGCGCCTGGTGGAGGCCGAGGACCCGCGCAAACCCTTGTCGGACGCCCGCCTGGCCGAGGCCCTCAAGGCCGCCGGCGTGCCGGTGGCGCGGCGCACGGTGGCAAAATACCGGGAGGCCATGAACATCCCCTCGTCGCAGGATCGCCTGCGCCCCGCTTAACCGGAAGTTCACAGCAACGTGCGCATTCCTTGCCATGCTTGAACCAGGCACACAGGCAGAGAGAAGGAGGTTGCGATGCGCATCGAGACCCACGGCCACCAGATCGAGGTCACTCCCGCCCTGCGCGACTACGTCGAGAACAAGTTCTCGCGCCTGCGCCGCCATTCGGACCATCCGCTGGACGTGCGCGCGACCCTCGCCGTGGACAAGCCGGACCATCGGGCCGAGGCCACCCTCAGCATCAACGGGCGCACCGTGCACGCCGACGCCAGCGGCGTGGACATGTATGCGGCCATCGACCTGCTCACCGACAAGCTCGACCGGTTGCTGGTCAAGCACAAGGAAAAGCAGGTGGACGCCCACCGCCGCGCGGAGAGTGCGGCACGCTCGGGCGATTTCGCCTAGGCTGTCGCCCGCACCCAAGACCAGGCACGGCCGCCGATGCCCTTGAAGGACCTGATCAGCCGCGAGCGCATCGCCGTGCTGGACGCCCCCGCAAACCGCGACGCGGTGCTCGACGCCGCGGCGCGGTTGCTTGCCGACGACGCCGATGGCGCCCTGCCGATCGCCGAGTGCCTGCGCCAGCGCGAACGCCTGGGCAGCACCGCGATCGGCTACGGGGTCGCGATCCCGCATGGCCGCTGCGGCGCGTTCGTCGAGGCCCGCGCCGCCTTCCTGCGGCTGTCGCAAGCCGTGGACTTCGGCGCCAGCGACGGCGTGCCGGTGGACCTGGTGTTCGCCATGGCGGTGCCGCAGCACTTCACCCAGCAACACCTGCAGCTGCTGTCGGAACTGGCGGAGCAGTTCGCCGACGCGGGCTTCCGCGACGCGTTGCGCCAGGCCCCCGACCCCGACGCGCTGGCCGCGTTTCTGGTCCGGGGCAAGGCGGCATGACCGCGTCGATCACCGCCGGCGAGTTGTTCGAACAGCTCCGCGAGCGCCTGGAACTGCGCTGGATCGCCGGACAGGAAGGCGCGGCGCACCGGCTGGAATCGGTCGAGACCGTCGCCAGGCGGCCGTCGCTTGCCGGCTACCTCAATGCGATCTACCCGAACAAGGTGCAGATCCTCGGCACCGAGGAACTGACCTGGCTGGATGGCCTCGACTCGCGCCTGCGTTGGGAAACGATCCAGAAGATCATGCACTTCAATCCGCTGGCGCTGGTGATCAGCAAGGACCAGCCCTGCCCGGAAGACCTGCGCATCGCGGCGGAGGAAACCGATACCCCGCTGTGGTCTTCGCCCAAGCGCGGCCACGAACTGCTCAACCACCTGCAGTACCACCTGGCGCGCACCCTGGCGCCGCGGGTGACCCTGCACGGGGTGTTCATGGAAATCTATTCGATCGGCGTGCTGGTCACCGGCGAAGCCGGCGCGGGCAAGAGCGAGCTGGCGCTGGAGCTGATCACCCGCGGCCACCGCCTGGTCGCCGACGACGCGCCGGAATTCACCCAGATCGCGCCGGACGTGCTCGACGGCACCTGCCCGGAGCTGCTGCAGGACCTGCTCGAGGTCCGCGGCCTGGGCGTGCTCAACATCCGCGACATGTTCGGCGACACCGCGGTGAAGCGGAACAAGTACCTGCGCCTGATCGTGCACCTCACCGCGCCGCCGGCGCCCGGCGCCGCGGCCGGCGACGGCATCGAGCGGATCACCGGCGACCTGTCCTCGCGCCGGGTGCTCGACCTCGACGTGCCCACGGTGACCCTGCCGGTGATCGCCGGCCGCAACCTGGCGGTGCTCACCGAGGCGGCGGCGCGCATGCACATCCTCCGGGCCAAGGGCGTGGACCCGGCGGCGGCGTTCATGGCCCGGCACAGCCACTTCCTCGAGCGTGCGGAATGACCCAGGCGAGCGGCTCGCAGATGATCGTGGTCAGCGGCATGTCCGGCTCGGGCAAGTCGGTGGCGCTGAAGACCCTGGAGGACCTGGGGTTCTACTGCGTGGACAACCTGCCCGCCGAGTTGCTGCCCTCGTTCGTGCGCAGCGTCACCGGCGGCGAGCGCACCCCGGAGAAGCTGGGCGTCGGCATCGACGTGCGCAACCGCAACAGCGACCTGGCGCGAATCCCGGAATGGCTGTCGGCGGTCGGCGAGCTCGGGCTCGATCCGCGCCTGGTGTTCTTCGACACCGAGGACACGGTGCTGCTGCGCCGCTATGCCGATACCCGCCGCCGGCACCCGCTGAGCCACCTCGGCCTGGCCCTGGCCGACGCGATCTCGCTGGAACGGCAGGTGCTCAAGCCGTTGCGCCAGGTCGCCGACGTGGTGATCGACACCAGCGGGCTCAACGTGCACCAGCTGCGCCGGCAGGTGATCACCGAGTTCGGCCTGGGCAGCGACGAGACCCTCTCGCTGCTGTTCGAATCCTTCGCCTATCGCCGCGGCGTGCCTGCCGACGCCGACTTCGTGTTCGACGCGCGGGTGCTGCCCAATCCGCACTGGGACCCGGTGCTGCGGCCCCTGTCCGGGCGCGACCCGCAGGTCCGCGAGCACCTCGACGCGCAACCGGAGGTGGCCGCCTTCGCCAACCAGGTCGCCGCCTTCCTCGACGACTGGCTGCCGCGCCTGCGCGGCGATACCCGCAGCTATGCGACGGTCGCCTTCGGCTGCACCGGCGGCCGCCATCGTTCGGTCTACCTTGCCGAGCGCCTCGCCGCGCACTTCCGCGACCGCGGCTGGGGCGAGGTCGCCGTACACCACCGCGAACTGGACTGACCGCGGCACGCTAGACTTGGCGGCATGGCCGTCGGCGTCCTCCTCGTCACCCATCTTGGTGTCGGTACCGCGTTGCTCGCGGTGGCCGGCAAGCTGATGCCCAACCTGCCCTTGAAGGCCGAAGCCTTCGAGCTGGCCTTCGACGCCGATCCCGACGCGGTGCTGCCGGCGGCGAGCGCGGCATTGCGCCGGGTCGACCAGGGCGAGGGCGTGCTGGTGCTGACCGACCTCTACGGCTCGACCCCCAGCAACCTCGCCGCCAAGCTGGCCCACCTGGGCACGCCGGTGCGGCGGGTCTCGGGGCTGGGCCTGCCGATGCTGCTGCGGGTGATGAACTATGCCGAGCTCGGCCTGGACCAACTGCCCGCGGTCGCCGCCGCGGGCGCGCGCAACGGCGTCGTCCGCGACGATGCCTGAGGCCCTTACGTGATCGAACGCGAACTCACCGTCAGCAACCGACTCGGCCTGCACGCCCGCGCCACCGCCAAGCTGGTGCAGGTGCTCTCGGCCTACCGCAGCAACGCCACGATTTCGGCCAAGGGCCGCGAGGTCAACGCCAAGAGCATCATGGGCGTCATGCTGCTGGCCGCAGGCCAGGGCACGCCGGTCCTGCTGCGGGTGCAGGGTGAGGACGAGGACGCGGCCGCGGACGCCGTCTGCGCGCTGTTCGACCGCTGCTTCGACGAGGACGCCTGATGCGGCGCGAGCTCGCCGGGCAGGGCGCCTCGCGCGGCAGCGCGCTGGGGCGCGCCCGGGTGCGGCTCCCGCATGTGCTGGAGGTCGTCGAGGAGCGGGTCGAGGACGTCGATGCGGAGCTGGCGCGGCTGCATGACGCGATCCGCATCGTCCGCGCAGAAATGCACGGGCTGCGCGCGCGCCTGCACGGCGCCCTGGCCCAGGAGGTCGGCGAGTTCCTCGACCTGCACGCGTTGCTGCTCGACGACCCGGAACTGCTGCACGGGCTCGACGACCTGATCCGCGAGGGGCGCTACACCGCGGACTACGCCCTGCGCGTGCAGCGCAACCGCCTCGCCGGCGTGTTCGCCGGCATGGACGACGACTACCTGCGCAGCCGGATCGACGACGTGGACCAGGTCATCGGCCGCATCCACGCCGCGCTGCATCGCGACATCGGCGACGGCCCCGCGGTGCCGGGCATCGCCGGCGAGATCCTGGTGACCGACAACGTCGCGCCCGCGGAACTGGCGCAATTGCAGGGCCAGGGGGTGATGGCGGTGGTCACCACCAGCGGCAATCCGCTGTCGCATACCGCGATCCTGGCCCGCAGCCTGCACCTGCCGCTGGTGGTCGGCGCCGCCGGCGCCCTGCAGAAGATCAACGACGGCGACGTGCTCGCAGTGGACGGCGGCCGCGGCCGGGTGGTGGTGGAACCCGCGCCGGCCGACCTGCGCGAACACCGCGCCCGGCTGCGCGAGCAGGCGCGCGAGCGCAAGCAGCTGCGGCGCCTGCGGCGCGAACCCTCGCGCACGCTCGACGGCGTGGACATCAAGCTGTGGGCGAACGCGGAGTCGCGCGCGGACGTGGCCGAGGCGCATGCGCTCGGCGCGGCCGGCGTCGGCCTGTACCGCACCGAGTTCCTGTTCCTGGGCAGTCGCGAGCTGCCCGACGAGGAAGCGCAGTTCCGTGCCTACCGCGACCTGGTGCTGGGCATGACCGGGCGCACGGTGACGATCCGCACCCTCGACGTCGGCGCGGACAAGGCCGACAAGACCGGACTGGCCCTGGAAAACGAGCCCAACCCGGCCATGGGCCTGCGCGGCGTGCGCCTGTCGCTGGCCCGGCCGGAGCTGTTCGACACCCAGCTGCGGGCGATCGCGCGCGCCTCGGGCTACGGCCCGGTGCGGCTGCTGCTGCCGATGGTCGCCGCGCGCGAGGAAGTGCTGGCGGTGCAGGTGCGCCTGGACGCGGTGGTCGCCGCGCTGCGCGCGCAGGGCCAGGAGGTGGCGGAGAAGATCCCGCTCGGCGCGATGATCGAGGTGCCCGCGGCGGCGATCGCCCTGCCCTCCTTCATCGACGCCCTCGATTTCGTTTCGCTGGGCACCAACGACCTGGTCCAGTACCTGCTGGCCGTGGACCGCAACAACGATGCGCTGGCGCCGATGTACTCGCCCCTGCATCCGGCGGTGCTGCGGCTGCTGTACCAGGTCGCGCGGACCGCGCGCGCGCGCGGCCGGGCGGTGTCGGTCTGCGGCGAAATGGCCGGCGATCCGTTGTTCGTGCCGCTGCTGCTGGCGCTGGGGATCGAGGAACTGAGCATGCATCCGGGCACGCTGCTGGAGGTCCGGCGGGCCATCCGCGGCCTCGACCTCGGCCAGCTGCGCGGCCGGCTGCCCGCGCTGATGCGCGCGCGCGGCCGCGCCGGCATCGAGGCCTGGCTGCAACGCAACCTTCCCACCGGGCTGGGAAAGTCCGACGGGTGAAGGGATAATGAGGCGGCTATGAACGCCTGACCTCGGTACCTGCGTGTCGCGACGCGCCGGGTGCCCGCCAACCCGCCGGAAGCCGCAATGGCCGAAGCCGTCCGCCACGACAAGACCGCACGCCAGCTGCGTCTGCTCTCGGACGCGCTCGACAGCGGCCGCCTCGGCCCGGTCAAGCGGCTGGTCAACACCCTGTCCCCGGCCGAGATCGGCAACCTGCTCGAATCGCTCCCCCCCGGCCAGCGCACCGTGGTCTGGGGCCTGGTCGATACCGAGGACGACGGTGAGGTCCTGCTGCACGTCGGTGACGAGGTCCGCGAGGGCCTGATTGCGGACATGGACCCGGACGAGATCGTCGCCGCGGTCGAGGACCTGGACATCGACGACCTCGCCGACCTGGTCGAGGACCTGCCCGAGGCGGTGATCGACGAAGTCCTGCGCTCGATGGACCGCGAGAACCGCGAGCGCCTCGAGCAGGTCCTGTCCTACCCGGAAGGCACCGCTGGCCGCCTGATGAACCCCGACGTGGTGACGGTGCGCACCGACACCACGGTGGACGTGGTCCTTCGATACCTGCGCCTGCGCGGCGAGCTGCCCGACCACACCGACCATCTCTACGTGGTCAGCCGCCGGCACCAGTACCTGGGCCGGATCGCGCTGCAGGCGCTGCTGACCCACGAGGCGAACACGCCGATCAACTCGCTGCTGGACGACGAGCAGCCGGCCATCGACGTCGGCGAGTCCGAGGTGGAAGTTGCGCGCCAGTTCTCCGACCACGACTGGATCTCGGCGCCGGTGGTGGACGAGAACAACATCCTGCTCGGCCGCATCACCATCGACGACGTGGTCGACATCATCCGCGAGCAGGCCGAGCACCAGGCGCTGGGCGCCGCGGGTCTGGACGAGGATGAGGATCTGTTCAGCCCGGTGCGGCGCGCGGTGCGCGGCCGCGTGGTGTGGCTGGGGGTCAACCTGGTCACCGCGTTCCTCGCCGCCAGCGTGGTCGGGCAGTTCGAGGGCGCGCTGGAGCAGATCGTGGCGCTGGCGGTGCTGATGCCGATCGTCGCGGGCATGGGCGGCAACGCCGGCACCCAGGTGCTGGCGCTGATGGTCCGCGGCCTCGCGCTGGGCCAGGTCGGCGCCAGCAATGCGGGCGTGCTGCTGTGGAAGGAGATCCGCGTGGCGCTGCTCAACGGGCTGATGCTCGGCACCCTGGTCGCGCTGGTCGCGCTGGTGTGGTTCCGCAGCATCGGCATCTCGCTGGTGATCGGCATCGCGCTCACCATCAACCTGTGCGCCGCCGCGCTGGCCGGCGTACTGGTGCCGCTCACGCTCAAGCGCATGGGCTACGACCCGGCGCTCGCCGGCGGCGTGATCCTCACCACCGTCACAGACGTAATCGGATTCCTCAGCTTCCTCGGCCTGGCGACGCTCGTCCTGTTGCGGTAGCCGCCGCGGGGACGGCCGGTCGAATCAGCCCAGCAGTTCCTCGAGCACGGCCATGCGCACGGCGACGCCGTTGCGGACCTGGCGCAGGACCACCGAGCGCCAGCCGTCGGCGACTTCGTCGGAAATCTCCACACCGCGGTTCATCGGCCCGGGATGCATGACCACCGCGTCGGGCGCCATGCGTGCCAGGCGCGCCTCGGTGACACCGAAGTCCCGGTGGTAGTCCTCCAGCGACGCCACCAGTCCGCTTTCCATGCGCTCGCGCTGCAGGCGCAGGGCCATCACCGCGTCCACGCCGACCAGCGCGGCGTCGAAGTCGGTGCCGACATGGCAGCCGTCCAGTTCGGAGGCCGCGGGCAGCAGCGACGCGGGCCCGCAGACCCGGATCTCGCCGCAACCGAGCGTGCGCAAGGCGTGCAGGTCCGAGCGCGCCACCCGCGAGTGCTTCACGTCGCCGACGATCAGCACCTTGAGCGCGGAGAAGTCGCGCCCCTTCACCTGGCGCAGCGTGAGCATGTCCAGCAGGCCCTGGGTCGGGTGCGCATGGCGCCCGTCGCCGGCATTGACCAGCGCGGTGCCCTCGCCCGCCACCTCGGCGAGCGCGGCGACCGCGCCTTCGCGCGCATGGCGCACGATGAAGCCCTGCACGCCCATGGCCTCGAGGGTGCGCAGGGTGTCGGCGTCGGCCTCGCCCTTGGTGGTCGACGAGGTCGAGGCATCGAAGCTGAGCGTGTCCGCGCCCAGCCGCGCCGCCGCGAGCTGGAAGCTGGAACGGGTGCGGGTGGACGGCTCGAAGAACAGCGTGCACACCGCCTTGCCGGCGAGCACGCCGCGCATCGAGGTGCCGCCATGGGCGTGGCCGGACAACGCGTCGGCACGGTCGAGCAGGCGCTCGAGCAACGGCCGCGGCAGGCCCTCGAGGGTGAGCAGGTGGCGCAGGCGGCCCTGCGGATCGAGTTGAAGGCTCATGCGGGCGACGGGTTCACGGGGATGGCGTCCTGCGGCGCGGCCAGCCAGCGCTCGACGATCACCGCGGCCGCCACGGCGTCCAGTGCCGCGGCGTCGCGGCGGCGCTTGCGCCCTTCGGCGCGGTCGGCGGCGAAGCGCTGCGCGGCCTCGATCGAGCTGGCGCGCTCATCCACCAGCACCACCGGAAGGTCGTAGCGCGCGCGCAGCTCGCCGGCGAAGGCATGCGCGACGCGGCGGATCGGCTGGTCGCCGCCGTCGAGGGTCATCGGGTCGCCGACCACGAAGCCGTCGGGGCGCCATTCGCGCTGCAGGCGGTCGATCGCCGGCCAGTCCGGCCCCTGCGCATGCACGTCCACGACCGCCAGCGCCCGCGCGCCATGCCCGAAAGCGCTGCCGACCGCGACCCCGATCCGGCGCGCGCCGACGTCGAAGCCGAGCACGGTGCCATCGCGGCGGATCGCGTCGGTGGTCGGCTCAGGCATGGCCGCTGTAGTCCGTGAGCCGCGACAGGTCCACGCCGATCCGGCTGGCGGCGGCCTGCCAGCGCAGCGGCAGCGGCATCTCGAACACCAGTTCGTGGTCGGCGGGCACGGTAAGCCAGCTGTTCTCGACCAGCTCCTGCTCGAGCTGCCCGGCCCCCCAGCCGGCGCAGCCCAGCGCCACCGTCGCCGAGCGCGGTCCCTCGCCGCTGGCGAGGGCCTCGAGCACATCGCGCGAGGTGGTCACGTACAGGCCGTCGGCGATCGCAAGGCTTGAATCCCAGGCGTGTTCCCCATCGTGCAGGACGAACCCGCGCTCGGGGTGCACCGGGCCCCCGGAGACCACCGGGCGCGCGCAGAGCGCCTCGTCGCCGCTCTCGATGCCCATCTGCCGGAACACCTCGCCCAGGGTGTACTCGGACGGGCGGTTGATGGTCACGCCCATCGCGCCGTCGGCGTCGTGCTGGCAGATCAGGGTGACGCTGCGCGAGAAGTTCGGGTCGGCCAGCGTCGGCAGCGCGACCAGGATCTGGTTGGCCAGCGAATGCGGATAGGACTGCGGCGCTTCCATGCGGCCATTCTAGCCTGCGCTAGGATGGCGCCTTCGCACCCTCCGGAGCCGCCATGCACGCCTTCGCCCCTGCCCGCCCCCTCCTGCTCGCGGCCACGGTCGCGCTGGCCCTGGCCGCCTGCCGCGGCGACCGTGCGCCGGACGCCGGCGCCAGCACGGACACGGCCGGCACTGCACCGCAACAAAGCTATGCGGAACAGCATGCCGGGGACTACGCCACGGTGCCGCTGAAGGCGGACCTGTCCGCGTTCGGCGCGGACAGCAAGCGCATGATCGCGCTGCTGGTGCAGGCCAGCCAGGTGATGGACGACCTGTACTGGAAGCAGTCCTGGCCGGGCGACCGGGACGAGCTGCTGGCCCGCGCGCCGGACGCGGCCACCCGCGACTGGCTCACGCTCAACTTCGGGCCCTGGGACCGGCTCAACGCCGACGCGCCGATCCTGCCCGGCATCGGCCCGCGCCCGCCGGGCGGCGCGTTCTACCCCGAGGACATGACCCGCGAGGAGTTCGAACAGGCCGACCTGCCCGACAAGGCCTCCTGGTACACGCTGCTGCGCCGCGACGACGCCGGCAAGCTTGTGACGGTGCCCTACCACGAGGCCTACAAGGCCGACCTGGAGCGCGCCGCCGCGCTGCTCCGCGAGGCCGCGCAGCTCAGCGAGGACCGCGAGTTCGCGGCCTACCTGGCGATGCGCGCCGACGCATTGCTCAGCGACGACTTCCAGCCCAGCGACATGGCCTGGATGGACATGAAGCACAACCCGGTGGACGTGGTGATCGGCCCGATCGAGAGCTACGAGGACCAGCTGTTCGGCTACAAGACCGCCTACGAGGGCCTGGTGCTGATCAAGGACCAGGACTGGAGCGAGCGCCTGGCGCGCTTCGCGGCGTTCCTGCCCGAACTGCAGCGCGGCCTGCCGGTGGAGGCGAAGTACAAGGCCGAAACCCCCGGCTCCAACGCCGACCTCGGCGCCTACGAGGCGGTCTACTACGGCGGCAACGCCAATGTCGGCGCCAAGACCATTGCCATCAACCTGCCCAACGACGAGGCGGTGCAGCTGGCCAAGGGCACCCGCCGGCTGCAGCTGGAAAACGTGATGCAGGCGAAGTTCGACACCATCATGGTGCCGATCGCGAAGCAGTTGATCGCCGAGGACCAGCTCGAGAACGTCACCTTCGACGCGTTCTTCCAGAACACGATGTTCCACGAGGTCGCGCACGGGCTCGGGATCAAGAACACGCTGGATGGCAAGGGCACCGTGTCCGAGGCGCTGAAGGACTACGCCGGCAGCTTCGAGGAAGGCAAGGCCGACGTGCTCGGCCTGTACATGGTCGAGTCGCTGGCGGCCAAGGGCGAACTGGACGAAGGGAAGCTGATGGACAACTACGTCACCTTCCTCGCCGGGATCCTGCGCTCGGTGCGCTTCGGTGCCGCCGACGCGCACGCCAAGGCGAACATGGTCCGGTTCAACTTCTTCGCCGACCACGGCGCCTTCGCGCGCGACCCGCAGACCGGCCGCTACCGGGTGGATGCGGCGAAGTTCCACGAGGCGATCGAGGCGCTGAGCCGCAAGCTGCTCACGATCCAGGGCGACGGCGACTATGCCGCCGCGAAGCAGCTCACCGACGAGCAGGGCGTGGTCGGCGAGGCGCTTGCGGCGGACCTGAAGAAGCTCGAGGCCGCCGGCATCCCGATCGACGTCCGCTTCGAACAGGGCCTGGATGTGCTGGGGCTCGAGGCGCCCTGATCACATGCGATGCCGCAGGATCGCCGCATGGCGATCCGCATCGGCATTTCCGGCTGGCGCTACGCTCCCTGGCGCGGGGTGTTCTACCCCGACGGCCTGGCGCAGCGCCGCGAGCTCGAATATGCGTCCGCGCGATTCGGCAGCATCGAGCTGAACGGCTCGTTCTATTCGCTGCAGACGCCGGCCAGCTACCAGGCCTGGCACGATGCCACGCCCGACGGCTTCGTGTTCGCGGTCAAAGGCCCGCGTTACCTGACCCACATGCTGCGCCTGCGCGGGGTGGAGACGCCACTGGCCAACTTCCTGGCCTCCGGCGTGCTGCGCCTGGGCGCCAAGCTCGGGCCGATGCTCTGGCAGTTGCCGGCGCACTTCCGCTTCGACGCGGTGCGACCGTTGCGGCACGCGCTGGAGCCGCGCCATGAAAGCTTCGGCAGCCGCGAGTCGCTGGCCTTGCTCCGCAAGCATGGCATCGCCTTGGTGGTGGCCGACAGCGCCGGGAAATTCCCGGCCTGGGAGGAACAGACGGGCGACTTCACCTACGTCCGCCTGCACGGCGACGAGCAGCTCTACGTCAGCGGCTATGCGCCGGCGGCATTGCGGCGCTGGGCCGGGAAGCTGCGGCGCTGGGCGCGCCGGGGCGACGTGTTCTACTATTTCGACAACGACGCCAAGGTGCACGCACCCTTCGACGCGATCGCGCTGATGCGCCTGCTCGGCCTTTCGGAGTCGACCGCCCGGCGCCCGCGCCACGCCCGCGGCGAAGACGCGCGGGACGCCTGGCCCGCGCCGTGAACGGCTACTTGTTCTCGGTTTCCGACAGGCCGACGCCGTCCAGCCCGGCCGACAGCGTCTTGGCGTCGCCGCCCTGCGCCAGCTTGATCCGCAGGCGCACCTCGTTGGCCGAGTCGGCGTAGCGCAGCGCGTCCTCGTAGCTGATCTCGCCGGCCTGGTAGAGCTCGAACAGGGCCTGGTCGAAGGTCTTCATGCCGAGGTTGGTCGATTCCTTCATGACCTCCTTCAGCTTGCCGACCTCGCCGTCGCGGATGTAGTCCTGGACCAGCGGCGTGCCCAGCAGGATCTCCATCGCCACCCGGCGGCCCTTGCCGTCCGGGGTCGGGATGAGCTGCTGCGCGACCACGCCCTTGAGGTTCAGCGACAGGTCCATCAGCAGCTGCTGGCGCCGGTCCTCGGGGAAGAAGTTGATGATGCGGTCCATCGCCTGGTTGGCGTTGTTGGCGTGCAGCGTGCACAGCACCAGGTGGCCGGTCTCGGCGAAGGCGATCGCGTGGTCCATGCCTTCGCGGGTGCGGACCTCGCCGATCATGATCACGTCCGGCGCCTGGCGCAGGGTGTTCTTCAGCGCCGCTTCCCAGCTTTCGGTGTCGATGCCGACCTCGCGCTGGGTGATGATGCAGCCTTCGTGCTTGTGCACGAATTCGATCGGGTCCTCGATGGTGATGATGTGCCCGGTGGAGTTCTGGTTGCGGTAGCCGATCATCGCCGCGAGCGAAGTCGATTTACCGGTGCCCGTCGCGCCGACGAAGATGATGATGCCGCGCTTGGTCATCGCCAGGGTCTTGATGATCGGCGGCAGCGACAGCTCGTCCACGGTCGGGATCCGGGTCTCGATCCGGCGCAAAACCATGCCCACCTGGTTGCGCTGGTAGAAGCAGGAGACGCGGAAGCGGCCGACGCCGGCGACGCCGATCGCGAAGTTGCACTCGTGGGTGCGCTCGAACTCCTCGCGCTGCGGCGGGGTCATCACGTTCAGCACCAGGTCGCGGGACTGCTGCGAGGTCAGCGGGCTCTGCGTGATCGGGGTGATCTTGCCGTGCACCTTCATCGATGGCGGCATGCCCGCGGTGATGAACAGGTCGGACGCCTTCTGGTGCGCCATCAGCTTCAGGAACGAGGTGAAGTCGATGCCGCTTCCGGTCGGATTGGGAGTGCTCATGGGGTGCTCCAGGCGGTCAGTCGAACAGCCGCTTGTCCTTGGCGTACTCACGCGCCTGCTGCTTGGCGATCAGCGAACGCTTCACCAGCTCCTGCAGGTGCTGGTCGAGGGTCATCATGCCGTACTGCTGGCCGGTCTGGATGGCGGAGTACATCTGCGCGACCTTGTCCTCGCGGATCAGGTTGCGGATGGCCGGGGTTCCGACCATGATCTCCCACGCCGCCGTGCGGCCGCCGCCGATCTTCTTCAGCAGCGCCTGCGAGATCACCGCGCGCAGCGACTCCGACAGCATCGAGCGCACCATCGGCTTCTCGCCGGCGGGGAACACGTCGATGATGCGGTCGATGGTCTTGGCCGCCGACGAGGTGTGCAGGGTGCCGAACACCAGGTGGCCGGTCTCGGCCGCGGTCAGGGCCAGGCGGATCGTCTCCAGGTCGCGCATTTCGCCGACCAGGATGTAGTCCGGGTCCTCGCGCAGCGCCGAGCGCAGCGCCTCGCTGAAGCCGTGCGTGTCGCGGTGCACCTCGCGCTGGTTCACAAGGCACTTCTGCGAGGTGTGCACGAACTCGATCGGGTCCTCGACCGAGAGGATGTGCCCGTACTCGTTCTTGTTGATGTGGTCGAGCATCGCCGCCAGCGTGGTCGACTTGCCCGAGCCGGTCGGCCCGGTCACCAGGATCAGGCCCTGCGGCTGGTCGATCAGGTCCTGGAAGATCTTCGGGCAACCCAGGTGCTCGAGGGTGAGCACCTCGGAGGGAATGGTGCGGAACACGGCGCCGGCGCCGCGGTTCTGGTTGAAGGCGTTGACGCGGAAGCGGGCCAGGCCGGAGATCTCGAACGAGAAGTCGACCTCGAGGAATTCCTCGTAGTCGCGGCGCTGCTTGTCCGACATGATGTCGTAGACCAGCGCGTGCACCTGCTTGTGGTCCAGCGCCGGGATGTTGATCCGGCGCACGTCGCCGTCGACCCGGATCATCGGCGGCAGGCCCGCCGAAAGATGCAGGTCCGACGCCTTGTTCTTCACCGAGAAGGCCAGCAGTTCGGCGATATCCATTGCTTGGTAGCTCCCCCGTCGCTGGATCGTCTTGGCCGCGTTGCGGCAGTATAGGCGCAAATGCCAGAACCCCTGCCCCGGCTCCTGCAAACGCTTGAAAACGCGGCACGGCTGGCCGGTCGGCCATCCCCCCGATTATTGGCGGTGAGCAAGTTCCAGGACGCGACGGCGGTCGCGGAATTGGCCGCGGCCTGGCGCCACGCGCGCCCCGGCGAGGTCCCCGCGTTCGGCGAGAACTACGTGCAGGAGGCGCAGGCCAAGCAGACCGCGCTGGCCGGCCTGGGCGTCGAGGGACTGGAATGGCACCTCATCGGCCACCTGCAGTCGAACAAGGCCGCACTGGCGGCGCGCCTGTTCGACTGGGTGCAGACCGTGGACCGGACGAAGCTGGTGCGCGCGCTGGCGAAGGCGCGCGGGGATGCACACGACCCGGCGCGGCCGCTCAACGTGCTGCTGCAGGTCAACATCGACGCCGAAGCGGGCAAGCACGGCTGCCGGCCCGGCGATGTCGCGGCGCTGGCCGCGGAGGTCGCGGCGCGGCCCGAGCTGCGGCTGCGCGGCCTGATGGCGATCCCCGCACCCTTCCCCGAGCTGGCCCGGCGGCGCGACAGCTTCCGGCGCATGCGCGAGCTGTTCGAGCGCCTGCGCACGGCGCACCCCGGGTGCGACACCCTGTCCATGGGCATGAGCGGCGATGCCGAAATGGCGATCGCCGAAGGTGCGACCATGGTCAGGATCGGAACCGCCCTGTTCGGCGAAAGGAGATCCCCTCGATGAGCCAGGACACCATCGCCTTCATCGGTGGCGGCAACATGGCCCGCAGCCTGATCGGCGGGCTGGTCGCGCGCGGCCGCGACGCCGCCACGATCCGCGTCTCGGAGCCGGTGCCGGAATTGCGCGAGGCGTTGCGCCGCGACTTCGGGGTCGAGGTCGTGGACGCGAACGCCGGCGCGATCGACGGCGCGGGCACCTGGGTGCTGGCGGTGAAGCCGCAGGTGCTGCGCGGCGTCTGCGAGGCGCTGGCGCCGCTGGCGCAGGAGGCGCGGCCGCTGGTGGTGTCGATCGCCGCCGGGATCACCTCGTCGCAGATCGAGGCCTGGCTCGGCGGCGGCATCGCGGTGGTGCGCTGCATGCCGAATACGCCGGCCCTGCTCGGCGCGGGCGTGACCGGCCTGTTTGCCAATCCGCGCGTGGATGGCGCCGGGCGCGAGGCGGCGCAATCGCTGCTGTCGGCCGCGGGGGAGACGGTGTGGATCGGCGACGAGGCGCTGATGGACGCGGTGACCGCGACCTCCGGCAGCGGCCCCGCCTACGTGTTCCTGCTCGCCGAGGCGATGCAGGCCGCGGCGCAGCGCGAAGGCCTGCCGGCGGACGCCGCGCGCACGCTCGTCCTGCAGACGATCCTGGGTGCCGCGCGCATGCTCACCGAAGGCGATGCCGGGGCGGACGAGCTGCGCAGGCGGGTCACCTCGCCGGGCGGCACCACCCAGGCGGCGATCGAGACGTTCGAGGCGGGCGGTTTCCGCACGCTGGTGGAGGCGGCGATCCGGGCGGCGACGGCGCGCGGGCGGGAGCTTTCGGCCGCGAACGATTGAAGGGACCTGTAGAGCCGACCCATGGTCGGCTTTCTTTTCGCTTTTGTTAAAGGTCACCCGACCATGGGTCGGGTGCTACGAGGCATCACCGATCCCTGCCCGCCCATTCGCGGATGATCCTCGCGATCTCGCCAACGCCTTCGGTCAGCGCCGCCGGTCCCGGCTGCAGGATGATCGGCGACTTCACCTCGAACAGCTGGCCGTCGCGGACCGCGGGAATCGCGTCCCAGCCTGGGCGCGCGGCGACCTTGTCCGGGCGGAACTTCTTGCCGCACCAGGAGCCGAGGATGATGTCCGGCGTGCGGCGCACGACCTCGCCGGCGTCCTCGAGGATACGGGCTTTCGCCAGCGGTTCCGTCGCGCGCTCGGGAAAGATGTCGTCGCCGCCGGCAATGCGGATCAGCTCGGCGACCCAGCGGATGCCGGTGATCGGCGGTTCGTCCCATTCCTCGAAATAGACCTTCGGCCGCCGCGGCAAGCGCGCGGCGTCGGCGGCGATCGCGTCCACGCCGCGCTTGAGTTCATCGGCGTACGCATTCGCGCGGTCCGACGCGCCGACCAGCGCCCCGAGCCGGCGGACGTAGTCGAGGATGCCGTCCACGCTGCGGTGGTTGCTGATCCACACTTCCACGCCACGGCGCACCAGCCCGGCGGCGATGTCGGCCTGGATGTCGGAGAAGCCGACCACGAAATCCGGCTGCAGCGCCAGGATCGCGTCGATCTTCGCGCTGGTGAAGGCACTGACCTTGGGCTTCTCGCGCCGCGCCCGCGGCGGGCGCACGGTGAAGCCGCTGATGCCGACGATCCGGTCCTGCTCGCCGAGCGCGTACAGGACTTCGGTGGGTTCCTCGGTCAGGCAGACGATGCGTTGCGGGCCGATCGCACCGGTCACGGATACAGCATCCGCTTCGACCAGTGCGCGGCGACGTCGCGCTCGTACAGCACCCGCTCGTGCCAGCGGAACTGCGCCGCGTACCAGAACTCGATCCAGCGCGGGCGCACCCGGAATCCGGTCCAGCGCGGCGGGCGCGGTACCTCGTGGCCTTCGAAACGCTGCTCCACTTCCGCAAGCCGCTGCTCGAAGGCCTCGCGCGCCTCCAGTGTTTCCGACTGCAGCGAGGCCCAGGCGCCGAGCTGGCTGCCGCGGGGACGGGTGGCGAAGTAGGCGTCGGCCTCCTCGTCGGGAACGATGTGCACCCGCCCCTCGATCCGCACCTGCACGCCTTCGCCGACACGCGGCCAATGGAACAGCAGCGCCGCGTACGGGTTCGCCTGCAGCTCCCGGCCCTTGCGCCCGTCCAGGTGGGTGTAGAACACGAAGCCGCGCGGATCGAAGGCCTTGAGCAGCACCGTGCGCGCGGACGGCCGCGCATCGAGCGTGGCCGTCGCCAGGGTCATCGCGGTGCGATCCGGCTCGCCGGCCGCGGCGGCGGCGTCGAACAGGCGGCGGAACTCCGCGAGCGCTTCGGCGTACAGCGGATCGTCGGGCGTGGCGGCAGGATTCTCGTCCATTGCGCTATTGTCGCCCGATGGACCCCACGCACAAGCACCCGGCCGCCGGCTACGCGCCCGGGTTCGTTTCCGATGTCTTCGACATGGCCCGATCGGCCGGCAAGGTTTTCGCCATCGCCGGCTTGCAGGGCACCGGCAAATCAACCCTTTCGCTGCAATTGGCCGAACACGGCCGCGCGCAGGGCTTCACGGTGGTGCCGCTGTCCATCGACGACTTCTACCTCGGCCACGCCGAGCGCCAGCGCCTGGGCCGGGAAGTCCATCCTCTATGCGCGACCCGCGGGGTGCCCGGCACCCACGACCCGGCCCTGGCCTGCGCGGTGATCGACGCGCTGGCGCAGGGGCGGCCGACCCGCCTGCCCCGCTTCGACAAGATCGCCGACGACCGCCTGCCCGAGTCGCAGTGGCCGGAAGTGGCGCACGCGGACCTGGTCGTGCTGGAAGGCTGGTTCCTGAAGGTTCCGCCGCAAGCGCCCGACGATCTGGCCGAGCCGCTCAACCGGCTCGAGCGCGAGGAGGATCCGGACGGCATCTGGCGGCGCTGGAGCAACACCTGCCTCGGCCGCGACTACCCGCCGCTATGGGAGTGGTTGCCGAACATGCTGTTCCTGCAGGGCCCCGGTTTCGACATCGTGCCGAAGTGGCGCTGGCAGCAGGAGCAGACGCTGCAGGCGCAGAACCCGGATCGCCAGGCCATGACCCATCCGCAGGTGATGCGCTTCGTGCAGTTCTTCGAACGCGTGAGCCGCCAGGCGATGCAGACCTGGCCCGCGATCGCCGACCGCACCATCCGCCTGGATGCCGAGCGCAATCCAGTCCACATGTAGAGCCGACCCATGGTCGGCTTCCGTGCAGCCGACCATGGGTCGGCTCTACGTCGGATGGTGGGCCGTGTTGGAATCGAACCAACGACCAGCGGATTAAAAGTCTCTTGCGATCAGCCCTCAAATCCGTCGCTTAGGCCATTTTGAATTACGGACCTAAGCCCGTGGAACCTGCGTCACGGCTAGGTCAGGTGGCCCATATTACGGAGGGTTGGCCGCCTTCACCTTCCCCCTCCGTATGCGTCCAATAAGCGCTCAGACCCACGGGGAGAGGGACATGGCGTCTTATTTGATTGGCTACGATCTCAACAAAGCAGGCAAGGACTACACCAGCCTTATTGAGGCCATCAAGAAACTCGGCTCCAATTGGTGGCATTGCCTTGATTCGACCTGGATCATCAAGCACGACGGGCCTGCGATCACCATCCGTGATGCCCTTGCGCGGCACATCGATGCGAACGATGAATTGCTGGTAGTCAAACTAACGGGCGAGGGTGCTTGGACAGGATTCAATCAGGAATGCTCCAGCTGGCTGAAGACCAACCTCTAGCCGCCAGATCGATTAGGCACGACACACAGCGGCGCTGCATCGCTAGCGACACCTGGCAGCTTCGGCGGCTCTGGCTTGTGCCCGAGCGCCAGAAGCATCGTCCGGACGCGCTCGCGCACGAGCGCTGGATCCTCGGCCATGGCCAGGATTGGCACGAGCTCATCCTCGAGCACCTGGTAGAAGACCGGCCGGCCGCGCCAGCAGCCGCGACGCCGAAGTCGCGCCTCGAGGGCGGCCAGCTGCGCCGACACAGAGCATTTCGAATCCACCTGCCCCTCCGAAAGGGCCGACCAGGCCGCAGCCTGGCCGGCGCCAAGCCTCACCGCACCTTGTCCTTGGGCGGGTGTGGATCGTTCCCGTAGCTGTCGCTGTCGCGGATCCTGCCGTCGCGACGGTGGATCACGACCTCGACCTGCTCCCTCCTTGCCTGGTCACGCGCGATCTGCGTCGCCTCCTTCTGGGTGTCGACCACCCTCGACGCGCGATCGTTCCCTTCCTTGCGCACGGCCCAGCCGTCCTGGTGCGGAACCACATGGATGTCCTTCTTCGCCATCACAGTCACCTCGTGTAAGCCGGATTGCGCCCGGCGATTCGAATCTAACCCCGTGATGAGCGGCAGCGTTGCAGACAAGACTGTGGATAACCTGCGGGAATCGCAGCGGTTGCGACCGGGGGTCATGGGACTCCGGTAGCGGCGCGCACTTCGACTAGGCTGAGGCCCGCATTCCCCCTGCGCCGGCCCCGCCCGGCGCTTCTTTTTCGTCCGCTTCCGTCGCCCGGCCACGTTCCCTCTCCCAAGCGACCACTCTGGGGAGAGAACCATGGGCAAAGTGGGGCTATCAGCAATCGCCACGTTCGCCGTATTGACGCTTGTCGGCGGCGCTGTGCACCAGGCACAGGCACACTCCGGTGGCCTGGACAAGAACGGCTGCCACACCAACCGCAAGACCGGCGAATACCACTGCCACCGACAGCCGGCGACCGGCAGCACTACACCGCCAGCGGCGCTGCAGCCGGCGAAAGTGAAAGAGAGGCCCGCCAGAACCAACCAGGAGGTCTACTTCGCGAACTGCAGCGCCGCTCGAGCGGCCGGCGCCGCACCCTTGCACCGTGGGGATCCGGGCTACCGCGCGAAGCTCGACAGGGACGGCGACGGCGTCGCCTGCGAATGAGCTAGAGGCAGGACCTGGCCAGCTCGATCGCGCCGTCGAAGCTTCCGGCGCCGATACGCTCCATTTCTCGGAACTCAACCCGGCCGTCGGCGCGGGCTGTAACGGTCAGGATCATGCCGTTCGTGCCCCAGCCTGGCACGGCGATGACCCGGGCGTCTCCGTCCGGGATCACGGTGGTCGTGGCCCAGAGGGTGAGGAATTTCGGCGCCAGGCACGCCGCGTAGGCCTCTGGGCCCCGCTCGGTCGCGAAGGTGGCCGCCGGCGGGCGCTGTTGCATCTCCGCGTAGCGCGGCCCGGCACAGCCGGCGAGCAGCAAGCCAAAGAAAAGGATCCGAGCGGCCATGAGGCGATCCTACACCAGCGTGGACCCGTCATAGCAGCTGTGCCTGGCTGTCGTCCCAGCTCTTGACGATCAGCTCGCCGGCGGACTGGCGCCCCTCGCGCCCGATCGTGTACCGCAGCTGCAGCGGCACCATGGTGAAGCCGTCGAAGACGCGGCGGATCTCCGGGTGGTCGTTGATCGAGAGCACCACCTTGCCCTGGGCCGATCGCATGGCCTCGGCGATGCGCTCGTACTCGCTGAAGGGGAAGTCGACGCCGTAGCCCTCGGTCTCCCAGTACGGCGGGTCCAGGTAGTGCAGCGTCGCCGGCCGATCGTAGCGCTCGAGCACCTCGATCCACGGTCCGTGCTCGATGATCACGTTGGCCAGGCGCAGGTGCACCATGCTCAGCTCCTCCTCGATGCGCAGCAGGTTGAGCTTGACGCCGTGGCTGGCCACGTAGCCGAAGTTCTGGCCGTGCACCTTGCCGCCGAAGGCCAGCTTCTGCAGATAGTAGAACCGCGCGGCTCGCTGAATGTCGGTCAACGTCTCCGGCCGCTCCATCTGCGCCCACTCGAACATCTGCCGAGAGACCAGGCTCCAGCGGAACATGCGCACGAACTCGTCGAGGTGGTGGCGCACGCAGCGGTACAGGCGCACGAGCTCGCCATTGACGTCGTTCAGGACCTCCACCGGCGCCGGCGTCGGCCGGAGCAGCAGCGCGGCCGCGCCGCCGGCGAAGGCCTCGACGTAGCACTCGTGCGCAGGGAAGTGCGGATACAGGTGCTTCAGCAACCGGCGCTTGCCGCCAGGCCAAGGGATGATGGGGTTCGGCATGTCTCAACCTCTGCGATGCGATCTACCGAGGCTGGCTGTCCCCCGCGGGGGTGACAGGGCCTCGGCCAATGGCACGCGGTTGAGCGCGTGTACTGCGGTGCCCGGTCCGGCGCGCCAACGCCGGCCGGGCGCCTTGTCTTAAAGCACGGCGCCAGCGTCGGCGGGCCCGCTCACCGCGGCCGCGGCGATCGAGATCCGGATGCTCCAGGAGGCCAGGTTCACGTCCGACCAGGGGAACAGCCCCTGCAGCGGCTCCCCGAGGACGGCGAGCATGCACTCCTTCGCGATCTCCGGGTCGGTCAGCACCTCCACGCGCTCCATGAGCGCGGAGTGCTTCATCTCCGTCTCGAGCAGCATGCCGGAGGGGTAAGTCCGGGCGGTGCCGTCGACCTCGATCGCACGTGCCTTCGCGTTGTAGCAGAGGCCCGAGTCGATGCGCTTGCGCAGGCAGGAGACGGCAACCAGGTCGCCGGTGTCCAGCTCGATCGCGATCTCGCCCTCACCTACCGGAATGTCGTCTCGCTTCGTGTAGCCCATGGTCACTCCGGCGTAGGCTTGAGATTGTGGTGGCCGAGCAGGTGGCCGGGGTCGTCGCCCACCAGGAAGGCGCTGTTCTCGACGCTGAAATGGATGACCCAGCCTGCGCCGGCATCCTCGACGCGCTGGACCAGCGTGTCGCGCAGCTCCCCGTGCCGCTCGCAGGCCAGGCGTGCGCCGGCGCAGGCGGTGGCCAGCAGGTATCCGCCGGCGGCGCGCTCGAGCTGCGCCGTGCGCGAGCAGGTGAGCGTGTGGCCGTCGTCGAAGACCACCCGGACCAGCCGGGCCCGGGCGCGCCTTGCGGCCGACACGCGGCCGGAGCGGCCGTCCGTGAGGCGGACGCGATCGCCAATGCGGATCTCGCCCGCCCGCACGTGCTCGGCGCCGCCTTCCAACAGCCGGACCATCCAGGCGTCCTCACAGGGGCAGCTGCCGCCGGATCCGCCGCCACCGCCGCCGATGTCGCCGCCACCGCTGGTGCCAGTGCCGCCGGCGACGTCGAAGGTGACGGTGACCTGGTCGATCAGGATCCGGCCGTAGGCGGCCATGCTGGTCACGGGATCCGTGCTGGCGCCAAGGGTCCGGGCGCCACCCAGGTACTGCGGATCGTCGTAGTACAGCCAGTAGGTCTTCACCTCCTCGGCCGTGCCGGTGATGTCCGCCGAGCTGGCGTTGTAGCTGATCTGCAGGTCGCCTATCTGCAGCACGCCGGCGGAGACGGAGATGATCCCGGTCGTTTCCGTGCATGCCCAGTCGATCTCGGTGCCGGTGACCCAGCGGCTGCTCACGTTGCCGGAGGTCACCGGCGGCAGCGCCGCGGCGCCCTCCCGGTTGGTCGTGGCCACGGTAAAGGTGGTGGCCACCCATGCCGAAGCCTTGCCGCGCGACAGGCTGCGCGCCTCGAGCTCGTACTGAGTCCCGCGGCGCAAGCCCTTGAGGCTGAGCGCGGTGATCTTGCCGACGCTCACGTAGGTCCACGGCTGGCCAGAGCCGAGGACCCGGTACCGCACCTCGTAGCCGGTGATCGGGGCGCCCATCAAGCCGCCTCGCGATCGTAGACGTGGACGAACCCGCCCGGCTCGCGGATCCGCACGTGGACCTCGGGCTCGTGGATGCCGGCATCGTCCGGCCCCTCGTTGTCGATGTCGGTCACGACGTCGATCGCCGGCGGCTCGGGCCCGGCGCGGTAGGTCGCCCCGGTGATCGCCGAGGCGATGGTCTCCGGCGGATTCGCCCAGAAGGGCGCCACCCGCGCGTCGTACATCACCGCGTTGAGCCTGGCGCTGAGCTCCGCGCCTGGCTGGATCCCGGTGACGTACAGGATGGCCGTCTCGCTGCCGGTCTCGCCGACTATGGCGGCGTCGCCGACCGCCGCCTTCGTGGGCGCGGAGGCCAGGTAGAAGGTTTCGGTCTCCGGGCTGTGCGGAGTGACCGCGATCACCTCGGAGGAGCCGTCGCTGGCGCGCAGCCGCATCGAGTAGCTCTTCGCGGGATCGGTTTCGATCCGCTGGTCCAGCACCACGGTGGTGCCGTCGATCGACACGATCCAGCCGGCGCCGGCGCCCCACTCGTGGACGTCGCTGGTGACGTGCACGCAGTCGCCGCGGGTGACCGACAGGTTGGCGACGTCGGTTTCGAACGGGTAGTTGGCCAGCCGGTACTTGCCCTGGGCCATGTGGCAGCGGGCGATGCGCCAGGCGCTGAAGGCGTCGCAGGTGTAGCGCAGCGTCAGCGTCTCGAACTCGGTCGGCTCTGGATCCGAGGAGGCATTGCCGCGGGCGTCGACGCCGTTGAGGCTGTAGCCGTCGTCCAGGACGATGATCGAGTCGATCTCCCAGTCGGCGTCCGGGTTGCGGAACTCCACGCGCAAGGCGTGCGGCAGGCGCAGGAACGGGCGCGACGCCGGCAGCGGCCGGCTGTCCAGCTGCGAGAACACCATCGAAGGCGTGGTGTCGCCGGCATCGAACAGCACGCCGTAGCGGCCATCGCGCATGGTCGGCGTGGCCAGGGCGCAGGCGAGGAACTCCTTGAGGAACTCGCCCATCGGCTGCTGCGACTCGAGCACGCCGCCCACGAGGAAGCCGTTGTCCTCGCAGAACTGCGCGAAGGGCACCAGCGAGTCGAGGTCGATGCGGCTGTCCGCCAGCGAGGTCACGAAGGCGCCGCCGGCGCCCTTCAGCAGCCAGTGGTAGACCCAGGCGAAGTTGAAGTTGGCGGTGTTCGCGCTCCACGTCTCGGTGTCCGCGTCGTAGACCGGGATCTTCTGGGCGACGACGCAGTTGAGGCTGTCCAGCGTGCCGTTGAGCTGCTCGCTGGACTTGATCCGCATGCAGAGCTTGTTGGTGCCTGTGGTACTCGGATTCGTGCGCGTGATGGAGCGAAGCACGGTCCATGCGGCATCGCCGATGCGGTTGGTGCTCGAGGCGGTGCCCCAGTCAGTGACGCCGCGGGTGACCTTCACGTCGTAGGACTTGGCCGGATCGTTGGTCACCTTCCAGGCAACCGCAACCGCAAACGGCTTCTTGTTGCCGGTGACCGCCTGCGACGCAAAGACCTGGGTCGGGAACTGCGGGTACAGGCCTTCCACGCGGGTGGTGGAATTGATCGGCACGACCGTCCATGTGGAGGTGCCGTGTTCCCGGTACTCCACCGTGATGTTGGCGCGGGCGATGATCAGCTTGCCCTTGTCGTCGTAGCCGAACAGGCCCGCCGGGAACACGATGTCGAGGCTGATCTCGTCGATTCCGGCATCGGTGGTCCGCTCCACCGAAACCACCTCGTCGGCCACGTTCAACGCTGCCGAGACCGCGACCTCGTTGACGTCGCTGGTATAGAGCGTCGGCGTCTTGGTGATCTCGTACTGGACGCCTTCGAACGACTCGATCGGGGTGTCGCCGATCTTGATGTCGGTGACCTCGAGGTCTCCGTGGCCGAGGTCGAACATCAGCCGCTGGTAGACCGTGTCCCCGAGGGTCTCCGTGTACGGCATCGCCGCATGCGGCGGGAACAGCTTGTGCTTGCCCAGCACCAGCGGGATCGCACCGTACTGCGTCAGCCGGTTGCTGGTGCCGGTGAGGGCCATCCAGCGCCCCGGCGCTTCGCCGCCGCCCAGGTCGCCCAGCTTCGGCACGGGCGGCGGGATCAGGGCATTGATGGCCATGGTGCCGACCAGGCCGATCGCCGCACCGAGCGCCGCGCCACTCAGGCCGGCGACGGACACGCCCGCCAGGTAGGCGCCGGAGGCCACGCCCGCGGTGAACACCGTCAGCGCCACCAGCAGCACCGTCCGCAGGATCTTGCCGCCGCTGCCACCCTTCGGCATCACCGTGGCGTGGATCGGCACGCCCGCCTTGGGCTTCACCTTGGCCCAGAAGGCGCGCGGGACCTCGTGGCCGCCGATCTCCACCCGGAGGGTGTCGACGATGTCCGTGGACTGCGCCGCCTCCTGCAGCATGCCCAGGAGCGTCTGGCCGCCGTGCACGGCGATCACGCCGGGCGACTGGCAGAACGGGTTCGGCCGCAGGACCAGGGAATGCTCAGCCTGCATAGCGGTAGAAGCCCTCCACGCGGTTGCGCCAGATCCGGTCGCCGTAGCGCTCGATCCGTGAGGTGCCGCCGATGCCCTGCGCGTCCGGCTGCGGCCAGTGCAGGAAGCGGCCGCGGTCGACGACCAGGCCGACGTGCCACGGCTTCTTCAGTAGGGCGAAGATCACCAGGTCGAAGGGCTGCGGGCGATCGACGCGGTTGAAGTCCTGGACCAGCCCGTCGCGGATCGCCACCGAGATCCCGGCGCTGTCCATGGTGTGCGTGTAGCCGTCGCCGTAGTCCGGCAGCACGATGCCGCGCAGCTCGGCCAGCACCAGGCGCACACCACCCCAGCAGTCGGCGCCGGCGCGATCGCGGCCCTTCTCCGCGAACGGCAGCCCCACGAAGTCGCCGATCCCAGCCATCAGACGAACATCCCCGGCGAGTTGACCGGCGTGTACGTCTGGCTCGGCACCAGCTGGTTGAGGAAGTCCTCCTCGTAGCCCAGCTGCCCCGTGATCACGAGCTCGTCCCATTCGGCTGAGAGCAGGGAGAACTCGAGGGGCCCGATCTCGACGGTGTCAGGGTCGCTGGCCAGCACGAGCTCGACGGTGACCTGGGGCACGCCCTCGTAGGTGCGCAATGCCTGGATCACCTGCCGGTCGACATTCTCGACCCGCAGGGTGACCGTCGGGCTGACGTTGTCCGAATCCTCCGGCAGGTCGCCGTCGAACGGGTACGGGTGCCAGGTGCCGCCTGCGCGCTCGAGCGGCTCGGTGTTGTTGACCGCGCGAAGGGTGTCCAGGCCGTCGCCGGAGATGGTGAGGCAGAGGAGGAGGACCTCGCAGGTGTCGCGGGCGAGGATGGCGGCGGCGGCCGCGTTGGAGAGAGTGCGCGCCATAGACCTAGCCCCCAAACAGAACGGCAGCGGCCATCTGCGTCTCCACGGCCTTCACTTGTTCGCGGGTTCGGTACATTACAGGCTGGGTCATGGACACCTCGGTGTCCGATGTGCGCCCTACCGCGCGCACGTACACCTCGTCCCCTCGCACCGTGTAGGTGGCCGTCGTCCCGGTCACTGTGTCCGTGGTTCGGGGGGACGGGTCGCCGATGCGCGCCCACACGAAGGTGATGTCGCAGCTGTCGGCGAAGGTGACGGTGATCTCATCCTCGTCGGCCGTCATGCCAGTCAGCACAGGGCTGTCGAACGACACTGCGGCATACCACTCGCCCCGCCTGTAGGCCTGTAGGCACAGGTGCTCGCGCTCCTCGCGCGTGGCCGCAGCATAGGAAGACGGCACCAGCAACCGGTTCGCCCCCATCGTCTCTTCGGGGTGGCCAGAGCTCTCCAGCCAATGGTCCGACGACGCGATGCCGTAGCACCTGCGGCCTGACACCAGCGCCCGGTGCCAATGCTCCAGCGCGTAGCCGTCCGAGTTGTAGTCTGGGTCCCACGAGACCAGGTTGCTGTACACCTCGATCCCGAGTACCAGCGGGCTGTGGTCCAGGTATTGAGCCACCTGCACATGCGTCAGTGGCGAGATCGTCGGGTGGTTGATGATGAAACCGCCACCGTCCTCGTACTGCATGTTCGCCGCAGCTTCGTCAAAGAACGACTGCCACGCGCCGCCGTAGCCGGACTCCGTGTCGCCCGTGATGAGCAGGCAACCGACGCCAGCGAAGTGGGCTGGGGAGTTGATGAATGAGTGGTGCTCGGCGTTCGGGCACCCGATTACGTCGTCGGGGACGGTCGTGACCCCGGTCAGGTTCGTCAGCGGGTAGGAGTGCTCGTAGCCCGATGGGTAGTAGTTGCTGATGGCGAGATGGCGATAGCCCAGCGCGACCAGAGCATTGAAGTACGTCAGGTCGTCGGCCGGCGGCGGGTAGTCGCTGACGTGGATGTGCGTCAGCGAGGCAACCTGACTGCCTGCCCAGTCCACCGCCGCGTAGGGGAAGTGAACGAGGCTCATCGCAGGCCGAGAATCCACACGTCGAAGTTGTGGGAGTCGACGTCGTTGTTGAGGATGTTGACCGTCGCCAGCTCCCCTCGGTTGAAGATGTAGTCGCTCTGACCACGGCCTGCCGTGGTGTCGATCATGTCGATGTAGGACTCCGGAGTGCCGTTGTAGGCGGAAGCGTTCGGGTTTCGATTGAACGCAGGCGCGTAGCGGAGCACTACCGGGAATGCGCCGCCTGCGATCTCGGAGTCAGGGCAGCGGAAGCCGAAGGCGATCAGGGGATAGCCCGACACGTCCACCGCCGAGAAGATCGTCGTGTTGGCTCCCGCCGCGATGGTCGTCTGGTAAGATTCCGCCACGCGATTGTTGACGCGGCGATGCTCGACCCGGGGGGCCGGCCCCATCGTCATACGACCAGTCACGGTGATCGTGCCGCTGGTGGGGAAGACCCGCACCCGCAACGTGGTCGGACCCGACAGGCTTACCGTGAACAGGCCGTTGCCGGTGATCCGCGAGAGGGCAATACCCATCGTGTCCATGACCGGAATCTGCGTGAAGTCGCCACCGCCGATTCGGGCCTCGACAATGGCGTAGCCCATCCACGCCCCGGACACCTGGAACGTCATCATCTCGTACAGGCCGATGGTGACGATGTTCGAGGTCGTGTTCGCGGCTGCGGCGGTGATCAGCGAAAGCGTCGCCGACGGCACAACCAGGGGGACCGGCTTCGGGGAGTCGGCAGTGCTCATCCGTGCGTTCACGGTGACGGACCCGCTCGTCGGCGCGGCGCGAACACGGAACGTCGTCATGCCGGCGATGGATGCGTACAGGATGCCGGCAGAGTCGGTCGAGCCAAGCTCCACCCAGTCGCCCGTGTCGATGCGCCCGTCTATCGCTACCGTGCCAACGAACGTGCCGATGACGTGCAAGATCGCGGTTCGATACCGGCCGACTGTGACGTTGGACGATGTCGTGCTGGAGCTTGCGGACGCGATCAGCGCATGCGTAGTGGACGGGCTAAGTTCAGTGGGAACGCGTGGCGCACTGCCATCGGTCATCTTCCCAGTAACGGTGACCGACCCAGAGGTCGGCACGGCGCGGACCCGGTAGGTGGTCATCCCAGACAGGGGCACGTAGTAGAGGCCAGAGGACGAGATCTGCAGCACCGCGACTCCATTGGAGTCCACTGCCGGAATCTCGACCCAATTCCCGCCATCAATCCGGCCATCGATAGCAACAGCCCCCGTCCACACGCCAGAAACCTGCAACAGCAGCATCTGGTAGAGGCCGATGGTGACGATGCCGGACGTCGTGCTGCCGGTGGCAGCGGTGATCAAAGCCTCCGTGGCAGAGGGCGCCAAGTGGGCGGATGGCGTGAGAATGCTCATTAGGCGGCTCCAACCGTCAGTGCGGGCTTCGTGGTGACCTCACCCGCAGAGTTGCGCGTCACAGCGGCTTGGGTGACCTTCCGCGAGGACGTGGTGTGCGTGATCGTGTAGGCGTCAATGGCGTTGAACGTGCTGTTAACCGTGGTCGCTGTGAATGTTCCGGCGGAACCATCAGGCCATTTCACTGTCGCGCTGGTAACGACGCCGGAAGAGTTGCGAGTGAGGCTTGTAGCTTCGTACGCCTCCGACTCCGCCCACTCTTTCAGCAGCTCGTCGGCGACTGTCGCCGCGAGCTTCGCCCAGGAACCGGTGCCGCTCGCGCCGACCTTTCGGTAGTAGCCGTTGTTGGCTGGCGTCGGGTCGCCCGAGACAAGCGCGATCTGGTTCGCGGGATAGTTCAGGTCCGCATCCATCGCCGCCTTCGTGGCGAAGCCAACGGTCGGCGTGGTGGACGCGATCGGGAAACGACGCAGCTGCCCGTTCTGCACGCCGATCACGGAGTCGGTCGTACCAGGAGTTACAAGCGCAAGGTCTGCGCCTGGGATGATGTCCGTCACGTCGAGAGCCCCTCGATGTCGAGCAGGTACGTACCCTGGAATGTGGTCAGCAGATCGAGCTCGAGGTCGACCCAGAAACTGTCGACGGTCCACGGCCCGTGCTCGGGGTAGCTGCGGAAGCGGTAGGTCACGGTGGTGGTGGTGTCGTTCGGCTTGCGGAAGTCGTTCCAGTCGAAAGGCTCGACCTGCTTGCAGGTGATCTCGTAGAAGTCGAGCAGCGTCTGCAGCTGCGCTGCGGAGATCCAGAGGCGGCAGGTCATGATCTCGGGCACGGCCGTCGCGCGTCGGCGCACCTTCTGCCCGCCTGGAAACTGCGACCGGACCACGTTGTCGAACGCAGGCTTCCAGCGCACCGAGGAGAGCTCGGGCCCGGGGACGCTCGAGGGCCAGGTGTGGTCAGCCACGGGCCACCCCCGTGCGGCGGACGTTGGTGTGCCTGCCCAGAGCCTTGGAGACCTCGCCACTGCCGCGGGTGATGTCCTCGGCCACTGCGGCGCGGGCGACGCGCTTCAGAGTGACGATGAGGTCGCGGCCGCCGCTGCCGTTGGGCCTTTCCTCGGTGCGCGGCTGGGCGTCGGTGTAGTTGTTGATGATCACGCGGTCGACGCCGCCGCCGCCGCGCTGGCGGCCGCCGTTGCGGGTGTGGCGCGGGTCGTGCTCGGTGATGACCTCCTCGCCCTTCTGCAGCACCGCGGCGACCTCGTCCGGCGCCAGGCCGGCGAAGCCGCCGGTGTGGTAGCGCGGCGCGGCGCCGAACATCAGCGGGTTGAGGTTGCGCGACCAGCTGCCGCTGTTGCCGACGACGCCGCCGGCGTGCTTCACCGTGCCCTGCTGGCCGAACAGCGAGAAGATCCAGTCGACCAGCTGCTCGGCGGCCTTCTGCTCGAGGATGGCGGCGATGCCGTCGAGCAGCGTGTCGAAGAACCGGGCGACCGCTTCGCCGGCCGAGTCGACGTCCTTGCGCAGGTCCGAGAACAGGCTCTTGAAGGCGTTGACGCCTTCGCCCTTCATGTCCTGCAGCATCTTCCGCTGCGAGGCCTGGACGTCGGCCAGGCTGCCGTTGAGCTGTTGCAGGTAGTCGAGGACCGCCTGCGCTTCCGGGCTGTCCGGGCTCAAGGTGGCCAGGTAGGCCAGCGCGGTGTCGCGCAGGGTGCGCAGCTGCTGGATGGCCACCTCGCGCGCCTCGCGGATCCTGCGCTCGCCCTCGAGGCTGCCCATGAGGCCGGCGCCCACCTGGGCGCCGATGGCGGTCTCCGTGCCGCGCAGGCGCCCCTGGATGGCCTGGGCCTGCTCCTCGAGCTGGCGCAGGCGCTCTTCGTGCAGTTCCTTCTCGGCCGCCAGCTGGTCGCGGGCGGCCTGCGGACCGATCTCGGCGCGATCGCGCTGGAGCTTGACGATCCGGGTGAGCGCGGCGGACTGCTGCTCGGTGGTCTTGGCGGTCGCGGCCTCGGCCTTGGCCTGCGCGATCTCCAGGTCGATCGCCTGCAGCTGCAGGGCGGTGCGCTTCTGGAAGTACTCGGTGACCGAGATCTCGCGCGCCTTGAACTGCCGGTCCAGCTCCTCGAGCTTGCGCTTGATCAGGTCGAGCGCGAGCTCCACCTGGTCGACGGTGCCGAGGATCGCGCTGCCGCCACCGCCGCCGAGGCTCACCTCGCCGGTGCCGGCGTCCAGGGTCGCGCGGCCGGCGCCGGCGGCCTCCTCGTAGGCCACGTTGACCTGGTCGCCGTAGTTGCGGCTGATCTCGGCCAGCTTGCCCGCGAGCTCCGCGTCCAGCTTGGCCACCTCCGCGGCGACGCCGGCGGTATCCGCGCGCAGCCCGTCGAGGAAGGCCTTGGACTTCGCGCGGGCGTCGACGTACGCCTGCCCCACCCGCCCCGGCAGCTTGGACAGCACGTTGGTGATCGCCGAGTTCATGCGGTCGGCGACGTCGATGACGAAGTTGAAGGCCTCGAGCAGGGCGAGCTTGATGCGCGGGCCCATGCTGGTGAAGCCGTGCACGATGATCGTCGCCACCTTGTGCAGCGACTCGGCCAGATAGATGCCGGCCACGCGCACCGAGACGAACTGCTCGCGCAGCAGCTTGCCCAGCTGCCAGCCGGCGAAGAAGGACAGGACGGTCGTGCCGGCCAGGCGCAGGGCGAGCAGCCCCTTGGCGCCCCGGGTGCCGGCGGCAGCAAAGGAGGCCGCTAGGCCGGCGTTGGCGCCGGTGAGCGCCGTCGTGAGGCTGATCACCGTGCGGTAGAGCCCCGGGATCAGCTTGAAGGTGACCAGGTAGGCGGCGACCACGGCGCCGAGGCGCACGAAGGAATTGATCAGCGCCGGCAGATGTTCGGCGATGGTCGTCAGGGTATTGGCGAAGGCGGCAGAGGTCTTGTCGGCCTGGTCGCTGGTCGAGATGTACTGGAGGAATGCGTTGCGGATCCGCGTAAACCCGCCATGGATGGTCTCCGGCAGGTCCGCGAACTCCGCGTCGATCGCATCCACCTGGGTGAGGATGGCGCGGAGGAGGTCCTGCACCTGCACGCCGCCCTCGCTGATCAGCTTCTTGAGGCTGTTGCTGCCTTCGAAGCCCAACTGCTTGAGGCCCGTGACGATGGCTTCGGCCAGCCGCGGCGCCTGCTCCTGGATGCTGTTCATTTCCTGCGCGACCGCCGAGAGGTCGCCGGCCTGCAGCGCCTGACCGAACTGGATCAGCGCGGCTTCGAACGCGGGACCGCCACCGCCGATCTGGCCCGCCTTGTTGATGGTCTCGGTGAGCTGCAGCAGGGTCGCCTGCGAGATGTTCAGCTGGCGGGTGCTGCGCTCGAGACGGTAGTAGAGGTCGATCGAGGCGGACAGCGCCGTGCGGGTGCGCTGCGAGATCTCGAACAATCCCTCCTGGGCGCGGCTGAATTCATCCGTGGTGCGCGTCGCCAGCTTCAGGCGGGCCGCGGCTTCCTTCGCCTCATCGCTGATGCGGATCAGTCCGCCGGCGCTCAGGCCGGCACCGAGCGCACCAGCGAGGCCCAGCACGGCGCTGCGCATGCTGCGAAGGCCGTTCACCAGGTTCGCGTTGTTCAGCGACTTGTCCGCCTGCCCCTTGACTTTGGCCAGCTCGCCGCGCAGCAGGCCGAGGCCTTGCTTGATGTCGGCCAGGTCGGCCGAGATGCGTACGCGGAGATTGGTGCTGCTAGTGGCCATCGAGTCTCTTCAGGTGCTTGTTGAAGCTGTCGTCCTTCGCCTGGGTGGCGACCCGGAGGTTGATCGCCTGGTCCCGCAGTTCCCGCTGTCTTGCCCTCCCCGCTGCTTCACTGAACTTCCGCAGCTGCATCAGCGTGTAGCCGCGGATGTCGCTCAGGCTGTGGCCGCGCTCGACGAGGAGCTCGATGGTGTCGGCCCAGCCCCAGTCGTCTTTCCGCCCACGACCCGCGCCAGGAGCGGCGCGAGCCTCTGGACGAAAAAATCGCGGTTCACCTCGAAGACGCGGAACGCCAGCGCGACGAACTCATCGACGTCGCCGCCCTCCAGCCATTCCTGGTCGCGCCCGGTGCAGATCGACGCAGCCGCGAACACGCACTCGCCGTGCTTCTCGAGCAGGTCCAGCACCAGCATCGCCACCGCGACGTCGTCGCCTTCTTCGGGGATCGCCTCGAGCCCCACGAGGCGATCGATGACCGGCCGTGCGGTCCGGACCAGCTTCGGCAAGGCACCGACGGGGATCGGCCGGATCTCGATCGTTTCGCCGCGGAAGGTGATGCTGGACCCCGCGGGGTCCAGCACGTCCAGGTCGTCGGACATGGAGGGTCAGTCCTCCAGCTCGACGGTGAAGTACTTCGAGGTGCCGACGCCGCTCTTGGTGGTGTCGATCATCAGCTTGCCGCTGACCTCGCCCGCGCCGTGCTCCTGGCCGATCGCGGCCAGCTGCGACATCACGCCATGGTTGACGCGGAAGCAGTGGATCCGCGCGACCTTGCCGCTCTGCGCCTCGTTGAGGCCGACGAAGACGAACTCGTACTGCTTGTCGCTGGTGACCAGCGCCTGCAGCTTCGTCGACGCCTTGGCGGTGTAGGCGACGTCGATGTTGGCGGCACCCGCCACCGGCGCCGGGATGCTGGTGCCGTCCAGGATGAAGATGCCGCCGTCGCGCACCTCGTAGTCGGTGCCCGCGACGTAGGTCGTGGCGCCGGTCGCGGCATCGGTCACCGTGATCGTGGCGTCGGTGTCCGGCACCTTGTTGAACATCACGAAGCCGCCCTCGTAGGCCGCGTGCTCCTCGGTGGCCACGGCGCCGCCGGCGACGGCGGCGGTCTCGCCGCGGAGGGCGCGGGCCAGGTTGGCCGGGCTGAAGTCGTGGAAGGTGTAGCTGAACTCGACGCCGGTGACGCGGGTCACCTCGTTCTGGGTGCCGCCGCCCGGCTCGGTATGGTTGAGCAGGGTCTTGACGTCTTCCTGCGGCGACAGGTTGAGCGCCGAGCAGTTGCCGACCTCGACGAGGGCCTCGTTGGCAGCGTACTCGCGAACGTAGATCTTGCCGCTGCCCAGGTAACTGTAGTCACGCATGGTGGTGTCCTCTTGCGGTGCCGCTTGGGCGGCGGGTTAACGGATGGGGATGTGGGACTGGTAAAGCACGAGCGCGCCGATCCAGCCGGCGGACAGCCCCTGCTCCGGGTTGAGCGGACGCATCTCGGAGTACTGCGGGAAGTCGTAGCCGGCAGGGAAACGCGCCTGGTTCTCGCGCGTCGGTTCCATCGCGCGCTCGACGTCGGCGACCGCCAGGTCGAGTTGCGCCTGCGCGTCGTCGCCGGCGGTCGGCACCTTGATCACGATCCCGATCTCGGTGGCCCGGTGCGTCCGCGCCTTGCCGGGATCGGTGGCCCGGAACTGGCGCACGATCGTCGCGGAGAGCGCCGAGGTCGCGTCATCCGGCACCTGGCCGAGCTCCAGCGTGGCGTTGGCGCCGGCATCGAAGTGGTAGCCGTCAGCGGCCTTGATCTGCTGCAGGCAGCCGAGCACCGCGGTGAGGCAGGTCTTGCGCGGGCTCATGGCAGCACCGTCCAGCGCACGCGCGACTCGTCGCGGGCGATTTCGTCGCAGAGCTTGAAGCTGTCGCCGTCGACGGTGACCACGCCACCCCGCGCAGGGGTGACCTGGGCGAGGAACAGCGTCACCACCACGGCCGGCGCCGGGATGTCGGCGCCCTCGTCGCCGAAGAGCTGCACCTCGCGATCGACCATCACGTCGACCTCGACCGCGGCGCCGCCGCCCGGCGGGGTATACGTGCCCGCATCGGCGAGGCCGACGCCCTTGAAGGCGTCCACCATTGCCGCGTCCATGGCCTGGAGAGTCTGGCGCTGGCTCATCCGCGCCCCCGGACGATTGCGGTCTGAACGGCCTTGGCCAGTTCGCGATCGAAGTGGAACGGGAACTCGCGCGAGTAGATGCGCTCGGCCAGGCGGAAGATCGGATAGCGCGGGGTGTACGACACCGAGCGGACGAAGCGCAGCACGCTGCGCACGGCGCTGCCGAAGCCGGTGGTGATGCGCTGGTAGATGCCCGGGGCGAGGCGGCCACGCGCCTTCTTGAGCGCGAAGAAGTCGCCGGCGCGCTGACCCTTCTTCTTCTCCCGCCGATGACGGCGCTTGCGGCTCGCGTCCGTCTCGTTCTGCAGCGGATCGAAGCGGGCGCCCAGCTGCGACAGGATCGCGTTGACCTGGCTGCCGGGGATATTGCCGTAGGCGTCGAGCTGCGCGCCGCGGCCGGGCACCACGTACTGGCCCGCCGGCAGGATGCCCTTGGCCTGCAGCCGCTTCTCCATGCCCTTCTGCCGGCGGCCGCCGCCCTCCACCTGGGCCTGCAGGTACTTCGCCGGCGGGGTGCCCTTGGAGGCCTCATCGCGCAGGAAAATCTCGGCGCCGGGGTCGCGCTTGGTCGCCTTGCGGATCAGCACGGCCTTGCGGGTCAGCGGGGTCGGTCGATCGAAGACCCTCGGCATGACCTCCGACCAGCGCTGGCGCACGGCGAAGCCGGTCTCGTTGGCGGCGCGAATCGCCGCAAACGGGAGCTGCGTGCGCTCGAGCTCGGTCAGCGTGCGGCCGAACAGGTTGTCCTCGTCGACTTTGGTCAGGATGCGCATCAGCCCGGCGTCTCCTGCGGATCCGCGCTGCGCGGGTAGGTGCGCTCCTCCTGGACCTTGCCGTCGCGGCCCTTGATCTTCAGGCTGACCGGCGCCTCGGGCAGGCCCATGCCCTTGGCGACCCCGACCGCGGCGTCGATGGCCTTCTGCTTGGTGGCGAAAGCCTCCATGGTCTTGCCACCGAGGGTGACCTTCCACGGGCACACGCTGTTTCCGCGCTGCGGCGCCACTTCCATGAGGGTGAGTTCGGTCACGGCTGCACCTCCGTGCCCTGAATCTGCCCGATCTCCACCAGCTGCGCGTACGCGCGCGTCAGCGCCGCCTTGCGGTCGGCAGCGACGGCCGGGCACTGCGAGAGCGGACCCTCGGCGATCGGCTCCGTGCGTGTCAGCTCGGCCTTGATCGGGACGTAGACGTAGCGGTCGACGTAGACGATGGTCGGCTTCACCAGGACCTCGCCGGGGAGGTCCGGCTTCGCGGCCTTGTTGGCGCAGCCGCCGAGCAGGATTGCGGCGATCGCGAGGAGGAACAGGCGCGCCATGTCAGTAGCCCTCCAGCGCCGGGCACGCGGCATCGAGCGCGGCCAGGGCGCGGCCGCAATCGGTCTCCGGCGTCTGCGCGCGGAACTGCGCGACGAAGCGCTGCAGCGTGGCGTCGGCGTCGGCCGCCTCGGCGCGGGCGGCTGCGATCGCCTTCTGGTTCGCTGCCTGCGCAGCGCGGCAGGCCTTCTGCTGGCGATCGAGGGTGACCGACAGCGATTCGATGCCCTGGGTGCAGCTGTCGTTGGCCGACGAGGCGGCGTTCGCCTTGTCTTTCCAGGAATCACGCTCGGTGCCAACGCGCCGCACGGCCTCCTCGGCGGTGGCTTTCTGGGAAACCGCCGTGTCCAGGTCGCTGCTGATCAGTGCCAGCTTGACCGACATGCCGATGAGCACGGCCAGCAGTACGCCGATCGTGTACAGCAGCGGAGTGACGGTCAGCTTGGCCAGGAAGCCGCTCACGGCCAGCGACCCTCCGCCAGGCGCGCGGTGGCCTCGTAACGCCGGCCGAGGCCTGCCTCGAGCGCGGTGCCCTTCCAGACGCGCTTCATGGCCCGGTAGGCGGCGGCCATGCAAGGCGCATCACACCGCGGCACGCAGTCGTCGCGCAGCTGCCGCATCTCGGCGCGGCTGCGGCCGCGCATGGAGGTGCCGCGGTTGTAGACCGTCGCCACGAGGCTGCCCTGGGGATCCGGCTCGAGGCAGGTCCAGCCATCGTTGAAGGTGCGCATCGCAAGGCGCGCGTATCGCGGCAGGGTGGCGTGGGCGAACACGTCTTCGGCCAGCGGCAGCGGCGTCTGGACGTCGCGCAGCTGCGCGGACAGCTGCTTCGCGGCGGCACCGGTAACACCGGCGGTGCGCGAGAGCAGCACACGATCGGGGTGCGCGGCCCAGTCCTCGAGGATCCGGGTGGCGGTCTGATAACCGCCGTCGTAGCCGATGCCCCAGGTGACCCCGCTCTGGCCGCCGGGCCATACGGGCCGCTGCAGGCGCTTCGTGTAGTACGCGGGGCTGACGATCTCGAAGCCGACGATCATGTCGACGGCCGCCGGCGACACCGCCCCGCCCTGGTGGGTCGGTGCCGCCAGCGGCTTCGCCGGCAGCGAGGACGACAGGAGGTCCTGCGCTGCAACCAGCGTGGGTACCGCCACGCTGGCCATGGACGCCTGGGCGTCCTGCACGGAGGTCGCCACCTCCGACTGGGTGGACGCGATCGCTTCGACCGGCTGGGCGGCTTCGATCGCCTGCGCGGCGGCCTGCGCCGGTCCGGTGCACATGCTCAGCACGCCGAAAGCGATGAACGCGACGACGGCGATGCAGAAGATCTTGGCCTTGAGCGGAATCTTGTTCATGCGGTCACCCAGCCGGGACGAAGTAGAGGGCGGCGAAGCCGAACATCGCGAACCAGCACAGCGCTTCGAACCTGAGCACGCGCTCGGCATTGCGATCGCCCGCGATGGCGAGCTGCAGGAGCCGCTTGCGCTCGGTGTTGTCCAGGTTCATGCCGGTGGCCTGCATGGCCACCAGCGCGGCCACCAGCGAAGCCGCGGCGTAGCAGGTCACCATCGGGAGCTCTGCCAGCCATGGCAGCAGGTTGTCGGCCAGCTCGCGGCTGCCAAGCGCGCCGAACAACCACCAGCCGAACAGCGATAGCAACACCAGCGCGGGCAGAAGGAACCAGGCGTAAACGGTGTGGGTCTTCATCGGCGGCGCTCCAGCTCGTTGACACGCCCTTCGAGGCCGTCGATGCGCTTGCTGTTGCTCTCCACCTGGCGGATTACACCCTCGTCGAGCCGGGCGCCGAGCACGCGGACGTCGGCCTTGACCTGGGCGATGTCCTCGCCTTGCCGCGCCTGCGTGGTCTCGATCCGGTCGGTGGTCCGGATCAGGAACCAGCCGAGCACCGCCAGCAGGGCCGGCACGCCGAAGCGCGAGATCCATTTCGCGAGGGTCGATTCGGCTGCAGCTTCGAGCCGGTGGTGGCGCTCGCGCGCGTCGTCGGTCATTCCTGCGCTCCGTTGGCGCCAGCACCACGGGTAACGCGCACCGCACCGCACGGCCCGAGGCTTCGGCGGACCGTGCGGTGGGTGGCGCCCCACGAGGAGCTGGCGGCGGGGTGGGTCACGACGGGGCTTACGACGTCAGCGTCGCGTTGCCGGGGGTCAGCACGACCACGCAGGTGGTCTCGGCGGCCGCGCCCGCAACGGCAGCAACCGCGCCGCCGGTGATGTCGCCCGCGGCAGCCACGGCCGAGGAATCGTCGAAGGCGCCGGCGCTGGAATCCCACACCAGCTTCTCGCCCACCTCGAAGACGGCCGCCGAGACCTTGGGCACGGTGAACTTGCCCTCGATCGAGACCGCGCCGGTCTCGCCGTCGGCGATGTCGGCGACGGCGATGCCCAGGCAGTGGCTCATGGCCACCACCGTGCCCGCGGCGATCGTGCTGCCGCTGCCGTTGGTGTAGTTGACGGTCGAACCGTTGTCGACTTTGTTGTCCATCTGGATGCTCCGGAAGCTGGGAAGAGGGTCGTGCGGGTGCCGCTGTGGCGCCCGGCGCGGCCGAAGCCGCGCCGGTCACGCTTACAGGCCGGCGTTCTTGAACAGGCCGCGGTAGTCGATGGCCTTCGCGCCGAACACGTGGCGGCACTTGACCTGGACGCCGTCGACCTCGAAGCCGTGCTTGGTCTCGGTGAACACGCCCTCGTGGCCTTCCAGGTAGCCGTACTCGATCGTGTCGATCGTGTTCGGCTCGGCAGACGCGAACCACGCCGTGGCGCTCGCATCCTCGAGGCGGGCCTCGGTCACCGGCACCAGGGACGGCCCGTAGACGTTCTGGTCGACGCTCTTGCTGGCCACGAAGTTGGCGCTGGTGATCTTGAGCGCGAACTCCTCCAGCGAGGGCGGCACGATCAGGTAGCGCGGGCGCACGGTGATGTACTGGCCTTCCAGGCCCTTCTGGAGCAGCATCAGCTTGCGCATCTCGGCCAGTGGGTTCGTCTTGGTCGGGTCCAGCGCGTCCGAGAGCTTGGCGGCGGTGCCGAGGTTGCCGTGGGTGCCGTGGAACAGCGCCACGCCGTCGGCCATGTTCGGGTTGCCGGTCAGGATCGCGTAGACGATGTCGCTCTCGAGCTCCGCGGCGCTAGCGCCGAAGGCCTGCGGGATGCGGGTGAGCGCGTCCAGGTCGTCGTTGACGATGGTCTCCCAGCTGATCGCGACGATGCGGCCGTACTTCTGGACCGCGTACTTCTCGGCGCCGTCGCCGATCGTGCCGTGCTCGTACTCGGCGCCTTCCAGCACCCGCTTCAAGTTCGGCGCGCCGCCCAGCTGCGCTCGGCTGATCTGCTTGAAGTCCGGCAGCGTCGCCTGGCGCGAGAACGGCACGAACGTGCGGCTGGCGCCCTGGTAGCCGGCGCGCAGGGTCTTGGTGATGACGTTCTCGAGGATGTTCGGGAAGTCGCTGGTGGACTGCAGCGCCTGGACCGCGATCTCGGCCTTGGACATGCCGCGGGTCTTCTTGCCGGCACGCTCCACGCAGTCGCGGGCCATGTCGCCCAGGTCGAAGCCACGGAAGCCCTGCGACTTCTCGTCCAGCTTGTGTGCGCCCGGGTTGGAGCGATGCAGCACCGCCTGGATGGCGCCCTCGCGGTAGGTGTCGGTCTCGTCGCGCGTGATCTCTGCGCGCTGGCTGCCGCTGGGCGTGGTGCTGGTGCCCAGGAATGCCAG
The DNA here is from genome assembly GCA_044464395.1 of Lysobacter sp. Lineage (GTDB taxonomy): Bacteria > Pseudomonadota > Gammaproteobacteria > Xanthomonadales > Xanthomonadaceae > Cognatiluteimonas. The sequence goes on from JBIQLI010000005.1 coordinate 183,270, forward strand.
CAGCCGCTGGCTCGCGGCCTCGGGCGTCAGGTCGACGTTGTCCTCGCACTCGCGCTGCAGCGCGGCCAGGGCCTCCTGGTCGAGGTCGGTGCGGGAGGCGAACGGCGCGAACTGCGCGCGGATGGCATCGCGGCGAGCCGCCAGGGCCGCCTTCTGTTCGGGGGTGAGCATGCTCGGATCTCCGGAGTTGTTACCGGCATCCGCCGGCGGGTTGTGCGCGGCGGGAGCCGGCGGATTCGGGGTGGACGCGCTCGGCGCGGCCGGCGCCCCGCCGCGGCGCTCCGCGGCGGGGGTCGGCTTCGTCGGCTGGGGGGCATGGGGTCCGCGCAAGGCGGCGGTGACGGCCAGGCCGGCATAGCGCGCCGGTGCGCCGCGCGCGGTGATGCGCTCGAGCAGCTGGTTCGCGAAGGCACGGGCGTTCTCGTCCGGCTCTTCCTCGTCCGGCGACTCCGTGGTCACCGCGTCGGCGAAGCCGGCGTCGACCGCCTCCTCGCCGGTGTAGTAGTGGTCCTCGCCATCCTTGAGCAGCGCCAGCACGTCGTCGCGGGACATGCCCGACTTCGCGACATACGCGTTGGCCATCGCGTCGGCGAACTGGTCGAGCACGTCGGCGTACTGCCGCAGCTCCTTGGCGTTGCCGTACACGCCACCCCAGGGCGCGTGGATCATCAGGATCGAGGTGGGCGGCATCTTCACCGTGTCGCCGGCCATGGCGATCAGCGAGGCGCTGGACATGGCCACGCCGTCGACGGTGACCGCCTTGGTCGCCTTGTGGCGCTTGAGCGCGTTGTAGATGGCCAGGCCATCGGCAACGCTGCCGCCGTAGCTGTTGATGCGGACGTTGATGGTCGCGACGGTGTCGTCCAGCTCGTTGAGCTGCTGCGCGACCGACTGGGCGGTGACCGAGTCGCTCCACCAGCTGTCACCGATGTCGCCGTAGATGAGCAGCTCGTACTCGGTGCCACCCTCGCCCACGGGCTGCAGCCGCATGCACGGCTCGATGTGCGGGCGATCGCGTTCGCGCGGCGCGCCCTGAGGGGATGTGGCCACGAGCGCGGCGAGGATGGCGGTGGTCAGCAGGCGCTTGCCCTTCATACGTGGTCTCCTGGGCCGACGGCGCGCAGGCGCGGACCGCGCGTGCGGGCGCCCTCGTCGTCGGTGGTGGGTCGCTGGCCATCGCCAGCGTTGGGATCGGGGACGTCCGTCGCGGCGGCGCGACGGTTGCGGGCGTCGGAGTCGAGGACCAGGCCGAGCTCGTCGGCAAGCCGGCGCTCGCGCGCCAGCTGCTCGAAGGTGTCCTGCATGCGGCCGCCGCGCTCGGCGATGACCTGCTGCATGGACTTCATGCCGGCACGGGTCATGGTGACCAGGGCGTCGGCTTCCTTCTTCGGGTCGATCCACGGCATGGCCGGGCCGCGGAACTCGGCCTGCTTCACCGTCTCCGGACGGATGTGCTTCGGCACCACCAGCACGCCGCTGGCAATCGCCATGTCGATGAAGCGCTCCCAGATCGGGCGCACGAAGCGACTGACGAACACGTTGGTTAGCATCTGGTAGCCGGCGTAGCCTTCCACCAGCTCCTGCCGCTGCGCCGAGTAGGTGCCGTCGTAGTCACCGGCGAAGGCCGAGTAGGTCAGGCTCCAGGCGCGGGAAGCCGCGCGCAGCTGCGACATGCGGAACCGGTCGAGGGCCGTGTTCGGCCGGTTCGGGTTGAGCATCTCGATCTCTTCGCCCGGCAGCGTGTCCTGGAACACCGAGCCTGCCTCGAGGAAGAACTCTCGCGCCTTACCCTCTTCGCCCGGCGGCGGCACGGGCGGCGTCCATTCCATGTTGACGTCGCGCTTGACGTAGGCGGCGATCGCCGCTGCGATGCGGGCCGCGATCCGCTCGGATTCCTCGTAGTCCTTGAGGTCGAGCAGCCGGGTGATGCTGCTGGCGAGCAGGCTGATGCCGCGCAGGCCGGACAGGCGCTCGCGGATGGCCAGGTGCAACATGCGATCGGCCGGCACGCGCTTGAGGTCGCCGGTCGAGAAGAAGCGGCCGTTGCCCGGGTGGTACTTGTAGACGTAGAAGGCGGTCGGCTGGCCCCAGGCGTTGCGCTCGATGCCGGCGTCGATCGTCGGGTTCTCGCCGGCATGGTCGAGCGGCACCACGTCCGCCTCGAGCAGCTCGAGCGACAGCGGCACGCGGCTGCCGTGCCTGATGTGCGCCGCAGTGCCTTCCACCAGCTGCGCGAACATCTCGCCATCGCGCAGCCAGGAGCGGCACGCCAGCTCTTGCACCTGCACCCAGTCGAGCGTGCGGGTGACCTCGGGGCTGCGGGTGAACTCGCGCCACAGGTTCAGCAGCTCGCGCGCGAACGTGTCGTCGATGTCGTCGTAGCGGGCATCGTCCGGATTGCCGCCGATGCGGGGCATCGGCTCGATGCTGATGCCAGTCGGGCCGACGATGTTGCGGGTGAGGGTCTGCAGCGCGCCGCGCACCAGGTCGTGGTTGCGCTCGAGGTCGCGGGCGATGGCGCGGGTGGCAGCGGCATCGCGCACCACCTGGCGTTCGCCGGTGCTGCTGTCTCGGGACTTCTTGTGGCGCTTGCTCGGCTTGGCGGCCTCGTACGAGGCAAGCACGTGTCGGGCCTGGGCGCGCTTGACGGCGGCGCGCGGCGCGAGGGCGGCGATGGCGCGGTCGAGGACGTTCATCGGCGGCAGAACACCGCGGTGGTCTGCCGGAGTCCGCCGCGGCGGGCGGCGGCGGCGGTCTCGCGCTGCAGCTGCGCCTCCAGGGAGACGATGGCCTTCCGGATCTCGACCAGTTCGGCCTGCTGCAGTTGGCGCTCGGCGTAACGCAGCGACTGGCCACCCGCGAGGATGCGCGCTTCGGCGGCCTTATAGGCGTCCAGTCGCTCTTGGGTGCTCGACATGGACAGTCAAGCTATACATGACCGAGTTAACGGTCACGGTGAAACCGTTAACTATTTTCAGCCGGCCTTCCGGCGCCCTTTGTTCGGGTGGTGCTTGTACGCGGTGGGGCGGCTGCAGTTGTGCTTCCTGGTGATCTCCTGGACGGTCAGCCCGAGACGCCAGTCCTCGGCGATGGCGTCGCCGTCGATCGCCGGCTTCGCCTTGTAGGACACGCGGAGCCCAGCCAGGACATCCATCTGCACGGCGATCAGCGTGTCGGCGAGCTGCAGCGCCTGGTGCGCCGGCAACCCGGCGACAGCCTGCTGGATCGTCTTGCCGTAGGCCTCATACAGCTGCGCGGCCATCTCGTCCGCTTTCACGTCGTCGCTCATGCTCCCCATCCTCGCTTGTTGCCGCGGCTGCCCCAGCCCGCGCGGCTCTTCGGTTGTGTTCCACGGGAATCCGTCGGGCGCGCTGCTGCCGGTGCGGCCTGCTGTGTTTCACGGGAATCCGATCCCGGCGTCGCGTGCTTGCCGGCGCTGGCCAGCAGCCGCGCCTCGCGCGCGTCCCAGTCCGCCTTGGTGGCGCGGTGCAGGCGCAGCTCCGGGTGGTGGGTGGCGGCGTAGGCGTACACCCAGGTGTCGAGCGGCTCGTTGCGCGGGCCGCCTCGGCGCTTCTCGAAGCGGTTCTTGCTCGGGTTGTAGGTCTCGCTGACCAGGCCGCCGAAGTAGGTCTCGTCGAGCTCGTCGCTGAAGCGGATCAGACGTTCCTCCGGCGGCTTGTCCGCGTCCGCGCTCAGCCGACTGTAGAGCAGGTGCTTGATGCCGACGGTGCCGACGTGGTGGATCTTGATGCCGCGCTTGTCGTACTGGCCGCGCCAGTTGACGTCCACCATGGTGCCCTTGCTCAGCACGGGCGCATTGTTCGGCTTGGCGCCGAAGCCGACCAGGTGCCGCCGCAGCAGGCGCTTGCGCGCAAACGCCTTCACCGCTTCAGTCCGGTGGCCGGCGCCGTCCTGCAGGCTGGCTTCGATGCGCAGGAAGCCGCCGCTGGCGTGCTCGATCGGGCGGGTGAGCAGTTCGGTGAGCGCGACCCATACGTCGTCCTCGGCCGGGTCGCCGGGCAGTTCCACGTAGTCGATCGGCCAGGCGCGCAGGCCGCGGCCCCAGCCGACGATCTGCACCGGCAGGCGGTCGTCCTGGGTGTCGATGCCGGCGGTGACGGCCAGCACCCAGCTCGGCACCGGGCGCAGCGCCAGCGGCTCGGCGCGGTCCGCCACCAGGTTGTGCTTGACCGCGCGCATCGCCGGGTCTTCCCATGCCTCGGCCAGGCGATCGTTGATGAAGGTCTTGAGCTTGGGCAGGTCGTTCTGCGCGGCGATCCACTCACGCACCAGCTCGAGCCAGCGCGGGCCGCGGCCCATCTTGTGGTACAGCGCGTTGGCCGCGTAGCCGCGGATCGCCGCGCCCGGGTTTTCCGGCACCCAGCGGCCGCCGTCGATCAGCGCGTCCTTCTGGTGCTCCTCGATCACCACGCCGCACTCGCGGCAGGCGTACCAACAATGGCTGGCGTCGGGCGACCACTGCAGGCCGCCCCACTCGAGCGGCTGCTCGTGCCTGCAGTCCGGACAGCGGATGTACCAGCGGCGCTGGTCGCTGCGCGCGTAGAGCGCGTCGATGCGGCAGATGCCCTTGATCTCGGGTGTGCCGACCTTCAGGCGCTTGTAGGTCGACGGGTATGCCGTGTTGCGGCCGTCGACCAGCTGCTCGGGATCGTCGCCGGTGCGGCAGGCGTCGGCGAAGCTCGAGAACTCGTCGACGATCAGCGTGCGCACCGACGTCGACTTCAGGCGTACCGGGTTGCCGGCGTGCTCCAGGTAGAGCTGGCCGCCCTCGAACTCCTTGAAGTTGCGCCGGTTGGCGGTGTCGCGGCTGGCGGTACTGGACAGCACGCGGCGCACCGCCGGCGTCTCTTCCAGAAGCGGGTTGAGCTTCTGGTCGATCCATTTGTCCAGCGACACCTGGCCGGGCAGGCAAACCATGATCGGACCGCCGATCTCGCACATGGTGTAGCCGGCGACGTTGCACTCCAGCTCGGACTTGCCGAACTGCACCGGGAAGCGGCACACGACCTCGCGCACCGGACTGCGGGCGCTGAAGCAGTCCATCGGCTCGACCAGCAGCGGGTTGCGGTTGTTGCGCCAGGGACCCGGCTCGCTGCTCGCTTTCTCGCTGAGGATGCGGTTGGCGGCCGCCCACTCGCTCACGCGCATCGGCTTGCGCGGCGCGACGGCACGGCTGATGGCGGTGGCGATGCGGGTGGCGGCGACGGCGGTCATGCGATTTTTCGCGCCTCCCCGAGATAGAGGATGTTTTCCCAGTACGGGCGAGCGGCACGGCCCGGCGCGTGGAATTCGAATCTCTCGCCACCGCGCTCCCAGATGCAGCGCCAGCGGCGATGGCGATTGCGCACGAAGCGAACGCGGGTGGCATTGGGCGCCATTGCCCAGGCGATCAAGGCTACGACGAGGCAGTTGCCCGGATACTTCACGGCTCCACTGCCTTGCCGATCTGGCTGAACTTGCGCGCCAGCTCCTCGAGCGCATGCTCGATCGCTTCGGCGACCACCACCCGTACGCTGCCCTCGTCATCCATGGCGGCCAGCTGCGGCGCGATGGTGTTCGGCAGGTTCTCCAGGGCGCCGCGGAACGTGACCACGGCCGAGCGCACGGCGTGCTCGACCTCCTCCGCCTGGAGCAGCTGGCCCAGCTCGACCTGTTCGTCGCGCAGCGCCTTGCGGGCGTCGGCCTCGGCCTTGTCGGCGAGCGCCTTCGAGCGGCGCCTGGCGTGGCTGCTCTCGACCGGGTCCGCCGGGTTGCTGGCGGCCTCGCTGTCGGCGTCATCGGCCTCGTCCGGCCCGCTGGCGGGCACCTGGGCAGCGCCCGGGGCGCTGGAACCCCCCAGCCCCCGCTTTGCGGCGTGGCGGGCGGCCACGCCGGCCTTGGCCGGATCCGCGGTGTCGCGGAGGAGCGCCAGGGATTCGGCGGTGCGGACGCGCTTGCCGTCTTCGGTCAGGACCAGCCGGCCGGCCGCCTTCAGCTCGGTGACGTAGGAGGGCTTGCAGCCGAGCGCACGGGCGAAGCCGGCAAGGGACGCGGTGCCTTCCTCGTGGCGGCTGCGCTTCACCATGGCTGGTCTCCCTCCTTGCTCCTTTCCAGGGCAAGGCGAGAACGATGGAGCGCGCACGCGCGCGAGCGTGCCTGTGCGGCATCAGGCGCATGCCGCACGCGATGGCGCACGCCTGCGACCCGCGCCACGCCTGCGTTGTGCGGCATGTGCGGCACGTGCGGCATCCGCTCACGTGCGCGCGCATCAGGCGCACGGGTCGCGCTGGCGGTGATTCGTGCGCGTGCGCGCCCGTGAGGATTCATGCCGCACGTGCCGCACATCCCAATGGCCGCGCGGGTTTCATGCCGCACGGGGATGCCCCACAGGTGGCGCACATGGCGCACGGGGTCAGGCGGCCTCATTTGGTCAGCCCCCTGTATTCGTCGAGCATCGTGGTGCACCTGGCCTTGCACTCGCCGAACCAGGTGGACTCGGTTTCGCCCTCTGGCGCGCCGCTTCTCAGGTCCATCATCAGGAACGCGTGCGGCCCGTACTCCCGTTCGGCCGGGCGGTAGCGCTTGCGCAGCGACTTGACCCCGCGCTTGCGGTTGAGCGCGTTCACGAACTTGGGCTCGGGTGCCGGGCGCACGCCGGCATCGCTGCACCATTTCTTGTAGGCGGCGTACCACTCCCGCGCCAGCCCGGGCATCGCCTCCAAGCTGGGAATGTCGCCGGCGATCAGCTCGTCGAAGAAGCGCAGCGGGCTGTCCAGGCCGAGGCCGATCAGTTCGGCCTTGGCTGCGGTCAGTGGCGGCAGCGTGGCCGGTCCGAAGTCGCCCAGGTCCAGGTGCAGCAGGTAGTGGTGTAGCGCCTCGATGCCGCCGTTGCGGATCTCGGCCAGCACCGCTGCGTAGTAGTCCTCGCGCTGCTTTTCCGGCGTCCAGATGACGCAGTGGCGCCGATCGTCCTCCTCGAGCACCACCGGCATCGCCTCGTTGCTGAGGAACACCAGGTTGAGGTGGTTGCGCTCCCAGTAGGCCGCGAAGTTCTTGGGGTTGATGCGGATGCGGTCGCCGGTGATCAGTGCCTTGAGCTTGTTCTTGATGTGGTAGACGTCCGATCGCGCGACCACTTCGTCCGCGATCATGAACAACTTGCGGCTGGCCCAGTCGTTGAACTTGTCCTCGACGGCGGACTGGTCGAGCACGTCGCCGTACTCGCCGTAGATCTTCATCACCGCTTCGAACAGCAGGTTCTTGCCGGTGCCCTGGGGACCGTGCACGACCACCGTCGACTTCATCTTGGCGCCGGGGTGCTGGATGGGATAGGCGATCCAGCGAATCACCCACTCGTAGAGTTGATCGGCGTTGCGGTCCTGGCTGCACATGTAGCGCAGCAGATCGAGCAACCTGTCGCAGCTGCCGGCCTTCGGTGTCGTCGGCCAGCCGGCAAACAGGTTGCAGGTGATCTCCGGATCCTGCCCGGAGGGATCGAAGCCGACCTCGCGGATCCGCACGATCTGCCGTTCCGACGACTCGGCCCAGGCGCGATGGATGTACTTGTTGACGCAGGCATCGCGCATGTCGCTCAGCGACATGAGGATGTGCTCGCGCCGGTCAAACACCGCGCCGCTGTGCGCGTATACCAGGACGTAGCGATCGAGCAGTTCCGCGGTGGTCTGGGTCGGCGTCAGCCGCTCCCCCGCCCCGCTGGTGGTGGTCGGCGCGCGGCTGGAACCGGCCGCCCACCGCAACGCCGAGAGGCGGGCTTCGATCTGCACGCGGACGACGTGCAGGCCCTCCAGGACATGCAGATCGTTGAAGTCGGACAGCTTGTGGCCGTTCGCCTCGTGGCGCGCCTGGCGCGCAGCCTCGTCGGCGAACTGCGGCGCGACGACCGCCCCCCCCACGGCGAGCGCGGCCGCGCCGGCCGAGGTGATGCCCGGGTTCCCTTCGGTCCAGGCGTCATCGTCGGCGCAGAACAGGATCTTCGTGCGCGGGTAGCGCTTCTTCAGCGCCTCGGCCACCGGCATCAGGTTGCCGGCGTCGAAGGCGACCGCCACCGCGTGCCCGGTGGCCATGTGCAGCGATGCCGCGGTGGCATAGCCCTCCGCGACCAGGACGACCCAGTCGGGCGAGCCGATCAGATGGAAGTGGCCCTTCTTCACCAGGCCAGCTGGCCAGAACTCCTTCGCAGGCCGCCCCGCCTTCTTCGCTGTCGCCGCGGTGCGGAGAAACTGCAGGCCATGGATCCGGCCGGTGGTGTCGAGCAGTGGCAGCACCGCGGTGCCGTTCTTCGTGTAGCGCAGGCCGTAGCCTTGGACCTTCTTCGCGGCCAGGTAGTCGCTGTCGCCATCCGGCTCGAGCAGGCCCCACACCTGGGCGGCCTTTTCGGCAGCGCGGGCGGCTTCCCGGCGCCGGACTTCATCTGCCGCCTTGCGGTCCTCGGCGAGACGGAGCTTGAGCGCGCGTCGCTGCTCCTCGCTCATCGGCGTCTTGCGCAGGTCGACCTTCTGCGCGTTGTTCTCGTTGCCGCGCCACACGCCGAAGCTGCCGACGATCAGCAGGTCGCCGGCGGCGGTGTTGAACTCGTGGAGGATGTACCAGCCGCGTTTCTCGCGGCCGCCATCCTCAGTCTTGCATCGCACCGGTCGCGCCGTGCCGACCTCGAGCCGGTCGACGAGCAATCCAGCTTCGCGCAGCTGGCCCAGAACGTCGTCGTAGTTGCTGGCCGCCACCTTCAGTAACTCCCGGCCCGGCTAACTACACAGAAATCGGGGTCCGAACTACCCGCGTGGGCACCCCTCAGGGAGGACCCAATCTCGGCCACCCGTGAGATATCCACAGCCCCCGCGCCAGTCTCATGGACCGATGCGAACCTGAACGGACCGCTCCCAACCCAGGGGGCCGGGGCGCTTGATGCCGTCACGGCCCGCGCAGTGAAAGATTCCCCAAGCGCCGCGGTGAGCGGCGCGTCCCCTTTGGACGTCATTCGCTCGGCCGCTCCGGGAGGACAAGCGGCAGGTCTCCCTGGCGCTTGCGATACGGGACTTCGGAACACGCCCGATCGATCTGCGCCGCTTCGTCAGCGGTCACGGGCGCCGTGGAGTACAGCTCGGCCAAGGCCGCACGCAAACCCTCGTGCCAGTTCGCCGCCGGCTGGCGCTTGAACGTGGCACCGTAGAGGCGGCGACTCCTGGTGGACACGGTCAACGGCGCCTCCATGTCCGGAAGTGCGCGTCGCGGGCGTCCTGCTCGTGCTGGCACTCAAGGCAGAGCTGGGCGCCGAGTGCAGTACGGGCCGCGTGGATCGGCTCACCGCAGTCCAGGTTGGCGCATGTGGTGCGCCCCGGCGGGACGGCCCGGGCCTGGTGCCGGAGCAGCGCGTCCTCAGCGGCATCGAGCGCCTGCTGCTGGACCGCATCCATGGCGTCAGCCATTCTGGCTTCCCCCTAACAGCACGCGCCTGAGCGCAGCGTTTTCTTCTCTGAGCAGCCGGTTCTGACGTTCCGTTTCCGTTTCACGCTGGCGCAAGCTGTGCAGATCGAAGCCGCGCTGGTAGGCCATCCAGAGCAGCGGGGCGTCGTTCCCACAGACGTCCATGAGCTTCTCGAGCTTTGGCCAGACCACGCCCTCCGAGCCGGACTGCCAGCGCGAGAACTGCGCCTTATCGACGCCTAGCTCCATCTGCAATTCCTTGTCGAAGGTGAAACCGCCTGCCTTAGCGCAAAGCTCGATGGCGGCGCCCAGCGACTTCTCGCGCGCAACCTCCTCAGGCCGCAGGGGAACTGGGATGGCGAGTTGGCTGCTCAAGGCCGCGCAACCTTGTTGAGTGGCGTTGAGAGACTCCCAGGGGCAAAAAAAGGGCCATGGACAACGCCCACACCGCCCTGCCCCTGCGCATCACCGCGCTTCGGGAGTACTTGCCTGGCCGGTACGGCTCTGGCCGCGTACTGGCGCTGCTGTTCGAGGTGGTGCCGACCTCCGATGTACGCTGGCGGCGCGACCCGACCAACTCCACCGGAGATCGACATGGGCGACGTAGAGGATTTGGTGCTACGGCTTGCCGGCACCACCAAGGCGAACAACCAGCTGCTCAGCGTGCTCATCGCAAGCCACCCACAGCCCGAACTGCTGCGCGCCATGTGGCACGCATCCAAGCCCGAATGGATCGACGAGATGAGCGAACGCCCGTCATTCCAGGCGTCGACCCCGTATCGACAGGGGCTACTGGAGCGACTGAAGTCCCTCTCGATCGAAATCGACGCGCTATAGCGACGTCACCGGAGGTGACCTCGGCCGCGATCTCCTGCATGACCAACTGCCTCAGCCCTGATGAGGCGCTTTCGTGACTCCCCTTGCTCCCCCGAGCGGCCATGGCCTAGCCCACCTTCCTAGCCGGCAATTCCTCGCCGGGACCGGGCCCGTACAGCACGGTGATCAAGTCCAGCCCAAGGACCTCCGCAAGACGCGGAGCCACGGAAATATCCACTCGAGACTTCCCGGACTCGTACCTGGAAACCAGGCTTTGGTCCCGCCCGATGGCAGCGGCCACTTCGGCTTGGGTGAGCCCCTTGGACATTCGGGCCTGCGCAAGATGTGTATGCATGGGGCGCAAATATGCGCCTAGAACATATCCCCGTCAAGCCCGATGTTATGCATGCGGTTCATGCCCGCCGCTGTATGAATGACGATAGCGGCATGAAGCATAGAAAAACTCTCGGCCGAGTCATCGCCCAGTACCGCAAGGCAGCCGGGGGAATGACGCAAGCGCAACTGGCTGAGAAGACTGGCATAGACCAAGGTGCGATCTCTCGCATCGAGAACGGGAGGCAAGGAGTCTCCGACGAGCAAATGGTCCTTATTGCCCGCGCGATCGGGATACATGTCTCTGAGCTTTGGACAGCTGTCGAGAACGTGCGGGAAGTCGCCGAAGAGCATGGAAGCTACAGCCGCATCCTCCCGACTGGCGCCCGCGCGGTACCGTTGATCGGCTGGGTGCAGGCTGGCAGGTGGACAGAAGTCCCGGAACCGTTCGCCCCAGGCGTCGCCGAAGGTGTCGTCGTCACGACAGCGAAGGTCTCGGAACGTGCATTCGCATTGAATGTGCGTGGCGAATCGATGATCAATCCCAGGGGCGAGCCAAGCTTTCCCCCGGGTTCAACTATCATCGTGGAGCCAACCGATGCAGCCGATAATGGAGCGTTGATCATCGCGCAGATCGAGGGAGAGCCGGAGACCACGTTCAAGAAACTGGTGTCTGATGGCGGTCGCCAATTCCTGGTCCCACTCAACCCGCAGTTCCCGACGCTACCAATCGACCGGAATATGCGCGTATGCGGCGTCGTTATAGCCATAGCAGAGAGGTTTCTACCCAACTGACGCCAGAAGGGGATTTCGATGGGGTTTCTCGTCTGGGCCGCGGTAGTGATTGCCTACTATCTCGTCATTCCGCGGTATATCGATGCTGGCAGCGCGCCAGCCATCCTGGTCGCGTTGAGCTACGGCTTCGTGCCGTTGGTCGTGACACCGCTCGTGATCGGCGCCACACGGTCGGCGGTTCCCGCGGGCTCCAAAGGACGGACCATCCGGACGCTGCTTTCGGCGGCACTGTGGACTGCAGTGGCGGGGTCGATCTGTGTCGTCTTCATCGCCTTCTCTGACGTAGCAAAGCCATCCAGCACTGCAGAAGGTCGAGAGTTCGTTTGGCTGGAGGCCGGAAAATCCGCGGTCAAGGCAAAGCTCCGAGATCCTGAGTCGGCGAAGTTCCGGGAGGTCTACTTTCACCGCGGCTCCGCTGGCATCCCTGCCGCATGCGGGCAAGTAAATGCCAACAATGCTTTCGGCGGAAAGACCGGGTTCCAGCACTTCATCGCAGTTGGCGCGGATCGAGCATTCCTTGAGGAAAGCATGGCCAGCGACGAGTTCGCCGTCTTGTGGAACCAGCTGTGCACTGGTTCCTAGCCCGAGTTTCCATATGCGCTTGACACATATGAGATAGGCGCATATTGTCGCCTCTGCCCGGCACCGCCGGGCGGGGGCAAGCCGCCAGGGGACCGACTCCACCACCAGGCGGTGCCGGCGTCGCGGAGCTTAGGCCGCGGCGCCGGCAGCCCTCCCACCTTGCTGGGGGGCTCGCGGATGGATGGAATGCTCGCGATCGCGCTGGTGGCTCTCGCTGCCTGCGCTTTGTTGATCCTTGTGAGGCCGAAAGGCTTCCTGGCACGCCTTGCCAGCGCCGCCGGCATCACCGTCGATACCGAGCGCCTGTGCTCGGATGCACTCACCCGCCGCCTGGCCGAGACCGCGCGCCACCAGGCGCGTGAGCAGGTCGAGGTCCTCGGTCGGGAGTGCGAGGACTGCCTCATCTCGGCCAACCTCGCCATGGCTCTGCGGCTTCCCAACATGGCCGCGGCCTATCGCCGTACCGCCGCCCGCGCTGCGCGGGAAGCGCTCTCCATCGCGCACGAGGCCGGGGCATGAAGCGCCTGGCCGCAACCGTCGCCGGCGGCGCATGCGTGCTGGCCTTCTGGTTCGCGCTCGCCATCACCTTGGCCTCAGGGGGCCGGGCATGAGCCGCCTGTTCGCCAGGCGCCTGCGCGTCGTCGGCCCGGCCGCGCCTGAGGCGGCGCAGTGGCAACCACCGCCCTCGCGTCTTCGGCCGCCGCTGTCGCCGCCCGTGGATGCGACCGAAACCCTGCTCCGCATGCGCGCCCAATCCGCGCTGTGCGGCCTGCAGTACGCCGACGGCAGCCGCAACCCGGGTGTCCTGAGCCTCGCGCAGGCCCACGACGTCCTCGCCTGGTACGCACCCCGCTTCACCTGACCACCCGTTTCCCCGCTCGCCCGCCGGGAACCGGCGGGCTTCTTTTCCGCCCGAGGTCAAGATGTCCGAACTCAATACCGCGAACCTCACGCCCCTGGAGCGCGATGCGCTGCTCGAGGCGCTGCAGTCGCCGACCCACAGCCTGCAGCGCACCAGCGCCGGCTACGTGGTCCCGTCGCGCCGCACCCGCAGTGGCGAGACCGCGTCCGCGCGGATCTTCACCAGCCGGGTGATGAATCGCCTGGATCGGCGTGCCCTGGTCGATCTGGACCCGCCGATGTGCCCCGCCCGGGCCGTCCTCACCCGCCGCGGCGTGGCGGCGGCTCAACAGGTGCTGTTCGAGCGCCTCGCCCCAGTCAACGAGCGACTGCTGAAGGCGGTGCAGCGATGAGCGAGCAAGTGCGCGCCCCGCGCCTCACCAACAACCGCCTCGACGACCTGACCGTCGCGATCGAGATCCTCGACGACAACATCGAGTACCTGGCCGGCTCGCTCAAGAGCAGCGGTCTGAACCCGAAGCTGCAGCAGCGCCACACCGAGAAGAAGGCCGCGCTGGAGCGCGCGCGCGACTGGATCGCCGGCAAGGTCAACGCCGAGCGCGCCCAGCGGGGAGCGATCGCATGAGGTTCCCTGGCCTCGCCTTCTGGCTCTTCCGGCACATCATCCCGCGGGTGGTCCTGGATCGCCGCCCCGACTTCATCGTCGGCGCCAACCACCCCGACGGTCCCTACCTCAACCGCTGGTTCCTCACACCCTGGCGGCATGCGCAGCGCCGGCTGCGCAAGCGCGCCGCACGCTATCCGACGCACTGGAACCGCCTGTGCGCGGCGGCGATCGGGGCCCTGCCCAACCTATACCTGCACCAGTTCCTGCGCGACGACGACGATCGTGCGCTGCATGACCACCCCTCCCGGGCGGTCAGTTTCATGCTCGCCGGCAGCTACATCGAGCACACGATCGCCGACGGCGGAATCCATCACCGCCAGATGTTCGAAGCGGGCACGCTCCGGTTCCTGCCTACGCGCCACACGCACCGGATCGAGCTGCCGCGCGCCCACGGCCTGCCGCAGTACTGCTGGACCCTCTTCATGTTCGGACCAACCGTGCGCGACTGGGGCTTCCATTGTCCAGAGCAGGGCTGGATTCCCTGGGAGCAGTTCACCGCCGCCGGCAAGCCGGGCGAGATCGGGCCGGGGTGCGGCGAATGATCTGCGCCTTCTGCCAATGCACGGATCACCAGGCCTGCGAGGGCGGCTGCAGTTGGGCGCTGCCCGAGGTCTGCACCGCCTGCCTGATGTGGAAGAACCAGTTCGGGGCCACCTTCCGCGTGGTCGCCGTCGCCGAAGGGCAGGCCATGATCCATAGCCCGCGCATGGGCTACGGCCTCGCGACCGTCGACCACATGCAGCACGGCCAGCACGGCTGGCGGCGGGCGCTGCAATGAGCCGCTCGCAGAAGATCCTCGCTTTCGTCGCCGCCGCCACCGGCTCGGTCGACTTCGATGCCATCTGCCACGCGGCCGGCGTCAAAGGAACGGCCAAGCGTGCCCACGTGTCGGCGCAGCTCGCGCAGATGGTCGCGGCCGGGAAGCTGAAGCGGACGGGCGAGCCGCGCGCATTCCGCTACGCCAAGACCAAATTCACCCTGGTCGATCGCCGCAAGTTCGACGACAAGGGCCGCCCTCGCAACCGAACCGCCTTGAAGCGCAACTCGGCCAAGGCCGAGAAGGCGGCCGCGGCCAAAGCCGTCCGACTGGTCGCCAAGAAGCTCGAGCGCGCCGCTCAAAAGCCGCTGCCGCACCAGCACATGGTCATCACGCCCGCGCCGCCTGCGCCCACAGCGGCGCCACGGCGGCAGGTCCAGCGCGAGACCGTCGAGGAGTTCCTGGCCCGCGGCGGCCGGATCCAGCACCTGGCCAACGGCGAGGTCTCCCGGCCACTGAAGCTCAACAGCCTCAACGCGCAGCAGAAGCGGCGCCGAAGGGCGCACGCCACCACCGACTAACCGGAGCTCCACCACATGTGCAACTGCAGTTCCACCCTGAGCGGCCCCGATCGCCTGGACGCCATCGCCGAGCAGGAGCTCGCCGCCGGCAACACGGTCAACGCCGACACCTATCGGCAGCTCGCGCGCGACTGGCGCCAGCTGCAGGCGGACCACGACTCCCTGGACCGCCGCAACCACGACCTGCAGCAGGCGCTCGATCGGGCGCGGGCGGCGGTCGCTCTTCCCGCCTGACCCAGAGGACACCATGAACCTGGAACCGATCCAAATCAGCAACTGCCCGGTCTGCAACGCCTTCCCGGTGCAGCACATCGCCGCCGGCGACGCCACCGCCTTCCGCTTCCTCGCACCGCGCAACGTGCGCACCGCCGAGGCCACCGCTCCCGCGCTCGAGGATGCGGCGGACCCGCAGCTCGAGTGGAGCCCGACCTTGTGCGATGGCGAGCGCGTCGACTACGCGACCGCCGAGAAGGCCTGCGCTGCGCTGGGCGAGGGCTGGCGCTTGCCGACCCGGCAGGAGCTCGAATCGATACTCGACCTGTCGCGGCACAACCCGGCGGCGGACCCCGGGCGCTTCCCCGACATGAAGGCCGACTGGTACTGGTCGAGCACGCCCTGTGCGTGGTCCTCCGGTCGCGCCTGGTGCGTCGATTTCGACCTCGGCGGCGTCGGCAGCCTCCACCGCGACGGCCTCAGCGCCTTCGTGCGCGCGGTGCGCGTGCCGCCCGGTCAGTAACTCTGCCTTTCGGACTTTTCCCAGGAGCAACCCATGAACGCAGCAGCGAAAGATGCGGCTCCGGCCGCCCGCTTCATCGACAACGGCGACGGCACCGTCACCAACACCCGCACGGGCCTGATGTTCACCCAGGCGACCCTCTGCGACGAGGAGGTTGCCCACAAGGAAGCCGGGGATCTGTGCAGCAGCTGCACGGTCGGCGGTCACAGCGACTGGCGCCTACCCACCGTGCAGGAGCTGTTCGCCCTGGCCGACCACGGTCGCCACGATCCGGCGATCGACACCGACGTCTTCCCGGACACGAAGAGCGACTGGTACTGGTCCAGCACCACGTGCGCGTGGTCCTCCGTTCGCGCCTCATGCGTCGATTTCTACTACGGCCTCGTCGACAGCTCCCCCCGCGGCAACTCCAACGCCTTCGTGCGCGCGGTGCGCGTGCCGCCCGGTCAGTAACTCTGCCTCTTTGATCTGACCGTGGCCTACGACCTTCCGCCGATCGCCAGGCTCGCCCAGCGCCTGCTCGTGGACATCGAGCAGGTTGTGGCGACGTTCCCGCGCAAGCACCGCTACGGGCTGGGCGAGGAACTGCGCAGCAACGCCCGCGACGCGGCCCGCCTGTGCAACCGCGCCTGGCGGGACAAGCCGCGCCAGCGGCACTGGACCGAGCAGCTGGTGTGGGCGGTCGATGAGGTCAAGCTCAGCCTGCAGCTGGCGAAGGAGCTCCACGCCTTCCGCAGCTTCGTGCAGTTCGAAGCGCTGATCCGCCTGGCCGAGGATCTCGGTCGCCAGGCCGGCGGCTGGAAGCGCCAGCAGCAGCACCCCAAGGGCCAGAACGCGGCGGCCGCGAAGCCGTCGCCGCGGCGTGCCCAGACACTGAGTACCCGTGCCGCCTCCGCCTCCGCAGGGGCCAATCCATGACGACGCCGCGCTACGCCAACACGGGCTGCACGGCCGGGTCGCAAGTGCGCGGGGATGCGTGGTCCTCCGATCACGCCTGGTGCGTCGATTTCAACAACGGCAACGTCAACAACAACCACCGCGACAACAACAACGCCTTCGTGCGCGCGGTGCGCGTGCCGCCCGGTGAGTGTCAGGGTGCCACACCCGCGCAGGCCGTCCCGCTGCGCGCCCTCTACCAAGCCCTGCGCCAGGCGCGCCGGGGCAAGCAGCCCAGCCGCAACCAGCTCGCGTTCGACGTGCGCTGGGGCGACGGCCTGCTGCAGCTGCAGCGCGAGCTGATTGCCGGAACCTGGCGGCCGCGCCGCAGCACCTGCTTCATCGCAACCCGCCCGAAGGCGCGCGAGATCCACGCGCCCGACTTCGCGGACCGGGTGGTGCACCACTGGCTGGTGCCCCAGCTCGAGGCCGTCTACGAGCCCACCTTCATCCACGACAGCTACGCCAACCGGAAGGGCAAGGGGAGCCACGCCGCCGTCCGGCGCCTGCAGCAGTTCGTCCGCCAGGTGCACAACGGCCAGGGCGGCGGGTACTACCTGCAGCTCGACGTCCACAACTTCTTCAACTCGATCCACCGCGCCACGCTGTGGACCATGCTCAAGCCGCGGCTGCAGCGCGCCGCACTGTCGGCGCCGGCGCTCCGGGCTGCCCATGCGCTCCTGCGTCATCCACCGCTGCACGCCGGCGTGGATCTCCGCGCCACGGCCGAGGATCTGGCCCTGGTCCCACCGCACAAGCGCCTGGCCAACGCGCCCACCGGCTGCGGCCTGCCGATCGGCAACCTGAGCAGCCAGTTCCTGGCCAACGTGTACCTCGACCGGCTCGACCAGTTCGTCAAGCACACGCTCAAGGCGAAGCGCTACCTGCGCTACGTCGACGACTTCGTGCTCGTCCACCAGGACCGCCGGCAGCTGGAGGCATGGCAGACCGCCATCGAGGGCTTCCTGGCCCGCGAGCTGCGCCTCTCGCTCAAGGCGGACCAGCGCCTTCGCCGCCTCGAGGACGGGATCGACTTCCTCGGCTACGTGGTCCGGCCGACCCACACGCTGGCGCGCCGACGCGTGGTCGCGCATGCGCGAGAGACTCTCGCCACCTGGGAAGCCCGCCACGTCGCAGGCGACCGGATCCACGCCACGCCCGCGGCGCTGCGTGCCGTGCAGGCCACCGCCGCCAGCTACGCCGGCCACCTGCGCCATGCCAACAGCCACCGACTGCAGCAGCAACTGCAGCGGCGCTTCCCCTGGCTCACCACCGCGACGCGCAAGCGCCGCTTCCACCACCGGCTGGAAGGCAGGCACCTGACTATCCGCACACGAGGAATCCGATGAACGCCGAGTCGAACCTGATCACCGTGCCGCTGTCGCGGCTTCAGCTCTCGCCGCGAAACGTCCGCAAGACCGGCGGCGCCACCATCGAGGATCTGGCCGCCTCGATCGCCGCGCACACGCTGCAGCAGAACCTGGTCGTCACGCGCGACGCCGGCGACATGTACGCAGTCGAGGCTGGCGGTCGCCGGCTCAAGGCGCTGCAGCTGCTGGCCAGCGAGGGCAAGATGCCGAACGACTGGCCCGTGCCGTGCAAGGTGGTCTCGGTCGAGCAAGCCGCCGAGATCAGCCTGGCCGAAAACCAGCTGCGCGAGCAGATGCATCCGGCCGACCAGTTCACCGCGATCAAGGCGCTGGTCGATTCCGGGCTGGATGAAGCCGAGGTCGCCGCGCGGTTCGGCGTGACGCGCCTGTTTGTCCGGCAGCGGATGAAGCTGGCGAAAGTCTCGCCGAAGATCATCGCGGACTACCGGGCCGGTAAAACCACCCTGGAGATCGTCGAGGCTTGCGCCCTGACCGACGATATTTCGCGCCAGGAACGGGCCTACAAGTCCAATGGACGCTGGGCTAACGGTATCCGCCGCGACCTGACCAAGGGCGAGATCGAATCGACGGATCCCCGCGCGAAATTCATCGGACTGGAGGCGTACGAGGCGGCGGGCGGCCCGACGCACAAGGATCTCTTTGACGAGGACGGCACCTGCTACCTGCGCGACGCGGCCCTGCTCGACCGGCTCGTCGCGGAGAAGCTGGATGCGGAGGCCGAGAAGCTGCGCGCCGAGGGCTGGGGCTGGGTGGAAGCGGCCCCGGACATCGACGTGTGGCGCTACCAGCAGAAGGAAGCCAAGGGTGACAAGGCGAAGTGCGGAGCGCTCGTGACCATCGGTTACGGCGGCAAGCTTGAGGTGCACCGCTGGCGCCTGAAGCAGGGCCAGCGTGCCAGCAGCAGCGCAGTAACCGCCGGCAAGCCCAAGGACAAGGCCGCCCTCAGCGCCGACATGGTGATCCGTCTCGAGCTGCACCGCGCCGCGGCTATCCGCGAGCACGTGGCTGCCGACCCGAAGAAGGCGCTGCAGTTGCTCCTCCTGGAAATGGTCACCCGCACCGGCTTCACCACCCGCGGCGGCGGCCTGCACATCGAGTCGAGCCTGCACATGGCGAGCGAGCATGCCAGGGACGGCGGGGTCGCCCGGGGCAAGTTCGACGACCTGCTCAAGTCGACGCCTCGCGCCAACCTCCAGGAGCGCGTCGAGAAGTGGCAGGCCGCCATCCTCGGCGACAAGCAGAAGAGCACGGCAGACAAGGTGCTGGCGCTGAGCGCCGAACAGCAACTGGAGCTCCTGGCATTGTGTTTCGCTCTCACGCTGCAGCGCAACGGTGGTAAATCCGGCGCAGAGCTCGCGGACCTGCTCGGCGTCGACATGACGAAGTCTTGGACGCCGACTGTCGACACCTTCCTGGGCGTCGTGGCGAAGCCGGTTCTCGCTGCGGCTGTGGCCGAAGTGGCCGGCAAATCTGCCGGCGAACAGCTGCTCACCATGAAGAAGGATGCGGCGATCGCAGCGGCCGCCAAGCACCTGGACGGCAAGGGGTGGCTGCCGAAGCCGCTGCGTGGGGGCGGTTACGCCCTCAAAGGTGCCTTGGCTGAGGCGCCGAAGACTGTGTCGAAGAAGCCTGCGAAGAAAAGCGCGGCGACCGCGAGGAAGCCTGCGGCAAAGAAGACTCCGGCAAAGAAGGCCACGACGAAGGCGGCCAAGAAGGCGGCCAAGAAGTAGCGATGGACTTCGGCACTGCCAGCCTGGGCACCAGCATCGACGAACTGCCGGGGGCGTCGCCCGCAGCTGTCGTCGCTGCGTCGCGCCGGCACGCTGGCGGACGCCCGCCGCGCACCTACGACTGCGGCAGGTACGGCAAACTCACCGTTCGCCAGATCGCCGACATCGCCGGCATCACCATCCACGGCGTCCAGGTGCGCCTGCGCCGGCACTGGAAGGGCGAGCAGCTGTGCCTGCACATCTCGGAGAGCCGCCGCATCGGCTGGCGCAAGCGCGGCTGCAGCAGCCCCACCATGGTGCTGGCCCTGCGCCTGGCGTTGAACTTCCCCGATCGATTGCCGACCGCCGACCAGATCCGCGCCATCCATCCCATGACCCGGGACAACGCCACGCACTGGCGATCGGCCATCCGGGACGCGCGCCTGCACATGGGCCTGCCGCTGTGATCGGCCCCATCCTCCAGCACGAGGACCTGCAGCGCCTCTGCCGGCCGGATCCGGAGTCCCCGGCGCCGAGCCTGGCCACGCTCGAGCGCTGGGCGCGTAGGATTGGCCTCCGCTACCAGTACGACGGCCGCGGCGGGCTCTGGACGACCGTGGATGCGCTCAACGCCGCCCTGGGCCTGCAGCAGGCCGCCAACGACACCGCCTACCCGCCAGACGCAATCTGACCATGCCGCGACCCAGGAAGCCTGACCCGACCATCCCCGCGCATATCAACCAGACGAAGATCCCGGCGGGCGTGTACTGGGACCGCAGCGGCAAAGGCCGCTGGTTCGTCTTCGAAGTGGTCGACGGCCGGAAACGCCGCAAGACCGTGGCCGGCCCAGCTGCCCGCCTCTCGGACCTCCACGCGATCGCGGAGCACGACACCGAAGCGGGATCCGTCGCCTGGATGTGCGAGCAGTACCACGCGAGCAGCAAGTTCCGGAAGCTGGCCGCGACCACGCGCGCGGACTACGAATACTCGCGCGACGTGCTGCTCAATTTCCCGACGTCGATCGGCCTCCCGTTCGGCCGGTGGAAGGCGAACCAGGTGCGCAGCATCCACCTTCAGCGGATGATCGACAAAATCGACGCCGAAGGGCACCCGACGAAGGCCAACAAGGTCTTGCGCTACGCTCGCCTCGTCTGGCGCTGGGCTTGCAACCGCTTGGCCGGGATCCAGCAGAACCCGGCTCGCGGCCTCGAGGGTGCCACGGAACGCAAGCTGCAGCGCGTACCCGAACAGGACGCCTACACCGCGCTGCTGCAGTTCGCGCGCGAGCGCGGCGCGCGCAAGCCGCGCACGGCCGGATCCGTCGCGCCGTACCTGTGGCTCGTCATGGAACTTGGCTACCTGTGCCGCCTTCGCGGCATCGAGACGCTGACGCTGGTCGAAGCCCAGGCCGAGAAGGAAGGCCTGCGCACCAGGCGCCGCAAGCGCAGCCGCGACAACCTGGTCGAATGGACGCCGCGCCTCCGCGCCGTCTGGAATGCGGCGCTCGAGCTGCGCAAGGCCACGCGAGGAACAGCACCCGAGCTACTGCGTGCGGAGGATCGCGTGGTGTTCCTGGCCGAGGGCGGCGAGCCCTTGTCCAAGTCAGGCCTCGACAGCGCCTGGCAGCGGCTGGTGAAGCTGGCCATCAAGGAAGGGATCATCACCAAGGACCAGCGATTCAGTCCGCACGATTTGAAGCGCAAGGGCGGCACCGACACGCCCGGCACCAGCGCCGACAAGAAGGACGCGCTCGGTGTCACCGACGCGATGCTCAAGGTCTACGACAAGAGCGTCCCGCTCGTGAAACCATCAGCTTAATTACGGAGTGTTTTACGGAGGCGGCGATTTCGCCCGCGTAAGTCGTTGTTTTAATGGTGGGCCGTGATGGATTCGAACCATCGACCAGCGGATTAAAAGTCCGATGCTCTACCGACTGAGCTAACGGCCCACGATGACGCCGAAGGGTTGATTTTACCGGTAACGGGTGGGATCGGGCACACCGGCCGCGGCGAAGCCGTCGGCGCGCAGGCGGCAGGCGTCGCAGTGCCCGCAAGCGCGGCCTTCGGCATCGGCCTGGTAGCAACTGACCGTGAGCGCGAAATCCACGCCCAGGCGCAGCCCCTCGCGGACGATGTCGGCCTTGGACATCCGCAGCAGCGGCGCGTGCACGCTGAAGCCGGCCCCTTCCACGCCCGCGCGGGTGGCCACGTTGGCCAACCGCTCGAACGCCTCGATGAATTCGGGGCGGCAATCCGGATAGCCCGAGTAGTCCACCGCGTTGACCCCGCAGAACAGGTCCGAGCTGCCGATCACCTCGGCCCAGCCCAGCGCCAGCGAGAGCATGATCGTGTTGCGCGCCGGCACGTAGGTGATCGGGATGTCCGCGCCGATCACGTGGCCGTCGCTGTCCTCCGGCACCGCGATGTCCGCGGTCAGCGCCGAGCCGCCGATGCTGCGCAGGTCCACCGCCACGGTCTTGTGCTCGGCGGCGCCCAGCGCGCGCGCCACGCGATCGGCGGCGTCCAGCTCGGAGGTGTGGCGCTGGCCGTAGCGCACGCTCAAGGCGTGCACCTGGAAGCCGCGCTCGCGCGCGATCGCCAGCACCACCGCCGAGTCCATGCCGCCGGAAACCAGCACCACCGCGGGATTCTTCGCGCTTGCGTCCATGGCTTGCTTCCCTGTCATCGTCCCGGCTCGTCGTTCCAGAGCAGCTTGTGCAGCTGCAACTGGAACCGGACCGGCAGGCGTTCGGCGACGATCCAGTCCGCCAGCCCGCGGCCGTCGACCTGGCCGAAGCTGGGCGAGAACAGCACATCACACCGCTCGTGCAGCCGATGTTGGAGGACCAGGTCGCGGGCCCATTCGAAGTCCGCGCGGTCGCAAAGCACGAATTTGAGCTGGTCGCGCGGCGTCAGCAGGTCGAGGTTCTCCAGGCGGTTGCGCGCGGATTCGCCGGAGCCCGGCGTCTTCACGTCCACCACCCGCGAGACCCGCGGGTCCACCGCGCCGATGTCCAGCGCGCCGGAAGTCTCCAGCGAAACTTCGTATCCGGCGTCGCACAGGCGCTGCAGCAGCTCGGTGCAGCGCTTCTGCGCCAGCGGCTCGCCGCCGGTCACGCAGACGTGGCGCACGCCGTGGCGCGCGACCTCGGCGAGGATTTCGTCGAACGTCCGCCACTCGCCGCCGTGGAAGGCGTAGGCGGTGTCGCAGTAGGTGCAGCGCAGCGGACAGCCGGTCAGGCGCACGAACACGGTCGGCCAGCCGGCGTCGCGGGCCTCGCCCTGCAACGACAGGAAGATCTCGGTGATGCGGAGCCGGTCCGCCGCCCCTGCGGCGGCGGCCGCTGGCGGGGCGACGGTGCTCATGCGTGCATTTTACCGGCGCTAGCGCAGGGCATTGAGCCGCATCGCCCGCAGCCGGTCCTCGGCGGTGCGCGCGGCATCACTGCCGGGATAGCGGCGGCCGACCTCGGCCAGGGTGGACTCGGCGTCCGCCTGCCGGCCCATGCCGTACTGCGAGAGGCCCATCTTCAGCAGCGCGCCGGGGGCCTTGTCGTTCGCCGGGAAGCGCTCGAGCAGGAAGCGGAACTGGTCCAGCGCCAGCGCGTAGTTGCCGGTGGCGTAGTAGCTCTCGCCCAGCCAGTACAGGGCGTTGGGCGCCAGCCCCCCCTGCGGGAACTGCTGCAGGAAGTCCTGGAACAGGTTGGCCGATTCGTCGTAGCGGCCGGCCTTGAGCACCGCGAAGGCGGCGTCGTAGGCGGCCCGCTCGGCGTCGCCGACCGGCGCCGGGGCGGCGCCCGCGGGACCGCCAACCGGCTCGACCGACAGGCCCGGCGCGGCCGGGGCCGCGGGTGCCGGCGCAGCGGCGTCCTCGCCCTCGGGCGGCAGCGCCGCGGTCGGCGGCAGGGTCGCCGGGGCACCGCCTTCCAGCCGCAGCAGGCGGCTGTCCACGTCCAGGTACTGGGTGCGGGTGCGCTCGTTCAAGGTCTGCAGCGCGTGCTGCAGTTCCTCCACCTGGCCGCGCAGCGTGCGCACTTCGTCCTTGAGCGCCTGCACCTGCCTCAGCAGGTCGGCATTGCCCTGGTCGACGGCGACCCGCTGCTCCAGCGCCGCCACCCGCTCGGCCAGGCTGGCGCGCTGCGCCTGGGCTGCGGGCGCCGCGGCCAGCAGCAGCGCCACCGCAATGAAGGAGGTTCGAAGATTCATCGCAAGCCCCGATCGGCATCCAAGACCGCAAAAGAGTAAGGCAGCGGACCCGCCGCTGCCTTACCCGAAACTGTCCGGAGCCGGGAGAGGGCTTTGTTTCCCGTCTCCCGTCTCCCGTCTCCCGTTTCCCGTCCGGCTACTTGACCGTATAGACGATCTCGACCCGGCGGTTGCGCTGCCAGCACGACTCGCTGGACTCCGAGCACACCGGCTGTTCCTCGCCGTAGCTGACGACGGTGATCTGGCCGCCGGAGCCGCCGTTGGCCTGGATCGCCGAGGACACCGAGTTGGCGCGGCGCTCGCCCAGGCCCATGTTGTACTCGCGGCTGCCGCGCTCGTCGGCATGGCCCTGCAGGGTCATGCGGGCCGACGGGCGGTCGCGCAGGTACTTGGCATGGCAGGCCATCTCGTCCTGGAATTCCGGACGGACGTTGTCCATGTCGAAATCGAAGTACACGACCCGGTTGCGCAGGCAGGCATCCGTGTCCAGGTCCTCGGGACCATAGACGCCGGAGGTGTCGGCGGGCTGGGTGATCGGCGCCTCGGGGGTGGCGGTCACCGGCGGCGGGACTTCCTTGACCTTCTTGGAGCATGCGACGGCTGCGGTACACAGCAGCGCGGCAAGCAGGACACGACTCGTGGTGTTCATTGCGCTTCCTCGTCTGAGCTTGTGAACGATGGGTGGAACTACGACAACCTTTCGGCGCGGCACGGGCCGCGGCCGCAAGCAGGGTCAGCGGCGTTCGCGGTACGGCCCCCACGCCGGTTCGCGCACGTCACCGTCGGCCAGCACCAGCCGCTGGCGCACGCGGGCATCGGCGGACACGGCATAGAGTACGCCGCGGCCGCCCTCCTTGGCCGCGTACAACAGCATGCTGGCGTTCGGGGCGAAACTGGGGGATTCGTCGAGCGAGCCCGGCGACAGCAGCGACCAGCGCGGCGAGCCGAGGCTGCGGTCGAGCAGCGCGATCCGGTAGTTGTTGCCGTTGCCCTGGGTCGTCGCGATCTTCTTGCCGTCGTCGGCGACGGCCGGATCCGCGTTGTAGCTGCCCTGGAAGGTGATGCGGGTGGCGCCGCCGCCGCTTGCCGACACCTGGTAGATCTGCGGCTTGCCGCCGCGGTCGGAGGTGAAGTACAGCGTGTTGCCGTCGGCGCTCCAGGTCGGCGAGGTGTCGATGCCGAACTGGTGGGTGATCTGGGTGAGCGCCTTGCTCGCCAGGTCCATCACGTAGATCTCGGGATTGCCGGACTTGGACAGGGTGAGCGCCAGGCGGCGGCCGTCGGGCGAGAAATCGGGGGCGCCGTTGATCCCGCGGAAGCTGGCGACCAGCTCGCGCGCACCGGTGGCGATGTCCTGGATGTAGATCGAGGAGTTTCCGCGCTCGAAACTGACATAGGCGAGCTTGTGCCCGTCCGGGCTCCACGCCGGAGACAGCAGCGGCTCGCCCGAGCGCACCACCGTCTGCGGGTTCCAGCCGTCGGAGTCGGCGACCATGAGCGCGTACTGGGTGTCGCGTCCGACGCCCGTGGCGGTGACGTAGGCGATCCGGGTCCAGAACGCGCCGCGCACGCCGAGGATCTTCTCGTAGATGGCGTCCGCCATCTGGTGGGCGACGTCGCGCAACGCGCTGCCGGGCGCGGTCAGGGCGAAGCCGAGCAGGCGCTCCTGGCGGGCGACGTCGAACAGTTCGTACTCGACCCGGTAGTTGCCGGGGGCACCGTCCAACACCCGGCCGACCACCAGGAAGTCCTGCTTGAGCAGGCGCCAGGTCGGGTAGACCACGTCGCTGCCGCGGGTCGGGCGCTCGACCATCTGCGATTCGGGCAGGGTCCGGAACTGGCCGGAGCGGGCCAGGTCCGAGCGAACGATGGCGGCGACATCGGTGGCCGGGGCCTCGCCGCCGCCCTCGTACGGCATCGGCACCACCGCGATCGGCAGGGCCGCGGCATTGCCGCCGACGATGTCGATTTCCAGCCCGCGATCCTGCGCCGCGGACAGGGCCGGCACCAGCAGCCAGCCGAGCAGGAGGAGCAGGAGGGACGCGCGCGGGAATCGGCTCATTCGCGGGTTTCCGGAGTGTTCAGTCAGGATTGTTAACAGCTTGGCCGTGAAGGGTCGTTCAAAGATGAATGGATGCTCACCGGGCCTGGGCGCTCACTGGTCCTGCGCCTCGAAGTTGAGGATCAGGGTCCGGTTGAACACGGATTCAAACCCCGCATACGGAAGCGGCTCGGCCTTCAGGACGGCGGCCTCCACGGAACGCCGGCCGAGTTCGTCGTAGGGGCAGCTCGGATCCACCTTGGCGTCCACGACGATGCCGCCCACGGCCTGGCGGATGACGATCTTGCAGCGCTGCCCCAGCGGCACCGATTCCGGGCGTGTCCAGTTGCGCAGGATGGCGGCCTGCAGGGCCGCGGCGTAGCGCTTGCCCAGGTCGCTGTCGCTTTGGGCATCCCCCGCCCCCGGCGGCGGGGCCGCGGTCGAGGCCGCACTGCGCGCCTGCGCATCCTTGATCTGCTGCAGCCGCTGCTGCGCCAGCCGGGCCTCGCGCTCGGCCTTCTCGCGCTCGGCGCGGACCTTCTCCAGTTCCCGGGCGATGCGCTTCTGCTCGGCTTCGCGGGCCTTCTGCTCGGCCAGCTTCTTCTGCCGCTCGGCTTCTTCCTGGCGCTTGCGCTCCGTCAGGTCGATCTGCTCCTGCCGGCGTTTCTCCTCCTGCTCGCGCGCGGCCTGGCGTGCGGCCTCGGCCTCGCGCTCCACCCGCTCCTGCTCGACCGGGTCGGGCTCGGGGATGAATTCCTGCGGCTCGCGCTGGATGTCCGGGGGCTCGAAGTCCCGCGGCTGGATCGGGTCGGGCCGGGCCGGCTCGGGCGGAGGCTCCGCGGGCACCGGGACTTCGGCCGGTTCGTCCAGGGCATCCAGCAGCGGCGCGGCCAGCGCGTCCGGATCGATCAGGTCGGCCTCGATCACCGGGCCGGCGGCCGCCACCGGGTTGGCCATGCGGGTCCACCACAGGCCGGCGAACATCAAAGCGAACAGCAGCGCGTGCAGTGCCAGCGCACCGGCCACCGCCCGCCGGGTGTCGGCGCGGGTCTCCCTCACTGCGCGGGCGACTCCGGCGAACGGGTCAGCAGCGTCGCCTTGTCCACCTTCGCCTCGATGCGCAGGCGCTGCAGCATGCGCAGGACTTCCTCGTAGCGCACCGCGCCATCGGCGGCGACGAACACGGTCAGGTTCGGGTCCTGGGCGCGGAACGCGGCGATCCGCGCCACGACCTCGGCCTCGTCCAGCGCCAGCTTGCTGGTCTCGCCCTGGTCGTCACGCTGGATCAGCGACAGCGAGCCATCCTCGGCGAGCTGCACGACCACCTGCTGCTTCGGCTGCTCGACGGTCGCCGCCGCGACCTGCGGCAGCTTCACGTCGACGCCCAGGTTCAGCAGCGGCGCGGTGACCATGAAGATGATCAGCAGCACCAGCATCACGTCGATGTAGGGCACGACGTTGATGTCGGCCTTGAGCCTGCGCTTGCGGATGCGCCGCCCGGTTGCGGTCATGGCCATGGGTCAGGCCTCGTCGACGTGGGCCTGGCGCTGCAGGATCGAGGAGAACTCCTCGGAGAAGGTGTCGTAGCGCACCGACATCCGCTCGACCCGGGTGGCGTAGCGGTTGTAGGCCCACACCGCCGGGATCGCGGCGAACAGGCCCATCGCGGTGGCGACCAGCGCCTCGGAAATGCCGGGCGCGACGGTGGCGATGGTCGCTTCCTTCACGTTGGCCAGGCCCTGGAACGACACCATGATCCCCCAGACGGTGCCGAACAGGCCGACGTAGGGCGCGATCGAGCCGACGTTGGCGAGGAATTCCAGGTTGCGCTCCAGCCCATCGAGCTCGCGCGAGGCGGCGGCGCGCATCGCCCGCTGCGCGGCCTCCAGCTGCATCCTGCCGTCGCCGCCGCGGCGCTGGCCGACGCGGTGGAACTCGCGGAAGCCCCCTTCGAAGATCGCCTCCAGGCCCTCGACGTCGCGGTTGCGTTCGGTCGCCCCGGCATACAGCTTGGACAGTTCGGCACCGGACCAGAAGCGCTCCTCGAAGCGGTCGGCCTCGTCCTCGGCACGGTCGAGCACGCGCTTCTTGCGGAAGATGATCACCCACGAGGCGACCGAACCGAACAGCAGCAGCAGCATCACCAGCTGCACCGGGATCGACGCGTGCAGCACCAGCGCCAGCATGTTGATGCCGTCCTGCGCGGCGGCGGGTTCGATCGGCTGCATCAGTCGCGTTCCTCCAGGGCCATGAGTTCGTCGTACAGCGCTTCCGGCAACGGGCGCGGCCGGAAGGTGGATGCCGCCAGCACTGCGATCCGCACCGTCGCGGACACCAGCAGCCGATCGTCGCGGCGCACTTCCTGCGCGAACACCAGGCTGGCCTTGCGGCATTCGCGCAGGGCGGTGCTGGCGGCAAGCAGGTCGTCCAGCCGCGCCGGCGCGCGGAAATCCAGTTGCATCGCGCGCACCGCGAACACCAGGTCGTGCTCGCGGCGCATGCGTTCCTGGTCGTGCCCCATCGCGCGCAACCACTCGCTGCGCGCACGCTCGAGGAACGCCAGGTACTGCGCGTGGTAGACCACGCCGCCGGCATCGGTATCTTCCCAGTAGACGCGGATGGGGTGGCTGAACATCAGCTAAGGCCGGGAATGAGGGGAATGGGGAATGAGGGGAGTGCAAGGCTCATGGTTGCTCAGAACAGCGACGGGCTCCCATTCCCCATTCCCGATTCCCCATTCCCGCCTTTGGGCTTCAGCCCGAGGTGCCGGTACGCCTTCGGCGTCGCCATCCGCCCGCGCGCGGTGCGCACCAGGAAGCCCTGCTGGATCAGGTAGGGCTCGACCACGTCCTCGAGGGTGCCGCGCTCCTCGCTGAGCGCGGCCGCCAGCGACTCGACCCCGACCGGACCGCCGTCGAAGGCGTCCACGATCGTGCGCAGCAGGCGCCGGTCGAGCTCGTCGAACCCTTCCGGGTCGACCTTGAGCATGGACATCGCGGCGTCGGCGACCGCGCCGTCGATGTGGCCGCCGGCGCGCACCTGGGCGTAGTCGCGGACCCGGCGCAGCAGGCGGTTGGCGATGCGCGGGGTGCCGCGCGCGCGGCGCGCGATGGCGTCGGCGCCCTCGGGCGAGCAGTCGATGCCCAGGATCTGCGCCGAGCGGCGCACGATCCGGGTCAGCTCCTCCGGCGAATAGAACTCCAGCCGCTGGACGATGCCGAAGCGGTCGCGCAGCGGCGCGGTCAGCAGCCCGGCGCGGGTGGTCGCGCCGACCAGGGTGAACGGCGGCAGGTCGAGCTTGATCGAGCGGGCGGCCGGGCCCTCGCCGATCATGATGTCGATCTGGAAGTCCTCCATCGCCGGGTACAGCACTTCCTCGACCACCGGCGACAGGCGGTGGATCTCGTCGATGAACAGGACGTCGTGCGGCTGCAGGTTGGTAAGCAGCGCCGCCAGGTCGCCCGCCTTTTCGATCACCGGCCCGGAGGTCACCCGCAGGCCGACCCCGAGCTCGTTGGCGATCACGTGGCTGAGCGTGGTCTTGCCCAGCCCCGGCGGGCCGAAGATGAGGACGTGGTCCATCGCCTCGCCGCGGCCGCGCGCGGCCTCGATGTAGATGCCCAGCTGCTCGCGCACCGGCTGCTGGCCCAGGTATTCGTCCAGCCGCTTCGGACGGATCGTGGCCTCGGCGGCGGCGTCCTCGGCGGTGGCGTCGGCGGTGATGAGGCGGTCGTCTGGCATGAGGTGATTATGGGGGGGATGGGGGGAATGAGGGGAATGTTGGCGCCTTCATTCCCTTCATTCCCCTCATTCCCTTCATTCCCTTCATTCCCGCTCCTAGATCTCCACCTGCGCGCCCAGCTCGACCAGCCGGTTGCCCGGGATCCGGAAGAACCCGGTGGCTGGCGCGGCATTCCGGTGCATGACCGCGAACAGCTTGTCGCGCCAGATCGGCATGCCGCGCTTGCGGCTGGGGACCACGTTCTCGCGGCTGGCGAAATAGGTGGTGTCCATCGGGTCGAAGTGGATCCCGCCCTGGTCGCAGGAGCGCATCAGCGCCAGCGGCACGTCCGGGGTCTCCATGAAGCCGAAGCGCAGGATCACCCGGTAGAACGCATCGCCGATCTCCTCGATCTGCATCCGCCGCGCCTTGGGCGCGTACGGGATGCCGAGCGTCTCCACGGTCAGGAACACGTTGCGCTCGTGCAGCACCTTGTTGTGCTTGAGGTTGTGCAGCAGCGCCTGCGGGACCATCCCGGCCTGGGCGATCAGGAAGATCGCGGTGCCCGGCACCCGCACCGGCGGCGCCAGCATCAGCCCGGGCAAAAAGGTATCGAGCTGGATGCCGTCCTTGCGGATCTCCTGGTAGAGCAGCTCGCGCCCCCGGCGCCAGGTGCGCAGCAGGGTGAACAGGACGATGCCCAGCACCACCGGGAACCAGCCGCCGTCGAGGATCTTGGCGCCGTTGGCGACCAGGAAGCCGATGTCGCCGACCAGGAACACCAGGCACAGCGGCAGCACCCAGTTGCGCGCCTTCGGCCACAGCGCGCGCGCCACCAGCGCCAGCAGCAGCGTGTCGATCAGCATCGTCGCCGATACCGAGATCCCGTAGGCGGTGGCCAGCGCGGTCGAGGTCCGGAAGCTGAGCACCAGGCCGATCACCAGCACCGCGAGCATCCAGTTGATGCCGGGGATGTAGATCTGGCCGATGGTCTCCTTCGAGGTGTGCTTGATCGCCATGCGCGGGATGTAGCCGAGCTGCATCGCCTGGCGCGAGATCGAGAACGCGCCGGTGATCACCGCCTGCGAGGCAATCACGGTCGCGCCCGTCGCCAGGAAGATCACCGGCCAGCGCGCCCAGTCCGGCACGCCGTAGTAGAACGGATTGCGGATCGCCGCCGGGTCCTCCAGCACCAGCGCGCCCTGCCCCAGGTAGTTGAGCATCAGCGCCGGCAGCACGAAGAAGTACCAGGCGCGGCGGATCGGCTCGGCGCCGAAGTGGCCCATGTCGGTGTACAGCGCCTCGCCGCCGGTGACCGCGAGCACCACCGCGCCGAGGATGAAGATGCCGTGGAAGTGGTGGGCGATGAAGAAGTGCACCGCCCACCACGGGTTGATCGCCTTCAGCACTTCCGGCTCGTGCAGGATGTTCAGCAGGCCGAGCACCGCCAGCACCAGGAACCACAGCACCATGACCG
This sequence comes from Lysobacter sp., assembly GCA_044464395.1. GTDB lineage: Bacteria > Pseudomonadota > Gammaproteobacteria > Xanthomonadales > Xanthomonadaceae > Cognatiluteimonas. The sequence continues at coordinate 214,319 of JBIQLI010000005.1, forward strand.
GGCCGAACACCTTGCCGACCTTCTGCGTGCCGAAGCGCTGGCCCATGAACACGCCCAGCAGCACCACCACCACGATCGGCACCACCCAGTGGTGCAGCGTCGGCGCGACGATCTCCAGCCCCTCCACCGCCGACAGCACCGAGATCGCCGGCGTGATCACGCCGTCGCCGAAGAACAGCGAGGCGCCGAAGATGCCGAGGATGCCGACCAGGTAAGCCGAGCGCGAGCCCTTGGCCAGGGTGCGCTGGGCCAGGGTCATCAGCGCCATGATGCCGCCTTCGCCCTCGTTGTCGGCGCGCATGATGATGGTGACGTACTTGATCGTCACCACCAGGGTGAGCGCCCAGAACACCAGCGACAGCAGGCCGATCACGGTGTCGTGGTTCGGCGACAGGCCGTAGTGGGGGCCGAAGGCCTGCTTCACCGTGTACAGCGGGCTGGTGCCGATGTCGCCGAAGACGACGCCGATCGCGCCGACCACCAGGCTGGCCAGGCCGGCACCGCCGTGGCCGTGCGCAGGTTTGCTGTCGCGGGTCATGGGTTCCCCTTGGCCAGCGCCGATCAGCGCAGTGCGGACTGTAGCGCCTTGCGGATGATGGCGGCGGAATCGTCGCCGGCGGCGGCCGCGTCGCGGGCCATGCGCGCGGCCTCGGCCGGCTTGTAGCCGAGCTGCTGCAGCGCGGCGACCGCTTCGGATTGCGGATCGCCGGGCCCGCCGCCGGCAAGCGGCCCGCCGCCGCTCCCGAAGTCCGCGGCACGATCGCGCAGTTCCACCACGATCCGCTCCGCGGTCTTCTTGCCGATCCCGGGAATCCGCGTCAGCGCGGTCACGTCCGAGGTCTGCACCAGCCGCGCGAACTCCTCGACGCTGGCGCCCGACAGCACCGCCAGCGCGATCTTCGCGCCGATCCCGGAGACTTTCTGCAGGTCGCGGAACAGCCGCCGCTCGCCTTCGCGCAGGAAGCCGTACAGCGACACGCTGTCCTCCTTCTGCGCGTAGTGGGTGAACAGCGACACCTCGCGACCGGCCTCGGGCAGGTCGTAGAACGTGCTCATCGGCGCCTCCAGCTCGTAGCCGACGCCGTTGACGTCCACGACCAGCCAGGGCGGCTGCTTGTGCACCAGGATGCCCTTCAACCGTCCGATCATGCCGCCTGCCTCATGCGCCGCGCCTCCGCAACAATGCCGTGCTGAGCCCGGTGCGGCCCGCGGTCGCGCTCATGTGCGCGTGGGTCAGCGCCACCGCCAGCGCATCGGCCGCGTCCGCCTGCAGTTTCGTCCCGTCGGCCAGGTTGAGCAGCAGCCGCACCATGTGCTGCACCTGCGCCTTGTCGGCGGCGCCGCGCCCGACCAGCGACTGCTTGATCAGCCGCGGCGCGTACTCGCTGACCGGCAGCTTGCGCCGGACCACCGTGGCCAGCGCCGCGCCGCGCGCGTGCCCCAGCTTCAGCGCCGAGGTCGCGGACTTGTCCATGAACACCGTCTCGATCGCCACCTGCTGCGGCCGCCACTCGTCCAGCAGCGCGTCGAGGCCCTCGCACAGCAGGCCCAGCCGCGCGGGGAAGTCGGGCGCGTCCAGCAGCACCAGCGCCTGCGCATGGACGAAGGAACAGCGTCCCGCGGCGTCGACGTCGACCACGCCGATGCCGGTCCGCTGCGAACCCGGGTCGATGCCGAGGATGCGGGTCACGGCCCCAGCTTACGCGTAAGCCGCGTCGCCGAGGTCGGCGTTGGAGTGGACCGCCTGGACGTCGTCCATGTCCTCCAGCCAGCGCAGCAGCTTCGCGACCTGTTCGGCGGTCTCGCCCTCGACCACCACGTCGTTGTCGGCGCGCATCGCGACCTCGGCGATGTCGGCCTTGAACCCGGCCGCCTCCATCGCCGCCTTGACCTCGGCGAAAGCCTCCGGCGCGGTGAGCACGTCGATCGCGCCGTTGTCGTGGACCACCACGTCGTCGGCGCCGGCCTCGATCGCCGCCTCGGTCAGCGCGTCCTCGTCCACGCCTTCCGCGAACGACAGCACGCCGAGCTTGCGGAACATGAAGGCGACCGAGCCCTCGGTGCCCATGTTGCCGCCGAACTTGCCGAAGGCGTGGCGCACGTCGGCGACGGTGCGCACGCGGTTGTCGGTAAGGCAGTCCACGATCACGGCGACGCCGCCGGGCGCGTAGCCCTCGTAGCGGACCTCCTCGTACTCCACGCCCTCCAGCTCGCCGGTCGCCTTCTTGATCGCGCGCTCGATGACGTCCTTGGTCATGTTCGCCGACAGGCCCTTGTCGATGGCGCTGCGCAGGCGCGGGTTGCCGGCGGGATCGCCGCCGCCGGCGCGGGCGGCCACGGAAATCTCGCGGATGATCTTGGTGAAAATCTTGCCGCGGCGCGCGTCCTCGGCATTCTTGCGCGCCTCGATGGAAGGACCTCTGCCCATTGGGAACTGCCTGCAACGCGTGGAAAGCGGCCGATTTTAGCCTGTGGGAGCGGCGGAAGCCGCGACTAGCGCTCGAACCGCCCTTCGCGCAGGAAATGCACCGCCTGGCGCGCCGCCACGTCGGAGAACAGCAGCCCGCTGTGGCTGGCCTCCACGATCACGTGGTCGGCGATTCCGGGCAGGCGGGTCTCGGCCACCGCCACGGTGCCGTCGTGGTCGCCACCGAAGCCGGCGAACAGGGCGCCCAGCCCGTGCGGCACGCAGCCGGCGACCACGCCGACCTCGGCCCGCCCGTCCCAGCGGTGGCCGCCCTCCGGGCCCGGCGCGTCCGGGCGCAGGCCGTCGTGCAGCAGCCGCGCGCTGCGCCCCAGCAGGCTCGCCGCCGGCGCCCAGCGCATCATCCCGGCCGCGGCACCGCTGCCGTTGAGCGGCGAGCCCAGGCAGACCACCCGCGCGACCGGCAAGTGCGGCTGCTCGCACAGCGCCTGCAGCGCGACCAGCCCACCCAGGCTGTGGGCGACGATGTCCGCCTCGCCTTCCGCCTGCAGCCGCGCGGCCAGTCGCTCGATCGCCAGGTCCGGGCCGTCGGCCACGCTGCGGTAGCTGAGGATTTCCGGCGCGAAGCCGGCGCCGCGCAGCTGCAGCGACAGCCAGTGCATCGACGCCCCCGGCATCCACAGCCCGTGCAGCAGGATCACGCGGCGCCGGGCGGCCATGCTCAGCCCCCCGGCCGCCGCCGGTACATGAATTCGCGGTCGCGCACGCGGCCCACCGGGAACTCGTACTCGGCGACCTTGCTGAACCCGTAGCGGGCATAGAAGCGCTGCGCCCCGAAATTCTCCGACCACACGCTGATCCACAGCGTGCGCGGGCCGTCGCGCTCAAGCCACGCCAGCGCCTGGTCGAACATGCGGCCGCCCCAGCCGCCGTTCTGCGCTTCGGGCAGCAGGTACAGGCGCTTGAGCTCGCCATCCTCCGGCCGGACTTCCGCGTGCGGCAGGCCGCAGGGCCCGGCGACCGCGTAACCCAGCGCATGGCCGCCCGCATCCTCCAGCAGCCACAGCGCATAGCGGGGATCGGCGAGCAGCTTCGCGTACGACGCTTCGGAGTGGCTGTCGCCCAGGAACGCGGCCAAGTCCTCCGGCGGGTACAGGTGGCCGAAGGTCAGGTCGAAGGTGCGCGCGCCGATGTCCGCCAGCGCCGTGGCATCGCCCGGCCCCGCGCGGCGGATGGCCGGCGCCGCGCTCATTCCTTCGCGCGGACCGCCACGTGCACGTCGCGCAACTGCTGCTCCGGCACCGGCGACGGCGCGTCGGTCATCAGGCACTGCGCGGTGGTGGTCTTGGGGAACGCGATCACGTCGCGGATCGACTCGGTGCCGGCCATCAGCGCGGCGATGCGGTCGATGCCGAAGGCGATGCCGCCGTGCGGCGGCGCGCCGTACTTCAGCGCCTCCAGCAGGAAGCCGAACTTGGCCTGCTGCTCGTCCTTGCCGATGCCCAGCAGGTCGAACACCGCCGCCTGCATGTCCGGGCGGTGGATGCGGATCGAGCCGCCGCCGATCTCGTTGCCGTTCAGCACCATGTCGTAGCCGCGGCTGACCGCGGTCGCGGCATTCGCGCGCAGCTCGTCGATGCTGTCGACCGCCGGCGCGGTGAACGGGTGGTGCAGCGCGACGTAGCGCTGCTCCTCATCGTCCCACTCGAACATCGGGAAGTCGGTGACCCACAGCGGCTTCCAGCCCTCGCCGACCAGGCCGAAGTCCTTGCCCGCCTTGAGCCGCACCGCGCCCATGAAGTCGCACACCGTGCGGTACGGGCCGGCGCCGAAGAACACGAGGTCGCCGTTGCCGGCTCCCGTCGCCTGCAGCAGCGCGGCGAAGGCGTCTTCGTCGAAGAACTTGGCGACCGGGGAATTCACCGCGCCCGCCTCGTCGAGCTTCGCGTAGGCCAGGCCCTTCGCGCCGTGCTTGGCGGCGTGCGCGGCGTATTCGTCGATCTGCTTGCGCGAGAGCGAAGCGCCGCCGGGGATGCGCAGGGCCGCGACCCGGCCGCCTTCGGCATTCGCCCACTCGCTGAACACCTTGAAGCCGCAGTCCTTCACGCGGTCGGCGACGTCCACCAGTTCCAGCCCGAAGCGCAGGTCGGGCTTGTCGGAGCCGTAGCGGCGCATCGCCTCGGCGTAGGTCATGCGGGGGAATTCACCCAGTTCCACGTCCATCACTTCCCGGAACACGTCGCGCACCAGCTGCTCGGTGGTGTCCTGCACGATCTTCTCGTCGACCCAGGCGAACTCCATGTCGAGCTGGGTGAACTCGAGCTGGCGGTCCGCGCGCAGCGCCTCGTCGCGGAAGCAGCGCGCGATCTGGTAGTAGCGGTCGAAGCCGGCCACCATCAGGATCTGCTTGAACAGCTGCGGCGACTGCGGCAGCGCGTAGAACTCGCCGGGGTGCATGCGCGCGGGCACCAGGAAGTCGCGCGCGCCCTCGGGCGTGGCCTTGGTCAGGATCGGGGTCTCGATGTCCTGGAAGCCACGCGCGTCGAGCCAGCGGCGCAGCGCCTGCACCAGGCGGGTGCGGGTGCGCATCTTGCGCTGCATGACCGGCGTGCGCAGGTCGAGGTAGCGGTACTTGAGGCGGATGTCCTCGCCGGCGTTCTCGTGGGCGTGGAACGGCAGCGGCTCGGCCTTGTTCAGCACCTCGATGGCGGTGGCGACCACTTCGACCTGGCCGGTCGGCAGTTTCGGGTTCGGCTTTTCGCGGCGGCGCACGGTGCCGGTGACCCGCAGGCAGTCCTCGTAGCCGACCTTCGCGGCAACGGCCAGCACCTGGGCGTTGCCTTCGGCCTCGGACGGCTCGGCGACCACCTGGACGATGCCTTCGTGGTCGCGCAGGTCGATGAAGCACAGGCCGCCGAGGTCGCGGGCGACGTCGGCCCAGCCGCACAGGGTGACCTGTTGTCCGATCAGGGCTTCGTCGACCTGGCCGCAGAGGTGGGTGCGCATGGGGGCCTTCGCTGGGGAAAGCCCGTCATTCTAAGGCTGCGGGCGCAACTTCGGGGGGACGCTTTCGCGGGAAAGGCGTGGCCCCTGCCCTCGTCGAAGGCGTTTTGACTCCTCGGTCAGGGGCCACGCCTTTCCCGCTACGCTTCGCTGCTGCTCGCCGTGCTGGGCTTCGGGGCGGGTGCGGGCTTGGACTCGGCCGGCTTGGCGTCGGCGGCGGCCTTGGGGTCGGCGGGCTTGGCGGCGTCGCCGGCGAGGTTGCGCTTGCCGTCCTTCTTGAAGTCGGTTTCGTACCAGCCGCTGCCGGCAAGGCGGAAGCTGGGGGCGGTGACCTGGCGCTTGACCGTGGGCTTGCCGCAGGCGGGGCAGGCGTCGGGATCGGGGTCGGAGAGCTTCTGCAGCCGGTCGAACTGGTGGCCGCAGGCGTCGCAGGCGAAGGCATAGATCGGCATGCGCGCTATTCTGGGGCTCCCGGAGCCACTTTCAAGGTGTCGGCCATGCACGAACGCGGCAACCTGTCCCTCCTGGCGGCATTGTTGATCGGCCTTGGCCTGCTCGGCGCGGGCTGGTTCGCGGCCCAGGGCATGGCCCGGCTCAAGACCCAGGACCGCTACGTGATCGTCAAGGGCTCGGCCGAGCGCATCGTCGAGGCCGACCTGCTCGTGTGGCCGCTGCCGCACACGGTGGGCGGCAACGACCTGGGCGAGGTGCAGCGGCGCCTGGACGCGAACACCGCCGCGATCCGAAGCTTCTTCACCGACGCCGGCTTCGAGCCGGACGAAATCGTGGTCTCGCCGCCGCGCCTGGAGGACCGCTGGGCCTATCTGTACGGCGACAACCGCCCGCCGGAGCGGTTCCGCTATTCGAACACGGTGAGCCTGCGCACCACCAAGGTGGACAAGGCGCTGGTGGCACTGCGCAACAGCGGCCAGCTGGTCGGCCAGGGGGTGATGATCGACCAGGGCAGCCAGCCGGACTTCGACTACACCAAACTCAACGACATCAAGCCCGGGCTGATCGCCGAAGCCACCGCGGCGGCGCGCGAATCCGCGGAGCAGTTCGCCAAGGATTCCGGCTCCCGGCTGGGCGGCATCCGCAACGCCAACCAGGGCGTGGTCACCATCAGCGACCGCGACCAGAGCAGCCCGCAGTTCAAGAAGGTCCGGGTGGTGACGACGGTGGAATACTTCCTGCGCGATTGAGCGCCCCATCGTCGATGCGCCCGCCGTTGATGCGATCCGGGTCGATCGCGTCCTCGGGGTTGGGCGGCGCCACCGACGCGTCCAGCGGGTCGATGTCGAAGGTCTGCCGCAGCACCAGCGACGGCAGCATGGTGTTGAGCACCGTGTAGAGCACCAGCCCGCCGAACAGCCAGCCCGGCACGCCGAAGCGCACGTTCAGGATCTGCGCGATCACCAGGGTGAATACCAGGGTCGGCGCCAGCGACACCGACACGCGCAGCGCGCCGGCGGCGCTTTCCTTGAACACGAACCGCCGCTGCAGCCAGATCGTGCCCACCCGCAGCGGCAGCACCACCGCGGTGATCGCCAGCCCGGCCCACAGCGCCTCCCAGCTCAGCGCGTCGCGCGAGACCTCGGTGCCGGCGTGGAAGAAATAGAACGGCACGAAGAAGGTGGCGAACAGCCGCAGCGCATGGATGTTCTCGTGCGAGGCGAGCTTGGGCATGCGCTGCTGCAGCAGCCGCGCGGTGAGGCCGGCGATGAACGCGCCGACCAGGTAGTACACACCGAGCCGGTAGGTCACGTAGGCGGCGACCATGCCGACCATCACCATCAGCGAGAACTCCGAGCCCGGCGCGTGCGGCACCACCCAGCGCCCGAGCGCGATGAACAGCAGCGGCAAGCCGGCCAGCAGCGCGATCATCGCCCCCGAGGCGGCGCCGAATTCCATGCCGTCGTCGGACTTCAGCGCGACGAACAGCAGGGCCAGCGCCAGCAGCTCCCCGGCGATCGCCTTGCTGGTCACCCAGAAGCGCTCGCCGTCGTCCAGGCCCATGCGCTCCAGGGTGTCGAGGATGAAGCCGGTCGAAGGCGTGAGCAGCGCCAGCGCCAGCAGCGCCGAGGCCTGCCAGCCCAGGCCGAGGTAGCGCCAGCCGGCCCATGACACCAGCGACAGCGAGGCGATCCGCACCAGCAGGTGCAGGCCCAGCCGGCCCGCGCCCTGGCGCAGGGTGCCGAAATCCACTTCCAGGCCGGCGAACAGGAACAGCGAGGAGATGCCCAGCGCGGACAGCAGCGTGACCACCGGGTCATGGGTGTCCTCGCCCCATAGCAGCATCGCGCCCACGCCCAGCAGCAGGCTGGTGATCGGGGCGGGGATCTTCAGCCGCTGCAGCGCGCGCGGGACGACCAGCAGGCCGAAGATGAGGAGCAGGTAGATGAGGTCGCGGCTCATCGGCCGCAGGGTAACCGGAGCCGGGGCGAACGTCGCGTCAGGCGGCCTCGTACAGGGTCAGCAGTTCGGCTTCGCTGGCGTCCAGCGTGGCGCGCAGCGCCTGCTGGCGCTCCGCCAGCGACGCGGCACCGGCGTCGCCGGCTGCATAGGCCTCGGCGAGCTGCGCCTCGAGGGCTGCCAGTTCGCGCTCCAGGCCGGCGATCTCCGCTTCCAGCTTCGCCAGGCGGCGCGGGTCGACGCGTGGCGCCGCGGCGGGCGTGGCAGGCGCCGGCTTCGCAGGTTCGCGCGCCGCCTTGGCCTTGCCGCCCTGCTCGTTGCGGCTGGCCGACAACCAGGCCGCGTATTCGTCGAGGTCGCCATCGAACGGCTCGACCCGGCCGTCGGCGACGCGCACGAACTTGTCGCAGACCAGGCCGATCAGGTGGCGGTCGTGCGAGACCAGCACGATCGCGCCGTCGAAGTCGCTCAGCGCCTCGGCCAATGCCTCGCGCATGTCCAGGTCGAGGTGGTTGGTCGGCTCGTCGAGCAGCAGCACGTTCGGTTGCCGCCAGGCGATCAGGGCGAGCGCCAGGCGCGCCTTCTCGCCGCCGGAGAAGCCGTCGATCGACTCGAACGCGCGGTCGCCGGCGAAATTCCACTTGCCGAGGAAGTCGCGGAACGCCTGGGCCGGGCTGTCCGGCGAAAGCTCGCGCAGGTGGTCGATCGGCGACTGCCCGGCGCGCAGCGACTCCACCGTATGCTGGGCGAAGTAGCCGATGCGCATGTCCGGATGCGCATTGCGCTCCCCCGACAGCAGCGGCAACTCGCCGACCAGGGTCTTCACCAGCGTCGACTTGCCCGCGCCATTGGCGCCGAGCAGGCCCACGCGATCCCCCGCCTCCAACCCGAAGCCGACCTGTGAAAGCACGAGCTTTGTTGGAGCGGCGGAAGCCGCGACGGCTTCCGGCGCCCGTGCAGTCGCGGCTCCCGCCGCTCCCACATGTGCCGCATACCCGCAATCCGCGTCTTCCAGCCGCACCAGCGAATTCGGCATGCGCGCCGGCTGCGGGAACTCGATCCGGAACGCGCGTTCGGCGCGCACCGCCTCGGTGCCGGCCAGCTTGGCCAGCCGTTTCATCCGCGACTGCGCCTGCTTCGCCTTGCTGGCCTTGGCCTTGAAGCGGTCGATGAACGACTGCAGGTGCGCGCGCTCGGCCTGCTCCTTCTCGAAGGCGATCTGCTGCTGGCGCAGCTGCTCGGCGCGCTGGCGCTCGAAGGCGGTGTAGTCGCCGGTGTACAGCTTCGCCTTGCCCTCGTGCAGGTGCAGGGTGTGGGTGGCGATGTTGTCGAGGAACTCGCGGTCGTGCGAGATCACCAGCAGCGTGCCGGGATACTTCAGCAGCCACTGCTCCAGCCACAGCACCGCGTCCAGGTCGAGGTGGTTGGTCGGCTCATCCAGCAGCAGCAGGTCGCTGGGCGTCATCAGCGCGCGCGCCACGTTCAGGCGCACGCGCCAGCCGCCGGAGAAGTCGGACACCGGCGTGTCGTGGGTCTCGGGCGGGAAGCCGAGGCCATGCAGCAGGCGCCCGGCGCGGGCGCTGGCGTCGTAGCCGTTCAGCGCGTCCAGGCGGTGATGGGCCTCGGCCACCGCTTCCCAGTCCTCCGCCGCCATCGCCGCCTGCTCGGCGCGGATCGCGGCGTGGACCTCGCGGTCGCCGGAGAGCACGAAGTCGAGCGCGCTGTCGGGCAGCGACGGCGTTTCCTGGGCCACCCAGGCGATGCGCGCCTTGCCCGGCAGGTCGAGGTCGCCCCTGTCCGGCTCCAGCTCGCCCATCAGCGCCGCGAACAGCGAGGACTTGCCGGTGCCGTTGCGGCCGACCACGCCGACCCGCCAACCCGCGTGCAGGGCCAGGTCGACGTTGGACAGCAGCAGGCGTTCGCCCCTGCGCAGGGCGAAGTCACGGAACGAGATCATCCGCGCATTTTAGGGGAGCCGGCCTGCATCCGGCTCCCCTGCCCGGGCCGCGGTTCAGCGGAAGACGAGCTTGCCGCCCTCCGCGTCGACGTGGACCGTGTCGCCGCTGCCGAAGTCCCCGGCCAGGATCCGCTGAGCCAGCGGGTTCTCGATCTGGGCCTGGATCGCGCGCTTGAGCGGGCGCGCGCCGTAGACCGGGTCGAAGCCGACGTTGCCGAGCACGTCGAACGCCTGGTCGCTCAACTCGATCGCGATGCCGCGCTCGGCCAGGCGCTTCTCCAGCCCGCGCAGCTGGATCTTCGCGATCTCGCGGATCTGCGCCTTGTCCAGCGGATGGAACACCACGATGTCGTCGAGCCGGTTGATGAACTCGGGGCGGAAGTGCGCCTGGACCACGCCCATCACTGCGCTCTTCATCTGCAGGTAGGCCTCCGGCGAGTCGTCGCCGGCCAGCTCCTGGATCTCGTGCGAGCCCAGGTTCGAGGTCATCACGATCACGGTGTTGCGGAAGTCCACCGTGCGCCCCTGCCCGTCGGTCAGTCGCCCGTCGTCGAGCACCTGCAGCAGGATGTTGAACACGTCCGGATGCGCCTTCTCGACCTCGTCGAGCAGGATCACGCTGTACGGCCGGCGCCGCACCGCCTCGGTGAGGTAGCCGCCCTCCTCGTAGCCGACGTAGCCCGGCGGCGCGCCGATCAGGCGCGCGACCGAATGCTTCTCCATGAACTCGCTCATGTCGATCCGGACCATCGCCTCGTCCGAGTCGAACAGGAACTCGGCCAGCGCCTTGGTCAGCTCGGTCTTGCCGACGCCGGTCGGGCCCAGGAACAGGAACGAGCCCGACGGGCGGTTGGGGTCGGACAGGCCGGCGCGCGAGCGGCGCACCGCATCGGCCACCACCTGGATCGCCTCGTCCTGGCCGACCACGCGGGTGTGCAGCTGCTCCTCCATCCGCAGCAGCTTCTCGCGCTCGCCCTCGAGCATCTTCGACACCGGGATCCCGGTCCAGCGCGAGACCACTTCCGCGATCTCCTCCGCGGTGACCTTGTCCTGCAGCAGGGTGAAACCCTTGGTCTCCGCCTCCTGCGCGGCGGCAAGCTGCTTCTCCAGCTCGGGAATGCGCCCGTACTGGATCTCGCTCATGCGTGCGTAGTCCTGGCGGCGCTGCGCGGCCTCCAGTTCCAGGCGCGCCTGTTCGAGCTGCTCCTTGACCTTGGTTGCGCCCTGCAGCGTGGCCTTCTCCGCCTTCCATATCTCCTCGAGGTCGTTGTACTCGCGCTCCAGCGCCTCGATCTCCGCCTCGAGGTCGGCCAGGCGCTTCTTCGACTCCGGATCCTTTTCCTTGCGCAGCGCCTCGCGCTGGATCTTGAGCTGGATCAGGCGCCGCTCCTTGCGGTCCATCTCCTCGGGCTTGGAGTCGATCTCCATGCGGATCCGCGACGCCGCCTCGTCCATCAGGTCGATGGCCTTGTCCGGAAGCTGGCGGTCGGCGATGTAGCGGTGCGACAGCGTGGCCGCGGCGACGATCGCCGGGTCGGTGATCTCGACGCCGTGGTGCACCGCGTAGCGCTCCTTGAGGCCGCGCAGGATCGCGATCGTGTCCTCGACCGTCGGCTCGCCCACGAACACCTTCTGGAAGCGGCGCTCCAGCGCGGCGTCCTTCTCGATGTACTTTCGGTATTCGTCGAGCGTGGTCGCGCCGATGCAGTGCAGCTCGCCGCGGGCCAGCGCGGGCTTGAGCATGTTGCCCGCGTCCATCGCGCCTTCGGCCTTGCCGGCGCCGACCATGGTGTGCAGCTCGTCGATGAACAGGATGATCTGGCCCTCGTTCTTGGCCAGGTCGTTGAGCACGCCCTTGAGCCGCTCCTCGAACTCGCCGCGGAACTTGGCGCCGGCGATCAGCGCGCCCATGTCCAGCGACAGCAGGCGCTTGCCGCGGATCCCCTCCGGGACCTCGTTGTTGACGATGCGCTGGGCCAGCCCTTCGACGATCGCGGTCTTGCCCACGCCCGGCTCGCCGATCAGCACCGGGTTGTTCTTGGTCCGGCGCTGCAGCACCTGGATGGTCCGGCGGATCTCCTCGTCGCGGCCGACCACCGGGTCGAGTTTGCCGGCCTCGGCGCGCGCGGTCAGGTCGATGGTGTATTTCTCCAGCGCCTGGCGCGCTTCCTCGGCGTTCTCGTCGGTGACCTTCTCGCCGCCGCGCACGGCGTCGATCGCGGCCTCCAGCTTCTGCTTCGTCGCGCCGGCATCCTTCAGCGCGCGGCCGGCCGCGCCGTTGTCCTCCAGTGCGGCCAGAAGGAACAGCTCGCTGGCGATGAACGCATCGCCGCGCTGCTGCGCCAGCTTGTCGGTGATGTTGAGCAGGCGCGACAGGTCGTTGCCGAGCGAAACGTTGCCCTCCTGCCCGGACACCCGCGGCAGGCCGTCGAGGATCTCGCCCAGGCGCTCGCGCAGCAGCGGCACGTTGACGTCCGCGCGGGCCAGCAACGGGCGCGCGCCGCCGCCCTGCTGGTCGAGCAGGGCGACCAGCAGGTGCGCCGGTTCGATCAGGTTGTGGTCGCGGCCCACGGCCAGCGACTGCGCATCCGCCAGGGCGTGCTGGAAGCGCGAAGTGAGCTTGTCCATGCGCATTGGCGCATCTCCGGTTTCCTGCCGGCCGCGCCGGCGACAGCACCCAGATGCGGGCTTGCCTGCGCAGAAACAAGCCCGCCACAAGGCCGCCACAAGCCCGACAGGGCGCGTGAACTTGCCGCAGACGCGCGGTCGGGGACAATGGGGGCATGGCCGATCGCCGCGCAAGGACCCGACCGCGCCCGCCACCGCCCGCCGACGACTGGGCCCTGTTCCTGGACGTGGACGGCTGCCTGCTAGACCTGGCGGAGGCGCCGGACGAGGTGCGCGTGCCGCCGCGGCTGCCCGCGGTGCTGGACGCGCTGGCGCAGCGCCTGGATGGCGCGCTGGCGCTGGTGAGCGGGCGCCCGCTGGCCGGGCTGGACCGGCTGTTCGCGCCGCTGCGCCTGGCTGGCGCCGGCCTGCACGGGCTGGAGCGGCGCAACGGCGCGGCCGCGTCGCCGCCGCTGGAAAAGCCGCCCGCGCTGGACGCCGTGCACGCGGCCGCGCGCGGCGTCGCCGCCGGCTTCCCGGGCGCGCTGGTCGAGGACAAGGGCGTCGCCCTGGGCCTTCATTGGCGGCGCGCACCGGAGGCGATGGACGCCTTGCGCCGGTTCGCCGAGGCCGCACTGCCGCGCCTGCCCGGCTACCGCCTGCAGCACGGCCACCAGGTGGTCGAACTGCGCCCGGCGGCGGGCGACAAGGGCAGCGCGATCGAGGCGATGCTCGACGAACCGCCGTTCCGCGGCCGGGTGCCGGTGTTCGCCGGCGACGACATCACCGACGAAAGCGGCTTCGCGGTGGTGAACGCACGCGACGGCATCAGCGTGCTGGTCGGCGACCGCGAACCCAGCGCCGCGCACTTCGGCCTGCGCAGCCCGCGCGCGGTGCGCCGCTGGCTGGCATCGGGAGGCAGTGCATGAACAATCTCGCCCTGGGCCTGGTCGGCAACGGCAGCTTCGGCGCGCTGATCGACGCGCGCGGGCGCGTGGTGTGGAGTTGCCTGCCCGCGTTCGACGGCGATCCGGCGTTCTGCGCCCTGCTCGAACCGGCGCAGGACGGCGGCGACTGGGCGGTCGAGCTGGAGGACTTCGCGCGCTCCGAGCAGCAGTACCTGCCGAACACCGCGATCCTGCGCACCCTGCTGCACGACGCCCACGGCGGCATCGTCGAGCAGCTCGACTTCGCCCCGCGCTGGCGCCAGCACGGCCGCTTCTACCGGCCGGTGATGCTGATGCGCCGGGTGCGCCCGCTGGCCGGCAGCCCGCGGGTGCGGATCCGGCTGCGGCCGCTGCTGGACTGGGGCGCGCGCGTCCCCGAACGCACCTGGGGCAGCAACCACATCCGCTACCTGCTGTCGGGCATGGCGCTGCGCCTGACGACCGACGCGCCGCTGCGGCTGCTGCGCGACGAAACCCCGTTCTTGCTCGAACGCGAGCTGCACTTCGCGCTCGGTCCCGATGAGACCCTGACCCAGCCATTGCGCAAGTTCGTCGAGGACGGCCTGCAGCAGACCGAGGAGTACTGGCGCGAATGGGTCCGCTACCTGTCGCTGCCGCTGGAATGGCAGGAGGCGGTGATCCGCAGTGCAATCACGCTCAAGCTGTGCCAGTACGAGGACACCGGCGGGATCATCGCGGCGATGACCACCTCGATCCCGGAGGCGCCGCACACGCCGCGCAACTGGGACTACCGCTACTGCTGGCTGCGCGACGCCGCCTTCGTGGTGCGTGCGCTGAACCGGCTCGGCGCGACCCGCAGCATGGAGGAATACATCCGCTACATCTTCAACGTCATCGCCAAGGACGATCCCGAGCTGCAGCCGGTCTACGGGATCGGCTTCGAGAAGACCCTGGCGGAGGAAGAAGTGGAGAGCCTGGCCGGCTACCGCGGCATGGGCCCGGTGCGCCGCGGCAACCTGGCCTGGTTGCAGAAGCAGCACGACGTGTACGGCTCGGTGGTGCTGGCCGCGGCGCAGCTGTTCTTCGACCAGCGCCTGCGCAACCGCGGCGACCTGGCCATGTTCGAGCGCCTGCAGCCGCTGGGCGAGCGCGCCTTCGCGCTGCACGACAAGCCCGACGCGGGGCTGTGGGAATTCCGCGGCATGGCCCACGTGCACACCTACTCGGCGGTGATGTGCTGGGCCGCGTGCGACCGGCTGCGGCGCATCGCGCGCCAGCTCGGGCTGGACGAGCGCGCGGCCTACTGGCGCGGGAAGGCCGACCTCATCCGCGAGCGGGTCCTGCGCGAAGCCTGGAACGAAAAGCTCGGCCACTTCGCCGACGCGTTCGGCGGCGAGCGCCTGGACGCCTCGCTGCTGCTGCTGGCCGACCTCGGCTTCGTGGCGCCAGCCGACCCGCGCTTCGTCGCCACCGTCGAGGCGATCGGCCGCGACCTCAAGCGCGGTCACGGGCTGTTCCGCTACATCGCGCCGGACGACTTCGGCACGCCGGAAACCAGCTTCACCATCTGCACGTTCTGGTACATCGACGCGCTGGCCGCGATCGGCCGCAAGGACGAGGCGCGCGAACTGTTCGGACACGTGCTGGCACGGCGCAACCACCTCGGCCTGCTGTCCGAGGACCTGGCCTTCGACAGCGGCGAACTGTGGGGCAATTTCCCGCAGACCTATTCGCACGTGGGCCTGATCATCGCCGCCATGGCCTTGAGCCGGCCCTGGCAGGACGCCATCTAGGGCAAGGAGGCAGTGCATGGGCCGGCTGGTCGTCGTTTCCAATCGCGTCGCGCTCCCCGGCGAAAACCGGGCGGGCGGGCTCGCGGTCGCGTTGCAGGCGGCGCTCGAGGACCACTCCGCGCGCGAGCCCGGCGGCCTGTGGTTCGGCTGGAGCGGGCGCATCGACCCGTCGCGTTCGGGCAAGCTGCACGAACAGACCGAGGGCGACATCGAATACGTCACCATCGACCTGTCGCGCCGCGACCACGCCGACTACTACAACGGCTTCGCCAACCGTTCGCTATGGCCGCTGCTGCACTTCCGCATGGACCTGGTGGACTACAGCCGTGAGACCTACGCCGCCTACCGCCGGGTCAACGCGCTGTTCGCGGAAAAACTGGCCCCGCGCTTGCGCGACGACGACCTCGTATGGGTCCACGACTACCACCTGATCCCGCTGGCGGCGCCGCTGCGCGAGCACGGTGCGCGCTGCAAGCTCGGCTTCTTCCTGCACGTGCCGATGCCCTCCTCCGACCTGCTGGCGGCGCTGCCGCAGCACGGGCGGCTGTTCGAGGGCCTGTCGGCCTACGACCTGGTTGGGTTCCAGACCGACCGCGACCTGGAGCGCTTCCAGGACTACGTGCGCCTGTTCGGGCGCGGCCGTGTCGTCTCACCGGGCCTGCTGGAGACGGCGGGCGGGCGGCGGCTGCAAGCGGGCGCGTTCCCGATCAGCATCGACACCCGGCACATCGCCAGGCAGGCGGAGGAAGCGGCCACGAAGTCCAGCGTGCGGCGGCTGCGCGAGAGCCTGTCCGGGCGCGCGCTGGCGATCGGCGTCGACCGGCTCGACTATTCCAAGGGACTCCCCGAGCGCTTCCGCGCGTTCGAGCGTTACCTGAAGCGCCATGGCGAGCAGGCGGGCAAGCTCACCTTCCTGCAGATCGCGCCGGTGTCGCGCTCGGACGTGGCCGAGTACCGCGAACTGCGCCAGGAGCTGGAACAGCTCGCCGGCCACATCAATGGCGCGCACGCCGAGCCGGACTGGACCCCGGTGCGCTACGTCAACCGCAACTACGCCCACCCCACCCTCACCGGCTTCTACCGGCTGGCGCAGGTCGGCGTGGTGACGCCGCTGCGCGACGGCATGAACCTGGTGGCGAAGGAATACGTGGCGGCGCAGGATCCGCAGGATCCGGGGGTGCTGGTGCTGTCCACCTTCGCCGGCGCCGCGCGCGAGCTGGACAGCGCGCTGCTGGTCAATCCCTACGACCTGGACGGCGTCGCCGACGCCATCGCCACCGCGATCCGCATGCCCGTGGACGAACGCCGCGAACGCTGGCGCGCCATGTTCGACCACCTCTGCAAACACGACATCACCGCCTGGCGCCGCGCCTACCTCGACGCCCTCGCCGCGGCCTGACGAAAAAAGCAATTCGACACGGATCAACGCGGATCAAATACGGATCAACGCGGATCAATATTGAATGGATCCGCGTTGATCCGTTTTTCATCGGTTTGATCCGCGTTGAAAAATTTCTTGATCGCGCCAGACGAGCGTGGCCATGCGGCCGGTGGTGTGGTCGCGGCGGTGGGAGTAGAAGCGGGTGGGGTCGGTGATGGTGCAGTGGGTGCCGCCGTGGATGGCGTCGGGGCGCAGGCCGGCGCGGGCCAGGCGCTGGCGCGCGAGGGAATACAGGTCCACGTGCCAGTGGCCCGGGCGGGTCGGTGCGAACGCGGTGCCCGCGGCCGGGTCGCGGGACAGGAAGGCATCGCGCACCTCCGCGCCGACTTCATAGGCCTGCGGTCCCGCCGCCGGGCCGAGCCAGGCCAGCAGCGAACCCGGCGCCGCCTCGATGGCCGCCACCGTCGCTTCGAGCACCCCCGCGGCCAGGCCGCGCCAGCCGGCGTGCGCGGCGCCGATCCAGCGTCCGTCCTGGCTGGCCAGCACCATCGGCAGGCAATCGGCGGTAAGGATCGCCAACACCGTGCCCGGGGTGCACGACACCGCCGCGTCGGCTTCCGGCTCCATGCCCGCTGCCGGCTCGCGGACCACGGTGGTGCCGTGGACCTGGCGCAGCCAGCGCGGCGGCGACGGCAGCCCCAGGCCTTCGCGCAGCAGCGCGCGATTGGCCTGCACCACGCCCGGATCGTCGCCGTTGCGCAGGCCCAGGTCGAGCGACGCGAACGGCCCCTGCGAGTGTCCGGCGGGCCCGCGCAGCGTGGTCAGCGCGCGCACCCCGCGAGGCGCAGGCCACTGCGCGCGCAAGACGCTTTCTTCGAGCCCGCCGGCGCGCATCAGCGCGCGGCCTCCTCCCGGGCCCGGGTGTCCTCGCGCAGGGCGTCGATCAGCCGGCGCATGTCGTCGGGCACCGGCGCACTCACCCGCACCGGCTCGCCGGTGGCGGGATGCTGAAACTCCAGGGTTTCCGCGTGCAGGGCCTGGCGCCGGAACCCGCGCAGCGCGGCGACGAGGTCGTCGCTGGCGCCGCGCGGCAGGCGCAGCGGCCCGCCGTAGAGCGGATCGCCGACGATCGGATGTTTCAGGTGCGCCATGTGCACCCGGATCTGGTGGGTGCGCCCGGTTTCCAGCCGGCATTCCAGCAGCGTGTGCGCGTGGAAGCGCTCGCGCAGGCGGAAATGGGTGACCGCGTCACGGCCGTCCTCGCGCACCGCCATCCGGATCCGGTCGCGCGGGTGGCGGTCGATCGGGGCATCGGCGGTGCCGCCGGACACCAGCGCGCCGACCACCACCGCCAGGTATTGCCGGTGCACCTCGCGCGCGGACAGCTGCGCGACCAGCGCGGTATGCGCCTGCAAGGTGCGCGCGACGACCATCACCCCGGAGGTGTCCTTGTCCAGCCGGTGCACGATCCCCGCGCGCGGCAACCCGGCCAGCGCCGGGTCGCGGTGCAGCAGCGCGTTGACCAGGGTGCCCTCGGGGTTGCCGGCCCCGGGATGGACCACCAGCCCGGCCGGCTTGTCCAGCACCAGGACCTCGGCGTCCTCATGCAGCACGTCGAGCGGGATGTCCTGCGGCACGGCGGCCACCTGGGTCTCCGGCGCGGTCGCATTCAGCGTCACTTCCTCGCCGCCGCGCACCGGGTCGCGCGGGCGCGCGGGCGCGCCGTCCAGCAGCACTTCGCCGGCCTTGATCCAGGCGGCGAGGCGGGAGCGGGAATGCTCGGGGAACAATTCCGCCACCACGGCGTCGAAACGACGGCCTGCGGCGGACGCGGGGATCGTGGCCTGTCGCGGCGGCTGGCGGTCGGCGTGGTCTGCTGGCATGGCTGCTATTATCCGACCTTCGTGCCCCCGCCGCCCCGAACCTGCCCATGACCCCAGCTTCCAGCCCCCGCGACCGCGCCCGCCCGTTGCCACGCATGCTCGCGCTGCTGCTGCTGGTCGCGTTCCTCGGCAGCACCGGCTGCACCACGATCAAGGGCTGGTTCAAGGACTCCGACGACGCCAACGAGGGCGTCCCTGCGGCCGAGCTGTACCAGAAGGGCCACACGGAGATGGAGTACGGCAACTGGGTCGCCGCCATCACCGTGTACAAGCGCCTGGTCGCGCAGTACCCGTACGGCGACTACACCGAGCAGGCGCTGGTGGAGACCGCCTACGCCCAGTACAAGTCGGGCCGCAACGAGGAAGCGATCTCCACCATCGACCGCTTCCTGCGCACCTACCCGACCCACCGCAACGTCCCCTACCTCTATTACCTGCGCGGCCTGGTCAATTCGGACCGCGACACGATCTTCCTGCAGCGGGTCTGGGCGCTGGACGCCAGCCGCCGCGACCTGTCCACGCCGCTGCAGGCGTACAACGACTTCCGCATCGTCGCCGAGCGCTACCCGAACAGCCGCTATGCCGGCGACGCGCGCGCGCGGATGCGCGACCTGCGCGACCTGTTCGCCTCGCACGACCTCGAGGTGGCGCTGTACTACCTGCGCCGCGGCGCCTGGGTCGGTGCGGCCAACCGCGCCCAGCACGTGCTCGAGACCTATCCGGGCACGTCGTACCAGAACGACGCGGTCGCGCTGATGGGCGAGGCCTACACCCGCCTGGGCAACGACAAGCTCGCCGCCGACGCGCGCCGGGTGCTTGAGCTCAACGACCCGCAGCACCCTTGGCTGCGCGGCGACTGGCCGGACTACCCGTCGCGGCTGCGCCGCCTGAACCCGTTCGCGGGCGAGAAGTCGGCGCTGGACAACGACTGAGAAACCCCAGGCGCGGAAAGCTCAGGCGCGGTAGCCGTTGGTGATCGGGTAACGCCGCTCGCGGCCGAACGCCCGCCGCGACACCTTGGGGCCCGGCGCCGACTGGTGCCGCTTCCATTCGCTGGTGCGGACCAGGTCCAGCACCCGTCCCACCACCGCCGGCTCGAAGCCGGCGGCAATGATCTCCTCGCGCGACTGCTCCTGGTCGACATGCCGCAGCAGGATCGCGTCGAGCACGTCGTAGGGCGGCAATGAATCCTGGTCGCGCTGGTTGGCGCGCAGCTCGGCCGAGGGCGGCCGCTCGATCACCCCGGGCGGAATCACCGCCCCGCCGTGCGGCGCGCTGCCGCCCACGGTGTTGCGCCAGCGCGCCAGTTCGTACACCTCCGTCTTGTACACGTCCTTGAGCGGCGCGTAGCCGCCGCACATGTCGCCGTAGATGGTGGCGTAGCCGACCGCGTACTCGCTCTTGTTGCCGGTGGTCAGCAGCAGTCCGCCGAACTTGTTCGACAGCGCCATCAGCAAGGCGCCGCGGCTGCGCGACTGCAGGTTTTCCTCGGTGGTGTCCGGCACCTGGCTGGCGAACACCTCCGACAGTGCGTCCAGGTAGCCCTGGAACGGCTGCTCGATCGGGATCGTCAGCAGGCGCACGCCCAGCGAGCGGCACTGCACCTCGGCAAGGTCGTTGGACAGCCCGGTGGTGTAGCGAGACGGCATGCGCACCGCGGTGACGTTGTCCGCGCCCAGCGCGTCTACCGCCAGCGCCAGCACCAGCGCGGAGTCGATGCCGCCCGACAACCCGAGCCAGGCATGGCGGAAGCCGTTCTTGCCGAAGTAGTCGCGGATTCCGCGCACCAGCGCGCGCCAGCACAGCGCGTCGCGGCTCTCGTCGCCGTCCACGGTCCATTGCACCGGGCTGAAGCGCAGCGTCGCCGGGTCGAAGTCGGCCACCATCCATTCATCGAGGAAGGCGGCCGCTGCGGGATGCACCACGCCGTCGCCGTCGGCCAGCACCGATGCGCCGTCGAACACCAGCGCGTCCTGCCCGCCGACCACGTTGAGGTAGGCCAGCGCCGCGCCGCCGCAGGCCTGGGTTTCCGCGGCGCGCTGCGCCAGCAGGGCGTCGCGTTGCGCGTGCTTGTCGCGCTCGAACGGCGACGCGTTGGGCACCAGCACCAGCTTCGCGCCGGCGGCGCAGGTTTGCGCCAGCGGCTCGGGGAACCACAGGTCCTCGCACACCACCAGCCCGACCGGCACGCCGTCCACCTCGAACACGCACGGCCCGCCATCGGGGTCCACGTCGAAGTAGCGGCGCTCGTCGAACACCGCGTAGTTGGGCAGTTCGCGCTTGCGGTAGGTCGCGGCGACCGCGCCGTCGCGCAGTACGCTGGCGGCGTTGTAGACCACCGCGCCGACGGCCTCCGGCCAGCCGACCACCGCGGTGACGCCGCGGGTCGCGGCGGCGATACGGCGCAACTCCGCCTCGCAGTCGGCGAGGAACGACGGCCGCAGCAACAGGTCCTCGGGCGGATAACCGCAAAGCGCCAATTCAGGAAACAGGACCAGGCCGGCGCCGAACCCGTCGCGCGCCTGCTCGAGCATGGCGATGATGCGGTCGGCGTTGCCGCGGACGTCGCCCACCGGGAAGTCGAATTGCGCAAGCGCAAGGCGCAGGGTCATGGTTGTCCGGAATCGTGTCCTTGGCACGTCCAGTCTATCTGGGCAAGGTCACCGCCGGGTAACATCGAACCTCATGGATACCGCTCCCAACCTGGTGCTCGTGGGTCCCATGGGCGCCGGCAAGAGCAGCGTCGGCCGGCGCCTCGCGGCGCGCCTCGGATTCCCGTTCTGCGACCTCGACGACGACATCGAAGGCGCCGCCGGGCGCAGCATCGCCGAGCTGTTCGCCGAGCAGGGCGAGCCCGCGTTCCGGGCGCTGGAATCGGAGCGGCTGCGCGAGCGCCTCGCCGGCAGCGGCCGGGTCATGGCGGCCGGCGGCGGCGTGGTCCTCGACCCGGGCAACCGCGACCTGCTGGCCGAGCGCGCCTGCGTGATCTGGCTCGGCGCCCAGGTGGACACCCAACTCGACCGGGTGGGCGGCAACCGCCGCCGCCCGCTGCTGCTCGACGGCGATCCGGAAAGCGTGCTGCGGACCCTGGCGGCGAACCGCACTCCGCTCTACCGCAAGGTCGCCGACCTGCGCCTGGAAACCGACGAGTTGTCCGAGGACCAGGTGGTCGAGATCCTGGTCGAGATGGTGCGTTACCGCTGGAAGGAGGCCGGCGGCCGCCGCGGCGAGCACGTGATCGAAGTGCGCGGCGAACATCCCTACCTGATCCACATCGGCCCGGGCCTGCTTGAGGACGAGAACGCGCTGGCCGCGCAGGTCCGCGGTGGCCACGCGCTGCTGGTGAGCGACGGCAACGTCGCTCCCCTGTACGCGGCGCGCACGCTCAAGGCGCTGACCGCCAGCGGCCGGCTCAAGGCAAGCCTCAGCACGGTGAAACCGGGCGAACCGTCGAAATCGCTGGACGGCTTCGCCGACCTGCTCACCGACCTCGCCGAGCTCGGCGCGACCCGCGACGCCTGCGTGTTCGCGCTCGGCGGCGGCGTGGTCGGCGACCTGGCCGGCTTCGCCGCGGCCTGCTGGATGCGCGGCATCGACCTCGTGCAGCTGCCCACGTCGCTGCTGGCGATGGTGGATTCCTCGGTCGGCGGCAAGACCGCGATCGACGTGCCCCAGGGCAAGAACCTGGTCGGCGCCTTCTACCCGCCGCGCGCCGTGTTCGCCGACACCAACACCCTGGCCAGCCTCCCCGACCGCGAATTGCGCGCCGGCCTGTCCGAGGTGGTGAAGTACGGCGCGATCCGCGACGCCCGCTTCCTCGAATGGCTCATCGCCCACACGGACCGGCTGCTGGCGCGCGACCCGGTGATCCTGGCCGAGGCGATCGCCCGCAGCTGCGCGCACAAGGTCGCGATCGTCGAGCGCGACCCGACCGAGCGCGGCGAGCGGGTCCTGCTGAACTTCGGCCACACCTTCGCCCACGCGATCGAGGCCGAGCAAGGCTATGGCCGCGGCGAGGCGCTCAACCACGGCGAGGCGGTCGCGGTCGGCATGGTCCTGGCGGCGCAATTGTCGGCGCTGCGCGGCATGGCCAGCGACGCCGACGCGCGCAAGCTGGGCGCGCTGCTGGACGCGCTCGGCCTGCCGACCCGGCTGCCGGCGGGGCTCGACCCGAAGCTGCTGCTCTCGCGCATGCGCCTGGACAAGAAGAGCCTCGCCAGCGGCCTGCGCATGATCCTGTGGGAAGGCCCCGGCCGGGCGAAGGTGGTCCCGGGCGTGCCGGACAAGGAGGTCCTGCAGGTCCTCGCCCCGTAGCGCCCGGCCCATGGCCGGGCGGCATGGGCGGGAGCCGACCCTGGGTCGGCTCTACAATTGGCGGGTATGCGCCTGCTCCTGCAACAACGTCCCGACGGCCGCGAAGCCCCGCGCTTCGTGCAGCTGATGCTGGAACGCGACCTGCTCGGCGGCTGGACCCTGATCCGCGAAAGCGGCCAGGTCGGCAGCCGCAGCACCGTGCGTCGCGAGCAGTTCCTGGAGCAGGCGGAGGCACAGGCCGCGTTCGAGCGCGCGCGGGACCTGCAATTGAAGAAGGGATTCCAGCTGATGTTCGCCCAGGGCATGGATGCGCCGAAGTGACCGCGCGACCGGAGAGCAAGACTTGGCCACGCCATTGAAGAACGATCGATTCCTGCGCGCGCTGCGACGCGAGCCGGTGGACCACACCCCCGTCTGGCTGATGCGCCAGGCCGGGCGCTACCTGCCCGAGTACCGTGCGGTGCGGGCGAAGGCGGGCAGCTTCCTGGCCATGGCCAAGAATCCGGAACTGGCCTGCGAAGTCACCCTGCAGCCGCTGCGCCGCTTCCCGCTGGACGCGGCGATCCTGTTCTCCGACATCCTCACCATTCCGGACGCAATGGGCCTGGGCCTGTACTTCGCCGAGGGCGAAGGCCCGAAGTTCGAACGCCCGGTGCGCGACGCGGCCGCGATCGCCCGGCTTGGCGTGCCGGACATGGAAACCGGGCTGCGCTACGTGATGGACGCGGTGCGCACCATCCGCCGCGAGCTCGACGGCAGCGTCCCGCTGATCGGCTTCTCCGGCAGCCCCTGGACCCTCGCCTGCTACATGGTCGAAGGCGGCGGCAGCAAGGAGTACGGCCGGATCAAGGCGATGGCGCTGAACGATCCCAAGGCGCTGCATGCCCTGCTGTCGGTCAACACCGACGCGGTGATCGCCTACCTGGCGGCGCAGCGCGCAGCCGGCGCGCAGGCGCTGCAGGTATTCGACACCTGGGGCGGCGTGCTGTCGCCGGCGATGTACCGCGAGTTCTCCCTGCCCTACCTGACGCGCATTGCACGGGAACTGCCGCGCGGCGAAGGTGCGGAGCGCACTCCGCTGATCCTGTTCGGCAAGGGCAACGCGCCCTACCTCGAGGAGCTTGCCGGCAGCGGCTGCGAAGGCGTCGGCGTGGACTGGACCGTGACCCTGGAAGAGGCCGCGCGGCGCACGGCCGGCAAGGTCGCGCTGCAGGGCAACCTCGACCCCGCGACGCTGTACGGTTCCCCCGATGCGATCCGCGCGCAGGTGCGCGCGGTGCTCGACAGCTACGCCGCCGGCAATGGCGGCTCGCGCGAGGGCCACGTGTTCAACCTCGGCCACGGCATGTCGCCGGACATGGATCCGGAGCACGTGGCGGCCCTGGTCGAGGCGGTGCACGCCGAAAGCGCGCGCTAGCCCGGCAGCGGCTCCAGCGGCACGTCCACGTCGAAGCGTGTCCCGCGCCCGGGCGCGTCGGCGACGCGGATCGCGCCGCCCATCGCGAGGACCAGCTCGCGGCAGATCGCCAGGCCGAGCCCGCAGCCGGCCTGGCGTGCCTCGTCGGTCAGGCCATCGCCCTGCTCGAAGCGCCCGAATAGCCGCGGATGCTGGCCCGGCGCCAGCCCGGGTCCGGTATCGCGGACTGAAAAGCGCAGGAGGTGCCCGCCGAGCGGCTCGACGCGCAGGGCCACCTCGCCCTCGCGGGTGAACTTGATCGCGTTGCCGAGCAGGTTGAACAGCACCTGCTTGAGCCGCAACGCATCGCCCCGGCAGGCCACCGGCACCGCGGGCGCCACCGCCACCTCGAAACGCAGCCCGCGATCGCGCGCCAGCGGCGCCTGCAGCGCCGCCACCTCCGCGACCAGCGCGCGCACCGCGAACGGCTGCGGGTCCAGTCGCAGCTTGCCGGCCTCGATGCGCGCCAGGTCGAGCGCGTCGTCCAGCAAGCGCAACAAGTGCCGGCCGGCGCTGCGGATCGCCTCGACCCGGCGCCGCTGGCGCGGCTCCAGGCGATCGTCCAGCAGCAATTCGCTCATGCCGAGCACGCCGGTCATCGGCGTGCGCACTTCGTGGCCGAGGTCGGCGAGGAACCGGCTCTTCGCCCGCGAGGCCTCTTCCGCGAGGGCGCGCCGCTGCTCCAGCCGGCGCATCCGCCGGCGCGCGCGCAGGCGCCAGCGCAGCGCGGCCACCACCAACGCGAGCAGGCCGCTCGCGAGCACCGCCCAGGCCGCCAGCGCCGGCGGCGTCCGCCACCACGGCGGCAGCACCTGCCAGTGCAGGATCCGTTCCGGCGAACGGTTGCCGTCCACGTCGGTCGCGCGCAGGTGCAAGGCATAGCGTCCCGGTGACAGCGCGGCCACGATCCGCTCGCCGCCCTCGTTCGCCAGCCAGCCGCGGTCGTCGCCTTCCAGCCATGATTCGTAACGGGTCGCGGCCGGATCCGCGTAGGCGAGCAGGCGCATGCGCACGCGCAGTTCGGCCGCGTCCGCGGCCAGGCGCAGGGTCGGATCGTTCAAGCTGCGCCAGTGCCCCGCGTCGCGGATCGCCACGTCGGCGAGCTGCAGATCGCGGCGCGCCGGCAAGCGCGGCCGCACCGTCGTGTCGAACAGGACCACGCTACCGCGTCGCGTCACCGCGGCCAGCGTGTCCTTCGCCGAGGCGATCCCGCGCGGCACGAACTCCTGGCTGGCCAGGCCGTCCTCGACCCCGAACCTTCGGCAGCGCCCGCTGCCGGGATCCCAGCGGAACAGGCCGCGCGAGGTGGGCAGCCACGGCCGGTGCGCACGGTCCACGACCAGGCCCGCCGCCTCGACCGCGGGAATGCCCGCATCCACCCCCGCCACCGCCACCCGGGTCCAGTGGCCGTTGGCGCGCCGGAAATGCTCGAGCCCCGTGGGGCGCGACAGCCATGCGTCGTCGGCGCCGTCGAAGGCCAGCGCGTAGACCCTGCCGCGGCCCATGGCAGGCACCGGCACGAACGCGTCCGCACCGGGCGCCAACCGCGAGACGCCGCCCTCGCCAGCCAGCCAGGTGCCGCCGCCCGGGGCGAAGACCAGTGCCTCGATGTCCGCGCTGCCCAGCCCGTGCGTGCCGGCGCGCCAGTCGCGCAGGACCGCGCCACGCGCATCGCGCTGCTGCACCCCGGCGCCCGCGCTGGCCAGCCACAGGCTGGCATCGGGCGCGACGCGCAACAGGTCGACGCCACCGGGCAGGTCGTCGACGCCGGCGCCGGGACGCCAACCCGACACCGCGCCGCCCTCGCGCAGGTCGATGCGCAACAAGCGGTCGCGGCTGCCGGCCCACAGCACCGCTCCCGCGGCTTCGACGAGCGCGCGCACATGCATGCCCTGGAACGCGCCGCGCGAGGCCCGCGGCAGGCGATGCAACTCGCCCGCGGCATCCAGGCGCACCGGGGCGGCGCCCACGCCGGCGAGCCAGAATCCGCCTGCATGCGCGGCGGCGACCGCACGCCAGCGCGCGCCGGCAGCCGCCGCATCACCGTCGAGTTGCGCGCGCCGGCGCCAATCCGCACGCAGGTAGCCGACACCCGCGCCCGGCAGCGATGCCCACAATGCGCCATCGCGATCGACCAACAACGCCCGGACCGCCATCGGTGCGTTCGCGCCCAGGGACACCGCTCGCAACCGGTCGCCCGCATCCACCCGCCACGCCCCCGACTGGCTGCCGATCCAGAGCGTGCCGTCGCGCGCGCGCGCCAGCGCCAGCGCCGCATGCGGTCGCGCGAACCGGGCCGCCCAGGGCGGGTCGTGCCAGCGGCCATCGCGCCACCGGTGCAAGCCAGTGTCGGTGCCGACCCAGACGCCGCCATCGTCCACCGCGATCGCGTACACCACCGCGTTCGCGGCACCGGGCATCGGCATCCGCACGAATCCGTCGCCATCCCATCGGGCCAGCCCGCGCGTGGTGCCGACCCACAACGTGCCGTCGTGGTCGAAGGCCAGGGCGAGGACGTTTGCCGCCTGCAGGCTGTGCGGATCGTGCGGCTCGGGCATGAAGCGGGTGATCCGCCCGTCCGGGTCCAGCCGGTGCAGGCCGCCGCCCCAGGTGCCGAACCAGAGCACATCCGCGCGGCTCGCGATCGCCCAGGTGTCGTCGCTGCCGATCCGCGGATCGTCCACGCTGCGGAAATGGCGGAAGCCGCGGCGGTGCGCGTCGAGCACGCTCAGCCCGCCGGACTCGGTCGCGACCCAGACCCGGTCCTGGGTGTCCACGTGCAGGGCCTGGACGTTGTTGCCGGGCAGCGAGCCGGGATCGGCGGGATCATGCCGCCAGGCGCGGAAGCCGAGGCCGTCGTAACGGGCCAGCCCATCCGCGGTGGCGATCCAGAGGTAACCGGCGCGGTCCTGCGCAATCGCGTTCACGCTGCTCGACGGCAGACCGTCGGCCACGCCGAGCGGCCGGAACGCGGGCGCCGCGGGGACAGCGGCATGCACCCGCTGCATGCCGGCCAGCGGCAGGCAGGCCAGCAACAGTCCCGACAGCATCCATGCACACCGTGACATGGCCCGATCCTGCCACGACGACGCGCCTTGGCCGCAAGCCCCGCTACCGCGACACGCTCGCACATTTGCGGCAGGCCCCGCGCCAGCGCCTAGAATCGGGTGCATGACCCATTCCCCGCGCACGCTACCCCGCTTGCTACCGCTGGCCCTGATCGCACTTGCGCTGCCGTCCACCGCGCATGCGGAACTGCATGGCTTCCGGCTAGACCCGGTGCACACCCGCGTGTTGTTCAGCATCGACCACGACGGCTATTCCACCGCGCTGGGCACGGTGTCCGGCAGCGAGGGGCTGCTGGCCTTCGACCCGGACGACTGGACCAGTGCGCGCCTGGACGTCAGCGTGCCGCTGCAACGGCTCGAGCTGGGCGACGACGGCTGGAACCGGGCCGCGCGTCGCATGCTCGAGGCCGCCACCTGGCCGCAGGCGCGGTTCATTTCGACCCAGGTGGAAGCCACGGGCCCGAAACAGGCGCGCGCCTGCGGCACCTTGTACCTGCATGGCCAGCAGCAACCGCTGTGTCTGGACGTGAGGTTCAACCAGGCCAGGCGCGAATCTCTGCCGCCGTTCCACGACCGGGCCGGATTCTCGGCCACCGCGTCCCTGCAACGCAGCGACTTCGGCATCGACGACTGGAAGACCCTCGTCGGCGACCGCGTCGAGTTGCGGATCGAGGCCGAGGCAGTGCGCGATGACGCGGTGCTGGCCGAACTGGCGAGGCGGATGCCGTGACGGGCGCGAGGAACGCAACGCGTTGGGGCGCGGTCAGCCAGGCCATGCATTGGTTGATCGTGCTGCTGGTGATCGCGATGGCCGCGCTCGGCCTGACCATGGTCGAGCTGCCGAACACGCCGTTCAAGCTGAAGCTGTACAACCTGCACAAGTCGATCGGGCTCACGATCTTCGCGCTGATGCTGCTGCGTCTGGCCTGGCGCGCCTACGCCGGCGCGCCCCCGCCGGTCCCGGGCACGCCGACCTGGCAGGCGCGCGCCGCCTCCCTGACCCACGGACTGCTGTATGCCTTGCTGTTCGCGATGCCGGTCAGCGGCTGGGTGGTCAACGCAGCGTCGGGTTTCCCGCTGCACTGGTTCGGGCTGTTCAGGGTGCCGCAATTCGGCGGGCGCGATGATGCGCTGCACGCGCTGGCCAAGGGCTGGCACGAATGGTTGTTCTGGGCGCTGGTGGTGCTGGCGCTGGCGCACGCGTTCGCCGCGGTATGGCACCACCTGTTCCGGGGCGACGCGACCCTCGCGCGGATGCTGCCGCGCGGCTGGCTGGAGGAGGATCCGCAATGACCCAAGCGCGCATGGCCCTGGTCCTGGCATCGCTGCTCGCGCTCGCGGCGCTGCCGGCGCGCGCCGCCGACTACGTGCAGGCGCCCGGCTCGACCCTGGCCTTCGGCGGCACCTATCTCGGCGAACCGTTCGCCGGCCGTTTCCCCGAGTTCCGGACGACGTTTTCGTTCGATCCCGCCGATCTCGCGAATGCGAAACTCGAGGTCGCCATCACGCTGGCGAGCGCGACGACCAACAACGCCGACTACGACACCGAAATGCGCGGGGCGTCGTTCTTCGACGCCGCAAGGTTCCCGGAGGCGCACTACCGCGCCACGGCGTTCCGCCACCTCGGCGACAACCGCTACGCGGCGGACGGCACGCTGTCGCTGCACGGCATCGACAAGCCGGTCACGCTCGAATTCACCTGGACGCCCGGCGAGCAGCCGCTGCTGGTCGGCAAGGCCACCGTCCGCCGCCTGGCCTTCGGCATCGGCGCCGGCGACTGGGCCGACACCAGCGTCATCCCCGACGCCATCGCCGTCAGCACCCGTGTCCGCTTCAATCCCCGCTGAGCATCTCCTGCGGATTCCGGCGCGGTGAGGGGGCGCCCTGGCGTGCGCGTGCTGGGCAGAGGTGGTCTGCCGCGTGGCGGCCCATCCATGGGCCGAACACGCTACCGGGGCCATCCATGGCCCCTGCAGCCCACCTCTGCCCAGCACGCGACGCTGTGACTTTCGTGGGCCGCGCCTGGGGCGCGGGCTCCTTCAGGAAAAGCGCCCCTCATCCGCCCCTTCGGGGCACCTTCTCCCCGCGGGCGGGGAGAAGGGAGTGATCGCGGCGAAGCAGGCGCGGTCCCACAACTCCTGGAGCGTCGCGGGAGGCGGGGGTGTGGACTGCAGGGGGCATGGATGCCCCCGCCGCGTGTCGGCACAGGGACGTGCCGCACGCGGCAGGCCACACCCCCGCCTCCCGCGCACGCCAGGACGCCCCCTCACCGCGCCG
>JBIQLI010000006.1:0-88667 GCA_044464395.1 Lysobacter sp.
GCGCCCCTCATCCGCCCCTTCGGGGCACCTTCTCCCCGCTTGCGGGGAGAAGGGATTACACGGTGGGGGCGTTGGGGTCGGGGGGGTGGGTGCGGGTGCTGGCTTCGGGGGGCGAGGGGTTGGGGAGCTGGAGGACGTGGGCGACTTCGTCGAGCCACAGGTAGTGGGTACCGCCCTGGTGGGGGCGGCCGTCGTCGAGGAAGGCTTCCAGTTTCACCACGCCGTTCAGGCCTTCGCGGCCGTCGGCATCGAAGAAGCTCTGCACGGTCGGCGTGGCGCTGACCATGCCGCGGACGCATTCGCCGCGGTCGGTGCGCAATTCCACCTGCGCGTCCTGCGGCAGCAGCGTGGCGAAGTGCTCCATCCGCTCGATCACCGCCTGGTCGGCGTGCACGCGGGGCGCGGCGCGGGTCATTGCAGGCCTCCCGGCGGCGGTGCCGGCCGCGCATCGAAACGGCGCGGGTAGTCGCGCTCCTCGGAGATCCGGCGCACCACCTCGTCGGCCAGGTCGGGGGCCGCGTACACCGCGTAGCAGATGCAGTCGTCGCGGTCGACGCCGACGTGGTGCAGGTTGTAGCGGGCGATGCCGCCCCCCGTGTTCTCCGGGTAGTGCGCCGGCGGCACCTCGCGGGTCATGTCGAGCTCGCTGTTGTCCACCGTGCCGCCCACGAACAATGCCCGCATGGGAACGCTCCGCCTTGCCTGGGTGTGGGGACCATGCTGGCGCGGCGCGCGTATGCGCGGGGTCAAGCCGGACGCCGGACCGTAGAATCCGCGGATGCGCGCGCCCGATCCCGCCCTGGAAACCCTGTGGTTGCCGTTCGACGCCGGCGAGTTGCGCTGGCCTGCGGGCGGGGGCCTGTTCATGGGCGCGCGCGCCGGCTGGCCGCTGCAGGGCCGGCCGCTGCCCGGCCTGGTGTTCGAACAGGCGTGGAAGCCGGATGCCGACGCGTTGCAGGCGCAAGGCTTCGTGCCGGCGCCCCCGGAGGACACGGCGCGCTATCCGCTGGTGCTGCTGCTGCCCCCGCGCCAGCGCGAACAGGCGCGGGCGTGGTTCGCACGCGCGTTGGCGCGGCTCGCTCCGGGCGGCCGCGTGATCGCCTGCATGCACAACAAGGCGGGCGCGAAGACCGGCGAGGCCGACCTCGCGCGCCTGGCGGGGCCGCTGCGCAGCCTGTCCAAGCACCACTGCCGGGTGTTCTGGAGCGCGCCGTTGCAAGCGCCCGCGGATCCCGCGCTGCTGGACGAGTGGCGGGTGCTGGATGCGCCGCGACGGATCGAGGTTCCCGGCGCCCCTGGCGGCGCGTTCCTCAGCCGCCCGGGCGTGTTCGCCTGGGACCGCGTGGATGCAGCCTCGCGGTTGCTGGCCGGGCATCTGCCCGGCGACCTGCGCGGCGACGTCGCCGACCTCGGTGCGGGCTGGGGT
This sequence comes from Lysobacter sp., assembly GCA_044464395.1. Classification (GTDB taxonomy): domain Bacteria; phylum Pseudomonadota; class Gammaproteobacteria; order Xanthomonadales; family Xanthomonadaceae; genus Cognatiluteimonas. The sequence continues at coordinate 1,427 of JBIQLI010000006.1, forward strand.
TTCCTCGCGCGCGAAGTGCTGGCGCGCAATCCCGGCATCGCCGCGCTCGACCTGTACGAGGCCGATGCGAACGCGCTGGCACTGGCGCGCGCCAACCTGGCGGATGCGAAGACCGACGCGACGCTCGGCTTCCACTGGCACGACGTGGCCACGGGCCTGCCGCGGCGCTACCACGCGATCGTGAGCAATCCGCCGTTCCACGCGCAGGGGCACGAGGAGCGGGTGGACCTGGGCCGCGCGTTCATCGCCGCGGCCGCGGACGCGCTGCATCCCGGCGGCCGCTTGTACCTGGTGGCCAACCGCCACCTGCCCTACGAGGCGGCGCTGGGCAGCGGGTTCGCCGAGGTGCGCCTGCTGGCGCAGCGCGACGGCTTCAAGGTCGTGCAGGCGGTGCGCGCATGAAGCTGGTCAAGCGGATCGCGAACCTGGGCTATGGCAGCCGCAAGGACGTGACGCGCATGTTCCGTGAGGGCCGCATCACCGATGCCGCCGGCGAGGTGCTGTACGCGGACGACCAGGTCGGCCACGAGGACGTGCGCGTGGACGGGGAGCCGCTGGATCCGCCGCCGGGCATGGTGCTGCTGCTGCACAAGCCGGTGGGCTATACCTGTTCGACCCGCGATCCCGGGCGGGTCGTGTACGACCTGCTGCCGCCGCGCTTCCGGCTGCGCTCGCCGGTGCTGTCCACGGTGGGCCGGCTCGACCGCGACACCAGCGGCGCGCTGCTGATGACCGACGATGGCGCGCTGCTGCACCGGATCGTGTCGCCGAAGACGAAGTTGCCGAAGGTCTACGAGGCGACGCTGGCGCAGGACCTGCGCGGCGACGAGGCGGACATCTTCGCCAGCGGCACGCTGCTGCTGCAGAACGAGGACACGCCGCTGGCGCCGGTGGCGCTGGAGGTGCTTGGGCCGCGCCACGCGCGGCTGGTCCTCACCGAGGGCCGCTACCACCAGGTCCGGCGCATGTTCGCCGCCGTCGGCAACCACGTCGAAACCCTCCACCGGCCCCGCATCGGCGGCCTCCCCCTCGCCGACCTCCCTCCAGGCCACTGGCGCCTGTTGGGTTCGGCGGATCTCGAGGTTCTTTTTGACGCGGATCAACGCGGATCTGAAAGCGATCAACACGGATAAGACATTAGAAAAAGCGATTGGCCACAGATTTCACAGATGAACACAGATCAAGCGCTTTTCAATCTGTGTCATCTGTGAACTCTGTGGCCCGCCTTTGCCTTTGCTCTTTGAACATTCTTCATCCGCGTTGATCGCTTTCTGATCCGTGTTGATCCGTGTCCAAAAAAAGTCTGTCCCAGCCCGCGCGGCCAAGGTCGCGGAGGGTGTCGATGTTGCGGTCGACGATGACGTCGGGGTCGGGGTAGGCGGCGACGGCGCGTTCGACGCTGGCTTCGCGGAGCAGGTGCAGGGTGGGGTGGGGCGCGCGGTTGGTGAAGTTGGCGATGTCGTCCGGTTCGCTGCCGGCGAACTGGTACTGCGGGTGGAAGCTCGCCACCTGTAGCTCGCCTGCCAGGCCGAGTTGCGCGACCAGGTCGTCGGCCAGCGCCAGGAAATCGTTGTAGTCGAGGAAGTCCTGCAGCACGCCGGGATGCACGATCAGCGTGGTGTCCACCTGTTCGGCCGGCGTGTCGCGTAACAGGAGCAGTTCCTCGCCGAGCTGTTCCAGCAGCGCCTCCGGCGTGGTTGCCTCGCTGAGGACGTACCGCACCTGGCCCTTGGCGTGGACCGCCTTGGCGAAGGGGCACAGGTTGAGGCCGATCACCGCGCGTTCGAGCCAGCGGCGGGTGTCGGCGATGGGGTCGTGGGCAGTCATGGCCGGCAGGGTAGCGCGGGGGCTTCCCGTGCGCGCGCGGCTGACGCATGCTTCCCCGATGAACCGGCGCGCCCACGAGACCGAGCAGGAAGCCGCCCGCCGACGCCTGCGCGCCAGCCTGCTGATGCTCGGCTGCGTGCTGGTGTTCTGCCTGATGGACGCGGTGCTGAAGACCCTCTCGGCGCATTACCCGGCGATGCAGGTGGCGGCGCTGCGCGGCATGTCCTCGCTGCCCTGGGTGCTGGTGTGGGCCGGGCTGACCACCGGGCTGCGCCCGCTGCTGCGGGTGCGATGGTCGCTGCACCTGCTGCGCGGCGCGATCGGGATCATGATGATGGCGGCGTTCGTGTACGCGCTGCGGACCATCCCGCTGTCGACCGCGTACTCGATCTTCTTCGCCGCGCCGCTGCTGATCACCGCGCTGAGCGTGCCGATCCTGAAGGAGCACGTCGGGCCGCGGCGCTGGACCGCGATCGTCATCGGCTTCATCGGCGTGCTGGTGGTGCTGCGTCCCACCGGCGGCGGCGTGCTGACCTTGGCCGGGCTGGCAGTGCTGGCCTCCGCGCTGGGCTACGCGGTCTCGGCGATCACTGTGCGGATCCTGGCGCGCACCGACAGCAGCCAGGCGATGGTGGTCTGGCTGATGGCGCTGATGGCGCTGGGCGCCGGACTGATGGCGTGGCCGCAATGGGTGCCGTTGCGGATGGAGCACGCCTGGCTGGTGCTGGCGCTCGGTTTCGCCGGTGCGCTGGGCCAGTACCTGATCACCGAGGCGTTCCTGCTCGGCGAGGCCTCGTTGCTGGCGCCGCTGGAGTACACGGCGCTGGCCTGGGGCGTGCTGCTCGACCTGGCGATCTGGGGCGTGCTGCCGGACGGGGTCACCTGGGTGGGCGCCGCGATCATCGTCGGCAGCGGCCTGTACCTGATCCGGCGCGAGGGCCGGGCCGCGAAGGTCGCCACCCCGCCGTAGGCGCTTGTGGGAGCGGCGGAAGCCGCGACGAGCCGACCACGGGTCGGCTCTACAGATACAGCTTCTGGCACTTTTCGCAGAAGAACGCGCGGCGGCGCGCGCGGCCGAGTTCCTTGCGATAGCTCAACCGGGTGCCGTCGCGCGGGCAATGCGTCTTCGTGTGCACCTGGTAGTGCTTCTTCAGCACGAAGGCCTTCTTCCATTCCAGGAAATCGAAGCTGTATTCGCGCGCCTGCCTGACCAGTTCGCCGAGCTTTTTCGCCGGCAGCGCACCGACCTCGCTCTCCGGGTGCACGCGAATCCGCCACAGCACTTCGTTCTTGATGATGTTGCCGACGCCGGCGAACCATTCCTGGTCGAGCAGGGCGTCGGCGGCGAGCACGTGGGGACTCTCGCGCAGGCGCTTGCGCGCCCGGGCCGGGTCCCAGGCGTCGGCCATGACGTCCACGCTCCAGTCGTAGAGCTCGTCGACCTGGCCTTCGAGGAACTGCACCGAGCACGCGTAGAGGTCGAGCCGGCCGTTGTCGAACTTCAGCGTGAGACGGGGCGTGCCGCCTTCCTTCGGGTCGTCGACCCGGGAGCGGCCGAACAGCATGAAGTGGATGCGCAGGACGAAGCCGTCGAAATCCAGCAGGAAGTGCTTGCCCCAGCTGCAGACCGCGCGGACCTTGCGGCCGTGCATGCGCTGGATGTCCTGGCGGCTGTTGCCCGAAACCTCGCGGACCACCTGGCCGGCGAACTTCTGCGCCTGCTCGCGCAGGATGACGATGGAGGGGCCTTCGGGCATACAGGCAACGCTATTGCCTTGCCTGTGAACCGGTTGTGGGAGCGACGCAAGTCGCGAAGCTTTTGTCGCGGCTCGCGCCGCTCCCACAAGTGACCATTTCCCAAAGGGGGGAGGGTGCCGGTCAGAACCTGGCGCCGACGCCGACTTCCAGGATCAGCGGGTTGAGGTCGGCGTCGCCGGCCTCCACGCCGTTGACCTCGACGTCGGCGCCGCCGTGCAGGTAGCGGGCGTCGGCGCGGGCGAAGACGCTCGGGCTGAAGTTCAGGTCCACGCCCACGGTCGCCATCGGGCCCTTGGCGGTGCCGATGCCGATGTGGTCGTTGGCGTACGGGCCGAGGTTGTCCTGGTCCTCGTCGGTGATGTTGTTCTGGAAATAGCCCAGGCCGACGAACGGGCGCACGGTGTCGTTGCCGTCGCGGAAGTGGTACTGGGCGCTCACCGCCCACGGCTGCGAGGAGGCGGTGCCGATCTTGCCGGCGTCGGCGGTGTGCATGCGGTGGTCGAACTTGCTCACCGCGCCCCAGCCCTCGATGGCCATGTTGTCGTTGAGGTAGTAGCTCAGGCTGGCGGTCGCGGTCGGCGAGCCGTCGAATTCGAGCTCGGCCTCGTCGATGGTGCCGTCGCCGGTGGGTTCGGAGTGGGCGAAGCTGCCCACGACCGCCCAGTGCTTGCCGCTGTCCTGGGCCCAGGCCGGCGCGGCGAGTCCGCCGGCGAGGGCGGCGGCGACCGCGAGGCAGGTCAGGCGTTTCCGGTTGCGAAGCGATTGCATGGCGTTCTCCTCATCGTTGTTGGAAGCCCTCGGGGAGTAGGGCAACGCCACGCTATCGGCGCCCGCATGAACCGCCGGCCCGGCGCGGACTGGCCGCCATGGAACCGGAAGCGGGTTCCACGGCGCCTGCGCGGGCTCGCGGACCGGCCGGTTTCACTGCCTGCCGACGCTGCTGTAGCCCGCCTGAGCGAAGCGCGCCACAATACGAGGTCCCCACACGCCCGAGGTCCGTCCATGGCCGACTTGAAGGAAGCACGCGTCCCCGACATTGGCGGCTACGACGACGTGCCGGTGATCGAGGTGCTGGTGCAGCCCGGTGACACGGTGGCGAAGGACCAGGGCCTGGTGACGCTGGAATCCGACAAGGCGACGATGGAAGTGCCGGCGCCCTTCGGTGGCGTCGTGCGCGAGGTCAAGGTCGCAGTCGGCGACGCGGTGTCGGAAGGCAGCGTGGTGGCGATGATCGAGGCGGCGGCCGAAGCAGCGGCCGCAGACGAGGCCGGGGGCAAGGCCGGCGCCGCCGCCCAGGGCAGCGAACGCGCCCAGCCCGAGCCGCCGGAGGAAAAGACCCGCGCGCCGGAGACGGCGACCGCGACACCGGCCACCCGGGTGCCCGAGCAGCCGGACAAGCTGGCCGAGCGCTCGATGGACGACCACGGCGGCCAGGCCGCCCCCCGCCAGGAGGCGCGCGGCCCGGCCAATCCGCCGGTGCGCTTCGAGGCGGCGGCGGTGGATCCGGGCAAGGTGCCCTACGCCAGCCCCGCGGTGCGCCTGTTCGCGCGCGAGCTGGGCGTGGACCTGTCGCAGGTGACGGGCAGCGAGCGCGGCGGCCGGATCAGCAAGGAAGACGTGCGCCAGTTCGTGAAGTCGGCGCTGCAGGGCGGTGCCGCGCCGCGCACCGGCGGCGGTGGCGGGCTCGACCTGTTGCCCTGGCCAAAGGTGGATTTCTCGAAGTTCGGCGAGATCGAGACCCGCGAGCTGTCGCGGATCCAGAAGCTCAGCGGTGCCAACCTCGCGCGCAACTGGGCGATGATCCCGCACGTCACCCAGCACGACGATGCCGACATCACCGAGCTGGAAGCGCTGCGCGTCGCGCTCAACGAGGAGAACGCGAAGGCCATTGCCAAGGGCGGCGCGGCCAAGCTCACCCTGCTCGCCTTCATGATCAAGGCCAGCGTCGCGGCGCTGCAGAAGTACCCGCAGTTCAACAGCTCGCTGGATGCGGACGGCCAGCACCTGGTGCTGAAGAAGTACTACAACATCGGCTTCGCCGCGGACACCCCGAACGGGCTGGTCGTGCCGGTGGTCCGCGACTGCGACACCAAGGGCGTGATGGAGATCGCCGCGGAGACCGCCGAGCTCGCGGCGAAGGCGCGCGAGGGCAAGCTCGGCCCGGCCGAGATGCAGGGCGGCTGCTTCACCATCAGCTCGCTGGGCGGCATCGGCGGGACCAGGTTCACCCCGATCGTGAACGCGCCGGAAGTCGCGATCCTCGGCGTGTCGAAGTCTGCGATGCGCCCGGTGTGGGACGGCAACGCGTTCCAGCCGCGGCTGCTGCTGCCGCTGTCGCTGAGCTACGACCACCGGGTGATCGACGGCGCCGCCGCGGCGCGCTTCACCGCCTACCTGGCGCAGCTGCTCGGCGACATGCGCCGGGCGCTGCTGTAGGGGCGCGCGATGGCCAACACGGTTGAGGTGAAGGTTCCCGACATCGGCGGCTACGACGACGTGCCGGTGATCGAGGTGCTGGTCGCGGTCGGCGACACGGTGGCGAAGGACCAGGGCCTGGTCACGCTGGAATCGGACAAGGCGACGATGGAAGTGCCGTCGTCGGCGGCCGGCGTGGTGAAGGAAGTGCGGGTGAAGGTGGGGGATTCCGTCTCCGAGGGCGCGGTGATTGCGGTGCTGGAGGCGGAGGGGGCTGGTGCAAGCCAAAAGGCGCCAGAAGCCCCACCTGTGGGAGCGGCGGAAGCCGCGACTGCATCCGCGCCTGACACAGTCGCGGCTCCCGCCGCTCCCACAAGTGGGGGGAAGAAGGAAGGCCCCGCTGCCGCTCCCACAAGTGGAAAATCCGCCGACATCGAATGCGCGCTGGTGGTGCTGGGCGCGGGTCCGGGCGGGTACAGCGCGGCGTTCCGCGCGGCGGACCTGGGGCTGGATACGGTGCTGGTGGAGCGTTACGAAACGCTCGGCGGCGTCTGCCTCAATGTCGGCTGCATTCCGTCCAAGGCGCTGCTGCACGCCGCCGACGTGATCGAGCAGGCCGCGCACGCGAAGGACTACGGCGTCGACTTCGGCAAGCCGAAGATTGCGCTCGACAAGCTGCGCGGCTACAAGGACAAGGTCGTCGGCCAGCTCACCAAGGGCCTGGCCGGCATGGCCAAGCAGCGCAAGGTGCGGGTGGTGCAGGGCGAGGGCCGTTTCCTCTCGCCGAACGAGCTGGAGATCACCGGCGCCGACGGCAAGGCGCAGGTGCTGCGCTTCCAGCAGTGCATCATCGCCGCCGGTTCGCAGGCGCTGAAGCTGCCGGGCTTCCCGTGGGACGACCCGCGGGTGATGGATTCCACCGACGCGCTGCAGCTCGGCGAGGTGCCGAAGCAGCTGCTCGTCGTCGGCGGCGGCATCATCGGCCTGGAGATGGCGACGGTGTACCGCGCGCTGGGAAGCGAAGTCACGGTCGTCGAACTCGCGTCGCAACTCATCCCGGGCGCCGACGCCGACCTGGTCAAGCCGCTCGCCGACCGCCTGAAGAAGCAGGGCGTGTCGGTGCACCTGGAAACGAAGGTGGTCGAAGCCAAGGCGCAGAAGGCCGGCATCGCCTGCAGCTTCGAGGGCAAGAGCCTTCCCAAGGCCACGACCTACGACCGCGTGCTGGTCGCGGTGGGCCGCGCGCCCAACGGCGGCAAGCTCGATGCCGGCAAGGCCGGCGTGCAGGTCTCCGAGCGCGGCTTCATCGCCGTGGACGCGCAGATGCGCAGCAACGTGCCGCACATCTTCGCCATCGGCGACCTGGTCGGGCAGCCGATGCTGGCGCACAAGGCGACCCACGAGGGGCACGTCGCCGCGGAAGTCGCGGCGGGGCTCAAGCGCGAGTGGGTGGCGCGGGTGATCCCGTCGGTGGCCTACACGGATCCGGAAATCGCCTGGGTCGGTGTCACCGAGAACGAAGCAAAGGCCAAGGGCCTGGAAGTGGAGGCGGCGAAGTTCCCGTGGGCCGCATCCGGCCGCGCGATCGGCCTGGGCCGTACCGAGGGCTTCACCAAGCTGCTGTTCGACGCGAAGACCCACCGCATCGTCGGCGCCGGCATCGTCGGCGTGCACGCGGGCGAGCTCATCTCCGAGCTGGCGCTGGCGATCGAGATGGGCGCCGAGGCGGCCGACATCGGCCACACCATCCATCCGCACCCGACCCTTTCCGAGTCGGTAGGGCTGGCCGCCGAGGTCTTCGAGGGCACGATCACGGACCTGTACATCCCGAAGAAGGCCCGGACGTAAGGCCGGGACCCCACACGGCGAAGCCCCGGCCTTGCGACCGGGGCTTCTGGAGTGCCCGCAACGACTGACGAGGAAGCTTACGGGCCTCGCGGGTAGGACCCGGGCGCCGGCCGCGGGTTCCGGGCCTGGCCAGGCGCGTGCGGGCGTGGTTCACCCACGTGAGGACGGCTTCCGGCGGTTGCCCGCGAAAAACCCCCGCTGCTATAATTTTGCGGCTCAGCTGGGCCGATTCGATCGGCTCCCCGGCACCTCAAACTCCACTGTCGACGAGTACGCGCGTGCACGATCCCCTCCATCCGGGTCGCCGCGCCGCAACGCGCGCGGTAGCCATGCAGGCCGCCGCGACGCTGCTGGTCGCGGTGGCGTTTTTGGCATCGGGCCACCGGCAGGCGCTGGCGGCGGCGGCAGGCGGGTTCGCGCTGCTGGCCGGGAACGCCCTGGCAGCCACCGTGGCGCTGGGCGGCGGTGCCCAGCCGGCCCGCGCGGCATTCGCGCGGCTGTTGCTGGGGACGGTGGGCAAGTGGTTGGTGGCAATCATGGTGGTGGCGGTGGCGCTGGGCGTGTTCCGGCTGCCGCCGTTACCCCTCCTGGCGGGGCTGGCGGGCGGCTTGCTTGCCTACCTCCTGGCTTTGAACGTGCGAATGGGGCGGCAGCGTTGATCTCGAGTCCTGAAAACACGAACGCGACCGAGCCGGCAAGCGGCGGCTCGACCGAATACATCAACCACCACCTGCACCACCTGCAGGTCAGCGTGGGCGATGGCGCGTTCATGACCCTGAACGTGGACACCCTGTTCTTCACCGCGCTCCTCTCGGTGCTGTTCCTGGTGGTGTTCATCCTGTCCGCACGACGTGCGACCGCGGGCGTGCCGGGCAAGTTCCAGACCGTGGTCGAGATCATCGTCGGCTTCGTCGACGGGCTGGTCCGCGAGACCTTCCACGGCCGCAGCAAGATGATCGCGCCGCTGTCGCTGACCATCTTCGTGCTCGTGTTCCTGATGAACTTCATCGACCTGATCCCGGTGGACTTCCTGCCGTGGGCCTGGGCGAACGGCTACGTGGCCGCCGGGCACGACCCCGCGCACGCCTACCTGCGCGCGGTGCCGAGCGCCGACCTCAACACCACCCTGGGCATGTCGCTGGCGGTGTTCGCGCTGACCCAGTGGTTCGGCCTCGCGCACAAAGGCCTTGGCGGTTTCACCAAGGAGATCTTCACCGCGCCGTTCCATGCGAGCGGCCCGGTCGGCACGATCGCCCTGGCCCCGGCCAACTTCCTGCTGCGCATCATCGAGGAAGGCGTTCGCCCGCTGAGCCTGAGCCTGCGACTGTTCGGCAACATGTACGCCGGCGAGCTGATCTTCGTGCTGATCGCGCTGATGACCCTGGATGCGTCGCTGGCCCATGTGAGCACCTGGCTGATGGGCTCGGTGCAGTTCGTGGCCGATTTCGCCTGGACCGCGTTCCACATCCTGATCATCACCCTGCAGGCCTTCATCTTCATGATGCTCACGATCGTCTACCTGAGCATGGCCGCAGAGAGCCACTGACGTTTCACCCCTTTCCCGTTTCCCTTTCACCGCTGTACCGAATCCAACCGGAGTAACAAGATGGATATCACCGTCCTCAACGCTGAAGTGCTGAAGTTCACCGTCATCGCGGCCGGCCTGCTGATCGGCCTGGGCGCCCTGGGCACCGCGATCGGCTTCGCCATCCTCGGCGGCAAGTTCCTCGAGGGCGCGGCCCGCCAGCCGGAGCTGACCCCGATGCTGCAGACCAAGATGTTCATCGTCGCCGGCCTGCTCGACGCGGTGCCGATGATCGGCGTCGCCATCGCCCTGCTGCTGCTGTTCGCGAACCCGCTGCTCGGCTCGATCGCGGGCTAAGACGCCGCCGCAAGGCACGACGTACCAGCATCGCCGGCGGCCCGCCGTCGGCAGCAGGAGCACACGCACCATGCTACCCAACCTCACTCTGGTCGTTCAGTTCATCGCGTTCTTCGCGGTGGTCTGGCTGGTGATGAAATTCGGTTGGCCGCCGATCATGGCGGCGATCGAGGAACGCCAGCAGAAGATCGCCGAGGGCCTGGCCGCGGCCGACCGCAGCCAGAAGGACCTCGCAATGGCCCAGGACAAGGCCAACGAGGCGCTCAAGGAAGCGCGGCTGAAGGCCAACGAGATCATCGAGCAGGCGCACCAGCGCGCCAACCAGATCGTCGACGCCGCCAAGAACGAAGCGGTGGCCGAGGCGAACCGGCAAAAGGCGCTGGCCGAGGCGGAGATCGCCGCTGCCGCCAACCGCGCCCGCGAGGAACTGCGCCAGCAGGTCTCGACGCTCGCCGTGAGCGGCGCCGAGAAGCTGCTGCGCCGCGAGATCGACGCCGCCGCGCACAAGGCGCTGCTCGACGAACTGGCTTCGCAGCTGGCGAACAAGGCGGCCTGACCCGTGAGCCAGGCCCTGACCCTCGCCCGTCCCTACGCCCGCGCCGCCTTCGGCATCGCGCGGGACGAAGGTTCGCTCGCCGCCTGGTCGCAGGCGCTGGGCTTCGCCGCGCGCGTCGCGGCGGATCCGGGCGTCGCCGGCGTGCTCGCCAACCCGAAGCTGTCCGACGACGACGCGGTGGCCCTGCTGGCCGCGCCCGGCGCCAGCGAGACCGTGCAGCGCTTCCTGCGCATGCTGGCCGAGAACCGGCGCATGCCGCTGCTGCCGGAGATCGCCGGCCTGTACGAGGAGCTGCGCAACGAGGCCGAGCGCGTGGTCAAGGCGACGGTGACTTCGGCGGCGGCGCTGCCGGACGCCGAGCTGGAGACGATCCGCGCGGCGCTGCGCCAGCGCTTCGGCCGCGAGGTCGAGCTCCAGACCGCGATCGACGAGAGCCTGATCGGCGGCGCGGTGATCGACGCCGGCGACGTGGTCATCGACGGGTCGCTCAAGGGCAAGCTCGAACGCCTGCAGTCCGCGCTGTCGCAGTAGCACGCTCCACAACAACGCACGCACCTGAATTCATCCGCGCGCCGGCCGGCGCGCACCGAGGAAACTGGCAATGGCAACCACCACGCTCAACCCGTCCGAAATCAGCGAACTGATCAAGACCCGCATCGAGAAGGTCGGCCTGGCCGCCGAGGCGCGCAACGAAGGCACGGTGACCAGCGTCGCCGACGGCATCGTGCGCATCTTCGGCCTCGCCGAGGTCATGCAGGGCGAAATGATCGAGCTGCCGGCGACCGAAAGCGGCCAGGCGACCTACGCCCTGGCGCTGAACCTGGAGCGCGATTCGGTCGGCGCGGTGGTGCTGGGCGACTACGAGCACCTGCGCGAGGGCGACGTGGCCAAGACCACCGGCCGCATCCTCGAGGTGCCGACCGGTCCGGAACTGCTCGGCCGCGTGGTCAACGCGCTGGGCGAGCCGATCGACGGCAAGGGCCCGATCGACGCCAAGACCTTCGCCCCGGTGGAGACCATCGCCCCCGGCGTGATCTGGCGCAAGTCGGTGTCGCAGCCGGTGCAGACCGGCTACAAGGCGATCGACTCGATGATCCCGATCGGCCGCGGCCAGCGCGAGCTGATCATCGGCGACCGCCAGACCGGCAAGACCGCGGTCGCGGTGGACGCGATCATCAACCAGCGCGATTCCGGCATCAAGTGCATCTACGTCGCGATCGGCCAGAAGAACTCGACCATCGCCAATATCGTGCGCAAGCTCGAGGAGCACGGCGCGATGGCCTACACCACGGTGGTCGCCGCGTCGGCCTCCGAGTCGGCCGCGATGCAGTACATCTCGGCGTACTCGGGCTGCACCATGGGCGAGTTCTACCGCGACCGTGGCGAGGACGCGCTGATCATCTACGACGACCTGTCCAAGCAGGCCGTGGCCTACCGCCAGATCTCGCTGCTGCTGCGCCGCCCGCCGGGCCGCGAAGCCTACCCGGGTGACGTGTTCTACCTGCATTCGCGCCTGCTGGAGCGCGCCGCGCGCGTGTCGGAGGACTACGTCGAGAAGTTCACCAACGGCGCCGTCAAGGGCAAGACCGGCTCGCTGACCGCGCTGCCGATCATCGAGACCCAGGCCGGCGACGTCTCGGCGTTCGTGCCGACCAACGTGATCTCGATCACCGACGGCCAGATCTTCCTCGAGACCGACCTGTTCAACGCCGGCATCCGCCCGGCCGTGAACGCCGGCATCTCGGTGTCGCGCGTGGGTGGCGCGGCGCAGACCAAGATCATGAAGAAGCTGTCGGGCGGCATCCGCATCGCGCTGGCCCAGTACCGCGAGCTGGCCGCGTTCGCGCAGTTCGCCTCGGACCTGGACGACGCCACCCGCAAGCAGCTCGAGCGCGGCCAGCGCGTCACCGAGCTGATGAAGCAGAAGCAGTACGCGCCGATGTCGGTGGCCGACCAGTCGCTGGCGATCTACGCGGTGGACAAGGGCTACATGGACGACGTGGCGATCGCCAAGATCGGCGCGTTCGAGCAAGGCCTGCTGGCGCACTTCGCCAACACCGCCGGCGAGCTGATGCAGAAGATCAACGCCACCGGCGACTGGAACGACGAGATCGAGGCCGCATTCAGGAAGGGCATCGAAGAGTTCAAGGCCACGGGGTCCTGGTAAGGAATCGCTGACATGGCAGGCGGACGCGAAATCAAGACGAAGATCAAGAGCGTGCAGAACACCCGCAAGGTGACGCGCGCGCTCGAGATGGTCTCGGCCTCCAAGATCCGCAAGGCGCAGGATCGGATGAAGGCTTCGCGCCCGTATGCGCGGGCGATGAAGCAGGTGATCGGCCACCTCGCCCAGGCGAACTCCGAGTACCAGCACCCGTACCTGGTGCAGCGCGCGGAGACGAAGCGGGTCGGCTACATCATCGTCTCCTCCGACCGCGGCCTGGCCGGCGGCCTCAACAACAACCTGTTCCGCAAGCTGCTGGTGGAAATCCGCAACTGGCACGAGCAGGGCGTGGGCGTGGACGTGGTCACGATCGGGCAGAAGGCCAGCGTGTTCTTCCGCCGGATCAAGGTGGACATGCTCGCCTCGGCGACCCACCTCGGCGACCAGCCGCGGCTGGAGCAGCTGGTCGGCGTGATCAAGGTGATGCTGGACGCGTACAGCGACGGCAAGCTGGACCGCGTGTTCCTGAGCTACAACGACTTCGTCAACACCATGACCCAGCGCGCGGCGTTCGACCAGCTGCTGCCGCTGCCGGCCGACGACCAGCCGGTGTCCGCGCACGACTGGGACTACCTGTACGAGCCGGACGCCGAGACCGTGCTGGGCGAGGTACTGACCCGCTACGTCGAGTCGCTGGTCTACCAGGCGGTGCTGGAGAACGTCGCCTCCGAGCACGCCGCGCGCATGGTCGCGATGAAGGCCGCCAGCGACAACGCCACCAAGCTGATCGGCACCCTCGAGCTCGTCTACAACAAGGCGCGCCAGGCGGCGATCACCCAGGAAATTTCCGAGATCGTCGGCGGCGCCGCGGCGGTCTAGGGCAAACCCATTGTAGGAGCGGCGCAAGCCGCGATTCCGGCAGAAGAGATTCCAGAGGACCAGAGTGATGACCAGCAACCAGGGCAAGATCGTCCAGATCATCGGCGCCGTCGTCGACGTCGAGTTCCCGCGCGAGAGCGTGCCGCAGGTGTACGACGCGCTGAAGGTGCAGGGCACCGACATCACCCTCGAGGTGCAGCAGCAGCTCGGTGACGGCGTGGTCCGCTCGATCGCGCTGGGCTCCACCGACGGCCTGCGCCGCAACCTGGTGGCCGAGAACACCGGCCGCGCCATCTCGGTGCCGGTCGGCGCCGGCACCCTGGGCCGGATCATGGACGTGCTCGGCACGCCGATCGACGAGGCCGGCCCGGTGCAGGCATCGGACACCTGGGAAATCCATCGCGCGGCGCCGTCCTACGAGGACCAGGCCGCGGCCAACGAGCTGCTGGAGACCGGCATCAAGGTCATCGACCTGATGTGCCCGTTCGCCAAGGGCGGCAAGGTCGGCCTGTTCGGCGGCGCCGGCGTGGGCAAGACCGTGAACATGATGGAGCTGATCAACAACATCGCCAAGGCGCACAGCGGCCTGTCCGTGTTCGCCGGCGTGGGCGAGCGTACCCGCGAGGGCAACGACTTCTACCACGAGATGAAGGACTCCAATGTCCTCGACAAGGTGGCGATGGTGTACGGCCAGATGAACGAGCCGCCGGGTAATCGCCTCAGGGTGGCGCTGACCGGCCTGACCATGGCCGAGTACTTCCGCGACGAGAAGGACGCCAGCGGCAAGGGCAAGGACGTGCTGCTGTTCATCGACAACATCTACCGCTACACCCTGGCCGGTACCGAGGTGTCCGCGCTGCTGGGCCGCATGCCGTCGGCGGTGGGCTACCAGCCGACCCTGGCCGAGGAAATGGGCGTGCTGCAGGAGCGCATCACCTCGACCAAGACCGGCTCGATCACCTCGATCCAGGCCGTGTACGTGCCCGCGGACGACCTGACCGACCCGTCGCCGGCGACCACCTTCGCCCACCTCGACGCGACCGTGGTGCTCTCGCGCCAGATCGCCTCGCTGGGCATCTACCCGGCGGTGGACCCGCTGGACTCGACCTCGCGCCAGCTCGACCCGAACGTGATCGGCAACGAGCACTACGAGACCGCGCGCCGGGTGCAGGCGACGCTGCAGAAGTACAAGGAGCTCAAGGACATCATCGCGATCCTGGGCATGGACGAGCTGTCGGAGGACGACAAGCTGGCCGTGTCGCGCGCGCGCAAGATCGAGCGCTTCTTCTCGCAGCCGTTCCACGTGGCCGAGGTGTTCACCGGTTCGCCGGGCAAGTACGTGCCGCTGAAGGAAACCATCCGCGGCTTCAAGATGATCGTCGACGGCGAGCTCGACCACCTGCCGGAGCAGGCGTTCTACATGGTCGGCAGCATCGACGAGGCGATCGAGAAGGGCAAGAAGATCACGGGCTGAGGCTGACACCATGGCAACCACAATTCGTTGCGACATCGTCAGTGCCGAGGCCGAGATCTTCACCGGCGACGCCACCATGGTCGTGGCCACCGGCGAGATGGGCGAGCTGGGCATCGCGCCGCGCCACGCGCCGCTGATCACCCGGCTCAAGCCCGGCAAGGTCGTGGTGACGACGCCTTCGGGCGAGCAGCTCGACTTCGCCATTTCCGGCGGCATCCTCGAGGTGCAGCCGCAGGTGGTGACGGTGCTGGCCGACACGGCGATCCGCGCCGAGGACATCGACGAGGCGGCGGTGCGCGCGGCGAAGGAAGAAGCCGAGCGGATCCTGGCGCATCGCGGCGAGGCGATGGAAGTGGCCGAGGCGCAGCAGCGGCTGGCCGAGGTGACGGCGCAGCTGCAGGCGCTGGAGCGCCTGCGCAAGAACCTGAAGCACTGACGTCTTTGCGTGGCGCCGACACCCGGCGCTCCGACATTCCGCGATGCTTTAGGCTCTTGGCTTCGGCTTGGGGAGGTGGGCGATGCGGATTCTTTTGGCGTTGGTGTGCCTGTTGGGGCTGGGGTTCGCGCATGCGGGGGAACGGCCGCGGGCCCGGGAGGCGGGCGTCGTCATCGGGACGATGCCGACCGGGCAGCTCAATGCGATCGTGGACGTGCCGGGCGTACGGGTCGGGCATGCGACGGTGGTCGAGGGCGATTCCGTCCGTACCGGGGTGACCGCGATCCTGCCGCACGGCGGCAACCTGTATGCGGAGCGGGTGCCGGCGGCGCTGTTCGTGGCCAACGGCTACGGCAAGCTGCTGGGCGTGACCCAGCTGCGCGAGCTGGGCGAGCTGGAGACGCCGATCCTGCTGACCTGCACGCTGTGCGTGTGGAAGGCCGCCGATGCGCTGGTCGAATGGCAGCTGGCGCAGCCGGGAATGGCCAACGTGCGTTCGCTCAACGCCGTGGTCGGCGAGACCAACGACGGTTTCCTCAACGACATCCGTTCGCGGCCGCTGCGCCCGGAACATGTGCGCGCGGCGCTGGAATCGGCCTCGACGACGAACGTGGAAGAGGGCGCGATCGGCGCGGGCACCGGCACCGTGGCGTTCGGCTGGAAGGGCGGCATCGGCACCAGTTCGCGGGTGACCCCGGACGGGCATACCGTGGGCGTGCTGGTGCAGAGCAACTTCGGCGGCTCGCTGGTGGTGGCGGGGATGCCGGTGGGCCGCAGCCTGCCGGACCCGGCCTCGTTGGCCGATTCGGTCGAGGCACCCGTGGCCGACGGCGACGGCAGCATCATGATCGTGGTCGCCACCGACGCGCCGCTGGGCCCGCGCCAGCTCGAGCGCCTGGCGCTGCGCGCGACCGTGGGCCTGGCCCGCACCGGCAGCTCGATGTCGAACGGCTCCGGCGACTACGTGATCGCATTCAGCACCGCGGCGTCCGTGCGCCGCCACCAGGGCGACGACGTGCACCCGGCCACGATGCTCGACAACGACGCGATGAATGCGCTGTTCGTCGGTGTCGCCGAGGCGACCGAGGAAGCGATCCTGGATTCGCTGTTCAAGGCCGAAGCGATGCGCGGCCACCGCGGCGCGGTGCCGGCCTTGCCGGTGGAGGACGTGCTCAGGCTGTTGCGCGACTGACCGCCAGCATCGTGACGTCGTCGAACGGCGCCTCGCCGGCGGCGTGGGCGTGGACCGCGTCGCGGATGCGGTGGACCAGCGCATCGGCGCCGCCGGCGCCCGGCAGCAGCGGCAGCAGGCGCGCTTCGTCGAACAGCGCGCCGGACGGGTCGCGGGCGTCGGTGACGCCGTCGGTGAACATCAGCAGCGCCTCGCCCGGGGCCAGTGCCTCGCGGGCGAAGCCGAAGTCCATGCCCGGCAGCATCCCCACCGCCGGGCCGGTCGGCGCCAGCCGCGCACGCACCGGATCCGCGCCGGCGATCGCCGGCGCCTCGTGGCCGGCGTTGACGTAGCCCAGGCTGCCATCGGTCGGATCCAGCACGCCGACGAACATGGTCGCGAACATGTTGGCGCCGTCGTGGGTGCGGGCGATGTAGTCGTTGGTGGAAGCGAGCAATGCCGGCAGCTGCGCGGGCAGCGCGTCGGCGCCGCCCAGGGTGCGCTCCGCGCCCGCGCGCAGCAGGCTGCGGAACAGGGCCATGAACAGCGCCGCGCCCACGCCCTTGTCGCAGACGTCGGCGACCACCAGCGCGATGCGGCCGTCGGCCAGCGCGAACGCGTCGTAGAAGTCGCCGCCGACCTGGCGCGCCGGCTCGAAGCAGGCGGCCAGCTCCCAGCCTTCGGCGCGCGGGAGTTCCGCCGGCAGGAAGCCGGCCTGGATGTCGCGGGCGATGTCGATCTCGCGCTCGAGCGCCCTGGCATGCATCTGCTCGCGGTCGTGCAGCCGCTTGCGCGCGAGGCTGGCGCCGACCCGCGCGCGCAGGATCTGCGGATTGAACGGCTTGGGCAGGTGGTCGTCGGCGCCCATGCCGATCGCCTTGGTGATGCTGTCCGGGTCGTCGAGCGCGGAAATCATCACCACCGGCAGGTGCCGGTAGCGCTCGTCGCCCCGCAGCCGCTCCAGCAGCTCGTAGCCGTTCATCACCGGCATCATGATGTCGAGCAGGACCAGGTCGTAGTCGCCGGCCTCGATCATGCCCAGCGCCTCCTGCCCGTCCACCGCCATGTCCACGGTGTGGCCCTGGCGCAGCAGGCGCCGCGACAGCATGTCGCGGTTCATTTCGTTGTCGTCCACCACCAGGATGTGGCCGGTGTCGCTGGCCGCCAGTGCGCTCATGCCGGGCTCCGTTCCGCGGCGGCGGCCATCAGCCGGCGCACGTAGGGCAGCTCGGCCTCCATCGCCTGCTCGCCGCGCTCGATCAGGTGCGGGATCAGATGGGTGTCGCCCAGCCGCACCGGCTGCGCGAACGCCGGCATCAGCGGCACGATCTCGGCGTGGTGCACGGCGCTGTAGAACGCGTAGGTGGAGCGCAGCATGTGGTTGATCGTGGTCGAGATGCATTGCCCGGCCACGCCCAGCATCGAATTGAGCTGCTCTGCCGGCGGGGTCTCGAAGCCCATCGCCAGGATGATGTCCGCGCCTTCGCGGATCGCGATGCTCACCGGCAACGGGTCGGACATGCCGCCGTCCACCAGCAACCGGCCGCCGATCTCCTTGGGCCGCAGCAGCATCGGGATGGCGATGCTCGCGCGCACCGCGTCGCCGATCCGCCCCGAGTTCAGCTCCACCGCCTCGCCGGTGCGCAGGTCGGTGGCGGCCAGGTGCAGCGGGATCTTCGTCTGCTCGAAGCGGAAGTCGCCGTACAGGTCGCGCATCACCCTGGCCACCGCGCGGTCGTCCACCAGGCCCAGGCGCTCGCTGAAGCCGAGCTTGCGCGGCAGCAGGCTGCGCAGGACGGAACGGACATGCAGGCGGTTGAACAGGCCCTCCCACATCCGGTGGGTGTGCTTCTCCGCCTCCAGCGCATCCATGCCCATGGCCATGGCCGCGGTGTAGATGCTGCCGCCGCTGCAGCCGACGCAGATGTCGATGGGGATGCCTTCACGCTGCAGCACCTTCCACATGCCCACCGCGGAAGCGCACTTCATCCCGCCGGAGCCGACCACCACGGCCAGCCGCGGCCGACGCCGCGGGGCGGCGGGACGGGTGCGCGGCGGCAACGTGGCGGGTTCAGGCATCCGACTGCTCCAGCACCCGGTGCAGGTAGTCGAGCTGCGCCTCGGTCGCGCGCATGCCCTGTTCGATCACGTACGGGAACTGGTCGGTGTCGAACAGCCGGATCGGCCGGTCGAACTCGGGCAGCACCGGGATGATCTCGGCGTGGTGGGCGAGGTTGTGGAACGAGTAGTTCGCGCGCAGCAGGTTGTTGGTGTACACGCTGTTGACCTGGAAGGCGTAGCGCGTGGCCGACTTGATCCGGCGCGGGTAGGGGCTCTCGAAGCCCATCGCCAGGATCACGTCGGCGCCCTCGCGGATCGCCACGTCCACCGGCAGCGGGTCGGACAGGCAGCCGTCCAGCAGCCAGCGGTCGCCGACCTTCCACGGACGCCACACGTACGGGATCGCGATGCTCGCGCGCACGGCGTCGCGCACGCTGCCCTCGCTGACCACCACCTTCTCGCCGTTGTTGAGGTCGGTGGCGACGATGTGCAGCGGGATCTTCGCCTGGGCGAAGTCCTTGCCGCCGAACGGCGGGTCCAGCGCGTCCAGCAGCGGGCCGTCGTGGACCATGCCGAGGTTGCCGTCGAAGCCGAACAGCTTCGGCAGGAACGCCCCCAGCAGCGAGCGCCAGTCGCGCTTCAGGGTCACCTTCGGCGTCCACAGCTCCGCGGTCAGGCGCTCGCAGGTGGCCACGTCGTAGCCCAGCGCCATCACCGCGGCATAGATGCTGCCGCCGCTGCAGCCGACCACCATGTCCACGTCGATGCCCTCGCGGTCGAGCACCTTCCACATGCCCAGCGCCGAGGCGCATTGCACCGCGCCGGAACCGATCACGATGGCGACGCGCTTGCCGCCGTTGCGTTTGGCGTCCATGGCCCTCCCCCCTAGCCCGCGAAGCTCGCCACCGCCTCGTCCACGCCGGTGTAGATCTTCAGGATGGTCGCGAAGCCGCTCAGCTCGAGCACCTTGCGCACGTTCGGATTGATGTCGGCCAGGCGCAGGTCGCCGCCGCGACGGCGCGCTTCCTTGACCGTGGCCAGCAGCGCGCGCAGGCCGGCGCTGCTGGTGTAGTCCACGCCGCTCAGGTCCACGACCAGGCGGTTGCCGCCGCCCTCGACGTGCTGCTGCAGCGTCGTCAGCAGCGTGTCGGCGGTGAGGCCGTCGACGCTGCCGGTGATCGCGACCACGTCCACGCCGTCCTGCGGCCGGATGTCGATATCCATTGTCGTGCTACCCCCTCAGTCTTCTCGCGCTGCCGCCGGCAGCCGCTTGGTCAGCGTCAGTACGTTGCCGCGCGGCGTCGCGGCCTGGTGTTCGACCTGGTCCATCACCTGGCGCACCAGGTGCCAGCCGAGCCCGCCGGGATCGCGCTCCTCGAGCGCGGCGTCCAGGTCCGGCGCGGGCGCGTCCACGGGATCGAACGCGGGCGCTTCGTCGCGCAGCACCACGCGCACGGATTGCGCGCCGGCGTCGATGCTCACCGCGACCGGCCCGCCTTCACCACGATACCCGTGCTCCATGATGTTGGTGAACGCTTCCTCGACCGCGAGCCGCACCGCGAACGCCGCATCGGCGTCGACCCGTGCCTCGTCGCAGACCCGGTCGACGAAGGCCATCAGCGCGTGCAGGTCGGCCATCGCGCCGGCGCGGAACTCCTGCGTCGCGCCCGCGCCGGTCACGCCGTTTCCCCGCCGGTGGACAGGGCCTCGATCTTGCCGACCAGCCGGGCGATGTCCACCGGCTTGGTGTCGAAATCGTCGCAGCCCGCCTCCAGGCACTTGTCGCGGTCGGCGGCCATCGCATGTGCAGTGAGGGCGATGACCGGGATGTCGGCGGTCGCGGGATCGCCCTTGATCCGCCGGGTCGCTTCCCAGCCGTCGATCACCGGCAGGCCCATGTCCATCAGGATCAGCGAGGGTGCTTCCGACTTCGCCTTGTCCACCGCTTCCTGGCCGTCCATCGCGAACACGACCTCGTAGCCGCGGCGCAGCAGCCGCCGCGAGAGCATGTCGCGGTTCATTTCGTTGTCCTCGACGAGCAGGATCTTCATCGCTTACTCCACCGCCAGCGGTTCGATTGCGCGGCGCACTTCCTGCTCGAGCTGCGCCTGGCTGTAGCTGCCCTTCTCGAGCACGCTCTGCACGTGCCCCGCCAGGCGCTCCTGCTCGGCGCGGCTCAGTTCCTTCGCGGTCAGCACCACCACCGGCAGGCTGTCGCCATCGGCGCGCAGCGCCTCGAGGAAGCCGAAGCCGTCCATCTCCGGCATCATCAGGTCCAGCAGCACCAGCGCCGGGCGCGAATCGCGCACGCGCTCCAGGCCCTCGCGGCCGTTGCCGGCTTCCACCACGTCCCAGCCCTGCCGCTCGAGCAGCTTGCGCAGCATGCTGCGGGTGGTGGCGTCGTCCTCGACCACCAGCACCCGGCGCTCGCCGGACTGGCGAAGGTGTTTCTCCAGCGCGCGCGCCAGGCTCTCGCGCTCGACCGGCTTGACCAGGTAGTCCGAGGCGCCGAGCGCCACGCCCATCGCCTGGTCGCCGGCCACCGAAATCATGATGACCGGGATCGCGCCCAGTTCCGGGTCGGCCTTCAGCCGCGACAGCACCGCCCAGCCGTCCACGCTCGGCATCAGCACGTCGAGCAGGATCAGCTGCGGGCGCAGCTCGCGGGCCAGGCGCAGGCCGGTCTCGCCGTCGTTGGCGCTGACCGTGCGCAGGCCTTCGCGCGCGAGCATGCGCGAGATCATCTCGCAGGCGCCGGGTTCGTCGTCGATGATCAGGATCACCGGGCCGGCCTGCGCCTCCGTGGTCGAGCCCACGGCGGCGACCGCTTCGGCCACCGCCGCGGCGTCACCGGCCGCCGGCCCGGGCGCCGCTTCCGGATCGGCGGGCAGGCGCAGGGTGAAGCAGGTGCCCACGCCGGCGGTGCTGCGCATCGTGATCTCGCCGCCGAGCATCTGCGCGAAGCGGCGGGTGATCGCCAGGCCCAGGCCGGTGCCGCCGTACTTGCGCGTGGTCGACGCGTCGGCCTGCGAGAACGGCTCGAACACCTTCGCCTGCTGCTCGGGGGTCATGCCGATGCCGGTGTCCTCGACCTCGAACACCAGCCAGTCGCGGCCTTCGGATGCCTCGCGCCGCGCGCGCAGGCGGATCTCGCCTTCCTCGGTGAACTTGCTGGCGTTGCTGAGCAGGTTGAACAGCATCTGCCGGACCTTGGTGATGTCCGAGTGCATCGAGCCCAGCCCGGAGGCGTCGACCACCAGCGTGTTCGACTTCTTGTCGGTGAGCGGCTTCACCGTGCTGGCCACGCCGTCCACCAGCGCCTCCACCTCGAAGTCCTCGAGGTAGGTTTCCATCTTGCCGGCCTCGATCTTCGACAGGTCCAGCACTTCGTTGATCAGGCCGAGCAGGTGCTTGCCCGCGGTGTGGATCTTGGCCAGGTCCGGGACCATCGCCTCGTCGCCGTTGTCCTGCGCTTCCTCCACCAGCAGTTCGCTGTAGCCGATGATCGCGTTCAGCGGCGTGCGCAGCTCGTGGCTCATGTTGGCCAGGAACAGGCTCTTGGACTGGTTGGCCGCTTCCGCCTCTTCCTTGGCCTGGGCCAGTTGCAGGCTGGCCTGCGCCAGCTCCGTGTTGCGCGCCTCCAGCAGCTTGCGCCCGTGCACGATGCGCCGACTCTGCACGTGCGAGTGGTAGCTGAACACGGAGCCGTAGATGAAGATGCCGAGGATGCTGGCCGCGGTCGGGATCGGCGGGGCCGAGAAACTGGTCGCGAAACCGGTGAACCAGCCGACCACCAGCGCGCCGATCGCGACCCCGACCAGGCCCTTCCACGCCAGCCGGAAGCCGCCGATGCTCAGGTTGCCCAGGTGCACGCCGGACAGCAGCATCACGCTCGGCCACAGGCTGAAGTGCATGCCCGCGGCCCACGCGCCCATCAGCACCGAGTCCAGCAGCAGGTTGGCCTGCTCGGCGGCTTTCTGGTTGCGGGTGGCGCGCGCCCACAGGTAGGCCAGGTGCGGCCAGATGAAGCCGTAGCCCAGCAACAGCGCCGCCAGCCCCGGGCTCATGCGCCCGGTGCGGTTGAACAGCGCGAACAGGATCAGCGCGGAAATCGGATAGCAGACCACCCGCACGAGGTAGTCCAGGCGGACGATCGGATGCGCGTCCTTGAACGACAAGCGCTGGCCCATGGGCAAGGTCCATGTCAGGCGGTCGGAACGCAAAGCTAACATGCGGGCACCGGGATTCGGCTCCATGCGGGGCCCGCGCAGTGTCCCGCGCACTGCGCGCGTGCGGTACACCATGAATATGTAGGGGCCGCGCGGCCCCGCGCCCGGCTCAGGCGGTGATCACCGCCTCCAGCGGCACCAGCGGATCCCAGCGCTCGCGCCCGCGCAACGCCGCCAGCTCGATCAGCACTTCCGCGCCGACCACCAGCGCGCCCTGCGCGCGGGCCAGCGCGAGCGCGGCAGCGAGGGTGCCCCCGGTGGCGAAGATGTCGTCCACCAGCAGCACGCGCGCGCCGGGCGGCACCGCGTCGGCGTGGATCTCCAGGCGCGCGCTGCCGTATTCGAGTTCGTAATCCTGCCCGTGCGTGGGCCCGGGCAACTTGCCGCTCTTGCGCAGCGGCACGAAGCCCAGGCCGAGCGCGCGCGCCAGCGCCGCACCGAGGATGAACCCGCGCGACTCCACCGCGAGCACCGCGTGCAGCGCGATCCCGCGCCACGGCATCGCCATCGCCTCGATCGCGGCATTGAAGCCTTCCGCGTCGGCCAGCAGCGGCGTGATGTCCTTGAACGCGACGCCGGCCTGCGGGAAGTCCGGGATCTCGCGGATGAGTGCCTTCCAGTCCTGCATGAATCGCTCCTGACGCACGATGCTCACAGGGACTTTATATCCCCTGCCGCAGCCTCTTGGCCCGTTCCCCGGAGGTCCCCGCCATGGCGAGCCACGCCAACCCCGAAACCGAAGAGAACGCGCACTGCCTGGACGAGGCGCTGGAGGGCACCTTCCCGGCCAGCGATCCGCCGTCGATGACCTCGCCGATGGCGGCGACCCCGTCCAGCGACACCATCGCCGAGACCGCGGCGCCGCTGCGGATCTACCGGGTAGTGGCCGCGGACCATGCCTCCGAACCCTTCGCCCCGATCGAAGAAGGCGGCCGCTGGACCCCCGCCGGCAAGCCGTGCGTCTACGCCTCGCTGTCGCCGGCCTGTGCGTTGCTGGAGTACCTGGCCCACCGCAACGGCGAAGGCGAGGGAGCCGCGGACAAGCTGCTGCTGGCGGTCGGCACCGCCCCGCCGGGCGCCACCCTGGCCGAATGCAACGAGCCTTCGACCTGGCGCGAGCTGCCGTACCGGCCGGAAGTGCAGCAGGTCGGCGCCGACTGGCTCGCGTCCGGGCGCTCACTGGCCCTGCGCGTCCCCAGCGCGGTCTGCGACGGCGAATCGAACCTCCTGCTCAACCCGGACCACCCCGGCTTCGGCGCCCTGCAACTGCAGGAGCTGCGGCCACTGCAGCCGGACCCGCGCCTGCTGCGCCATTGAACCCCCGCAAGTGGAGTCCCCCGCATGAAGAACCCTACCCCCACCCTGATCGCTGCCGCCCTGTCGCTCGCGCTGTGCGCGCCGCTCGCCCTGGCCCAGGACTGGTCCGTCTCCTCGCAGGAGGGGCAGGCAACCGACACCAAGCTCACCTGGGCCGAGCTGGACGCCGACGGTGACGGCATGCTCAGTGCCGAGGAAGCCGCCGGGATCGCAGCGCTGGGCGACGCCTTCGACGAGGCGGACGCCGACGACGACGGACTGCTGACCGCCGAGGAATACCGCGACTGGTACCAGGCGCAGCCGCAGGCCCAAGGCGGCGCCGGGGTGGAAGCCGAGGTCGAAGCCGAAGCCGACGTCGAGGCCGAGGCCGGGCAGGGCATCCGCACCGACGATGGCGGCACCACCGACGACGGTTCCAGCGACCGAGACCCCGGCGCCGATGGCGGCACGCTTCGCTGACCGCAGCCGCTAGACTGGGCGGATGCAAGCATCCAACGGCATCCGCCTGGTCGGCTTCGACGGCGACGACACCCTCTGGCGCAGCGAGGACTACTACCGCGCGGCCGAGGCCGAGTTCGAACGCATCCTCGCCGGCTACGTCGATTTCCCCGACCTGCACGACCGCCTGTTCGCGGTGGAGCGGCGCAACCTCGCGCTGTTCGGCTACGGCGCCAAGGGCATGACCCTGTCGATGCTCGAGGCGGCGATCACCATCACCGATGCGCGGATCTCCGCGCGCGACCTGCAGCGGATCGTGGAGCTGGGCAAGTCGGTGCTGCAGCATCCGGTGGACCTGCTGCCCGGGATCCGCGAAGCGGTCGCCGACGTCGCCGAGGATTACGAGGTGGTGCTGATCACCAAGGGCGACCTGTTCCACCAGGAAGCCAAGGTGCGCGAATCCGGCCTGGCGGCGCTGTTCCCGCGGATCGAGATCGTGAGCGAGAAGGACACCGCCACCTACGCGCGGGTGCTGTCCGAATTCGGGCTGGCGCCGGCGCAGTTCGCGATGGTCGGCAACTCGTTGCGCTCGGACGTCGTGCCCGTGCTCGAACTGGGCGGCTGGGCGGTGCACATGCCCTACCATGTGACCTGGGCGCACGAGGCCGAAGCCACGCTGGGCGACGGACATGCCGTGCGCATGCGCACGGCCGCCGCGCCGTCGGACCTGCCCGGCGCGGTGCGCGCGCTGGGGCAGCCCCATCCAGGCACCTGAACAGGCACTTGAGGTTCGCACGATGATTCCCCCACGCATCCTGTCCACCACCGCCCTTTCGCTCGCGCTGGGGGCTGCCGCGCTGTCCGCGGCGCCCGCCGCCCGCGCCGCGGAGGTGGACTGCAAGCTCACGTTCGAAATGTCCGGCTGGTCGGTGTTCTACAAGACCGCCTCCGGCCATGGCACCGTCACCTGCGACAACGGCCAGTCGATGCGGGTGAAGGTCAGTACCAAGGGTGGCGGCATCACCTTCGGCAAGTCGAAGATCGAAAACGGCACCGGCGAGTTCTCCGGCATCCACGACATCAGCGAAGTGCTGGGGACCTACGTCACCGCCGAGGCGCACGCCGGCGCGGTCAAGTCGAGCAAGGCGCAGGTGATGACCAAGGGCGAGGTCTCGCTGGCGCTGGCCGGCACCGGCCGCGGCTGGGACGTCGGCATCGCCTTCGGCAAGTTCGTGATCGAGCGGCGCTAGTCGGTCGCCGGGTTGTCCCGCATCAGCGCCGGCAGGGGCTGGATACTGCGCTCGACCCCCGCTTCCAGTTCGCGCGCCGCCCAGGCCAGGGCGCCGACGTAAAGCGCCAGCCCCACGGCCAGGGCCAGGGCGATCCAGCACCAGCGGCGCGCACGCGCGTCGTGCAGGGCGCGCAACCGCGGCGCGTGGCGTTGCTGGAGCAGTTCGGGGTGGGTGGCCATGGCGTGCAGGCTAGGGCGGGGTCCGTCACGGCCACGTCTAGGGGGCGCGGCCGGGCGCGCACCGTTCAGCCGCCGGCATGCCATCCACGGCAAGCTGACGATCAACGCGCTAGCCTTCGACCCTTCGCACGGCCCCCCGCCCGTGCCCGGAACGGAGATTCGCCATGGCCCGCAAACGCCTGACCGCCACCGTGCTCGCCGCCCTGCTGGCCGGCAGCGGTGCCGTCGCCGCACAGGATTTCGTGTTCGGCTGGAATCCGCGCACCGGCGACGTCTGGATCGACCAGACCCTCGGCGACATCAACGATTACGGCTATCGCTACCGGGACTCGTTCGTGGACGAGCTGGTGCGCTACTACGACGCGCCGCGCGACTACGTCACCATGCTGCTGGCCGACCAGCGCTGGGCCCCGGGCGACGTCTACTACGCCTGCGCGATCGGCGACATCGTCGGCCGCTCCTGCCGCTACGTCGCCGAGGAGTGGGACCGCCACCACGGCGAGGGCTGGGGTGCGCTGGCGCAGCGCCTCGGGATCAAGCCGGGTTCCGAAGAGTTCCATCGCCTCAAGCGCGGCTTCGTCCCCACCTACGACCGCTGGGCGCGGCCGCTGCCGCCGGGCAACGACCGGGGCAAGGGCCACTAGAATGGCGGGATGGCCACGCCATCCGCCACCGCCGTCCAGATCATCGAATTCAACCCGCGCTGGCGCGGGGATTTCGCGCGCCTGAACCTGGAGTGGCTACGCCGCTGGTTCGTGGTCGAGCCTTTCGACGAGGAAGTGCTCGGCAACCCGGAGCAATACATCCTGGCCGACGGCGGCCGGATCCTGTTCGCGCTGGACGGTGAAGGAGAGGGCGCGCGCGCGGTCGGCACCGTCGCGCTGCGGCACGACGGTGATGGCGTCTACGAACTGACCAAGATGGCGGTCGAGCCCGGCCTGCGCGGCGGCGGCATCGGCCGCGCGCTGCTGCACGAGGCGATCGCGCTGTACCAGCGGCTCGGCGGCCGCGAACTGTACCTGGAATCCAGCAGCAAGCTCGAACCCGCGCTGCGCCTGTACGAAAGCGCCGGTTTCGCGCATCGGCCCGCGCCGCGCCCCGGTTCGCACTACGCGCGCGCGGACGTGCACATGGTCTGGGAGCCGGCGCGATGACCGCTTCGCCCCCGATCGAACCGGCTGCGCTGAAGCTGTCGGTCGCGCCGATGATGGACTGGACCGACACGTACTGCCGCGTGTTCCACCGCGTGATCGCACCGCATGCGCGGTTGTACACAGAGATGGTGCACGCCAACGCGGTGATCCACGGCGACCGCACCAGGCTGCTGGCCATGGATCCGGTGGAGCATCCGGTCGCGTTGCAGCTGGGCGGCAGCGAGCCGCCGCTGCTGGCGCAGGCCGCGCGCATCGGTGCCGAGCACGGCTTCGACGAGATCAACCTCAACTGCGGCTGCCCATCCGACCGGGTGCAGGCCGGGCGGTTCGGTGCGTGCCTGATGCGCGAACCGGGCCTGGTCGCCGACTCGGTGGCGGCGATGATCGAGGCGGTGACGCCGTTGCCGCGGGCGGTGCCGGTGACGGTGAAGTGCCGCCTGGGCGTGGACGACGACCACGATTTCGACCGCTTCCTCGACTTCGTCGACGCGGTCGCGGCCGCCGGCTGCCGGACCTTCGTCGTGCACGCGCGCAACGCCTGGCTGCAGGGCCTGTCGCCGAAGGAGAACCGCACCGTGCCGCCGCTGCGCTACGACTGGGCCTACCGGTTGAAGGCGCTGCGCCCGGACCTGCAGGTCGTGGTCAACGGTGGCATCGCCAGCCTCGAGGAAGCGACCGCGCACCTGGACCACGCCGACGGTTCGATGCTCGGCCGCGCGGCGTACCACGATCCCTACCTGCTGCACCGGCTCGACGTCGCGTGGTTCGGGGGACGCGAGCGCTCCCGCGCGGAACTGCTGCAGGCATTTCGTCCGCATGTCGAACGCTGGCTCGCGGCGGGCGTGCCGCTGAAGCACATCACCCGGCACGTGCTCGGGCTGTTCAACGGCGAGCGCGGCGGCCGCGCGTATCGCCAGGTGCTGAGCGAAGGCGCGCACAAGCCGGGCGCCGACTGGGCGCTGGTGGAGCGCGCGCTGGCGGCGACCGGCGGCGCCGCGCCCGACACCGCGGTCGCCTGAGCCGCGATGTTCACCCGCGACCCGGCCGCGTTCCTCGCGCATGCGCGCACGCTGACGCCGGACTTCGGCCCGGCGACCGCCGACGCCGCGTTCCTGGTCGCGCCGGAAGGCTTTGCGCTGGCCCGCGAATCGGCCCGCGACAACCGCTACATGGCCGGCGAGGAGGCCTTCGACCGCGAGCGCGCGCACGCGCAGCACCGCGCCCTGCACGCGGCGCTGGCCGGCGTGCTGCCGACGCTGTGCTTCCCCGGCGATGCGGACACACCGGATGCGCTGTTCCCGAACAACGTCTTCGCCACCGGCAGCGGCCGTTACCTGGTCGGGCGCATGCGCCATCCGGTGCGCCAGCGCGAGGCCGCGCGCGCCGACATCCGCGGCTTCCTCGGCGGGGTGCTGGGGCTGGAGGAAGTCGACCTTTCCACCCAACCGCACCCGTGCGAACTGACCGGCGCGCTGGTCGTGGACCGCGCGCGCGGCATCGGCTGGTGCGGGCTGTCCGAGCGCTGCGATGCCGAAGGCGCCCGGCTGATGCACGAGGCGCTGGGCCTGCGCGCGACCCTGGCGTTCGACCTGGCGCCGGGCGAGTACCACCTCAACGTGCTGCTGGCGGTGCTGGCCGGGCGCGCCGCGCTGGTCTGCCCGGCGGGTTTCGCCGACCCCGCGGTGGTCGAGGCGATTGCAACGCTGTATGCCCCGCACGCGATCCTGCTGTCCGCGGCCGAGCAGGCCGCGTTCGCCGGAAATGCCATCGCCCTGTCCGACGACGTGGCATGGATGAGCGAGGGCGCCGCGCAGGCCCTGGCACCCGCCAGCCGGGCCGCGCTCGACGCCGCGGGGTTCCGGGTGCGCAGCGTGCCGCTGGACGCGATCGAGGCGGCGGGCGGCTCGCTGCGCTGCTGCGTGGCCGAGGTGTTCGGGCGCGCGCGGGCCTGAACAGGGCCGCTCCCGGGAGTTGCGGGGCCTGAAAAGTTAAGGACGGATTCACCGCCTGGTTTCGACAATCGCAGCCACTTCCCGCTAGGATCACCGTCCCCCCGGGGACCCGCCATGCTGCCCAGGTGCCGCCCACTGCCGATGCTCTTGCTGGTCCTGCTCGCCGGGACGGGCGGCGTTGCGCTCGCTTCGCCGCAGCAGAGCGAACCGCGCCAGTACGTGCCGCCGCAGGCGCGTGCGCACGGTCAGCAGGACCACGGGCGCTCGCGCGGCCGGCCCCCGGCCGGGGTGGCGCCGCTGCCGGCCCCGGCCCGCCAGGAGCGTCGCCGCGACCGTGGCGACGAGGCGCTGTCCGACAGCATCCGCCGCATCGAGCGCCGCACCCGCGGCCAGGTGCTGAGCGCGGAGCGCGTGCCCTACGACGGCCGCAGCATCAACCGGATCAAGGTGATGGACGACCGCGGCCGCGTCCGGATCTACGTGGACGACCCGCAGGGCCCGGCGATGGCCGAGACCCCTACACGTGGCGACGACGACTGAATAGGCACCCTGTAAACTCCCGGATCGTCCCCCACCGGCCGGCGATGGCCGCCTGATCACTGGAGTTGACGCATGCGTATCCTGCTCGTCGAAGACGAAGCGCCCCTGCGCGAAACCCTGGCAGCACGCCTGAAGCGCGAGGGGTTCGCGGTGGACGCCGCACAGGACGGCGAGGAAGGCCTGTACATGGGCCGCGAGGTCCCGTTCGACCTCGGCATCATCGACCTCGGCCTGCCGAAGATGTCCGGCATGGAACTGGTCAAGGCCCTGCGCGACGAGGGCAAGCAGTTCCCGGTGCTGATCCTCACCGCGCGCTCGAGCTGGCAGGACAAGGTCGAGGGCCTGAAGCAGGGCGCCGACGACTACCTGGTCAAGCCTTTCCACATCGAGGAACTGCTGGCGCGGATCAACGCGCTGGTGCGCCGCGCCGCGGGCTGGAGCAAGCCGACCCTGGACTGCGGCCCGGTGGTGCTGGACCTGGCCGCGCAGACGGTCACCGTCAACGGCGCCAACGTCGACCTGACCAGCTACGAGTACAAGGTGCTCGAGTACCTGATGATGCATGCCGGCGAGCTGGTCTCGAAGGCCGACCTCACCGAGCACATCTACCAGCAGGACTTCGACCGCGACTCGAACGTGCTCGAGGTGTTCATCGGCCGGCTGCGCAAGAAGCTGGACCCGGAGGGCACGCTCAAGCCGATCGAGACCGTGCGCGGCCGCGGCTACCGTTTCGCCATTCCCCGCAACAGCGAATGACAGCCGCCGCGGCCAGGCGGCATGATGCCGGCTGTGCCTGCCGCCCGTGACCCGCTCTCCCGCTGGCGCCCGCGCTCGCTGCAATCGCGGCAGTTGTGGGCGGCCAGCCTTGGCGTCATCCTGTTCCTGGCCCTGACCGGGTACGCGCTCGACCGCGCGTTCTTCGACGTCGCCAGCCAGGGCCAGCGGGAGCGCCTGGAATCCTATGCGCTGTACTACGCGGCCGAGGCGGAGTTCGCCCGCGACGGCACCCTGATCCCGCCGGAAGTGCCGCCGGACGGCCGCTTCGACCGGCCCGGCGGCGGGCTGTACGCGGTGATCCAGCTCCCCGACGGGCAGTGGTCGTCGCTCTCGGCCAAGGGTCCGGTGCTGCCCGAGGCGGGGATGCTGCCGCCGACCGAGGAGCTCAACGACGGGCCGTTGCCGATGACCCGCAGCGACGGCACCGGCGGCGAGGTCTACCGCTACGGCATCGGCCTGGTGGACGCGACCCGCAGCGACGGCTCCGAATACCCGTACACGATCTGGGTGATGGAGGACGCCGGCACCCTGCCGCGCCAGGTCACCCGTTTCCGCCAGGCGCTGTGGGGCAACCTCGGCATCGCCGCCGGCGTGCTGCTGTTCCTGCAGGCGCTGGTGCTGCGCTGGAGCCTGCTGCCGTTGCGCCGGGTGATCGCCGAGCTGACCAAGGTGCAGCGCGGCCAGCTCTCGCGCATGAGCGAACGGCATCCACGCGAGCTGGAGCCGTTGACCGAGAGCATCAATGCGCTGGTGGACAGCGAGCGCGAGAACCTGGAGCGCCAGCGCAACACCCTGGCCGACCTGGCGCACAGCCTGAAGACGCCGCTGGCGGTGTTGCGCTCGCGCCTGGACAATCCGGCCAGCGAGGCCGAGCTGCGCGAGGAGCTCGAGGTGCAGTTGCGGCGCATGAACGACCTGGTCGGCTACCAGCTCACCCGCGCGGCCGCGGCCGGGCACAAGCTGTTCGCGGCGCCGGTGGCGATCGAGCCGCACGCCGAGCAGATCGTGCGCGGGCTTGAGAAGATCTACGCGGCCAAGGGCGCGATCTGCGAGTTCGACATCGACCCCGACGCGCGCTTCCACGGCGAACCCGGCGACCTGCAGGAGTTGCTGGGCAACCTGCTGGAGAACGCGTTCAAGTGGGCCGACTCGCGGGTGCTGCTGACCGTGCATGCGGGCGAGCAGGAAGCCAACCGCCGCCCCGGCCTGGTGCTGGCGGTGGACGACGACGGCCCAGGGATTCCGCCGGAAAAGGTGGCGCTGGTGCTGCAGCGCGGGGTGCGCGGCGACGAGCGCGTGCACGGCCACGGCATCGGCCTGGCCATCGTCCAGGACATCGTCCGCAGCTACCGCGGCGAACTCGAAGTCACCCGCTCCCCCGAACTCGGCGGCGCCCGCTTCCTGGTCAAGCTCCCGCCAGGCCTGTAGAGCCGACCCATGGTCGGCTGGCTCGGCGGATCGCGAGAACCGCCCAAGGTCGACCGAGCATGGCTCGGTCGCTACAGGGCCCCATAAAACCTCTCCAGATGCCCCGCCACCTTCGGCATCGACTGCCGCAGTTCCCGCGGGTCGCTGAAGTGGTACTCGCTGCACACCGCGAAGAATTCCTCCGGTGCCTCCGCGGCATACGGATCGATCCGCGTGTGCGCGCCGCGGTCCACCTTCGCGGCGAACGCGTCGTAGGCCTGCTGGAAGTCGCGCGCCCATTCGCGCTGCCAGGCGCGCGGCAACGGCGGGGTGCCGTCGAGCACGCCGTCGAGCGCGTCCAGCTTGTGCGCCATCTCGTGCACGGCGACGCAGAAGCCGGCATGCGGATCGGCGATGTCCGACTGCACGTCGGCCCAGGACAGGATCAGCGGCCCGGCTTCCCAGGCCTCGCCGATCAGGTCCTCGTCCCATTCGTGCAGCACGCCGGCCGCGTCTACGTGGCTGCGGCGCGCGCGGAACGCGTCCGGGTAGACCAGCAGTTGCGACCAGCCGTGCAGGCCTTCCGCGCCGAAGCGCAGCAGCGGCAGGCAGCACAGCGCGGCGAGCTGCAGCCGGTCGAAGTCGCCGAGCGCCAGGTCGCCGATCGGGGTGATGGTCTTCTCGTGCAGGAAGCGCGCGCTGAGCGCGGCGAGGCGCGCATCGCCGGCGGCATCGAGCGCGCGCAGCCACGGCAGGCTCGCGCGGACCGCGCGCCAGGCCTCGGGATCGATCGGTTCGGGTGCGCGGCGCAGGCGCCGGATCAGCCCGAGCATGCGCCGCTCACGTCAGCGGAACATCCCCGGCAGGAAGCTGTGCCAGCGCGGCGCATGGGTGCCGGTGTCGTCGCCGCCACGCACCGGCACGAACGGCTTGATCCGGGTCGCGGGGGCCTTGGCCGGCGGCTTGGATGCCTTGCTGTCGGACGCGGTCGCGGCGGTTGTCGCCGGTGCGGTCGCGGGTGACGCCGCATCGGCGGCGTCACAGTCGCCGCCACCGTCGCCATTCGGGCCGTGCAAGGCCACCGAGCGCGTGCCGGCGGCCGCGCCGGCGGATGCGGCACCAAGCGCCAGCACCATGGCCGACAGGGCCAGGAGGCGGAAAGCGGGCGGCTTGCGCTGGCTGCTCATGGCGTTTCCCCGGTAGACGCGCTGGCGGGAGGGCACAGCGCACTATAACTTGGATGCACGACCCGTGCCGAAAGTTGCAGCCCGCCCCTCCAGGGCCGGTTCCGGCCCCCGCAGACAGCCACCCGGGCATCCGGCAGACTGGCCGGATGGATGAGCGAGAACTGGTGGCCCGCCTGGCGGCCGGGCCGGCCAGCGGTGCCGACCTGGCCCGCGCGGCGGGCCTGACCCGGGCCGCGGTCTGGAAGCAGGTGCAGGCGCTGCGGGCCGCGGGACTGGCGGTGGAGGCCGTGCCGGGCCGCGGCTACGCCTTGCCGCGGCCGCCGGACCTGCTCGAGGAGGCATCGATCCGCGCGGCACTGCCGGAATCCTGCATCCCCGAGCTGGCCGGGCTGGAAGTGGCCTGGTCGCTGGATTCGACGAATTCCGAGCTGCTGCGCCGTCCGGCCCCGGCCGCGGGCGCCGCGGTGCTGCTGGCCGAGCGCCAGACCGGCGGCCGCGGCCGCCGCGGCCGCAGCTGGGCCTCGCCGCTGGCGGCCAACCTGTACCTGTCGGTCTCGCGGCGCTATTCCGGCGGCCTGGCCCGCCTGCCGGGGCTGGCCCTGGTCGCCGGCGTGGCCACTGCCGAGGCCCTGCACGGGCTCGGGTTCACCACGGTCGGCCTGAAGTGGCCCAACGACCTGGTGGTCGCCGGCCCCGGTGGCGGCCTGCGCAAGCTTGGCGGATTGCTGGTCGAGGGTGGCGGCGAAGCCGGCGGCCCGGCGCGCGCGGTGATCGGCCTGGGCCTCAATGTCGCCATGCCCGAAGGCGCCGGCGCGGCGATCGGCCAGGACTGGACCGACCTGGCCGGGCTCTCGGCGGGCCCGGCGCCGAGCCGCAATGCGCTGGCGGCGGCGCTGCTGGCGCACTGGTTGCCCGCGCTGGCCCGGTTCGACGCGGTCGGCCTGGAGTCGTTCCTGGCCCGCTACGCGCGTTTCGACGTGTTGCGCGGGCGCGGCGTGCGGATCGAAGCCGACAGTGGACCCCGCGAGGGCGAGGCGCTCGGGCTCGCGCCCGACGGCGCATTGCGCGTGCGCATCGGCGGCAGCGAGCAGCGCGTGCATGCCGGCGAGGTCAGCGTGAGGGCGACGCGGTGACCGGCACGCCCGCGAGCGAGTGGCTGTTCGATCTCGGCAACAGCCGGCTGAAGTTCGCGCCGGTGGTGGAGGGCCGGGTCGGGGAGCTGCGCAGCGTGGCGCACGAGGGCGGACGCCTGCCACGCGACTGGGACGCGGCGCTGCCGGAGCGGTTCGAGGCGGCGTGGATCGCCAGCGTCGCCGCCGCGCCCCTGCGCGATGCCTTGCGCGACGCGCTGGCGGCGCGCGCGCGGCACCTGCAGCATGCCAGCACGCTGCCGGCCTGCGCCGGCGTGCGCATCGCCTATGCGCGGCCCGAGCGCCTGGGCGTGGACCGGTTCCTGTCGCTGCTGGGCGCGCATGCGCGCAGTGCGGGGCGGCCCTGCCTGGTGGTGGGCGTGGGCACCGCGCTGACCGTGGACCTGCTCGAAGGCGATGGCCGGCATCGCGGCGGCCGCATCGCGCCGTCGCCGACGCTGATGCGCGAGGCGCTGCACGCGCGTGCCGCGCAACTTCCGGTCGAGGGTGGGGCGCACACGGACTTCGCCAGCGACACCGGCGATGCGCTCGCGTCCGGCTGCGAAGGCGCCGCGCTCGGCCTGGTCCGCGACAGCCTCGGCTCCGCGCGCGCACTGCTCGGGGAAGCACCCGCGCTGCTGGTGCACGGCGGCGGCGCGGCGCCGTTGCTGCCGCGCCTGGCGGACGCGTTGCATGCACCGGCGCTGGTCCTGGAAGGGCTGCTGCAATTTAGAATCGCGGCATGCTGATCCGTTCGCTGATCGTGTTGCTGGTGGTGCTCAACCTGGGCGTGGGCGCCTGGTGGCTGTTGCACGACACCCCACCCGAAGCGCCGCTGCTGCAGCCGGCCGGGGTGCCGCGCCTGCAACTGCGCGAGGAAGCGGCGCCGCCGGCCACCGCTCCGCTCGATGGTGCAGTCGCCCGCGTCGCCACCGCCGCGGCGGACGACCAGGCAGGCCAGGCCATCGCCTGCACCGGCGAGGAGGCGGGCGCCGCCGGCTGGCGGGTGTACCTGCCGCCGCTGGACAGCCTGGATGCGGCCGAGGCGACGGCATCGCGGATCCGCGCCGCCGGGTTCAGCGACCTGCTGGTGATGCGCGAAGGGGTCGAGGCCAACAGCGTCGCGCTCGGCCGCTACGGCACCCGCGAGGCCGCGCAGCGCCGGATCGCCGCGCTGCAGGCGGCGGGCTTCATGCCCCGCTGCGCTAGAATCCAGCGCGACGAGAGCAGCGACGATTTGCCGGCATAGCTCAGTTGGTAGAGCAACCGCCTTGTAAGCGGTAGGTCCCCAGTTCGAACCCGGGTGCCGGCACCAGCCAGGAGGCACGATGAGCCGCAAGTACCCGCCCGTTTCCCTGATCGGCGTGCCGACCGACGTCGGCGCCGGCGACCGCGGCGCGCGGCTCGGCCCGGACGCGTTGCGCATCGCCGGGCTCGGCGAGGCGCTGGCCGCGCGCGGCGTGGACGTGGTGGACCGCGGCAACGTCAGCGGCCCGGAGAACCCGTGGCAGCCGCCGGACCATGGCTATCGCCACCTGCGCGAAGTGGTCGAGTGGAACCAGGCGGTGATGCGCGCGGTCGGGGCGGAACTGGCCCAGGGCCGGTTGCCGATCATGATGGGCGGCGATCATTGCCTGGGCATCGGTTCGATCACCGCGGTCGCGCGGCATTGCCGCGAGGCGGGCAAGAAGCTGCGCGTGCTGTGGCTCGACGCGCACGCCGACTTCAACACCAGCCAGGTCACCCCGTCCGGCAACATCCACGGCATGCCGGTGGCCTGCCTGTGCGGCATCGGCCCGGAGCCGCTGGTGACGCTGGGCGGCGATGCGCCGGCGATCACCCCCGACCAGGTGCGCCAGGTCGGCATCCGCTCGGTGGACGAAGGCGAGAAGCGGCTGGTGAAGGAGTACGGCCTCGACGTCTACGACATGCGCTACATCGACGAGCAGGGCATGAAGCGGACCATGGAAGCCGCGCTCGACGGCCTCGACGACGACACCCACCTGCATGTCAGCTTCGACGTGGACTTCCTCGATCCGTCGATCGCACCGGGCGTGGGCACCACCGTGCCGGGCGGTCCGAACTACCGCGAGGCCCAGCTGGTGATGGAGATGATCGCCGACAGCGGGCGCATGGGCTCGCTGGACATCGTCGAGCTCAACCCGCTGCTGGATACCCGCAACGAGACCGGCAAGGTTTCGGTGGACCTGGTCGAGAGCCTGTTCGGCAAGTCCACGCTGATGCGCGACTGAGCGCCCCCGGCCCCCGGCCGGCCAGGATGACGGAAGGTCCCGCCCCCTGAATGGTTGGCGGCGCCTTCACGTGCCGCTAGACGCCGATTTCACGGCCGCCGGGCTTCCATGGGCGACACGGACGGCGTGTGCCGCTCGTCCCCCAGACACAGGAGAGTCTCATGCGTACCAACCGGAAGCTGCTTGCGGTGCTGATGCTGACGATCATGGGCTCGCTGGCCGCGTGCCACACCGTCGAAGGCGTGGGCAAGGACCTCGAGTCCGCCGGCGATTCGATCCAGGACACCGCGCAGGATTGCACCGACGATGTCGAGGGCAACTGCTGAGCGCGGCCGGACCGCTTCCCCCAGGAGCCGACCAGCAAGGAAGCCCACGGGCCGGGGTGACTCCCCGGCCCGTTCTTTTTGCGCTTCCGCGGGCGGCCGCCAGGTGGGCACGCTCCGGTAAACTGGCGCGATGGGCACCGCAAGCACCCGCGTCCTGACCGGGATCACCACCTCCGGCACCCCGCACCTGGGCAACTACGTCGGCGCGATCCGCCCGGCGATTGCCGCCAGCCGCGCGCCGGACACCGTGAGTTACTACTTCCTCGCCGACTACCACGCGCTGATCAAGGTCCAGGACCCGGCGCGGGTGCAGCGCTCCACGCTGGAGATCGCCGCGGCCTGGCTGGCCTGCGGGCTGGATCCGGACAAGGTCTGGTTCTACCGCCAGAGCGACGTGCCCGAGACCACCGAGCTGACCTGGCTGCTGGCCTGCGTGGCCGGCAAGGGCCTGCTCAACCGCGCGCACGCCTACAAGGCCGCGAACGACCGCAACATCGCCGCGGGCGAGGACCCGGACGCCGGCGTCACCGCGGGCCTGTACATGTACCCGGTGCTGATGGCCGCGGACATCCTGCTGTTCAACGCGCACAAGGTGCCGGTGGGCCGCGACCAGGTGCAGCACATCGAGATGGCGCGCGACTTCGCGCAGCGCTTCAACCACCTGTACGGCGCGCATTTCACCCTGCCGGAGGCGGCGATCGAGGAACAGGTGGCGACCTTGCCGGGCCTGGACGGCCGCAAGATGAGCAAGAGCTACGACAACACCATTCCGCTGTTCGCGCCGCGCGCGGAGCTGAAGAAGCTGGTGTTCTCGATCGTCACCGACTCGCGCGAGCCGGGCGAGCCGAAACCGGTCGAGGGCTCGGCCCTGTTCGAGATCTACCAGGCATTCGCCAGCGCGGAGGAAACCGATGCGCTGCGCCAGGCCTACGCCGAGGGCATCGCCTGGGGCGACGCCAAGCAGCGCCTGTTCGAGCGCATCGATTCGGAGGTCGCGCCGCTGCGCGAGCGCTACGACGCCCTGATCGCGCATCCGGAGCGGATCGAGGAACAGTTGCGCGAAGGCGCGCGCCGCTTGCGCGAGCGCCATGCCACGCCGTTCCTGGCGCGGCTGCGCGATGCGGTCGGCCTGCGCGACCTCGGCCGCACGCCGGTGGCAAAGGCCGGCGCAAAGGCGGCGAAGCCGGCGCTGCCGGTGTTCAAGCAGTACCGAGAGGCCGACGGCCGCTTCCACTTCAAGCTCGTGGACGGCGACCGCGAGCTGCTGCTCAGCCGCGGCTTCGATTCGCCGCGCGAGGCGGGGCAGCGGATCGCGGCGATCAAGCGCGATGGTTTCGACGGCGCGGACGCGACCCTGGGCGAGGGCGCCACCCTGGAGCAGGTCGCCGCCGCGCTGGAGGCGATCCGCGAAGCGGAAGCCGCCAAGGCATGAACCAGCTCGCGGCGATGCCGGACCTGGCGCTGATCCTGTTCGCGCCCTGGTTCCTGATTCTCTCGGTGCTGTTCTGGCTGTATCCGCGGCAGCCGCGCAATGCGAAGCGGCGGCTGTTCGACGCGGTCGCGCTGCTGCTGGCGCTGGTCGCGTTCATCGCCACCCTGCGCTGGGCGCACGGCTACGCCGACCGCCAGTACGGCGCGATGTGGCCCCAGATCCTCGCTACCTCTGCCGGCTACGGCGTCTACCTGCTGGTGCTCACCATCGCCGTCTTCATCCGCCGCGCGATCTTCCGCCGCTGACTCCCTTCTCCCCGCCTGCGGGGAGAAGGTGCCCCGAAGGGGCGGATGAGGGGCTCTTTTCCTACCCCCACTCGTTCGGCCGCGCACCCCGATCCGCATCCTTCATCCGTATCACGCAGAACCGCTGCCCGCTCGGCGCCTCCATCACCCACCAGCGCTTCACGAACGCGACCTTCTTCGCGCCCAGCTTCTCCAGGCGCTCGGCCTCGGCGTCGATGTCGTCGGCCTCGATGTCCAGGTGCACGCGCGAGGGGTGCGAGACCTTCTGCACCTCGGCATAAATCCCGCCCGCGACCTCGCCCAGGTACTGGTATTCGCAGGTCTCGTCGCCGGCGTCCGGATTCTCGATGCCGGTGCCAAGCGCCTGGCTCCAGAACGCGGCCGCCGCGTCGAGGTCGTCGACGTTGCAGTCGATGATGAATCCGGCGAGGCGGCTCTTGTGGGGCATGTGCGTGGGTTCAGTTCGGCGCGGACAGGTCGTCGAGCAGCGCCTTGAGGAAGCGCGCGGCCTCGCCGCCGGTGGCGGCACGGTGGTCGAAGGTCAGCGAGATCGGCATCCTGCGGTGCACCTCGATGCCGCCCATCACCGCGACCACGTCGTGCGACAGCTTGCCGGCACCGACGATTGCCACGCACGGCGGCACCACCACCGGGGTGGCGTAGCGGCCGGCGAACATGCCGAAGTTCGACAGCGAGATGGTGTAGCCGGACAGCTCGCTGGCCGGGATCGTGCGCGACTCCACCTGCTGGCGCAGGCGCTGGATGCCGGCGCGCACGCCCTGCGCGTCGAGCATGTCGGCATTGCGCAGCGCGGGCACGAACAGGCCGTCCTCGGTGTCCACGGCGATGCCCACGTCCACGTGCGGGTGCATCGTGCGCGACAGCGACTGCCCGTCGAACCAGGCGTTGAGCGCGGGCACCGCCTTGCACGCGGCGACGATCGCGCGGATCAGGCGCGCGGTGATGTCCTGCTTGCCGATCCACGCGTGCAGGTCGGCGTCGTCCACCAGCGTGGTCGGCACGACCTGCGCATGCGCGTCGGCCATGACCCGGGCCATGTTCCGGCGCACGCCCTTGAGCTGCTCCGGCTGGCCGGTGGCGGCCACGCCCGGCGGTTGGGTGCGCATGGGCTTGCCGGAGGCGGAAATCGGGCCGCGGGCCTGGGGCTGCCCTGCAATGCCACTTGTGGGAGCGGCGGAAGCCGCGACAGATTGGGCGCCGGCAGCAGTCGCGGCTCCCGCCGCTCCAACAGCTGCTGTTCCCGAGGCAGCCGCCTGCTTCACGTCCGCCATGGTCACCGTGCCGTCCGGGCCGGTGGCGCGGACGCGGCTGATGTCGACCTTCAGCTTGCGCGCCATCGCGCGCACCGCCGGCATCGCCTTGACCCCGCCCACCGCGACCGCGGCCTCGGTGTGGACCTTGTCCGAGCTCTGCATCGCGCCGACCACGGTGCCGGCGTCGTCGCGGGCCTCGCCCTTGGGCGCGGGCGCGCCTTCGTCGGAGATCGCGCCGCCCTCGTCGGAGGCCACGACCTTGTCGTCCGGCGCCGGATCCTCGCTGCCGACGCTGTGGCCGCCACCGCCGTGGTGGTGGCCGGTGTCCTGGCCCTCGGCGCGCTGCGGCAGGTTCGGGTCGATCTCGAACTCGGCCAGCAGGGTGCCGGTGACGATCACGTCGCCCGGGCCGCCGGCCAGCTTCAGCACCTTGCCGGAGACCGGCGAGGGCACGTCGACCACCGCCTTGGCGGTTTCCATCGACACCAGGTTCTCGTCCAGCTTGATGGTGTCGCCTTCCTTGACGTACCACTCGACGATGGTCGCGTCGGGCAGGCCTTCGCCGAGGTCGGGCAGGAGGAATTTCTTGCTCATGTTCCGTTTCCTGTAGAGCGGAGCCACGCTCCGCTGCGTTGTCCGAAGCCGAGCATGGCTCGGCTCTACGTGTGTTGGAGGGCGCGCTTGGCCGCGGCGACGATCTTGTCCACGCTGGGGAGGTACTTCATCTCCAGGCGGAACAGCGGGATGTGGGTGTCGTAACCGGTGACGCGCTCGACCGGGGCGACCAGGTCGTACATGCATTCCGCGGCCAGGCGCGCGGCGATCTCGGCGCCGAAGCCGGCGGTCTTCGCCGCCTCGTGCACGATCACGCAACGACCGGTCTTCGCCACCGACTCGGCGATGGTGTCGAAGTCCAGGGGGGTCAGGGTGGCGACGTCGATGACCTCGGCGCTGATGCCTTCCTTCGCCAGTGCGTCGGCGGCCTCCAGGGTCTCCTTCACCTGCGAGCCCCAGGTCACCAGGGTGATGTCGCTGCCGTCGCGCAGCACGTAGCACACGTCCAGCGGCAGGGCCTCGCCGTCATCGGGCACCAGTTCCTTGTACTGGCGGTAGATGCGCTTGGGCTCCATGTAGATCACCGGATCCGGGTCGCGGATCGCGGCCAGCAGCATGCCGTAGGCGCGGGCCGGCGAGGACGGCAGGACCACGCGCAGGCCGGGCACGTTGGTGAAGATGGCCTCGTTGGCCTCGCTGTGGTGCTCGGGCGCACGGATGCCGCCGCCCCACGGCACGCGCAGCACCATCGGGCAGTGCAGGCGGCCGCGGGTGCGGTAGCGCATGCGCGCGGCGTGGCAGACCAGGAAGTCGACCATCGGATAGACGAAGCCGTCGAACTGGGCTTCGGCCACCGGCTTCATGCCCTGCGAGGCCATGCCGACGGTCAGGCCGGCGATGGTGGTCTCGTCCAGCGGGGTGTCGAGCACGCGCTCCGGGCCGAACTGCTGCTGCAGGCCGGCGGTGGCGCGGAACACGCCGCCGTTGACGCCGACGTCCTCGCCGAGCACGACCACGCTGTCGTCCTGGCGCATCTCGTAGGCCAGCGCCTGGGTGATCGCCTCGATCAGGGTAATGGGGGTGTTCTTCTGCTCAGCCATTGCGCTTCTCCCAGGCAATGGCGGCATCGCGCTGCGCGGCCAGGTCGGCGGGCAGCTCCGCGTACAGGTAATCGAACATCGCTTCCACCGGCTGGACCTTGGTCTCGAGGTAGGCGTTGATCTCCTCGTCCACCTTGCGGCCGCATTCCTCCAGCCACGCCTCTTCCTGCTTCTTGTCCCAGGCCTTGGCCTTCTCCAGGTACTTGCGCAGGCGGATCATCGGCTCGCGGGTCCAGGCGTCCTTGACCTCGTCCTCGCCGCGGTAGCGGCGCGCGTCGTCGGCGGTGGTGTGGTCGTGCAGGCGGTAGGTCATGAACTCGATCACGCTGCCGCCTTCGCCCT
This sequence comes from Lysobacter sp., assembly GCA_044464395.1. Lineage (GTDB taxonomy): Bacteria > Pseudomonadota > Gammaproteobacteria > Xanthomonadales > Xanthomonadaceae > Cognatiluteimonas. The sequence continues at coordinate 43,086 of JBIQLI010000006.1, forward strand.
TGCGCGCGCGCTCGTGGGCGCGGCGCATGGCCTCGAGCACGGCGACCAGGTCGTTGCCGTCCACCTGCAGGCAGTGCAGGCCGCCGGCCAGGCCCTTCTGGGCCAGGGTTTCGGCGCCGGTCTGGGCGGAACGGGGCACCGAGATCGCCCAGCCGTTGTTGATCACGCACAGCACCAGCGGCAGCTTGTAGGCGCCGGCGGAGTTCACCGCGGCGTAGAAGTCGGTCTTCGACGAGCCGCCGTCGCCGCAGCAGGCGACCGCGACGCGGTCCTGCTTGCGCAGCTTGAAGCTCAGCGCGGCGCCGGAGGCCATCAGGCACTGGGTCGCGATCGGCACGCACCAGGGGTAGTCGTTCTTCGGTCCCTGGAAGTCGTTGCCGCGCTCGTCGCCGCCCCAGTACATCAGCACCTCGCGCGGGCGCACGCCGCGCATGAACTGGGCGCCGTACTCGCGGTAGCTGGGGGCGAACACGTCCTCCTCGCGCATCGAGGCGCCGATGCCCACGTGCACCGCCTCGTGGCCGAGGCTGGCGGCGTAGGTGCCGAGCTTGCCGGTGCGCTGCAGCGCGATCGACTTGCTGTCGAACGTGCGGACGAACAGCATCTGCTTGAACAGCGGGACGAGCACCTTCGGGTCCTTGAACGCCTTCGGCAGTTCGGCGACGGGCTTGCCGTCCGGACCCAGGTATTGCAGGTACTCGATCTCGAATTTGGCGGCGACGGTCATGCGGTCGAACCCGATTGAGACAGAAGGGGAATTGTAGCGAATCGGCCCCGGGGGCCGTCCCGGGGCTGGCCCGGGCTTGATCCAGGTCAGCCCGGCGACGCCCGGGCGTGCGAAACTGCGCGGCCATGGGCATCGAACACAACGAACGGCCGCTGGAAGCGGACATCCATACGGACCTGTCCGGTCGCCTGAGCTACGGTGGCTACCTGCGCCTGGACCGGCTGCTGTCCGCGCAGGAGCCCCTGTCGGACCCGCCGCACCACGACGAGCTGCTGTTCATCGTCCAGCACCAGGTCTCGGAGCTGTGGCTGAAGCTGCTGATCCACGAGCTGCAGGCGGCGGTGGACCACCTGCGCCGCGACGACCTGGGGCCGTGCCAGAAGATCTTCGCCCGCTGCAAGGTGGTGCTGCGCCAGCTCACCGAGATGTGGTCGGTGCTGGAGACGCTGACGCCGGCCGAGTACCTGGAATTCCGCGACATCCTCGGGCCGTCGTCGGGGTTCCAGTCGCTGCAGTACCGGATGGTCGAGTTCCTGCTCGGCAACAAGAACGCGGCGATGCTCAAGGTGTTCGCGCACGATCCGGAAGGCAGCGCGCGCCTGCGCGGGGCACTGGAGGCGCCGAGCCTGTACGACGAGTTCCTGCGCCACCTGGCGCGCCAGGGCCATGCGGTGCCGCCGGCGAACGTGGAGCGCGACTGGTCGCGCCCGCACGTGTCCGACCCGGCGCTGCTGCCGGTGTTCGCGCGGATCTACGAGGACACCCACGCGCACTGGGCCGCCTACCACCTGTGCGAGGACCTGGTGGACCTGGAGAGCCAGTTCCAGCTGTGGCGGTTCCGGCACATGCGCACGGTGATGCGGATCATCGGCTTCCGCCGCGGCACCGGCGGTTCCTCAGGCGTGGGCTTCCTCAAGCAGGCCCTGGACCTGACTTTCTTCCCCGAATTGTTCGAGGTCCGCACCCGGATCGGCCCAGGCGGCAAATCGCCAACCTACGGTTGACCGCGCCGCGGGGGCTGGGCGATCCTCGGCCGGTTCGCGCCTTAGCGCACTGATCCCGGGGGAAAGATGAATACGAACGCGCCCAATGCCGCGGAGCCGATGGGGCCGCCGATGAACCGGCCTTCGGGCGGGGATTCCGTGCCGGAGTTCCCGCAGACCATGGGGCATCCACGACCGCTGTGGATGCTGTTCATGACCGAGTTCTGGGAGCGCTTCGCCTTCTACGGTATGCGCTGGGCGCTGACGCTGTACATCGTCGCCGAGTTCTACGCCGGCTCCGGCGAGGGCGAGGCCCCGGCCGCCCGCGTCTACGGCGCCTACCTGGCGCTGGTCTACGCCGCGGCGATCATCGGCGGCTACATCGCCGACCGGGTGATCGGCTACCAGCGCTCGATCCTGCTCGGCGCGGTGGTGATGTCCGCCGGCCTGTTCATGATCGCCTACCCCGACCAGACCGTGTTCCACATCGGCCTGGCCACGGTGATCGCGGGCAACGGCCTGTTCAAGCCGAACATCTCGACCATGGTCGGCAAGCTCTACTCGCCGACCGACGAGCGCCGCGACTCCGGCTTCACCCTGTTCTACATGGGCATCAACGCCGGCGCGCTGATCGCCCCGCTGCTCACCGGCTGGCTGGCCGCCAAGGTGTTCGGCACCGATGCGATCCCCGACTACAAGGTGGTGTTCATCGCCTCGGGCATCGGCATGCTGATCAGCCTGTGCTGGTTCTGGTTCGGCCGTCGCCAGCTCGGCATCGTCGGCCGCCCGCTCGAGGGCGCCGAGCACAAGGGCCGGGTGCTGTGGGTGCTGCTGTTCGTGCTCGCCTCGGTGCCGGTGTACTACTTCCTGCTGGCGATCGACGCGGCGATGCTGCAGTGGATCCTGACCGCGATGTTCCTGGTCCTGTGCGGGATGATCGTGATCGAGGGCTTCCGCGAGGGCAAGGTCGCCCGCGACCGCTCGATCGCGATGCTGATCATCTTCGTGTTCAACGTGCTGTTCTGGTGCTTCTTCGAGCAGGCCGGCAGCTCGTTCAACTTCCTCGCCGACAAGATCGTCAACCGCGACTTCGGCGGCTGGATCTTCCCGGTGGGCTGGTTCCAGTCGGTGAACTCGCTGGCGATCATCACCTTCGCCCCGATCCTGGCCTGGCTGTGGCTGCGGATGGGCAAGCGGAACCCGTCGATCCCGCGCAAGTTCGGCCTGGGCCTGATCTTCAACGGCCTGGCATTCCTGCTGCTGATGTTCGCGCTGTCGAGCCTGGTGAACGCGGCCGGCCTGATCCCGTTCTGGACGCTGTTCATGGTCTACGTGATCCAGTCCATCGGCGAGCTGTGCCTGTCCCCGATCGGCCTGTCCATGACCACCAAGCTCGCGCCGTCGAAGCTGGTCGGCTTCGCGATGGGCGGCTGGTTCCTGTCCACCGGCATCGGCAACAACCTGTCGGGCATCTTCGCCAGCCACGTCAGCGGCGACACCGGCATGACCGTGGCCTCGGCGCAGGCCGGCTACACGCAGGGCTTCTGGATCCTGCTCATCGGCGGCGTGATCCTGTTCCTGATCGCCCCGCTGATCCAGCGGCTGATGCACGGCGTGAAGTAGCGCGCATGTGGGAGCGGCGGGAGCCGCGACGGAAAAAGGCGCCTCCGGGCGCCTTTTTCCATGTGGGTCACTCCCCAGCCGACTCCGCCCGCAACTCCAGCTCGTCCAGCCGGTCGAGCAAGCCGAACAGCAACCTGCGCTCGTCCTGCGGCATGCCGTCGAGCAGCCGTTCCTCGAACCCGCGCGCATGCGGCACGACCTCGTCGTGGATCGCCTGGCCGGCGGGCGAGAGGCGCAGCAGCGCGCGCCGGCGGTCGCCCGAATCGGCGGTGCGCGACAGCCTCCCGGCCTCGAGCAGGCGCGCGACCGCGCGGCTCACCGCGACCTTGTCCATCGCCGTGCGCTGCGCCACCTGGCTGGCGCTGAGCCCGGGCCAGCGCCCGAGCACCGCCATCACCCGCCATTCGGTCACGCCGAGTGAATAGCGCCGCGAGTATTCCTTCGCGATGGCGTCGCTGATCCGGTTGGACAGCACGCTCAGGCGGTAGGGCAGGAAATGCTCGAGTTCGAGGGCGTCCGGGGCCATGGGGCAGCCGCTTGCAAATGGTTTCATTTGAAACTATAACCTTGTGCCTCGCCAACGCAACACCGGAGCCAGCACCCATGAGCGCCCAGCCCAACCTCGGCATGACCGTGACCACCTTCGAGAACCCGATGGGGATCAACGGGTTCGAATTCGTCGAGTTCGCCGCGCCGCAGGGTCAGGGCGAAGCGATGCGCGACTACCTGCGCAAGCTCGGCTTCACCGCGGTCGCGAAGCACAAGTCGCGCGCGATCACCCTGTTCCGCCAGGGCCGGATCAATTTCCTGCTGAACGAGGAACCCGGTTCCTTCGCCGCCGACTTCGCCGAACAGCATGGGCCGTCCGCCTGCGGCTTCGCGATCCGGTTCAAGAAGGCGCCGGCCGAGGTGCTGGCGCACGTGCTCGCCAACGGCGGCGAGAAGATGGAGCACAAGGCGGACACCCGCGCCGTCGACTTCCCGGTGATCAAGGGCATCGGCGACTGCATGCTGTACCTGATCGACGACAACAGCAGCGACGTCTATGCCGACTACGAGCCGCTGCCGGGCGTGGACCCGCATCCGGCGGGTTTCGGCCTGACGTTCATCGACCATCTCACCCACAACCTGTTCCTCGGGAACATGCAGAAGTGGTCGGACTACTACGAGAAGCTGTTCAACTTCCGCGAGATCCGCTACTTCGACATCAAGGGCGCCAAGACCGGCCTGCTGTCCAAGGCGATGACCGCGCCGGACGGCATCGTCCGCATCCCGCTCAACGAGTCCAGCGACGAGAAGAGCCAGATCAACGAGTACCTGCGCGACTACAAGGGCGAAGGCATCCAGCACATCGCGCTGTTCACCGACGATATCTACGAGACGGTGGAGAAGATGCGCGAAGCCGGGATCGAGTTCCTCGACACGCCGGACACCTACTTCGAGGTGATCGACCAGCGCGTGCCGGACCACGGCGAGGACGTGCCGCGCCTGGCGAGGAACAAGATCCTGATCGACGCGGACATGGAAACCAAGAAGCGCCTGCTGCTGCAGATCTTCACCCAGAACGCCTTCGGCCCGATCTTCTTCGAGATCATCCAGCGCAAGGGCAACGAAGGCTTCGGCGAAGGCAACTTCCAGGCCCTGTTCGAATCCATCGAACGCGACCAGATGAAGCGCGGGGTCCTCTGACTCAAACTTTTTTTGGCCACAGATTTCACAGATGAAGGGCGGATTGGCGCGTGGCAACGGCCACCTTGTCGGTAGAGCCCTGAGCGGCGACGAACAAATCCTTTTCAATCCGTGAAATCTGTGGCCAATAGATCTCTTCGGAGCGAGGCGATGGAGTACCAGGCGGGGTTCGGGAATACGTTCGTGACCGAGGCGGTGCCGGGGGCGGTGCCGGTGGGGCGGAATTCGCCGCAGAAGGTCGCCCACGGTCTCTACGCCGAGCAGCTCAGCGGGACCGCGTTCACCGCGCCGCGCAGCGAGAACCGGCGCAGCTGGCTGTACCGGATCCGGCCGGCCGCCGTGCACGGGCCGTTCGCGCCGTTCGCGCAGCCGCGCTTCCACAACGATTTCGGCGACGGGCCGGTCACGCCGGAGCAGCTGCGCTGGAGCCCGCTGCCCATTCCGGAGGCACCGACCGATTTCGTCGAGGGCCTGTTCACCATGGGCGGCAATGGCGGGCCCGCCGCGCTGACCGGTGTCGGCATCCACCTGTACGCGGCGAACCGCGACATGCAGGGGCGGTTCTTCTACGACGCGGACGGTGAGTTGCTGATCGTGCCGCAGCAGGGACGGCTGCGCCTGGCCACCGAGCTGGGCGTGCTGGAGGTGGAGCCGCAGGAGATCGCGATCGTGCCGCGCGGCGTGCGCTTCCGGGTCGAGCTGCCCGACGGGCCTTCGCGTGGCTACGTGTGCGAGAACTTCGGCGCGCTGCTGCGCCTGCCCGACCTCGGCCCGATCGGCAGCAACGGCCTCGCCGCGGCGCGCGACTTCCTGTATCCGGTCGCGGCCTACGAGGACGACGAAGGCGACTTCGAGCTCGTCGCCAAGTTCCAGGGCCACCTGTGGCGCGCGCCGATCGACCACTCGCCGCTGGACGTGGTCGGATGGCACGGCAACTACGCGCCGTGCAAGTACGACCTGCGCCGCTTCAACACCATCGGCTCGATCAGCTTCGACCATCCGGACCCGTCGATCTTCCTGGTGCTGACCTCGCCCAGCGACACACATGGCGTCGGCAACATGGACCTGGCGATCTTCCCCCCGCGGATCCTGGCGATGCAGGACACCTTCCGGCCGCCGTGGTTCCACCGCAACATCGCCAGCGAGTTCATGGGCCTGGTGCACGGCGCCTACGATGCCAAGGCGGAAGGCTTCGCCCCGGGCGGGGCCTCGCTGCACAACTGCATGACCGGCCATGGCCCGGACGCGGCGACGTTCGAGAAGGCCAGCAACGCCGACCTGTCGAAGCCGGACGTGATCACCGACACCATGGCCTTCATGTTCGAGACCCGGGCGGTGATCCGGCCCACCGCGCAGGCACTCGACGCCGCGCACCGGCAACGCGACTACCAGGACTGCTGGGCCGGCCTGGGCAAGCACTTCGCGCCGCCGCGCTGAGGTTTCGCGCGGGCTTCATCCGCCCGCGCTAGCCTGTCGCGCATGAACACGATCCCGATGCTGGTGCCGCTGCTCGCGGTCGCCGTCGCCGCCTGCGACGCGCAGGCGCCAGGGGAGCCGCGGGACGCGCAGGACGCGCCGGCCACGCAGGCACCGCAGGCGCCAGCGGACGCGCAGGCGCCGTCGCCACCGCGGGGCCCGGGCGACGACGTGCGCCCGTCCGATCCGCAACCGCCGCCGCAGCTGCTGGACGAGCCGCGCTTCGACGGCTATGGCCCGCTGCGCTTCGGCATGACCGAGGAAGCGGCGAAACGGGCCTGGCCCGGCGAGCTGCGCAATATCGGCGGCCAGGACCATTGCCACTACCTGCAGCCCGAGACCGGCCACGCGCTCGCCTGGCTCGGCTTCATGGTCGAGGGCGGGCAATTCGTGCGCTACGACGTCGGCAATCCGGAACTGGTCGCACCGGGCGGCGGCAAGGTGGGCATGTCCGCGGACGAGATCCGCGCGCTGTACCCGGATCGGGTGACCTCCCTGCCGCACCACTACGTCCCCGGCGGCGAATACCTGCGCGTGCCGGCGGAGCAGGGCGAAGGCTTCCTGGTGTTCGAGACCGACGCCGACGGCACGGTGACCACCTGGCGCGGCGGACTGTCGGGCCCGGTGGGCTACATCGAGGGCTGCGCCTGAAGCCCCTGCGCTAGACTGGAAGGATGTCTTCCTCCAGTCCGTCCATCCCGCAGCGCGCACTCGCCGCGCTCGCCGATTTCCTCCGCCTCGAAGCCGCCAGCGGCATCCTCCTGATCGGCGCCGCGGCGCTGGCATTGCTGTGCGCCAACTCGCCGCTGGAGGAGTTCTATGACGGCTTCCTGGAGATGCCGGTGGCGGTGGTGTTCGGCGACCTGCAGATCGCCAAGCCCTGGCAGCTGTGGATCAACGACGGGCTGATGGCGGTGTTCTTCCTGCTGGTCTCGCTCGAGATCAAGCGCGAGTCGCTGACCGGGCAGCTCGCGGGCTTCGACCGGCTGCTGCTGCCGATGGTGTGCGCGATCGCAGGCGTCATCGTGCCGGCGCTCTTCTTCACCGGGCTCAACCACGGCGACCCCGACGCCATGCGCGGCTGGGCGGTCCCGACCGCGACCGACATCGCCTTCGCGCTCGGCGTGCTTTCGCTGCTCGGCTCGCGGGTGCCGACCGGGATGAAGCTGCTGCTCTCGACCATTGCCGTGGTCGACGACCTGATCGCGATCCTCATCATCGCGGTGTTCTACGCGCATGGTCTGTCGTGGGTGGCGCTGGGCTGGGCCGGGGCCTGCGTGCTCGGCCTGGTCCTGCTCAACCGGCGCGGCGTGACCGCGTTGACGCCGTACCTGCTGCTGGGCGTGGCGCTGTGGGTGTTCATGCTCAAGTCCGGGATCCACGCGACCCTGGCCGGCGTGATCACCGGCCTGACCATTCCCCACATCTCGCGCCGGAACACCATCCCCGACGAGATCGAGCATTCGCCGCTGGAATGGCTCGAGCACGCGCTGCATCCGTGGGTGGCGTTCGCGATCCTGCCGTTGTTCGCGTTCGCGAACGCGGGCCTGGCACTGGGCGACTTCACCATGGAGGCCGCGTTCGCAGCGCTGCCGCTGGGCGTGCTGCTGGGCCTGGTGCTCGGCAAGCCGATCGGCATCACCCTTGCGGCGCTGGCGATGCGGGCCACCGGCCGCGTGCGCTGGCCCGAGGGCATGGACTTCAAGGCGATGCTGGGCATGGGCCTGCTGTGCGGCATCGGCTTCACCATGAGCCTGTTCATCGCGTCGCTGGCCTACACCGGCCTGCATTACGAGGAGTCGGTGCTGGGCATCCTGTCCGCCTCGGTGATCGCCTCGCTGCTGGGCCTGGCCTGGCTGCGCGTGGTGTTGCCGGCGCCGCCCGAAACGCGCGGCTGACATGCGCGCGCTGGTGTTCGGCGGCAGCGGTCAGGTGGGGGCGGCGCTGCTGCCGCGGCTGCGCGCCGCCGGATGGGACGTGCTCGCCGTGTCACGCACCGCGCGCGAAGACGCGCCGGGCCTGCGCTGGCTGCAGGGCGACCTGACGCGCGGTAGTGATGACTTGCCCGCAGCGGTGGACGCAATCATCAGCTGCGGCCCGCTCGACCGCTTCGCGCAGTGGTATGCGGGCACGCCGGTGCGCGCGCCGCGGGTGGTGGCCTTCGGCTCCACCAGCGCGGTGGTGAAACAGGACTCGGCCGACGCGGGGGAGCGCGACCTCGCGCAGCGCCTCGCCCACGGCGAGCGGGGCGTGTTCGCCGCCGCCGCCGCACGCGGCGCCCACGCGACCGTGTTGCGGCCGACCCTGGTGTACGGCGCCGGTCGTGACCAGACCATCGCGCGGATGGCGCGCTTCGCCAGCCGCTGGCGCGTGTTGCCGATTCCGGCGGGCGCGACCGGGCTGCGGCAACCGGTGCACGTGGACGACCTGGCCGCGGCGACGGTGGCGGTGCTCGATGCCGCGCCGGCGTTCGGCCGCGGCTACGACCTGCCCGGCGGCGAGACACTGCCGTTCCGGGAAATGGCGGCGCGCACGCTGGCCGCCTTGCCGGGTGCGCCGCGGCTGCTGGAACTGCCGGCGCCGCTGTTCTCGACATTGGCGACCCTCGGCCGCTGGAGCGGGCGCGGTCGCGGTGTCGGCGACGGCGCCATCGCCCGCCTGCGCCAGGACCTGGTGTTCGACGCCGGCCCGGCCGCGCGCGACTTCGGCTACGCGCCGCGCAGATTTTCGCCCTGATGGGCTAGATGTCGCGCGCCTGCGGCAACGTGCGCGACCTGGCCAGCGCGCGCAGCGCGATCAGCAACACCCCGCCGAGCACCATCGCGCCGCCGATCCACAGTTGGGGGCCGGGCGCGTCGCCGTAGAACACGATGCCGAGCACGACCGCGCCGACCGGCGCCAGCAGCAGCCACGGCGTCACTTGCGCCACGGGATGGCGCTGCACCAGCACGTAATACAGGCCGTGGCCGATCAGCGAGGAGCCGATCGCCGAATACGCGGCGCCGCCCCAGCCGATCCAGCTCGCTTCGCGCAGGGCCTGGAAGCCGCCGGGTTCCAGCACCGCGCTGATCGCCAGTAGCGGCAGCAACCCGACCACCGCCGTCCAGCCCTGCTGGCTGAACATGTCGAGGCCGCTCAGCCGGCGCATCAGCACCGTGCCGGCGGCGAGGAAGAAGGCGGAGACCAGCATCAGCAGCAGCGATTCCGGTGCCTGCAGCACCATCGGGTCGAAGCCGATCACCAGCACCCCGGCGAAGCTGATCGCGATCGCCGCCGCGGTACGCCAGGCAAAGCGCTCGCCCAGCCACCACCAGGCCAGCAGCGCGGCCATCGGTACGTAGCTCTGCATCACGATCGCCGGCGAGGACAGGTTGCCCGCGACGTGCAGCGCCCAGAAGCTCAGGCCGAAGTGCAACACCCCGTTGCACACCGCCACCGCGAGCAGCAGCGGCCACTGTTCCTGCGCGGGCCGCTTCAGGAACGGCGCCAGCAGCACGGCGAGGATCGCCAGGCGCACCGCGGTGAACAGGAACGGCGGGATTTCCCGCAGCGCCAGCGCCGAGGTGAGGAAATTGAGCGCCCAGGCGAGGCAGATGATCGCGACCAGGCCGAGGTCGCGGCCGCCCAGGCCGGTGCCGCGCGCCGCGGCCACGCCTACCAGGTCCAGCCGAGCTTGCGGTACAGCTTGGCCAGCACCCAGGCCGGGCCGATCAGCAGGTAGGTCAGGTCGGTGAGGAAGCTGGGCTTGCGCCCTTCGATCCTGTGGCCGACGAACTGCGCGATCCAGGCGACGACGAACACGCCGATCGCCAGGAAAAGCAATTGCCGCGTGCCCAGGGCCAGGTGCAGCCAGCGGGTCAGCCAGGCCATCGCCACGAACACCGCGAGCATGCCGTAGCCCAGCCGGCGCGAGGCGCGGTAGTAGAACGCCCAGGCGAAGAACATCGCCAGCGCGGCCCAGAAACCGGGCCGGAACCAGGTGCCCGGTACCGGGATGCACCACAGCAGGCCGACAACGCTCCACAGGATCAGCGGCACCGCGACCACGTGGATGCGCTGGTTGGTGACGTTGCGATGGTCGCCGGAGTAGTGCGCGAACCAGCGGTCGATCGCGCGTTCGGGCGAGGTGGCATTCATACGGAAATCCCCGCGAGTCGTTCCAGCGCCTCGGCGTACTTGGCCCGGGTGCGCTCGATCACCTCCGGCGGCAGCTTCGGCCCCGGCGCGGTCTTGTTCCAGTCCAGCGTTTCCAGGTAGTCGCGCACGAACTGCTTGTCGAAACTCGGCGGGCTGGTGCCGACCTCGTACTGGTCGGCGGGCCAGTAGCGCGAGGAATCCGGGGTGAGCATCTCGTCCATCACGTACAGGCGGCCGCTGGAGTCGGTGCCGAACTCGAACTTGGTGTCGGCCAGCAGGATCCCGCGCTCGGCGGCGTAGTCGCGGGCATGCGCGTACAGGCGCAGCGTCGCGTCGCGCACCTGTTCCGCCAGCTCGGCGCCGACCATACGCACCATGGTGTCGAAGTCGATGTTCTCGTCGTGGTCGCCGACCGCGGCCTTGGTCGACGGGGTGAAGATCGGCTGCGGCAACTGTTCGGCCTGGCGCAGCCCGTCGGGCAGGGCGATGCCGCTGACCCGGCCGGTGCGCTGGTAGTCCTTCCAGCCGCTGCCGATCAGGTAGCCGCGGGCGATCGCCTCCACCGGCACCGGCTTGAGCCGCTTCGTCACCACCGCGCGCTTCTCGTACAGCGCCGGGTCCACGCCCGCCGGCAGCACGCTGGCCACCTCGATCCCGGTGAGGTGGTTGGGCACGATGTGCGCGGTGCGGCCGAACCAGAAGTTGCTGATCTGGCACAGCATCTCGCCCTTGCCGGGGATGGGGTCGGGCAGGACCACGTCGAACGCGCTGAGGCGGTCGGTGGCGACCATCAACAGGCGCGGCTCGCCCTCGCCGGGCAGGTCGTAGACGTCGCGGACCTTGCCGCGGTGGCGCAGCGTCAGGCCGGGCAGGTCGGATTGCAGCAGCGTGGTTGCCAAGTGCGGGTCCCTGTGGCACCGGGCCGGCCAGTGTAGGGCTTCCGGCGCCTGCGGGTACACTGGGCCCATGCAGCCGACCGTCATCGCCCCCTCGATCCTGTCCGCCGATTTCGCCCGCCTGGGCGAGGAGGTGGACGCGGTCCTGGCCGCCGGCGCCGACTGGGTCCACTTCGACGTGATGGACAACCATTACGTGCCGAACCTGACCATCGGACCGATGGTGTGCGAGGCATTGCGCAAGCACGGGGTCACCGCGCCGGTCGACGTGCACCTGATGGTCGAGCCGGTGGACCGGATCGTCCCGGACTTCGCGAAGGCCGGCGCCACGGAGATCAGCTTCCACCCGGAAGCGACCCGCCACGTGCACCGGACCATCCAGCTGATCAAGGCCAACGGCTGCCGCGCCGGGCTGGTGCTGAACCCGGCCACGCCGGTGGACGTGCTCGACTGGGTGCTGGGCGACCTGGACCACGTGCTGCTGATGTCGGTCAATCCCGGCTTCGGCGGCCAGGCGTTCATCCCGGCCACCCTCGACAAGCTGCGCACCGTGCGCGGCATGATCGACCGCAGCGGCAAGCCGATCCGGCTGGAGATCGACGGCGGGGTGAAGCCCGACAACATCGGCGAAATCGCTGCCGCCGGTGCCGACACCTTCGTCGCCGGCTCCGCCATCTTCGGCCACCCCGACTACGCCGCCGTCATCTCCGACATGCGCGCCGCCGTGGACGCGGTTCGCGGCGGCTGATCCTTTTTTTTTGACACGGATCAACGCGGATGAAAGCGGATCAACGCGGAGGAATGCTTTTCAAAAAGCACAGATCCGCTCTTATCCGTTTTATCCGCGTTGATCCGCGTTGAAAAAGAAAGCGTCCGGAGCCCGCGCAAAAGAAAAAGGCCGGCGCACTCGCCTGGCGCCGGCCTCCGGGGAAGGGGAGCGTCCTGCTCCGGGGTCGTCCCTGGGGAGACTCGATTTTCCCGATGTCCGGTGACGGGAACGTGACAAGCGCCGCCAACCGGCCTACATTGGCGGCCATGCATCTCCGGGCCCGCCCGCTGTCCTTCCTTGCCGACGCCGGTTGGCGATGGTGGCCTGTTGCCGCCGCCGTCCCCGCCTGCCCGCCGTCCAAGGAAGCCCAGCGTGACTTCTCCCACCCGGAATCCCCCCGCAGCGCCCTCCGCGCACCCCGCTGACCCCCCGTCGCAGGCCTCCGCGCCGCGCAAGCGGCTGCGTCCGCTGGTGCGCGAGGTGGCCTCGGACCTCGACACCCCCCTGTCGGTCTACCTGAAGCTGGCCGACGGCCCGAACACCTACCTGTTCGAGTCGGTCCAGGGCGGCGAACGCTTCGGCCGCTACTCGATCATCGGCCTGCCGGCGCAGCGCGTGCACGCCTTCGCCGGCCACACCCTGTACACCACCGCGCACGGCGAGTTGCTGGAGGCGCGCGAGGTCGCCGACCCCTTCGCCGAGGTCGAGCGCCTGCGCGACGCCTACGAAGTCGAACGGGTCGAGGGCCTGCCCGGCTTCACCGGCGGCCTGGTCGGCTGGTTCGGCTTCGAGTGCGTGCAGTACCTGGAGCCGCGGCTGCGCGGCGGCGACAAGCCGGACCAGCTCGGCACCCCCGACATCCTGCTGATGCTGAGCACCGAGGTCGCGGTGTTCGACAACCTCAAGGGCCGGCTGTACCTGGTGGTGCACGTGGACCCGGACGAGCCGCAGGCGGTCGCGCGCGGCGAGCGCCGGCTGGACGAACTGGTCCACCGCCTGCGCCACGGTGGCGCCGGCTATCCGCAACTGCTGCAGCCGCAGGTGCTGGACGAGGCGCATTTCGTGTCCGGCTTCAGCCGCGAAGGCTTCCTCCGCGCGGTCGGGCGGGCGAAGGACTACATCGCCGCCGGCGACGTGTTCCAGGTGGTGCTGTCGCAGCGGCTCACCGTGCCGTTCCACGCCCGGCCGCTGGACGTGTACCGGGCGCTGCGGGCGCTGAACCCCTCGCCGTACATGTACTTCCTCGATGTCGGCGACACCCAGGTCGTGGGCAGTTCGCCCGAGATCCTGGCCCGGCTGGAGGGGCGCGAGGTCACGGTGCGCCCGATTGCCGGCACCCGCCCGCGCGGCGCCACTCCGGCCGAGGATTCGGCGCTGGAGGCCGAACTGCTGGCCGATCCCAAGGAGCGGGCCGAGCACCTGATGCTGATCGACCTGGCGCGCAACGACGTCGGTCGCGTCGCCGCGCCGGGCACGGTCGCGGTCGGCGAGCAGTTCGGGATCGAGCGCTACAGCCACGTCATGCACATCACCAGCGAAGTCACCGGGCAGCTGCGCGAGGGCCTGTCCTATGCCGACGCGCTGCGCGCGACGTTCCCGGCCGGCACCGTCAGTGGCGCGCCCAAGATCCGCGCGCTGGAGATCATCCGCGAGCTCGAGCCGATCAAGCGCAACGTCTACGCGGGCGCGATCGGCTACCTCGGCTGGCACGGCGACGCGGACACCGCGATCGCGATCCGCACCGCGGTGATCGAGGACGGCAAGCTGCACGTCCAGGCCGGCGCCGGCATCGTCCACGACTCCGATCCGGAGCGCGAATGGGAAGAAACCATGAACAAGGGCAGGGCGCTGTTCCGCGCCGTGGCTGAGGCTGCACGGGGGCTCTAGGTGATCGCCATCGCATTTGCTGAACGTTCGCCTTCACGCGAAACGTCGTCTTCACGGCCCGGCCCGTTCAATCGTCCCGGACGCGCAGGGTGTGCGCGCACGAAGACCCGGGAGGGATCGCATGCAGGTGGTCGACGCCAATCTGGTTCGTTCGCGGTTCTCGCTGGGCGGGCATCCGCAGGTGGTCGAGATGATCTGCCCGCACTGCCTGCGCGAGGCGACCTTCAACATCCGCCGCTGGACCGAGCACGCCGGCCGCATCGCCGCGACCGAGGAACCGTGCCCGCGCTGCAACATCGACGTGCTGTTCATGAACCTCATGTCCACGGTGGACGCGCCGGGCGAGACCACGCTGTACGTGCATCCGGATCCGGTCGGGCGCACGCCGATGGACGGCACCCAGTTCCTGGCCAGCCTGTCGGCACCGCTGGGGCGCACCTACGACATGGCCCTGAAGCACTACAACCAGGGCGAATGGGGCAGCGCCGCGCTGCTGATCCGGCACCTGCTGGAGGGCCTGGCGACGCGGTTGCTGACCGATACCCACCCCGACGCGCCGCTGCCGCGGCAGCTCGAGACGTTGACCCGCGGGGTGGACCTGGCGGCGCCGCTGGACGACATCGCCGACATGCTGGCGCCGGACGGGGTGTTCGGGCGGCAGCTCCAGGATCCGACCAGCATCGGCCAGAACGCCGCCGAGCAGATGCTCGAGCTGACCGAGCAGCTCATTTCCTACCTGGTGGTGCTGCCCGGGGCGATGGCCGAGCTGAAGGACCGCATCGCCACCGCGCCGGTGCCGTTGCGCCGCGGGATGCCGGCGCCGGCGCCCGCGCCGACGCTGTCCGCTTCCGCCGGCTGAGGCCAGGCGCCATCGCCGGCGGTGCGCATGTCGCCCGGGGAGGGTCGGCATGCTGCTGGTGATCGACAACTACGACAGTTTCACCTTCAACCTCGTCCAGTACCTGCAGGCGCTGGGCGCCGAGGTGCGGGTGGAGCGCAACGACGCGCTCGACGTGCGCGCGATCGAGCGGCTCGCGCCGGACCGGATCCTGATCTCGCCGGGGCCGTGCACGCCGAACGAGGCCGGCGTGTCGCTGGACCTGGTGCGCGAGCTCGGCGCGCGGGTCCCGATCCTGGGCGTGTGCCTGGGGCACCAGGCGATCGGCCAGGCCTACGGCGGCCAGGTGGTGCGCGCGGGCCGGATCATGCACGGCAAGACGTCGCCCATCCGCCATCGCGGCACCGGCGTGTTCAAGGGGCTGCCCGACGGCTACGAGGCGACCCGCTACCACTCGCTGGTGGTGGACCGGGCGACGCTGCCCGAGTGCCTGGAAGTCACCGCGTGGACCGAACACGAGGACGGCAGCGTCGAGGAAATCATGGGCCTGCGCCACCGCAGCCACCCGGTGGAAGGCGTGCAGTTCCACCCCGAGTCGATCCTCACCGAGCATGGCCACGCACTGTTGAAGAACTTCCTGGAGTCATGATGGGCATCACCCCCGCGCAGGCGCTGCAGCGCACGATCGAGCACCGCGAGATCTTCCACGACGAAATGGTCGAGCTGATGCGCATGATCATGCGCGGCGAGGTGTCGCCGGCGATGACCGCGGCGATCCTGACCGGCCTGCGGGTCAAGAAGGAGACCGTCGGCGAGATCGCGGCCGCGGCCTGCGTGCTGCGCGAGTTCGCGCGGCCGGTGGAAGTGGCCGACCGCGCCCGGCTCGTGGACATCGTCGGCACCGGCGGCGACGGCGCGCACACCTTCAACATCTCCACGGCGTCCATGTTCGTCGCCGCGGCGGCGGGCGCGCGCGTGGCCAAACACGGCAACCGCAGCGTGTCCTCGAAGTCCGGCGCCGCCGACGTGCTGGAAGCGCTGGGCGCGGCGATCGAGTTGGAACCCGACAAGGTGGCGCGCTGCATTGCCGACACCGGGGCCGGCTTCATGTACGCGCCGGTGCACCACCCGGCGATGAAGGTGGTGGCGCCGGTGCGGCGCGAGCTGGGCGTGCGCACCCTGTTCAACATCCTCGGGCCGCTGACCAACCCGGCCGGGGCGCCGTCGATCCTGATGGGCGTGTTCCATCCGGACCTGGTCGGGATCCAGGTGCGGGTGCTACGCGAACTCGGCGCGACCCGCGCGCTGGTGGTCTGGGGCCGCGACGGCATGGACGAGCTGTCGCTGGGCGCGGCCACGATGGTCGGCGAGCTGCGCGACGGCCAGGTGCGCGAGTACGACGTGCACCCGGAGGACTTCGGCATCGCCATGGCCCACACCCGCAACCTGCGCGTGGCCAATCCCGCGGAGTCGCAGGCGATGTTGCTTTCCGCGCTGGAGAACACGCCGGGCCTGCCACTGGAAATCGTGGCGCTTAACGCGGGCGCGGCGCTGTACGTGGCCGGCGTGGCCGACGACATCGCCGACGGCATCCGCCGCGCGCGCGAGGCGATCGCCTCGGGCGCGGCCCGCGCCAAGCTCGCGGAATTCGTCGACGCCACGCAGCGCCTGGCGCGGGAGGCGGCGTGACCGTGCTGCAGCGGATCCTGGCGCGCAAGGTCGCGGAAGTGGCCGAGCGCCGCGCACGCCTGCCCTTGCGCGAGCTCGAAGCGCGCGCCGCCGACCAGCCGCCGCCGCGTGGCTTCGCGGCCGCGATCGAACGCCGGATCGCGCAAGGGGCGCCGGCGGTGATCGCCGAAGCGAAGAAGGCGAGTCCTTCGAAGGGCGTGATCCGCGCGGACTTCGATCCGGCCGCGATCGCACGCAGCTACGAGGCGGGCGGCGCGGCCTGCCTGTCGGTGCTCACCGACGTGGATTTCTTCCAGGGCAGCGACGCCTTCCTGCGGCAGGCGCGCGCGGCCTGCGCGCTGCCGGTGCTGCGCAAGGACTTCACCGTGGATCCCTACCAGGTGGTCGAGGCGCGCGCGCTCGGCGCCGACTGCGTGCTGTTGATCGTCGCCGCGCTGGACGATGCGCGCATGGCCGGGCTCGCCGCGCTGGCGCTGGGGCTGGGCATGGACGTGCTGCTCGAGGCGCACGACGGCGGGGAACTGGCGCGCGCGCTGGCGGTGCCGGGCGCGGCCGACGGGCGCCAACCGCTGCTGGGCATCAACAACCGCGACCTGCGCAGCTTCGCGGTGTCGCTGGACACGACCCTGGCGTTGCGCGGCGGGGTGCCGCCGGGGCGGCGGCTGGTCACCGAGAGCGGGATCGCCAGCGCCGCCGACGTGGCGCGGCTGCGCGCGGCCGGCGTGGACGCGTTCCTGGTCGGCGAGGCGTTCATGCGCGAAGCCGATCCCGGCGCCGCGCTGCAACGGCTATTCTTCCGCGCATGAGCGACGTTTCCCCCGCGACCGGCCAGGGGCTGGTCGTGTTCGACTTCGACCACACCCTTTACGACGGCGATTCCGGCGCGCACATGGTGGCGTGGCTGGTGAAGCGGCATGCATGGCGCAAGGTGCTGGCGCTGCTGGCCGCGCCATTGCTGCTGCCGATGGTGGCCTGGTTGCCGACCCGGCGGCGCGGGATTTCCGGCTTCCTGTGGATCGGCACGGTCGGCGCACGGCGCCCGATCGAGGCGCTGATCGACGCCTACGTGGCGGCGAATGCGCCCTCGATCCGGGCCCGGCTGCTGGCGCCGGCGCTGGCGGTGCTGCACCGGCACCGGCTGGCGGGCGACGAGGTGGTGGTAGCCACCGGTGCGCCGCCGGAACTGGCCCGGGCGATCCTGGATTTCGTCGCGCACCAGGACCTGCCGGTGGTCGGCAGCCTCGGCCACCGCTTCCTCGGCGGCTACGTCACCGACCAGCACTGCCATGCGGAAAACAAGATGCGGATGCTGCGCACGCGCGGCTATGGCTCGATCGCCATCGCCTATTCCGACAGCAGCGCGGACCTGCCGCTGCTGCGCGCGGCGCGCAAGCCGGTGGTGGTGAACCCGAAGCCGGGCCGGGTGGCGATGTTCCGCAGGGTCCTGCCGCCGGGCACGCCGATCCTCAACTGGGGGTGCCGGTCGCGGGGTGGGGAGGGGGTGTAGAGCCGACCCATGGTCGGCTTGCTTCGGCGGGTTGCATGAACCGTCGGAGGTCAGCCGAGCATGGCTCGGCTGCTACAGGATTCGGTTACCTGGTCCCGTAGAGGACGATGGTCTTCCCGCGCGCGTGCAGGACGCCGTCGGCCTGCAGCTTCTTCAGCACGCGGCCGGCCATTTCGCGCGAGCAGCCGACCAGCCGCGCGAGCTCCTGGCGGGAGACGCGCAGCTGGGTGCCCTGCGGATGGCTCATGGCCTCCGGCTCCTGGGTCAGGTCGTGCAGGGTGCGCACGATCCGGTCGGTGACGTCGAGGAAGGCCAGGCGCCCGGCCTTGCGGCTGGTGTCGAGCAGGCGACGCGAGAGCTGCGAGCCGATCTGCCAGAGCAACTTCGGTGCGTCCAGGGCCAGCGGCCCGGCGAACAGCTGGTACAGCCGCTCGTAGCTGATTTCGGCCAGTTCGCAGGGCACCCGCGTGCGCAGGATCACTTCGCGCCGCTCGGATTCGATGAACAGGCCCATCTCGCCGACGAACTCTCCGGCGCCGAAATAGCCCAGCACCAGCTCCCGCCCGTCGTCCTCCTCGGTGATGATGCTGGTCGAGCCGTTGACCATGTAATACAGGGTGCCGGCCGGATCGCCGGGCCGGAACACGTCGGTCCGGGCCGGATAGCGGCGGCGGTGGCAATACCCGAGGAAGCGGTCGATGGTGGCGGCGTCAGGGGCCAGCGGATTGTTGCTGGTCTGGCGGTGCGCTCCATGCAGGGCAGTCGACATGGCGGTTCCGGCTGGCGGACAGGTTGGCCCGGCAGGTTAGTGCCTTGGCGCGGCCGGGGCAAACCGTGACGGGGGCGTCCTTGGGCTGCCCAGCCATTTGCCGCATAATTTCCTCCTTCGCCCACCGGAAAGGCCGATGTCCGTGGTCAAGCCGCTTCCACGCCTGAAGCTCCAGGGGTTCAACAACCTCACCAAGGCGCTCTCGTTCAACATCTACGATGTCTGCTATGCCGTGTCCGAGGAACAGCGGCAGCGCTACATCGAGTACATCGACGAGGAATACAACGCCGACCGGCTGACGCAGATCCTCACGGACGTCGCCGAGATCATCGGCGCGAACATCCTGAACGTGGCCCGCCAGGACTACGACCCGCAGGGCGCGTCGGTGACGATCCTGATCTCCGAGCAGCCGGTGGTGGACAAGTCGCAGGCCAAGGGCGTGATCTCCGACGCGGTGGTCGCGCACCTGGACAAGTCGCACATCACCGTGCACACCTATCCGGAAACCCACCCGGACAACGGCATCGCGACCTTCCGCGCCGACATCGACGTGGCCACCTGCGGCGTGATCTCGCCGCTGAAGGCGTTGAACTACCTGATCGAGTCGCTGGAATCGGACATCGTGGTGATGGACTACCGGGTGCGCGGCTTCACCCGCGACATCAAGGGCCGCAAGCACTACATCGACCACAAGATCAACTCGATCCAGGATTACCTGGCCAAGAACATCCGCTCGCGCTACGAGATGCTCGACGTCAACGTCTACCAGGAAAACATCTTCCACACGAAGATGCACCTGAAGGACTTCGACCTCGACAACTACCTGTTCGAGGAGCGCGCCAGGAACCTGTCGTTCAAGGAGCGGATGAAGATCGAGGCGCGGCTGAAGCGCGAGATCGAGGAGCTCTACCACGGCCGCAACCTGGTGGAGTGATCCAGGTCAGATCCTGTAGGCCACCGTCTTCATGACCTTGGAGGCGAAGGCCATCAGCCCGGGAATCGGCGGCGGCAGCACCCGGGCGCCGGCCTGTTCGGCGTTCGCCGCGTGGCGGGCCTCGTCGGCCTTCATGGTGGCCAGGATCGCGCGGCTGCGGGCATCGGCTTGCGGCAGGCTCTGCAGGTGCTCGTCCAGGTGCGCTTCCACCTGGCGCTCGGTTTCCACGACGAAGCCGAGGTTCCAGCCGTCGCCGCGCAGGCCGGCCACCGCGCCGATCGCGAAGCTGCCGGCGTACCACAGCGGATTGAGCAGGCTCGGGCGGCTGTCGAGTTCCTCCAGCCGGTCGGCGCACCAGGCCAGGTGGTCGGTTTCCTCCTGCGCGGCGGCGAGCAGCTGCCGGCGCGTGGCCGGATCGCGCGCGACCGCGGCCTGCCCGACATAGAGCGCCTGTGCGCAGACCTCGCCGACGTGGTTGATCCGCATCAGCCCGGCGGCGTGGCGGCGGTCGTCCCCCTCGAGCACGACGTCCGGCGCGCCGCGGCCCGGGTTCGGGCGCTCGGCGTGCAGGCTGCCGGTGATCGTCGCCAGCGCGTTCTGCGCGCCGTCGAGCATTCGGTCCAGCGGGGTGAGCGTGCGTTCCACAGGGGTCAGATTACCTTTTCGCGCGCGAAAAGGTGCTCTGACCCCTTTCTTGCAGGAGGTCGGCAAGGAACTCGAGCGGGTGTTGCACCGGCACTTTCGCAGCGTTGGCGAAGTGCAGGCGGCAGCCAATGTTGGCGCTGAGCAGGCGGGTGGCGCCGCTGGCCTCCAGTTGTGCCAGCAGCGGGGCGCGGAAGGTGGCGGCACGTTCCGGATCGGTGGCCATCTGCGTGCCGGCCGCGCCGCAGCAGCCGTGGCCGGCATCGAGCTCCACGACCTCGAGCCCCGGCACAAGCGCCAGCAGCGCCCGCGTCGCGGTGACGCTGCGCACGCCGTTGCGCTGGGTGCAGGGCAGGTGCAGGGCGACCCGCTCCGCGTGGGGCCGGAAGCGCAGGCGTTCGGCGCGGCCTGCCAGGAAGACCTGGGCATCGAGCGTTTCCGCCGAGGTGCCCAGCCCCTGCGCCAGCGACTCGTGGCAGCCGCTGGCCAGGGTCAGCACGGTGCGGGCGCCGGCGAGGGCCGCCCGGTTGCGATCGCCCAGGCGCCTTGCCGTCGCGGTGGCGCCGGCGTGGGCATGCAGCGCCCCGCAGCAGCCCTGGTCGGGCGGCTCGGCGAGCGCGATCCCGGCGGCCGCGCACAGGCGTGCCACGGCGGCGCGCAGCCCGGCCTCGTAGGGTCCGGCGACGCAGCCGTGGAACAGGGCCACCTCGCCGTGGCCGGGCAGGGCGGGCCTCGCGGCGGCCGGGGGGCGCGGCAGCCGCCGCAGCGCCCGCGGCAGCAGCGGCCAGGCCAGGCGGTAGGCCCGCAGCAGGCCCGCCATGGCCGCGGGCCGGGCCGCCAGGGCTTCCAGCAGCCGCTGCGCCAGGCCGGGGCGGCGGCGGGCGCGCTGGCGCTCGCGGGCCAGCACCAGCAGGGCGCCGTATTCGACCCCGGCAGGGCACACGGCCTCGCAGTTGCGGCAGGCCAGGCAGTGGTCGAGGTGGGCCTCCCCGGCTGCGGTGGCCGGGATCGTGCCCAGTTCCCAGGCCCGGGCCAGGGCGATCCGGCCGCGGGCCGATTCGGCCTCGATCCCGCCGACCTGGTAGGTCGGGCACACCGGCAGGCACAAGCCGCACTGGACGCAGCGGTCGGCCAGGGCCAGCAGCGGGTCGAGGGGGTCGGGGGCGGCGGGGCCGTTCATCCCTGCAGTGTAGGCGTGCTTGCGGCGCGGGCCGGGGCCCGCTATCATTCCGCGTCTTGCTTTCCGCTTCCACAACGCGTGGTGAAGTTCGCCCGGCCAGCGGCCGCCCGAACCAGCCCGACCAGGTACCGAACCCCGCCATGAAGACATTCAGCGCCAAGAACGAGACCGTCCAGCGGGACTGGTACCTCGTCGACGCCGAGGGCAAGACCCTCGGACGCCTCGCCTCCGAGATCGCACGCCGCCTGCGCGGCAAGCACAAGCCCGTCTACACCCCGCACGTCGACACCGGCGACTACATCGTCGTGGTCAACGCGGAGAAGATCGCGGTCACCGGCAACAAGCTGCAGGACAAGATGTACCACCGGTTCACCGGTTACGTCGGCAACCTGAAGTCGGAGAACCTCGCCCAGGCGCTGGAGCGCCACCCGGAGCGCGTGATCGAGACCGCGGTCAAGGGGATGCTGCCGAAGAACCCGCTCGGCCGCGCGATGTACCGCAAGCTCAAGGTGTACAAGGGTGCCGAGCACCCGCACGCCGCCCAGCAGCCGCAGCCGCTCGAGATCTAAGGTAACCACATGGCAACCCAGCAGAATTACGGCACCGGCCGCCGCAAGTCCTCCACCGCCCGCGTGTTCCTGCGCAAGGGCAGCGGCGCCATCACCATCAACGAGCGTCCGCTGGACGAGTTCTTCGGCCGCGAGACCGCGCGCATGATCGTGCGCCAGCCGCTCGAGCTGACCCAGTCGACCGAGAAGTTCGACGTGGTCGCCACGGTCGAGGGCGGTGGCACCACCGGCCAGGCCGGCGCCATCCGCCTGGGCATCGCCCGTGCGCTGGTCGAGTACGACGAGACGCTGAAAGCCGAGCTGCGCAAGGCCGGGTTCATGACCCGCGACGCGCGCGAGGTCGAGCGCAAGAAGGTCGGCCTGCACAAGGCCCGCCGCGCCACCCAGTTCTCGAAGCGTTAACCGGCCTTGTCGCCGGGGCCACGCCCCGGCGTTACAATCGAAGTCCACAGCCCCGTCGCCAAGTGGTAAGGCACCTGACTCTGACTCAGGCATTCGGTGGTTCGAATCCATCCGGGGCTGCCAAACCCGAAAAACCCGCCCCCGTGGCGGGTTTTTCTTTGCCCGCGCGCTCCTACAATGGCGCATGGCCACCCCCCAGCCGCCCCCGTACACGCCGCCCGCGGCGCTGATGTCGCAGTTGCGCGGCCACGGCCGCGCGCTGCTTGCTCCCGAAGCCGCTGCCGCGCTGTGCGGCACCACCGCGGAGGAACTGGCGGCGCTGGCCCCGTCGTGGGACGACCTGCCGCCGGACGACTACCTGCGCGACGGCGGCCGCTACCGCGCGCGCCGGCACGCCTGCTTCGTCGTCAGCGACGGCGCGCTGGAACAGATGCCGCACCGCGCCCACTGGCAGTCGCTGGAATACAACGCGCTGCACGGCGGCATGCACCGCTGGTTCGAGCCGGTCGCCGCGGCGACGCTCGCGCAGCCGGCGTGGGCGAAGCTGCTGGTCTCGCTGGGCGGGCTGTTCTCGCAGCTGCGTGGCGAGCCGCGCTGGTTCGTGGAGGCGCACCAGTTCCGGATCGACACCACCGGCGGCATCGGCCGGCCGACGCCCGAGGGCGCGCACCGCGACGGCGTGGATTTCGTCGCCGTGTTCCTGGTTGCGCGGCATGCCATCAAGGGCGGCGAGAGCCGGGTATTCGACGCCGACGGCCCTGCCGGGCAGCGCTTCACCCTCGAGCGGCCGTGGTCGCTGCTGCTGCTCGACGACGCGCGGGTGATCCACGAGTCCACCCCGATCCAGCCGCTCGAGGCCGGCGTGCCCGGGCATCGCGACACGCTGGTGCTGACCTACCGCGCCGGCGGCTTCCAGGGCGACGCCTGAGCCGGCGGCCGGCGGGTGGGCGCCGGCGCTGCGGGTACAATCGTGGGTTCCCCCCGCGGAGGACCCCATGAAACTCGGAAGCCTCAAGGAAGGCGGTCGCGACGGCACCCTGGTGGTGGTCTCGCGCGACCTCACGCAGGCCGTGCGCGCCACCGGCATCGCCCCGACCCTGCAGCGCGCGCTGGACGACTGGTCGAACGCCGCACCGCGCCTGGCCGCGCTCTCGGATGCCTTGAACGAGGGCAGCGCCGACGGCGCCTTCGCGCTGGAGATGGCCGCGCTCGCCGCACCGCTGCCCAGGGCCTACGAGTTCGTGGACGGCAGCGCCTACCTGCCGCACGTGGAGCGCGTGCGCCGCGCACGCGGCGCCGAAGTGCCCGAGAGCTTCTACACCGACCCGCTGATGTACCAGGCCACCAGTGCCGGCTTCCTCGGCCCGCGCGACCCGGTGCGGGTGGTGAGCGAGGACTACGGCATCGACCTCGAGGCCGAGATCGTGGTGGTGACCGACGACGTACCGATGGCGGTGACGCCGGAACAGGCGGCCGAGCGCATCCAGCTCGTCGGCCTGGTCAACGACGTGTCGCTGCGCAACCTGATCCCGGGCGAGCTGGCCAAGGGCTTCGGCTTCCTGCAGTCGAAGCCGCGCTCGGCGCTGTCGCCGGTGTTCGTGACGCCCGACGAACTGGGCGACGCCTGGCGCGGCAACAAGCTGCACCTGCCGCTGCTGACCCACGTCAACGGCGAGTGGTTCGGCGCGCCGGAGGCCGGCGTGGACATGCAGTTCGACTTCGCCCAGCTGGTCGCGCATGCGGCGAAGACCCGGCCGCTGGCCGCGGGCACGATCGTCGGCTCCGGCACCATCGCCAACCAGGACACCAGCCTGGGCGCCTCGTGCTTCGCGGAGAAGCGGACGGTGGAAGCGCTGGCGACCGGCAAGCCGGTCACGCCGTTCCTGTCGTTCGGCGACCAGGTGCGGATCGAGATGCTGGACGGCGAGGGCCGCAGCCTGTTCGGCGCGATCGAGCAGCGCATCGAACGCCAGCCGCTGCCGTAAGATCGGCATCGAAAGGGGGATCGGATGGACCGCTTGTGCCTGTATTCCTACTGGCGCTCCAGCGCCGCCTACCGGGTGCGCATCGGCCTGAACCTGAAGGGCCTGCCCTACGACATCATGCCGGTGCACTTGCTGCGCAATGGTGGCGAGCAGCGCACGCCCGAATTCCGCGAGGCCAACCCGCAGGGCCTGGTGCCGGTGCTGCAGCACGGGCAGCGCACGCTGCGCCAGTCCATGGCGATCCTGGAATACCTGGACGAGATGTGGCCGGAGCGGCCGCTGCTGCCTGCCACCGCGCGCGACCGCCAGCGGGTGCGCGCGCTGGCGCAGGTGATCGCCTGCGACATCCATCCGCTGAACAACCTGCGCGTGCTGCAGTACCTGGAGCACGAGTGGGGCGTGCCGCAGGCCGAGCGCGAGACCTGGGCCAGGCACTGGATGGCCGAGGGCTTCGCCGCGTTCGAGGCGCTGCTGCACGACCATCCGTCCACGGGCGCGTTCTGCGACGGCGAGGTGCCGACCCTGGCCGACTGCTGCCTGGTGCCGCAGGTCTACAACGCGCGCCGCTTCGGCGTGGACCTGTCGCCGTACCCGACCATCACCCGGATCGAGCAGGCCTGCCTGGCACTCCCCGCCTTCGATGCGGCCAGGCCCGAGAACCAGCCCGACGCGCCCGCGCAGTAGAGCCGACCCATGGTCGGCTGCGCCTGATTGCAGGAACCGCCCAACGCGAGCCGAGCATGGCTCGGCTCCTACAGGTCAGGCAAACACATCCGCATAAGGATCGTGCTCGCCGCTCGACCCCTCCGACAGCCGGAACTTCAGCGCCAGGCCCTCGCGCGAGTCGGCGGCGCGCAGCGCCTCCTCCATCCCGATCTTGCCTTCCTTGTGCAGGCGGAACAGGCACTGGTCGAAGGTCTCGATGCCTTCTTCCAGCGACTCCTCCATCGCCTGCTTGATCTGGTGGACCTCGCCGCGGCGCAGCAGGTCGCGGATCATCGGCGTATTGATCAGGACTTCGGCCGCCGGTAGCCGGCGGCCGTCGGTGCCGACCACCAGTCGCTGCGAGACCACGGCCTTCAGGTTCAGCGCCAGGTTCATCAGGATGTTCTTGTGTGCGGATTCCTCGAAGAAGTTGAGGATGCGCTCGATGGTCTGGTCGGCGTTATTCGAGTGCAGCGTGGCCAGGCACAGATGGCCGGTCTCGGCGAACGCAATCGCCGCCTCCATCGTGGTGGCGTCGAGGATCTCGCCGATCAGGATCACGTCCGGCGCCTCGCGCATGGCGTTCTTCAGCGCGTTGTGGAAGGTGTGGGTGTCCATGCCCACCTCGCGCTGGTTGACGATCGACTTCTTGTGCGTGTGCAGGTATTCGATCGGGTCCTCGATGGTGAGGATGTGCCCCGGGCTGGTGCTGTTGCGGTAGTCGATCATGGACGCGAGCGTGGTCGACTTGCCCGAGCCGGTGGAGCCGACCAGCAGGACCAGCCCGCGCGGCGCCATGATGATCTGCTTGAGCACCTGCGGCAGCTGCAGCTCCTCGATCGAGGGGATGGTGCTGCGGATCGAGCGGATCACCATCGCCACTTCGCCGCGCTGCTTGAACACGTTCACGCGGAAGCGGTTGCCGTCCGGCGCGGCGATGGCCATGTTCATTTCCAGCTCGCGCTCGAAGGAGGGCACCTGGCCCTCGTCCATCAGCGAGTAGGCGATCTTCTTGACCATGCCCTGGGGCAGCCCGGCGTTGCCGAGCGGGTACATCCTGCCCTCGACCTTGATGTAGACCGGCGCGCCGGAGGTCAGGAACATGTCCGACGCGTTCTTTTCCACCATCAGCTTGAGGAAATAGCTGATATCCATGCAGCGGCCCCTGTCTTCCGCGCCGCCGTTGCAGGCGGCGCCCTGGCTGGCGAGAATCGGGCGCTATCCCACTCACGGATGGCCCCCATGAACCCCCCAAGCTTCGCACACTTCACCCGCGCGGGGCTGCTGACGGCGTCACTGTCCGCGCTGCTGCTCGCCGCGTGCGCCACGCTGCCGCCGCCCACGCAGGAGCTGGCGGAGGCGCAACAGGCGGTGGCGCGGGCCGGCGATGCCGACGCCGACCAGTACGCGCCGGACGTCGTCGACAGCGCCCGCGCCGAGCTTTCACGCGCGCAGGCGGCGATGGCCGCCGGCGACGACGACGTCGCGCGCAGCGCGGCCCTGGCCGCCGCCGCCGGCGGCGACCTCGCGGCCGCGCTGAGCCGCCAGCAGGTGCTGGAGCAGGATCTCGCCCAGCGGCGCTCGGAAATCGACCGGTTGCGCGCCCAGCTCGGGCTGGGCGGCGAGGCCGACGGCCTGGTGGCGGTGCCGCCGCCGGCCGCGGACGCCGAATCCATGAGCCCCGGGATGCGCCTTCAGGCGTTGGACTCGGACCCGCGCTATGCCGGCCGCGCCGCCTACGAGCGGCTGCGTGCGCAGCAGGCGGTGGCGGCACTGCAGGAGGCCCGCCGCGACGCGCGCGCTCAGGCCGCGGTGGTGGCCGCGCGCCGGGTCGCGGTGGCCGAGGTGGCCGCGCGCAACGAACTGCTGGCGCTGGCGGTGGACGCGGCCGAGCGCAGCCGCAACGAGCTGCTGGTGGAGGCCAGCCGCCGCGAGGCCGAGCGGGCCCGGCAGGAGGCCGAGCGCCTGCGCATCCAGGCGCAGATCCAGGCCGAGGAGGCCGAGCGCCTGCGGGCCATGGCCGAGGCCGAGGCCGCGGCCCGCCAGCAGGCCGAGGAAGTGATCCTGGACGTGGGCGGCGAGCAGGCCCGCAAGCTGCGCGAGGCGCGCCGCCGGGAGGCCGAGCTGAAGCGCCGCGAGCAGGAATTGCTGAAGGCGCAGGAGGCCGCGGCCGAAGCCGACGGCTCCTGAATACGGCGTTATGAATCAATGACTTGCATGACCCTTGCCGGACCCTCCCAAGGGGAGTAGGGTCAAGCCATGCCCCGGCTGAAGATCCAACGAGCCACCCCGAACGCCCCGCGCCAAACGGCCGGGGCGTTCCTGTTTCCGTGAGGAGGATGCAATGTTCGAAGGGCAACCCCAGGAAGAAGTCGAAGCGCTCATGCAGCACCCCGAGTTCAAGCAGCTGTTCAACCGGCACAAGCAGCTCGACCGGCAGGTGCTGGACGCCGAACTCGGCGTGCTTGCGGTCGATGACGTGACCCTGAGCCAGATGAAGCGCGAGAAGCTCGCTGCCAAGGACCGGTTGACCCGTCTCTACGAGGTTCTGCACCACTGAACCTGGCACACACGGGCGGCGGTGGCCTTCCTCGTCGGCCGCCGCCGCCCGTGGGATGTCATGGGGGATAATCCCGTCCCATGACCATCCACCAATCCGTCCTGGAACTCGTCGGCAACACGCCGATCGTGCAGGCGCAGCGGCTCGACACCGGCCCCTGCACCGTCTACCTCAAGCTGGAAAGCCAGAATCCCGGCGGCTCGATCAAGGACCGCATCGGCCTGTCGATGATCGAGGCCGCGGAGAAGCGCGGCGACATCCGGCCCGGCGACACCCTGGTGGAAGGCACCGCCGGCAACACCGGCATCGGCCTGGCGCTGGTCGCGCAGCAGAAGGGCTACAAGCTGATCCTGGTGGTCCCGGACAAGATGAGCCGGGAGAAGATCTTCAACCTCAAGGCGATGGGCGCGCAGGTGGTGCTGACCCGCAGCGACGTCGCCAAGGGCCACCCGGACTACTACCAGGACATGGCCGCGCGGATCGCCCGCGAGACCCCCGGCGCCTACTTCATCAACCAGTTCGGCAATCCGGACAACCCGGCGGCGCACGAGTTCGGCACCGGCCCGGAGCTGCTGCGCCAGGTGGGCGGCAAGCTCGACGCGATCGTGTTCGGCTGCGGCAGCTCGGGGACGATGACCGGCCTGTCGCGATTCCTGGCCAAGGAATCGCCCGGCACCGAGATGATCCTGGCCGACCCGGTCGGCTCGATCCTCGAGGACTACATCAACCGCGGCGAGATCGTCGAGAAATCGGCGAGCTGGATGGTCGAGGGCATCGGCGAGGACTTCCTGCCGCCGATCTCGGACTTCACCCGGGTGAAGAAGGCCTACGCGATCAGCGACAAGGAGAGCTTCCTCACCGCGCGCGAACTGCTGGAGAAGGAAGGCATCCTCGGCGGCTCCTCGACCGGCACGCTGCTGGCCGCGACGTTGCGCTGGTGCCGCGAGCAGACCGAGCCGAAGACCGTGCTCACCTTCGTCTGCGACACCGGCAACAAGTACCTGTCGAAGATGTACAACGACTACTGGATGCTCGACAACGGCTTCCTCGAGCGCCCGGTGCACGGCGACCTGCGCGACCTGATCCTGCGCCCGTTCGCCCAGCGCGACACCGTGGTGGTCGGCCCGAACGACCTGCTGGTCACCGCCTACCAGCGGATGAAGCTGTACGACGTGTCGCAGCTGCCGGTGATGGAGGGCGACGCGCTGGTCGGCATCCTCGACGAGTCCGACGTGCTGCTGCACGTCTACGGCGACGAGGCCCGCTTCCGCGACCCGGTCTCCACCGCGATGGTCAGCAAGCTCGACGAGCTCGACGTGAAGTCGCCGATCGAGGCGCTGCTGCCGGTGTTCGACCGCGGGCACGTCGCCATCGTCACCGACGGCGGGAAATTCCTGGGGCTGATCACCCGGATCGACCTGCTGAACTACCTGCGCAGGCGCGTGCAGTAGCCGCGCCGCTTCATAGAGGAACGACATGAACGACCAGAAGCACTGGGGCATCGGCACGCGCGCCATCCATGGCGGCCAGGCGCCGGATCCGTCCACCGGCGCGGTGATGCCGCCGATCTACGCCACCAGCACCTATGCGCAGTCCAGCCCGGGCGTGCACCAGGGCTTCGAGTATTCGCGCACGCACAACCCGACCCGGTTCGCGTGGGAACGTTGCGTGGCCGCGCTCGAGGGCGGCAGCCGGGGCTTTGCGTTCGCCTCCGGGCTCGCCGCCACCGCGACCCTCCTCGACCTGCTCGACAGCGGCGACCACGTGGTGGCGATGGACGACCTGTACGGCGGCAGCTACCGGCTGTTCGAGCGGGTGCGCCGGCGCAGCGCCGGGCTCGACTTCAGCTACGTGGACCTGACCGACCCCGCGGCCCTGGAGGCGGCGATCCGGCCGGAGACGAAGCTGGTCTGGGTCGAGACCCCGACCAACCCGCTGCTCAAGATCGTCGACCTGGACGCGGTCTGCGCGGTCGCGCGGGCGCGCGGCGTCCGCGTGGTGGTGGACAACACCTTCTCCTCGCCCGCGCTGCAGCGCCCGCTGGAGCACGGCGCCGACCTGGTCATGCACTCGGCCACCAAGTACCTCAACGGCCATTCGGACATGGTCGGCGGCATCGTCGTGGTCGGCCGGGACGAGGCGCTCGCCGAGCAGCTGGCGTTCCTGCAGAACTCGGTGGGCGCGGTGCAGGGCCCGTTCGACAGCTTCCTCGCGCTGCGCGGGGCCAAGACCCTGCAGGTGCGCATGCGCGCGCACTGCGACAACGCGCTGGCCCTGGCGCAGTTCCTCGAAACGCACCCGGCGGTGGACAACGTGATCTACCCGGGCCTGGCCTCGCATCCCCACCATGCATTGGCCGCGCGGCAGATGGACGGGTTCGGCGGCATGCTGTCGCTGCGCCTGAAGGGCGGGTTCGAGGCCGCGAAGCGCTTCTGCGAGCGCCTGGAACTGTTCACCCTGGCCGAATCGCTGGGCGGGGTGGAGAGCCTCGCCAACCATCCGGCGGTGATGACCCACGCCTCGATCCCGCCGGAGCGGCGCGCCGCGCTCGGGATCACCGACAATCTGGTGCGGCTGAGCGTGGGAATCGAGGACCTGGCGGACCTGCAGGCGGACGTCGCGCAGGCCCTGGGCTGACCCGGCGCGCGCGCCGGCGCCGTCAGGGCGTCGGCGCGGTGTCCGCGGGCGGGGTGGCCGCGGCGGGAGCGCCGGGCTGCAACGGCGCGGGCAGCTGCAGCAACTGCAGGTCGTTGCTGATCGCCTCGGTCAGCTCGCGCGCGCGCTGGTCGGAGCCGACGATGTAGGGCACGATCATCAGCACCAGCTCGGTCTTGTTCTTGCGCTTGGTCTGCGACTTGAACAGGTTGCCGAGCAACGGCACGTCCTTGATGAAGGGGACGCCGCTGTCGGAATTGGTCTGGCGGTGCGACATCAGCCCGCCGATCACGATCGAGCCGCCATCGCGCAGGCTCAGGCTGGTCTTCACCGTGCGGTTGAAGATCGAGGGCGAGCCGGTGGTATTGCTGCCGTCGTCGCTCAGCGGCAGCGCCTCGCTCACTTCCTGGCTCAGCTCGATGTCGACCCGGTCGTCGGAATAGACGGTCGGCTTGATGTTCAGGATGATGCCGGTCTTGCGGTACTGGATCGACTGCAGCAGCGCGCTGTCGCCGTCCACCTGCTGCGGCGAGGTCTGCCGCGCGGTAATGGTCGGCACCTCGGTGCCCACGTCGATGCTCGCTTCCTCGCCGCTCTTCACCATGAGCCGGGGCGTGGACAGGATGCTGACCCGCTGGTCGTCGGCGAACGCCTTCAGCAGTGCGCGGCTCTCGCCCGCGACGTCCAGGAGGTAGCTCAGGCCGTTGCCCGCCAGCGACCCGCCGGCGGCCGGCAGGGTGCCCAGCTGCATCCGCCCGGCAAAGCGGCCGAGGCCGCCGCGCGCGAACCAGCTCACGCCGAACTCCTCGTTGTCGTCGAGGGTGACCTCGGCGATCGTCACCTCGATCATGACCTGCCGGGCTTCGCGGTCCATCTGCCTGATCAGCGGCAGCAGCCGCTCCCACTCGGCCGGGTCGCCCTGGAAGATCAGCGCGTTGCGCGGCTCGTCGACGATGAGCGCGCGGCCCGCGGAGGCATGCGCCTGCGGCGGTTCCGGCGGGGTCACGGCGGCCGCGGTGGCGGTGGCCGGGGTCGGTTGCTGCGCCGTCGCCGAGGGGGTCGTCCCGACCGTCCCCAGGACCTGTGCGATGTCGGCGGCCTTGGTGTTGCGCACCGGGTAATAGAACAGCGAGCGCCCGCCTGCGGCCGGGTTGGGCCGGTCGATTTCACGCGCCCAGGCGATCGCGTGGTCGAGCAGTTCACGATCGCCGGCGAACAGGATCACGCTGTTCACCGAAGGCACCGGCAGCACCAGCACGCTGGCGGACACGCCGAGGGTGTTGGAGGCGCCGTATCCCTCGGCCACGAGCATCTGGGTGAGCTTGGCGGACAACTCGTCCGCGCTCATGAACGCCGGCTCCAGGCGGGTGCTGACCCGGCCGCGCATGTTGGGACGGTCGAACACGCGCAGCGCCTCGATGGCCTGCCGCACTTCCTCGGGCCGGCCGCTGAGCAGCAGGGCGTTGCGCTCGGAACTTTCCTCGGCCTTGACCTGGTCGCCGTAGATCGCGGTGAGCCAGCGCTTGGCCTCGTTGGAGCGGATCGCCTCGAGTTCCATCAGGTAGAACACGGGGCGATGGGTCACCGGCACGTCCGGCAGGGCGCGCCCGCTGAACACGATCGGCGGCTCGATCCGGGTCCCGGGTGGCGCGATCGACAGGCGCACGACATCGCCGTTGACCAGCATGCGGATCCCGTAGTCGGCCAGCACCTGCCGCGCGATCCGGTACAGGTCCGCGGGCGACTGCGGCTTGGAGGTGCGCAGCGAGACCAGCGTCGTCAGCTTCTCCACCTCGGGATCGAGCTGGAAGGTCAGGCCGAGCATGTCGCCGAGGATCTCGTTGACGAAAGTCGGCAACGGCAGGTTGGTCACGTTGACGCTGACCGGGGAGCCGGCCAGGCCAGGCGGAATGTCGTCCGCGCCCCGCAGTCCGGCGGCCGCGGCCTCGTCGCTGGCCGGGACGCGCGGCGTCTCGCTGACCTGGAGGCGGGCGTCGGCGGTGCGGCCGGTGTGCAGGATGTCTCCGGCGCCGGCGTCCTCCGCGGCGGGCAGGTGCAGTGGCTCTGGAACCTGCAGGCGCGGCGTGGCGCAACCCGCCAGCAGGACCAGCAGCGCCGTCGCGAACGGCATCAGGCGGCGGGAGCTCATGTTGCTGGGCATTCCTCAGTGTTCCCCCGCCGGAAGGCAGTCGTCGCCTTCGGTCGGGTCCGTTGCGGTGTCTTCGGCGACGGGGTAGAGCGGCCTGCTGCGCTGGCAGCCGTCGAGTTCGATGACGATCCCGTCGCTCCCCACGCTCACCAATCGTGAGCCGTCGGGTAGGGTATCACCCACGCCTAAACGCATTATGAGCGGGTCGTTGCCGGCCTTGACCAGCACCGCGCGGTCGTCCTGGCGGCCGACCAGGCCGAGCAGCGTCCACGCGCTGCCGGTCGGCGCCGCGCCGGGCGTCGCCGCGGTTCCCGTGCCGAACCACTGCACCGCGCGGGTGGCCGCGAACTGGGACACGGTCGAGCGGTCGAGCTGTGCCTGGGTCGGCAATCGCCACTGGCCCGCGCCGCCGCCGGTGGCCGTCACCGGCAGGTCCAGCGGGCGCAACCAGCCGGCCAGGCCCGCGGCCACGACCACCGCGGCCGCCACGAGGAGCGCCATGCGCCGGCTCACGGTGCCTCTCCCGCGTCCGCGCCGTTGCGGGGCACCCGGTAGAAGCCCTGCACGGTCATCGAAAATGTCTGGTTGCTGCCGTCGCTGAGCACGGTGATGTCGGGAATGGTGACCAGCGCGGTGCTCGCCTCGAAACGGTGCACCAGTTCCCAGGCGCGCCGCGGCTCCATGCTCCCCGCGACGTTGGCGGAGATCCGGACGACGTCCGCGTTCGGCGGCTCGAGGCGCACCGGCGGCTGCAGGTCCACGCGGATCGGCGTGGCCTGGGTGTCGACGATCGACTTGAGCCAGCCCTGGAACGTGGCCTGGGCCAGGCCGGCGGAACCGGCCTCGGGCACTTCGGCTTCCAGCGCGTCGGCAAGCTGCTCCGCGGCGACGGCACGCTCGGCCCAGGCCTGCTGGCCCGAGAGCTGGCGCACCTGCGCATAGTGCTGGCGCGCCTCCGCCACCGCGGCGACCTTCGCCTCGCGCGCGTCGCCCAGCAGCAGGAACAGCCAGGCCAGCACCAGCAGGCCGATGACGGCAAGGCCCGCCTGCAGGCGCGGATTCGCGCGCACCTGTGCGAGCAGCGGTTGCAGCTGCGCGGGGGCGCGCAGGCTCATGGCGCATCCCCCAGCCGCGACTGCAGCGCGCTCAGCCGCGCCTGCAGGGTCAGCGTGTCGCCGCGCGTGCCGCTGCCGGGGGTGACGTCCTCGAACAATGGCGAAGCCTCCCACGCGGCCACGATCGCGGCCACGTCCGCGTTCGGCGCACGCAGGGTCACTTCGAGCGTTTCCGGCGAGGGTTGGCGCCACAGCATCAATTGCCAGGTGCCTGGCGTGATCCGCTGCGCCTCGCCGAGCAACCGGGTCTGCGATGCCGGCGTGCGCAGCGCCAGCATCGCGTCCACGCGGGCACGCGCGGCGTCGGCGCGGGCGCGCGCGTCGATGATCGATTCCATGCGCGAACCGAGTTCGCGGGTCTGGCTTTCCAGCAGGTGGGTCACCCAGGCGGCGCGCGCCAGCTGGCCGAGCTGCCAGGCGAACAGGGCCAGGACCAGCGTGCCCAGTACCGCGGCCAGCAACGGCCGCCGCGCGCCGAGCTCGCCCAGCAGTTCGGCGCGACGCCCCGCGTCCTGCAGCGGGGTCATGCGCAGCGGCGCGGGCTGCGGGTCCGGGCGCGGGGTGTCCGCGGCAAATCCGGCACCGCGGGCGAACGCGGCCCAGGCCGCGTCGTCGGGCGGCGCCGGCCACCAGCGGCTGGCCACCAGCCGGCCGTCGCGCCAGGCACGCGCTTCCACGCCGTGATCCGCCGCCGTGCCGTCGGCCGCGGGCGTCGCCAGCGACAACAGTTCGACCGCGTCGCCGGCGTGCACCTGGCCGCGGAACAGCGCTTCGGAACGGAAGCGCGTGCCGCTGCCGGCGAGTTCGCGGACCCGCGCGCGCGACCAGTACCAGGTGGCCGCGTGCCCGTTGGCCCACAGCGTGTCGTGCTCCGGATCGGCGAATGGCGCCGCGCGCCGCACCGCCATCGCCAAGAACGCCTCGCGCTGGCGCGCCGGCACCCGGTTGGCGTCCACCCGGGTGAACAGGCACAGCTCGCGTCCGACCAGGGTCAGGACCGAGGCGGCGCCGCCACCGGCGACCGGCACCGCGCCCTCACTGCCCAGGCGCTGGCGACTGGGCGAAAAGCGGCGAAGGAGCGGGGCGAACCAGGTTGGGATCGGTGACTTCGTCACGTGGCAGGGTGATCTCGTAATCGAGGCGCCAGGGGCGCCCCCCCTCATCGATGGGTGTCAGCGTCCAGTGCAGCACGCGCGCCGGCCCGCTGGCATTGTGCCAGAGGGCGAGCGTGCCATAGCCGACGGCGAGCAGGCCCACCGGCGCCAGGGGGTCGAGCGGCAAGCGGAATTCGCTGATCAGGCGGTGCTCGAGCATGAAAGGCTGTTGCCGGCGCAGGGCGATGATGCGCCTGGCCGTCGCCTCGTCCACGCCGGGGATGACCCGCAGCGCCTGCGCGGTGGCGGTGTTCGCGTTGGTCACCACCGAACGCGAGGCGGTGAGCAGGCCCATCACCTCGCCGTCGCTGCGCGAGGCGAGCGCTTCGCGCCAGCCGGGCACGTTGCGCAGTTCCAGCGGAGTCAGCAAGGTTCGGTTGCTCGGCGGCGGCAGCCCGGCCTCGTGGTATTGCGGCGCTTCCGCGCCGCCGAGCCGGTGCAGCGAATCCGGATCCTGGTAGTCGAGGCGCTTGGCCTCCAGCGCGGCGCGTTCGCCGGGGGGCACTTCGAGCAGGTCGAACAGCCCCGGCCGGAAGGTGGTGGTCCAGTTGATGCTGAACAGGCCGGCGTCGTCCTGCAGCGCGAAACGGACCGGACCCAGGCCTTCGTAGGCGCTGCCGTCGAGCCTGATCTCGTTGCCGACCGGCAACGTCGAGGGCGCTTCGCCATCGCGTGCGGCGAACGCCGTCGCCTGGCCGGCGACCAGCACCACCTGGTCGTCGATGGTCAGCCCCCCGACCGTCTGGCGATGGGTGGAGAGCAGATACAGCAAGGTGTCGCGCGTGCCGATCCCGGCCAGCTCCGCCTCGAACGCGTCCGCCTCCGCCTGCGCCTCGCGCACCGCTCGCGCGCTCGATACGGCCACCGCGCCGGCGAGCAGGCTCAGCACCACCAGGGTGACCAGCACGACCACGAGGATGAAGCCGCGCTGTCGCTCAGGGCGTCGCATATTCGTAAGGCCTGTCGATGGGATCGCGCGGGCCGATGACCGCGGCCGCGAACAGCGCACCGCCGGTGCCGCCCAGCGGCGGCGCGAGCTCGAGCAGGATCGCCGCCGGCAACTGCGGGTGCAGGCCCTGCGCGGGCGGCCAGCGGTCGTGCACCTCGCCTTCGGCATCCATGTAATGGAAGCGCAGCCGACCGGCGCGCGGCAGGGCCAGCGCGAGTGCCTGCCCGGCTTCGTCGAGCTGCAGCCGGTCGCCCGTGGCGGTCGGCAGGATCCGCCATTCCTGCCGCACCGGCGTGCCCTGTTGACCGAACACCGGGGCCAGGGTGGTTCCGGTGAAGCGATCGGTGTCGCCGGCGAAGGGTCCGGAGTCGTCCCCGAGCCCGGAGCCGGCCGGCGCCAGTGCCTGCAGTCCGCGCACCGAGGCGCGGAACCAGGCTTCGCTCATCCGCTGCTCGCGCGCGTTGCGCTCGCTGGCGACCGCGCGCGTGTGCGCGCGCTGGTATTGGCCCAGCGCCTGGGTGGCCAGCAGCAGCGCCATGCCGGCGATGGCCAGCACCACCAGCATCTCCAGCAGGGTGAAGCCGCGGGCCCGGTCAGAAATCATCGGGCAGGCTCCGCACGGTCTCCCAGCCCGCGCGCCGGACGTCGAATCGCTGGACCTCGCGTCCGTCGCGCAGCACCCGTGCGTGCACCAGGTACAGGCCCAGGTCGAAGATCAGCTGGTTGCCGGCAGGCCCTTCGCCGGGTCGCCGCTCGATCTCCTCGCTGTCCCAGCGCAGCACCAGGCCGCCGGGCAGGCGCCGCTCGCCCTGGGGTTCGGCCATGGGATTGACCGTCTCCAGCACCGCCAGCGCGGCGCGGCCGTCGGCGAGGCCGCGGGTGCGGGCCTCGACCCGGACCAGCGCGTTGACGTTGGTCGCCAGCCAGGCGTACAGCGCCAGCGCGCAGATGCTGAACACGGTCAGCGCGACGATCGCCTCGAGCAGGGTGAAGCCTCGCTGGCGGTTCATGGCGCGGGCTCGTCGAGCCGGATCCGACAATACGGCGCCTCCACCGCGAACCGGCGTTCATAGGCGTCCTTGCGCAGGGTGCCGCTGGCGGCGTCGCAGGCACCGTTGGGCTGGACCTGGAAAGGCGCATCGAAGGACAGCACCCAGCCTTCGGGAATGCCCTCGATGGCGTCGGCCGGCACCGGGCCCGCCTCGAAGCACAAGCGACGGCCTTCGGTGCGCGCGCGCGCGCCCAGTGCGGCGACCGAGCCGAGCGCGGCGTCCACGTCGGTGGCGTGGCGCCAGGTTTCGATCATGCGCGTGCCCTGCGGCGCGACCAGCGCGGTGGCAAGCCCGAGCAGGGCGAGCACCACCAGCAGTTCCAGCAGGGTGAAGCCCGCGCCGCGGCGGCGCTCAGGGATTGGCGGGCGTGTAGCCGACGTCCGCATCGAACTCGGTGCCTCCCGGCTTGCCGTCGGCGCCGGTGGAATACAGCGTCAGCGGCTGGCGGCCGCTGGGCTCGGGACTGTACTGGTAGGGATAGCCCCAGGGATCGTCCGGCACGTCGCCATCGAGGTAGGGGCCGCTCCAGCGGCTGGCGAGGTTGGCGTCGGCCGGCCGCTCGACCAGCAGCGAGAGTCCTTCCTCGCGGGTCGGGAAGCGGCCCAGGTCCAGGCGCATCGTCTCCAGCGCGCCCTTGAGCATCTTCACCTGGGTCTCGGCGGTCTGCACCTTGGCCTTGTCGGCCTGGCCGAACAGGCGCGGACCGATCAGGCCCATGATCAGGCCGATGATCACCAGGACGACGATCATCTCGAGCAGGGTGAATCCGCGCTGGGCGGCGGGGCGGGCAAGGCGTCGGTCTTCCATGCGCCCCATTATGCAGGCATCCGCGAACGCGCGGATCAGCCGACCACCAGGTCGTTGGCGCTGGTGATGGCGAGGATGATGCCGATCATGATCAGGCCGATGATCCCGCCGATCACCAGGATCGCGGCCGGCTCGAGCAGGGCCAGGAACTGCTTCATCCGCACCCGGCCGGCGTTCTCGCACAGGCGCCCGAGCGAGCGCAGCATCGCCGGCAGCTCGCCGGAGCGCTCGCCCACCCGCACCAGGTTGTTGCCGGTCGCGTTCAGTGCGGCCTGCTCCTCGAGCGCGTCCGCGAGCGGCATGCCCGCGCGCACCGCGCGCGCCACTTCGTCCAGGCGGGCACGGCGGTCGGGCGAGCGCACGCCCTCCTGCGCCAGGCCTAGCGCGTCCAGCAGCGGCACGCGGTTGGCCAGCAGCGTCGCCAGGATCTTCGACCAGCTCGCCAGCTCGGCTTCGACCCGCCACGGCCCGATCACCGGCCAGCGCTCCATGCGCTCGAGCCAGCGCGCCCGGGTCTGCGGCCGCGCCAGGCTGCGCGCGGCCAGCACCGCGACGATCGCCAGCGCGGCGAGGATCCAGCCGATGTACTCGCGCGCGAACATGCCGCCGTTGAGCACCACCCAGGCCAGCCACGGCAGGTCGGCGCCGCGCTCGAGCAGGCTGGCGAAGCGCGGCACCACGAAGGTGAACATCAGCACCACCGCGCCGAGCCCGGCGACGACCAGCACGGCCGGATAGGTCAGGGCCTGGCGGACCTCGCCGCGGACCTGCTCGTCGTATTCCATCTGGGCCACGCCGTCGGCCAGCGATTGCGCCAGCAGCCCCGCCTGCTCGCCGGCGCGCACCAGGGTCATGAAGTAGCCCGGCAAC
Organism: Lysobacter sp.; assembly: GCA_044464395.1. Taxonomy (GTDB): domain Bacteria; phylum Pseudomonadota; class Gammaproteobacteria; order Xanthomonadales; family Xanthomonadaceae; genus Cognatiluteimonas. The sequence continues at coordinate 81,804 of JBIQLI010000006.1, forward strand.
GGCAGCCCGGTCGCCGCCAGCGCGTCCGAGAAGGACTGGCCCCGGCGCAGGCCGGTGCTGATCGCGTCGAACGCGGCGAGCAGGCGCGGGTGGTGCGCGGACCTGGCCTGCGAGGCGACCGCCTCGGCCAGCGCCACGCCCGACTGCAGCATCGTCGCCAGCTCGTGGAAGGCGACCACCAGATCCTGCGCGCGCATCCGCCGTTCGCGGCCGCGCAGGGCGATCGCGCCGGGAGCGGGGGCATCGTCGCCGAGGGCGACCACCGCGAGCCCGCGGCGGTCGAGCATGCGCGCGGCCTCGCGCTCGTTGCGGGCCTCGAGCGTGCCGCGCAGCGTGGCGCCTTCGGCGTTCAGGGCCTCGTAGCGGAACCGGGGCATGGGCTCAGCCCGCGATGACGCGCAGGACCTCGTCCACCGAGGTCACGCCTTGCCAGGCCTTGAGCAGCCCGTCCTCGCGCAGCATGCGATGGCCGCGCTCGCGCGCCATGCGCCGCAGTTCGCCGTGGCTGGCCCCGGCGACCACCGCCTGGCGCATGTCGTCGTCGACCGGCACCAGTTCGTAGATGCCGACACGGCCGCGATACCCGGTCTGCTGGCACTGGGCGCAGCCGACCGCTTCTCGCCACTGCGCCGGTTCCCCGCCGAGCACGCGTTCCGCCCAGGGGGCCACTTCCCCGACGATCGCCGGCAGCACCTGCGCGGGCCGCGCGCAATGCGGGCACAGCCGCCGCACCAGCCGCTGCGCCTGCACGCCCTTGATCGGCGTGGCCACCAGGAACGGCTCGACGCCCATGTCCACCAGCCGGGTGAACGCGCCCAGCGAATCGTTGGTGTGCACCGTGGACAGGACCAGGTGGCCGGTGAGCGCGGCCTGGATCGCGATCTCGGCGGTCTCGCGGTCGCGGATCTCGCCGACCATCACCACGTCGGGGTCCTGGCGCAGGATCGAGCGCAGCACGTGGGCGAAGTCCAGGCCGATTTCGGCGTGGGTCTGCACCTGGGTGATGCCGGGCAGCTGGAACTCGACCGGGTCCTCGACGGTGATGATCTTCTTCATCCCGTCGTTGCTCGCGGCCAGCGCCGCATACAAGGTGGTCGACTTGCCCGAGCCGGTCGGGCCGGTGACCAGGACGATGCCGTGCGCTTCCCGGGTCCAGCCGGACAGGATCGCCAGGTGGTCGGGCGCCATGCCCAGCCGCTCCAGGCCCAGATCCTTCCTCTCCTTCGGCAGCAGGCGCAGGACGATCGACTCGCCGTGTACCCCGGGCAGCGCCGAGGCGCGGACGTCCATGGCCTGGCCGCTGGCGCGCACGCTCAGGCGACCGTCCTGCGGGAGCCGGCGCTCGGCGATGTCCATCCCGGAAATCAGCTTCAGGCGCGAGGCCACCGCGTTGTAGCGCTCGCGCGGCAGGGTGAGGCGCGAATAGAGCACGCCGTCGATGCGGTAGCGGACCACGAACTGGTGTTCGCCCGGCTCCAGGTGGATGTCCGAGGCGCGCTGCTCCACGGCCTGCGACAGCACGTTGTTGACCAGCTCGACGACCGGCGCCTCCTCGGCCAACTCGCGCAGGTGGCGGATGTCCTCGCCGCCGTGCGACGCCTGGCGCAGCTGCTCCAGCTGGCCGAGGAGCCGCTCCAGCACCTGGCCGGCGGCGAGCACGGGCTGCAGGCGGGCGCCGGGCAGGGCATAGGCCAGGGTTTCCTCGAGCCCGGGCGCCAGCGGATCGCGGCTGGCGTGGAACAGGACGTCGTCCTCCCGCCACAACAGGACCTGCTGGTCGAGCATCCAGTCCGGTGCGAGCCCGGCGCTCGCCGGCAGGCCCCATTCACCGGGGTCCGCGGGCGCCACCGCGTCGCGCCCGAGCAGCGGCAGTTCGAGCTGGGCGGCGAGCACGTCGAGCAGCTGGTCCTCCGAGATCGCGCCGATCCGGACCAGGAGTTGTCCCAGGCGCCCGCCGACCGCGGCCTGGAGTTCCAGTGCGCGCGCGAGGTCCGCCGGCCGGACCAGCTCGCGCGCGAGCAGGATGTCGCCGATTCGCGCGGGATTCGCGGAGGCGTGGAAAGGAACCGTGACGGGCATCGCAACAGCTTACAGGTCAAGGCTTTGGCGAGCCATCCACCCCCGACATTAAGCATTCAGACAGGCTAGTTGACACGGCCGCTAAGGATTCGTTAACGTCCGCCGCGTAGCTTGCTTCGGGGGACGCGGGGGAGTTTTTCTGAGTTCACGATGCGCCGGTTGTCAGTGCTCGCCACTGGTACCGGGAAGAACTGCTGACCGGTGTGGCTACAAGCCCTTCTTTTCTAACGCAAGAAAACGGAGTCAACTCGACATGTCGAAGAATAAACTGATTGCCTTGGCGATCGCCGCTGCGCTGGCGTCTCCGGCTGCGTACGCCGTGGACGTCGACGCCACCACGCCGGCGGTCCTGCCGACCAACGCCATGACCGGCGTTGCGACCGTGCAGAGCGGTGGCGTGATCAACATCGTCGCTGACGCGACGGACAACTACCTGGGCCGTAGCACCGGTTACAACGTGCGCGTCACCCTGAGCGACGGCGCCGTGTTCAACACCGCCTTCAATCCGGCGGACGTCGCGTTCGTCAGCGCCGACGCCCACACCGGCACCGTGACCATCGCCGGCGGCGGCCAGGTCGGCGACAACTCGATCACCTTCTCGGTGGTCCCGAACGACGGCACCACCGAAGGCGACGGCATCGCGATCGCCGCGGGTGCGTTCGACCTGAAGAACATCGGCTTCCTGGCCACCGGCAGCAACTCCCTCGAGATCGACGTCCGCGTGGGCGATCCGGTCGGCGGCGGCGAGCTGGCTTCGCGCAACGGCACTCCGATCATCTCCTCGCAGCAGGCGTGGGTCGTGACCTACTCCGCGGGCGGCAACACCGCCGAGCGCATCGACGTGGGCGCCAGCAGCGGCAAGAAGCTGTTCAGCTCCACCGGTGCGGTGAACCTGGCCGACACCAACGTGTTCAACACCGGCTCGCTGGCGATCTCGCTGAACCCGGCGCTGACCAACAACATGGGCCTCGACCTGACCGTCGCCACCGCCCCGCTGGTGATCTCGGGCGCCGACTTCTCGGCCTTCGAGGGCGTCGGTTCGGTCCACCTCGACGACGACGCGAGCTGCGACGGCGCCGGCACCGTGATCGCGGCCGTTGTCTCGGGCGACAACACCAGCGCCGCCATCCCGTCGGTGACCACCGCGGCCGCGGTGAACGCTTCGCCGTTCATCTGCTTCGCCGCCAACGGCACCACGATCATCGAGGACCAGGACGTCGACGCCACGGTCACCGTGAAGCAGGTCGGCATGGTCGACTCGCCGGCGTTCGCCGACGGCGACACCCTGCTGCCGATGCTGTACAACGGTGCGGTCAAGCGCGTGTGGCACTTCAACCCGTCCACCAACCGCGACCAGCAGTCCTACCTGCGCATCACCAACAGCTCCAGCACCGCTGGCCTGTTCACGATCGACGGTACCTGCGACGACGCGTCGGCGGGCAATCCGGTCACCTTCACCCTCGGCTCCGGCCGCTCGATCCTGCTGACCTCCGGCGACATCGAGAACGGCAACGCCGACAAGGGCCTGACCGGTGCGATGGGTGCGTGCACCCCGGTTCCCGCCGCTGGCGTGACCGGCAAGCGCCGCCTGGTGATCACTGGTGAAGTCGGCAGCATGGAAGTCCAGGGCTTCCTGCGCAACGGCACCAGCGCTGGCCAGATCAACACCAACGTCAACAACGCCGACTGATCCCAGCCGGAAGAGAAAACGTGTTTCACGCGGGCGGCCCCAGGGCCGCCCGTTTTTTTTGCCAGAATTGGCGCATGGACCAGACCGCGCCGCGGATCCGCTTCCTGATCGGGGGCGCACAGAAGGCAGGGACGACCGCGCTGGCGCGATTGCTGGCGCAGCATCCGGGGATCGCGCTTCCCGACCGGCTGCCGGAAGGCCAGGTCGCGCCGCCGGGCGACATGGGCGCAGCGTGGTGCAAGGAGGCGCACGTGTTCGATGCGCCGGACTACGACGAACGCTGGAGCCCGGCGGAAGTGGATGCCCGGTTCGCCGTTCGCTTCACCCGCCTGGACGACGCGCGCCTGCATGGCGACGCCACGCCCGTCAGCATGTACCACCCGCGCGTGGTCGAACGCGTCCGGCGATACAACCCCGCGATGCGCTGGATCGTGCTGCTGCGCGATCCGGTGGAGCGTGCGATTTCGCATTACTTCATGGAGCGCGCCCGCGGAGCGGAGGCCCTTCCGCTGCTGCGCGCGTTGCTGGCCGAGCCGGGGCGGTTGCACGGCAGTTTCGACGACATGTCGCCCACGGCGGCGTGGCGGCGCGCGTCCTACGTCGATCGCGGACGCTATGGTCGCCAGTTGGACCGCCTGACGCGCATGTTCCCCGCCGACCAGGTCCTGTTGCTGCGTTCACGCGACCTCGCCTCGGACCCGCGCGCGAGCCTGCGGAGGGTGCTCGCCTTCCTCGGTGTCGCCGATGCCGACCTGCGTCCCGCCGGTTCGCCGGTGCTGCGCGGCGACTATGCGCCGCCGCCGCCACATGCGCCGGCGCGATGGTGGCTGCGCTGGAAGCTGCGCGGTGAAAAACCGCGCTTGCGCGCGCGCTATGGCGTGGACCTGGATGCCCCGTAGCCGAAGGCCTCCAGGGCTTCCGCGGCCTGGGTCTCGCACGCAGCCAGCAGTGCCGGGGGCAGCCCGGTCCGGTATTGCCCCACGCTGGCGTCCACGATCCCGCTGCCGATGCGCGCGTGCTGGGGCATGGTGTCGTAGCGCGCGTGCCGATGGGCCGCCGGATCCAGCATGACCGGGTCGAACCCGACGGCCAGGTGCGCACAGATGCGCCGGATGACGCGTTCCGGATCGCGCACCAGGTCCTCGTAGCGCACCAGCAGGTAGCGTTCCGGGGCGTCGCGCATGACGGCGTGCAGGTACAGGTTGGCGTTCGACCACTGGCGCGCGAAATAGTCGCCCGCCTGCGGCGCCCATCCGGTGCGCTGCAGCGACGTGGCGACATCGCGGACGTCGCGCACCAGGTGCACCATCCGGCGTGGCGCGTCGAGCACCCCGGTCTTGTGCAGGATCCGGACGAAGTTGAGGTCGTTCGGTGACTTGTCCCCGGCCAGCCGCTTGCCCTGGCGAGCTGCGAGATGCGCGTAGAGGGTGTCGAGGATCGCGCCGGGCGCGAACGCGGCGGCATCCACCAGCCGCCGCACCTCCGATTCGTCGATGAACTCGCCCAGGCTGCCGGCAAACCCCTTGCCGCCGACGATCAGGTCGGCGACCACACGCCGGCCGAGCGCCGGGTCGGCCAGCCGGTCGCAGGCGAAGGCCATGGGCACGATGAAGTCCGTCTCGTGGGGCACCAGGATCCGCGGGTGCGCGTTGAGCATCCTGGCCAGCAGGGTCGTGCCTGAGCGTGGCGAGCCAAACAGGAAGAACATGGCGGGCGCGGGGCCTGGGGGAAACCGGTAGTATTGCAAACCCCCACGCACGCGGAGCCGGCGAACCCCCCGATGACGACAGTCGCAAGGAAGGAGCGCATGGCGCTCGTCGTCCTCGGGATGCACCGCTCCGGCACCTCGGCGCTGGCGCGCGTGCTGTCGCTGCGCGGCGCGGCGCTGCCGCGGCGGCTGCTGCCGGCCAACGCCGGCAACGACAAGGGCTACTGGGAGCCCGAGCGGATCGTCGAGCTGAACGAACGCATCCTGCGCTGCGCCGGGCTCGCATGGAACGACGCTTTCGCCGCGGAGGCGCTCGCCGCCGCGGGGCCGATTGCCCCCGGCTTCCTCGAAGAGGCCCGCGCCGTGGTCGCCGAGGAGTACGGCGACGCGCCGCTCATCGTCCTCAAGGATCCCCGTTGCACGCTGCTGCAGGCGTTCTGGCACGAAGCGCTGGCGGGGCTCGGGATCGCGATGCTGCCGGTCGTGATCGCGCGCCCGCCCGGCGAAGTGGTGGCGTCGCTGGTGCGCCGCGATGGTGGAAGCGCGGTCGGTGCAGGGCTGCTCTATGTAGCGTACGGCACCGCCGCCGCCCGCACCGCGCCGCCCGCGGCCTTCCTGACCTACGCGCAGCTGCTGGACGACTGGCGCGGGCAGACCGGGCGCCTGGCCGCGGAACTGGGTTTCCAGTGGCCGGCGTTGACGCCCGCCGCGGAGCGGGACATCGACTGCTTCCTCGGCCGTGGCGGAGCGCCGGCGTCCGGGCACGCATTGCCCGCGGGCCTGGCCGCGCTTTGCGATCACACCTGGCAGTGCCTGTCGGCGCTCGCCTCGGGGAAGGCCTGCGATGCCGCGCAACTGGACGCGACGGAAGCGGCCCTGTCGCGCGAACTCGAAGCCGCCCGGCCGTTGTTGCGGGACAAGAACCTGGCCGCGGCGGCGATGTCGCGGCGGCTCGACGCCGCGCTGGCGGAGCGCGACCGTGCGCTCGCGGTGTTGGCCCGCACCGAGGAGGAACTGCGCAAGGCACAGGCCGATCACGCGCGTGCCGCGGAGGAATTGGGGGAGGCGCGTGTCGCCGCCGACACCGTGGTGACCGAACGCGATACCGCGTTGCGCGAACGCGACGAAGCGCTTGCGCTTTACCGGAAGACCGAAAGCGAGCTGCGCAAGGCGCAGGCCGACTTCGCCGCGGTCACCACCGAACTCGGCCAGGCGCGCGCGTCCGGCGAGCAGGCGGTGCGCGAGCGGGATGCGGCGCTCGGCGAGCGCGACCGTGCGCTGGGCGTCCTCGGTCAAGCCGAACGGGCCCTGGGCAAGGCCAGGGCCGACCACGCGACCGCCGCAGCCGAGCGCGACGCGCTGCAGGAAGAACGCGACGCACTGCAGG
>JBIQLI010000006.1:88767-132741 GCA_044464395.1 Lysobacter sp.
GAGAACGCGACGCGCTGCAGGGAGAACGCGACGCGCTGCAGGGAGAACGCGACGCGCTGCAGGGAGAACGCGACGCACTGCTAGGCGAACGCGACCGGCTGCTGGCGCTGTACCGCCAGACCGACGCGCTGATGCGCAAGGCGCAAGGCGATTTCGCGGCAATGGAGCAGCGCGCGGAGATGCTGGACGCCGAGTACCGGCGCATGGCCGGCTTCGCCCGCGACATCGTCGAGAGCCGGAGCTGGCGGCTCACCCGCCCCTTGCGTGCGCTCACCCGCAAGCTGCACGGCCACGCCGGCGCCGACCCGGCGCTGCCCGAATTCGGCGGCGGCGACATTCCGGCCTCATGGTCGGCGCCGCCCGCGGGCGGCGAGCCGGCGAGTGCGGGCGAGCCCCCGCGGCCGACTCTTGTCCCGCAATCGCTCAACGATTTCCTGTTCGACGAGTTCGGGCCGGAAGCCGCCGCCGATGTCACCGGCCGGATCCGCCACTACCACCTGCCCGTGGACACCCGCGAAGTCCGCGCCGCGTCTGCGCTGGACTGCAGCGAGGCGCAGGCGCTGGCCTGGGCACGCGCACTGTCCGCGAAGCCGCGACCGCATGCCGGGGACGCCCCCGACGTCTCGATCGTGGTGCCGGTCTACAACCAGGTGGCCTTCACCCTGGCCGCGATCGACTCGCTGCTCTCGCACGGGAGCCGCTACACGTTCGAGATTCTCGTCGGCGACGACGCATCGACCGACGCCACCGCGGCAGCCCTGGCCGAGCCGATCCCGGGCGTGCGCCACGTGCGCCACGAGCGCAACCTCGGATTCGTGCGCAATTGCAATGCCACCGCGCGGCACGCGCGCGGGCGCTACGTGCTGTTCCTCAACAACGACACCCAGGTGCTGCCGGGCTGGCTCGACGAGCTCGTCGGCACCCTGGAGGACGACCCGCAGGTGGGCCTGGCCGGCTCCAAGCTGGTCTATCCGGACGGTCGCCTGCAGGAGTGCGGCGCGATCGTGTGGCGCGATGGTTCGGCCTGGAACTTCGGCCGCCTGCAGGATCCGCGGCGTCCCGAGTTCTGTTACCGGCGCGACGTCGACTACGTCTCCGGCGCTTCGATCGCGCTTCGCCGCGAACTGTGGGAGGCGTTGGGCGGCTTCGACGAGCTGTTCGTCCCGGCCTACGCCGAAGATGCCGACCTTGCGTTCCGCGTGCGTGCGCGGGGCCTGCGCACGGTGGTGCAGCCGTTGTCGCAGTTGCTGCACTTCGAGGGCATCAGCTCGGGCACCGACCTCGGCGCAGGCGCCAAGGCGTACCAGGTCGACAACCTGCGCAAGCTGTACGAGCGATGGAAGGACGTGCTGGCCACGCACCGCGAGAACGCGGACGCGCCGGAGCTGGAAAAGGAACGCGGCGTCCGCGGCCGGGTGCTGTTCGTCGACCACTGCACGCCCACGCCGCGCGAGGACGCCGGTTCGATGGTCGCGTTCGAAACGATGGCCGCGTTCGTCGCCGAGGGCTACAAGGTCACCTTCATCCCCGAGGACAATTTCGCGCACATGGGCGCGGAGACCCGCGACCTGCAGCGGATGGGCGTCGAGGCGGTGTACCACCCCGCGTACCCGGACATGGACCGGTTCCTTGCGGAGCGCCGGGATCCGTTCGACGTCGTCTTCCTGCACCGCTTCGGCGTCGGCGAGGCGCACCTGGAACGGCTGCGGAACCACTCGCCGGGCGCCCGCGTGCTGTTCCTCAACGCCGACATGCACAGCCTGCGCGAGCTGCGCCAGGCGGAGCTTTCGGGCGATGCCGGTGCGCTGGCGCGCGCCGGGCGCACGCGCGAGCGCGAGTTCGCGGTGGTGCGCGCCGCCGACGTGACCCTGGTGCACTCCAGCTACGAGCAGGCGCTGCTCGCGCGCGAGCTGCCGGAGGCGCGCGTGGCGCTGTACCCGCTGATCCACGAGCCGGCCAGCAGCGTGCCATCGTTGCAGGGCCGCAGCGGCGTCTGCTTCGTCGGCGGCTTCCGTCACCCGCCGAACGCCGATGCGATCGCCTGGTTCGCGGACGAAGTCTGGCCACAGGTGCTCGCGCGGCTGCCGGACGCGCGCCTGCACGTGGTCGGCAGCCACATGCCGCCGGAGGTCCAGGCGCTGGCAGAGCGCAAGGGCATCGTGGTGGAAGGATTCGTTCCCGACCTGGACGCGTATCTCGCCCGCCGTCGCGCATCGGTCGCCCCGCTGCGCTACGGCGCCGGCGCCAAGGGCAAGGTCGCCGGCAGCCTCGCCTCGGGCGTGCCCGTCGCCTGCACCGGCATCGCGGCCGAAGGCATGGGGCTGGAAGAGGGCGAGGAGGTGCTGGTGGCCGACGATCCCGAAGGCCTCGCGGCGCACGTCGTCTCGTTGCTGCGCGACGACGCGGCCTGGCAGCGCCTGTCGGCCGGGGCGCTGGCCTGGGCGCAGCGCACCACGTCGCGGGCCAGCGCACGCGAAAGGCTGCGCCGCCTGCTCGCCGACTAGGCCGCTGGCACGCCTTCGGGCACCGTGCAGGCGGCCAGCGCTTCCGCGTCGTCGTCGGGCGCGATCTCGAAGGCCTGGCCCGGTCGCACCCACGGCGCCGCTTCCCACAGGTCCATCGCGCGGAGATTGGTCCGCACGAGGCGCCGCTTGCCGTCGCGGGCGCGGACGTAAAGGTGCTGCTCCAACTCGGAAGGCGGCACGTGCCAGAAAAGGTGCGGCTTCTCCACCAGCGGCGGGCCCGGCACCCACCACAGGCCTTCGCCGGCGCGCAGCGTCGCGCTCACTTCCGGCGGGCGGCCCGAGGGGCGCACCGATTCCTCGTATTCATCGAGCACTTCATGCAGGCTGCCGAGCATGCGGATGCGACCGTGCTCGAGCCACGCCGCCTTGTTCGCGATCCGGCGCAGCAAGGCGGTGCTGTGCGAGGCGACCACGAGGATGCCCGAACGTTGCACGAACTCGTTGGTGCGCTGGACGATCTTCTCCTGGAAGCTGGCGTCGCCGGCACCGATCCATTCGTCCATCACCAGGATGTCGCTGGACAGCGCGGTGGTCGCGGCGAACGCGAGGCGCATCGCCATGCCCTGCGAGTAGGTATGCAGGGGCATGTCGAGGTACGGGCCGAGGCCGGTGAACTCCGCGATCGAGGGCACCAGCGCGTCGACCTCGGCGCGGGTACGCCCGGCCATCAGGCCCTTGAGCACGAGGTTGCGGTAGCCGGTCGCTTCCTGGCGCATCCCCAGCGACATGTTGAAGATGCCGGAGACGCCGGTGCTGGCGGAGACCCGCCCGCCGTCCGGGTGGTACACGCCGGCCAGCACGCGCAGCAACGTGGACTTGCCGGAACCGTTGTGGCCGACCAGCGCCAGCCGGTCGCCGCTCTCCAGGCGCAGGGTCACGTCGTCGAGCGCACGCACCCACGCCTTGCCGCGGCGATGGACGATGCGCCCGCCGAGCGGCTCGCCGTCGCCACCCGCCGCCGCCGCCGCGTGCCCGCCGCGGCCCAGCGGAAACTCCATCGTGATGTTGTCCGCGTGCAGGAACATGCTCAGACCCAGTGCGCCACGCGGCGGCGCGTCGCCACGTAGGCCACCGCGCCCGCGACCGCGCCCACGGCATTGACCGCCAGCACGACCATCCAGCTGTCCGTCGGTACCCGGTTGTACAGCAGCGGGTCGCGCAGGATGGCCACGAAATGCGAGAGCGGGTTCGCCTGGGCGATCATCGCCAGGCGTCCGCTCGCGCCCGGCATCCACAGGATCGGGGTCGCGAAGAAGATCAGCCGCATCCCCGTCTGCACCAGGTGGTACAGGTCGCGGAAGCGCGCGCACACCGGCGCGAGGATCGCCGACAGCCACAGCGACGTGACCAGGTAGATCGCCAGCGCGGGCACCGCGGCGAGCGCTTGCGGGCGCCACGGCGTGGCCTTCCAGAACAGCGCGGCCGCCATCACCAGCAGGATGAAGGCGAATACCAGCACGTTGCGGTACACCGCCTGCAGCAGGAACACGGGGTAGGGCGTCGAGGTGCCCAGGATCCACGGCCGCGCTTGCATGTAGGCGGTACAGCCGTCGAGCACCATGGCGTTGATGAACGACCAGGCGCCGAAGCCGAGCGTGACGAAGATGCCGAACTCCGACGCGGGCACGTCCGCCAGCTGCCCGAACACCAGGATCTTGACCAGCACGAACAGCGCGAAGGAAATGACGATCCACAGCAGCCCGAGCGCGGTCCGCCGGTAGCGGTCACGCAGGTCCTCCAGGGCGAGGCTCGACCAGAGCGACGTCAGGCGCACCGAACGCGCCCAGTCGTCGATGGCGCCGGCCAGCTGCGAGGCGGCGCGCGCGGGGCGCGTGTCGGCGGTCACGGACATGGCCGTCATTATCGCCGTTCGCGGCGCGTCCCGCCGCGGCCGGTGCGCCGGGCCGGCGCGCTCAGCAGCCGGCGTCGTCGATGGTCAGGCTGCCCAGTTCCTGGCCGTCGGCCGCGTCGCGGATCTTGAAGACCCGGCCGGGGCGGACCCAGCGGCCGGATTCCTTCGCGCCGACCGGGCCCCCCTTGCCGAAGGTGCGCTCGTCGCCTTCCTTGGTCACGAGGGTGACCTCGACCTGGGTGGCGCCGGTGTCCCTGACGTTCCACGCGACCAGGACCCCGTCCTTGCTGCCCTGCGCGCAGACCCCGGCCGGCTCCGCCCACAGCCCGGTCTTCCCGGAGGCCTCGATCCGCGCCACCCGTGCCTTCGCGTCTTCCGCCGGTGCGGCATCGGCGGGGCCGGTGTCCGGCGCGCCCGAAGCCGCGGCATCGGACGTCCCCTGCGACGGCCCGGGCGCCGGCGACTGGTTGCAGGCGGCGAGGGTGGCGGCGATGGCGGCGGCAAGGAGCAGGGCTTTTTTCATGGGCGGGAAGGCATCCTTGGGGCGGGCTGTCGACGAGGCGCGAACATTAACACGCGGGTTGCTGCGGTACCATGCGGCAGTTTTTGTCATGCCGGGATGAAGGATGTACCTGAGGGAGAACAAGTTCCTGATCAGCTGCCCCGCGCGCTCGGGCAGCACCATGTTGCTGCACCTGCTGCGCTCCAACCCCCAGGTGATGTGCCACGGCGAGGTCTTCGGCCGCGACGGACTGGGCCATATCGCCGGCGAATACGCCGCCAAGCGCCGCGACGACGACGAGGTCGGCGCGCGCCTGCAGGAATACCGCGAGCGCGACCCGGCCGCGTTCCTCTACGACATCGTGTTCGATCCCCAGGGCCGCCGCGTGGTGGGCTTCAAGTTCAAGACCGACGAGGCGTTCGACCCGCAGTTCGCGGACATCCAGGAGATCGTCCGGCGCGACCGCGACATCCGGATCGTGCAGCTGCGCCGGCGCAACGTCCTGCACCAGTACATCTCCCACGAGGTGGTGCTGCACCAGACCGGCGTCACCTGGATCGGCAACGAGGCGGACCGGCCCGAGGTGGAACCGTTCGAGGTCGACGTGCGCCACGCGGTCGCCTACATCCTGGACGTGCTGCAGCGCGAGGAGGACGTCGCCCGCGTGTACCCGGAGCACCGCCGCTTCATGGTCGATTACGAAGACGTGGTCGATCCCTCGCACCCGGTGCTGGAGGAGCTGCAGCTCTTCCTCGGCGTCGACCCGGTGGCGCTGTCCACGCCCACGCGCAAGATCCTGGGCAGCAACGACTCGCTGGTCCGCAACGTCGACGACGTGCGCCAGGCCCTGCGCCTGATGGGCCTGGAAGGGCGCTGCTGACCACGGCCCGCCGGACCGGCCGGGTCAGTCGTCCTGCGCTTCGGGGCAGGCGCCGCTCTCGATCGTGCGCCGGGCCAGCTCGCGGCCATCCTGGTCGCGCAGCACGAAGGTGAGCCCGTCGTTGCCCCAGCGCCCGGTCCTGCGCGAACCGCTGGGCGCGCCGCTGATCCACGGCTTGGCGGCGGTGCCCGGGCGCAGCACGTCGATCGCGATCCGCTTCGCGCCGCTGTCGCGCGCGTCCCAGCGCACTTCGATGACCTCGGAATGGCCCGGCTTGCACGCCGGGACCAGCGCCGGGTCGAGCTCCAGGCTCGCGCGCGAGCAGGCCGCCAGCGCCAGCAGCGCGATCCACGCGGGCAGCAGGCGCCGCGCGTTCATGGCCTTTGCTCCGTGGTCGCGGCGCGATGCGCCTCCAGGCGTGCGCCGAGGCTGCCATTGAGCCGCGCGACCGCGGCAGCCTCCAGGCCGCGCATCAGCCGGCCCTGGACCGGCCGGGGCGCGCCGTCGAGCCGGCGCGCGACCGCGTCGGTCAGCGCGAACCAGGCATCGTCGTCGAGGCCGGCGACGCGCAGCAGCTGACCCGGCAGCATCCACGCCGCCATTTCCGACGGTGCATCCAGCGCCTGCCCCGGGCGGTCGCTGCGCCAGATCACCCATGGCACCGGTTGCCGCCAGCGCGACTCGCCGTCCTGGAACGGGAGGCGCTCGTAGATGCCGGTGAAGCCAGGGAGATGGTCGCCGAAGAACAGCACCACCGTCGGTCGCGTGCGCGCCTCCAGTTCGCGCAGCAGGCGCCCGAACTGCGCGTCCGCATGCCGCGCGTGGTAGAGGTAGTCGCGCAACTCGGCCGCTTCCTTCGGTGGCAGGACATCGGGAACCGGGATCGCGTCGCGCGTCGCGGTGTCGGCTTCCCGCGCGTGCCGGTACGGCCCGTGCGCCTCGATGCTGATGGCCACGACGAGCTGCGGCGGCGCGCCGGCGGGCCGGTCGAGTTCGCGCAACACCAGGTCCGTGGTCGCCGTGTCGGAGAAATAGCGCCCGTCGCGGGGTGCATCGGCGGGGAAATCGTCGCGGGTCAGGAACCGGTCGAATCCCATCGCACGGTAGGCGTTGGTGCGGTTCCAGAAGCTGCCGGCATTGCCGTGGATCGCCACGCTGCGGTAGCCGTGCGCCTCGAGCTGCGAGACCAGGCCGGGGATGCGTTGGCGCACCAGGCTGACGTACGGGTATCGCGCGTCCGGGAAAGCCGACACCGGCATGCCGGTCAGCACTTCGAACTCGGTGCGCACGGTGCCGCCACCGAAAGTCGGCGCGATCATGGCGCCGCCATGGCCCGCGGCGATCGCGGCGCGGACCTCGGGAACGGGATCGGGCAGCGCGTCCATGCCTTGCATGCGCCAAGGGTCGAACAGCGACTCGCTGAGGAACACGACGACGTCCGGGCGCGCGGCGCCGGTGGCCGGCGCCGCGGCGGCGGGCACGGGCACCTCGTCCAGCAGCCGCGACAGTGCGGCCTCGTCCAGCGTGTCCAGCGTCCGCCGGTTGCGGATGTGGCTGTACACCAGGCTCGACATCTGCCCGCCGTGCAGGATCGCGGTCATCGCCTGGAAGCGCGACGGCCGCAGGGCCTCCTTCGTGTAGAGCTGGTCCCAGGGTGCGCGCGCGGCGACCAGCGTCGCGCACAGGCCGATGGCCAGCAGCGCCAGCCCCGCGTGGGTCCAGCGGAACGCGCGGAACGCCGGCCGCTCGAGCCACCAGGCCATGCCTGCCAGCGCGCCCAGCGCGACCATGCCGCCGAGCACCAGGTACGGGCGCTCGACGTAGGCACCCAGCAGCGAGACGCTGGCCGGCGAGAGGTTGGTGAGGAAGTACAGGTCCTGCAGGCCGATCGGGTCGTTGAGCACCTGCAGCTTGACCGTGCCGATGCGGTAGACCAGCGCCTGCAGCCCGGCCACGACCAGCAGCGAGAGCAGCGGGCGCCGGGTGAGGACCACCAGCACCAGCGCGCCGAGCAGGCCAGGGAGCGCGTTGGAGAACACCGGCCGGAAGCCGAAGTAGGCCTCCTGGGCCACGCCTAGCATGCGCCGGTCCAGCGACCAGGCCAGCAGCGCGAACGCCACCGCCGCGCCCAGCACGAGTGCAGCGCGGGGCAGCGGCGGCAACGCCCGCGCGGGCTTCACGCGTCCAGCGCCCTTTCCAGTTCCGGCAGGATCGCGAACAGGTCGCCGACCAGGCCGATGTCGGCCACTTCGAAGATCGGCGCGTCGGCGTCCTTGTTGATCGCGACGATGGTGCCGGCGTCCTTGATCCCGGTGAGGTGCTGAATCGCGCCGCTGATGCCGACCGCGACGTACAGCTCCGGGGCGATGATCTTGCCGGTCTGGCCGACCTGCAGTTCGTTCGGCACGTAGCCGGCGTCCACCGCGGCGCGCGAGGCGCCGACCGCGGCGCCGAGCCGGTCGGCCAGCTTGTAGATGATGTCGAAGTTCTCCTTCGAGCCGACCCCGCGGCCGCCGGAGACCACGCGCTTCGCGCTCTGCAGGTCGGGACGGTCGGACTTGCCGGCCGCCAGGCCGACGAAGCGGGTATGCGTGGGCAGGGTGGCCTCGACCGTGGCCGCTTCGACCGTGGCGTTGCCGTCGCGCGCGGCTTCCGGCCACGAGGCCGTGCGCACCGTGGCAACCACCGCCTGCCCGGCTGGCGCCTCGACCGTGACGATCGCGTTGCCGGCGTAGATCGGGCGCTTGAAGCGGTGCTCGCCTTCGACCGCCATCAGGTCGGAGACCTGCGCGACGCCGAGCAGCGCGGCGACGCAGGGCATCAGGTCCTTGCCGAAGGTGGTGGAAGGCCCGAACACATGCGTATACCCGGCCGCCAGGCTGGCCACCTGCGGCGCCAGCACCTGCGCGATCGCGTGCTCGTTGGCGGGGCTGGACACCGCGAGCACGCGCGCCACGCCGGCCAGCTTCGCCGCCTCGGCAGCGACCGCGGCGGCATCGGCCGCGAGCACGACCACGTCGATGGCCTCGGGCGACAGCGCCTGCGCGGCGGACACGCACTTGGCGGTGGCCGCGTTGAGCCTGCCGTCCTGGTGTTCGGCGACGATCAGTACCTTGGCCATCACAGCAACCCCTTCTGCTTCAGCGCGGCGACCAGCTCCGCCGCATCCTTCACCATCGTCCCGCGGCTGCGCTGCGCCGGCGGCGCGTATTGCACGGCCTTGAGGCCTTCGCCCGCCTCCACGCCGAGGTCGGCGAACGGGATCGACTCCAGCGGCTTGCTCTTGGCCTTCATGATGTCCGGCAGCTTGATGAAGCGCGGCTCGTTCAGGCGCAGGTCGGTGGTGACGACGGCGGGCAGGTCGACTTCGAGCGTTTCCAGGCCCGCGTCGACCTCGCGGGTCACGGTGGCCTTGCCGGCCGCGACCTCCAGCTTCGAGGCGAAGGTCGCCTGCGGGCGCTGCCACAGGGTCGCGAGCATCTGCCCGGTCTGGTTGGCGTCGTCGTCGATCGCCTGCTTGCCGAGGATCACCAGGTCCGGCTGTTCCTTCTCGACCAGCTTGAGCAGGGTCCGCGCGGCGGCCAGCGGCGGCACGTCCTGGCCGGCGTCGGTGACCACGTGGATGGCGCGGTTGGCGCCCATCGCCAGGCCGTTGCGCAGGTGCGCCTGGGCGTCGGCGGGAGCGATGGTGGCGACCACGACCTCGGTCGCGATGCCCTTGTCGCGCAGGCGCAGCGCCTCTTCCAGCGCGATCTCGTCGAACGGGTTGGCCGACAGCTTGACGCCGTCGGTGACCACGCCGGAGCCGTCCGGCCTGACCTGGATGCGGACGTTGGCGTCCACCACGCGCTTGTAGGCGACCAGGATCTTCATCGGTGGGGGGTCCTCTCTCTCAACGGGCGGCGGGCCGCCAGGCCCGGTCCGCTAAACTGTGCATTCTAACGCGCAGGGGTTCGATGTCCGCTCTCGACTGGCAGGGATGGCTCACGATCGGCATCGTGCTGGCAACGCTGGCGCTGTTGCTGTGGGAGCGCTTCACCCCGGACAAAGTGCTGCTGGGCGCGGTGGCGGTGCTGATGGCCAGCGGCATCCTCGGCCCGCGCGAGGCGCTGGCCGGATTCTGGAACCCCGGGGTGCTGACCGTGGCGGTGCTGTTCGTGCTGGTGGCGGCGCTGAAGTCCACCGGCGCGATCCGCTGGATCGGCGACTGGGTGCTCGGCCGGCCGCGGGGCGAATGGCGGGCGCAGGCGCGCTTGGTGGGCATCTCCGCGCCGCTGTCCGCGTTCATCAACAACACCCCGATCGTGGCCATGCTGGCCTCGGCCATCGAGCACTGGAGCCGGCGCAGCGGCATCGCCCCCTCCAAGCTGCTGCTGCCGATGAACTACGCCACGATCCTCGGCGGCATGTGCACCCTGGTCGGGACCAGCACCAACCTGATCGTGGCCGGCCTGGTGTTGCAGCGGGGCGGGCTCGAGCCGCTGGACATGTTCGACCCCCTGGGGGTCGGCCTGGCCGCGGCGCTGGCCGGCGGCCTGTACCTGATGCTGGCCAGCCGCTGGCTGCTGCCGGTGCGGCGCTCGGCCCTGCAGCAGGCCGGCGACATCCGCGAATACGTGGTCGAGATGCTGGTCGAGGCGGACGGCCCGGTGGCCGGCCTGAGCATCGGCCAGGCGCGGTTGCGCCAGCTGGCCGGCTCGTTCCTGGTCGAACTGGTGCGCGGCGGGGAAGTCCGCACCGCGGTGCCGCCCACCGAGGTCCTGCGTGGCGGCGACCGGCTGGTGTTCGTCGGCGCCACCGACGCCGTGCGCGAGCTGCGCCGCGTGCCCGGCCTGCGCCCGGCCAGCGACCAGGTGTTCAAGATCGACGACGCGGGCGGCCAGCGCACCCTGGTGGAAGTGGTGCTGTCGCCGTTCTCGCCGGCGGTCGGCCGCACCCTGGTCCAGTCCGCCTTCCGCAGCCATTACAACGCCGCGGTGATCGCCGTGGCCCGGCGCGGCGAGCGCCTGCCGCGCAAGCCCGGCGAAGTCGTGATGCAGGCCGGCGACACCCTGCTGCTGGAGACCGATGCCGATTTTGCCCACCGCCAGGGCGGCAGCGCCGACTTCCTGCTGGTCAACGAGGTGGACGGGGCCCCGCGGGTGGACCGCGGCCGGGCGCTGGTGGCGCTGGGGGTGATCGCGCTGATGGTGCTGGCGAATACCGTGCTCGGCGTCGACATCCTGGTCTCGGCGCTGGTGGCCGCGCTGCTGGTCCTGCTGGCGCGTTGCGTGCACGTGGCCGAGCTGCGCCGCAGCGTGGACCTGCGCCTGATCGTCGTCATCGCCTGTTCGTTCGCGCTGGGCGCGGCGCTGGAGAAGAGCGGCGTGGCCGCGCTGGCGGCGACCCACCTCGGCGACCTCGCCGCGGGCGACCCGTTCATCACCCTGGTGCTGGTGTACGTGGCCACGGTCGTGTTCACCGAGATCATCACCAACAACGCCGCGGCGGTCCTGATGTTCCCGGTCGCGCTCGCGGCCTCGGCCGCCGTGGGCGTGCAGCCAATGCCGTTCGTGATCGCGGTGATGATGGGCGCCTCGGCCGGCTTCATCACCCCGATCGGCTACCAGACCAACCTGATGGTCTACGGTCCCGGCGGCTACCGCTTTACCGACTACGTGCGCTTCGGCCTGCCGTTGTCGGTTGTGGTCGGCACCGCAGTCCTGTCGGCGATTCCCGTGTTCTGGCCGTTCTGATGGCCGTTCCAGGCCGGATCGTCGCTAGAATGACGTATACCCACGCCATGCACCCGAACAAGAGAGAGGCACCCGCGCAGTGACCCCCGACCCGAAGATGCTCTCGCACCTGGACCGCCTGGAAGCCGAAAGCATCCACATCCTGCGCGAAGTCGCCGCGGAGTTCCGCAACCCGGTGATGATGTACTCGGTCGGCAAGGACAGCTCGGTGCTGCTGCACCTGCTGGTCAAGGCGTTCTTCCCCGCTCGCCCGCCGATCCCGATGCTGCACGTGGACACGAAGTGGAAGTTCCGCGAGATGATCGCGTTCCGCGACCGTCGCGCCGCGGAGACCGGGGTGGAGCTGCGCACCTGGACCAATCCCGAAGGGCTGGCCCAGGGCATCGGCCCGGTCAGCCACGGCGCCACCGTGCACACCGACGTGATGAAGACCCAGGCGCTGAAGCAGGCGCTGGACCACTGGCAGTTCGACGCCGCGATCGGTGGCGCCCGCCGCGACGAGGAGAAGTCGCGCGCGAAGGAACGGATCTTCTCGTTCCGCAACGCCCAGCACCGCTGGGACCCGAAGAACCAGCGCCCGGAGCTGTGGGACCTGTACAACGCGCGGATCCACAAGGGCGAGTCGGTGCGCGTGTTCCCGATCTCGAACTGGACCGAGCTGGACGTGTGGCTCTACATCTACCGCGAGAACATCCCGGTGCCCTCGCTGTACTTCGCCGCGGAGCGCCCGGTGGTCGAGCGCGACGGCGCGCTGATCATGGTGGATGACGAGCGCCTGCCGCTGCGCGCGGGCGAAACCCCGAAGATGAAGCAGGTGCGTTTCCGCACGCTGGGCTGCTATCCGCTGACCGGCGCGATCGAGTCCGGCGCCGACACGCTGGAGAAGATCATCGCCGAGATGCTGGTCGCCACGACCTCCGAGCGTCAGGGCCGGGTGATCGACCACGATCCGTCGGCGTCGATGGAGAAGAAGAAGCAGGAGGGCTATTTCTGATGGCGGCGGGAATCGCGAGCCGGGAGCCGGGAGACGGAACGGCGGAAGCCACGGTCGCTGCGTACCTGGAGCAGCATGAGTCGAAGGGCCTGCTGCGCTTCATCACCTGCGGCAGCGTGGACGACGGCAAGAGCACGCTGATCGGCCGCCTGCTGCACGACACCAAGCTGCTGCTGGACGACCAGGTCAGCGCGCTGGAAAGCGACAGCAAGCGCTTCGGCACCCAGAACGGCGAGATCGACTTCGCATTGCTGGTGGACGGGCTGGCCGCGGAGCGCGAGCAGGGCATCACCATCGATGTCGCCTATCGCTTCTTCGGCACCGACCGGCGCAAGTTCATCGTCGCCGACTGCCCGGGCCACGAACAGTACACCCGCAACATGGCCACCGGCGCGTCCACCGCCGACCTGGCGGTGGTGCTGGTGGACGCGCGCAAGGGCCTGCTCACCCAGACCCGCCGGCACAGCTACATCGTGTCGCTGCTGGGCATCCGCCACGTGTTGCTGGCGGTGAACAAGATGGACCTGGTCGGCTACGACCAGCAGGTGTTCGACGACATCTGCGCCGGCTACCGGGCGCTGGCGAAGGACCTGAGCATCCCGCACGTCACCTGCATCCCGGTCTCCGCGCTGAAGGGCGACAACATGCTCGAGCGCTCGGCGAACACGCCGTGGTACGAGGGCGAGTCGCTGCTGCAGCACCTGGAAACCGTGCAGGTGGACCGCAACGGCCGCCAGCTCGGCCTGCGCATGCCGGTGCAGTGGGTGTGCCGGCCGAACCAGGAGTTCCGGGGCTTCGCCGGCACCATCGCGGCAGGCACGGTGGCCCCGGGCGACTCGATCTCGGTGTTGCCTTCCGGGCAGCGCTCGCGGGTCAAGCGGATCGTCACCGCCGACGGCGACCTCGAGGTCGCTGGACGCGGGCAGGCGGTGGTGCTGACCCTGGAGGACGAGATCGACGCCAGCCGCGGCGACGTGATCGCCGCGGCGGCCGACGCGCCGGAGATTTCCGACCAGTTCGCCGCGCACCTGCTGTGGCTGGGCGAGCAGCCGCTGCTGCCCGGCCGGCCCTACTGGCTGCGGATCGGCACCCGCACCGTCGGCGCGCAAGTCACCGAGATCAAGCACAAGGTCGACGTCAACACCCAGGAAGAACTCGCCGCGAAGAGCCTGGAGCTCAACGAGGTCGCGTACTGCAACCTGTACCTCGACCTGCCGGTGCCGTTCGAGGCCTACGCCGACAACCGCGAGCTGGGCGCGTTCATCCTGATCGACCGCCAGACCAACGCCACGGTCGCCGCGGGCACGCTCGATTTCGCCCTGCGCCGCGCCGGCAACATCCACTGGCAACACCTGGAGGTGGACAAGGCCGCGCGTTCGCGGATCAAGCACCAGCAGCCGCGCTGCCTGTGGTTCACCGGCCTGTCCGGCGCCGGAAAGTCGACCATCGCCAACCTGGTCGAGAAGCGGCTGCTGGCGATGGGCATGCACACCTACCTGCTCGACGGCGACAACGTGCGCCACGGCCTCAACAAGGACCTGGGCTTCACCGCCGAGGATCGGGTCGAGAACATCCGCCGCGTCGCCGAAGTGGCGAAGCTGATGGTCGACGCCGGGCTGGTGGTGCTGGTGAGCTTCATTTCGCCGTTCCGCGCCGAGCGGCGCATGGCGCGCGAGCTGTTCGCCGAAGACGAGTTCATCGAGGTGTTCGTGGACACGCCGCTGGAAGTGGCCGAGGCGCGCGACGCCAAGGGCCTGTACGCCAAGGCGCGGGCCGGCGAGCTTCGCAACTTCACCGGCATCGACTCGCCGTACGAGGTGCCGGAGCATCCTGAAGTGGTGCTCGACACCGTCGCCGGGACCCCCGAGCAGCTGGCCGAGCGCCTGGTCCGGACACTGGTCGGCTGACCGGCGCCGGACACGCGCTAGACTAGGTGTTTCACACCAGCGGGAAGCGGTTTTCCATGGCAGCAACCAGGGTTTTCAGCGACGCCCACGAAGCGCTGCGCGGCGTCGTCGCCGACGGGCAGACGCTGGCGGTCGGCGGTTTCGGGCTGTGCGGCATTCCGGAGGCACTGATCGCGGCGTTGCGCGATTCCGGCGTCAAGGGCCTCACCGTGATCTCCAACAACGCGGGCGTGGACGGCTTCGGCCTGGGCCAGCTGCTGGAGACGCGACAGATCCGCAAGATGATCTCGTCCTATGTCGGCGAGAACAAGGAATTCGAGCGGCAGTTCCTCGGCGGCGAGCTCGAGCTCGAGTTCAACCCGCAGGGCACCCTGGCCGAGCGCCTGCGCGCCGGCGGCGCCGGCATTCCCGCGTTCTTCACCGCCACCGGCTACGGCACGGTGGTCGCCGAGGGCAAGGAGACGCGCGAGTTCAACGGCCGCATGTACGTGATGGAAACCGCGCTGGTCGCCGACGTGTCGCTGGTCAAGGCCTGGAAGGCGGACAAGGCCGGCAACCTGGTGTTCCGCAAGACCGCGCGCAACTTCAACCCGGCCTGCGCGATGGCCGGCAAGGTCTGCGTCGCCGAGGTCGAGGAAGTCGTCGAGGTCGGCGCCATCGACCCGGACCACGTGCACCTGCCGGGCATCTACGTGGACCGCATCGTGCTCAACGCCACCCCCGAGAAGCGCATCGAGCAGCGCACCATCCGCCAGGAGGCGCACTGATGGCCTGGACCCGCGACGAAATGGCGAAGCGCGCCGCCCGGGAACTGACCGACGGCGCCTACGTGAACCTCGGCATCGGCCTGCCGACCCTGGTGGCCAACCACATCCCCGAGGGCGTGGACGTCTGGTTGCAGTCGGAGAACGGCCTGCTCGGCATCGGCCCGTTCCCGACCGAGGACGAACTCGACGCCGACCTGATCAACGCCGGCAAGCAGACCGTTACCGCGCGCAAGGGCGCCAGCTACTTCGGTAGCCACGACTCGTTCGCGATGATCCGCGGCGGCCACATCGACCTGGCGATCCTCGGCGCGATGGAGGTCACCGACAAGGGCGACCTGGCCAACTGGATGGTCCCCGGCAAGATGGTCAAGGGCATGGGCGGGGCCATGGACCTCGTGGCCGGCGTGCAGCGGGTGGTGGTGCTGATGGAGCACACCACCAAGACGGGCGCGCCCAAGATCCTGCGCGAATGCACCCTGCCGCTGACCGGCGTCGGTGTCGTCGACCGCATCATCACCGACCTTGGCGTGCTCGACGTCACCCCGGAGGGGCTGCGCCTGGTCGAACTGGCGCCCGGCGTCGACGAAGCTGAACTCCGGGCGAAGACAGGGTGCGAGATCGTGAACGGTTGAAGGCCGATCCGGCCGCGGAACTTGTGCCGGGCGCCATCCGACGGCACGATCCGAGGTCCAACTGGGGGAAAGTCGTCGTGAAAGCCAAGAGTCTCGTCACCGTCGCCGCGCTGGTCCTGCTGGCCGGCGCCTGCACCAGCAGCCAGGACCCGGCCGCCACCGGGTCCGCCACCGCGGCCGCGACCGCCGCGCGCGCCCCGGGGGCGCTGCCGTTTTCATCGTCGCCGTCGCAGGCGGCCGGCCTGGCCACGCTCTCGGCGGCCGGCCAGTCGCAGCTCCGGGGCATCCTCGCGAGCCGCGGCCTGAGCGAGGCCGCCGCGCTGCCCGACCATGGCGAGCTGGCCACCTATCCGGGCCGGATCGCCCGCGCCACCGGGGCCTACACCTGGCACCGGGCCGGCATCAGCGAAGCCCACGCGATCAACGCGATCGCCAGCGGCCACATGCGCCTGACCACCCCGGACGGGCGGCTGCTGGACATCGTCTACGACCGCCACATCGAGCATCCCAGCGGCGACTGGACCTGGATCGGCCACCTCGCCGGGAAGCCGCACCTGCAGACCGTGCTGACCATCGGTGCCGAGGCGGTGTTCGGCACCATCGGCCAGGACCTTGGCCTGCCGCTGCGGGTGGACATGCGCGGCGGGGCGACCTGGCTGGTCGAGACCGATCCCGCCCTGGTCGCGGCGATCGACAACGAGGCCACCCGGCCCTCGCGGCCCGACTACGACATCCCCCGGTTGACGCGACTGTCCCCCGGCGCCACCGACGACGGTGTCTCCCGCGCACTGGCCGCGCAGGCCCTCGCGGTGGCCGGCGACCAGCCGGTGGTGGACGTGCTGGTCGGCTACACCGTCGGCTTCGAGGCCGCGGTCGAAGGCGCCTCCGCGGCGCTGACCCGGATCCACGAGCTTGTCGACATCACCAACCTCGCGTACGAGAACAGCGGCGTCAACGCCAGGGTGCGCCTGGTGCATGCGATGAGCGTCGACTACACCGACGCGAACAGCAACCGGGTCGCGCTGCAGGCCCTCAGCGGCTACGTCTCCGGTAGCGGCCCGATCACGCCAGACCCGGCCTTCGACGACCTTCGCGCCGCGCGCGAAACCTACGGTGCCGACCTGGTGGTGCTGGTGCGCAAGTTCCTCGACCCCGAGCACGAGGGTTGCGGCATCGCCTGGCTGCTCGGCGGCGGGCTGCAGGGCATCACCCCCGACGACGGCTGGGACCAGCTCGGCTACTCGGTGGTCAGCGACGGCCAGGACAAGAACGAGGACGACGGCCACACCTACTACTGCCGCGAGGCCACCTTCGCCCACGAGCTCGGCCACAACATGGGTGCCGGGCACGACAAGGAAACGGCGAAGGGCGACGACGGCACGCTCGACAACCCGGACGACTACGGCGCCTACGTCTATTCGTTCGGCTACAAGACCTCCGCCGGCAGCAACAAGTTCTACACGGTGATGGCCTACGGCGACTCCGGCCAGGTGCCGCTACCGGTGTTCTCCTCGCCGTTCATCGACTACTGCGGTGGCCAGGCCTGCGGCGTCACCGACACCAACAACGCACAGACCCTGGCGAACACCATCCCGGTGGTCGCCGGATTCCGCGCCACGGTGGTCCCGGAAACCACCGGAGTCCGCAATGACGTCGACGGCGACGGCGCCTCGGACGTGTTCTGGCGCAACGCCAGCGACGGCCGCAACGTCGCCTGGCTGTCCGCCGACCGCGGCAGCCGCCAGGAATTCGACGCCGAGACCGACCTGGCCTGGCGCCTGGCGGCGATTGCCGACTTCAACGGTGACGGCATCGCCGACCTCTACTGGCGCAACCAGGACACCGGCGCGAACCGGATCTGGCGTTCCGGCAGCGCCGGCGCATCGCTGCCGACGAACGACGTCGGCACCGACTGGAGGCTCGCGGGCAGCGGCGACTTCGACGGCGACGGCGAGGTCGACGTGCTGTGGCGCAATTCCAAGAGTGGCAAGAACACCATCTGGTTTTCCGCCCAGCAGTCCCGCCGCAAGAGCCTGACGGCGATCTCCGACACCAAGTGGGAAGTCGTCGGCGTGGGCGACTTCGACGGCGACGGCGAGGCCGACATCTTCTGGCGCCATGCCACCACCGGCAAGAACACGGTGTGGTACTCCGGCGATCGCGCGAACCGCAAGACCCTGCGCCGCGTATCCGACGCGAACTGGAAGGTCGCGGCGGCCGGCGACTTCAACGGCGATGGCAACGACGACATCCTCTGGCGCCACGACGGGACCGGCAAGAACACCATCTGGAAGAGCGCCAACGGCAGCACCAAGCAGGCGGTGACGCGGGTGGCGACGACGAGCTGGTTCGTCGCCGCGGCCGGCGATTACGACTCCGACGGCACCTACGACATCCTGTGGCGCAACGCCGCCAACGGCGACAACGTGTTGTGGCCGGATGCCGACCGCGGCGGCCGCCAGGTGCTGGACGCGGTGTCCCTCGACTGGTTCGTCGTGCCCTGATGGAAGCCGAACGCGATGTCATGGAATATGACGTCGTCACGGTGGGCGCGGGCCCGGCCGGGCTCGCGTTCGCCATCCGGCTGAAACAGCTCGCGCCGGACCTGTCGGTCTGCATCATCGAGAAGGGCGCCAGCGTCGGCGCCCACATCCTGTCCGGGGCGGTGATCGAGCCCGGTCCGCTGGATGCCTTGCTCCCGGGCTGGCGCGACAACCCGCCGCCGATCTGCGTGCCGGCGACCGAGGACGAGTTCTGGCTGCTGTCGAAGACCGGCGGCCGCAGGCTGCCGGTGCCCCCGGGCATGCGCAACCACGGCAACTTCATCGTCAGCCTCGGCGCGATGTGCGCCTGGCTGGCGCCGCAGGCCGAGGCGATGGGCGTGGAGATCTACCCCGGCTTCGCCGCGGCCTCGGTGCTGCACGACCCGGACGGCCGCGTCGCCGGCGTGCGCATCGGCGACATGGGCGTGGCGAAGGACGGCAGCCACAAGCCGGGCTACACCCAGGGCATCGACATCCGCGCGAAGCTGACGGTGCTGGCCGAGGGCGCGCGCGGCAGCCTCACCAAGCAGCTGGTCAAGCGCTTCGGCCTGGACGCGGACAGCGACCCGCAGGGCTATTCGATCGGAATCAAGGAACTGTGGCAGGTGCCGCCGGGGCGGGTGTCGCCCGGGAAGATCGTGCACAGCTTCGGCTGGCCGGCCGACAACGCCACCTACGGCGGCAGCTTCCTCTACCACCTGGACAAGGACCGGATCGCGCTCGGCTACGTCTCGGGCCTGGATTACAAGGATCCGCAGTACAAGCCGTGGGAAGCCTTCCAGCAGTGGAAGAACCATCCCTCGGTAAAGCCATTGCTGGAAGGCGGCAGCATCCTCTCGGCCGGCGCGCGCGCGATCGTGACCGGGGGCTACCAGTCGCTGCCGAAGGTGGAGATGCCAGGCGCGCTGCTGGTCGGCGACGGCGCCGGCCTGCTCAATGTGCCCAAGATCAAGGGCACGCACCAGGCCATCCGTTCCGGCATGCTCGCGGCGGAACACATCGCCGCGCAGGCGGGCGCCGGCATGCTGGAGAGCACCGGTTTCGATGCGAAGCTGCGCGCCTCCCCGGCGATGGACGAGCTGCGCAAGGTGCGCAACGTCAAGCCCGGCTTCAAGCGCGGGCTATGGCTGGGCATGCTCAACGCGGCCTGGGAAACGCTGACCGGCGGGGCCTCGCCCTGGACCCTGCGCAACAAGCCCGACTGGTCCTCGCTGGAGAAGATCGGCCAGTACGAGGCGCCCAGGCGCGACTACCTGGCCCGCGAGTTGCCGCCGCGCGACCGCCTGCAGGGCGTGTACTTCGCCGCGACCCAGCACGACGAGGACCAGCCGGTGCACCTGGTGGTCCACGACACCAGCATCTGCGTCGACCGCTGCACGATCGAGTACGGCAATCCCTGCGAGCGCTTCTGCCCGGCGGGGGTCTACGAGATGGTCGAGGACGCCGGCGGCCGCAGGCTGCAGATCAACAGCGCCAACTGCGTGCACTGCAAGACCTGCGATATCAAGGATCCCTACGAGATCATCACCTGGGTGACGCCGGAGGGCGGCTCCGGGCCCAACTACCAGAACCTGTAGCAGTCGCGGCCTCGCCCTCGGCGCCGGCCTGCAGCGTCCACCCGGCTATTTCCTGCGCGATCGCGCCGAGCGCGGCGCCGAAGGCGCTGGACACCGGCGCGGTGTCGGTGCCCGCGGCCGGCACCGCCTGGCGGAAGGTGCGCGAGGCGACGATCTCCTGGCCGACGCTGCGCAGCAGTTTCGCGCTCACTTCGATCGTCGCGCGCGGGGTCGCGCCGCCGGCGTAGTCGGCCTCGTAGCGACGCACGTCCAGGTCCAGCCGGTAGTCGGCGGCGACGCCGCTGCCGTGGCGGGCGACCCCGTCGAGCTTGCCCGAGGCCTCGAGCACCTGCAGCAGCGCCGCGCGCAACTGTTCGCCGGGCGTCTCCGCCCAGGCCGCGCCCTTGTACACCTGCAGCTCGCCGGGCACCGGCCGCACCGCGATGCGATGGCCGTCGAGCATGTCCGGCACGTGCGGCGCGGAGATCGAGAGCTGCGCATCCAGCGCCGGCCAGCCCGGATCGGCCTGGAGTTCGGGCATCGGCGCGTAGATCGTCACCGGAACCTTCTCCCCGCCCACGATCGAGCATCCGCCCAGCGCAAGCGCCAGCGCCGCCGTGGCGACCAGCCACCGCGTGGTGCTCCCGTCTCCCGTCTCCCGTCTCCCGTCTCCCGTCCTAACGCTGTTCATCCGGATCGAACTCCTTCGGCCCATTCCGCCCCAGCAGGTACCCGGCCGGGTTGCCCTGCATCTTCTCGCTGATCCGGCGGAGGTCGCGCACCAGCGCGCGCAGCTCGGCCAGGGTCGGGCCGAGCTGGGCCAGGCCGTCGTTGGCGAAGCTGCGGATCGCGGCGCGGTTCTCGTTGAGGATCGCATCGGCGCCGCCGGCGGCCGAGTCGAGGTTGTCGAGCGTGCGGTCCAGCTTGGCCACCAGCGCCGGGAGCTTGTCCACCAGTTCGCGGTCGATGTCTTCGACCGCGCGATTCGTGCTGCCGAGGGTGCGCTGCAGCAGTTCGCTGGATTCGCGCGCGTTGACGATGAGCTGGCGCAGGTCTTCGCGCTGCGCCGCCACCGCGCCGGTCATCGCCTCGATGTTCTCCAGCGTGTTGGCGATGCGCTCCACGTTCTCCTCGCTCAGTACCTGGTCCATGCGCGCGACCAGGCGGTTGGCGGTGTCGGCGATGTTCTGCAGCGCCGAGGCTTCGGCCGCGATCGTCGGCACGTCGTCGCGGCTGGTCCGGGCCAGCGACGGCGCGTCCGGGCTGCCGCCGGTGAGCTGGATGAACGGGACGCCGGTCAGGCCGGTGATCGAGAGCTTGGCGCGGGTGTCCACCTTCACCGGCGTGCTGGCCTTGATCTTGAGCCGCGCGATCACCCGGCGCGGATCCTTGCGGTCCAGGTCGAGCCGCTCGACGGTGCCCACGGCGATGCCGTTGTATTGCACCGAGCTGCCCTCGGTGAGCCCGGTGACCGGCTCGGTGAACACCACCTGGTAGGCCTGCCAGTCACGCTCGGACGAATATTTCGCCGCCCACAGGCCGAACAGCAGCAGGAACGCCGCCGTGGCCAGGGTGAAGGCGCCGATCAGGACGTAGTTGGCCTTGGTTTCCATCTAGGCGATGCCCCCGGTCATGCGAGTCCCCCGTCGGCGGCCGGCATCCCGCGCGCGGCGGTCTCCCGGGCGGCCCGTCCGCGCGGGCCATTGAAATAGGACTGTACCCACTCGTCGTCCAGCCGCTCCAGTTCGGACACCGGGCCCACCGCGAGGATGCGCTTTTGCGCCAGCACCGCGACCCGGTCGCAGATAGCGTACAGGGTGTCCAGGTCGTGGGTGATGAGGAACACGGTGAGGCCCAGCGCTTCCTGCAAGGTACGGATCAGACGGTCGAAGGCGGCCGCGCCGATCGGATCCAGCCCGGCGGTCGGCTCGTCCAGGAACAACAGCGGCGGGTCCAGCGCCAGCGCGCGCGCCAGGCCGGCGCGCTTGCGCATGCCGCCGGAGAGCTGCGAGGGCAGCTTGTCGATCGCGTCGGCCGGCAGCCCGGCCAGCTTGACCTTGAGCAACGCCAGCTCGTAGCGCAGCGAGTCGGGCAGGTCGGGGAAGTGCTCCTTCAGCGGCACCTCCACGTTCTCGCCCACGGTCAGCGAGGAGAACAGCGCGCCGTCCTGGAAC
Organism: Lysobacter sp.; assembly: GCA_044464395.1. Classification (GTDB taxonomy): domain Bacteria; phylum Pseudomonadota; class Gammaproteobacteria; order Xanthomonadales; family Xanthomonadaceae; genus Cognatiluteimonas. The sequence goes on from JBIQLI010000006.1 coordinate 110,835, forward strand.
AGCACCCCGGTGTTGCGCTCGACGTACAGCGCGTCCTCGGCTTCCTCCGACAGCGCGTCCACGCCGAGCACCTCGACGCTGCCGGCCTGCGGCTGGCGCAGGCCGATGATCGAGCGCATCAGCACCGACTTGCCGGCGCCGGAGCCGCCGACCACGCCGAGGATCTCGCCGCGGCGCACATCCAGGTCCAGGGCCTCGTGCACCACCTGGCTGCCGAAGCGGTTGACCAGGCCGCGCACGCGGATGATCGGTTCGTCGTGGCCGGAGGTCGTGCCCATCACCAGTCCATCTGCATGAACCAGATCGCCGCGATCGCGTCGAGCACGATCACCAGCGAGATCGTCTGCACCACGCTGGACGTGGTGCGCTCGCCGACCGACTGCGCGGTGCCCTTCACCTGCAGGCCCTCGAGGCAGCCGATCAGGCCGATCACCATGGCGAACACCGGCGCCTTCGACATTCCGACCAGGAAATGCCGCAGCTCGATCGTTTCCTGCATCCGCGCGAAGTAGGCCGGCGGCGGGATGCCCAGGCCGAAGGCGCCGACCGACATGCCGCCGAGCAGGCCGGCGACGTCGGCGATGAAGGTCAGCAGCGGCAGCATCACCAGCAGCGCCAGCAGCCGCGGGATCACCAGCAGGTCGACCGGGTCCAGGCCGAGGGTGCGGATCGCGTCCACTTCCTCGCGGCTGACCATCGCCCCGATCTGCGCGGTGAACGCGCTTGCGGTGCGGCCGGCGAGCACGATCGAGGTCAGCAGCACGCCGAACTCGCGCAGGAAGGCGACGTTCACCAGTTCGACCACGTAGATGGTGGCGCCGAAGTCGGCGAGGATGTTGGCGCCGAGGAACGCGATCACCGCGCCGACCAGGTAGGACAGCAGCGCGACCAGCGGCACGGCGTCGAGGCCGACCTGCTCCATGTGGTAGACGGTCGCGGTCGGGCGGAAGCGCCGCGGCTGGTGGGCCATGCGCAGCAGCTTCGACAGGTTCTCGCCGAGGAAGCTGACCAGCGCGATGATTTCCTTCCAGTTGTCGGCCACGGCGAAGCCGAGCCGGCCCAGCGCCGCGGCGAAGCCGTATTCGCGCTTGCCCTTGGGCCGGTCGTCGGCCACGTCCTCGATCGCCTCGACCAGCGCGTGGTGGTCGGCGCGGAAGGTGAAGCTGGCGAAGTCGAGCTGGTTGCGGCGCGCGAAGCGCAGCAACTGCAGCACGCCCAGCGAATCCAGCCGCTCCACGCCGCTCGCGTCGAGGCGGCGCACGCCGGCGGGCACCGAGCGCAGGGCGCCCGCGATGGCCTGCGCCTCGGCCAGGGTCCAATGGCCCAGCAGCCGCGCGACGCCCGCCTCCGCGTCGCCCGCGTCGATGCCCGGCATGGTGTGGCTGGCGGCAACCATGGCGCGAGGATACAGACTCCCGCGTGCATGCGTGCGATGCTTCGCGGCATGGAACAGGTCGCGAACCCGACGCCCGATGCCCCGCAGGGGACGCCCCCGGCCACGGTGGCCGACTACGCCACGCGGGTGGCGTTCGTGGTCGAACTGGCCGAGCACCTGCACCGTTACGGCACCACCGCGCAGCGCCTGGAAGGGGCGGTGATCGGGGTCGCGGCCGAGCTCGGGCTCGACTGCGAGCCGATGTCGAACCCGACCGGCATGGTCCTGAGCTTCAGCGACCCGAGCCGGCCGCCGGGGCTGAGCGACATCACCCGCGTGATCCGGCTGCCGCCCGGCGACACCGACCTGGCCAAGCTGTGCGAGGCCGACCGCATCGCCGAGCAGGTGGTCGCCGGCACGCTCGGCATCCGCGAGGGGCATGCCGCGCTGGACGCGCTGGAAGCGCCGCCGGGGCGGCGCGCGAACATCGCCACGATGCTCGGTTTCGGCCTTGCCGCGGCGGCGATCGCCGGGCTGCTGCGGTTGCCGTGGCTGGACATCGCCACCGCCGGGACCGCCGGCGTGTTGATCGGCATGCTCGAGCTGGCCACGCGCGGGCGGCCGCAGATGCGCGAGGCCGGCGAGGCGCTGGCGGCGCTGACCGCCGCGTTCGTCGCGATCGGCGTGGCGGCATTCGTCGGCCCGCTCAACCTCAACACGGTGATCATCGCCGCGCTGATCGTGCTGGTGCCCGGCATGAGCCTGACCAATGCGGTCAACGAGCTCACCAGCCAGCACCTGGTGTCCGGCACCGCACGCTTCGCAGGGGCGATGGCCACGTTGCTCAAGCTCACCGTGGGCAGCGCGCTGGCGCTGGCGCTGGCGCAACTGGCCGGGATCGAGCCACAGGTGCGCGCGCTCCGCCCGCAGCCCGCGCTGGTGGAATTCTCGGCGATGGTGCTGGCGGCGTTCTCGTTCGCGCTGCTGTTCCGGGCCAAACCGCGCGACTACCCGCTGGTGATGCTGGCGGCGATGGCCGGCTACCTGGTCTCGCGCCTGGGCGGCGCCGCCTGGGGCAGCCCGGCCGGCGTGTTCCTGTCGGCGCTGCTGCTCACCGCCGGCGGCAACGCCTACGCGCGCTGGCGGCAGCGCCCCGGCGCGCTGGTGCGGGTGCCGGGGATCCTGATGCTTGTGCCGGGCAGCGCCAGCCTGCGCGGGGTGATGAACCTGGTCCAGCAGCAGGACACCGCGCTGGGCGAAAGCGCCGCGCTGGGCGTGCTCAACATCCTGCTGGCGCTGGTCGCGGGCCTGCTGCTGGGCAACCTGCTGCTGCCCACCCGCCGCAACCTGTAGACCCGCTCCTGTAGAGCCGACCCCGTAGAGCCGACCCATGGTCGGCTTTCCACGCTCCCCCTACGCCCGCAGCGTCCGAACCCAGTCGTCGAAGCGCGGGCTGTTGCCACCCGCGTCCTCCACCTTCGCGCGCATCCGCAACACCCGCGCGCGATTGCCGCGCACCTCGCTGGGGCTGTAGCCGAAGCGCTGGCGGAACTGCCGGCTCAGGTGCGCATGGCTGGCGAAGCCGTAGCGCTCGGCCAGCTCCATGATCGGGCGCCCGTCGCGCGGATCGGCCAACGCGCGGTGCACGCGCAGCAGGCGCCGTTCCAGGATGTAGTGGTGCACGCCGCCCTCGTGCTTGAACAGGGCGTATAGACGCGAGCGCGACACCCCGGCGACCCGGCAGATCTCCTCGACCGACAGCCCATCGGCGGTCGGCGTGTCCAGTTGCGCCTCCACGTGCTTGCGGATGCGCGCGAGCAGCATCAGGTCCTGCGCATCCGCGTGCGGCTGCAGCCCCGTGGGCTGCAGGCAGGCGGCGAGCAGGCGCAACGTCGCATCGGAGACGTCCTGGGCCTGCGTCGCCTCGATCCCGGGCAGGTTGCGCTCGAGGCTGGCCATGTAGTCGCGGAACAGGCGCGCGGCCGCATCGTCGAGGATGCGGCCGTGCAGGTTGCCGTGGCCGGGCAGGGCGGCCGCCATGATCTCGCGCGGGACCACCAGGGTCAGGCATTCGGCCGCACTGGCGCGGGTGTCCAGTGGACGGGCCAGGTCCAGCACCGACACGCTGCCCGGGGGAATGTGGATGCCCGCGTTGCCGACTTCGCCGACATAGCCGCCGTCGCGGTAGAACTGGACCAGGTAGTGGTCCATCCAGTCGCTGCGCGCCTGGCGCTCGGTGCGCACGAAACGCTGCCGGTCGAAGCGGGTGTTGACCAGCAGCAGTTCACCCAGGTGGTAGGCCTTGACCCGGGCGTCGAAGCCGGCGCGCGCCGGCTTCAGCGGCTCGACGTCGAAGATCACCGAGATCGCCTCGCGCCAGGCGTCGAACTGTTCCGACCCGGGCAACGGCGCGGTGGCGAACTCCGAGGAGGGTACGGGCGATTCCGGCATCGGCGACGGCTCCGTCCTGCGATGGGCCTGCGGGCCATGTAGGCACAGGGGCGGACGCACGGTCAAGGACCATGGACGCAAAGGCAAATACATCCCGATGACCCGCGGTCACAATTCGAGATGGCCGGACGCGGGCAGGCGCCATCGGCGCCGCCGGGGTCAGGGGACCTGGCGGCGCCGGGTGCCTGCCCGCTGCCGGCGTTCCGCCGGCATGCGCGGCGCGGCTCAGCGGATCAGGAAATCCTCGCGCTTCTTGCCCTTGGCGATCAGCGCGGCCATCCAGCGCGGCTGCTTGCCGCGGCCGGTCCAGGTTTCCTTGGGATTGGCCGGATTGCGGTACTTCGGCGCCACCTTCTTCGCCGCCTTCTTGCGCGGCGCAGCGGCCTTGCGCGCCTTCGGCGCGGCCTTGGCGGCACCGAACAGCTCCTCGATGGTGTAACCCTCCGACTTCGCCAGCGCCGCCACCTTGCGGCGGACGGTGGCGACCGGCTTGCGCTTGCCGAGCACGGTCTTGCGCTTCTTCGCCTTGTTGATCAGGGCGTCCAGCTCCCGCGCGGACAGGCGCTCGAGTTCGATGGTCATCACGGCTCCAATGGAATCAGTGGGGTGGATATCTGTGGATTATCAACGCCGGCATTATCGGCGCGAATAAATGCGCCGATAATCGACGCATTTTCCCGATGATAATCAAACACCGCGGATAATCAAATCCCGATGCGCTGGAGCAGTGACTTCCGGTCGAGGTTTTCCGATTCCTTCGAATCGCGCGCGCGATATTCGTACGTGCCCGCCTCCAGCCCGCGGCCGGACACCACGACCCGGTGCGGGACGCCGATCAGCTCGATGTCGGCGAACATCGCGCCGGGGCGCAGGCCGCGGTCGTCGAGCGCGGCCTCGATGCCGGCGTCGAGCAGTTCGCGGTACAGCGACCCGGCCGCTTCCGCGACTGCCGCATCCTGTTTCGGGTTGATCACACACACTACCACTTGCCACGGCGCCATCGCTTCCGGCCAGACGATCCCGGCCTCGTCGTGGTTCTGTTCGATCGCCGCGGCGACGATGCGCGACACGCCGATGCCGTAGCAGCCCATCAGTGGGTGCACCGGCTTGCCGTTCGCGTCGAGCACGGTGCAGCCCATCGCCTTCGAATAGCGGTCGCCCAGCGCGAACACATGGCCGACCTCGATGCCGCGCGCCAGCGCCAGGGTGCCCTGGCCGTCGGGCGAGGGATCGCCGGCGACGACCTTGCGGATGTCGGCGACGATCGCCGGCTCGGCCAGGTCGCGCCCCCAGTTCACGCCCGCCAGGTGGTAGCCGGCCTCGTTGGCGCCGACCACGAAATCGGCCATCGCGGCGACGCTGCGGTCGGCGACCACGGTGACCGGCTTGCGCGGGGCGACCGGGCCCAGGAACCCGGGCTCGCTGCCGAGGTGCTCGAGGATCTCGTCCTCGGTCGCCATCCGGTAGTCGCCCAGGCCGGGGAGCTTGGCCAGCTTGATCTCGTTCACCGCGTGGTCGCCGCGGACCAGCGCCAGCACGAAGCCGGTGTCCTCGTCGCCCATCACCGCGAACGACTTCACCGTGCGCGCCAGCGGGATGCCGAGCAGGGCGGCGACGTCCTCGCAGGTCTTCTGCACCGGGGTCTCGACCTTGCGCATGGCCTCGGCCGGGGCCGGGCGTTCGCCGGGCGACAGGGCTTCGGCCAGTTCGACGTTGGCCGCATAGTCGGAGGCGTCCGAATACGCGATCGCGTCCTCGCCGGAGTCCGCCATCACGTGGAATTCGTGCGAGGCGCTGCCGCCGATCGCGCCGGTGTCGGCGTGCACCGCGCGGAAGCGCAGCCCCAGGCGGGTGAAGATCCGCCCGTAGGTCTCGTACATGTTGCGGTATTCGGCCTGCAGCGAGTCCTCGTCCAGGTGGAAGGAATAGGCGTCCTTCATCAGGAACTCGCGCGCGCGCATCACCCCGAAGCGCGGGCGGATCTCGTCGCGGAACTTCACCTGGATCTGGTACAGGTTCACCGGCAGCTGCTTGTAGCTGGCCAGCTCGTTGCGGGCGAAGTCGGTCACCACTTCCTCGGCGGTCGGGCCGAAGCAGTACCAGGCTTCCTTGCGGTCGCGGATCTTCAGCAGCTGGCCGCCGAACTTCTCCCAGCGCCCGGTCTCCTGCCACAGCTCGGCCGGCTGCACCGCCGGCATCAGCAGCTCGATCGCCCCGGCGCGGTCCATTTCCTCGCGGACCACGCGCTCCACCTTGCGCAGCACCCGCAGCCCCAGCGGCGTCCAGGTGTAGATTCCGGCGCCCAGCTTGCGCAGCATGCCGGCCTTGAGCATCAGCTGGTGGCTGACGATCTCGGCGTCGGCGGGGGTTTCCTTGACGGTGTGGAGGTGGAACTGCGACAGGCGCATCGGGCGGCTCGGTTCAGCGACGGCAAAAGGACACCCATTCTGCCATGCGCCGCGGGCCCGCCGCCCGCGCCTGGAGCCTCAGAACACCTGCGGCTCCGGCTTCCCGGCCGCTTCCGGCGCGGCGCAATTGACCTTGATCGCGGCCTGGGCGAGTTCGCGCTGGGCCGCCCGCTCGTCCTCGTCGAGGTTGCGGTCCGGCGTGCCGTCGCCGTCGCTGTCCACCGCCACCGCCTGGTCGCTGTCCAGCAGCGCCAGGTTCTCGCGTGCGATCGTGCAGCCCGGCGCCTCGGCCGGCTTCTCCGCCGGCTGCGCCGGCGTGCCGTCGCGCACGTGGATCTCGCGGCTTTCGTACTCGACGCCCTTCGGCGGGGTCTGGCTGTACTGGGTGACGCCATTGGCGTCCTTCCACTGGTAGACCTGCTGGGCGGCGAGCGGCCCCGCGGCGAGCAGGAGGAGGGCCGCGGCGGCAAGCGCGGAAGGGCGGAAACTCATGGCGTGCTCCAGGGCTGGAACCAGCCCGGATTGCAGCACCGGGCGGCGGGCGGCGCAAGCGCAGCGCCGCACAAATCCATAAACTGGCGGGCATGGACGACACCCCCGGCCCAGCGGACCCGCAGCGGCGCCGCGCGATCTACCTGCTGCCCAACCTGTTCACCACGGGCGGCCTGTTCGCGGGCTTCTTCGCGATCATCGCCGCTTCGCAGGGGCGCTTCGAGGCGGCCTGCGTGGCGGTCTTCATCGCCGCCATCCTGGACGGCGTGGATGGCCGGGTGGCCCGGCTGACCAATACCCAGAGCGAATTCGGGGTGCAGTACGACTCGCTCGCCGACCTGATCAGCTTCGGCATGGCGCCGGCGCTGGTCATGTATTACTGGGCGCTGTCGAGTTTCCGCCTGGACGGCGTCACCATCGGCCGCATCGGCTGGCTCGCCGCTTTCCTGTATGCCGCCTGCGCCGCGTTGCGCCTGGCCCGCTTCAATTCGCAGGTGGCGCAGGTGGACAAGCGCTGGTTCGTCGGCCTCGCCAGTCCTGCCGCGGCAGGGTTGATGGCGAGCTTCGTGTGGACCTGCCACGACCTCGGCCTGGCCGGGCGCGACCTGCGCCACCTGGCGCTGGCGGTGACCGTGGCGGCGGGCCTGCTGATGGTCAGCCGCCTGCGCTACAACAGTTTCAAGGGCGGCGGCGGACTGCGCGGCGAGCGGGTGCCGTTCTGGGCGCTGCTGCTGGCGCTGGTGGTGCTGATCGCGCTGGTGCTGGATCCGCCGCGGGTCCTGCTGGTGGCTGCGGTGCTCTACGCGCTGTCCGGCCCGGTGGCGTGGCTGTGGCGGCGGCAGGCGAAGGCCTGAGCATGTGGGATCCGTTCCAGCGCGAGGTCCTGTCCGAACTCGGGCTGGTGCCGCACGCGATCGCGCTGCCCGAGGATCCGCTGGTCGACGCCCTGTTGCGCGCCGCCGGGCGCGACCGTGCCGCGGCGGACGCGGCGGCGCTGCTCGCGGCCTGGCCGTCGCCGGCCAGCCTGCGCGCCGACCCGGCGGCCAAGCGCGCACTGTGGCCGCGGCTGCGGCGGCTGAGGCGCGGTCGCGCATGAACGCGCGCAGCGCCGGGTCCGTCGCCACGACCTTGCGGCCGATGCGCGAGGAAGACCTCGACCTGGTGATGGCGATCGAGCGCAGCGCGTATCCGTTCCCGTGGACGCGCGGGATCTTCCGCGACTGCCTGCGCGCCGACTATCCGGCCTGGATCCACGAGCAGGACGGCATGGCGATCGGCTACGCGGTGATCAGCGTGGCGGCGGGCGAGGCGCACATCCTCAACCTGTGCACGGCGCCGGAAGTGCAGGGGCAGGGCCACGGCCGCGCGCTGCTGCGCCAGGTCCTGCGCCAGGCCCGCGGCCGCGGCGCGCACCGGGTGTTCCTGGAAGTGCGCCCCTCGAACCCGCACGCGATCGCGCTGTACCACGGCGAAGGCTTCAACGAAATCGGCCGCCGCCCCCGCTACTACCCCGCCTTCCACGGCCGCGAAGACGCCATCGTCATGGCGCTCGAGCTGCTGTGACACTTTTTAGGGCCACAGATTCCACAGATTCAAAAGGCGATCAACACAGATCAAATGAAAGTGGATCCGGCGTCCTTTCAGTAGCGCCGTGAAAATCCATTCAAATCTGTGGAATCTGTGGCCAAAAACCCTAAAGCTTGGCGCGCTGGGCTAGGAGGGCGGCGTGCTGGGTGGTCCAGTCGGCGAGGCGGTGGCGTTCCTGGTCGACGACGGCGGCGGGGGCGTTCTGGACGAAGGTGGCGTTGCCGAGCTTGGCCTCGCACTTGGCGATTTCCGCGGCCACGCGCTTGAGTTCCTTGTCCAGGCGCGCGCGTTCGGCGTCGAGGTCGACCAGGCCTTCCAGCGGCACCAGCAGGGTGAGTTCGCCGACGACCGCGGTGGCGGCGGCCGGCGCCTGCGTGGCGTCGTCGAGGAAGTCGATCGACGCCAGCCTGGTGAGGAAGCGCAGCTGCGAGGCGAAGCGCGCGGTGCGTTCGCGATCGGCGGCGCCGCCGCCGGCCAGCAGCAGCGGCACCTGTTTCGCCGGTGCCACGTTGAGCTCGCTGCGCACCCGGCGCAGCGCCGAGACCATGGCCTTGAGCCATTCCACGTCGGCCACCGCGCGGGTGTCGGCGGTGCCGAAATCGCCCGGCTGCGGATACGGCCGCAGCATGATCGTGTCGCCCTCGATGCCCAGCCGCGGCGCGACCTGCTGCCACAGTTCCTCGGTGACGAACGGCACCAGCGGGTGCAGCAGGCACAGCAGGCGCTCGAGCACGAACAGCAGGGTGTGGCGGGTGCTGGCCGCGGCTGCCGGGTCGTCGCCGTTGAGGGCGGGCTTGGCCAGTTCCACGAACCAGTCGCAGTAGTCGTGCCAGGCGAATTCGTACAGGGCCTGGGCGAGCAGGTCGAAGCGGTAGTCGGCGAAGTGCTGTGCCGCCTCGGCGGTGGTCTCGGCCAGGCGGGCGAGGATCCATTGCTCGGCTTCTGTCGCGGCTTCCGCCGCTCCCACAGGGGGGGTTCCCGCAAGCTGGTCGCCCCCGGTGTTCATGAGGACGAAGCGGGTGGCGTTCCAGAGCTTGTTGCAGAAGTTCTTGTAGCCTTCGGCGCGGCCGAGGTCGAACTTGATGTCGCGGCCGTGGCCGGCCAGCGCGGCGATGGTGAAGCGCAGCGCGTCCGCGCCGAACGCTGGAATGCCCTCCGGGAATTCCTTGCGGGTCGCCTTTTCGATCTTCTCGGCCATCTTCGGCTGCATCAGCCCGGTGGTGCGCTTGGCGACCAGGTCGTCGAGGGAGATGCCGTCGATCAGGTCGAGCGGGTCGAGGATGTTGCCCTTGGACTTCGACATCTTCTGCCCGTGCGCGTCGCGCACCAGGCCGGTGATGTAGACGTCGCGGAAGGGCACGCGCCCGGCCAGGTGGTAGGTCGCCATGATCATCCGCGCGACCCAGAAGAAGATGATGTCGAAGCCGGTGACCAGCACGCTGGAGGGCACGTAGCGGTCGAAGCCGCGCTCGGCCATCCGCGCCTCGTCCGGCCAGCCCATGGTGCTGATCGGCCACAGCTGCGAGCTGAACCAGGTCTCGAGCACGTCGGGGTCCTGGCGCAGCGCGACCTCGGCGCCGAGGCCGTGCTTCGCGCGCACCCCGGCCTCGTCGCGGCCAACGTAGATGTTGCCGGCCTCGTCGTACCAGGCGGGGATGCGGTGGCCCCACCAGAGCTGGCGGCTGATGCACCAGTCCTGGATGTTCTCCATCCAGTGGCGGTAGGTGTTGATCCAGTTCGGCGGGACGAACTTCACTTCGCCGCGCTCGACCAGTTCCATGCCGCGCCTGGCCAGTCCGTCCATCTTCACGAACCACTGGTCGGTGAGCCACGGCTCGATCACCTGGCCGGTGCGGTCGCCGCGCGGCACCTGCAGCTTGTGCGGCTTCGTCTCCACCAGCAGGCCGGCGGCCTCGAGGTCGGCGAGCACCACCTTGCGCGCCTCGTAGCGGTCGAGGCCGCGGTATTTTTCCGGCGCGTTGTCGTTGACCTTGGCGTCGGCGGTGAGGATGTTGATCAGCGGCAGCGCATGGCGCACGCCGACCTGGTAGTCGTTGAAATCGTGCGCGGGCGTGACCTTGACCACGCCGGTGCCGAATTCGCGGTCGACATAGGCGTCGGCGATGATCGGGATCTCGCGGTCGCTCAGCGGCAGCCGCACGGTCTTGCCGACCAGGTGCGCGTAGCGCTCGTCGTCCGGATGCACCATCACCGCGGTGTCGCCCAGCATGGTTTCCGGCCGCGTGGTCGCGACGGTGAGCACGCCGCTGCCGTCCGCCAGCGGGTAGGAGATCGACCACAGGTGGCCGTCCTCCTCTTCGTTCACCACCTCGAGGTCCGAGATCGCGGTCTTCAGCACCGGATCCCAGTTGACCAGCCTTTGGCCCCGGTAGACCAGGCCCTCCTCGTGCAGGCACACGAAGGCCTCGACCACCGCCTCGGCGGCGGCGGGGTCCATCGTGAACATGCTGCGCGACCAGTCGGCGGACGTGCCCAGGCGGCGCATCTGCCGCTCGATGGTGTCGCCGGACTGCGCCTTCCATTCCCACACCCGCTCGATGAACGCGTCGCGCCCGAGCGAATCGCGGGTTTCGCCCTTGCCCTCGATCGCGAGGTTGCGCGACACCACCATCTCGGTGGCGATGCCGGCGTGGTCGGTGCCGACCTGCCACAGCGTGTCGAAGCCGCGCATGCGGTGGTAGCGCACCAGCGCGTCCATCAGCGTCTGCTGGAAGGCGTGCCCCATGTGCAGCGTGCCGGTGACGTTCGGCGGCGGCAACAGGATGGTGTAGGGCTCGCCCTGGCCGGTTGGCTTGAACACGCCGCTGGCCTCCCACCGGGCGTAGAGGCGGGATTCGAAGGAGGTCGGGTCGTAGCCGGTCGCGAGTGTCATCACATGTCGTACTTGTTGAGTTCGAATCCGCGGGCCTTGTACTGCTTCCAGCGCTCCCGCAAGGGTTCGCGCGCGGCGGGATCGGCGGGCACCACTTCCAGCACGCGTTCGAAAGAGCCCTCCACCGCGGCGTCGCGCAGGTTGATCACCAGCGGGCGCAGCGGAATGTCCATGTCCGGCGTGGCGATCAGCACCGGGGTCAGCTCGTCCTCCTCGTCGCCGGCGATCTGGTGCGGGACGTAGGCCGACTCGTCGAACGCCCACAGCAGGTCGTCCAGCGCCTCGGCCTGTTCCTGGTCGCGCGCCAGCACCAGGGTGTAGTGGCCGGCGTCATGCGCCTTGCGCGCGAGCTCGCACACCAGCCGCAAGGGCTCCTCGCGGAAGCGCGGCTTGCCGATCAGGTAGAAATCGGCGCGCGCCATTCCCTAGGCGCAGCGGTCCAGCAGCCACTGCGACAGCAGGCCGACCGGGCGGCCGGTGGCCATGCCCATCTTGCCGTCGCCGTTGGCCACGCCCGCGATGTCCAGGTGCGCCCAGCGCTGGCCCTCGGTGAAGCGCGAGAGGAAGCAGCCGGCGGTGATCGCGCCGCCCCAGCGGCCGCCGATGTTGTAGACGTCGGCGAACTGCGAGTCGAGCATGGGCTGGTACTCGTCCCACAGCGGCAGGCGCCAGGCGCGGTCGAAGCTGGCCTCGCCGGCGGCGGCGAGCTCGTCGGCGAGGTCGTCGTGCTTGCTCATCAGCCCGGCCGCGAACCTGCCCAGCGCGACCATGCACGCGCCGGTGAGCGTGGCCACGTCGACCAGTGCGCGCGGCTCGAAGCGCTGCGCGTAGGTGAGCGCGTCGCACAGGATCAGGCGGCCCTCGGCGTCGGTGTTGCCGACCTCGATGGTCTTGCCGGACATGCTGGTGAGCACGTCGGACGGGCGGTAGCTGTTGCCGTCGGGCATGTTCTCGACGGCGGCGGCGATGCACACCAGGTTCACCGGCAGCTGCATGCCGACCGCGGCGACGAAGGTGCCCAGCACCGTGGCCGCGCCGCACATGTCGTACTTCATGTCCTCGATGCCGCCCTGGGTCTTCAGGTTGATGCCGCCGGTATCGAAGGTGATGCCCTTGCCGACCAGCACGTAGGGCTTGTCGTCCTTGCCGGCGCCGTCGTACTTCATCACCACCAGCTGCGGCGGGTTGGCCGAGCCCTGCGCGACCGCCAGCAGCGAGCCCATGCCCAGCGCCTGCATCTGCTCGCGGTCCAGCACCTCGCAGGAAACCTTGCCGCCGACGCGGGCGGCGAACTCGCGGCCCTGTCGTGCCACGTAGCCCGGGTTGCACACGTTCGGCGGCAGGTTGCCGAGCTCGCGCGCGAACGCCACGCCCGCGGCGATCGCGCGGCCCTGGGCCAGCGCCTGCTCGTCGCCGGCGCCGCTGGCGCTGCCGGTCACGGCCAGCGCCTTCAGCCCGGTTTCCTCGCGGCGCTTGTTCTTCGCGCCCAGGGTGGCGGTGTAGCGGTAGCAGGCGTGGTCGGCGGCGACCACCGCCTGGCGGATGTTCCAGGCCGCGTCGCGGCCGGGCACGGCCACTTCGGTGAGGGTCAGCAGCGCCGACGCCGCCGGGCCGGTCCTGAGCGCGCGCGCGGCGTCGCCCACGGCCTTGAGGTACTGGGCGACCCCGAACTTCGCCGGCTCGCCGAGCCCGACCACCAGCACCCGCGGCGCGGCGACCCCATCGAGGTCGTGCAGCAGCATGGTCTTGCCGGGCTTGCCGGAGAGGTCGCCGCGCTCGGCCAGCGCGCGCAGGCGCCCGCCGCAGGCGGCGTCGATGGCCTGCGCGGCCGGCGTGAAGGTGGCGTCGGCGAACGCGCCGACCACCACGCAATCCACGTTGGCGGTGATGGGGGCTTCGCGGCTCAGGCGGGTGTCGAGGCTCATCCGGGGTTCCGACGGGGAGACGATGGGGGTTTCCGTACAATGGCGCGGCTGCGCTTGGACGGAAGCCGTCGATTCTAAAGCAAGCCCCTGGATTCCCCCAGCCAAGGACCCCGATGCCGCTGCTCGACCGCTACCTTCTGCGCGAATTCGGCCAGGCCACCTTCGCCGCGCTGGTCGTGCTGCTGATGGTCAGCCTCGGCGGCCTGTTCGCCAACGTGCTCGCGCAGATCGCGGCCGGGCGGGTGCCCGCGGCGATGATGCTCTCGCAGCTCGGCCTGCAGACCCTGCGCTATCTGCCGCTGATCCTGCCGCTGGGGCTGATGCTCGGGCTGCTGCTGGCGGTGGGCCGGCTGTACCGCGACGCCGAGATGCCGGTGCTCGGCTCGGTCGGGGTCGGCCCGCGGCGGATGCTGCGGCCGCTGATGCTGCTGGTGCTGCCGGTGGTGGGGGTGATCGCGGTGCTGTCGCTGTGGCTGGGCCCGTGGGCCAAGGCGACCTCGGCCGCGCTGATCGCCGAGAGCAACCGCAACGTGCTGGTCGCCGGGCTCGAGGCCGGGCGCTTCACCGAGCTGCCCGGCGGCGGTGGCGTGGTCTACGTCGGCGCGATGTCGGCCGACGGCACCCGGATGGAGCGGGTGTTCGTGTACCGGCAGTCGGGCGACCGCCTCGACGTCACCAGCGCCAGGACCGCGACCACCAGCCAGCAGGGCCAGGACCGGTTCCTGCGCCTGGAGGACGGCTTCCGGGTCGAAGGGCCGCGCGAGACCGGGCGTGATTTCCGGCTGATGCGCTATGCCGCCAACGACCTGCTGATGCCGCAGCGCGAGGACGCCAAGCCCAAGCGCGACCCGGAGGCGATGCCCACGCTCGCGCTGCTGCGCGACCCCAGTCCCGACACCCGCGCCCAGCTCCATTACCGCATCGCGCCGCCGCTGCTGGCGCTCGCCTTCGCGTTGCTGGCGGTGCCGCTGGCGCGCAGCCCGCCGCGGCAATCGCGCTACGGCCGGGTGCTGCTCGGCTTCCTCGCCTACCTGGTCGGCATGAACCTGACCATGCTCGGCACCGACTGGCTGGCCGGCGGCAAGCTGCCGCAGGCGGCGGGCCTGTGGTGGCTGGTGTTGCCGCTGCTGGCACTGGGCCTGTGGATGTATTTCACCGACGGGCGCCTGCGGCGGCCGCTGCGCGCGCCCTGGAGGTCGGCATGAAGCTGATCCCCGGGACCACCTTCCCGCGCATCCACGACCTGTACGTCGGCCGGGTGCTGCTCGGCACCGTGCTGGTGACCTGGGCGGTGCTGGTCGGCCTGGACTTCGTCATCGGCGGACTGATGCCGGAGATCGGCGACATCGGCGAGGGCGACTACACCTTCTCCTCGGCCCTGGTGTACGTGATCTACACGGTGCCTCGGCGGGCGTATTTCCTGTTCCCGACCGCGGCGGTGATCGGCACGTTGATGGGCATGGGCCAGCTCGCCACCACCTCGGAACTGACCGCGCTGCGCGCGCTCGGCCTGTCGCGGCGCCGGCTGGGCCTGGCGGTGGCGATGGCGCTGGCGGTGCTGACCGCGCTGATGGTGCTCAATGGCGAGACCCTGGCGCCGTGGGGCCAGCGCCGCGCGGATGCGCTGAAGGCTTCGGCGCGCTCGCCGGACCTGATCGTGGCCCAGTACTCCGGCCTGTGGGCGCGCGAGGGCAACACCTTCCTCAACGCCGGCAGCGGCGAGGAGCAGAGCCGCGGCGACGAAAGCTGGCTGGAACTGCGCGACGTGCACCTGTACGAGTTCGACGACGAGGGCCGGCTGGAATCGATCGCCCGCGCCGCCACCGCCGAGCACCGCGACGGTGGCTGGCTGCTGCACGACGTGCATCGCACCTGGTTCGAGCCGCGCTCGGTGACCCAGACCGAATCGCTGGCGGAGCGCTGGGAATCGCAGCTCGATCCGACCGCGCTGGCCGCCAGCGTGGTCCGTCCCTCGGCGCTGAGTTCCTCGGCGCTGCGCTCCAGCATCGAGTACCGGCGCCGCAACGGCCTGGACGCCAGCGAGTTCGAGGAACCCTACTGGGGCCGCTGGTTCTATGCGTTCAACGTGTTGGCGCTGTGCCTGGCGGCGGTGCCGTTCGCGTTCGGCACCCTGCGCAGTGGCGGCCTCGGGCGACGGTTGTTCGTCGGCATCGTGTTCGCGCTCGGGTTCTGGTTGCTGCAGACGCAGTTCGTGCGCATGGCCGGGGTGTTCAAGTTCGACTACCGCGTCGCCTACCTGCTGCCGCCGGTGCTGATGCTCGGCGTCTCCGCGGTCCTGTTCCAGCGCCGCTCGGGCTGACGCTCCCTACAATGGGCGCATGAACGAGGGGATGCCGCGGGCCAGGGCGCTGGTGGGATGGCGGGTGCTGGCGCTGGTCTACGACGCGTTGCCGGTGGTCGCGCTGTGGATGCTCGCGTCGGCACTGTTCACCGTCGGCTTCCAGTTCCTCGGCCACCACGCCCCGCGCGAGACCATCGCCCCGTTCAGCCCGCTGCAGTGGCTGTTGTGGCTGGTGTGCTGGCTGGTGGCCGGCGGCTACGCGGTGCTGAGCTGGCGCGGCGGCGGCCAGACCCTGGGCATGCGCCCGTGGCGGCTGCGGGTGGTCGCCGCCGATGGCGGGCGTCCGTCATGGCGCGCGCTGTGCATCCGCTACGCGGTGGGCACGCTGTCGCTGCTGGCCGCCGGGCTCGGTTTCTGGTGGGCCTGGGTCGACCGCGACCGCCTGGCCTGGCACGATCGCGCCAGCGGCACCCGGCTGCTGCGCGAGCCGCGACGCAAGGCCAAGGGCGACGGCTGATGGCCGCGCGCACCGCCGCCGACCGCCGCCAGCACGCGATGGCGCTGCCGCCGCTGCGCGAGGCCGATGCGGCCGCGATCGAAGCCTTCCTCGACAGCAGCTGGGCCGAAGCCGGGCTGTCGCGACAGACCCTGGCCAGCTACCGCCGCGACCTCGAGGGCCTGGCCCGCTGGCTGGATGGCCGCGGCGGCGGCCTCGCCGGCGCCGACCGCGCCTGCCTGTTCGACTATTTCGCCGCGCGCACCCGCGACGGCTACAAGCCGCGCAGCAATGCGCGCCTGCTGTCGGCGCTGCGCGCGTTCTACGCGCACGCGCTGCGCCGTGGCCTGCGCAAGGACGATCCCAGTGCGCTGCTGGAAGCGCCGAAGCTGGACCGCGCGCTGCCCAAGGCGCTGCCGGAAAGCCAGGTGGAGGCGCTGCTCGCCGCGCCCGACACCGCCACGCCCGACGGCCTGCGCGACCGCGCCATGCTCGAGCTGATGTACGCCTGTGGCCTGCGCGTCAGCGAACTGGTCGGCCTGCCCGCGACCGCGGTGAACCTGCGCCAGGGCGTGCTGCGGATCAGCGGCAAGGGCGGGCGCGAGCGCCTGGTGCCGCTGGGCGAGGAAGCCCAGCACTGGCTGCAGCGCTACCTGGATTCGGCGCGCCCGGTGCTGGCGGGTTCGCGCGCCTCGCCGGCGCTGTTCCTCACTCCCGGCGGAGAGCCGCCGACCCGGCAGCAGTTCTGGACGCTGGTGAAGCGGCTCGCCGCCGCGGCGGGCATCGACCCGGCGCGGATCAGCCCGCACGGGCTGCGCCACAGCTTCGCCACCCACCTGCTCAACCACGGCGCCGACCTGCGCACCCTGCAGATGCTGCTGGGCCACAGCTCGCTCTCGACCACCCAGATCTACACCCTGGTGGCGCGCGAGCAGCTCAAGCGCCTGCACCAGCGGCACCATCCACGCGGGTGAGCGGCGGCCACGGGCGTGCCCGGCGCCGGCCCGTGCGTGCGACAATGCCGCACATGAAGACGCTCCTGTTCCTCGCGCTCGCCGGCTTCAGCCTGGGCGCCTGTGCCGGCGATGCCGGCGCCCCCGCCGCCGCCCAGGCAGGCGCCAAGCCCACCGCCGCCGCCGGCGCCGCGACCGCCGCCGCGGGCACGCCCGCCGCGCGCGCGCGCGCCGCGCTGCACACGCTCGACCCGGACATGCCGATCGAACGCATCGACGACGCTGCGTTCCCCGGCTTCCAGGCAGCGATCGTCTCCGGCCAGGTGGTCTACGTCAGCAACGACGGCAAGTACCTGATCCAGGGCTCGGCCTACGACATCGCCGCGCGCAAGGACCTGGGCGAGGAAGCGATGAAGTCGCTGCGGGTCGAGCTGATGCGCGACATGCCGCTGAAGGACCGGATCGTGTTCGCGCCGAAGGATCCCAGGTACACGGTCACCGTGTTCACCGACGTCGAATGCGGCTACTGCCGCAAGCTGCACAGCGAGATCGACAAGATCAACGCCGAGGGCATCGCGGTGCAGTACGTGGCCTTCCCGCGCATGGGGCTGGGCAGCGAGGACTACCGCAAGATGGTGGCGGTGTGGTGTTCGGCCAATCCGAAGCAGGCCCTCACCGACGCCAAGAACGACCGCCCAGTGCCGTACCGCGAATGCACCAACCCGGTCGCCATGCAGTACAAGCTCGGCCAGCGCATGGGCCTGACCGGCACCCCGCTGGTGCTGGCGCCCGACGGCACCGCGCTGGGCGGCTACCTGCCGCCGGACCGGCTGCGCGCGGCGCTGGACAAGCTGGCCGAGGGCGAGACGCCCGTGGCCAGCACCGCCACCGGCAGCCCCTAGGTACAATGGCGGCCCGTTAGCCACGGTTTCCCGCCGGACATGATCGTCCTCGAGGGCCTCCCGGCCCTGTCGCCGTTCCGCCGCGATCGGCTGCAATCGCGACTCTCGGCCATTGCCCCGGACCTGCGCCTGCTTGGCGCCTGGTACACCTACTGGGTGGAGCCCGAACCCGGCGCCGCACCGGATGGCGCGGTGCTGCACCGGATCCTGCAGGCCGCCCCCGGGCGCCAGCCGCTGGCCGCCGGCGCCTCGTCGCGCTTCGTGGTCCCGCGCCTGGGCACGATCTCGCCATGGGCGAGCAAGGCCACGGAGCTGCTGCACGGCGCCTCGCTGCCGGTGAAGCGGGTCGAGCGCGGCACCCGCATCGACCTCGCCGGCCTCCCGGCCGACCGCGCCGAGCTGGAGGCGGTCGCGCGCCTGCTGCACGACCCGATGACCCAGTCGCTGCTGGAGGCCCCGGAGCAGGGCGCGGCGCTGTTCGCGACGCCCGCGCGCGGCGCGGTGGCGCGGATCCCGCTGGACCGCCTGGCGCAGGCGAACACGGACCTGGGCCTGGCCCTGGCCGACGACGAGCTCGAGTACCTGCGCGAGCGCTACGCCGAGCTAGGCCGCGCGCCCACCGACGTCGAGTTGATGATGTTCGCGCAGGCGAACTCGGAGCACTGCCGGCACAAGATCTTCAACGCGAGCTGGACCATCGACGGGCGCGACCAGCTGCAGGCCAACGGACAGCCGCTGTCGCTGTTCCGCATGATCAAGCAGACCCACATCGCCACCCCGGAGCACACGCTGTCGGCGTACAGCGACAACGCGGCGGTGGTCGAAGGCTACCCCGCGCGCCGCTACCGGCCGGACCCGGAGACGCACGAATACCGCGCCGAGCCGCTGGCCGACAGCGCGTTCTGCATCAAGGTGGAAACCCACAACCACCCGACCGCGATCGCGCCGTTCCCCGGCGCGTCGACCGGCGCCGGCGGCGAGATCCGCGACGAAGGCGCGACCGGCCGCGGCGGCAAGCCCAAGGCCGGGTTGTGCGGCTTCAGCGTCTCGCACCTGCGCATTCCCTCGTTGCCGCAGCCGTGGGAAAGCGAGCGCCCGCTCAACCCGCGCATGGCGCCGGCGCTGGAAATCATGACCGACGGCCCGCTCGGCGCGGCCGCGTTCAACAACGAGTTCGGCCGACCCAACCTCAGCGGCTACTTCCGCAGCTTCGAGCTGCGCGAGGGCGAGGGCCTGGACCGCGCCTACGACAAGCCGATCATGCTCGCCGGCGGGCTGGGCGCGATCGACCGCACGATGGTGGAGAAGCGTCGGCTGTCGCCCGGCGATGCGGTGGTCGTGCTCGGCGGCCCGGCGATGCTGATCGGCCTGGGCGGCGGCGCCGCCAGTTCGGTCGCCTCGGGCGAGAGCGCCGAGGAGCTGGATTTCGCCAGCGTGCAGCGAGACAACCCGGAGATGGAGCGCCGCTGCCAGGAAGTGATCGACCGCTGCGTGGGGCTCGGCGAGGCCAATCCCATCCTGTCGATCCACGACGTCGGCGCCGGCGGCCTGTCGAACGCGATTCCCGAGCTGCTGCACGACTCCGGCGTCGGCGGCGTCATCGACCTGGCCCAGGTGCCCAGCGACGACCCGTCGCTGTCGCCGCTGCAGCTGTGGTGCAACGAATCGCAGGAGCGCTACGTGCTCGGCCTGCCGCAGGAGCGCGTGGCCGAGTTCGCCGCGCTGTGCCTGCGCGAGCGTTGCCCGTTTGCGGTGGTGGGCGTGGCGACGGAGGAGGAGCGGCTGGTGGTGGGCTACGGCGCAGCGCCAGGCCGTCCCGCGGGCGACGCGCCGATCGATCTGCCCATGGACGTGCTCTTCGGCAAGCCGCCGAAAATGCATCGCGACACCGCGCATCCGCCGCCTCCGCGCTGGCCTTCGCTGGACACCGGCTCGCTGGAGCTGCACGACGCGGCGCTGCGGGTGATGGCGCACCCGACGGTCGCGGCCAAGTCGTTCCTGGTCACCATCGGCGACCGCAGCGTCGGCGCGCTGACCGCGCGAGACCAGATGATCGGCCCCTGGCAGCTGCCGGTGGCGGACTGCGCGATCACCCTGTCCGATTACGAAGGCCACGCCGGCGAAGCGATGGCGATCGGCGAGCGCACGCCGCTGGCCCTGCTCGACCCCGCCGCCGCCGCGCGCATGGCGGTGGGCGAGGCGATCACCAACCTGTGCGCCGCGCCGGTGGCGTCGCTGTCGCGGATCAAGCTGTCGGCGAACTGGATGGCCGCCGCCGGCCACGATGGCGAGGACGCGCGCCTGTTCGACGCGGTCCGCGCGCTCGGGCTGGAGCTGTGCCCGGAGCTGGACCTGAGCATTCCGGTGGGCAAGGACTCGCTGTCGATGCAGGCGCAGTGGAGGGCAGCGAACGGGGAACGTGGAGCGGGGAACGGTGCGGAGCGGAAGTCCGTGTCGCCGGTGTCGCTGGTGGTGACCGCGTTCGCGCCGGTGCAGGACGTGCGCGCGCAGCTGACGCCGCTGCTGGACCGCGAAGTGGACAGCGAACTCTGGCTGATCGGGCTCGGCGGCGGGCGCCAGAGGCTGGGCGGTTCGATCCTGGCGCAATGCCACCCCGACGCGACGCAGGGCAGCGGCGCGCTGCCGGCGTTCAGCGGCGAAGGCGACGGCCTGGGCGTGCCCGACCTCGAGGATCCGCAGCGCCTGCGCAATTTCTTCGAACTGATCCGCGACGCGCGCGAGGCCGGCCTGCTGCTGGCCTACCACGACCGTTCCGATGGCGGCGCGTTCGCGACGATGGCGGAAATGGCTTTCTGCTCGCACATGGGCCTGGACATCGTGCTCGATGGGTGGGGCGCGGATCGCATCGGCGACGTGTTCCGCACCCTGTTCAACGAGGAGCTCGGCGCGGTGGTGCAGATCGCCGCCGGCGACCGCGCCGCGTTCGCCGACCTGGTCGCGCGCCACGGGCTGGTGGACTGTGCGCAGCGCATCGCGCGCCCGACCACCGCACCATCGATCCGGGTGCTCGACGATTTCGAGACGCTGGCGCAGTGGCGCTGGGACGAGCTGTTCGACGCGTGGTGGTCGGTGAGCCACGCGATCCAGCGGCTGCGCGACAACCCCGGCTGCGCCGACGAGGAGCGCGAGCAGGCGCGCCGCTTCGACGCGCCCGGCCTGCGCCCGCGGCTGAGCTTCGACCCGGCCGAGGACATCGCCGCGCCGTTCATCGCCACCGGTGCGAAGCCCAGGGTCGCGATCCTGCGCGAGCAGGGCGTCAACGGGCAGCTGGAGATGGCGGTCGCGTTCGAGCGTGCCGGGTTCCGCGCGTTCGACGTGCACATGAGCGACCTGGTGGCCGGCCGCGCCACGCTGGAGGGATTCGCCGGCTTCGCGGCCTGCGGCGGCTTCAGCTACGGCGACGTGCTCGGCGCCGGCCGCGGCTGGGCCACCAGCATCCTCGAACGGCCGCACCTGCGGGAGATGTTCGAGGCGTTCTTCGCCCGCGGCGACAGTTTCGCGCTGGGTGTGTGCAATGGCTGCCAGATGCTCAGCCAGTTGCGCGACATCGTGCCCGGGGCGCGGCACTGGCCGAAGTTCCTGCGCAACCGCAGCGAGCAGTACGAGGCGCGGCTGTCGCTGCTGGAAGTGGTGGAGTCGCCGTCGCTGTTCCTGCGCGGGATGGCGGGTTCGCGGATCCCGGTGTCGGTGGCGCACGGCGAGGGGCGGCCGGAGTTCGATTCGCCGGTCGATGCCGCGGCGGCACGCGTCGCGTTGCGGTTCGTGGACGGGGACGGTGCGCCGGCGACGAGCTATCCGGCCAATCCGAACGGGTCGCCGAATGCGGTCGCGGGGCTGACCACGGAGGACGGCCGGGTCACCATCCTGATGCCACACCCCGAGCGCACGCCACGCACGGTCAACTTCAGCTGGGCGCCGCGCGACTGGCCCGAAGACTCCCCCTGGCTGCGCATGTTCCGCAACGCCCGCGCCGCCATCGGCTGACTTTTCTGCCGGACTTTTCCGGCGCGGGCTTCGGTCCGGCGCGGTGAGGGGGCGTCCTGGCGAGCGCGGGAGGCGGGGGTGTGGCCTGCCGCGTGCGGCACGTCCCTGTGCCGACACG
>JBIQLI010000007.1:0-120796 GCA_044464395.1 Lysobacter sp.
CGGCAGGCCACACCCCCGCCTCCCGCGCACGCCAGGACGCCCCCTCACCGCGCCGAAACGTCAGGCACCTGCCAGAAAACCCAGAACGTCGTCGGCCGAAAACGGCCAGTCGAGTTCGCGTTCGTGGAGGGTGTCGCGGAAGACCGGGATCCGGGTCCCGTAGCGCGACTCGAGTTCGGGGTCGTCGTCGATGAACACACTTTCGAACTCCGGCGCCCGCGCCTCCGCCAGCACCCCCAACGCCAGGTCGCAAAGCTGGCAATCGTCCCGCTGGAACAGCAGGAAGCGCACGGTTCCGGAAGAGCCCATCGGACTAGAATAGCCGCATGGCCGTCAGCACTTTCGACCTGTTCAAGATCGGCATCGGACCGAGCTCCTCGCACACCGTCGGCCCGATGCGCGCGGCCGCCCGCTTCGTGGACAAATGGCTGCGCCAGGCGGGCGTGCTCGAACAGGTCGCACGGGTGCGCGCCGAGGTGTACGGCTCGCTGGCCATGACCGGCCGCGGCCACGGCACCGACAAGGCCGTGCTGATGGGCCTGGAGGGCAACCAGCCCAACCTGGTGGACCCCGACCTGATCCCGCCCGCGCTGGAACGCATCCGCGGCAGCGGCCGCGTGCGCCTGGGCGGCATCCACGAGATCGCCTTCGACGAAAAGACCGACCTCGTGATGAACAAGCGGCAGAAGCTGCCGCACCACACCAACGGCATGCGCTTCACCGCGTACGACGCCGCCGGCAACGTGCTCGCCACCCAGGACTACTACTCGGTCGGCGGCGGCTTCGTGGTCAACCAGGACGAGGCCGCGGACGACCGCATCGTCGCCGACACCACGCCCTTGCCCTACCCGTTCGGCTCGGGCGACGAGCTGCTCGCGCAGTGCGAGCGCCAGGGCATGAGCATTGCCGCGCTGATGTTCGAGAACGAACAGATGTGGCGCAGCGCCGACGGGATCCGCGCCGGCCTGCGCGAGTTGTGGCAGGCGATGCGCGATTGCGTCGCCCGCGGGATCCGCGCCGGCGGCACCCTGCCCGGCGGCCTGCACGTGCAGCGCCGCGCGCCGCTGCTGCATGCCGAACTGTCCGCGCGCCCCGAGGCCGGCGCCGCCGACCCGCTGACCACGCTCGACTGGGTCAACCTGTTCGCGCTCGCGGTGAACGAGGAGAACGCGGCGGGCGGCCGCGTCGTCACCGCACCGACCAACGGCGCGGCCGGCATCATCCCGGCGGTGCTGCACTACTACGAACGCTTCTGCGGCGCCGGCAAGTCCGCGGAACAGGTCGAACAGGGCGTGTTCGACTTCCTGCTCACCGCGGCCGCAGTCGGCATCCTGTACAAGGAGAACGCCTCGATCAGCGGCGCCGAGGTCGGCTGCCAGGGAGAGGTCGGCGTCGCCTGCTCGATGGCCGCGGCCGGGCTCACCGCCGCGCTGGGGGGCAGCATGTCGCAGGTCGAGAACGCGGCCGAGATCGGCATGGAGCACAACCTCGGCCTCACCTGCGACCCGATCGGCGGGCTGGTGCAGATTCCCTGCATCGAGCGCAACGCGATGGGCTCGGTGAAGGCGATCAACGCGTCGCGCATGGCCCTGCGCGGCGACGGCAAGCACAAGGTCAGCCTGGACAAGGTCATCCGCACCATGCGCGAGACCGGCCGCGACATGCGCGACAAATACAAGGAAACCTCCCGCGGCGGCCTCGCGGTCAACGTCATCGAGTGCTGATTTCCCCGGGGAGCCGGAATTAGGCTTACCATCGAAGGTCCAGGGGACAGGGGAACTCTGGCATGCCGGTCCGGGACCGTCTGCGTTGTGTCGGCACGCTGCTGCTGGCGGCGACGCTGGCCTTTGTCCCCGAAGCCGGTGCGCTGGACCCCGCGAAGGGCTACGTCCACTACGTCCGCGACACCTGGTCCATCGAGGACGGCCTGCCCCAGATCACCGCGCTGAGCCTGGCCCAGGACGGCCAGGGCTACCTCTGGGTCGGGACCCAGAGCGGCCTGGCCCGCTTCGACGGGGTGCGCTTCCACACATACCTGCCGCAGGACACCCCGGCATTGCCTGCGGTCTGGATCCGGGCCCTGCTGGCCGGTTCCGACGGCCAGCTCTGGATCGGCACCTACAAGGGCCTGGCCGTGCATGCGGAAGGCGGATTCCGCCGGATTCCCGCCGCGGATCCCGGCCGCTGGCCGGAACTGGACGTGCGCGCGCTGGCCGAAACCGCCGACCGCCGCATCCTGGTCGCCACCGGCGCTGGCCTGTTCGAAGTGCGCGACGAGCGCCTGCACCTGTTGCCCGGGCCGTCGCCGGCGCTGTCGCTGCTGCCGCGCGCCGATGGCCTGTGGGTCGGCAGCCGGGGCGGCGTCGAGCGGATCCAGGGCGAGCGTGGCGTGCGCCTGCCGCTGCCGGCGGCCGACCGCGCCGCCAGCGTCGACCATCTGGTGGAGGCGCAGGGGCGGGTGTGGGCCGGCACCTCGGCCGGCCTGTTCGCCCTCGTCGGGGAGGAATGGGAAGCGATCCCGGTGGACCCCGCGTTCGACGGCGCGCCGATCGGGGCGATGCTGGCCGACCGCGACGGCAACCTGTGGGTCAGCTCGAGTGGCGGCCTGGCCCGGTTCCGCGGCGGCGCCCTGGTCGAATTCGTGCCCGACCGCAGCCCGCAGGCCTTCCGCCAGGTGGTGTCGATGCTCGAGGACCGCGAGGGCGACCTGTGGCTGGGCAGCCAGCTCGACGGCATCGCCCGCCTGTGGAACGGCTGGACCCGGCGCTTCAGCGCCGCGCAGGGGCTGAACGACCCGATCGTCTGGTCGCTCACCCCGGGCGCCGACGGCAGGATCTGGGTCGGCAGCAACGACGGCCTCAGCGTGTTCGACGGCCGCCACTTCGAACAGGTGGTGCCGGGCAAGGACCTGCCGCACCCGCATGCCTACAACCTGTTGGCCGAAGGCGACACGGTCTGGATCGGCACCCGGCGCGGGCTGGTGCAGTGGCGCGACGGGCGGCTGCTCGCGCCGCCGCAGTTCGCGCCGATGGCGGCGACCCAGGTGAACGGGATCCTGCGCGCGCCCGACGGCAGCCTCTGGTTCCCGACCTTCGACGGCGTGTTCCACTACGTGGACGGGACCCTGCACCGCATCGGCCCCGACCGCGGACTGGCCGAGCCGCAGGTGCGGGTGCTGCAACTGGAAGCCGACGGCAGCGTGCTGCTGGGCACGCAGTCGGGGCTGTTCGAGTTGCGCGACGGTCGCGCGCGGCCGTACGCGCACGCCGAAGGCCTGCCGCGCAACCTCGACATCTCGGCGATTCTGCGCCTGCGCGACGGCCGCCTGGTCCTGGGCAGCGTCAGCGAGCGCACCTGGATCGAAGCCGGCGGCCGCTGGCACGAGCTGGGCCCCGACCAGGGCATGCCGGCGAATTCGCCGTTCTACTTCGCCGAGCACGGCGGCTACCTGTATGCCGCCGGCATCCGCGGCGTCTCGCGGGTGCCGCTGGAAGACCTGCCGCGCGGCCGGGACACGCCGACGGTGCACGGCGAAATGCTGCTGAACGAGCGTGGCGATCCGAACGCCGGCCAGCGCGGCTACTGCTGCAACGGCGCCGGGCTGTCCAAGGGCTTCCTGCGCGACGGCGTGCTGTGGCTGCCGACGCGCGACGGCATCGTCGCCCTCGACACCGCCGCGGTGCGCAAGAACCCGGTGCCGCCGCAGGTGGCGATCGAGCGGCTGCGCACGGCATCGGGATGGCGGCGGGTGGACAGTGGCGGCGCGCCGCTGGCGCTGGAGGCCGGCGACCGCGACCTCGGGTTCGAATTCACCGCGCTCAGCTTCCAGGACCCCGGCAGCGTGCAACTGCGCTACCGCCTGCTCGGCTACGACCGCGGCTGGCATTCGCTGGAAAGCAGCGGCCGGCGCAGCGCCAACTACACCAACCTGCCGCCGGGCGACTACCAGTTCCAGGTGATCGCGGCCAACAATGCGGGCGTGTGGAGCCCGAACCCGGCGACGCTGCGCTTCGGCATCCAGCCGATGTTCCCGGAAACCTGGCTGTTCCGCGCGCTGATGGCCGCGCTGCTGGCGACCATCGCCTATGCCGTGTTCCGCCGGCAGCAGCAGCGCCATGCGCGGCAACGCAGCCAGCTGGCGCACGAGGTGCAGGCGCGCACGCTCGAGCTCAACGTGGCCAAGGCGCGGCTCGAGAAGGCCAGCCAGACCGATCCGCTGACCGGGCTGCGCAACGAACGCTACCTCGCCAACCAGGTGCCGGCCGACCTCGCTTTCTACGAACGCGACCGCAAGCGCGGCAGCGAATTCAACCAGGCGCTGGGGCTGGTCCTCGTGGAGGTGGACAGCGGCGACCCGGCCGTGCTGGTGCAGGCCGCGCAACTGCTCGCCTCGCTGGTGCGCGGCAGCGACTACGTCGCGCGCTGGGGCGAAGGCTTCCTGCTGGTGTTGCGGCCGCTGCCCGACCATCGCCTGGACACCGTCGGCGAACGCATCCTCGAGGCTTTCGCCGGGCAGCGTTTCCTGCACGAGGACGGCGTGCCGCGTGCGTTGCGCTGCGCGGTCGGCATGGTCGAGTACCCGTTGCGCGGCGCGCGCCAGCAGGGCGTGGGCTGGGAGCAGATGGCGGAACTGGCCGAGGTCGGCCTGCGCTGGGTGCAGGCGCGCGGCGGCAATGCCTGGGTGATGCTGCGCCCGGCCTCGCATGCGGACCTGCCGCGGATGTTGCGCGGCCTGTCGCCCGACGACCTCGACGGCCTGCTGCGCAGCGGCCGCCTGCACCTGCGTGCCTCGGCGGGCTTCGCCAGCCGCGAGGGCGAGCCGGCATGACTGTGCGCATCCCGCTGGCGCTGCGCATCGTCGGCTTCGTGGCCGCGTACGCGGCCGCCAGCGCGTTCGCGATCCGCTTCAACGGCCCCTCGCAGATCGCGATGTACTGGCCGGCGTCCGGCCTTGCGTTCGCGGTGGTGGTGGTCGGCGGCTGGCGCTGGGCACTGCTGGTCGCGCCGGCGCTGCTGCTGAAATCGTTGCTGTTCGAACCGGTGCCGCCCGGGTTCCTCGCCTTCAGCATCGCCGGCAACCTCGGCGGACTGCTGCTCGGCGGCGGCCTGGCGCGGCGCGAAACGTCCCTGCGCCCGGGGAGCGTGCGCTACGCGATCCGGATGATGGCCTGCGGCATGCTGATGTCGCTGGTCGGCGGACTGGTCGGCGGCTACGGGCTGTGGCTGACCGGGCTCACCGACCAGCTGGTCGCGTCGCAACTGCTGTGGGCGCTGGGGGACTTCCTCGGCATCGCCAGCGTCGCGCCGGCACTGATGATCGGCGCGGCGCGCTGGCAGCGCGGGCAATTGCGCAGCAGCCAGCCGGAACTGTCCGGGGAACGCTCGCTGTGGAATATCGCGCTGGTGTCCAGCTACCTGCTGATGGCCTGGGGCATGCGTGCCAGCGGCGCGTTCGCGCTCGGCCTGACCACCTTGCCGCTGGCGGCGATGTTGTGGGGCGCGGTCCGCTTCACGCCGATGCGCACCGCGGTCTCGGTAATGGTCACCGTGGCCCTGATCGCGATGCTCGCCGCGCATGGCGAGGCCGGGTTCCCGCGCCCGAGCGGCACGCTCGAGACCACCATCCTGCTCGGTTACCTGTGCCTGATCGCGATCCTGCCGCAGGCGCTCGCGCTGTCGGTGGACGAGCACCGCGGCCTCAACCGCAGGCTGCAGCGGCGCGCCAATACCGACCCGCTCAGCGGCCTGCCCAACCGCGGTGCCTTCGAAGCGGCCGCGCGGGCGGCGATGGAGGACGCTTCGAACTCGTCGCTGGCGCTGGCCTACCTCGACCTCGACAACCTGAAGCTGGTCAACGACACCGCCAGCCACCGGGCCGGCGATGCGCTGATCGTGGCGGTGGCCGACGCGCTGCGGATGCAGGTGCATCCCGACGACGGCCTCGGCCACCTGGGCGGCGACGAATTCGTGGTGCTGATGCGCAACGTCGGCGCGACCGCCGCGCGCGAACGCGCGCTCGGCCTGTTGCGCGCGGTGGAGGCGGCCCGCTGCCGCTACGCCGGCGAGGAATTCGGCACCACCGCGAGCATCGGCCTGGTGCCGTTCCAGCCGGGGCGCGCGGACTTCGCCGAACTGCTGTCGCAGGCGGACGCCGCCTGCTTCGCGGCCAAGGACCTGGGCGGCGACCGGATCCGCATGGCCGGCGTCGGCAGCAACGCGCTCGCCGACCCGGTGTCGGGCATGCGCTGGACGGTGCGCATCCGCGATGCGCTGCAGGGCGACGGCTTCCTGCTGTACGCGCAGTCGATCGTGCCGCTGCAGCCGGGCGCCGAACCGGGCGCGCGCTTCGAGGTGCTGCTGCGCATGCGCGACGAGCACGGCGGGCCGCCGCACACCCCGGACACCTTCATCGCCGCGGCGGAGCGCTTCCGCCTGGCGTTTCGCATCGACCGCGAAGTGGTGCGGATGGCGCTGGAGCAGCTCGATGCGCAACCGGAGGCCAGCAGCCGCGTTGCCCTGTGCACGATCAACCTGTCCGCCGGCACGCTGCTCGACGAGGCGTTCGTGGACCACGTCGCCGAGCGCCTGCACGCGAGCCGCTTCCCCGCCTCGCGGCTGTGCTTCGAGATCACCGAGACCAGCGCCATGCGCGACCCGGCGCGGGCGCAGCGGGCGATCGATGAACTGCGCAACCTCGGTTGCCGCTTCGCCCTGGACGATTTCGGCACCGGCTTCTGCTCCTACGGCCACCTGCGCGCGCTGGACGTGGACTTCATCAAGATCGACGGCAGCTTCGTCCAGGACATGGGCCGCTCGCCGCTCGCGGCCGAGGTAGTGGGATCGATCACCCGCATCGCCCACCTGCTGGAGAAGAAGACCATCGCCGAGCACACCGAGAGCGACGGCGTGCGCGGCACCCTGGCGGGCCTGGGCGTGGACTTCGCCCAGGGCTACGCGATCGACCACCCGCAGCCGCTCAAGGCCTACCTCGCCGCGCTGGTGCGCGACCCGGTCACGTCGTGAACGCTGGCGGGCCGGCGACCCGCAGCAGGTCGTCGAGCAGCGCGGCCGCGGTGACCCCGGCCCCGGCCCCGGGACCCTGCAGGACGAGCGGCTGCTCGCGGTAGCGGTCGCACCAGATCGCGACGCGGTTGTCGGTGCCACCGCCGTGCGCCAGCGGATCGCCGGGCGGCAACGCCTCCAGTCCCGCGCGGGCTTCGAAGCTGCCGTCGTCGCGGCGGGCGAAGCGGGCGACGTAGGCGAGCCGGCACCCGCGCTTGCGCGCGACGCGCAGGCGGGCGTCCATGGCGGCAGGCTCGAGCGGATGCACGTCCACCGCGTGCTCTTCAAGCGCGTGCCCGGCAGCGCGGGCCAGGATCAGCAGCTTGCGGCGCACGTCCGCGCCGGACAGGTCCGCGCGCGGATCGGGCTCGGTGTATCCGCGCGCCGCGGCCTCGCGCACGCGATCTGCGAACGCCATGTCGCCGTGCGCATCGTCGAGCAGCCAGGCCAGCGAGCCGGACAGTACGCCGGCGATCGCGTGGATCCGGTCGCCACCGCCACGCAACGCGCGCAGGCTGCGCAGCAGGGGCAGCCCCGCGCCGACCGTGGCGCTGTCCCCATAGGTGCAGCCGGATCGCGCGCGCGCCGCGGCGATCGCCTGCCAGCGCGCCAGGCCGGCACCCTGCCCCAGCTTGGACGCGGTGACCACGTGCAGGCCATCGCGAAGCCAGGCGGCATGGCGCGCGGCAATCGCCTCGCTGGCGGTCGCGTCGACCACGATCCGCGTGCCGGAATGGCCGAGCGCCTGCACCGCGCGCACGGCCGGCTCTTCGCCGGCCGCACCCGGCTCCACGCCGGCGTGCAACACGCAAGCGCGCGTGTTCGCCTCGGCCACCAGCGACAACGGTGCCCCCGCGGCCACGCGCGCGGCGACCAGCGCACGGAACGCGCTGCCCACCGTGCCGGTGCCGAGCAACGCGACGCGCGTTGGCTCGGGGCATGGCCGCGCCACCGCGTTCATCGGGCCACCCCGGCCGGCACCGCGGCCTGCGCGCGCGCCAGCGCCGCCTGGAGGTCCGCGACCAGGTCGTCGGCGTGCTCGATGCCCACCGACAGCCGCAACAACCCGTCACCGATGCCGGCGGCCGCGCGCACCTCCGGTGCCATCGCCGCATGGGTCATCGTCGCCGGATGCGCGACCAGGCTTTCGACCCCGCCCAGCGATTCGGCGAGGGTGAAACAGGCCAGCCCGTCCAGGAATGCGCGCACCGCGTCGAGGCCGCCGTGCAGATCCAGCGACAGCATCGCGCCGAAGCCTTGCTGCTGGCGCGCGGCGACGGCGTGCCCCGGATGCCGCGGCAACGACGGATGATGCAGTGCGCGCACGGCCGGGTGCCCGTCCAGCACGGCCAGCACCGCGCGGGTGTTTTCCTCGTGCACCCGCAACCGCGCATCCAGCGTGCGCAGGCCGCGCAATGCCAGGAAGCTGTCGAACGGCGCCGCGGCCAGGCCCAGCGCGTTGGCCCACCACGCCAGCGTGTCGTGCAGCGCGGCGTCGGCCGCGACCACCGCGCCGCCGACTACGTCGCTGTGGCCGTTGATGTACTTGGTGGTGGAATGCACGACCAGGTCGGCGCCGAACGCCAGCGGCTGCTGCCAGGCCGGCGACAGGAAGGTGTTGTCCACCGCGACCAGGGCGCCGGCCCGGTGCGCGGCCTCGACCACGAAACGCAGGTCGGTGATCCGCAGCAACGGATTCGACGGCGTCTCGATCCAGGCCAGCGCGAGCGGCTGCGACAGCGCCCGCGCCAGCGCGCGCGGATCGGTCAGGTCGCACACCTCCAGTGTGAAGTGGCCCTTGCGCGCGAGCGCGTCGAACAGGCGCCAGCACCCGCCGTAGGCATCGTGCGGCAACAGCACCCGGTCGCCGGCCCGAAGCAGTGCGGACAGCACCAGCGCCACCGCGGCCATGCCGCTGACCGTGGCCACCGCGCCGGCGCCGCCCTCCAGTTCCGCCAGCGCGCCGGCGAACAGGTCGCGGGTGGGGTTGCCGCTGCGGGTGTAGTCGTAGCGGCGCTTGCCGCCGAGGCCGTCGAAACTGAAGTTGCTCGACAGCACCAACGGCGGCGTCACCGCGCCGAACGCGGCGTCGCGGTCGATGCCGGCGCGCACCGCGCGGGTCTGCAGGCGCGGCGCGCTCATGCCAGCGCCTCGCGCAGGACAGCGGCGATGGCCGCATGCTCCTTGAGGAACGCGTCGTGGCCGTAGTCCGAGCGCAACACCCGCAGCCGCGGACGCTGCCGGCAGGGGCCCGCGGCCAACCGCTCGACCAGCGCGTACGCGTCCTCCACCGGCACCAGCCGGTCCCCGGCCACCGCGACTACGGTGGTAGGCACGCGGATCGACTCCGGCTCGACCGCCTGCAGGTCGATGGACTCGGACAGGCGCAGGAAGCCGGTGGGCGTGGTCCGCGCCACGTACGTCGCGGCGCAGTGGTCCAGGTAGTCCTCGGCCCCGACCCGCACGCGCCCGCCTTCGACCCGCGCCGGGCCGAAGCGGCGATCGAACTCGCGCGGCGTGCGGTAGCCGAGCATCGCCAGTTGCCGGGCCAGGGCCAGCCCGTCGCGCTCGTCGCACTGCAAGGCCCCGAGCGCGACCGCGCGGCGCTGCAGCGCGCGCAGGGCGCTGGCATACGGATGCGCGCGATGGGTGCCGCTGATCGCGACCAGCCGCGCCAGCCGCGCCGGATGCCGCGCCGCGAACTGCAGGCCGACCATCGCGCCGTAGGAGCAGCCGACGAAGCCCGCGAGCGCGGCGATGCCCAGTGCGTCGAGGACGGCCGCGATCGCGTCGGCCTGGTCGGCCGGATCGAGGGGCGCGTCCAGTGCGCCGTCGGCGCCGAGCCAGTCGATCGCGAGCACGCCGTGCCGGTGGAGCTCGAGGCCGCCGGCGTCCGCTTGCGCCTGCCACCAGCCGGGTTGCGGGTGGTTCGCGCTGGCAGCGACGTGGCGCCCCGCGGAGATGCCGCCGGCGACCAGCAGCACCGGCAGCACCGGATCGCCTAGCCATTCGTGGCGCACGCGCAGCGCGCGGGTCCCGGCATGGCGCAGTCGCAGCGTGCAGGCGAGCTCGCCGCGTCGCGCGGGCAGGGCCGGCGTCGGCGGGGATTCGACTGCCGCTGGTTCAAGGGGCGCGGACACCGCCGCGCGGCAAGGGGGATGCAGGGCAAGACTCATGGCGCGTTCCTGTGCGGGGAAGGGCCATCGAGTCGCGCGGGGCGGTGCCGGCAGCGGGCACGCGCCGCCCCGGGGAGGGGTGGACGGAGCGCGACCATCTTCCGGTGGACCCACAGGTCCCCGCAGGAATTGGCACCGCGACGGGGCGCTACCCCCATCAGGTTGCCCCGGCGTCGTCGGGCCTGTCCCTCAGCCGGTCTCGATGGATGCGCGCAGCTTGCCGCGGGTAGCGTCGATTGTCAATCGCTTCATCCGCATGAAGCGATGGAACCATCGCTACCGCGAGGCCAGCCCGCCCGGGATGCCTCATAATTCCCGGATGCCGATCCGACCGACTGCCGGCGCCGCGTGCGCCGCACTCCTGCTTGCCGCCTGCGCCAGCGCGCCGGCGCCCACCGTGCCCGCACCCGCGGCGGCCGCGCAGGCGATCCCGACGGTCGCCGAAACCTGGGAATCCGCCCGCACGCCGGCCGAGGAAATCGACTCGCTCGCCACCTGGCGCACGCCCGACGGCGACCGCTGGCTGATCGCCAGCGCCAAGTCCACCCATCGCCTGCTGGTCTACGACGGCAGCACCGGCGCGCGCCTGCGCGAGATCGGTGGCCGCGGCACCGCCCCCGGCCGGTTCAACCGGCCCAACGGCCTCGCCGTCGCCGGCGACCACCTGTTCGTGGTCGAGCGCGACAACCATCGCGTCCAGGTGTTCGCCCTGCCCGGCTTCGCGCCACTGGGCAGCTTCGGCGACGACGTGCTGCGCAGCCCCTACGGCATCTGGCTCCACCCGACCGAGCCCGGCGAACTGGTGGCCTACGTCACCGACAGCTTCATGTACGGCCAGCGCTACGACGTGGTGCCGCCGCTGGCGGAGCTCGACCAGCGCGTGCGCCGCTTCCGGGTCCACTTCGACCACGCCGGCCAGGTGCGCGGTGCCTACGCCGGCAGCTTCGGCGACACCACGCCCGAGGGCGCATTGCGCGTCGTCGAATCGATCGGCGGCGACGCCGACAACGACCGCCTGCTGGTCGCGGACGAATCGCGCGACGGCGGCGTCGGTGGCGACGGCCGCGGCGGCTCGACCCTGCGCGAATACGATCTCGCCGGCCACCCCAGCGGACGCAGCCTGCCCGAGGGCAGCTTCGCCGCCGAAGCCGAGGGCGTGGTCCTGTGGACCTGCCGCGACGGCCACGGCTACTGGATCGCGGTCGACCAGCTCGCGCCGCTGACCCGCTTCCACCTGTTCGACCGCGCCAGCCTGGCGCCGGCCGGCAGCTTCCAGGGGCGGATCACCGCCCATACCGACGGCGTCGCCCTCGACGCCAGCGCCAGCGCGGCCTTCCCCGCCGGCGCGCTGTACGCGGTGAACGACGACGCCTCGGTCACCGCCTTCGACCTGCGCGACGTGGCCGCGACCCTCGGCCTCGACCGCCACTGCACGGAATGACGATGCCGGATATTGCACGCGAGGCGGCCCGGCGCCGCACGTTCGCCATCATTTCCCACCCGGACGCCGGCAAGACCACGCTGACCGAAAAGCTGCTGCTGTTCGGCGGCGCGATCCAGATGGCCGGCTCGGTGAAGTCGCGCAAGACCAGCCGCACCGCGACCTCCGACTGGATGGCGCTGGAAAAGGAGCGCGGCATCTCGGTGACCAGCTCGGTGATGCAGTTCCCCTATGCCGGGCGCATCGTCAACCTGCTCGACACCCCCGGCCACGCCGACTTCGGCGAGGACACCTACCGTGTGCTCACCGCGGTGGACAGCGCGTTGATGGTCATCGACGTCGCCAAGGGCGTCGAGGAGCGCACGATCAAGCTGATGGAGGTGTGCCGGCTGCGCGACACGCCGATCATGACCTTCATCAACAAGCTGGACCGCGAGGGCCGCGAGCCGATCGAGCTGCTGGACGAAGTGGAATCCGTGCTCGGCATCCAGTGCGCGCCGGTGACCTGGCCGATCGGCATGGGCAAGCGCCTCAAGGGCGTGGTGCACCTGGTGACCGGCGAAGTGCACCTGTACGAGCAGGGCCGCAACTTCACCCGCCAGGATTCGACCATCTTCCCGTCGATCGACGACCCGCGCCTGGAGGAGAGGATCGGCGCGCCGATGCTGGCCGAGCTTCGCGATGAACTCGAACTCGTCCAGGGCGCCTCGCATCCCTTCGACGCGGAGGCCTACCTGCGCGGCGAACAGACCCCCGTGTTCTTCGGCTCTGCGGTCAACAACTTCGGCGTGCAGCCGCTGCTCGACTTCTTCGTGGAGCACGCACCGTCGCCGCGGCCGCGCGAGACCACCACCCGGGAGGTCGCGCCGACCGAGGAGACGCTCACCGGCTTCGTGTTCAAGATCCAGGCCAACATGGACCCGCAGCACCGCGACCGGGTGGCCTTCATGCGCGTGTGCTCGGGCGAGTTCAAGGCCGGCATGAAGGCCTTCCACGTGCGCAGCGGCAAGGAGATCAAGCTGGCCAACGCGCTCACCTTCATGGCCAGCGACCGCGAGATCGCCGAGAGCGCCTACGCCGGCGACGTCATCGGCATCCACAACCACGGCACGATCTCGATCGGCGACAGCTTCACCGAAGGCGAGCCGCTGGCGTTCACCGGCATCCCCAACTTCGCGCCGGAACTTTTCCGCCGCGCGCGCCTGCGCGACCCGCTCAAGCTCAAGCAGCTGCACAAGGGCCTGGCCCAGCTCAGCGAGGAAGGCGCGACCCAGTTCTTCCGCCCGCTGATGTCCAACGACCTGGTGCTGGGCGCGGTCGGCACGCTGCAGTTCGACGTGGCCGCGTACCGGTTGAAGGACGAATACGGGGTCGAGGCGGTGTTCGAGCCGGTACAGGTCGCCACCGCGCGCTGGATCCGCTGCAACGACGAACGCAAGCTCGAGGAGTTCCGCGAGAAGAACGCGCAGCACCTCGCGATCGATGCGGCCGGCGAACTGGTCTACCTCGCGCCGACCCGGGTCAACCTGCAGCTGGCACAGGAGCGCGCGCCCGCGGTCGAGTTCCTGGCCACGCGCGAGCACGCGCCGGCGGTCGCGGCCTGAGGCGACGGCGATGGCCGCGGTGCTGGTGGTCAAGCTCGGCGCCCTCGGCGACCTGCTGCTGGCCGACGGCGCCCTGCGCGACCTGCGCGCGCACCACGCCGGCGAGCGCATCGTGCTGCTCACCCGCAAGCCGTACGCGGCGATGATGGCGCGCTGCCCCTGGGTGGACGACGTCGTCGCCGACGACCATGCGCCGCGCTGGCGGCTGGACCGGATGGCCGCGCTGGGCCGGCGCCTGCGCGCCACCGGTGCGACCCGCGCCTACGACCTGCAGAACTCGCGGCGCAGCGCCTTCTACCGGCGCTGGCTGCTGCCGCGGGCGCAGTGGTGCGTGGGCGAGCGCGCCAGCGGGCGCGGCGAGGCGGCGACGCCGGTCCTCGAACGCCATGCGCGCCAGCTCGAGGCCTGCGGGGTGCGCAGCATGCACGCGCGCGCGCCGCACCCGGCCTGGCTGGCGGAACCGCTGCCCGCCGCCATCGAA
The DNA here is from genome assembly GCA_044464395.1 of Lysobacter sp. Lineage (GTDB taxonomy): Bacteria > Pseudomonadota > Gammaproteobacteria > Xanthomonadales > Xanthomonadaceae > Cognatiluteimonas. The sequence goes on from JBIQLI010000007.1 coordinate 13,765, forward strand.
GCGCGCCTCGACGCGCCGTTCGCGGTGCTCCTCCCTGGCGCGTCCGCGCGCCACGCGCACAAGCGCTGGCCGCACTACGCCGCGCTGGCGACGCTGCTGCAAGCACGCGGCCTGCGGGTGTTCAGCGTGCCCGGCCCCGAGGAAATGTCCGCGCTGGAACGCATGCCCGGTCAGGTGCTGCTCGACGAGGGACAACCGCTGTCCATCGCCCGGCTCGCCAGCCTCCTGCCGCGCGCCGCATGCGTATTCGGCAACGACAGCGGCCCGACCCACCTGGCCGCGCACCTGGGCTGCCGCGGCGTCGCCCTGTTCGGCCCAGGTCCCTCGCCCGCGCGCACCGGGATCGTGCGCGAGCGTTTCGTCGCGCTCGTCGGCGACCCCTTGGCCGCGCTTGCCCCGGAGCGGGTGCTCGCGGCGGGCCTACACCCGCCGCCCACGCCTTAGGGGAGAATATCGGCCTTCCACGAGCCAGGAGGACGGATCCCATGCGCGCGATCGCCCCATGCATCCTCGCCGCCCTCGCGGTGGCGGCCTGTTCCAACGCCCCGGAAGGCGCGGCGGACAACGCCGGGCCGGCCTCCACGGACGCCGCGGCGATGGCCTCGAGCGTCTCGTACCGCTGCGACGACGGCAGCATGCTGCAGGTCGACTACGGCGATGCCGACGCGAGCATCCGCTGGGCCGACGGCCGCAGCGTGGACCTGCCCCGCGCGGAGTCCGCGTCGGGTGGCGGCGGCGATGCCTATGTCGGCACCGACGTCTCGCTGCAGCGCACCGGCACCGGCATCGAACTGCACGACGGCGACGCGCCGATGCGCAGCTGCACGGAAGTCCCGGTGGAAGACGGCGCCGCCGGCGCCGCGGCACCGGCCGACGAGGAAGGCGTGACCATGCGCTATGCCTGCGACGCCGACACCCGGGTGACGGTATTCGACGACGGCACCGCGCGCGTCGACCTGCCGCGGGGACAGACGGTCAAGGTCTCGCGCATCGCCGGCAGCACGCCGCCGGTGTTCACCGGCGACTCGATCTACTTCACCGTCGGCGAGAACGACGCGCGCCTGTCGCAGGACGACGCCGCCGGCGAACTGGCCTGCAGCCCCGCCTGATCCCGTAGCGCCCGACCATGTAGCGCCCGACCCATGGTCGGGCGACCAACGACGGAAGCCGTCAGCCCGCGATATACCGCTGCAACTGATCCAACTCCAACTGCTGGTCCTCGATCACCGCCTTCACCAGGTCGCCGATCGAGACCACGCCCAGCACGTTGCCGCCGTCGACCACCGGCAGGTGGCGGATGCGGCGGTCGGTGACCAGTCCCATGCAACGCTCCGCGGTGTCGTCCAGGCCAACCGTCATCACGTCGGCGGTCATGATGTCCCGCACCGGGGTGTCGCGCGACGAGCGTCCCTGCAGCACGACCTTGCGCGCGTAGTCGCGCTCGGACACGATTCCGACCAGTTTCCCCGACTGCATCACCAGCAGGGCGCCGATCCGCTTTTCGGCCATCAACCGGATCGCGTCGATCACCGGATCGTCCGGCCCGATGGCGAAGACCTCAGGCGCCTTCGCTTCCAGCAGATGCCGCACGCTGCGCATGGCCATCTCCTTCGGCAGTGGACTGGCCCGAGCATACCCCGGACGCGACGCGGATGGCAGCCGGCCTGGCCGGCCCCGGAATCCAGTCCTGCACCAGGTACAGCGGGCGCTGCTTGGATTCCATGTACAGGCGGCCAAGGTACTCGCCGATCAGGCCCAGCGCGACGAGCTGCACGCCGCCGAGCAGCAGGATCACCGCCATCAGCGAGGGCCAGCCGGCGACCGGGTCGCCCCACAACAGCGCCTTCAGCACGACCCAGCACGCATAGGCGAAGGCCAGCACCGCGGTGGCCACGCCCAGGTAGGTCGCCACCCGCAGCGGCGCGGTCGAGAAGCTGGTGATGCCTTCCAGGGCGAAATTCCACAGCCGCCAGAAATTGAACTTGCTGCGCCCGGCCAGGCGCGGATCGCGCTGGTAGGCGATCGCGCAGCGGTGGAAGCCGACCCAGCCGAACAGGCCCTTCATGAAGCGCTGGCGTTCGCGCAGGGCCCGCAACGCATCGAGCGCGCGCGCCGACAGCAGGCGGAAATCGCCGGTGTCCTCCGGGATCGGCGTGTGCGACAGCCAGCCGATCACGCGGTAGAACAGGTGCGCGGTGCCGCGCTTGAGCAGGCCTTCGCCAGCGCGCTCGGTGCGGGTGCCATAGACATCGTCGTAGCCTTCGCGCCAGCGCTCGACGAAACGCGGGATCAGCTCCGGCGGATCCTGGCCGTCGGCATCCAGGATCAGCGCCGCGCCCTCGTCCACCAGGTCGAGGCCGGCGGTGAGCGCGGCCTCCTTGCCGAAGTTGCGCGACAGCCGCAGCAGCGACACCCGCGCATCGCCCGCGGCGATGCCGTGCAGCACGTCCCAGGTGGCGTCGCGGCTGCCGTCGTCCACGTACAGCACCCGGCCGTCGATGCCGGTGCCGCGCAGGTCGTCGAGCACCGCGGCGATGCGCGGGTGCAGCAGCGGCAGCGCGTCCGCCTCGTTGAAGGCCGCCACCACCACCGTGAGCCGGTCCTGGGTCATGGGGGCATTGTAGAGCCGACCCATGGTGTAGAGCCGACCCATGGTGTAGAGCCGACCCGTGGTGTAGAGCCGACCCATGGTCGGCTTCCTTCAACACCGCCCGATCATGGATCGGGCGCTACAGGTCGTCGAGATATCCGGCGCCCAGCAACCGCATCTGCCGCTCGATGGCGCGGGTGCGGCGTTGCACGTAGGGACCCGGGTTGGCGGCGTGGTAGCGCCGCGGGCTGGGCAGGACCGCCGCCAGCCGCGCCGACTGCGCCGGCGTGAGCCGCGCCGCGTCGCGCCCGAAGAAGCTGCGCGCCGCGGCCTGCGCCCCGTACACGCCGTCGCCGAACTCGGCCATGTTGGCGTAGACCTCCAGGATCCGCTGCTTCGGCCACATCAGCTCGATCAGCACGGTGTACCAGGCCTCCAGGCCCTTGCGCACCCAGCTGCGCCCGCTCCACAGGAACAGGTTCTTCGCGACCTGCTGGCTGATCGTGCTGGCGCCGCGCATCCTCCCGCCGCGCGCGTTGTGGCGCCGGGCCTTTTCGATCGCGTCCAGGTCGAAGCCGTGGTGTTCCGGGAACAACTGGTCCTCGGCCGCGACCAGCGCCAGCGGCAGGCTCGGGGCCATCGCGTCCAGATCGCGCCAGTCGTGGGCGACGCGGTAATCCCAATCGCCCGCGGACCAGGCCCGAAGCTGCCGCTCCGCCATGAACGCCGAGAACGGCGGGTCCACGAAGCGCAGCACCGCCACCTGCAGCGCGGTCGCCAGCACGAACAGCAGCGGCAGCAGCCACAGCCAGCGCCACCAGCGGCGCCGCGGGCGGCCGGCGGCACGTCGCCGCTGGCGCGCTTGCCTCATCGCCGCGCGCCCCCATTGAGTGTGTTGGACCGCATCCGGGCATTATCGCCATGTCGCAATCCCCCACGCACGACCACGACCAGCTCACCCGCTTCCTGTTGCCGGAGGCGGGCGTGCGCGGCGTCCGCGTCCATCTCGACGAAGCCTGGCAACAGGTCCGCGCGCGCGCCGTGTCCGGCGACGGCCAGCCCGAAGCGGTGACCGAGCTGCTCGGCGAGGCGACCGCGGCCGCGGCCCTGTTCACCGGCCACGCCAAGGTCGACGGCCGGCTGTCGGTGCAACTGCGCGGCGACGGCGCGTTGCGCGCCCTGTTCGCCGAGTGCACCGCCGCCGGCACCGTGCGCGGCATCGCCCAGGTCGACTCGAGTGCACCGCTGCCGCGCGACCTGCGTGCGCTCGGCGATGGCGCGGTGCTGGCGATCACCATCGAGAACCCGGGCCCGGGCGGGCGCGAGCCGGTCCGCTACCAGGGGCTGGTGCCGCTGGAGGCCGACTCGCTCGCCGGCGCCTTCGAGGACTACTTCCGCCAGTCCGAGCAACTGCCCACGCGGCTGCTGCTGGCGGCGAACGGCGAAGCGGCGGCGGGGATGATGCTGCAGAAGCTGCCCGGCGACGGCGGCGACGAGGACGGCTGGAACCGGGCCACGGCGCTGTTCGACACGCTCACCCCGGGAGAACTGCTGACCCTGCCTGCCCCCACCCTGCTCCGGCGCCTGTTCCACGAGGAAGGGGTGGAGCTGCTGGGCGACCGGCCGCTCCGCTTCGGCTGCTCCTGCTCCCGCGCGCGGGTCTCGGCGATGCTGCAGAGCCTGGGGGCCGAGGAGGCCCGGGCCGCGGCGGCCGAGGGCCAGGCGCAGGTGCGTTGTGAATTCTGTGGAGAGCAATACCTTTATTCCCCGGATGAAATAGAGGGCCTGTTCGAGGCGCAGCCGACCGCGGAGGGCTCCGATCGGCTGCAGTGAACGGATGTTGCCGAATGGGCCGCCCTTCACGTTTCGCAGATTGTTAAATAAACATAAACCGGGTAGATTCAAGGCACGTCTCCCGGGGAACTCGCCCAAGGGGTCAAGGTCTCAACCGCCGTGAACGCGAGGCTGCTCAAATCCGCATCGACGCTGCTGCTTGCCTTGTGCATGTCGGCAGGCGCCGCCGCGCAGTCGCGTCCGGACAACAGCGCCTGGCTGCCGGTCTGGAACAAGGCCAGCGGCAAGCTCGAGGCCTACCTGGTGCTGGAGCCGACCCAGGCCGCGAAATCCGGCAACCGGATGCGCTTCGGCAACAACATGCTCGACGCCACCTACGGCCTGGACGCCAGCGATTCGCTGGCGGTGCTGTGCAATGGCAAGGGCAACTTCAGCAGCGGGCTGGGCCAGCTTCCGAACAACTGCCTGCTGGCGACGCTGGGTGAGCGGCTCGAGGAGCCGGACACGAAGATCACCGCGGGGGCCGCGTTCAGCCGCAACGGCAACCGTGTCGGCGCGCTCGCCGGCAGCGGCCGTGACACCCTGCCCGCCTGGCTCACGCCCGGCGCGCCGCGCAGCAAGTTCGACGTCAAGGACCTGACCGTGTTCGCGCAGAAGGACCTGCCGAACCAGGGCTTCGTCTCGATCGCCGGTACCGTCGCCAAGGCGCGCCTGGTCCCGGCCTCGGAAGCCGCGCCCGACATCGCCGGGCGCTGGAGCAGCAAGTCGCTCGCCCTGGGCGGCGGCATCGGCGCATTCGGCGCCAGCATCGTCGGCCACGTCCTAGACACCCCGGGCCAGCCGGCCTTCAGCGGCCTCGGCGTCGGCCTGACCTGGCGCACGCCGTGGAGCGGCCAGCTCACCGTGGGCGCGGACAACGTCGTCACCCGCGGCAAGAACCCGTTCTCGCCGGGCAACGTGGACGACGCCGAGGGCACGGTTCCTTACGTGCGGTACGAGCAGGACCTGTAGCCACCGCAGGAGCGCCCCTCATCCGGCGCTTCGCGCCACCCGTGTAACTCCCTTCTCCCCGCTTGCGGGGAGAAGGTGCCCCGTAGGGGCGGATGAGGGGCGCTTTCAGCCCCCCAGCGCCTCGATCATCGGCGCCAGGTACTCCGCGTACGGCGCCCACTTCGGCTTCTCCCGCACTTCGATTCCCTGCCGCACCTGGATCGCGCTGGCCGTGGCCACGCCGCGGGTGCGCGACTGCAGGTCGAGCATCGCCGGCTCGAATTCGAGCCCGCAGAATTCCGCGACCTTGCGCATGGTCGCCTCGGGCTCGCGGGTGAGCTCGGCATAGGACACGTCCAGGATCCGGCCGGGCCAGGCCTGGTGCCAGTGCGCCATCAGCCGCTCGTACTGGCGGTGGTAATCCGCGAACTCGAGCTGGTCGTAGGAATACGGATTCGCCTCCGAGAACAGCTCGCGCAGGTTGGAGAAGCCCACCTCGACCGGGTCGCGCACCATGCGCAGGATCTTCGCCTGCGGCAGCGCCCGGCAGATGAAGCCGATGTTGAAGAAGTTGGATGGCAGCTTGTCGGTGAAGCAGCGCTCCTTGCCCAGCCGCCATTCCATCTTGTCCAGGTAGCCACGTCCGACCGCCGCGAAATCCACGTCGCCGGCGCGCTCGACGATGGCCGCGTCGATCACGCCGCGGCAGTGGTGGTCGGTGGCCTGGCGCATCTGGCTGGTGAAGTCGTAGAGCTCGCCGACCCCGACCACCTCGCTGTGCCCGTCCAGCAGCTGCTCCAGAAGCGTCGTGCCGGACCGGTGCATGCCGGTGATGAAGATCGGCACCCGCGCCTGCGGGTCGAGCGGCGCCGCCGGGCCACCGGGCATCGCCACCAGCGCGTCGACCAGGGCGCGCGTCTCCTCCATCCGGTAGTCGAGCAGCGCGCGCTTGGCCTTGCACGCGCGCACCAGCGCCTCCCAGGCGCCGGCGTGGTCGCCGCGCCGGTCGAGCATGTTGTGCAGCGCGTAGCCGGCGATCGCCACGTGCTCGGGGTCCTTGCTCGGTGCGTCGATCAGTTTGCGCAAGGTGTCCACGTGGTCGCCGGTGTCCACGCTCTTCGGCATCCGCGACAGGTGCCAGTAGGTGGCGGGCAGCTCCGGCGCGCGCCGCAGGCAGCGCTGCAGGTCGGCGTTGGCCTCGTCGAAGCGGCCCAGGTAGATCAGCACCTGTGCACGGGCCAGCAGCGTCGGCGGGAAATCGGGGTCGCCGCGGTAGGCCTCGTCGGCGTAGGCGAGCGCCCGCTCCTGCTCGTTGAGGTAGCTCAGCTGCGCGGAGATCGAGAGCAGCACCGGGATGGAGATGTTCTCGGGAGGCGGCATGCCGGCGATGAAGCCGAGCATCGCCTCGGCCTCGTTGAAGGTCCGCAACCGGCTGAACAGTTCCATCACCACCTGCGGCTGCTGCGGCTTCAGCGCGAGCACACGCAGCGCGGCCTCGCGCGCGGCGCGGTAGTGATCGAGGTAGGACTCGACGTAGGACAGCAGCATCAGCGGCGCCGGCCGGTCCGGCTCGATCGCCAGCAACTGCCGCAACGACTGCCGCGCGCCGGCCCAATCCTTGCGTGCGAACTGCGCCTGCGCGGTGCGCCAGATACCCAGGGTCTGCGAAGCCATGCGCCATGTTCCCATACAGCGGTGCCGCAAAAAAAGCGGCCGCCCGAGGGCGGCCGCCAATACTGCGTGTTGCGTGGATCTTAGAAGTCGTACTGGACCATGAAGCGGACCGCACGCGGAGCCGAGTAGCCGGTCGGGCGCTTGTACACACACTCCGCCTCGCCCAGGCCGCCGCAGTTCTCGCCAAAGGTCGGACGACCCGAGGCGTCTTCGCCGAACTCGTACACCGTGGTGACGACCTGCTCGTCGAACACGTTGAACACATCCAGCTTGAACATCAGGTTGCCGTTGGCGAAGGCCGGACGGTACGCGACGTTCAGGTCCAGGGTGCGCTGCCACGGGGTCGTGCCGGCCGAGCCACGCGGGATGATCGTCGAACCGTTGTCCGACAGGTCGTCCGGGGTGCCCGGGTCGCACGAGAAGTACGAGTTGCCGTAGCGCGAGGTGAAGTAGTCACCCAGGTAGCCGAAGCAGTTGACCGGACGGCCCGACTGCACCAGCACGTTGAAGCCGGCGGACCACTCGTCGGTGAACTCGTAGTTGCCGAACAGCTTCAGGGTGTGGCGACGGTCGTTCGGCAGGTAGCCGTACGCGCCGTAGGCCAGCTCGGGGTAGTCGAAGTCCTGGGTCGTGCCGGTGTCGTCCTGGCCGATGTCCGACTTCACGCCACCCTCGGTGTTGCCCTTGGACTTGGCGTAGGTGTACGAACCCTGCAGGAACAGGCGGTCCCAGTTGCCCTGGAAGAAGAACTCCAGCGCCGAGTAGGTACGCTTGGCTTCCGGACCCTGCACCGAGGTGCCGGCCGGGATGCCGAACGCGTTGCCCGCGGCCCAGACGTCGTCGGCGCCGATCTCGATGGTCTCGAGCGTGCCGTCGCCGTCCACGTCCATGCGGTACACCGAGTCCTTGCCCGGGTTGTACAGGCGGCAGTACGGGAAGCCCGGGTTCACGTCGTGGACTTCGTAGCCGTTGTCGTACGCCCACTGGAAGATCGGGCGGTAGTCGCAGGTGTCGTCGATCGCGGCCTTCAGGTCACGATAGATGCCACGCACGCCCATCGAGGTGTTCTCGGTGAGCTGCTTCTGGAAGCCCAGGATGTACTCGTCCTGGTACATCGGGTCCAGGGTCTGCGACGCGATGGTCTCCGGGTTCTTCGCCAGGCCGAACTCGTTGTTCAGGTAGCGGATCTGGCCACGGGCGCTGTCTTCCGGGGTCAGGCCGGTCGGCGCGTCGGTGTTCGGGTCCACGCCGGTGTAGTCGAAGTACTGCTGGCTGAACAGCGAGACCGAGGCGCCACGGACGGCGACGGTCGCGGTCAGCGGCAGCGCGTAGCGGCCGGCGTTACCGAAGACCTTGAAGCTGGAGTCGCCGAACACGTCCCACGAGAAGCCCAGGCGCGGAGCGAACTGGTTCTCGATCTTGACGTAGGTCTCGCCTTCACCGTTCTTGTTCTCGAACGTATCCCAGCGGGCGCCGAGGTACGCGATGAAGTTGTCGGTGATGTTCCAGCTGTCCTCGATGTAGTACGCGGTCTGGTCGACGGCCACCGTCGAACCGGACTGGAACACGCGCGCACGCACGGTGTCGTTGTCGACGTACAGCCAGTACACGCCGCCCGAGTACGACTCGCCGGCCACCGACTCGAAGTTGTCGATGTCCACACCGCCGCGCAGCAGGTGGTCGCCCAGCTGCCATTCGGCGTCGATGCGGTACTGGTCGCGGGTGTCCTTGGCGTCCGGGCGGCCCAGGGTGGTCGCCAGGTAGCAGCCGGTGCGGACATGGCCGCCGGCGGCGTCGATGTCCGCCTGCGAGCGGCCATCGATGACCAGGGGGCAACCGTCCGCGCCCTGGCCGACGTTGCCGGAGTAGGAGTTGCGGATGCCGTTCGCCGACACGCTGTAGTTGGCGCGCGAGAAGGTGCCGTGGCCGGCCAGGGCCGACAGGGTGAAGGTGTCGGTCAGGTAGCCGGTGTACTTCAGGACGTAGAAGTCACCGCCGCGCTCGCTGTAGTCGGTACCGACGTACTCGCCGCGCTGCGGGGCGCCATTGGCGTCGTAGCTGGTGGTGAAGTAGTCGGTGTCGATGTCGCGCTGGTCGCTCATGCCCGTGAACTCGAGGATGTTGTCCTCGTTGATGTTCCAGTCGAGCTTCAGCAGCCAGTTCGGCGCCTTGGTGGTCGCTTCGTAGTTGTTGCCCTGGACCAGGACGCCCGGATAGGCGTTGTCCGTGGTCTTGCCGTACTGCACCAGGCCGTAGGCGAACAGGCGGTCCTTGACGAGCGCGCCGCTGGCCCACACGGCCGCGGTCACGTTCTCGGTCGTGTTCTGCGAACGGTCGGAGTACAGGGTGCCGTCGTTCAGGCGGATGGCGTGGCGGTCGGCCTCGAGCGAATCCGGCTCCCAGAAGATGTTGCCACCGGCGTGGAACTCGTTGGTACCGCGCTTGGTGATCTGGTTCAGCACGCCACCGGTCGAACGGCCGAACTCGGCGCCGTAACCACCCGTCTTGACCTGCTGCTCCGCGATGGCCTCGAACGGCACCTGCACGAAGTTGAGGTTCTGGAAGGTGTTGGTGATGTTGAAGCCGTTCAGGTAGTACTGGTTCTCGGAGACCGACGAACCACCGAACGAGGCCAGGTTGCCGAACGCGGCGTCGCCGCGGACGGTGCCCGGGGCCAGAAGGGCCACGGCCGTACCGTTGCGCGCGACCGGGATCTTGTTGATCTGCTCGGCGGTGAGGATGGTGGTCGACTCGACCGAGGACACGTCGATCGGGTTGACGACGTTGGAGCCGACGACCGTCACGGTGCCCAGGGTGGTGGCGCCGGCGTCGACGAAGTCGACGTTCGCGGCGACACCGACGTTGACGCGCACTTCACGCGGGGCGCCGCCGTTCTCGCTGATCTGGTAGGAACCGGTCGGCAGCGAGGAGAAGCGGTAGTTGCCATCGGCACCCACGGTCACGCTGCGGCTGAAGCCGGTGGCCGGGTTGCTGATGGTGATGGTGTCGCCCGCGTCCGCCTTGCCGGTGACGGCACCGGCGGCGTTCGACTGGGCATAAGCGCCGCCCACGAAGCACAGACCGACCGCTGCGGCCAGCGCGCTTCGCTTCAGGCTCTTGGCGAGTTGCTTGGAAGCCATTGTTGTTAACCCCCTATAGGGACGAAGGACCTTGAGATGTACATGTACGTCAAAGCCGTGGAAGGCATGACCGGCCGACTATAGAACACGCAACAATTCCTTAACAAGCCCCTAGCGCGACCTTATCGAATCACCCCGCGACGCGAGGCCACCCGTACGGTTTCGGCTTGTTGCACTGCAATATTCGTGCGATGCAGCAAAAAAAGGCCGCCGGTGCGCCGGCGGCCTGTTCATGGAAGGAAACGCGCGCCTTCCGCGTCTCAGCTCTCCGTGAGAGCGTCGGCGATGCGCCGCTGTTCGGCCTTCAGTGCCTCGGGCATGCGCGCGCCGTAGCCTTCCAGGTATTCGCCGATCCCGGCGAACTCCTGGCGCCAGCCCTCGCGGTCGAAACCGAACAGCACCGAGCGCGCCTCCTCCGACAGGGCCAACCCGTCGAGGTCGAGCTCGTCCACTTTCGGTAGCCCCCCGATCGGCGTGTCGACGACACCGGCCTTGCCCTCGACCCGGTCGATCATCCACTCCAGCACGCGCAGGTTGTCGCCGAACCCCGGCCACAGGAACTTGCCGTCGCCGCCCTTGCGGAACCAGTTGACGTGGAAGATCTTCGGCAGCTTCGCGCCCGGCTTGTCGAACGACAGCCAGTGGCCGAAGTAGTCGGCGAAGTTGTAGCCGCAGAACGGCTTCATCGCCATCGGGTCGCGGCGCAGCACGCCGACCGCGCCGGTCGCCGCGGCGGTGGTCTCCGAGCCCATCGAGGCGCCGACCAGCACGCCGTGGGTCCAGTCGCGCGCTTCGAACACCAGCGGCACCAGCGAGGCGCGGCGGCCGCCGAAGACGATCGCGCTGATCGGCACGCCCTGCGGGTCTTCCGCCATCGGCGAGTAGCTCGGGCAGCGCTTCGCCGACACGGTGAAGCGGGAGTTCGGATGCGCGGCCGGGCGCTTGGCCGGGTCGTAGGGTTCGCCGCGCCAGTCGGTGACCGGCTGCTGGCCGTTGTCGAGGCCTTCCCACCACGGCTGGTTGTCGGCGGTCACGCCGACGTTGGTGAAGATGGTGTCCGCCTGGATCGAGGCCAGCGCGTTGGGGTTCGACTTCTTCGAAGTGCCCGGCGCGACTCCGAAGAAGCCGGCTTCGGGATTGATCGCGTACAGGCGGCCGTCCGGGCCGGGACGCATCCAGCAGATGTCGTCGCCGATGGTCCAGATCTTCCAGCCCTTCTCGCGATAGCCCTGCGGCGGGATCAGCATTGCCAGGTTGGTCTTGCCGCAGGCCGAGGGGAACGCCGCGGCGATGTAGTGGGTCTCGCCCTGCGGGTTCTCCACGCCGAGGATCAGCATGTGCTCGGCCAGCCAGCCTTCGCTGCGCGCCTGGTGCGAGGCGATGCGCAGCGCGTGGCACTTCTTGCCCAGCAGCGCGTTGCCGCCGTAGCCCGAGCCGTAGGACTTGATCGTCAGTTCCTCCGGGAAGTGCATGATCCAGCGGCGCTCCGGGTCGAGCTCGCCGATCGAGTGCAGGCCCTTCACGAACGTCCCTTCCTTCTCGATGCGCTTCAGCGCCGGCGCCCCCATGCGGGTCATGATCCGCATGTTCGCGACCACGTACGGCGAGTCGGTGACCTCGACGCCGCAGCGTGACAGCGGCGAATCGATCGGGCCCATGCAGTAGGGAATCACGTACATCGTGCGGCCCTGCATGCAGCCGTCGAACAGCGCGTCGATCTTCGCGTGCGCCTCGGCCGGGGCCATCCAGTGGTTGTTGGGGCCGGCGTCGTCGCGCTCGGGCGTGCACACCAGGGTCAGGTGCTCGACCCGTGCGACATCGTCCGGGTGCGAGCGGTGCAGCCAGCTGTTCGGGTTGGTCTGCTCGTTGAGCCGCAGCAGGGTGCCGTCGGCTTCCATCGCCGCGACCAGCGCCGCGTTCTCCGCGTCCGAGCCATCGCACCAGTGGATCGCGTCCGGGCGGGTGAGCGCCGCGACCTCGGCGATCCAGTCGTTGAGTGCCTGCAGCGTGCTGCCGGCGGTGCCGGCCGCGGAGGCGGCGGGCAGGTCCTTGGTGCGGGCGTTCACGGGTGTTGCCTCCTGCATGGGTAAGACGGAACGAAGCTCGGGCACCCGGCTCAGGCCGGGATCAGCGTGGCCATCACGTGCTCGACGTAGGCCTCGAATTCATCGTGCTGCAGCCGCGGCTGCTGCATCTGCAGGTTGAGCTGCAGGAAGCCGACGTAGGCGGCGTAGGCCAGGCGCGCGCGGTGCTGGGCATCGGCGCGGTTGAGCCCGGCCTGGCGGAACGACGCGGTGAGGTACTCCAGGCGGCGCGCGGAGACGCGCTCGATCACCGGCCGCACCACCGGGTGGTCCAGGGCCTTGAGCAGCTCGCTGTAGATGATGTGCGAGCGGGCTTCGTGCGCGACCAGGTCGAACAGCGCGCGCAGGCGCTGGGCCGCGTCGGGGATCGCCTCGAGCTGGCCGAACACTTCTTCCTGCTCGACCTGCTCCCAGCGCTCCAGCGCGGCCACCAGCAGCGCCTCGCGCGACGGGAAGTGCCAGTAGAAGCTGCCCTTGGTCACGCCCAGCCGGCGCGCCAGCGGCTCGACGGCGACCGCCATCACGCCCTGCTCGGCGATCTGCTCGAGCGCGGCCTGGGCCCAGTCGTCGGCGCTCAAGCGGGTGCGCTCGGCCCGGGGCGGGTCGTTGGAAGGTCCGTTCACGGCACGGGGAAGTCCATACGCCATCGCGCCCCATGGTACGCGCAAGGGGGCCTCGCCACGAGGCCCGGATCGTGACCATACGATAGCGTATGGTATACTCCCCATGCAATTCATGATTCCGTGCGCCTGGTCCGCGCACGCCTTGTTCCGGAGCCCACATGAGCGCTGTCGTTCCTTTCCTTGCGGTCCTGCTCGCCGGCCTGTTCGCGGCCTACCACCGGCTGCGGCTGGCGACCTGGCTGGCGATCTCCGCGGTGCTGCTGGTGGCGTGCTGGCTGTTCGGCGCCAGCGCGACCGCGACCGTGGTCGCCGCGGTGCTGACCGCGCTGCTCGCCCTGCCGGTGCTGCTGCCCGCGCTGCGCAAGCCGTTCCTGACCGCACCGCTGCTGAAGTTCTACACCCGCATCCTGCCGCCGCTGACCGAAACCGAGCGCACCGCGCTGGAATCGGGCACGGTCGGCTTCGAGGGCGAGCTGTTCTCGGGCAAGCCGGACTGGAAGGTGCTGCTGTCGCAGCCGAAGCCCGAGCTCACGGCGGAGGAGCAGGCCTACCTCGACGGCCCGGTCGAACAGCTTTGCCGCATGGTCGACGACTGGGACATCACCCATGTCCGCGCCGACCTGCCGCCGGAACTGTGGGATTTCGTCAAGCGCGAGGGCTTCTTCGGCCTCAACATCCCGAAGGAGTACGGCGGCCGCGGGTTCTCCGCGCTGATGAACCACAAGGTCATCCAGAAGCTGGCGTCGATCTCCTCGGTGGTCAGCTCCACGGTCGGCGTGCCCAACTCGCTGGGCCCGGCCGAGCTGCTGATGCACTACGGCACCGAGGAACAAAAGGCGCACTACCTGCCGCGCCTGGCCGACGGCCGCGAGGTGCCCTGCTTCGCCCTGACCGGCCCGTTCGCCGGCTCCGACGCGACCTCGATCCCGGACTACGGCATCGTCTGCATGGGCGAGTGGAACGGCGCCAACGTGCTCGGCATCCGCCTCACGCTCAACAAGCGCTACATCACCCTGGCCCCGGTCGCGACCCTGATCGGCGTGGCCTTCCGCATGTACGACCCGGACGGGCTGCTCGGCGACAGGCGCGACATCGGCATTTCGCTGGCGCTGGTGCCCGCCGACACCCCGGGGCTGGAGATCGGCCGCCGCCACTTCCCGCTCAACACGCCGTTCCAGAATGGGCCTATCCATGGCCGCGACGTGTTCGTGCCGCTGTCGCAGCTGATCGGCGGCGAGGACTACGCCGGCAAGGGCTGGCAGATGCTGATGGAGTGCCTGTCCATCGGCCGCTCGATCACCCTGCCCTCCACCGCCAGCGGGGGCGCCAAGATGGCCGCGGTGGTGACCGGCGCCTACGCGCGCATCCGCAAGCAGTTCGGCCTGTCGATCGGCCGCTTCGAGGGCGTGCAGGAAGCGCTGGCGCGGATCGCCGGCAAGGCCTATGCGATCAGCGCGCTATCGCAGGCGACCGCGGCGGCGGTGGCGCGCGGCGAGAACCCGGCCGTGCCGTCGACCATTTCCAAGTACCACTGCACCGAAATGGGCCGCGAAGTGGTCAAGGACGCCATGGACATCCACGGCGGCAAGGGCATCATCCTCGGCCCGCGCAACTACCTCGGCCGCGGCTGGCAGGCGACCCCGATCAGCATCACCGTCGAGGGCGCGAACATCATGACCCGCTCGCTGATGATCTTCGGCCAGGGCGCGATCCTGTGCCATCCGTGGGTGCTGAAGGAGATGAAGGCGGCGCAGCTCGAGGATCCGCGCCAGCGCCTGGACGAATTCGACCGCAACCTGTTCGGCCACATCGGCGCGGCGATCTCGAACGCGGTGCGCTCGATCTGGTATGGCCTGACCTTCTCGAAGTTCGGGCGCGCGCCCGGCGACGCATACACCCGCCGTTTCTACCGCAAGCTGGACCGCTACTCGGCCGCGCTGGCGGTGATGGCCGACACCTCGATGCTGATGCTCGGCGGCAAGCTGAAGTTCAAGGAATCCCTGTCCGGGCGCCTGGGCGACGTGCTCAGCCAGCTCTACATCTGCAGCGCGCTGCTCAAGCGCTACGAGGACGAAGGCCGCCCGGAAGGCGACCAGCCGCTGCTGGCCTGGGCGTTCCACGACGCGATCAACAAGATCGAGACCGCGCTCTCGGGCGCGCTGCGCAACTTCCCGATCCGCCCGGTCGGCTGGCTGCTGTGGCTGCTGGTGTTCCCGCTGGGCCGCCGCGCACAGGCGCCGAGCGACCGCCTGGGCCGCCGTGCCGCCTCGATCCTGATGACCCCCTGCGACGCGCGTGCGCGCCTGGCCGAGGGCGTGTTCCTGACCCCGGGCCCGAACAATCCGGCCGGCCGCATCGACAGCTACCTGCCGGCAGTGGTCCACGCCGAGCCGGTCGAGCGCAAGTTCCTCAAGGCGCTCAAGCACAGCGACATCGAGGCGCTGGAGTTCGACGCGCAGCTCGACGAAGGCGTGGCCGAAGGCTGGATCACCGCGGAGGAACGCACCCAGCTCGAAGCGCTGCGCGAGATGACCCTGGATGCGATCACGGTGGACGATTTCGAATCGGAGGAGCTGGTGGGGGGGTGCCGATAGTCGAACCCTCCCTTCTCCCCGCTCGCGGGGAGAAGGTGCCCCGAAGGGGCGGATGAGGGGCTCTGTTGCCTGTTATTCCAGCACCAGCTCCGCATCCCCCGAGAACGACTCCATCCGGATCTGCCCCGCGCCGCTGCCGTAGCGGGCTTCCAGGCTGCTGCCGGGGCCGAACTTCTCGGTGCGCACGTTGGCGTTGGGCGCGCGCAGGCGGCCGCTGAAGCTCTCGCCGCTGACCCGCGCCGAGGTCGACTTCGGCAGGCGCAGCTCGATGTCGCCGCTGACGGTCTCCGAGCTGATCTCGCCGCCATCCGCCAGCGCCACCCGCACCACCGCGTCGCCGGACACGGTGCCGGTGGACACCCGGCGCACGCGCTCGCCGCGGCTGTCGATGCGGATGTCGCCCGACACCGACTCGGCCTCGATCTCGCCGTTGAGGCGGCCGCTCAGGCGGATGTCGCCGCTCACCGTTTCCGAGTTCGCCTCCGCCGTGTTCAGGGTCAGCGACAGGTCGCCGCTGACGCTGCTGATGTCGGCACTGCTGGGCGCCGCGGCGATGGTGATGTTGCCGCTGACCGACTCGATGTCCAGCGCGCCGGCGGCCACGCCGTCCACCTTGATGTCGGCCGAGACCGACTCGATGTCCAGGGTCGCGCGCAGCGGCACCTGCAGCACCAGCCGCGTGGGCTCGCTGCGGTCGTCGCTCCAGCCGCGGCGGTTCGGGTATTCCACCCGCACCTCGAGGTTGTCGCGGCTGCCGTCGACGACCAGCTTCTCGACGCCCTTGCCGAGCTCGCCGGTGACATGCACTTCGTTGCGCTCCCAGCCGCGCACTTCGATGCTGCCCTTGACGTTGGAAATCTCGACCCGGCCATCCGCCTCGAGCGGTCGGGTCTGGTCGATGGGAGTGCCGGCGAACGCCGGCGTGGTCGCGAGCGTGGCGCAGACGGCCAGGGCGAGGACGTGGATCGAATGGCGCATGTCGGGTCTCCGGAAACGCAATTGAACGGGGCGGGTCAGCCGAGCCGCGTGGCCTGGCCGAGGCTGCGCTGGGTCAGTTCCAGGCGCAGGGTGTAGGTGCGTTGCAGGCGGTCGAGCAGGAACGTGGCGCCGGGATCGCGCTTGATCGCGGCGCGGATTTCGCGCGCGCTGCGGTCGAGTTCGCGCAAGGCCGGGCGCGCCGGATCGGACGACGCGACCGGCGGCGCCACCGCCTGCAGTTCCTGCAGCGCGGCGCGGTATTCGCGGGTCATCGCATCGGCTTCGCGCGCGACCACGTGGACCGGCGCCCGGGCCGCGCCGGCGTCGGGTGCGGCGGGCGCGGGCGGCGGCTGCATCCGCCAGGCGACGCCCAGCGCCAGCGCCAGCGAAGCGGCGAGCGCCCACGGGGCCAGGGTGCGCGCACCCGGCCGGCGCGGCGCGCGCTTGGTGCCGGCCTCGCCGGGACGCGCCTCGCCGAGGCGCGCGGCGATGCCCGGCCACAGGTCGTTGCCGGGCTCGACGTCGCGGCGCAGGCCGCGCAACCGCAGGCGCAGGTTGGCATCGAGCGTGTTGTCTTCGTGCATGTCGTTGTCGAGCGTGCTCATGCGTGTGCCTCGAGTCTTTCCCGCAGCAGTCCGCGCGCGCGGTGCAGCTGCGCCTTGGAACTGCCGACGGCCATGCCGAGGGCCTCGGCGATCTCCTCGTGCTTCCAGCCCTCGACGTCGTACAACACCAGCACCGCGCGGGCGCGCGGCGGCAGGCTCGCGACCGCGCGCTCCAGGTCCATCGACAGCGCGGTGCCATGGCCGGCGGAATCGGCACCGCCGGCGCGCTCCAGCGCTTCGTCGCCGCCGTCGGCCTGGATCCGGCTGCGCCGGGCGCGCAGGTCCATCAGCGCAGTGTTGACCGCCAAGCGGTGCAGCCAGGTCGAGAACGCGCTTTCGAAGCGGTAGCCGGGCAGCGCCTGCCAGGCGCGCACGAACGCGTCCTGGGTCAGGTCCTCCGCGCGGGCGCGGTCATGCCCGACCAGCCGCAGGATCACGCCCAGCACCCGGCCCGCGTGGCGCCGGTACAGCGCCTCGAACGCGCTCGTGTCGCCGGCGGCCGCCGAGCGGGCGAGCGCGGCGTCCACGTCGGCCGGAGTCGCGGCGTCGGTCGCGCGGGTCGCGTCGGGCAGCCAGTCGGTCACGGTGGCGGTGAGCATAACGGTGGGATGCCCCGGGGACCCGGGGGGTTTAAGGCGGGAGCGGGAACCGGGAGCCGGTAATCGGGAGCCGGGAGCCGGAAAAGATCCTTTGCTCCCGGCTACCGGCTACCGGCTTCCGGCTCTCCTCCCCTGCCCCACCGCGACAACCGCCACCCGATCACGCCCGCCGCCACCGCCGCGCCCGCGCTCAGCGAGGCGAAGGTGCCGATGGTCGCGCCGACCCCGCGCAGCACGTTCATGCCCACCGCGATGGCCACGTCGCCGAAGCGCCAGACCGCGGTGTCCACGGCGTTCTGGCCCTTGTAGCGGATGTTGCGCGGGACCGAGGCGAACAGGCTGTGGCGCGCCGGCTCGGCCATGCCGTAGGCCAGGCCGCGGCTGACGATCAGCGCCAGCGCCACCGCCGGCATCCCGGCCAGCAGGGGCGCATAGGGATCCGCTGCCACCACGACCACGCCCAGCATCACCGTGCTCGCCAGCGCCCACACCAGGATGGTCGGGCCCGCGCCGTGGCGCGGCAGCAGCCAGCGGGTCAGGGTGAGCTGCACCACCGCGGTCAGCACGTTGGTGGCCAGGTCGACGTTCGCCGCGAACGTGGTGCGCGCCACGGCGTCGTCGAACATCGTGTTCGAGTAGTCGGTCACCAGCGCGTAGTTGACCGTGCCGATGCCGTCGGCCAGCAGCAGCAGGAGCGCCATGTTGCGCATGAACGGGTCGGCGAAGATCTGCTTGAGCCCGTCGAACATGCCGCCGCCCACCGCCGCTTCGTCGCTGGGCGCGCGCCGGGTCCCGTGCACGCGCGACCAGCGCCCGAGCCAGACCACGCAGCCCAGCGCCACGCCGAGCAACGACGCGGACACCAGCAGCAGCGGCGCGACGCCGATCATGCCGACCAGGCCGCGGGTGAGCCCCGGCCCCGCCACCGCGCCGCAGGTGCCGGCCAGCGCGATCAGCGGGAACAGGCGCCGCGACTGCGCCACGCTCCAGATGTCGGTCATGAAGATCCAGAACACCGACACCACGAACAGGTTGAACACGCTGACCCAGACGAAGAACAGCACGCCCAGCGCGCGCGGCGAGAGCAGCCCGGACTGGGTGAACAGCGGCACGAAGCCCAGCAGGCAGGCGATGAACACCAGGTTGAGCAGCGGCACCACGATGCGCCGCGGAAACCGCGAGACCAGCGCGCCGAACACCGGCGCCAGCAGCAGCATCGCGATGAAGGTGGCCAGGTAGAACCACGGCAGCTGGGTCGAGCCGACTGCCGCGGAGAGCTGCTCGCGCACCGGCCGGATCATGTAGTACGCGGCCAGCACGCAGAAGAAATAGGTGAACGAGACCGCGACCGCGGGCCATTCGCCGGCGTGCACGCGCGCCGGCGGAGGACCGCCGGCCGTGGTTGTGGGGAGACTCATGCGCGTTCGAGGGTCGGCGGGAGGGGGCAGCGCAGGACGCCGCAAATGGTACGCAGCAATTCGGCTTCAGGCACGGTGATGCGGTTGTCATGGGCGATGGTGGCGGCGATGCCCTCCACCAGCGCCTGCCGCGCGAGCGGATCCAGCCGGTCCAGCGGACCCCACACCTCGTCCAGCGCGCGCACGCCGCCGGCGCGCTCCAGGTACGGCAGGTGCTCGCGCGGCAGCACCCGCTGGATCCCGGCCAGGTAGGCGCGGCGTGCCTGCCCCGGATCCTGGTGGCCGCTCTGCGCGACCACGCACAACAGGGTCGAGATCTCGCTGCCCACGTCGGTCAGCTTGCGCCGGCCGAAGCTGGCGTGGCGCCCGGGCTCCAGCGAATCCATCACCTGCACCTGCAGCAGCTTGCCCAGGCAGTATTCGAACAGGGATACCGCGCCGTCGGAATGGACCACCGCGTGCACGGTGTCGAGGAAGGCCTCCAGTTCCGGCCGCGGCCGCAGCCGCAGCACCGGGAAGGCCATCGCCGCCAGCGGCAGCCGCAGCATCGGATGCAGATCCGCGAGCTCGCCCTCGCGCAGGCGCGCGGCGGCGTCCGCGACCGCGGGCCCCAGGCGCGCGCTGATCTCCATGCCCTGGTCGCGGGCCAGCGCCGCATCGTCGTCGAGCAGCAGGCCGAGCAGCAGCGGCATCACCTGCCCGCGCTTGCCGGCGAGTTCGCGCAGCGGCGCGGGCACCTGGGCGACGATGGCGTCGGCGCGGCGGTAGTCGTCCTCGGCCGGCTCGCCGACCTGCGCCGAGACCATCGGCGGAGTCACGTTCATCTGCGCGCCGGGCGCCGGCAGGCCGGCGTCGTCCATGCCCACCAGCCCCAGTTGCAGGTCTTCCTGCAGGCCGTTGGGCGGCGCCACCGCCCAGCGCTGCTGGAGCTGCTTGAGCTGGCCGGCGTCGAAGTTGGGCTCCAGCGCGCGGATGCGATCGACCAGAGGCGGGTGGGTGGCGAACAGGCGCGAGAACGCCAGCCCCTCGCCGAACAGCATGTGGCTCACCTCCTCCGCGTTGCCGCGATCGGCGAGCTGCGAGCCCTCGACCAGCCCGCCGATCTTCTTCAACGCGCCGGCAAGCCCGTGGGTCTGGCGGGTGAACTGCACCGCGCTGGCATCGGCCAGCGACTCGCGGCTGCGGCTGACGCCGGCCTTGATCATGCGACCGAAGAACAGGCCGATGTAGCCGATCACGATCGCCACCAGCGCGGCGAGCATCACCACCGCCGCGCCGCGGTTGTCGCGCCCGCGCGGCGCGTAGAACAGCACCTTGCGGCCGATGATCGCCAGCACCAGGATCCCGAACAGCACGCCCATGAGACGGATGTTCAGGCGCATGTCGCCGTTGAGGATGTGGCTGAACTCGTGCGCGATCACGCCCTGCAGCTCGTCGCGGTTGAGCCGGTCGAGCGCGCCGCGGGTGACCGCGACCACCGCGTCGGCCGGCGTGTAGCCGGCGGCGAAGGCATTGATCCCGGCCTCGTGCTCGAGCACGTACAGCCGCGGCACCGGCACCCCCGACGCGATCGCGATCTCCTCGACCACGTTGCGCAGCCGGCGCAGGTTCGGATCTGTCGTGTCCTCGGGCACCGGCGTGCCGCCGAGCTGCAGCGCGACCTGTTCGCCGCCGCCGCTGAGGCTGGAAATCCGGTACAGCGAGCCGAGCCCGATCACCGCCAGCGTCGCCAGCGTGGACACCACCAGCGCGCCGTTGCCGTTGCCCTGCGCGCGCGCGTACGCGCCGAAGGTGAAGTACACCGCCAGGTCCACCGCCAGCACGATGCCGATCACCGCCAGGGCGAACAGCACGACCAGGCGGGCGGACGCGCGCCTGGCGGCTTCCTGCCGCTCGAAGAAGTTCATCGCGTCGCGGGGGCCGTGCCTCGGATGCCTAGAACTCGACCTTGGGCGCCATGCGCACCTGCGCCTGCTGCTCGGCCGGGATCTCCAGCAGCGAGGCCTCGGCGAAATTGAACATGCCGGCGACGATGCTCGACGGGAAGGTCTCGCGCTTGTTGTTGTAGGCCATCACTGAGTCGTTGAAGGCCTGGCGCGCGAACGCGACCCGGTTCTCGGTCGAGGTCAGCTCCTCGCTGAGCTGCATCATGTTCTGGTTGGCCTTCAGGTCCGGGTAAGCCTCGGCCACCACCATCAGCCGGCCCAGGGCGCCCTCGAGCAGGCCCTGGGACTGGGCCAACTCGGCCATCGCCGCCGGATCGCCCGGCCGCGCCTTGGCCGCGGACAGGCCGGCCATGGCCGCTCCTCGCGCCGCGATGACCGCCTCCAGCGTATCCCTTTCATGCTGCATGTAGCCCTTGGCCGTCTCCACCAGGTTGGGGATCAGGTCGAAGCGGCGCTGCAGTTGGACGTCGATCTGGGCGAAGGCGTTGCGGAAGGCGTTCCTGGCCCGGACCAGGCCGTTGTAGATGCCCACGCCCCAAACTGCGACGACGGCCACAATTATGAGCAGAATCAGCAGAGTGCCCATCAAAGTTCCCCTTGTTCATGCAATCACGGGAGCAGGCGTTATGATCAAGCTGCCAGTCCAGCATACGCAGGGGAACCGTTCGATGAAAGACGCCGCGGCCACGCCCATCCGCCCGGAAAAGGCCGGGTCGACGGCGCGTCGCTGGCCGCGGGTCGCCGGTCTCGCCCTGCTCCTGCCGTTCGCCCTGGCGACCACCGCCCAGAACGCACCGCCGGCCCCGCAGCCGACCCTGCCGACCGTGGTCACCCAGCCGGCGCCGAAGCCGCCGGTCGCCCCCAACCAGATCGCCTATGTCGCCCCGCCGCAGGACGCGAAGCCGGTTGCGCCGGCGTTCGACGTCGCCCGCTTCGAGGCGATGGCCCAGGCCATGGTCGCCGACGGCCGCGTGCCCGGCCTCGCGCTCGCGATCGTCAAGGACGGCAAGGTCCTGACCGCGCGCGGCTACGGCACCGTGGACGTGGACACCGGCGAGCCGGTCAACGCGCACACCGTGTTCCGCCTGGCGTCGCTATCCAAGGCGTTCGCCGGCACCGTCACCGGCCTGCTGGTCTCCGAAGGCGCGCTGCGCTGGGACAGTCGGGTTACCGACTTCATGCCCGAATTCCAGCTCTCGCGGCCCGGCGCCGCGCAGAAGCTGACCGTCGCCGAGGTGCTCAGCCACCGCGTCGGCCTCACCCACAACGCCTACGACGGCTACGTCGAGAGCGGCGAGGACTACCGCACCCTGGTGCACAAGCTCGCCGACGCGCCGATGGTGTGCGCGCCGGGCGACTGCTACGGCTACCAGAACGTGGCCTTCAGCCTGATCGGCGACGTGGTGTTCGCCGCCACCGGCAGCTTCTTCAGCGAGACCGTCTCGCGCCGCGTATTCAAGCCGCTGGGCATGGACGACGCCAGCTACGGCCTGGAAGGCATCGAATCGAGCCCGAGCTGGGCGCGTCCGCACGTGCGCGCGCGCCGCGGCTGGGTGTCGCTCACCGCGCCGAAGCCGACCTACTACCGGGTCGCGCCCGCCGCCGGCGTCAACGCCAGCATCAGCGACATGGCGCAGTGGCTCATCGCCCAGACCGGGCACCGCCCGGACGTGCTGCCGCTGCCGCTGCTGGCGACGCTGCACGCGCCGGTGGTCGACACGCCGTCGGAGACCCGCGGCTCGTCCTGGCGGCGCGCGCGGGTGAACGAGGCCGGCTACGGCATCGGCTGGCGGGTGTACGACTACGCCGGCCACCGGATCGTCTACCACGGCGGCGCGGTGCAGGGGTACCGCGGGACGATCGCGCTGGTGCCGGAACGCGACCTCGGCGTGGTGGTGTTGTGGAACAGCACCAGCAGCGTGCCCAGCGGGCTGATGCCCACCGTCCTCGATGCCGCGCTCGGCCTGCAGGGCGACTGGCTGGACCTGGACGAGAACGACGTCGAGCTGCTGTACGTGGACCGGAAGAAGGCGCGGGAGTATGGCGCCGACTCGTCCACCTCGCGGGCGAGGCCGCGGTAACCGCGCAAACAGCGCCCCTCATGCTTGTACTCCCTTCTCCCCGCCTGCGGGGAGAAGGTGGCGCGCAGCGCCGGATGAGGGGCGCTTTTCCCGGCACAAAAAAATTCCCCCTCCGCCTGGGCCGCGGAGGGGGAACTTGATTTACGGCAGTCGGGACTGCTGCTTACATCATCGGCGCGGGCGCGGAAGGCATCGCCACCGGGGCGGCCTTGCGCTTCGCCGGGCGGCGGGCCTTCTTCGCGGCCTTCTTCGCAGCCGGACGCTTCGCCGCCTTGCGGGCGGTCTTCTTCGCGGCCTTCTTGGCAGGACGGCGCTTGGCAGCCGCCTTCTTCGCCGGGCGCTTCGCGGCCTTGCGGGCCGACTTCTTCGCCGTGCTCTTGCGAGCGGTCTTGCGGGTGGCCTTGCGGGCCGTCTTCTTCGCCGCGCTCTTGCGCGCCGTCTTCCGCGTGCTCTTGCGCGCCGTCTTCTTGGCGGCCTTGCGGGCGGTCGACTTGCGTGCCGTCTTCTTCGCGGCCTTGCGGGCGGTCGACTTGCGGGCGGTCTTCTTCGCCGCGCTCTTGCGCGCCGTCTTGCGGGCGGCGGTCTTGCGGGTCGACTTCTTCGCGGCCTTCTTGGCCGGACGGCGGCGGGCGGCTGCCTTCTTCGCCGTCGACTTGCGGGTGGTACGTTTCGTCGCCTTCTTGGCGGACTTCTTCGCAGCTTTCTTCATGGCCATGAGATGGCTCCTCGTCAGTTGACTTACGGGTACAGCTGCCCAGTGCAAAGCAACGCCGCGGGAGTCGGACCCACGGCCAACCGCCGGCGCGCCAGGCGCGCCGGAACGGATTCGGGAAGGCCGGCGGCGATGCGCCGGCAACAAAAAGCCCGCATCGCGACGCGATGCAGGCCGGTGTGTTCGATGCGACGGTTGGCTTTCGAAGGGGAGACGATGCCCGAGTCCACCTTTGAGACTGTCCGGGCGGAAGGCTGCATTGCGATTCGCGTTGTCTCGAAGCCTCGACTCACTCTAGCCTGCAGGTCGCGTCTGCTGGGCGAAACCTAATCACGGTTTTTTCGGCTGTCAACAACCCCGGCGAAAAAAAATCAAGTCCCGGTCGCCGGGGGACGGCCGCCGCGAGCCCGCCGCGACGCGCGCAACCGGGTGCGTCGTGCGCGCTTGCGGACGCGTCGCGCACCTCGCGCACGAACATGCATTGCAAGAAAACGCCTTGTTTCAAGCACTCTGCGCGCAACACGCGCAAACACGGCGGCACGCGCGCGTGCCGCGCGACCGACTTGCGCGCATGGTTCGCACGCGTCGTCGCGGTGCCTTCCGGCACCCCGCACGCGGGGTTCACGCGGGGGTGCGCTTTGGCGCGTTGCAGCAGCCCGGAACGGCCGATTTGCGCAAACTTCCCGCCCGGCGGCGGAAACGAAAACCGGCCGCGCGAGGCGGCCGGTCGGGACATGCACGCGTGTCGCGCGACGTCAGTGGTCGTCGTCCTCGATCAGGCTGGCGTACGCGTCGGGGTCGAGCATCTCGTCGACCTGCGACGGGTCGTCGGCCTGCACCACGAACAGCCAACCGTCGCCATAGGCGTCCTCGTTGATCGTCTCCGGCTTGTCGGCGAGCGCGCCGTTGACCTCGAGCACGGTGCCGCTGACCGGGCTGTAGACGTCCGACGCCGCCTTCACCGATTCGACCACCGCGCTGGCGTTGCCGGCCTCGACCCGGTCGCCGACGTTCGGCAGCTCCACGTAGACCAGGTCGCCCAGCGATTCCTGCGCGTGGTCGGAGATGCCGACCGTGACCTTGCCGTCGCCCTCCAGGCGGGCCCACTCGTGGGACTTGAGGAATCTGAGGTCGCCGGGAATCTCGCTCATCGTGGGCTCCGGGGTTCTGGTCTGCCGACCGGTTGTGGGGTGGGATCGTAGTTTAGCCAACGGCGGGCCGGGGAAATCAAATCCCCGCCTGCGGCTTGCCATCGCGCACGAACGGGAACTTCACCACCCGCACCGGCACCTCGCGGCCGCGGATGTCCACGCGCACCTGGCCGGGCTCGCCGGCGGGGATCCGCGCGAAGCCGATCGACTTGCCCAGGGTCGGCGAGAACGTGCCCGACAGGACCTCGCCTTCGCCGCCGTCGGTGAGGACCTTCTGGCCGTGGCGCAGCACGCCCTTCTCGTCCATCACGATGCCGACCATGCGGCGCGCGCCGCCTTCGGACTGCTGCCGCTCCAGCGCCGGGCGGCCGATGAAGTCGCGGCCCTCGCCCAGCGACACGGTCCAGGCCAGCGCCGCCTCGTACGGGGTCACCGACTCGTCCATGTCCTGGCCGTACAGGTTCATGCCCGCCTCCAGGCGCAGCGTGTCGCGCGCGCCCAGGCCGGCCGGCTTCACCCCCGCGGCCAGCAGCGCGTCCCAAAGCGCGACCGCGCGCTCGACCGGCACCACCACTTCGAAGCCGTCCTCGCCGGTGTAGCCCGTGCGGGCGACGAACAGCGGCGTGCCGTCCTTCGCCTGCACCTCGGTGGCGGCGAAGCGGCCGAGCTTGCCGGCGGCCTCGGCGCCGGCCGCGTCGAGCAGGCCGAGCACGCGCTCGCGCGCGGTCGGGCCCTGCACCGCGATCATGCCGAAGTCGTCGCGCTCGCGGACCTCGACCGCGAACGGCTGCGCCTGGGCGGTGATCCACGCCAGGTCCTTGTCGCGGGTGGCCGCGTTCACCACCAGGCGGAAGAAGTCGTCGCCCAGGAAGTAGACGATCAGGTCGTCGATCACCCCGCCCTTCTCGTCGAGCATGCAGCTGTAGAGCGCCTTGCCGGTCTTCTGCAGCTTGTCGATGTCGTTGGCCAACAGCTTGCGCAGGAACTCGCGGGTGCGCGGGCCGTGCAGGTCGACCACGGTCATGTGCGAGACATCGAACATGCCGGCGTCGCGGCGCACCTGGTGGTGCTCGTCCACCTGCGAGCCGTAGTGCAGCGGCATGTCCCAGCCGCCGAAGTCCACCATGCGGGCGCCGAGGGTGCGGTGGGCGTCGTTGAGGATGGTCTTGCGGGTCATGGGGGGCTCCGGGGGGTGGGGGGGCAGAAGGAATCATTATCTCCTGCCTGATTTGAAAGCGCCCCTCATCCGGCGCTTCGCGCCACCTTCTCCCCGCAAGCGGGGAGAAGGGAAAAGCAGGAGCGCCCCTCATCCGCCCCTTCGGGGCACCTTCTCCCCGCAAGCGGGGAGAAGGGAGTTAGGCGGGCTCGACTTGCAGCTGCATGCCGTCGGCGCCGGTGATGCGGACGCGGGTGCCGGCGGGGAGGTCGGGGCCGGTGACGGTCCAGTAGGCGTCGGCGATCTGCACGCGGCCGCGACCGGCGACGATCGCGTCGTGCAGCGGCACCACCTGGCCGACCAGCGCCGCGGTCCGGCGGTTGAGCTCGGGCCGGTCGCTCTGCGGTTCGCGCCGGCGGAACCAGCGGCGGTATACCTGGATGGACAGGAAGCTGAGCACGACGAAGGCGCCGACCTGCACCAGCAACGGGATGCCCGGCACCACCAGCACCGCCAGCAGCACCACCACCGCGGCGAAGCCGAGCCAGAGCATGAACGCGCCCGGCGCCATCGCCTCCGCGGCGAACAGCAGCAGCGCCAGCGCCGCCCACGCGAACACGTCCCAGCGCATCGCTCAGCCTCCCATGCGCGGCGCGCCCGGCGCCGCCACCGCGCGGCCGCCGCCGCGGTCCAGGGCTTCCTTCGCCAGCTCGGCGATGCCGCCGAGCGAGCCGATCACGCCGGACGACTCCATCGGCATCAGCACGAACTTCTGGTTCGGCGCCTGGGCCAGCGCCTTGAACGCCTCGATGTACTTCTGCGCGACGAAGTAGTTGATCGCCTGCACGTCGCCGCTGGCGATCGCGTCGGACACCATCTGGGTCGCCTTGGCCTCGGCCTCGGCCAGGCGCTCGCGCGCCTCCGCCTCGCGGAACGCGGCCTCGCGCTCGCCCTCCGCCTCGAGGATCGTGGACTGCTTCTCGCCCTCGGCCTTCAGGATCGCCGCCTGGCGGAAGCCCTCGGCCTCGAGGATGTTGGCGCGCTTCTCGCGCTCGGCCTTCATCTGCCGCGCCATCGCCTCGACCAGGTCGCGCGGCGGGGCGATGTCCTTGAGCTCGATGCGGTTGACCTTGATCCCCCAGGGATGGGTCGCCTGGTCCACCGCTTCCAGCACCTTGGCGTTGATCTCGTCGCGCCGCGACAGCGAGGCGTCCAGGTCCATCGAGCCGATCGCGGTACGGATGTTGGTCATCACCAGGTTGAGGATCGCGATCTCCAGGGTCGCCACCTCGTAGGCCGCCTTGGCCGCGTCGAGCACCTGGAAGAAGACGATGCCGTCCACCTTGACCACTGCGTTGTCCTTGGTGATCACGTCCTGGCTGGGTACCTCCAGCACCTGCTCCATCATGTTCACCTTGCGGCCGATGCCGTAGACGATCGGGATGAGGAAGTGCAGGCCCGGGGTCAGGGTCTGGGTGTAGCGGCCGAACCGCTCCACGGTCCATTCATAGCCCTGCGGGACCACCCGCACGGTCTTGAACAGGAGGATGACGCCGGCGAGGGCGAGGATGCCGGCGAGGACGGTATAGGCCATGTGCGATGTTCCCCTTGGTCTTGCGCGCCGCGGGCGCCCCACCCATCGGAAACGCCCGGCGCCAGCCGATCATAGCGCCCCTGCGACCCTTTCCCCGGGTGGCGCATCCTATGGATCGAATGGCCACCGCCTCGTCCTTCGCGATCGACGTCCCGGACAGCCTGCTCGCCCGCGCGCGCGGTGGCGAGGCGGCGGCGTTCGAGCAGTTGTACCGGCGCTTCGAGCGACCGGTGTTCACCCTGGCGCTGCGGATCTGCGGCGACCGCGAGGAGGCTGCCGACGTGCTGCAGGACACCATGCTCAGGCTGTTCGCCCGGATCGGCGACTTCCGTGGCGTGGATGGGGCCCCGTTCTGGGGCTGGCTGCGCCGCATCGCCGTCAACGAGGCCTTGATGCGCTTGCGCCGGGGCGACCGCCTCGAGCAGGCCCTGCCCGGCGACGAGCTGCTGCCCGACGACGCCACCCCGCCACCGGCCGCGGCGGCCGACGCGGCGATGCTGCAGCGCGCGCTCGCCAGCCTGCCCGCCGCGACCCGCAGCGTGCTGTGGCTGTACCACGCCGAGGGCTACACCCACGAGGAGATCGCCGCGCTGATGCAGCGCACTCCGAGTTTCTCCAAATCGCAACTCGCGCGCGGCGGCCGCCGCCTGCGCGCCCTGCTCGAACCCGATGCCGATGTCCCCACCTCCTACGCGGAGCCGGCCCATGCCTGACACCACCGCCCGCAACCCCGGATTCCCGCGCGACTGGAGCGACGCGTTCAACGCGCTGCCGCTCGAGGCGCCGCCGCGCGACGCCTGGTCGCGCCTGGCCCCGCACCTCGGCACGCGGCGCCGCCCGCGCCACCTCCCCGCCTGGCTCGGCCTCGCCGCCGCCGCGGCCGTGGTCGCCGTCATCGCCTGGCCGAGGACCGACCCCATTGCCCAGGTTGTGGGAGCGACGCAAGTCGCGACAGGGCCCTCCCTTGTGGGAGCGACGCAAGTCGCGACAGAAGACCCGCCGATGCAGGAAGACCTGGTTGAACCCTCGAAAGCCCTCGCGGCTTCCGCTGCTCCAACAAGGGAGATCCCTGCAAGCAGCAACCAGCCGAGCATGGCTCGGCTCTCCGAACCGCAGCAGGCGTCGGCCCGGCTCCAGGAACTGCAGCAGGAATCGGCGCGGCTCGAAGCGCTGCTTGCCGTGGCCCGCGACGAACGCGTCGGCAGCGCCAGCGCGGTGCTGCTTGCCGATGCGTTCGAGGCCCAGGTGGCCGGCATCGACGCCACGCTGACCGCCGCGGACCTCAGCGACGAGGCGCGCGAGCAACTGTGGCAGGCCCGCGTGGACGCGCTGCAACAGGCGGCCGGCTTCGTCGGCACCCAGCGCCTGCTCGCCGCCCAGGGGCAGACCGACGTCCTGCTGGTCAGCATCGACTGAATTTTCCGAGGAGAGACCCAATGAACATCCCCACACCCCGCACCACCCTGCTGGCTGTGGCGCTGGCCCTGGCGATGGCCGGCAACGCCTTCGCCCAGGACGCGCCCAAGGCGCCGGACCACGATGCCCAGCGCAAGGAACTGGAAGCCGCGCGCGCCCAGCTCGAAGCTGCCGCGGAACGCTACCGCGCGCTGGCGCACAAGCTCGGCGACGAGAACGCGAAGGTCATCCGCCTGAAGAGTGCCTTCGAACGCAAGCCCGTGGTCGGCGTGCTGCTTGCGCCCGAAGCGGCCGGCGGCGTGCGCATCGTCGGCGTCACCCCGGGCAGCGCGGCCGCGCAGGCAGGGCTGAAGGGCGGCGACCGGATCGTCGCGATCGACGGCAAGACATTGTCCGGCAAGCAGGCGGAGGAACGGCTGGAGCATGCGCGCGCGCTGATCTCTGCGCACGGCGAAGGCTCCAGGGTGCAGATCCGTTACCTGCGCGACGGCCGCGAGGCGACGGTCGCGGTCGCGCCGAAGCTCGGCGACCAGGTGATGTTCTTCGATGGCGACTTCCTGCCGCCCAAGGCGATGGAGGAGCTGCGCGAGCAGGTGATCGCCGCGCAAGCCGATGCCGAACTTGCCCGTATCGACGCCGGACGGATGGCCGAGCACATGGCCGCGATCGCGCCGAAGGTCCGGCGCGAGGTCCTGCGCCTGGCCGATTGCGACAAGAAGCCCTGCGCGATCCCGGTGCTGGCCGACGCGATGCGCTGGAACGGGCTCAACCTGGCCAGCCTCGACAAGGACCTGGGCAGCTACTTCGGCACCACCAAGGGCGTGCTCGTGCTCAGCACCGGGCCGGACATGCCGGGCCTGCGCGCCGGCGACGTGATCCAGAGCGTCGAAGGCAAACCGGTCGATTCGCCGCGCGAACTGATGGAAGTGCTGCGCGGGCGCAAGACCGGCGAGAAGGTCGAGATCGGCTACCTGCGCAACCGCGGCGCCGGCACCGCCATGATCTCGGTGCCCGAGCCGATGCGCTTCCCGCTGCCGCCGCCTGCCCCGCCGGCGCCGCCAGCCCCGCCTTCGGCTTCCTCGACGCCGGCCCCGCCGGCGCCGCCGGCACCGCCCGCGCCACCACCGGCACCGCGCGTGGATTGAGGCGTTGCTAAGATCAGGCGGCCCGTCACTGGAGCCGCCTGATGCTTTATCGCCGCCTGGGTTCTTCCGGCCTGCAACTCTCGGCGCTGTCGTTCGGCGCCTGGACCACCTTCGGCAACCAGGTGGGCCGGGACAGCGCGCGGGAAATGCTCGCCACCGCCTGGGACCACGGCGTCAACTTCTTCGACAACGCCGAGACCTACGCGTACGGCGAAGCGGAACGGGTCATGGGCGACGCCCTTGCCGACCTGCGCCTGCCGCGCGACAGCTACTGCGTCTCGAGCAAGGTGTTCTTCGGCGCCACCCGGAAGCCGCGGCCGACGCAGAAGGGCCTGTCGCGCAAGCACATCCACGATGCCTGCCACGACGCCATGAAGCGCCTGCGGGTGGACTACCTCGACCTGTTCTTCTGCCATCGCCCAGACCCGGACGTGCCGGTGGAGGAAACCGTGCGCGCGATGGACGCGCTGGTGCAGCAGGGGAAGGTGCTCTACTGGGGCACCTCCGAGTGGCCCGCCGAGCGCATCCGCGAGGCGCACAAGATCGCGCGGCTGCGCAACCTGCAGGCGCCGACGATGGAGCAGCCGCAGTACAACCTGATGCACCGCGAGCGGGTCGAGCAGGAGTACGCGCCGCTCTACGCCGAGTTCGGCATGGGCACCACGATCTGGTCGCCGCTGGCCTCGGGGCTGCTGACCGGCAAGTACAACAACGGCGTGCAGAAGGAAGGCCGCCTGGCGCAGGAGGAGTACGCCTGGCTGCAGTCCTCGGTGCTGGGCGAGCCGAAGGAGCGCCGGATCGAGCGCGCGCGCAAGTTCACCGCACTGGCGCGCGAGCTCGGCGTTGCGCCGGCACCGCTGGCCATCGCCTGGTGCCTGCGCAACCCGAACGTGAGCACGGTGATGCTCGGCGCTTCGCGCAACGAGCAGCTGTTGCAGAACCTGGAGGCGCTGGAGGTGGTGGAGCGGCTCGACGACGGCGCATGGGCGCGGGTCGAGGCGTCTGTCGCGATGTGAGGGTGCTGCGGGTTCGCACGGGCGAAAAGCGCCCCTCATCCGGCGCTTCGCGCCACCTTCTCCCCGCAGGCGGGGAGAAGGTGCCCCGAAGGGGCGGATGAGGGGCGCTCTTGCTCCAGCATTCCCTTCTCCCCGCTCGCGGGGAGAAGGTGCCCCGAAGGGGCGGATGAGGGGCTTTTTTTTGAGGCTTAGCCCGCCAACCGCTTCGCAATCGCCGCGCCCAGGTCCCCCGGCGAACGCACCGTGGTGACGCCGGCCTTCTCCATCGCCGCGAACTTGCCTTCGGCCGTGCCCGCGCCGCCCGAGGCGATCGCGCCGGCGTGGCCCATGCGCTTGCCCTTCGGTGCGGAAGCGCCGGCAATGAAGCCGACCACCGGCTTGGTCACGTATTCGGCGATGAACTCGGCCGCCTCTTCCTCGGCGCTGCCGCCGATTTCTCCGACCATGATGATGCCCTCGGTCTGGGCGTCGTCCTGGAACAGCTTCAGGCAGTCGATGAAGTTCAGGCCGTTGATCGGGTCGCCGCCGATGCCGATCACCGTCGACTGGCCGAGGCCGGCGTCGGTGGTCTGCTTCACCGCCTCGTAGGTCAGCGTGCCCGAGCGCGACACGATCGCGACCTTGCCCGGCATGTGGATGTGGCCCGGCATGATGCCGATCTTGCACTCGCCCGGGGTGATGATGCCCGGGCAGTTCGGGCCGACCAGCACCACGTCCGGGTAGCCCTTCAGCGTGTTCTTGACCCGCAGCATGTCCAGCACCGGGATGCCCTCGGTGATGGCGACGATCACCTTGATGCCCGCGTCGGCCGCTTCCAGGATCGCGTCGGCCGCGTACGGCGGCGGCACGTAGATCACCGAGGCGTCGGCGCCGGTCTCGGCGACCGCGTCGGACATGGTGTCGAACACCGGCAGGCCCAGGTGCTCGGTGCCGCCCTTGCCCGGGGTCACGCCGCCGACGACCTTGGTGCCGTACTCGAGCATCTGCTCGGCGTGGAAGGTGCCCTGGGTGCCGGTGAAGCCCTGGACGAGGACTTTGGTGGATTTGTTGACCAAAACGCTCATGGAAAAATCATTCCTTCGTTGTAGAGCCGACCCATGGTCGGCTCATGCAGGCAGCCGACCATGGGTCGGCTCTACAAGAGTCAGCGAACGGCTTCTACCGCCTTCCTGGCACCGTCGTTGATGTCGTCGGCGGGGATGATCGCCAGGCCGGAGTTCTTCAGAAGGGCCTTGCCGGCGTCCACGTTCGTGCCTTCCAGGCGCACCACGACCGGCACTTCGACGCCCACTTCCTTGACCGCGGCGATGATGCCCTCGGCGATCATGTCGCAGCGGACGATGCCGCCGAAGATGTTGACGAAGATCGCCTTCACCTTGTCGCTGGACAGGATCAGCTTGAACGCCTCGGTCACGCGCTCCTTGTTCGCGCCGCCGCCGACGTCGAGGAAGTTCGCGGGCTCGCCGCCTTCCAGCTTGATCACGTCCATGGTCGCCATCGCCAGGCCGGCGCCGTTGACCATGCAGCCGATGTTGCCGTCCATGGTCACGTAGTTCAGGTCGTACTGGCTGGCGCGCACCTCGGTCTCGTCCTCCTGGCGGATGTCGCGCATGGCGGCCAGGTCGGGGTGGCGGAAGGTGGCGTTGTCGTCGGAATTGACCTTGCCGTCGAGCACCGCGAGATCGCCGGACTTCAGGATCGCCAACGGGTTGAGCTCGACCAGCGACAGGTCCTTCTCGTTGAACAGCTTGAACAGGCCCAGCATGATCTTGGTGAGCTGGTTGACCTGCTTGGCGTTGAGGCCGAGCGAGAAGCCCATCTCGCGGCACTGGTAGGGCATCAGGCCCTGGACGAAATTGACGTGCAGGGTCTTGATCGCGTCCGGGTTCTCCTCGGCGGTCTTCTCGATCTCGACGCCGCCCTCGGACGAGGCGATGAAGGTGACCGCCTTGCTCGAGCGGTCCACCAGCACCGACAGGTACAGCTCCTTGGCGATGTCGGTGGCCTGGGTGACCAGCACGCTGTCGATCGGCAGGGCGACGCCGGCCGATTGGTAGGTCTCCATCTTCGTGCCGAGCATGCCCTTGGCGTACTCGCGCACCTCGTCCAGGCTGCGCGACAGCTTGACGCCGCCGGCCTTGCCGCGGCCACCGGCGTGGATCTGCGCCTTGACCACCCAGAAATCCCCGCCGATCGCCTTGGCGGCGTCCACCGCCTCTTCGGGGGTGCGCGCGACGCGCCCGGGGGGAACCGCAATGCCGTAATCGGCGAACAGCTGCTTGGCCTGGTATTCGTGGAAGTTCATCGGAGTCCGCGGGGAGGAACAGAGCCGCAAATTGTACCCCCACGCCATTCCCTTCTCCCCGCCCGCGGGGAGAAGGTGCCCAGAAGGGGCGGATGAGGGGCGCTTTCGGCAACTCCCTTCTCCCCGCCCGCGGGGAGAAGGTGCCCCGAAGGGGCGGATGAGGGGCGCTTTTCCAGTGGTAACGTTCCCCAGAGGACCTGGGGACCCGCATGCCCACCACGACACCCGGCATCGCCGAGGCGCAATACCGCGACCTCTACTTCTACAGCCTGTACCGCGTGCTCGAGGCCGGGCTGCTGGCGCTGCTGCTGTTCGGCCCGGTGCGCGAGCTGGTGCCGCCACCGGCGCACCCCGTGCTGGCCAAGGCCACCAGCGCGGCCTACCTGCTCGCTTCCGCCGCCTTGCTGTACTGGGGCCTGCGCCAGCGCGGGCTGCGCTGGCAGGTGGCGGTCGGCATGCTGGTGGACGTGGTCGCCGGCACCCTGGCGATCCACGCGCTGCCCCCGGCCGCCTCCGGCATCGCCCTGATGCTGGTGTTCAACGTGGCCGCCACCGCCCTGCTGCTGCCGCTGCGCTACGGCCTGGCCGCCGGCGCGTTGGCCGGCGCGGCCATGATCGGCGAATACATCTGGAGCTCGCTGCTGGTCCGCGGCTTCGACCGGCCGCTGGCCGAGCCGCTGATGTTCGCGGTGAGCTTCCTCTCGATCGCGATGCTCAGCTACCTGCTGGGCCGGCAGATCCGCGAGACCCAGGCGCTGGCCGAGCGCCGCGGCGGCGAGCTGGCCGACCTGGCCGCGATCAACGAACTGATCATCCGGCGCATGCGCACTGGCGTGCTGCTGGTGGATGGCGACGGCGAGATCCGCCTGGCGAACGAGGCCGCACTGCTGGCGGTGGGCGACATCGGCCGCGACCGGCACCTGGCACAGGTGGCCCCGCCGCTGGCCGAGCGCCTGCGCGAGTGGCGGCGCACCGGCCAGAGTGAGGACACGCCGCTGCGCCTGGGCGGCGAGCAGCGCGAGGTGCTGCCGCGCTTCGCCCGCCTGCTGGGCCACGGCGAGAGCGCGCTGGTGTTCCTGGACGACACCTCGCTGGTCTCGCGCCGGGCCGAGTCGCTGACCCTCAACACCCTGGGCCGGTTCGCCGCCAGCCTCGCGCACGAGATCCGCAATCCGCTGGCGGCGATCAACTACGCCACCCAGCTCCTGCAGGAATCAGAGGACATCGGCGAAGCCGACCAGCGCCTGCTGCAGATCATCCACGCCCAGTGCCAGCGCACCAACGGCATCGTCGAAAGCGTGCTCGGCCTGGCCCGGCGCGAGCGCGCCAGCGCCGAGCACCTGGACCTGGCGCAGTTCGCGCGGCGCGTGGTCGACGACTTCCGCCAGGTGCTGCCCGCGGAGTCGGGCCGGATCGAAGTGACCGGGCATCCGCAGGTGCCGGCGCTGGTCGACCCGCGGCACCTGCAGCAGGTGCTCACGGTGCTGCTGCAGAACGCGCTGACCCATGGCCACTACCCCGGCGATCCCGCCGACGTCACCCTCGACATCCACCTGGCGGCCGGGCGGCCGACCATGGACGTGCGGGACCAGGGGCCCGGCATCCCGGAGGAATTGCGCGAGAGGCTGTTCCGCCCGTTCTTCACCACCTCCGAGCACGGCACCGGCCTGGGCCTGTACATCGCCCGCGAGCTGTGTCGCGCCAACGAAGCCACGCTCGAGTACGTGAACCTGGCCGACGGCACGAGCTGTTTCCGTATCGTCCTGCCCGAGCCGCGGGCGATGCTGCCGGCGTAAGCCCGATCCGTTAAGGTTGGCCCATGAGTGACGCCCCCCGCAGCCCCGCCAGTGCCCTGATCGTCGACGACGAACAGGACATCCGCGAACTGCTGGTGCTGACCCTCGGGCGGATGGGCCTGCGCACCGACACCGCTGCCTCGCTGGCCGCGGCACGCGCCCAGCTCGCCGCGCACCACTACGACCTGTGCCTGACCGACATGCGCCTGCCGGACGGCTCGGGCATCGACCTGGTCGCCGAGATCAGCGCCAACCACCCCGACACGCCCACCGCGATGATCACCGCCTACGGCAACGTCGAGGCCGCGGTGGAGGCGCTGAAGGCCGGCGCCTTCGACTTCGTCAACAAGCCGGTGGACATCCACGTGCTGCGCCGGCTGGTGAGCCATGCGCTCGACCTGGGCCAGCGCCGGCGCGAGGCGCCGGCCGGGCTGGCGCGGCTGCGCGGCGACTCCGCGGCGATGCAGGCGCTGCGCGCCACCGTGGCCAAGGTCGCGCGCAGCCAGGCGCCGATCGCGATCACCGGCGAATCCGGCGTCGGCAAGGAACTGGTGGCGCGCACCATCCACGCCGAGGGTGGGCGCGCCAAGGGCCCGTTCGTGCCGGTCAACTGCGGCGCGATCCCGGCCGAGCTGATGGAGAGCGAATTCTTCGGCCACCGCAAGGGCAGCTTCACCGGTGCCCACGCCGACAAGGCCGGCCTGTTCCAGGCCGCCGACGGCGGCACCCTGTTCCTGGACGAAATCGCCGAGCTGCCGCTGCCGATGCAGGTGAAGCTGCTGCGCGCGATCCAGGAAAAGTCGGTGCGGCCGGTGGGCGCGCACGCCGAGGTCCCGGTGGACGTGCGCATCCTCAGCGCCACCCACAAGGACCTGGCCGCGCTGGTGGCCGACGGCAGCTTCCGCCACGACCTCTACTACCGCATCAACGTGATCGGCCTGCGGGTGCCGCCGCTGCGCGAGCGCCGCGAGGACCTGCCGCAGCTGGCCGAGGACGTGCTCGCGCGCCTCGCGCAGGAGCAGGGCCGGGCCGTGCCGGCGCGCCTGGGCGAGGACGCGCTGGCCGCGCTGCTCGCCTACCCCTTCCCGGGCAACGTGCGCGAGCTGGAGAACATCCTGGAGCGCGCCCTGGCCATGGCCGAGGGCGACGTGATCACCGCGGCCGACTTGGCGCTGCCGCAGGGGGGCGCCGCACCCGGGCCGGCCGCGCCGGCGGCAACGCCCCCGGGCATCACCGCGGCCCCCGTCGGCGCGCCGCTGCCGGACTACATCGAGGACCTGGAGCGCAAGGCCATCGAGGAGGCGCTGCAGGCCAACCGCTACAACAAGACCAAGACCGCGGCCGCGCTGGGCATCACCTTCCGCGCGCTGCGCTACAAGCTCAAGAAGCTGGGGATCGACTGAGCCGGGCCGGCCAGGCCAAATGTGACGCTGCGCGTCACTTCCGCCGGCGAGGACTGACGTTTCGCGTCACTTTCTGCCCGGCGCGCGGGCGACGGCCCGGGGCGATCCGTGACCGGCCCCGCAGTTCCATGAATTGGGCCCCACAAGCGGCCCGTTGGCACGCAATATGCATGCGTAGTCGGGTGCACGTGCAGGACATTGCACGGCGACCGACGGACCGGGCAACCGGCCATGTGGGCACGTGAAACCAAACCTCCGAGGGGAGACACCATGAAGAAGTTGCAGCAGGGCTTCACCCTGATCGAGCTGATGATCGTGATCGCGATCCTCGGCATCCTGATGGCGATTGCCATCCCGGCGTACCAGGACTACACCGTCCGCGCGAAGGTGTCCGAG
Source organism: Lysobacter sp. (assembly GCA_044464395.1). GTDB lineage: Bacteria > Pseudomonadota > Gammaproteobacteria > Xanthomonadales > Xanthomonadaceae > Cognatiluteimonas. The sequence continues at coordinate 50,971 of JBIQLI010000007.1, forward strand.
GGCATCATGATGGCTGCGCCGGCGAAGCTGGCCGTGGCCGAGACGCTGTCGTCGTCGGCGACCATGCCGGACAGCAACGCCGAGGCCGGCTACTCGTTCCCGGGCGCCACGACCTATGTCTCGAAGGTGGAGATCGGCACGGGCGGCATCATCACCGTCAGCACGAAGAACACCGGCGCTCCGACGGACTTCGACATCACGCTCACCCCGACCAACATCGGCGGCGGCCAGCTGACCTGGACCTGCTCGGCGGCCGGCAACGAGAAGTACGTGCCGTCCTCCTGCCGTAACTGATCGATTCCCGTACCATAAGCCCCGGCTCGATGCCGGGGCTTTTTTTTGGGGAGCAGGCCTGACATGCGCTTCTGGTTCGTCACCGCGGCGCTGCTGGTCGCCGCGCTTTGCTACCTCCCTGGACTGGCGGGTCCGCTCGTCCTCGACGACATCGCCAACCTCGAGCCGCTGATCCGCTGGATGCGAGGCACCATCGGAACCGCGGAAGTCATCTTCGGCAACGCCTCCGGGCAATTCGGGCGTTCCATTTCGATGGCCAGCTTCCTGGCCAACGCCGCGACGTCGGGCGACAGCGTCTTCGCGATGAAGCTCACCAACCTCGCGATCCACCTGGCGAATGGCGCCTGCGTGTTCGCGCTGTTCAAGGCGCTGGCCAGGGCGACGGCGCGCGACGAAGCGCCCCCTGCGCGATGGCTGCCGGCGGTGGCCGCGGCGGCCTGGCTGTTGCATCCGCTGCTGGTCAGCACCGTGCTGTACGTCGTGCAGCGCATGGCGCTGCTGTCGGCGTTCTTCATGCTGCTGGGGATGCTCGCGTACCTGCATGGCCGGTTCGCACTGCGCGACGGCGACCGGAAGCGCGCCACCGCCCTGCTCGCACTGACGGTGCCGGCATGCACCGTGCTGGCGGCGCTCTCCAAGGAGAACGGGGTGCTCGTCCCCGCCCTGTGTGGCGTGCTCGAGTGGTTCGCGTTCGCGCCGGCCGCCGGCGCCAGGCGCACGCGGCCCTCCAGCGCCTTCGTGCTGGCCACGCTGGCGCTGCCGGCGCTGGTCGCGCTCGGGCTCGTGCTCGCCGGAGAACCGCACGTGGTCGGCGGCTACGCGAACCGCAGCTTCACGCTCACCGAGCGGCTCCTGACGCAGCCGCGGGCGCTTTGGGACTACGTCGGCGCCTTCCTGATGCCCATCGGGCCGCGACTGGGCCTTTACCACGACGATTTCCCGATTTCGCACGGGCTGCTCGACCCGCCGGGAACCCTGGTGGCGATCCTCGGCTGGGCCGCGGCGATCGTGCTGGCCTGGCGGGTGCGCCGCACGATCCCGGCGGTACCGATCGGCCTCGGGATCTTCCTGGTCGGCCAGGCGCTCGAGTCCAGCGTGTTCCCGTTGCTGATGTACTTCGAGCACCGCGTGTACCTGCCCACCGCGGGCCTGGCGTGGGCGCTCGCCGGCCTCATCGCGCATGCGACGCGGGGGCTGCCGGACCGCGTGGAAAACGGCGCAAGGCTCCTTGGCCTGGTGTGCGCGGCGATCCTGGCCGTGCTGGCGTTCGCGACGTTCGCGCGGGCCACCGTCTGGCGCAGCCAGGCCACGATCCTCGCCCAGGCGCTGACGACCCACCCCGACTCGCGCTGGCTCCGCATGGACCTGATCGCGCAGGCGATGGCGCAGCAGCCGCCGCGCCGCGAGGAAGCCCTCGCCCACGCGGAGCACCTGCTGCAGCGCCCCGACCCGCTCGACCGCAGGTTTGGCGCGCTGATGGCGCTGTCCATCGAATGCCTCGGCGACGCCCCGGTGGAAAGGGAACGCATCGTGCAGGTCTTCGGTGGCGCACCCCGCGCGATCGAGCCTGACTTGCTGGTCGGTTACGAGCAGTTCGCCGAACGCAACCTGCAGAAGCCCTGCCCGGGCTTCCCGCCCGCGGCCAACGCAGCCGCGATGGCGGCGATGCTGGACCGCGTCCAGCTGCCCGCGGGCGACCGCAGCGTGTGGCGCCTGCGCTTCAAGGCCGCGAAGCTCCTCTGGTTCGCGGGCGACCCGCAGGCGGCGCTGGCGCAAGCGAAGCTGGCGTATGCTCCGGGCACGAGCGATCCGGCGGTGGGGATGATGATCGTGGGACTGTTGTTGCAATTGGGAAATCAGGCGGAGGCCAGATCCTTCTTGGATCGCGCTGCTCTACGCATCCCCATCACCGATGTGGCTGGACAACGCCTCGTCTCACAGTACCGAGCACAGCTCGCGCAGGGCCATTCTTCGCATTAGAGCGATGTTGCGCAACTTCGCCAGGATCTGGGGACTGTTTACGCCTGCAGAAAAGCGCAAGGCTTCATGGATGCTGGCGATGGTCGTCTTAATGGCTATTGCCGAAACGATCGGCGTGTTGTCGATCATGCCTTTCCTGACCGTGGTGGCAAACCCAGCGGTCCTACATGAAAATCCGCTGCTCCTTTCGGTATATGACCGGATAGGGTTGTCCAACGAACGTGGATTCATCTTGTTCCTCGGCGCCATCTCCATCGGCGTCGTAGTCGCGTCTTCCTGCTTCAAGACGATCACGCTGCACGCCCTGAACAGGTTTGTCCACCTCGAGCGACACTCGCTCAGTTCCAGGTTGTTGGCGCGCTATCTACACCAGCCATACGAATTCTTCCTGGAACGGAATCCGTCCACCCTCGCAAAGAATGTCCTCTCCGAGGCCGATCAGCTTTTGTTCGAACTGATCCAGCCACTTTCACAGCTGATCGCCCAAGGCAGCATCGTGTTCGCGATGTCTCTGCTCATCTTCAGCTACGACCCTGTGACAGCCCTCTGCATCGTCGCCACTCTGGCAGCCCTTTACGGCGCCATCTATGGCTTGGTGCGCACGCGGCTGGCCCGAATCGGCAAAGAACGTCAGGCCGCCAATGCCGAGCGCTACAAGGCAACCAACGAAGCACTTGGTGGCATCAAGGACGTGAAGGTCACAAGCGCCGACGAAGCATATTTGGGCAAATTCGACGCTGCCTCGCGTCAATATTCACGGCACATGGCGACCAGCGATACCCTTGCCCAATCGCCGCTGTATCTCGTAGAGGCGACGGGTTACAGCATTTTGATCATTGTCACCCTTTTTCTGCGTCTTCGATCGGAGGAACTGACGCAGGTTCTCCCCGCGCTCGGCCTATATGGATTCGCGGCATATCGATTACTGCCAGCCGCGCAAGTCATGTACCGTGGCATTGCAAAGCTTAAGGTTTCGTCGGCAGCGCTCGACAGCATCCATCGTGACTTGACGCTACCATTTGGACCTCAGTACAAGGAAGATCACAAGTTGGAACTGCGCAAGGAAGTGCGCCTGACCAACGTTCGATACGCTTATCCGTCGCGGCCGGAACGACCAATTATCGATGGCTTGGAGCTGACCCTTCCAGCGCACGCAAGCATTGGCATTACTGGCAGGAGTGGCGCGGGGAAGAGCACGCTCATGGATCTGCTCCTGGGTTTGCTATCTCCCACATCCGGCACCATCAGCGTCGATGGCATAGCGCTTGACCCGAACAACATCATCGCCTGGCAGCGGACGATTGGCTACGTGCCGCAGCACATCTTTCTGGCGGATGCGAGCGTCGCTGAGAACATTGCGTTTGGCGTACCTCGCGATGATATAGACATGCAGGCCGTCGAGCGCGCAGCGCGCGCTGCCCAGATCCATGAATTCGTCGTAAGCGAGCTACCTTTTGGCTACGATACAAAGGTTGGCGACAGGGGGATTAGGCTTTCCGGCGGACAGCGCCAGCGAGTAGGGATCGCTCGGGCACTGTATCGGGATCCGTCCGTGTTGCTACTCGATGAGGCAACCAGCGCCCTCGATGCAGAAACCGAAGCTGCCTTGAACAAAGCGGTGCGCAGCCTCGCCCCGCTGAAGACTGTGATTGCCATCACCCACCGGGAAGCGTCGATCAACGATTTCGATATGAAAGTCACCTTCCTAGCCAACGGCCGAATTGAGGTGGTTCGCAGGCCCAGCCTTTCGCACCCCACCAGCCGCCAGTGAGCTCAAAATCGATGCATCGCGTCTCCGTAATCCTTCCGGCGTACAACGCCGAACGTCACATCGAGGAGGCGGTGGAAAGCATCCTCTCCCAAACATTTGACGATTTTGAGTTGATTGCGATCGACGATGGCTCCACTGATGCCACGCGGGCGATCCTGGAGAAAATTGCCCGGCGTGATGCCCGGGTCCGCCTAGTAAGTAGGCCAAACAAAGGGCTGGTGGCAACACTTAACGAAGGCTTGTTGCTGTCGCGCGGCGAATACATTGCACGCATGGATGCGGATGACGTTTCACACCCGGAAAGGTTGCGCCTGCAGGTCGAGTACTTGGACTCCAACCATGACGTTGTCTTGCTGGGAGTGCGTACCTATCCGACTCGCCGAATGAAGTGGCGCTACGTTGGTAGGTCCAACCCGCGCTACTGTTCTTGGGGCCTCACTTTCAGGAACAAGATCGGGCACCCCGGGGTCATGTTCCGCTCCGAACTCATTAGGGTCCACGGTCTCAGGTACCGGGAGGATTACCTATATGCCGAGGACTTCAAGCTTTGGTGTGAGATGCTCGACTTCGGAAAGGCGCATGTATTACCCCAGAAGCTGCTCTTCTACCGGCAACATGAAGGATCGATTTCCAGGCAGAACGCCCTTTCCCAGCTGCGGGTTGACCGGAAGATCGTGTCTGAGAACCTCCGCAGGGTGTTTCGCGTAGACATGTCGGACATTATTGATGCCCCATCCAGGATATGGATCCGCGCGATGTCGGAGCGCGTTTTCAGATCGCCTGCTTTTCATGCACTACCCCAAGAAGACAAGCTGGCGATCCACCAAACCTATCAGGACTTCTGCGTGATATATGGGGTGGGCGCGTTGATGGACTACGCGCGCGTCGTTGGTCCTGCTCGCTTGGCGCATTCAGGAATTTTTCTGCCGTCGGTCATTTATCGCGCCGCGAAGCATTCCGTATTCCCTAAGCCGCAGATGCATCTACTTTGATCTCGAAACTCTCCTCGGTATACAGACGGGCGATCTTCCACATGGAAGACAGCCAGTATGTCCTCATCATTGGGCATATGCGGTCATATTCGTCGCTGTTGGCGCACATCCTAGGCAGCCATCCCATGGTTTCCGGCTATGTCGAACTGCAACTCGATTATGCCAAGACTTCCGATCTCATTAGATTGAAACGCCGTGCTATGGCCCTTGCGGGGAAGGCGCCGTACTACCTGGATAAGCTGGTTAGCGGATGGCACAGCGCTTCCAGGGAAGTAGTCGCCAACCGCCGAGTAAAGACGATCTTTCTAGTGCGGCGCCCTCGTTCTACGTTGGCTAGCATTCAGAAGCTGGCATCTTACGAAGATGTTCCTTGGTACAGCGATCCAGCAGAAGTCGCCAGCCACTATCTCCGCCGTCTTGAAGTGATCCGGAAACTAGCAGGATGGGCAGCACCAAATGGGTTCTGCTTCATTCGTGCCGAAGAATTTGTCGAACGGCCCGATCCTTGCCTGCGGACGGTCCAGGCTTTTCTTGGCTTGAAGGAGCCATTCTCGCTCGATTACAAGACGGGCGAGCTCACGGGAAAGCCCGGGCACGGCGATCCTTCGGTCCTGATTCGCTCTGGTCGAATCCAAAAACCCAGCGCTTTGGCGGAGCCGCACATCGAGTTGGACCCAGATCTGCTGAGGCAATGCGAGGAGGCCTATCGCATGACATGCCTGCACGTCGAATCCCTTCTTACCAGCCAGACGCTTGATTAGCCACATGCCAAGGCCATCCGAGCCAAGAGTGATCCTTGTCGTGGGGGCTGGCTTTTCCGGCGGTGTGATTGCCCGCGAGCTCGCCGACGCGGGAAATCAGGTCCACGTCATTGACCGGCGGCCCCATGTCGCAGGGAATGCGTTCGACGAGATTGATAGCCACGGGGTGCTCGTGCACCGGTATGGCCCCCACATTTTCCATACCAATGCCGATCGCATCGTGCAGTGGTTGTCCAGGTTCACCGAATGGCGTCCGTACGAACATCGCGTTCGAAGTGTAGTCGACGGCCGAATGTACCCGTTCCCCATCAACCGCGACACGATTAACCTGCTCTACGGGCTCGATCTCGATGAGGCCGGCGCCGAGGCCTTCCTCGAGAGGGTTCGCGAACCGCGTGACTCAGTGCGCACCAGCGAGGATGTCGTTCTCAACAGCGTCGGACGTGACCTATACGAAAAGTTCTTCCTCAACTACACGCGAAAGCAGTGGGGTCTCGACCCGTCCGAACTGAAGGCCGGGGTCGCCGCGCGCATCCCGGTGCGGGCAAACTCGGACGACCGCTACTTCACAGATGTCTTCCAGGCCATGCCAATGCATGGCTACACCCGCATGTTCGAGAACATGCTCGACCATCCTCACATACGCGTGGAAGTAGGAGTCGATTTTGCCGAGGTCAAGCACGAGCGGTTTTCCCACGTCTTCTACACTGGCCCCATCGACGCCTATTACGACCATTGTTTTGGCCCATTGCCGTATCGCAGCCTACGATTCGAGCATGAGCACCTGCCTCATGTGACGCAGTATCAGCCAGTCGGAACCGTCAATTTTCCGAACGATCACGCTTATACCCGTATCACCGAGTTCAAGCATTTGACTGGTCAGGAACATCCCGGCACTTCGATCGTCCGCGAATATCCCCAAGCGGACGGCGAGCCTTACTATCCCATCCCACGGGCGGAGAACGAAGCCTTGTTCAAACGGTACGAGGCGCTTGCCCAAGCTGAGCCCGATGTGACGTTCGTGGGCCGACTAGCACAGTACCGCTACTACAACATGGACCAAGTTGTGGGTGCAGCTCTCGCAGCTGCCCGCCGCTTCCTCGGCTGAGTCTGTATTTGCGGATGCGCATCGCCTATCTTTGCAAGCGCCGCTACATGGGCAAGGACGTGGTCCTCGACCGCTATGCGCGGCTCTACGAGATCCCGTACCAGCTCGCCCGGCTTGGCCACGAGGTGGAGGCGTTCTGCCTGGACTACCGGGGCGATGGCGCGCTCGCGGAATCGCACGAAGCCGTGCCGGGGCGCCTTGCATGGCATTCCGAATCTCTGTCGCCGCGGACGGCCACGTACGCCTGGCGGCTGTTGCGTCGGATCCGCGCGTTTTCGCCCGAGCTTGTGGTCGCCGCGTCCGACATTCCCCACGTTGCCCTCGGTGCATGGCTGGCGCGCCGGTTGCGCGTGCCTTTCGTCGCCGACCTCTACGACAACTTCGAAGGCTTCGGCCAGGCCCGCATCCCTGGGATGGTGGCCGCCCTACGTCACGCGGTCCGCGGCGCCGACCTGGTCCTGACCACCAGCGAGCCGTTGCGCGAGCTGGTGGAGACGGATTACCGCGCCCGCGGCGAGGTCGTGGCCATGCCCAGCACGGTCGACAAGGCGGTCTTCCGCCCGCAGGATCGCCAGGCGAGCCGGGCGACGCTCGGTTTGCCACAAGGGGCGTTGTTGGTGGGCACTGCCGGCGGCCTGCATCGCGACAAGGGCATCGAGACGCTGTATGCCGCATGGGAGCGGCTGCAGGCGGAGGTGCCCGAGGCGCACCTCGTGCTGGCGGGTCCGCACGAACCCGGCCTGCCGCCCCCGGCCGGCGAACGCGTCCACTACCTCGGCGCCCTGCCGCACGCGCGCATCGCCGAACTGTTTTCCGCGCTTGACGTTGGCGCGATCTGCATCCTCGACACCGCCTTCGGGCGGTACTGCTTCCCGCAGAAGGCCTACGAAATGCTGGCCTGCGGGCTGCCCGTGGTCGCGGCCGACGTCGGCGCGATGGGCGCATTGTTCGCGGACATGCCGCACTGCCTGTATCGGCCGGAAGACGCGGGCGACCTGGCTGCGAAGCTTCGCGCACAGCTGGCGAACCCCGTCGTTCCCGCACTGCCCATGGACGACTGGGAAACGATCATCGGTCGCATCGAGCCCAGGTTCAGGTCACTGCTGCAGCGTTGAGTATCTCTGCATAGCGGGCTGCGATCCGGTCCCAGTCCACGCGTTCGATGGCGCGCGCGCGCAGGGCCAGCGTGCGGGCTCTGGCTTCCGCCGGATGCTCGAGGACCTCGAGCACGGCCCGCGCCAATGCCTCCCGGTCCCGCGGATCCACGACGACCTGGCGAGCCTCGTCCCCCAGCAGGTCGTGGACACCGGCCACGTCGCCGACGACGGCGGGACAGCCGCAGCCGATGGCCTCCATCAGCGCCACGGGGAGACCCTCCTGGTCGCCGGAGGCGTCGCGCACGAACGGCGCCACGAAGACGCCCGCGCGCCCGTAGAGCGACGGGAGTTCGGCCTGGGGCATGGCACCCAGGAAGCGCACGTGCGCGGCGATGCCCAGCGCCGCCGCATGCGCTTCGAGGGCCGGGCGATCCGGGCCGAAGCCGGCGATCTCCAGCACCACGCCCGGCCTGGCGGCGAGGATCAGTGGCATCGCATCCAGCAGGTGCACGAGTCCCTTCTTCGGCACGAGGCGCCCCACGAAGAGCAGGGTGTCGGCGTCGCGTTCCGCCGGATCCGAGGCGACGAAGCGCGCGCGCAGGTCCGCACCCATCGGCACGACGTCGATGGCGGGGGGCGCGAGCCCGAGCCGCCCGGCTTCTTCGCGCATGGCGCTGCTGACCACGGTCATGGCGCTCGCCCGCTTGGCTACCAGCCGCTTCAGCCTCGTCGCGACGCGGCCGCGCAGGCCGAAGAGGTCGCCGCCGTGCGAAGTGACTACGTAGGGCACTCCGCGGCGGCCGGCGGCCAGCAGGGCAACCAGCCCTTGCGGCAGCAACCAGTGCACGTGGACCACGGCGATCGGCCGCTGCGAAAGCACGCGCCTCGCAGCAAGATATTGCGCGAAGAGGAAGCCCGGCAACAACAGCCACTTCCAACGCGCACGCGCGAGGTTCGCCGCCATGCCACCGCCGTGGACCAGCGTCTCCAGCCGTTCCGGTGCGTACCGGTATCGGACGATCTCGACGCCATCCATCGTTTCCCGCTCCAGCGCGCCCTGCGCATGCGGCGTCACGACGGTGACGTCGAAGGCGGCCGAGAGGCGGCGCGAAAGCTCGTGGACGAAGCCCGGTTCATGGTCGCCGTACCAGCGCGGGTATGTGGAAGCGAGGACCAGTAGGCCCCGCTTGGAGGATTCCGCAGTCATGGCCCCGGTCCCCGGCGTATCGCGACGACACGGTTGAATGCCGGCATGAACCCGCTGCCCGGCAACCACCCGAGGGCGAAGGCAGCAAGGTTGACCAGGCAGATCAGGCCGACCAGCAGCGGAACCACCGGGAGGCACCACCATGTCCGCGAGGTGATCCGCTCGCAGCTGTCGGCCAAGGCCAGGCAGGCGAGCAATCCCGCCGTGCGCACCGGGGGCAACACGCGCGACGCGCGTGATACGTCGAAGCCCGCTTCTACAAGGTATGCCGCCAATCCGTGCGAAGTGAAGCGCTGGAAATCATGGGGCGCATCGTGCACCGGGTACATGAAGGGCATCCACACCACGAGGCTGCCACCGGGGCGCAGGATGCGCGCGCACTCCTCGAGCGCCGCATGGGGGCCTTGCACATGCTCAAGGACATCCTTGAGGACCACCGCATCCACGCTGCGGTCGCCGAACGGCAACCGCCTGGCATCGCCAAAGACGTCTGGCCTCGAACCATACAAACCGATCGCCGTCCGCGGATAGTCGAACCCGACGTACTCGCAGCCCGAGGGAAGGCAACGGGAGGCGCGCCGATCGGCACACCCGATGTCCACGACTACTCCGGAAAAGCCCGAGAACGCCTCGTGCAAGGCCGCCGCCTCCTCACGACCGCCGAGCAACCATTGCGGATGCACCGGCCAGCGGCGCAGCGCGCCAGCCCAAGTGCGGAGACGGCCGCCCCTTGCCTGCTCGCTCATGCCTCCCCCTTCAGGCGGTCGGTCCGTCGCTTGAGCGGCGTTCCCCGCGGACGGCTTGGTAGGTAAGGCTGGTGATTTGCTCGGATATCAATCCAATCAAGAAGACAATGACTGCTGCGCTGAAAAGCAACGCACTCATGTTCGTGAAACGGTGCTGGGTTGCGAAAGTAAATGCGTAGTACCCGGCCCCGAGCAGGAAGAACGCGGACCCCACTGGCGCAAACAACTTCAGGGGCGAATACAGCGTCGCGATCCGGAAGATGATCAGCAGGAAGCGCAGGCCGTCGCGGACGGGCTTGATATGGCTCTTGCCGATCCGTGCCGCCACCGGGATGGGCACGTACGCCACCGGGTACGCGCTCCGGAAAAACGCCATCGTGCTCGTGGTCGGATAGCTGAATCCGTTCGGCAGCAGGTGCAGGAACTGGCGGAAGCGCTCGGCGCGCGCCACGCGAAACCCGGAGGTGAGGTCGGCGATCCGGTGCCCGGTCATCCAGCTCGACAGGCGGTTGTAGAAGGCGTTGGCCAAGCCGCGGCCCGCATTTGCCTGGCCGGCGCCGTCGCGCGCGCCAACGACCATGTCGTAACCCTCGTCCAGCTTCTCCAGCAACCGCGGAATCAACGCGGGGTCGTGCTGGCCGTCCGCGTCCATGAACACGAGGATCTCGCCGGAGGCCGCGCGGGCGCCGCGCTTGATCGCGGCGCCGTTGCCCATCGAGTAAGGGGTCCCGACCACGTGGGCCCCATGGGCGCGCGCCACCTCCGCGGTGTCGTCCGTGGAACCGTCGTCCACGACGATGACTTCGGCTTCGGGAAATCGGTCGCGGAGGCCAGGCAGGACCTTTTGCAGGCCAGCGGATTCGTTCTTGGCGGGCAGGATGATGGATAGGTGCATTTGGATTCCCCCGGGGGAAGGGTAGCCGATGCGGGAGTTCAAGGCGCCCCTCATCCGCCCCTTCGGGGCACCTTCTCCCCGCTCGCGGGGAGAAGGGAGGGGGAGATGTGACGGGGGTAGCATTCGGGTGGGCGGGGGTTTGGGGTAAAGTCGAGGGCGGGGACTTCTGAGGGCTTCGCTATGGCGAGCGTCGCGCACGCCAACCTGGTGGGCATCACCGGCATCGCCCGGCGGCTGGTGCTGGACGGGGTGCTGGAGGAAACCGCGGCCCGCGAGGCCATGGCCGCGGCCACCGAGGCCAGGAAGCCGCTGGCCCAGTACCTGGTGGACAACCGGCTGGTGGCGCCTGTGCAGATGGCCGCCGCCAACTCGATGGAGTTCGGGATCCCGATCTTCGACGTCTCGGCCATGGACCCGGGGCAAACCGCGATCAAGCTGGTCAGCGAGGAACTGGTCCGCAAGCACTGCGCCCTGCCCCTGTTCAAGCGCGGCAACCGCCTGTACGTCGGCATCGCCGACCCGACCAACCTGCGGGCGCTGGACGAGATCAAGTTCCACACCAACCTGCAGGTCGAGTCGATCCTGGTCGACGAGGAGCGGATCCGCGGCGCCATCGACAAATGGCTCGAGACCGCCGACTCGCTGGCCGACATGGCCGAAGGCGAAGAGGACGAGGATTTCGAGAACCTCGACGTCAGCGCCGAGGACGACGAGGACGGCGAGTCCGGCGTCGACGTCAAGGGCGACGACACCCCGGTCGTCAAGTTCGTCAACAAGGTGCTGGTGGACGCGATCCGCCGCGGTGCCTCGGACATCCACTTCGAGCCCTACGAGACCGACTACCGCGTGCGCCTGCGCATCGACGGCATCCTCAAGCAGGTGGCCAAGGCGCCGGTGAAGCTCAACGCACGCATCGCCGCGCGCCTGAAGGTGATGTCGCAGCTCGACATCGCGGAGAAGCGGGTGCCGCAGGACGGCCGCATCAAGCTCAACCTCAGCAAGACCAAGCAGGTGGACTTCCGCGTCAGCACCTTGCCCACCCTGTTCGGCGAGAAGATCGTGCTGCGCATCCTCGACGGCGGCGCGGCCAAGCTGGGCATCGAGAAGCTCGGCTACGAGGACGACCAGAAGCAGCTTTTCCTGGACGCGATCAAGAAGCCCTACGGCATGGTCCTGGTCACCGGGCCCACCGGCTCGGGCAAGACCGTGTCGCTTTACACTGCGCTCAACATCCTCAACGACGACTCGCGCAACATCAGCACGGTCGAGGACCCGGTCGAAATCCGCGTGCCCGGCATCAACCAGGTGCAGCAGAACGCCAAGCGTGGCATGACCTTCGCCGCGGCGCTGCGCTCGTTCCTGCGCCAGGATCCCGACGTGATCATGGTCGGCGAGATCCGCGACCTCGAGACCGCGGAGATCGCGGTCAAGGCCGCGCAGACCGGCCACATGGTGCTGTCGACCCTGCACACCAACGATGCGCCGCAGACCATCGCGCGCCTGATGAACATGGGCGTGGCGCCGTTCAACATCACCTCCTCCGTCAGCATCGTAATCGCCCAGCGCCTGGCCCGGCGCCTGCACGATTGCAAGCAGGAGCAGAAGCTCCCGGACAACGTGCTGCTCGAGGAAGGGTTCACCCAGGAAGAGATCGACGCCGGCCTGACCATCTACGAGGCGGTCGGGTGCCCCGATTGCACCGAGGGATACAAGGGCCGCACGGGTATCTACCAGGTGATGCCGATGACCGATGAAATCGCCGCCATCGTGCTCGCCGGCGGCAACTCGCAGCAGATCGCCGAGGCCGCGCAGCGCTCCGGCGTCCGCGACCTGCGCCAGTCGGCGTTGCTCAAGGTCAAGAACGGCATCACCAGCCTCGCCGAAATCAACCGCGTGACCAAGGATTGACGACCATGGCCCTTAGCCGATCCGCCGCCAAGTCCACCGCCGCGCGCAGCAGCGGCCTCGAGGTGTTCCTCTGGGAAGGCACCGACAAGCGCGGTGTCAAGATGAAGGGCGAAACGCCCGGCAAGAGCATGAACCTGGTGCGCGCCGAGCTGCGCCGCCAGGGCATCAACCCGACTTCGGTCCGGGCCAAGCCCAAGCCCCTGTTCGGCGGTGCCGGCAAGCGGGTGACCCCGGGCGACATCGCGGTGTTCAGCCGCCAGATCGCGACCATGATGAAGTCGGGCGTGCCGATCGTCGGCGGCCTGGAAATCATCGCCGGGGGGCAGAAGAATCCGCGCGCGAAGGAGCTCTACAACGATATCCGCGCCGAGATCGAGGGCGGCTCCTCGCTGTACGAGGCGCTGGGCAAGCACCCGGTCCAGTTCGACGAGCTGTACCGCAACCTGGTCAAAGCCGGCGAGACCGCGGGCGTGCTGGAGACGGTGCTCGACACCGTCGCCAGCTACAAGGAGAACATCGAGTCACTGAAGGGCAAGATCAAGAAGGCATTGTTCTACCCGGCCACGGTGATCGCGGTGGCGATCCTGGTCAGCGCGATCCTGCTGATCTTCGTGGTGCCCCAGTTCCAGAACGTGTTCGCCAGCTTCGGCGCGGACCTGCCGGCATTCACCAAGATGATCATTGCCGCCAGTGACTTCATGATTTCCTACTGGTGGCTCGTCCTCTTCATTGTCGTGGGCGTGGGCACCGGCTTCGTCTTCCTGAAGAAGCGCTCCCTGGCCTTCGCCCACTTCCTCGACCGGTTGATCCTCAGGTTGCCGGTGATCGGCCAGATCATGCACAACTCGGCCATCGCCCGCTTCTCGCGCACGCTGGCGGTCACCTTCCAGGCGGGCGTGCCGCTGGTCGAGGCGCTGGACATCGTCTCCGGCGCCACCGGCAACACCGTCTACGAGACGGCGGTGAAGCGCATCCGCGACGACGTCTCGGTCGGCTACCAGGTCAACGTGGCCATGCGCCAGGTCGGCCTGTTCCCGCACATGGTCATCCAGATGGCGGCGATCGGCGAGGAGGCCGGCGCGCTCGACGCGATGCTGTACAAGGTCGCCGAGTTCTACGAGGCCGAGGTCAACAACGCGGTGGACGCGCTGTCGAGCCTGCTGGAGCCGTTGATCATGATCTTCATCGGCGGCATCGTCGGCGCGATGGTGGTCGGCATGTACCTGCCGATCTTCAAGCTCGCCGCGGCGATCTGAGGCGCGATGGCATTCCTCGACCAGAACCCGGCGATCGGGTACCCGGCCGCGGCCGCCGTCGGCCTGCTGATCGGCAGCTTCCTCAACGTCGTCATCCTGCGCCTGCCCAAGCGGCTGGAATGGCAGTGGAAACGCGATAGCCTGGAAATGCTGGGCGAACCGGAGATCTACGATCCTCCGCCACCGGGCATCGTGGTCGAGCGCTCGCACTGCCCGCACTGCAAGCACCAGCTCTCGTGGTGGGAGAACATCCCGGTGTTCAGCTGGCTGGCGCTGCGCGGGCGCTGCCGCGCGTGCCGGGCGCCGATCTCGATCCAGTATCCGCTGGTCGAGCTGCTGACCATGCTGCTGGTGCTGTGCTGCGTGTGGCAGTTCGGCTTCGGCTGGCGCGGCTTCGGCGCGATCGTGTTCACCTGCTTCCTGGTGGCGCTGTCGGGCATCGACCTGCGGACCCAGTTGCTGCCGGATTCGCTCACCCTGCCCCTGCTCTGGCTCGGGCTGGTGGCCAGCGTCGACAACCTGTTCATCAGCAGCAAGCACGCGCTGGTGGGCGCGGTCATCGGCTATGTGTCGCTGTGGTCGGTGTGGTGGGTGTTCAAGCAGCTCACCGGTAAGGAGGGCATGGGCCGCGGCGACTTCAAGCTGCTCGCGGCCATGGGCGCCTGGTTCGGCCTGCAGGGGATCCTGCCGACGATCCTGCTGTCCTCGCTGGTCGGCGCGGTCATCGGCTCCATCTGGTTGTGGGCGAAGGGCCGCGACCGGGCGACGCCGATACCCTTCGGACCCTATCTCGCGATCGCGGGATGGATCACGTTCTTCTGGGGCAGCTCGCTGGTTGATTGGTACCTGCGGATTGCCGGGCTCAATCCTTGATGTCTGCCAAACCCGCCATCCTCGTATGTGGTGGCGCCGGATACATCGGCTCGCACATGTGCAAGCGCCTCGCGCGTGCCGGATACACACCGGTCACCTTCGACAACCTGTCTACTGGCCATCGTCGGGCGGTCCGCTGGGGACCACTGATCGAAGGTGACCTGCTTGACGCGGCCGCGCTCGGCAAGGCATTCCGCGATCACCCCCTCCAGGGTGTGATGCATTTCGCGGCCAGGTCGATCGTGAGCGAGTCGGTTTCGGATCCGGGCCTTTACTTCCGCAACAACATCGCCGGAACGCTGAACCTGCTCGATGCGATGCGCACATCCGGAGTCGACAGACTCGTTTTTTCGTCGACCGCCGCCGTCTATGGCAATCCGGTCGAGGTTCCGATCACTGAAGGTCACCCCACCCAGCCGATCAATCCTTACGGTCAGAGCAAACTCTACGCTGAAGGCGTCATCGGGGCGTATTGCAGCGCGCACGGTTTGCGCGCCATCGCACTGCGCTACTTCAATGCTGCCGGTGCGGATCCCGACGGTGAGATTGGCGAGTCGCACGAACCCGAAACCCACCTGATCCCCAACGCATTGCGCGCGGCCGCAAGCGGCGCGGCGGTCAAGGTCTTCGGCGACGACTACCCGACTCCGGACGGTACTTGCGTGCGCGACTACGTGCACGTCGACGACCTTTGTGACGCCCATCTGCTGGCGCTGGACAGGTTGGCTGCGCGACCCGGTTTCGAGGTTTTCAACCTGGGTGGAGGAACTGGCCGCTCGGTGCTGGAGGTCCTCTCCACCTGCCGCGAGGCCACGGGCCTGCCATTGCAGGAAGACCGCGTCGCACGGCGCAGCGGCGACCCGGCCGTGCTCGTGGCGTCGTCCGCGGCTGCAAGGGAGCAACTCGGCTGGTCACCCCGCCATGATCTGCGCGACTGCATCACGCACGCGTTCAAGTGGACGCAGTCGAGCAAGTCCGATGTCGGGGAAGCCCTGGCATGACCGACTTCGTCGTCGGCCTGACCGGTGGCGTCGCCTCGGGCAAGAGCGAAGTGGCGAACCGGTTTGCGGCGCTTGGAATCCACGTCGCCGATGCCGACGTCGCCGCGCGCGAGGCGGTGGCGCCCGGCTCCGACGGACTGGCGGCGCTTGTCGCCGCCTTCGGCGACGAAGTGCTCGGGGACGATGGCTCGCTGGACCGCGCCGCGATGCGCCGACGCGTGTTTGCCGACGATGAGGCCCGGCGCACGCTCGAGGCCATTGTCCATCCCCGGGTACGCGTCGCCCTGCGCGAATCCTGCTTCGATGCGCCGGGACCCTACGCGATTGCCGCGATTCCCTTGCTCGCCGAGGGCGGCGGCCGCGCGGCCTATCCGTGGCTGGACCGGATCCTGGTGGTCGACGTGCCGCGCCAGATCCAGGTCGAGCGCCTGCTGCGGCGCGACGGCATCGACCGGGCCCTGGCCGAGCGGATGCTCGACGCCCAGGCCACCCGCGAGCAGCGCCTGGCGATCGCCGACGACGTCCTGCCCAACGACGGCCCGCTCGATGCGCTCAATGCCCGGGTGGCCGCGCTCCACGTCCTCTACCTCGGGCTCGCCGACGCGACCTGAGCGCTGCGCCGACGCCCTTAGAACCAGGCCGCATCCCAGAACGGGTAGTCCGCGACCGTGCGCACCAGGCCGGCGCGCATCGGGTTGCGCACGATGAAGCGCGCCACCGACTTCGCATCCTCGTCCGGGCCCAACGTACGGTCCTCCCAGGAACTGGCCCACACCGGGCGTTTCTCGCCGCGCAAGCGGTTCACTGCGCGGCCGCTGCGCGCCTTCATCCGTTGCACGACCTGGGAGATTCCGTCGCGCGGGCCGGTCTGCAGCAGCCAGTGCGCGTGGTCGGGCATCAGCACCCAGGCCAGCAGGCGCGCATCGCCCAGCGCGCGCGGGTCGGTGAATGCGCGCGCCGCGGCGCAGGCCGAGGCGAAGGGCTCGAAGTAGCGTTGCCGCCGGCGGGTGGCGACGAACACGTGGTGGATGCGAAGGGTGGCTTCGGGGGTGACGACGCGCATGTCCATGGGGACATCGTCGCCACCGACCGGCGGCGGCCCCATCGGCGGGCGCGCCGCCCGCGTGTCAGGAATCCCCGCGCGCCGGGGTCAGCCCGGCCGGGCGCCCCACAGGCCGCGGATTCCGGCGATGCCCTGGGCGCCGTGCAGCCGGGCTTCGGCCAGGTCGGCGGGACCCAGCCCGCCGATCGCGTACAGCGGGATCGTGCAGTCCTCGCGCAGGGCCTCGAAGGCCTCCCAGCCGATGCCGGGCGCGCCCGGGTGGCTGGGAGTGGGCCGGATCGGGCCGACCACCGCGAAGTCGCAGTGCAGGCGCTCGGCGTGGCGGAGGTCGGCGGCGTCGTGGCAGGACGCCCCGACCGGTAGCGTCGCCGGTAGCGGCCGCTGCGCCATCCCGGCCAGCTGCGAGGCCTTCAGGTGCACGCCGATGCGCAGGTCGCGGGCCAGCTTGATGTCGGCATTGACCAGGGCCTGCGCGTCGTGGCGCCGGCATACGGCGGCCGCCTCGCGCGCAAGTGCGCGCCACTGCTCTGGATTTTCGCTGGCCACGGGGGCGCGGAGCTGGACCCGGGTAGCCCCGCCGTGGACCAGCGCGCGCTCCAGCGCCGCCAGCCAGCCGGCCGGCTCGCCGGTCGCGTCCGGGGTCACCAGGTAGCGGTCGGGCTGCAGCAGGGCCGCTACCACGGGGCGGTCGGCCCCGGGCATGGCGTAGCTGCCGAGCTTGCGCGCCGGCACCCAGGCCAGCGCCTGGCCGTCCAGGCCCTTGAGCGTGCCCTCCCAGGCACTGATGTGGCGCACGTCCAGCCGCAGCCGCTTGTGCGGGTAGCGGTGCGGCACGGTGATCAGCGGCGCGCCGATCTCGACCCGGATGCCGAGCTCCTCCTCGAGCTCGCGCGCCAGGGTGGCCTCGGCGCTTTCGCCCGGCTCGCGCTTGCCGCCGGGGAATTCCCACAGGCCGGCCAGGTCCCGCCCCTCGGTGCGGCGGGCCAGGAGGATGCGGCCACGGGCGTCGGTGATGACGCCGGCGAGGACTTCTATGGCTGGTGAGGGATCATCCATGCCCATGTAGAGCCGACCCATGGTCGGCTGGCATCACGGAAGCCGACCATGGGTCGGCTCTACGGTTCAGGCGATCTGGCCGTGGCAATGCTTGAACTTCTTGCCGCTGCCGCAGGGGCACGGGTCGTTGCGGCCGACCTTGGGCACCCGCGACTGCATCTGCGCCGCCATCGCCTGGGCCTGGGCCTGCTGCGCTTCCTCGTCGGCGCCCAGGCCGCCGGCGTCGGCGTGCTGGAACTGCATGCGCTCGGCCTGGCGCTGCGCCTGCGCGCGCTCGGCCGCCTCCATCGCCGCGACCTCTTCCTCGGTGCGCAGGCGCACCCGGGCGAGCATCGTGACCACTTCGCGCTTGACCTTCTCCAGCATCTCGCTGAACAGCTCGAACGCCTCGTGCTTGTATTCCTGCTTCGGCTGCTTCTGCGCGTAGCCGCGCAGGTGGATGCCCT
The DNA here is from genome assembly GCA_044464395.1 of Lysobacter sp. GTDB lineage: Bacteria > Pseudomonadota > Gammaproteobacteria > Xanthomonadales > Xanthomonadaceae > Cognatiluteimonas. The sequence continues at coordinate 69,425 of JBIQLI010000007.1, forward strand.
GGCGCAGGTAGTCCATGCGCGCCAGGTGCTGCTTCCAGTTGTCGTCGAGCACGCTCAGCATCACGTGCTTCTCGATCAGGCGCATGGTCTCCTCGCCGACCTGGGCTTCCTTGTCGGTGAACACCTTCGCCACGATCTGCTGCACTTCCTCGGCGATCTGCTCGGCGTCCACTTCCTTGCGCGAGGCGATGTCCGCGGCCAGGCCGGGCGGCACGCCGAAGTCGCGCGCCAGTTCGTCCTCCAGGCCCTGCAGGTCCCACTGCTCGTCGATCGAGTTGTCGGGGACGTAGCGGCGCACGGTCTCGGCGACCACGTCCTCGCGGATGCCGTCGATGCTGTCCTTGATGCTGTCCGCCTCCAGCAGCTCGTTGCGCTGCTGGTAGATGACCTTGCGCTGGTCGTTGTTGACGTCGTCGAAGTCGAGCAGGTTCTTGCGGATGTCGAAGTTGTGCGCCTCGACCTTGCGCTGTGCGTTCGCGATCTGCTTGGAGACCAGCGGGCTCTCGATGATGTCGTCTTCCTTCAGGCCCATCCGCGCCATCACCTTCTGCACCCAGTCGGCGGCGAAGATGCGCATCAGGTTGTCTTCGAGCGACAGGTAGAAGCGCGAGGATCCCGGGTCGCCCTGGCGGCCGGAGCGGCCGCGCAGCTGGTTGTCGATGCGCCGCGACTCGTGACGCTCGGTGCCGACGATATGCAGGCCGCCGGCCGCCTTGACCTGGTCGTGGCGCTCCTTCCAGGCCGCCTTCAGTTTGGCCCGGGTGGCGTCGTCCACCGGTGCGCCGGTCTCCGCCTCGAGCTGCGCGATCTCGGCCTCCAGCGAGCCGCCGAGCACGATGTCGGTGCCGCGGCCGGCCATGTTGGTGGCGATGGTCACCGCGCCGGGGCGGCCGGCCTGGGCCACGATCTGCGCCTCGCGTTCGTGCTGCTTGGCGTTGAGCACTTCGTGCGGGATGCCGGCGGCCTTGAGCTGCTCGGCCAGCATCTCCGAGACCTCGATCGAGGTGGTGCCGACCAGCACCGGCTGGCCCTTGGCGTGCACGTCCTTGATCTCGTTGACCACCGCGCGGTACTTGCCGGCGCGATTGAGGAACACCGCGTCCGGATGGTCCTTGCGGATCATCGGCCGGTGGGTCGGGATCACCACCACTTCCAGGCCGTAGATCGACTGGAACTCGTAGGCCTCGGTGTCCGCGGTGCCGGTCATGCCCGACAGCTTGTCGTACATGCGGAACAGGTTCTGGAAGGTGATCGAGGCCAGCGTCTGGTTCTCGCGCTGGACGTTCACCCGCTCCTTGGCCTCGACCGCCTGGTGCAGGCCGTCGGACCAGCGCCGGCCCGGCAGGGTGCGGCCGGTGAATTCGTCGACGATGACCACCTCGCCGTCGCGGACGATGTAGTCCACGTCGCGCTGGTAGATCGCGTGCGCGCGCAGCGCGGCGTTGAGGTGGTGGACGACGTGGATGTTGTGCGAGGCGTACAGGCTGTCCTCGCCCTCCAGGATCCCGGCCTCGCGCAGCAGCGCCTCGGCCTTCTCCTGGCCGGCCTCGGACAGGTAGACCTGCTTGCCCTTCTCGTCGACCCAGAAATCGCCCTCGCCTTCCTCTTCCTGCTGCCGGACCAGGTGCGGGACGATCTTGTCGACCTTCAGGTACAGCTCCTGCCCTTCGTCGCCGGGGCCGGAGATGATCAGCGGGGTGCGCGCCTCGTCGATCAGGATCGAGTCGACCTCGTCCACGATCGCGTAGTGCAGGCCGCGCTGGAAACGGTCCTGCTTCGACAGCGCCATGTTGTCGCGCAGGTAGTCGAAGCCGATCTCGTTGTTGGTGGCGTAGGTGATGTCCGCGGCGTAGGCGGCGTGCTTGTCGCCGTGCGGCATGCCCGGGTAGACCACGCCGACGCTCAGGCCCAGCCAGTTGTACAGCCGGCCCATCCAGGCCGAGTCGCGGCGGGCCAGGTAGTCGTTGACGGTGACCACGTGCACGCCCTTGCCGGCGAGCGCGTTGAGGTAGGTCGGCAGGGTCGCGACCAGGGTCTTGCCCTCGCCGGTGCGCATCTCGGCGATCTTGCCCATGTGCAGGACCATGCCGCCGATCAGCTGGACGTCGTAGTGGCGCATGCCCAGCACGCGGCTGGCCGCCTCGCGGCACACCGCGAACGCTTCGGGGAGCAGCTTGTCCAGCGATTCGCCGTTGGCGATGCGTTCCTTGAACTCGGGGGTCTTGGCCTTGAGCTCGTCGTCGCTGAGCGCCTTCATCTGCGGCTCGAGCGCGTTGATCTTCCTGACAATGCCGCCGAGTTGCTTGAGCAGGCGCTCGTTGCGGCTGCCGAACACGGCGGTGAGCAAGCGGTTGAACATGGGTGGTCCGTTGTGGCGGGAGGCGCTTCCCCGAGGGAAACCGCCCGGAAACGAAAAAGGGCGCCAGGCGCCCCTTTTCACGGCAACTGCGGATTGTAGCGTGTGGGTGGACCCAGCGAAATCAATGGCCTCTGGTCACCGTAGAGCCGACCCATGGTCGGCTTGCCGGGACCGGACTCCGTTGAGAGCCGACCATGGGTCGGCTCTACGGGGTTCAACCGTGCTTCGACCCCAGGAACTTCCTGGGGTTCACCACCCGCCCATGCTCCCACACTTCGAAATGCACATGCGCCCCGGTCGAGCGCCCGGTCGACCCGGCCTTGGCCACCTGCTGCCCGGCGCGGACCAGGTCTCCTGCATGCACCAGCAGGCGCGAGTTGTGGGCGTAGCGGGTCACGTAACCGTTGCCATGATCGATCTCGACCACGTTGCCGTAGCCGGAGCGGCGGCCGGAGTAGCTGACCACCCCGTCGGCCACCGCCAGCACCGGATCGCCGGTGCGGGCATGGAAGTCGATGCCGCGGTGGTACTCGCCGCCGCCGCCGAACGGGTCGGCGCGGCGACCGAAGGTCGAGGTGATGTAGCTGTGCACGATCGGCGTGCGCGAGGGCGTCGCCTCGGCGTCGAGCTTGCGGTCCATCATCAGCGCTTCCATCACCGACAGCTGCGCGCCGGCGGCGCGGAAGCGGGTATCGAGGCGCTCGATGCCACCGCGCAGCTCGGCGGCGGGCATGTCCACGGTCTTCGCGGCGCCGCCGACGCCGACCGGGGCGCCGAAGTCGAATTCGCCATCCTCGAGCTGGCCGGCCTGGGCCAGGCGCTCGCCGAGGGCGTTGAGGCGGTTGGCCTGGGCCTGCAGCTCGCCCAGGCGCGCCGCGAGGGCGTTGATCTCGCGCTGGGAATGGGCCCGGGTCTCGGCCAGCGCGGCGGCCTGCTCGGCGTTCTCCTGCTGCAGCATGGCCAGCTCCGCGGACGCCACGCCGGTGCGGGCGCCGGCGCCCAGGGCCACGCCGGAGGCCAGCAGCACCACCGCCGCCAGGCCGGGCCGGCGCAGGGCGGTCTCGGCCGCGTGGCGGGCGCTGTGCGCCAGGCGGGCGCGAAGGTGGTCGAACAACTTGTGTAGAGTCATGCGCATGTCCAGTTCGTCCAGGCCGCCACGCGAGGCGCTCGAAGCGCTGTTCGCGGGCGCGAGTGCCGATCCGTTGCGCCGTGCCCTGTGGCTCGATGCGCTGGAACAGCGGTTGCGTCCCCACCTGCCCCCGGCGATCGCGCCGCATGCGCGGCTGGCGAACGTGGACGGCGGCAGGCTGGTGTTCCTCGTCGATTCCCCGGTCTGGCGGGCGCGCCTGCGCCTCGCTTCGGCCGAACTCCTCGACGCCGCCCGTTCCGTCGGGCTGGAATGCGACGCCGTCGTGGTCAAGGCCACGACGAAGCCACTGTCGGCGGATCCCCCCGCCCCACCTCCGCCCCGGCCGATGTCGCGGGCGACGCGCCAGGCCCTGGACGCCGCGCTGGCTTCGTTGAACGAGGCCGCAACGAAAGGTGGAAAAAGCGGATCCTGATGGCCGGCGGGAAGCCGATTTCACGTAGCGCCCACTCCAGGCCGGAGCCGATGCTACCGGTGGAGGCCATGTGAAACGTTAAATGGGATCGCCCGGATTGTTAAAATCCGGTTAAGCAGAGCCGAGCCATGCTCGGCTGCCCAGGTAGAGCCGAGCCATGCTCGGCTGGCCAGGTAGAGCCGAGCCATGCTCGGCTGGCTTTAGCCGACCATGGGTCGGCTCTACGCCGGAATCGCCGGCCCGTAAGCCGCAGGCGCCTCGCGCTCGTCCTCGAAGCTGACGACATCCCAGGCGGCCTGGTTGGCCAGCAGCGCGCGCACCAGCTTGTTGTTCAGGGCGTGGCCCGACTTGCGCGCCTCGTAGGCGCCGATGATCGGGTGGCCGGCCAGGTACAGGTCGCCCACCGCGTCGAGGATCTTGTGGCGCACGAACTCGTCGGCGTAGCGCAGGCCGTCGTCGTTCAGCACGCGGAACTCGTCCAGCACGATCGCGTTGTCCATCGAGCCGCCCAGGCCCAGGTTGCGCTCGCGCATGAACTCGAGGTCGCGCATGAAGCCGAAGGTGCGGGCACGGCTGACTTCGCGGATGTAGGCCTCGGTGGAGAAGTCCACCACCGCGCGCGACTGGGTGCGCGGGATCGCCGGATGGTTGAACTCGACGGTGAAATCCAGGCGGAAGCCGTCGTGCGGCAGGAACCGCGCCAGCTTGTCGCCGTCGGTGGCCTCCACCGGCTCGCGGATGCGGATGAAGCGTTTGGGCGCGTTCTGCTCGACCAGCCCGGCGGACTGCAGCAGGAACACGAACGGCCCGGCCGAACCGTCCATGATCGGCACCTCGGGCGCCGACAGGTCGACATAGGCGTTGTCGATGCCCAGGCCGGCGAACGCCGACATCAGGTGCTCGACGGTCAGTACCTTGCCGTCGCCGCGCGACAGGCCGGTGCAGAGCATGGTCTCGGTGACGAGGTCGGCGCGCGCGGGGATCTCCACCGCGGGCTCCAGGTCCACCCGCCTGAACACGATCCCGGTGTCCACCGCGGCCGGGCGCAGGGTGAGATAGACCTTCTCGCCGCTGTGCAGGCCCACGCCGGTGGCGCGGATCACGTTCTTGAGGGTGCGTTGCTGCAGCATGCGGACTCGCGGCTGGGACGCCGGCTCATTGCGCTCTCGCCAGCGTGAAGGGGACGCAGATTACCACTTCCGGCTGAACCTGAACGGAGCGACCCTTGGAAAAGGGCCGGTCGGAAGCCCGACCGGCCAGGATTTCCAATGGACATGGATGCCTGTAGAGCCGACCCATGGTCGGCTGCTGGGGCGGAGCCGACCATGGGTCGGCTGCTGCCAGGCGGAGCCGACCATGGGTCGGCTCTATGGCGCACTGGTGCCTCAATCCGCCTGCCGGCGCAGGAAGGCGGGGATGTCGAGGTAGCTGTTGTCGTTGCCGAACTCGGCCACCGCCGGGGTCGCCGGCTCGGCGGTGGTGCCGCCGCCCGACGCCGCCGCGCTGCCGCCGCGGCCGCGGAGCATGGCCCCGATGCCGCTGCCGGTGCCCGGGCTGTACGGATCGGCGACCTCGTCGATCAGCATGCCGGTGGTGCCGTCGCGCTTGCCCTGGTTGTGGATCAGCTGCACCTGCGGGCGACGGGTCTCGCGCGGCTGGCCGTAGTCGTCGCGCGGCAGCGGCTGCCGGGCGACGGCGCGGTTGAGGCCGGTGGCGACCACGGTGACGCGGACGTCGTCCTGCATGTCCGGGTCGAGCACGGTGCCGATGACCACGGTCGCGTCCTCGCTGGCGAAGTTCTCCACCGTGCGGCCGACCTCGTCGAACTCGGCCATGGTGAAGTCCGGGCCCGCGGTGATGTTGACCAGGATGCCGTTGGCGCCGGCCAGGTTGACGTCGTCGAGCAACGGGTTCTGGATCGCCGCTTCGGCCGCGGCCTGCGCGCGGTCGTCGCCGCGGGCGTGGCCGGTGCCCATCATCGCCAGGCCCATCTCGCTCATCACCGTGCGCACGTCGGCGAAGTCGACGTTGATCAGGCCCGGGCGCACGATCAGGTCGGCGATGCCCTGGACCGCGCCAAGCAGCACGTCGTTCGCCGCGCGGAACGCCTGGATCATGGTCGCGTTGCGACCGAGCACGGTGATCAGCTTCTCGTTCGGGATCGTGATCAGCGAGTCGCAGTGCTGCGACAGCTCGTCGATGCCCTTCAGCGCGACCTGCATGCGCCGGCGGCCCTCGAACGGGAACGGCTTGGTCACCACCGCCACCGTCAGGATGCCCATCTCCTTGGCGAGCTGCGCCACCACAGGCGCGGCGCCCGTGCCGGTGCCGCCGCCCATGCCGGCGGTGATGAACACCATGTCCGCGCCCTGCAGCGCGTCCATGATCCGCTCGCGGTCCTCGAGCGCGGCCTGGCGGCCGACTTCCGGGTTCGCGCCGGCGCCCAGGCCCTTGGTGACGTTGCTGCCGAGCTGCAGCTGCAGCTTGGCGCCGCAGTTCTTGATTGCCTGCGCGTCGGTGTTGGCGGTGATGAACTCCACCCCCTCGACGCTGCTGTTGACCATGTGCGCGACCGCGTTGCCGCCGCCGCCGCCCACTCCCACGACCTTGATGACCGCGTTCGGGGCCATCTTTTCCACCAGTTCGAAATGCGCCATGACCATGTCCTCGCGTTTTTAGTTATGTACTGCCCACCTGCCCTGCTCAGAACTCCCCGCGATACCAGTTCTTCAACTTCGCCAGGAAGCTCCCCGCGCGGCCGGCGCGGATCACCGGCCTGCGCGGATGCTCGATCTGGCTGCCCATCAGCAGCAGCCCGACCCCGGTGGCGTGCACCGGGTTGTTCACCACTTCGCCCAGGCCGGTGACGTGCTGGGGCACGCCCACCCGCACCGGCATCTGCAGCATTTCCTCGGCCAGCTCGACCACGCCTTCCATCTTCGAGGCGCCCCCGGTGAGCACCATCCCGGCGCGCACCAATTCCTCGAAGCCGGAGCGGCGCAGTTCGGCCTGCACCATCTCGAAGATTTCCTCGTAGCGGCCCTGCACCGCCTGCGCGAGCGCGTGCCGCGGCAGGCGCCGGGGCGGGCGGTCGCCGACGCTCGGGACCTGGATGCTTTCCTCGGCGGTCGCCAGCTGCGCCAGCGCGCAGGCGTAGCGCACCTTGATCTGCTCGGCTTCCGGCGTCGGCGTGCGCAGCATGTGCGCGATGTCGTTGGTGACGTGGTCGCCGGCGATCGGCAGCGACGCGGTGTGGCTGATCGCGCCCTGCACGAACACCGCGATGTCGGTGGTGCCGGCGCCGATGTCCACCAGCACCACGCCCAGCTCGCGCTCGTCGGCGGTCAGCACCGCGGTCGCGGAGGCCAGCGACGACAGGATCAGGTCGTCCACCTGCAGCCCGCAGCGCTGCACGCACTTGCTGATGTTGGCCGCGGCCGACTGCGCGCACACCACCAGGTGCGCGTGCACCTCCAGGCGCACGCCGGTCATGCCGACCGGGTTGCGGATGCCTTCCTGCGAGTCGTCCAGCACGTACTCGCGCGGGATCGCGTGCAGGATCTTCTGGTCGGCCGGGATCGCCACGGCCTTGGCCGCCTCCAGCACCCGGTCCAGGTCGGCCCAGGTGACCTCGCCGTCGCGGATCGGGACGATGCCCGGCGAGTTGCGGCACTGCACGTGGTTGCCGGAGATCGAGGCGTAGACCGAGCTGATCTCGCAGCCGGCCATCAGCTCCGCCTCCTCGACCGCGCGCTGGATGGATTGCACGGTGGATTCGATGTCCACGACCACGCCGCGCTTGAGCCCGCGCGATTCGTGCGAGCCGATGCCGATCACCTCGATCGGGTTGCCGGGTGAGTACTCGCCGACCAGCGCCACCACCTTGGAGGTGCCGATGTCGAGTCCGACGATGAGGGCCTTGTCGCCTTTGCGGTTCATGGTGTCGCAGGTTCTCCCCAGGTCAGCGCGAACCCGTTCGTGTAGCGCAGGTCCGCGCGCAGCAGCGTGGCGCCGTCCGTGGGCGTGTCGCGCTGCGCGATCAGGCGCGGCAACAGCCGCGCGAAACGTTCCAGCCGGCTGCGCGCCTCGCGGCTGCCGACCACCACGGCGATCCCGTCCGACAGCTCCAGCGCCCAGCTCCCGCGGCGGTCCAGGCGCAGCGCCTGCACCTGGATGCCGGCCGGCGCGAACAGCTCGCGCGCCTCGCCGTACAACGCCATCACCGCCGGCACCCGCGCCTCCGGCCCGTCCAGCAACGGCAGCGACTTCGGCAGCTCGATGCCGGCGGCCGGGAACAGGCGGCCTTCCTCGGACAGCACCCGGTCCTCGCCCCAGCGCGCGAACGGGCGGTGCTCGACCACCGTCACCTCGAGCACGTCGGGCCACTGCTTGCGCACCTCGGCGTGCTCGACCCACGGCAGCTTCGCGACCGCCTCGCGGGCGTCGTCCAGGCGCACGGCGAAGAAGCCGCGCGTGGCGAACGGGCGCAGCACTTCGCGCAGTTCCGCCGGGTCTACCCGCTGCAGGTTGCCGCTGACCCGCAGCGTGCGCAGCGGCCAGCGCTCGGCGCCGACCCAGCCGTTGACCACGGCCACCACCGGCAGCGCCACCAGCGCCAGCGCCAACGTCCACGCCACGATGCGGAACGCGCGGCCGTTCATGGAGAGGCTATCGCCGAAGCCGCTCATGCGCGCACCTCCAGGGACTGCTCGAGGATCCGCCAGCACAACGCGTCGAATTCCATGCCGACCTGGCGCGCGGCCTTGGGCACCAGCGAATGGCTGGTCATGCCCGGCGCGGTGTTGACTTCCAGCAGCATCAATTCGCCGCTGGCCCGGTCGCGCATCAGGTCGACCCGGCCCCAGCCGCTGCAGCCGATCGCCTGGAAGGCGCGCAGCGCGAGCGCGCGGATGGCGGCCTCCTCGTCGCCTTCCAGGCCGGGGCACAGGTATTGGGTGTCCTCGGCCTGGTACTTGGCGTGGTAGTCGTACCAGCCCTGCTTCGGCACGATCCGGATCGAAGGCAGCGCTTCCTCGCCGAGGATCGCGACGGTGAGTTCGTCGCCTTCGACCAATTGTTCGACCAGCAGCTCGCCCGGATAGCCGGCCGCGAACCCGGCGGCCTGTTCGAGCTCGTCGTCACCGGTGACGCGGAACGCACCCACGCTGGAGCCCTCGCACGAAGGCTTCATGAATGCCGGCAGGCCCAGTGCACGCACCGCGGCGCGGACATCACCGCCGGCGGGGATGCGGCGGAACGCCGGCGTCGGCAGGCCTTCGGCGATCCACACCTGCTTGCTGCGGATCTTGTCCATCGCCAGCGCCGAGCCGAGCACGCCGGCACCGGTATACGGCACGCCGAGCGCATCGAGCAGGCCCTGCAGCGTGCCGTTCTCGCCGGCGCCGCCGTGGAGGATGTTGAACACCCGGTCGAAGTGGCCTTCCTGCAGTTCGTGCACCAGTTGCGGGATGCCGTCCACGCGCTGCGCGTCCACGCCGCGACTGCGCAGCGCCTCGAGCACGTTGCGCCCGGAATCCAGCGAGACCTCGCGCTCTGCGCTGGTGCCGCCGAGCAGTACCGCGACGCGGCCGAACACCTTCGGATCGGAGACGCGCGCGATCATGCGGCGCCCTCCCCGGCAAAGCCGCCGGCGGCCAGTTGCTGCGCGGCCTGGCCGATGTCGCCGGCGCCCATCACCAGCAACAGGTCGCCGTCCTGGAGGATGTCCGGCAGCACCGAGGCGAGTTCGCCCGGGCCGTTGACCACGATCGGATCGATCCGGCCGCGGGTGCGGATCGCCCGCGCCAGCGAGCGCGCGTCGGCGCCGGCGATCGGCGCCTCGCCCGCGGGGTAGACCTCGGTCAGCACCAGCGCGTCCACGCTCGACAGCACGCTGGCGAAGTCGTCGAACAGGTCGCGGGTGCGGGTATAGCGGTGCGGCTGGAAGGCGACCACCAGGCGCTGCTCGGGCCAGCCGCCGCGCGCGGCGGCGAACACCGCTTCCAGTTCGCGCGGATGGTGGCCGTAGTCGTCCACCAGTTGCACGGTCGCGCCCTTGGGCGTGGTCAGCTTCGCCAGCAGGTTGAAGCGGCGGCCGATGCCCTGGAACTTCTGCAGCGCGGCGGCGATCGCCTCGGCGCCGATGCCGAGCTGCCAGGCGACGCTGGCCGCGGCCAGGGAATTGAGCACGTTGTGGCGGCCCGGCAGCGCCAACTCCACCTCGGTGCGGCTGCCGTCCGGCAGGCACAGCACGTAACGCATGCACGGGCCGTCCTGGCGCACGTCCACCGCGCGCACGTCGGCCTCGTCGCGGAACCCGTAGGTCATCACGTGGCGGCTGGTGGCCTCGGCCAGGGCCGCGACTTCCGGGTCCTCGATGCACAGCACCGCCAGCCCGTAGAACGGCAGCCGGTGCAGGAATTCGGAGAAGGCGCGTTGCACGCGGGCGAAGTCGCCGCCGTAGTTTTCCAGGTGGTCGGCGTCGATGTTGGTGACGATCGCCACCAGCGGATTGAGGCGCAGGAAGCTGCCGTCGCTCTCGTCGGCCTCGGCCACCAGCCAGTCGCCGCCGCCCAGGCGCGCATTGGCGCCGGCGGCGAGCAGCTTGCCGCCGATGACGAAGGTCGGATCCAGCCCGCCTTCGCCGAGCACGCTCGCCAGCAGCGAGGTGGTCGTGGTCTTGCCGTGGGTGCCGGCCACGGCGATGCCGCGGCGGAAGCGCATCAGCTCGGCGAGCATCTCCGCACGCGGCACGATCGGGATCCGGCGCGCGCGCGCTTCGGCCAGTTCCGGGTTGTCCGGCTTGATCGCGCTGGAGGCAACCACGCAGTCGGCACCGTGCACGTGTTCGGCAGCGTGGCCGCGGAAGATGGTCGCGCCAAGGTGGGCCAGGCGCCGCGTGACCGCGTTGTCGGCGTTGTCGGAACCGGACACGCGGTAGCCGAGCGTGCACAGCACCTCGGCGATCCCGCTCATGCCCACGCCGCCGATGCCGACGAAGTGCACGCGGGTGGCGTTGCCGTCCAGCGCGGTACGGGCGAAGTCGCGGCTGGCCTGCAGGCGGCGCTCGACGCTCATGCGGCCTCCTTCCAGCCGGCGCTGTCCAGCACCGCGTCGGCGACCTGTTCGGCGGCGTCGGGGCGAGCGAGCGCGCGCGCCGCGCGGGCCATCGCCAGGCGTCGCTCCGGCGCGGCGCACAACTCCGCCAGGGCAACCCGCAGCTCGTCGGCAAGCGCCTCGCCCTGCTTCACCAGCAGCGCGGCACCGTGCTCGACCAGGTATTCGGCATTGCGGGTCTGGTGGTCGTCCACCGCCTGCGGGAACGGCACCAGCACGCTGCCGACGCCGGCGGCGCACAGCTCGGCCAGGGTCAGCGCGCCGGCGCGGCACACCACCAGGTCCGCGGTGGCATAGGCGTCGGCCATGTCGGCGATGAACGGCTCCACGCGCGCGACCACGCCGGCCTGCGCGTAAGCGCGTTCGGCCTCCTCGCGCAGCTTCTCGCCGCACTGGTGGCGCACCTGCACGCTGCCCTTCAGCTTTGCCAGCGCACGCGGCATCGCGTCGTTGAGCGCGCGCGCGCCCTGGCTGCCGCCCAGCACCAGCAGGCGCACCGCGCCGTTGTGCGTGGCCATGCGCTGCTCCGGCGGCGGCAGCTTCGCGATCTCGCTGCGCACCGGGTTGCCCACCGGGGCTTCGTCGAGGCCGCGGAAAGTGTCCGGGAAACCGGTGAGCACGCGCCGCGCCAGCCGCGCGAGCACGCGGTTGGTCATGCCCGGCGCGCGGTTCTGTTCGTGCACGACCAGCGGAATCCCGAGCAGGCGCGCGGCCAGGCCGCCCGGCCCCGCCGCGTAGCCGCCGAAGCTGACCACGGCGCGCGGCTTGCGCACGCGCATCACCCGCAGTGCCGCGCGCACCGCCGCCAGCACCCGCAGCGGCGCCGCCAGCAGCGTGCCGATCCCCTTGCCGCGCAGGCCCTTCACCGGGATCGTGTCGATGTCCACGCCGTGCTGCGGCACCAGGCGTGTCTCCATGCCGCCGTCGGCGCCGAGCCAGCACACCGGCACGCCGCGCGCCTGCAGCGCATGCGCGACCGAGAGGCCGGGGAAGATGTGCCCGCCGGTGCCGCCGGCGAGGATCATCACCGGACCGTTCGGGCGGGCATTGCGCACGCCGCTCATGTCCGCTTCCTCAGGCCGTGCCAGCCACCGCCGGCCGGCAGCGGCTGGCCCATCACCGGTTCGACCCGGCCGCGGCGGCCGTTGCGCTCGCCGCGGGTGGCGGCCGGCAGCGGTTGCGCGGTGGCCGGCGGCGGCACCGCCGCCGCTTCCGCCGCCGCGACCGCGTCGCCGCGCAGGCGCGCGACCTGGCGCTGTGCGCGGTCGAGCTCGTAGCCCACGCGCAACAGCAGGCCGAGCGCGGCGCAGGTCATCAGCACGCTCGAGCCGCCGGAGGACACCAGTGGCAGGGTCAGGCCCTTGGTCGGCAGCAGGCCGAGGTTGACGCCGATCGAGACGAAACTCTGCAGGCTGATCCACAGGGCGATGCCGAACGCGCAGTAGCCGGCGAAATGGCGGCGCATCTCCACGCAGCGCAGCCCGGTCCAGAACGCGCGCCCGGCCAGCAGCGCGTACGCGCCGATCACCGCGCACACGCCGACGAAGCCGAGTTCCTCGCCGATCACCGCGAGGATGAAGTCGGTATGCGCCTCCGGCAGGTAGGCCAGTTTCTGCACCGAGGCCCCCAGGCCGACGCCGAACCATTCGCCGCGGCCGACCGCCATCAGCGCGTTGGTGAGCTGGTAGCCGCTGTTGAAGGGATCCGCCCAGGGATCCAGGAAGGTGGTCAGGCGCTGGTAGCGGTAGGGTTCGGCGATCGCCACGATCGCCAGCAGCGGCAGCGCCACCATGACCGGCCCGAACAGGCGCGGCATGTTCACCCCGCCCAGCACCAGCATGCCCGCGGTGATCGCCAGCAGCAGCGAGGACGAACCGAAGTCCGGCTGCAGCAGCAGCAGGACCACCAGCACGCCGGCCACGCCGAGCGGCTTCAGCATCGCCGGCCAGGTGGCGGTGACGTCCTCGCTGTAGCGCTTGAGGTAGCTGGCGAGCCAGACGATGTAGAGCAGCTTCACCGCCTCGACCGCCTGGAAGTTGGACAGGCCGAGGTTGAGCCAGCGCCGCGCGCCGTTCACGGTGACGCCGACGCCCGGCACGAACACCAGCAGCAGCAGCACGAAACAGGCCAGCAGCAGCCATTGGCCGTGCTGCTCGATCCATTTCAGCTCGGTGCGCATCAACCAGACCGCCAGCACCGCGCCGCCGGCCAGGAACACCAGGTGCTTTTCCAGGAAGTGGAACGGGCCGACGCCCATGCCCTCGCCGATGGCGATCGAGCTGGAGGCGACCATCACCACGCCGAAGCAGGCGAGCGCGATCGACACGCCGAGCAGCCACGGGTCGTAGCGGCCGCCGATGGCGTCCAGGCGGGTCGCCTGTTGGCTGCGGATGCTGGCGCCGGTGTCGCCCATCAACGCACCTTCAAGGTCGCAAGGCCGACCAGGACCAGCACCACCGAGATGATCCAGAAGCGCACGATCACCCGCGGTTCGGGCCAGCCCTTGAGTTCGAAGTGGTGGTGGATCGGCGCCATCCGGAACACGCGCCGCCCGGTGAGCTTGAACGAGGCGACCTGGATCATCACCGACAGCGTCTCGACCACGAAGATGCCGCCCATGACCACCAGCACCAGTTCCTGGCGCACGATCACCGCGATGGTGCCCAGCACCGCGCCCAGCGCGAGCGCGCCGATGTCGCCCATGAACACCATCGCCGGGTAGGTGTTGAACCAGAGGAAGCCCAGGCCCGCGCCGGCGATCGCCGCGCAGATGATCACCAGCTCGCCCGCGCCCGGGATGCGCGGGATCTGCAGGTAGGCGGCGAATTCGGCGTGGCCGGAGGCATAGGCGAACACGCCCAGCGCACAGGCCACCAGCACCGTCGGCATGATCGCCAGCCCGTCCAGGCCATCGGTCAGGTTCACCGCGTTGGAGAAGCCGACGATCCAGAAATAGGCGATCAGCACGAAGGTGATGCTGACCAGCGGCAGCGCCACCGCCTTGAAGAACGGGATGTAGAAGGTGGTCGCGGCGGCGACGTCCGCGGTGTAGTACAGGTACAGGCCGACCGCCAGCCCGAACACCGACTGCGCCAGGTATTTCCAGCGCGACTTCAGCCCGTTCGGGTCGCGCTTCACGATCTTGATCCAGTCGTCGTACCAGCCGATCGCGCCGTAGGCGAGCATCACGAACAGCACCGCCCACACGTAGCGGTTGCGCAGGTCGCCCCACAGCAGTACCGAGGCGGTGACCGCGAGCAGGATCAGCGCGCCGCCCATGGTCGGCGTGCCGGCCTTGGAGAAATGGCTCTTCGGGCCTTCCTGGCGGATCGGCTGCCCCTTGAACTCGGCCAGGCGGCGGATCATCCACGGCCCCCACCACAGCGACAGGGCCAGCGCGGTGAGCGCGCTGAGGATGCCGCGGAAGGTGAGGTAGCCGAACAGTCCGAACAGGCTCTGCAGCTGCTCCAGCCAGCGGGTGAGTTCAAGCAGCATGCGTGGCCTCTCCTTCGAGCAGGGCCCTGACGACCCGATCCATCGCGCTGCCGCGCGATCCTTTCACCAAGATGGTGGGCGGGGCTCCTGTAGCAGCCGAGCCATGCTCGGCTGACATTGGAAGGTTCCCGCCATCCGCCGAAGCCAGCCGACCATGGGTCGGCTCTACGAGGTCCCGGCGCAGCGCTGATGCCAACTCCTCATGGCTCCCGAACAACCGCCCCCCTTCCCCGAACCCCTCCACCGCCGCCGCGCTCAACTCGCCCAGCGCATACAACCGCGCGACTCCGGCTGCCTTCGCCCGGCGCCCGCCTTCGGCGTGCAGCGCGCGCGCGTCCTCGCCCAGCTCGCGCATGTCGCCCAGCACCAGCCAGGCCTGCGGCAGCGTCGCCAGCCATTCGATCGCGGCATTGAGCGAACCGGGATTGGCGTTGTAGCTGTCGTCCACCAGCAACGCGCCGGTGGCGAGGCGGTGCCGGACGAGGCGGCCGGCGACCGGCTGCGCGGCGGCGAGCCCGTCGCGCACCTGTTCCAGGGTCGCCCCCAGGCCCAGCGCCAGCGACGCCGCGGCCAGCGCGTTGCGCACGTTGTGGCGCCCGGGGAACGGCACCCGCACCTCGATCGCGCCCTGCGGCGCGACCAGGGTGAAGCGCGAGCCGTCGGCGTCGGACTGGATGTCGCGCGCGGTGACGTCGGCGCTGGCCTCCAGGCCGAAGCGCAGCAGGCGGCGGCCGTGCGCACGCTCGGCGAAGTACGGCGCGAATGCATCGTCGGCGTTGATCGCGGCGACGCCGCCGGGCGGCAGTGCGTCGTAGATCGCGGCCTTGGTGTCGGCCACGCCGAGCAGGCTGCCCATCCGCTCCAGGTGCGCCGGCGCGATGTTGTTCACCAGCGCGGCGTCCGGGCGCACGATCGCGGTCAGGTAGGCGATGTCGCCGGGCTTGCCCGCGCCCATCTCGTAGACCGCGAAGGCCGCGTCCTCGGGCGCGTCGATCACCGCCAGCGGCAGGCCGATCTCGTTGTTGCGGTTGCCGGGGTTGGCGTAGGCCACGCCCGCGCCCGCCGCCTGCCGCAGGATCGGCCACAGCAGCGCCTTGACGCTGGTCTTGCCGTTGCTGCCGGTGATTGCGGCCACCTTGGTAGTGCGCGCCTGCTGCATCGCCGTGGCGATCGCGGCCAGCGCGCGCTCGGTGTCGGCGGCGACGACCTGCGGCAGCGGGACGTCCACAAGCTTCGACACCAGGGCCGCGGCCGCGCCGGCGCCCGCCGCACCGGGGACGTGGTCGTGGCCGTCGAAGCGCTCGCCCTTGAGCGCCACGAACAGCACGCTGCGGCCGGCGGCCTCGAGCGTGCGGGTGTCGGTGGCGAACGCGTCGACCAGCACGTCGGCGCCGTGCAGCCGGCCGCCGGTCCACTGCGCGATCCGCGAGAGCGGCAGCGGCATCATGCGCGCGCCTCCGGGAAGTGCCGCGCCAGGGCCGCGCGTGCGACCGCGCTGTCGTCGAAGGGATGCTTGACCCCGGCGACGTCCTGGTAGGTCTCGTGGCCCTTGCCGGCCACCAGCACGATGTCGCCGGGCTTCGCGGTGCCGACCGCGCGCTCGATCGCGCGGCGGCGGTCGCGTTCGACGATCGCGGCCGAAGGATCGGAGAAGCCGGCGACGATGTCCGCGACGATCGCGTCGCCGTCCTCGTGGCGCGGGTTGTCGTCGGTGACGATGACCAGCTCGGCGCCGGCCTCGGCGATCGCCGCCATCTGCGGGCGCTTGCCGCGGTCGCGCTCGCCGCCGCAGCCGAACACGCACACCAGCCGCCCCTGCAGGTGGCCGCGCAACGATTCGAGCGCCTGCTGCAAGGCATCGGGCTTGTGCGAGTAATCCACCACCACCAGCGGCGCGTCGCCGCCGCCGAGGCGGTTCATCCGGCCGGGAATCGGCTGCAGCCGCGGCAGCACCTGCGCGATCGCGTCGGCATCGTGGCCGAGCGCGTGCAGCACCCCGGCCACCGCCAGCAGGTTGTCGATGTTGAACCGGCCCAGCAACGGCGAGCGCACGCTGCGGCGCGCGTCGCCCAGGACGAGGTCGAAGGCGATGCCGTCGCCACCGAGGACCACGTTCTCCGCGCGCACGTCGCACTGCGCGCCCTGCGCGCTGGTACCCAGCGCGCGCACGCCGGGCGGCAGCGTGCCGAGCAGTTCGCGGCCGAAGCCGTCGTCGATGTTGACCACCGCCGCGCGCAGGCCCTCGCGCACGAACAGCCTGGCCTTGGCGGCGCCGTAGGAGGCCATGTCGCCGTGGTAATCGAGATGGTCGCGGGTGAGGTTGGTGAACACCGCGACGTCGTAGTGCACCGCGTCCACCCGGCCCTGGTCGAGCGCATGCGAGCTGACTTCCATCGCCACCGCTTCCGCGCCTGCGTCGCGCAGCTTCGCCAGCAGCCCATGCATCTGCAGCACCAGCGGCGTGGTGAAGCCGGTGGCCTGGACGTCGCCGTGCAGGCCGGCACCCAGGGTGCCGATGGTCCCGGCGCGCAACCCGAGCCCCTCCAGCGCCTGCGCCAGCAGCTGCACGGTCGAGGTCTTGCCGCTGGTGCCGGTGACGCCGACCATCGTCATCGCGTGCGACGGCCGGCCATGGAAGGCGTCGGCCATCGCGCCCATGCGCGCGCGCAGGCCCGGGACCGCGATCGCATCGACGGGCGCCGGGATGTCGTCCGGTGCCGGCGGCTCGAACAGGATCGCCGCGGCCCCCGCCGCCCGCGCCTGCTCGACAAAGCGCAAGCCATGCGTCCCGAAGCCGCCGATCGCGAAGAACGCATCGCCCGCCTTCACCTCGCGGCTGTCCAGCGTCAACCCGGTCACGACCAGGTCGCCAGGCACACCCGCCACATCCGGCAACAACTCGGCCAGTCGCATCCCACGCCTCATTGCGGCGCCCTCGCGACCACCGGCTCCCGTCTCCCGTCTCCCGGCTCCCGGCTCCCGGCTCCCGATTCCCGGCTCCCGGCTCCCGCCTCCCCCCGCGCCGCCACCCAAGCCCCGATGTCATCCGGCGGCACGTCCATCAGCCGCAGCGCGCCCTGCATCACGTCGTGGAACACCGGGCCCGAGACCGAGCCGCCGTAGTAGCCGCGGCGGCCGGGATCCGGCTCGCTGACCACCACCACCATCGAGAAGCGCGGATTGTCCACCGGCACCACGCCCGCGAACAGCGACACGTAGCGGCGCGAATAGCCGCCGCCGCTGGCCATGCGCGAAGTGCCGGTCTTGCCGGCGACGTGGTAGCCGAGGATCGCCGCCGTGGTCGCGGTGCCGCCCGGCTCGGTGACGGTCTGCATCATCTTCATGACTTCGTGCGCGATCGCCGGATCGAGCACCTGGCGCGGTTCGTTGCGCTGTCCCTTGACGAAGGTCGGGGCGATCATGCGCCCGCCATTGGCGAAGGCCGCGTAGACCTCGGCGATCTGCAGCGGCGTCGCCGACAGGCCGTAGCCGTAGGCCATGGTCTGCTTGGTGGTGCGGCTCCACGCGTCCGGCGCCGGCAGCACGCCGGAGGATTCGCCGGGGAAGCCGCTGCCGGGCGGCTCGCCGTAGCCGAAGCGGTGCACGAAGTCGTAGTACTGCCGGTCCGGCAGCATGTTGGCGATCTTGGCCGCGCCCACGTTCGAGCTCTTGGTGATCACGCCGGTGACGGTGAGCACGCCGTGGTTGCTGGTGTCGGTGGTGCGATAGCGGCCGTTGGGCATCCAGCCGGGATTGGTGTCGATCAGCGTGTCGGGCGTGACCACGCCGGCGGCGAGCCCGGCGGCGATGGTCACCGGCTTCATGGTCGAGCCCGGCTCGACCACGTCGGTGACCGCGCGGTTGCGGCGCGCATCGCGGCGGCTGCCGTCCACCGCGTTCGGGTTGTACGAGGGCACGTTCGCCATCGCCAGCACTTCGCCGGTGGCGATGTCCAGGACCACCGCCGACGCGCTGCTGGCGCCGGTTTCCAGCACCGCGCGCTTGAGCTCGCGGTAGGTCAGGTACTGGATGCGGCGGTCGATGGACAGGGTCAGGTCGCGGCCCGGCTGCGCGGGGCGCACCAGGTCCACGTTCTCGACGATGCGGCCGCGGCGGTCGCGGATCACCTTCTTCGCGCCCGGCTCGCCGCGCAGCCAGTCGTCGAAGGCGAGTTCGATGCCTTCCTGGCCGCGGTCGTCCACGTTGGTGAAGCCGAGCACGTGGGCCAGCGCCTCGCCCTGCGGGTAGAAGCGGCGGAATTCGCGCTGCGAGGACACGCCGGGAATGTCGAGCGCGAGGATCTTCGCCGCCTCTGCCGGGTTCATCCGCCGCTTGAGGTAGACGAATTCCTTGTCGCTGCGCTGCGCGAGCCGGCGGGTGAGCTGGTCGGCGTCCACCTGCAGCGCGGCGGCCAGTTGCGGCAGGCGGTCCGGGTGCTGGAGCAGCTCCTGCGGATTGGCCCAGATCGATTCGACCGGCGAGGACACCGCCAGCGGTTCGCCGTTGCGGTCGGTGATCATGCCGCGCGAGGTCGGGATCGGGATCTCGCGGACGAAGCGCGCGTCGCCCTGCTGCCGGTAGAAGTCGTTGTCGATGAGCTGCAGGTCGACCGCGCGCACCACGAGCGCCAGCGAGCACAGGCCGAGCGTGCCGGCGACCAGCGCCAGGCGGCCGCGCAGGTTGAACTGGCCGCGGTTGCGCGGGCGCGGCTGCCGCGGCGATTTCGCCGCCTTGCCCGGACGCGGGCCGTTGCGCCCGATCATGGACGCACCACCACGATGTCGCGGGTTTCCGGGAACACCATGCCCAGGCGCGTGCGCGCGACCTGGTCGATGCGGTTGCTTTCCGCCCAGGTGGCCTGCTCGAGCTGCAGGCGGCCGAATTCGATGTTCAGTTCGTCGCGCGCGGCCTCGAGCTCGGTCAGGCGGTTGAAGAGCTGCCGGTGCTCGTGGCGCGCGAACACCACCGCGACCGCGGTGGCCACGTTGGCCAGGACCAACAGCGCGAGCAGCAGCCGCAAGGTCATGCGGCCTCCGCGAGTTTTTCGGCGACCCGCAGCACCGCGCTGCGCGCACGCGGGTTGCGCACCAGCTCGGCCTCGCCCGCCTTGGTCGCGCCGCCGATGGCGCGCAGCGTCGGCGTGAACGCCACCGCTTCGGGCAGGCGCCGGTTGGCCGGCGGCGCCTTGGCGCGCGCGGCGATGAACTGCTTGGTGATCCGGTCCTCGAGCGAGTGGAAGCTGATCACCGCCAGCCGCCCGCCCGCCTTCAGCCGCGCGACGGCGGCCTCCAGGCCCGCTTCCAGGTCCAGCAGCTCGCGGTTGATGAAGATCCGGATCGCCTGGAAGCTGCGCGTGGCGGGGTGGATTTTGTCCTTGCCGCGCGGCATCACCGACGCGATCAGCTCGGCGAGCTGCGCGGTGCGGGTGATCGGCTCGCGTGCCCGGGCGGCGACGATCGCGCGCGCGATCCGCCGCGACTGTCGCTCCTCGCCGTACTGCCACAGCACGTCCGCGATCTCCGCCGCCCCGGCGTGCGCCAGCCAGTCCGCCGCGCTCTCGCCGGCTTCCGGATCCATGCGCATGTCCAGCGGCCCGTCCTTGCCGAACGAGAAGCCGCGCTCGGCCACGTCGAGTTGCGGCGAGGACACGCCGAGGTCGAACAGCACCCCGTCCAGGCCGGTCGCGGTCGCGTCCCAGCGGGCGAGGTCGGCGAAGCTGCCGCGGAAGATCGCGACGCGCGGATCGCCGCCGAACTCGCGCTCGGCGAAGGCGATGGCTTCGGGATCCTTGTCCATCAGCAGCAGTCGCCCCCTCGGGCCCAACTTGCCCAGCACGCCGCGCGCATGGCCGCCGCGCCCGAACGTGCCATCCAGGTACGTTCCATCCGACTTCACCGCGAGGCCTTCCATGACCTCGTCGAAGAGCACCGGAAGGTGGCCTGGACGGGGCGCATCCCCGGGGCCACCCGCCGTCATAGCTGCAGGTCGAGCAGCCCGTCGCCCAGGTCGGCATCGCTCAGCGTCTGCCGGATCTGCGCCAGGTGCGCCTGCTCGCTCCACAGTTCGAACTTGTCGCCCATGCCCAGCAGCACCGCCTTCTTCTCCAGCCCGCTGGCGTGGCGCTGCGAGGCCGGGATCGAGATGCGGCCGTTGCCGTCGGGCTCCACGAACGCCGCGGCGCCGACCAGCTTCAATTGCATCTGCCGGTTGACGTGGCGGGTGCGCGGCAACGCATTGACCTGGTCGCGGACCTTTTCCCAGGTGGCGAGCGGGTACAGGTACAGGCAGCCGGACTCGAACGGGTTGTAGGTGAACACCAGGCGGTTGCCGCACTCGCGCGCGATGACGTCCCGGTAGCTGGTCGGGATCGCCAGCCGGCCCTTGTCGTCGATCGTGATGGCGGTCTCGCCCTGGAACATGCCCTGTCCGTTGCCCCCGTCTCAGGCGGGTTTGCGACCATGGAAAACCACTAATTTCCCGGTTTTCCCACGAGACGCCACCTTAGGAGGGGTCCGGAGGGTTGTCAACAACTTTCAGCGGCGATTTTCGCCAATGCTGTCAATGACTTGCGTGAAACTTCAGAGACTTGTTAAAGGTTTATCCACAACCCCCTGTTTCGTCTCAAATTTTGAGATCAAGGCGGTGTGAAGCCCTGTGTTCAACCCGGACCGCGTAAACTGCCCACGGCGGAGTCGGCCAGGCAGTCGCGGTGTGCCCTTGCGGTGCATCGAGGAAAGTCCGGGCTCCACAGGGCACGGTGCCAGGTAACGCCTGGGCGGCGCGAGCCGACGGAAAGTGCAACAGAGAGCAGACCGCCGAACGGCCAGGGGTCCGCAAGGGCGCCGGGCGCGTGGCAAGGGTGAAACGGTGCGGTAAGAGCGCACCGCGAGCCTGGCAACAGGCCGGCACGGCAAACCCCACCGGGAGCAAGGCCAAATAGGGACCCCATGACGCGGCCCGCGTCGGGTCCGGGTAGGCCGCTCGAGCGTACAGGCGACTGTGCGCCCAGAGGAATGACTGCCCAAGACAGAACCCGGCTTACCGGCCGGCTCCGCCCCTACCCTCTTTTTTCGACGCGGATCAACGCGGATCAAAAACGGATCAGAGCGGATCTTTTTATTGATTCGATCCGCCCTGATCCGCGTTTCATCCGCGTTGATCCGTGTCAGATTGCTTTTTGGGGTCGGAGCCGTAGAGGGCCTTGCGGGGGGCGCCGGTGAGGTCGGCGGCGAGTTTTGCGGCGGCGGAGGGGGGGAGGTGTTCGCCGAGTTTGGCGTAGAGGCGGCGGCCTTCTGCGATGCGGGCGTCCTCGTCGCTGGCGGCGCCCTGGACCAGGACCACGAATTCGCCCTTGCGCTGGTCGGCGTCCGTGGCGACGCGCTGCGCCAGGTCGGCGAGGTTGCCGTCGAGGACGGTTTCGAACAGCTTGGTGAGTTCGCGCGCGAGCACGGCGGGGCGGCCGGCGCCGAAGGCGTCGCGCAGGTCGGCCAGGGTGTCGGCGATGCGGTGCGAGGATTCGTAGAACGCGAGCGTGCGGGGCTCGGCCGCCAGCGCGGCCAGGCGCTCGCGGCGCGCGCTCGCCTTCGCCGGCAGGAAGCCTTCGAATACGAAGCGGTCGCTGGGCAGGCCGGCGACGCTGAGCGCGGCGATGAAGGCGCAGGGGCCCGGCACCGGGCTCACCTTCGCGCCGGCGGCGCGCGCGGCGCGGACCAGGCGGAAGCCGGGGTCGCTGACCAGCGGCGTGCCGGCGTCGGACACCAGTGCCAGCGAGTCGCCCGCGAGCAGCCGCGCGACCAGCCGCTCGGCCTGGGCGTCCTCGTTGTGTTCGTGCAGCGGCACCAGCGGCCGCTCGATCCCGGCGTGGGCGAGGAGCTGGCGGGTATGGCGGGTGTCCTCGGCGCAGATGGCGGCGACGTCGGCCAGCACCTGGCGCGCGCGCGGCGACAGGTCGCCGAGGTTGCCGATCGGCGTGGCGACCACGTGCAGCGTGCCCGGCGCCCGCGCGGCTTCGGCCGGGCCGCCACTGTCCACGTCGACTGCCATTCGTCCTCCACGGCGCCCGCTGGCGCGCATGGTTAGAATCGTAACCGGTTCCCGGAAGAGCGCTGGCGCCATGCGGACACGGACATTGCTGCCACCGGTTCTTGTGCGGGGCGTTCTTGTGCTGGGCGTTCTGGTGCTCGGCCTGGCGGCCTGCAGCACCACGGTGGTCCGCCATCCCGCGCCGGTCGCCGTGGGGAACACGCCACCGCCGGCCACGACCGATACGTCCCGCGAGCAGTTCCGCTTCGAACAGCGCCCACCCGCGGCCGCCGACGGCTATCGGCCCCCGCTGAAGCTCGCAGTGCTGCTGCCGCTGGCCGGCGACCTGGCCCGGGCCGCGGTGCCGGTGCGCGACGGCGTGCTGGCCGGCTACTACGCCGAGTCGCGGCAGCGTCCGGAGATCCGCTTCTACGACACCGCCACCGGCGCGCTGCAGGCCTACGACCGCGCGGTCGCCGACGGCGCCGATTTCGTCCTCGGGCCGCTCGGCCGCGAGGAAGTCGGCGCACTGTTCCGCCGCGGCGCGCTGCAGGTGCCGGTGCTCGCCTTGAACCGCGCCAACATTCCGCCGCCGCCGGGTAGCGCCAGCTTCTCGCTCGCGCCCGAGGACGACGGCATCGCCGCGGCCGGCTTCCTGCTGGAACGCAATGCGCGCCGGGTGCTGGTGCTGGCCGACAGCGACGACAGCATGCAGCGCGCGGCGACGGCGTTCCGCGACAGCTTCACGCAGCAGGGCGGCGAAATCGTCGCCCAGCTGCAGGTCGGCGAGGACATCTGGAACATGGGCGGCGCGCTCGAACAGGCCGCGGCCGCGGAAGGCGGCATCGATGCGGTGTTCATGGCCCTGCGTCCGCACCAGGCGGCGGCGCTGGCGCCGCAACTCGCGGTGGCCGGGCTTGGCGGCACGTTGCGCGTGGCGACCTCGCAACTCGCCTCGGCGCGCCCGGAGCAGACCGCCGACCATGCGCTGGACGGCATCGCCTTCCCCAGCGATGCCTGGGAGGTGCGCAGCGTGGCCGGCCTGCCGTCGGCGCGCAGCGCCGCGGAACTGTTGCCCAGCGCGCGCGGCGCGGCGCAGCGCCTGTTCGCGTTCGGCCACGATGCGTGGCTGGTCACCGCCTACCTCGAGCGCCTCGTGGACGGCAGCGGCGCCAGCCTGCCGGGCGCCACCGGCGGGTTGCGCCTGGATGCGGCCGGCAACGTCGTCCGCGCCCCGGCCTGGTCCACCTACGACGGCAGCACCGCGCAGCCGCTGGGCCATGCCGGCGGCTGAGGCCGGCGGCAACGTCGACCGTCGCGCGCGCGGCGCGCAGGTGGAACTTGCCGCGCGCGAACACCTTGTCGCCGCGGGGCTCCGTTTCGTCGACGCCAACGTCAACTATCGCTGCGGCGAGCTCGACCTGGTGATGCAGGACCGCGACAGGCTCGGCGAACTGCTGGTGTTCGTGGAGGTGCGCTACCGCGAGGGCGACGGGTTCGGCGGCGGCGCCGCCTCGGTGGACGGCTGGAAGCGGCGCAAGCTGATGCAGGCCGCCCAGCTGTACCTGTTGAAGCAGCACTGTCCCGACGCGCCGTGCCGCTTCGACGTGGTCGAGGCCAGCGGTGACCCGGCCCGCCCCGAGCTGCACTGGATCCGCGACGCGTTCCGCGCCGACGACTGACATGGACGCGCGCCCCGCACCCGACATTCCCGCGGCGATGCACGCCGCGATGGCCGCACGGCTCGGCGATGGTTGGCGCCGCGATCCGTCCGAGTGCCTGGCCTATGGCTACGACAACTCGCGCCGGCTCGCGCTGCCGCAGGCCGTGGCCCTGCCGACGCACGCCGACCAGGTCGTCGCGCTGGTCCGCGCCTGCGCCGAGCACGGCCTGCCGCTGGTTGCGCGCGGGCGCGGCACCAACACTACCGGCGCCTCGGTCCCGGTCGCCGGCGGCGTGGTGGTCTCGTTCGAGCGCATGGACCGGATCGTCGAGGTGCGCCCTGGCGATCGTTGCGCGGTGGTCGAGCCCGGCGTGCTCAACGGCAGCCTGCAGCGCGCGTTGCAGGCGCACGGCCTGTTCTGGCCGCCGGATCCGACCAGCGCCGACTTCTCCACCATCGGCGGCAACCTCGCCTGCAATGCCGGCGGGCCGCGCGCGGTGAAGTACGGCGCCAGCCGCGACAACGTCCTCGCGTTGACCGTGGTCACCGGCACCGGCGAACGGATGCGGCTGGGCAGCGCCACCACCAAGGGCTCCACCGGCTACGACCTGCAGCGGCTGCTGGTCGGCAGTGAAGGCACGCTGGCGCTGATCGTCGAGGCGACGCTGAAGCTCACCCCGCTGCCGCACGCCCGGCGCGCACTGCGCGCGCTGTACCGCGACGTGGACAGCGCCGCCGCCGCGGTGGCGCGGCTGATGGCGCAGCCGGTGACGCCGTCGATGCTGGAATTCATGGATGGCGAATGCGTGCGCCTGGCGCGCGACGCCGGCGGCGCGGACCTGCCCGCGGAGGCGGGCGCGCTGCTGATGATCGAAGCCGATGGCGAGGCCGACACCCTGCCGGCGGCGATCGCGGCGCTGGGCGAGGCGGCGTCCGGCCCCGGATTGCTGGCGCTGGACGAAGCCGCGGACGAGGCCGCACGCGCGCGGCTGTGGGCGGCGCGCAAGGCGCTGTCGCCGGCCTTGCGCACGCTCGCGCCGGGCAAGATCAACGAGGACGTGGTGGTGCCGGTCTCGCGCATTCCCGCGCTGGTCGCCGGGGTCGAGGCCCTGTCGCGCAAGATCCGCCTACCAATCGTCACCTTCGGGCACGCCGGCAACGGCAATCTCCACGTCAATCTTCTCTACGATCCGGCCGATCCGGGCCAGGCCGGGGCCGCGGCCGCCGCCATGCCGCAAGTGTTCGAACTGGCGCTGTCACTGGGCGGGACGCTCTCCGGCGAGCACGGGATCGGCCTGGCCAAGCGCGGGTTCATGGACCGCGCGCTGGACCCCGGCGCCCTGGCGCTGATGCGCGGGCTCAAGTCGCTGTTCGATCCTCGCGGTATTCTCAACCCGGGGAAACTGCTGCCCTGACCGGGCCCGGAGGTGTGCCATGCCGCGATTCGCCAGCGTCGTCCTGCTGTCCCTTTCCATGTTGCTGCTTGCCCTAGCGCCGGATGCCGCGCGCGCCCAGTCCCCGTCCCCTCCTGCCGATGCGGAGCCGATCCGCGTGCTGTTCGTGGGCAACAGCCTGACCTACACCAACAACATGCCGCGGATCCTGGCGGCGATCGCCGCCTCGCAGCCGGGCGGGCCCGCGATCGAGACGGCCACCTATGCCCTGCCCGGCGCCGAGCTCGACGACCTTTGGGACGACGGCCATGCCGCCGAGGCGCTGCGCAGCGGCGACTTCGACGTCGTCGTGCTGCAGGAACTGGGCGGGTTGCCCCTGTGCTTCCTGCAGAGCCGCCCGGATTCCGCCTGCCGGCGCAGCGTCGCCGCGCACAGAAACTTCATCCAGCTGGCGACCGAACGCGGCACGCGCGTGCTCCTGTTCATGACCTGGAACCGCGCCCGGACCGCCACGCAATGGAGCGCGAAGGCCGACCTGGTCGAGCGCAAGGAACTGATGCGCGACACCTACGACCAGGTCCTGCGCGCGGTCACCCGCTCGGGCGACCAGGTCACGTTGCTGCCGGCCGCGGAGGCGCTGTTCGACTTCGCCACCACCGTCCCGCAGGACCAGGTGCTGTCCGATCGCATGCATCCGACGATGGCCGCCTCGACCATCATCGCCGCGCAGCTCTACGCGGCGGTCACCGGCCAGCCGGCCCGGGCGGCCGACCTGATGATCGACTTCCCGCTGCTGCCGCCCGAGTCCGACGTGCGCGACGATGTCCCCATGGAGCGGCAGTCCCAGCTTGCCGGCGACGGCAGCCGGTTCCTGGTGAAGGCGGACATGCTGGCGCCGCTGTTCGCGATCGCCAACCGCCCGCCGTCACGCTGAGAAGTGCTGGTGGCCGGCGCTCGCCGGCCGCCACTCGCCGCCGTCCGCGCGCAGCGCGCGCACGCCGCTGCCGCGGACGATGCGGCCGATCCGTGACAGGGGTGCCCCGCCCTGCTCCGCCAGCGCCTGGACCCCGGCGCGCCGCGACGCGGGCGCGGTGAAGCACAGTTCGTAGTCGTCGCCCGCGGTCGCCTGCAGCGGCAGGCGCGCGGCGGCATCGAAGGCCGCACACAGCGCCGGCGACGCCGGCAGTGCGTCCACCGCGACTTCGGCGCCGACCCCGCTGGCGGCGCAGACATGGCCGAGGTCGGCCAGCAATCCGTCCGACACGTCGATCGCCGCGCTGGCGAGGCCCTGCAGCGCCAGGCCCAGGGCGATGCGCGGCGTCGGCCGGTCCAGGCGCGCACGCAGCGCAGGGTCGATGCCACCGCCCGCGCGCCACTGCACGAGTGCCGCGGCCGCGTCGCCCAGATGGCCGCTGACCCAGACGTCGTCGCCCTCGTGCGCGCCGTCGCGGCGCAGGCCGCGGCCTTCGGCGACCAGGCCATGCACGGTGACGCACACGGACAACGGCCCGCGCGTGGTGTCGCCGCCAACCAGCGCGACCGCATGCGCATCGGCCAGTGCCAGGAACCCGTCGAGGAAACCCTCGAGCCAGTCGCCGTCCGCGTCCGGCAGCGACAGCGAGAGTGTCGCCCAGGCCGGACGCGCGCCCATCGCGGCGAGATCCGACAGGTTCACCGCGAGCGCCTTCCAGCCGATGTCGGCGGGCGCGGTCTCCGCCGGGAAATGGACGCCGGCGTTGAGCGTGTCGGTGGCCACGGCCAGCCAATGGCCCGGCGGCGGCGCCAGCAGGGCGGCATCGTCGCCGATGCCCAGCGGCACGTCGGCGCGCGCCGCGATCCGGCGGCGGATGCGATCGATGAGGGCGAATTCCATCATGCCGAAGCCGCGCCCGGGCGCGCGTTCAGCTGCGACGGGCCGCGTTGAACTCGACCGCGCGCCATTCCGCGGCGGCCTTGTCGAGCACGCCGTTGACATAGGTGTGGCCGTGCTCGGAACCGAAGCGCTTGGTGCTGTCGATCGCCTCGTTGATCACCACCCGGTACGGCACGTCGGGGCGGTGCAGCAGCTCGTAGGCGGCGATCCGCAGCGCCGCGCGCTCGACCTGGTCCACCTGTGCCATGTCGCGGTCGATGAAGCCCGACAGCGCTTCGTCCAGCGACGGCGCCAGCCGCAGCACGCCGCGGACCAGGTCGTCGAAGTACTCCAGGTCGGCGATCTCGTGGGCCTGCTCGTGGGCGAACTGGGCAATCACCTGCTGCGCGGTACCGCCGGCCATCTGCCAGGCGTAGACCGCCTGCAACGCGCGCCGGCGGGCGCGCGAACGCTGCACCGGATCGATGCCGCCCGGGTTGCGGCGCCGGTTCATGCCACTTCCCCCGCGCCGAGCCGGGCGTGCAGGCTGGCCATCTCGATCGCGACCATCGCCGCCTCCTCGCCCTTGTTGCCATGGCTGCCGCCGGCGCGCGCTTCCGCGTCGGCGTGCGCTTCCACCGCGAGCACGCCATTGCACACCGGCACGCCATGCTCGAGCGCGACCCGCATCAGGCCTTCGGCGCAGCCGTCGGCGACCTGCTCGTAATGGCGGGTGTCGCCGCGGACGACGCAGCCCAGCGCGACAAGCGCGGCGTGGCGCCCTGCAGCGGCCAGTCGCGCGGCGGCCTGCGGCAGTTCCCACGCGCCGGGCACGCGGACGATGTCCACGGCGTCCGCATCCACGCCGTGCTCGGCGAACGCCTTGCGCGCGCCTTCGACCAGCGCATCCACGATGCGCGGGTTCCAGCGGCTGGCAAGGATCGCGAAGCGGGCGCCGGGAGGGGCACGCAGCTCGCCTTCGTAATGCGGCATGGCGGGGGACGGCATTGCGACGCCACAGGGAAACGGCATGCAAGTTTACGGGCTGGCGGCCGGGGGTGCATCATGCAGCCGTCGCACGGCCCGGGGGAACGGGATGCCGACGCGATCGCGGGGAATGCTGGAACGGATGCCGTTGGCCGCCTTGGGCGTGCTGGCCGTGGCCGGCGCGTGCTGGATGTGGGGCACGATCCCTTGGCCGGACGCCGCGGGTGCGGGACGCGCGGGCCTGGTCCACCGCTGGCTGGGCATGGTCGCGCTGTTCCGGCTGGACCGGGCCGCGGGCCTGCTGCCGGCGCTGATCGCCACCGATGTCCTGCTGGCCGGCGCCCTTGCCGTCGCCCTCGCCCTGTTGCCCGCGCCCGGCGCCGCGGTCCGCGCCCTGCGCCGCGCGCTACTGCTCGGCGCACTGTCCGCGCTGTACCTGTTCCAGGTCGAACTGCTGCTCCCGACCGAGGCCGTCGCGGCGCGGCTGGGGCACGGCCTGGCAGTGGGCATCGGTACGCTCGCGTGCGTCGACCTGATGGTGTTCATGGCCGGCTATCCCCGGCGGGTGGGCCTCCACCAGCTGGTCGTCGTGGCGCGTGGCCAGACCACGGAGTTCAAGGTCCTGGGCGGATTGCGGCGGCGCTTCGATGCCGCGGCGCGCGCATTGGATGCGCGCCTGCCGTCCTTCGGGATGGGCACCTACGGAAGCCGGCAATATGCCCGCAACCTCGCCGGCACCGCGGCGATGCTGATGCGCCTGGTCGAACGACCGGGCTTCCGCTGGAGCTGTTTCGTCCTGGCGCTGGCCTTCGCCTGGTTCGCGTCCACCGCGGTCGGGCAGTCGCGGGCGCTGGTTTTCCCGCGCACGCTGGTTTTCGTGCTGTGGCTTGCGCTGGTGGCGACCTCGTTCGGCTGGCTGTCGCTGAAATACCGTCATGGCGACGACGACGATCGCCGGCGGATCGGCTGGATCTACCTGTGCCCGAGCGTGGGCATGCTCGTGGCGGCGTTCTGGATCCTGCTGGGGCCGGCCGCGTGGCTGTTCGCCCCGGGCGCATTCGAGGGCAGCGGGCCGCATCCGTTCGGCCTGGCGGTTCCGCAGTTGTGGCTGGTCGGCCTGTATTGCCTGGCGCCCATGCTGGTGGCGGCGTTCCTGCTCGGCCTCGCCTGCTCGGTGTTCTACAGCGGCGCGCTGGATCCGCGCCTGGCGATGCGCCGCAGCCTCGTGGCCGGGACCTGCGGTTTGTCGTTGACGGCGCTGTTCGTGTTCATCGAGAACGTGGTCACCGCGCAGATCAGCCAGCGCTTCGGCATGCCCGAAGGCACCGGCTCGGTGGTCGCCGGCACGATCGCCGCGGTCGCCTTCTCGCCGCTGCGCACGCGCCTGGAGCGGAGCGTCGGCGGCCTGATCGACCGCGTGCTGCCGGAGGCGCAGGCCCCCGCGCCGGATCACGGCGTGGGCACGTACTCCACCACTTCCAGCCCGTAACCGCCCAGGCCGACCTGCCGTCGCGGCGTGCCCAGCACGCGCAGCTTGCCCAGGCCGAGATCGGCGAGGACCTGGCTGCCGGCGCCGTTGCGCCGCCACTCCGCCAGCCGCCCGTCGCGGGCCACCGGCGCGTCGGCGTCGGGTTGCGGTGCGCGCAGCAGGGCCAACAGCGTCTCGGCCTGCGCGGCCGCGCCGCGGTGCGGTTCGCCCAGCAGAAGCAGCACGCCGCGGCCCTCGGCGGCGATGCGCGCCAGCACGTCGCCGACCGCGGGGCCGAAGTCGGCGCGCCGCCAGTGCAACGCATCGGACAGCAGGTTGCGCACCTGCACCCTCACCAGGGTTGGCGTCTGCGCGTCGGCTTCGCCGCGCACCAGCGCGAAGTGCAGCGCGTGGTTGAGCCGGTCGCGGTAGGTGAACAGGCGGAACGGGCCGTGCTCGGTCTCGATGTCGCGCTCGTCCACGCGCTCGACCGTGTGCTCGGTTTCCAGCCGGTAGCGGATCAGGTCCTCGATCGAGCCGAGCTTGAGCCCGTGCTCGCGCGCGAACACTTCCAGCTGCGGGCGCCGCGCCATCGAGCCGTCGGGGTTGAGGATCTCGACCAGCACGCCGGCCGGTTCCATGCCGGCAAGCAGGGCCAGGTCGCTGGCGGCCTCGGTGTGGCCGGCGCGGGTGAGCACGCCGCCGGGCTGCGCCTGCAGCGGGAAGATGTGGCCGGGCTGGGACAGATGCGCGGGGCTCGCATCGGGTCGCACCGCGGTGCGCACGGTGTGCGCGCGGTCGTAGGCGCTGATGCCGGTGGTGACGCCCTCGGCCGCCTCGATCGAGACGGTGAAGTTGGTCCCGTGCGGCGAGGTGTTGTCGCGCACCATCGGCGGCAGGCCGAGCTGGCGGCAGCGCTCGCGGGTGAGCGACAGGCAGACCAGGCCGCGTGCGTGGGTGACCATGAAGTTGATGTCCTGCGGCCGCACCAGCTCCGCGGCCATGATCAGGTCGCCTTCGTTCTCGCGATCCTCGTCGTCGACGATCACGACCATGCGCCCGGCGCGGATTTCCTCCAGCAGTTCCGGGATCGTGGCGAAACTCATGCGTCGTTGCTCCGTTCGGCCAGCAGGCGCTCGACGTAGCGGGCGACCTGGTCCACTTCTAGGTTCACCGGATCGCCCACGCGGGTTGCGTTGAAGGCGGTGTGGGCGACGGTATGCGGCACCAGTGCGACCTCGAAGCCGGTGTCGTCGACCTCGTTCACGGTCAGGCTGGTGCCGTCCACGCAGACCGAGCCTTTCTTCGCGATGTAGCGGCGCAACGCCGGCGGCGCGGAGAACCGCCAGCGCTGGGCGCGCGCGTCCGGCTCGATCGCCTCGACCCGGCCGACGCCGTCGACGTGGCCGCTGACCAGGTGACCACCGAGGCGGTCGTCCGCGCGCAGCGCGCGCTCCAGGTTCAGCGCGGCGCCCACGGGCAAGGTGCCGAGCGTGGTCAATGCCAGGGTCTCGTTGGAAGCGTCCGCCTCGAATCCCGAGTCGTCGAAGGCGACCACGGTGAGGCAGACGCCGTTCACCGCGATGCTCTCGCCCGGGACGATGCCGGGCGCGGCAAAGCTGCCGAAACCGATGCGTAGGCGCGCGTCGCCGCCGCGCATCTCGCGCGCGAGCAGCGAACCGACGCCCTGGACCAGACCGGTGAACATCAGCGCTTGGGCCGCAGGAGCACGCGCACGTCCTCGCCGATCCGGCGGGTCTCGACGATGTCCATCGCCAGGCGCTCGGTCATCTCGTCGATATGCAGGCCCTCGAACAGCGGCCGTGCGCGTTCGCCGAGCATCAGCGGGGCGACGTAGAGCAGCAGCTCGTCGACCAGCCCGGCGGCGAGGAAGGCACCGGCCAGGGTCGCGCCGGCTTCGACCTGCACCTCGTTGATCTCACGCTCGCCGAGCAGCTTCAGCACGGCGTGCAGGTCGATCAGCCCGGCGTGCACCGGCACGTGCGCATGCTGTGCCTCGATCCCGCGGGGCATCTTCGCGTCGGGGGCGTGCAGGTACAGGGTCGGCGCGCCGCCGTCGCGGATGTGGCCGCGGGTGACCGTGGCCAGGCCCGGATCCAGCACCACCCGCAGCGGCGGCACGAACGGCGTGTCGTCGCCCAGGCGCACGGTCAGGTGCGGATCGTCGATCAGCACCGTGCCGGCGCCGGTGAGCAGCGCGCCGCTGCGCGCGCGCCAATGGTGCACGTCGTGGCGCGCGGCTTCGCCGCTGATCCACTTCGAGTCGCCGGAGGCCAGCGCGCTGCGCCCGTCGAGGCTGGTCGCCAGCTTGATCCGCAGCCACGGCCGGCCGCGCTCGATCCGCGACAGGAAGCCGCGGTTCAATGCGCGCGCCTGGGCTTCCATCAGCCCGCTCTCGACCTGGACGCCGGCTTCGCGCAGACGCGCGTAACCGCCGCCGTTGACCTTGGGGTTGGGGTCCGGCATCGCGCCGACCACGCGCGCGATCCCGGCCTCGACCAGCGCCTCCGCGCAGGGCCCGGTCTTGCCCGTGTGCGAGCACGGCTCGAGGGTGACGTACGCGGTCGCGCCCTTCGCCCGCTCGCGTGCGCCTTCCAGCGCGAACACTTCCGCATGCGGACCGCCGGCACGTTCGTGGAAGCCCTCGCCGACGATCGCGCCATCGCGCACGATCACGCAGCCGACCATCGGGTTGGGCCGGGTCGTGTAGGCGCCACGCTCGGCCAGGCGCAGCGCGCGCGCCATCATGGCGTGGTCCTGGGCGGTGAAGGCGGGGGACGGAGCTTCGGAACCTGGCATCAGCGCTTTTTCTTGTCGGCGTGCTTGTCGATGGGGACGACCTCGGCACCAAGCAAGGGCAGCTGGCCCTCACCCGGCAGATCGTGCTCGAGGCGGTCGAGCTCCTCGCGGAAATCGGCGACGTCCTGGAACGCGCGATACACGGAGGCGAAGCGCACGTAGCCGACGTGGTCGAGCTTGCGCAGCTCCGCCATCACGAACTCACCGACCCGGCGCGAGGCGAGCTCGCGCTCGGTGGTCATGCGCAACTGGTGCACCACTGCCCGCACCGCCGCCTCGATCTGCTCTTCCGAGACGGGCCGCTTCTGCAGCGCGCGATCGAAGCCTTGGCGCAGCTTGCGCGCGTCGAAGGCCTCGCGCCGGCCGTCGCTCTTGATGATCATCGGCAGCTTCAGCTCGATGGTCTCGAGCGTGCTGAAGCGTTCGCCGCAGGCCTCGCACTCGCGCCGCCTGCGGATCGTGGCCCCGTCCTCGCTCACGCGCGAGTCGATGACCCGGGTGTCCGCGTGCTGGCAGAACGGGCAGTGCATAGGTCAGGAGCGGGAACTGGGAATGGGGAATGGGGAATGCGTGCGGCGCGGCATCTTGGCGTTCAATGCCTTGCGGAGAGATTGAAGGAGGAAGCTCACCGAGTTCAGTCGTTGCAGGATCGCATTGGATGCTTCTTCGGTAATGAATCCCAGTCGATGTGACAGGAGCATCCCTTCCGCGATGCAGGAGGGCACCGAAACGGAAGCTCGCCGCATCTGGGACACAAGCCCGTAGCGCTCGTCCTTCGGAAATCCTCCCGTTACCTCATAGACCGCCTCCGCCAATCCCATCGCCTCATCCCAAACGCGCAAATCCCGAAAATCGACCGTCACCCTCAGCTCCCGCCATCCTGGCATTCCCCAATCCCTTCATTCCCCTCATTCCCTATCCATAAACCGGGAACTGCGCGCACTGCCTGGTGACGTTGTCCCGGACCCCGGCGATGACGTTGCCGTCGTTCGGGTTGTCGAGGACGTCGCAGAGCCAGTTGGCCAGGGCGACGCAATCGGGCTCCTTGTAGCCGCGGGTGGTCACCGCCGGGGTGCCGATGCGCAGGCCGGAGGTGACGAAGGGCTTCTGCGGGTCGTTGGGCACGGCGTTCTTGTTGACCGTGATGTGCGCCTTGCCCAGCGCCGCTTCCGCGTCCTTGCCGGTGATGCCCTTGCCGATCATGTCCACCAGCATCAGGTGGTTCTCGGTGCCGCCGGAGACGATCTTGTAGCCGCGGGCAATGATGGTCTTCGCCATCGCCTGCGCGTTCTTCACAACCTGCTGCTGGTAGGCCTTGAACTCCGGGTCCAGCGCTTCCTTGAAGGCGACCGCCTTGGCCGCGATCACGTGCATCAGCGGGCCGCCCTGGATGCCGGGGAACACGATCGATTGCAGCTTCTTGGTGATCTCCTCGGCCTGGTCGCCCATCGCAGCGTTGCCGGCGACGATGATGCCGCCGCGCGGGCCGCGCAGGGTCTTGTGGGTGGTGGAGGTGACCACGTGCGCGTGCGGCACCGGGTTCGGGTACACGCCGGCGGCGACCAGGCCGGCGACGTGGGCCATGTCCACGAACAGGACCGCGCCCACCTTGTCGGCGATCGCGCGGAAGCGCGCCCAGTCGATCACCTGCGAATAGGCGGAGAAGCCGGCCACGACCATCTTCGGCTTGTGCTCCAGGGCGAGGCGCTCGACCTCGTCGTAGTCGATCAGGCCTTCGTCGTCGACGCCGTACTGCACCGCGTTGAACAGCTTGCCGCTGATGTTGACCTTGGCGCCGTGGGTCAGGTGGCCGCCGTGGGCCAGGGACATGCCGAGGATGGTGTCGCCCGGCTGCAGCAGGGCCAGGTACACGGCCTGGTTGGCCTGCGAGCCCGAGTGCGGCTGCACGTTGGCATAGTCGGCCCCGAACAGCTGCTTTACCCGGTCGATCGCCAGGCGCTCGGCCACGTCCACGTATTCGCAGCCGCCGTAGTAGCGCTTGCCCGGGTAGCCCTCGGCGTACTTGTTGGTGAGCACGCTGCCCTGCGCTTCCAGCACCCGCGGGCTGGCGTAGTTCTCGCTGGCGATCAGCTCGACGTGGTCCTCCTGGCGGCGGCGCTCGTCGGCGATCGCCTGGGCGAGTTCGGGGTCGTAGCCTTCGATGCGGGCGTCGCGCGGGAACATCGTCACTCCGGAGGGTCTGGGGGATGCCCCGATTGTAGCCCGCGGGGGTGTGCCGGGCCGGCCACGATGGGACAATGCCCCGGTCGCGGCGTGGGTGCCGCGCCTGCAGGCACAAGGGCGGGTGGTCGCACGGGGAACATTCTGGTCGGGACCGTTGTGGTCGGGCATGGCCCTCGCCGCGCTGGTCGCGCTGGCCGCATGGGGCGTGGGCCTGGCATTGCCGCTGCTGGGCGCGGCCGTGGCCGCGATCGTGCTCGGGGTGCTGGTGCGCGCGCTGTTCGCTCCCGGCCCCGGCTTCGACCCCGGGATCCGCTTCACTGGCCGCAAGGTCCTGCAGTGGTCGATCGTCGGCCTGGGCTTCGGCCTGGACGTCGGCGAGGTCGCGCGCACCGGGCTGGAGTCGCTGGAGGTGCTGCTGGGCACCCTGCTGGTCGCCTTCGGCGCGGCCTGGGCGCTGGGCCGGCTGCTGAAGGTGCCGGGCAAGCTGACCGTGCTGGTCGGCGTCGGCACCGCGATCTGCGGCGGCTCGGCGATCGCCGCGGTGGCCCCGATCATCCGCCCGCAGGACCACGAGACCGCGTTCGCGATCTCCACCATCTTCCTGTTCAACCTGGTCGCGGTGCTGCTGTTCCCGGCCCTGGGCCACTGGATGCACCTGTCCGACGCGGGCTTCGGGCTGTGGGCCGGGACCGCGATCAACGACACCTCCTCGGTGGTCGCGGCGGGCTATGCCTACAGCGACGCCGCCGGCGACTACGCGACCATCGTCAAGCTCACCCGGGCGACGATGATCGTGCCGGTGTGCATCGCGATCGCGGCGCTGGTGGCCTGGCGCGGGGGCGGTACGACGGCAGGTGCGCGCCCGGGGCTGGGCAGGGTCTTCCCCTGGTTCATCCTCTGGTTCCTGGCGGCCTCGGGCCTGCGCAGCGCGGGGCTGGTGCCTGCCGCCCTGCTGCCGTGGCTGCACACCGCGGCGGTGGCGCTCATGGTCCTGGCACTGGGCGCCATCGGCCTGTCCGCCGACCTGCGCCGGATGCGCGCCGCCGGGGCGCGGCCGATCCTGCTGGGATTGGGCGTGTGGGCGGCGGTGGCAACCGGCAGCCTGGCCCTGCAGTTTGCCGGCGGACAGGCCTGAGCGCGCCCGAAGCCTTATAATCAGGGAATCCCCGATTTCCTGGGCCCTGCCGTCGCGCAGGCGCCCTCGCTCGTCCGCACGGAGCTCCAATGTCGCAGTACATCTACACCATGAACGGCGTGTCCAAGACGGTCCCGCCGAAGCGCCAGATCATCAAGGACATCTCGCTGTCGTTCTTCCCGGGCGCCAAGATCGGCCTGCTCGGCCTCAACGGCGCCGGCAAGTCCACGGTGCTGCGGATCATGGCCGGCGTGGACACCGACTTCAGTGGCGAAGCGCGCCCGCAGCCGGGCATCAAGGTCGGCTACCTGGCGCAGGAGCCGCAGCTGGATCCGGAAATGACCGTGCGCGAGGCGGTCGAGGAAGGCGTCGGCGAGATCCTGCAGGCGCAGGCGCGCCTGGACGAGGTCTACGCGGCCTATGCCGAGGAAGGCGCGGACTTCGACGCGCTGGCCAAGGAGCAGGAGCGGCTGGAAGCGATCCTCGCCGCCGGCGACGCCCACACCCTGGAAAACCAGCTGGAAGTGGCCGCCGATGCGCTGCGCCTGCCGCCGTGGGACGCGGTCATCGGCAAGCTGTCCGGCGGCGAGAAGCGCCGCGTGGCGCTGTGCCGCCTGCTGCTGCAGAAGCCGGACATGCTGCTGCTGGACGAGCCGACCAACCACCTGGACGCGGAGTCGGTGGAATGGCTGGAGCAGTTCCTGCAGCGTTACCCGGGCACCGTGGTCGCGGTGACCCACGACCGCTACTTCCTCGACAACGCCGCCGAGTGGATCCTCGAGCTGGATCGCGGCCGCGGCATTCCGTGGAAGGGCAACTACACCGAGTGGCTGGTGCAGAAGGAAGAGCGGCTCAAGCGCGAGGAGTCGCAGGAGAAGGCGCGGCAGAAGGCGATCGCCAAGGAGCTGGAGTGGGCCCGGCAGAACGCCAAGGGCGGCCGTTCCAAGGGCAAGGCGCGCCTGGCCCGGATCGAGGAGCTGCAGTCGGTCGAGTACCAGAAGCGCAACGAGACCAACGAGATCTTCATTCCGCCGGGCGAGCGCCTGGGCAACAAGGTCATCGAGTTCAGGAACGTGTCGAAGCGCTTCGGCGACCGCCTGCTGATCGACGACCTGTCGTTCTCGGTGCCGCCGGGCGCGATCGTCGGCATCATCGGCCCCAACGGCGCCGGCAAGTCCACGCTGTTCAAGATGATCATCGGCCAGGAGAAGCCGGATTCGGGCGAGATCGACATCGGCCCGACCGTGAAGCTCGCCTACGTGGACCAGAGCCGCGACAAGCTGGAAGGCAACCACAACGTCTTCCAGGAAGTGTCCGGCGGCCTCGACATCCTCAACATCAACGGCATCGAGATCCAGTCGCGCGCCTACATCGGCCGCTTCAACTTCAAGGGCCAGGACCAGCAGAAGATGGTCGGCACGCTGTCGGGCGGCGAGCGCGGCCGGCTGCACCTGGCCAAGACACTGCTGCAGGGCGGCAACGTGCTGCTGCTGGACGAGCCGTCCAACGACCTCGACGTCGAGACGCTGCGCGCGCTCGAGGACGCGCTGCTGGAGTTCCCGGGCAACGCGTTCGTGATCTCGCACGACCGCTGGTTCCTGGACCGCATCGCCACGCACATCCTCGCCTTCGAGGGCGACAGCCACGTGGAGTTCTTCCAGGGCAACTACCGCGAGTACGAGGAAGACAAGAAGCGCCGCCTCGGCGACGACGCCGGCCCCCACCGCCTGCGCTTCAAGGCCCTGAAGTAGGCGACCCGGCTTTCCTTTCAACGCGGATCAAGCCGATGAAAACGGATCAACGCGGATTTTTATATAGTGTTTTATCCGCGTTGATCGTTTTCCATCCGCGTTGATCCGCGTTGAAGAAAAAGAAGGGAGGTCGCGATGAACTTCATGGAGGCGTTGCGCGCGCGCTGGAGTGACGCGAACTCGCTGGTGTGCGTGGGGCTGGATCCGGAGCCGGCGAAGTTGCCGGCGCGGTTCGCGGGCGACGGGGATGCGGTGTTCGGGTTCTGCCGCGACATCGTCGATGCGACCGCGGAGTACGTGTGCTGCTTCAAGCCGCAGATCGCCCATTTCGCTGCGCTGGGCGCGGAATCGGCGCTGGAACGGCTGGTCGCGCACATCCATGAAGCGCATCCGGGCATCCCGGTGATCCTCGACGCCAAGCGCGGCGACATCGGCTCGACCGCGCAGCACTACGCCGCCGAGGCCTTCGACCGCTACGGCGCGGACGCGGTCACCGCCAACCCCTATCTCGGGATGGACTCGCTGGTGCCGTTCCTGGAGCGCGCCGACAAGGGCGTGGTGGTGCTGTGCCGGACCTCGAATCCGGGCGCGACCGATTTCCAGGACATCGTCGCCTCCGACGGCCTGCCGCTGTACCAGCACGTGGCCGAGACCGTGGCGCGTGAGTGGAACACCAACGGCAACTGCATGCTGGTGGTCGGCGCGACCTGGCCGGAGCAGTTGCACGAGGTGCGCGCACTGGTGGGCGACCTGCCGTTCCTGGTGCCCGGCGTCGGCGCCCAGGGCGGCGACGTCGCGGCGGTGGTCAGGAACGCGAAGACCGCCGACGGCACCGGCCTGGTGGTCAGCTCCTCCCGCGCGATCCTCTACGCCTCCCAGGCCGACGACTACGCCCCCGCCGCCGCCACCGCCGCCCAGGCCCTCCGCGACGAACTCAACGCGCACCGCTAAGTGCGACAAGAGCGTTCTAACGCGGATTGACGCGGATCAGAAACGGATCAACGCGGATCTTTTTATATTCTTCTATCCGCTCTGATCCGTTTTTCATCCGCGTTGATCCGTGTCTAAAAAAAACGTCGAGCCACCGCGAACGGAAAGTGCAGCCAGATCGCGAGGAAGACCGCCGCGCGGACGAGGGGCGAGCGACGGGGCGCTTCGAACTTGGTGAAGTAGCGCCACAGGCCGCGGTGCTTGTGCCATTCGACGAACAGCGGGCGGGCGCGGGAGGAGACGCCGCGCAGGTGCAGCACGCGGATGTCGTTGGCGACCGCGACGATAGCGCCCGCCTCGCGCACGCGGCGGCACAGGTCCAGGTCCTCCGCATGCAGGCGGTACCCCGCGTCGAAACCGCCGACCCGCTCGAACAGCGCACGCGGCAGCAGCATCAGTGCGCCGGACACCGCGTCCACCGGCTGCAGCGCGCGCGACGGGTCGCGCGGCAGGTCGAGCTTCAATGCCGAGGGATGGCGCAGCATCGCCCCGAAGTCCGGGTCGCGGCGGCGCGCCGCGCCGTCGGCGACGCCGTCCGCGTCCACCAGCTCCGCGCCGAGCAGCGCGTCGCCGCCAAGTGACCGCGCCGACTCGCGCAGCCGCAACAGCGTGTCCGCCTCGACGAGGCAATCCGGATTGACGAAGGCGAGCCAGCCCGCGCCGGGGTCATCGAGACCGGCGACGCCCTGGTTACAAGCGGTGGCGAAACCCGGGTTGTCCGGGTTGGCGACGAAGCGCACCCGCGGGTCGGCCGCCGCATGCCGCTGCACCACGCCGACGGTGTCGTCGTCCGAGGCGTTGTCCACGACCCGGATCGCGATCACGTCGCGCGCCTCGCGCAAGCGCCCGAGGCATTCGTCGATGCTGGCCCCGCTGCAGTGGGTGACCACGATCGCGCCAATGCCGTGGTTGGCCGGGCTCATGTGCGCGCCTCCGCGAACGGCAGTTGCGCCTGCGCGTCGGGGCCGCCGGCATCGACGTGGCGGCGCGACAGTTCCTCGCGCAGCGGCGCCAGCGGATCCTCCATGAGGAACGCGGCGAGCCGCGCATGCCAGGCCGGCCAGCGCGCGGCGAGCACGTCCAGGTCGCCGTCGGCCGCCGCGCCCTCACCGCCGCGGGCGACGAACGCCGTATCGCACAGCACGTTGCGCCAGCCCATGCCCGCGAGGCGCAGCGACAGGTCGGCCAGCGCCGCGTACCAGGAGCCATAGCTGGCGGTATCCAGGCCGCCGGCGCGCTGGCGCGCGCTGCCGCGCAAGGCCACCGCGTGGGCGACCGCCGAGGGCAACTCCGGATGGCGCGGCGGCATCGCCGCGCAGGCCGCGCCGATCCGCGCCAGGTCGCCGGGCACCGGCGCGATCTCGCCGATCCGCGGCCAGGCCGCGGCTTCGCCGGCATTGCTCCACGGCGTCGCAGTCGCGATCGCGGCGTCGCGGGCCAGGCACGCGGCAAGCTGCTGCAGCCAGCCGGGCGCGGGAATCGCGTCGGGGGCGAGCACCACCACGTCGGCATCGCCGCAGGCCTGCAGCGCCTGGTCGAGGTGCGCGACCTCGCCGATGCCGCGCTGCCGGCGGCTGTGGTCGGCGGCCAATGCGGTGCGCTGCAGCCAGCGCTCCACGATCGCGAGCCCGCGCGGGCCGGCCTGGGCGTCGTCGGCCAGCCACACGCGGGTGCCCGCGGGCGTGCCGGCGTCCAGCGCCGCGAGGCAGGCGTCCAGCGCTTCATCGTCGCTGCCCAGCGGCAGCAGCACGATCGGCAGCGCGGTCGCGGGCGCCGCCGGCCTGGTCACTGCCGCGGCGGCTCCCGGTACAGCGGTTCCATCGCCTTGAACCGGCGGCCGTATTCGTCGGTGAGTGCGCGCGCTTCCTCAGGATTGCGCACGATCTGCGGGGTCAGCAGCACGATCACCTCGCTGCGGGTGCTGTTCTGGTGGTTGGAGCCGAACAGCGAGCCGACCAGCGGCATCCGGCTCAGCCACGGCACGCCGGAGGAGCCCTGCTCCGCGCCCTGGCTGATCAGGCCGGCCAGCATCACCGTGTCGCCGCTGCGCACCGCGGCCTCGGTCTTCAGCCGCCGGGTGTTGATCGGCACGTTGCAGTTGGCGGCGCTGGCGGCGCAGCTTGCCGGCACCGCGCCGGGGGAGCTGACCTCCTGGACGATGTCCAGGAACACCATGCCGTCGCGGGTGACCCGCGGCCGCACCTTGAGGATCACGCCGGTATCCAGGTACTGGACCTGGCTGTAGGTGCTGCCGTCGCCACCCGGGTAGAACGACACCGACTGGATCGGGATCCGGGTACCGACGTTGAGCGTGGCTTCGACGTTGTTGCGCACCAGCACCGACGGCGACTGCAGCAGGTGCACGTCGGTGACCTGGTCCAGCGCGCTGATCACCGCGGCGGCATTGCGGCCGAGGAAGGTCCAGGCCAGGCCGGGGTTGGCGACGCCCGCGGGACGGATACTGCCGGCCAGGTCGCCCCAGAAGCCGCGCCCCAGCGCGCTCGGCAACCCGGCGCCGCCGTCTTCGGTCGAGGCATTCACCGCCTGCTCGAAGAACCAGTTCACGCCGAAGCGCAGGTCGCCGGTGAGCTGCACTTCCGCGACCTGCGCCTCGATGTGCACCTGCATCGGCATCACGTCGAGGCGCTCGATCACGTCGCGGATCGAGCGCCAGGCCTGGCCGGTGGCGCGCACCAGCAGCGTGTTGGTCTCGTCCACCGCCGACACGCCGACGCGGTCGCCGTCCACGTTCAGGGTGACCGCGCCGTTGCCGGGCTGGTAGGGATCCAGGCTCAGGGTGCCCTCGCCCAGGCCGCCGCCGACGTTGCCGTCGCTGCGGTTGGTGCCGCCGCCGACCGCGGCGCTGCTGGTGAAGTCGCCCTCGATGCCGCCGTCGCGGATCTCGGTCGGCTGCAGGCCCGGCATCAGCCCCGGCCCGGTGTCGCCGCCGCGGCGCCCGGCGCTGCTGCCGAACACTTCGGCCAGCCGGTCGGCGAGATCCTTGGCCTTGATGTACTTGAGCTCGTAGGAGAACAGCTGCAGGCCGGCGCCGGCGTTGTCGATCCGCTCCAGCCATTCGCCGACCTGGTCGAGGTAGTCGGGCTGCGGGGTGATCACCATGATCGCGTTCGCGGCATCGATCGGCATGAAGCGCATCATCCCGGCCACCGGGGTCTCCGCCTGGCTGCCGAACACCTGCTCGAGCTGCTGGACCACCTCCGAGGCGCGCCCGGACTGCAGCGGGAAGACGCCGACCGACATGGACTTCATCCAGTCCACGTCGAACACCTCGATCGTGCGCAGGTAGTTCTCCAGCTCCAGCCGCGAACCGGCGACGGTGATGATGTTGCGCCCCGCGTCGACGTTGACGATCGCGTTCGGGCGCGCATACGGCTCCAGGATCTTCTGCATTTCGGTGGCGGAGATGTAGTGCAGCGGCACCACCCGGGTTTCCCAGCCGCGCGCGCTCGCCGCCGGGCCGGTGCGCGGGGCGACGCTGCCGTCCAGCGGCTGGTCCGCGGGCACGATGTTGTAGCGCCCGCCGCTGTAGACCATGCGTGCGTTGTTCCAGCCCAGCACCATCTCCAGCATGTCGCGCGCCTCGGCCGGGCTGACCGGATGCTGGGTGTTGATGGTCACCGTGCCGGAGACGCCGGGCGCGATGATGTAGTTCTGCCCGAGCATGTCGCCGAGGATCGTCTTGATCACGACGTGCAGCGATTCGCCCTCGAAGTTGAAGCTGGCGGCGCCGGTGGTGCCGGCCAGGCTGGGCAGGGTCGCGCGCGCGGCCGCGGCGTCG
Source organism: Lysobacter sp. (assembly GCA_044464395.1). Classification (GTDB taxonomy): domain Bacteria; phylum Pseudomonadota; class Gammaproteobacteria; order Xanthomonadales; family Xanthomonadaceae; genus Cognatiluteimonas. Next base: position 112,022 of record JBIQLI010000007.1, read on the forward strand.
ATCACCTGGCCGCTGCCGCGGTGGATCACCGGCACCGGGCCCTCGACGGCGGTGTCGTCGCCGGTGACCACGCTGGCCGACGGCGCGGCGCGCCCGGCCAGGGGGTCGGCGCCGCGCTTCACCGCCGGCGGCGGGATGCTGGCGCAGGCGGCGAGCAGGCCGCAGGCGAGCGCGGCGGCGAAAAGACGGAAGCTGGTGGTTCGCAAGTTCATGGGTCGGACTCTACGGATTCCGGGCTGGGCGCGCTGGAGTTGTCGGCTTCCCGTCGCATCTGCGCGCGCCGCGCCTCGATGCGCCTGCGGATCGCCTCCGCCTGCCGTTGCACCTGGGTGGGTTCGGTCGCCTGCCCGCGGCGCGATGCGGCGGCCGCCTCGGCCGCGGCTTCGGCCGCTTCGGCCCGGGCGGCCGCCGTCTCGCGCACGCGCCGGTTCGCATCGGGCATGTGGCTGGGCGGTTCGCCGCCGGTGCCGTCGAAGGTGCGCAAGGGCAGCACGCGCCGGCCACCGGGGCCCTCGAACACCGCGCTGCGCGGATCCAGTTCGACCAGGCGCCAGTCGGGGAACGCCTTCGACGACTCGCCCAGGCGCACGCGGATGCCTTCGCCGCCGCCGGTGGGCTGGAGGATCGCCATCTGCAGCGGCGGCGCGATCAGCACGCTGGTGAGCATGTAGTCGAAGCCGTTGCCGCGCGCCTCGTCGCCGCCGGCACTGGCGTCGAGCACGAACGGATGCGGGCGGCGGTCCGCGGCGAACAGCGGCCGCGCGACCGCGGCGTCGTAGCGTGCGATCGGCGCCAGGCGCGGTGCGGCCGCGGCCGGCGCCTGCGGCACCGGTTGCAGCAGGCCGGGGTCGGCCGCCAGCAGCGGCGCGTGCGCGCCCAGGCCGGCCAGCGCCAGCAGCCAGCAGGCCAGCGCCCAGGCCGCCACCACGGCCAGCAGCCAGGTCCGCGGACCGACCCGGTCAAGGCGCATCGGCGTCGCCTCCCGCCGGGACTGGCGCCGCGGGGCGCGGCTTCAGGTAGCCGTACAGGTCGAACTCCACGTCCAGGCCGTACTGGCGCTCGGCGGCGCGGCGGCCCGGCATCGAGAAGAACCCCTGCGAGATGATGCTCAGGTTGTCGATGAACAGGCGCGGCGCATCGCCTTCCAGCGCGTGCAGCACCGACGCCAGTTCGGGGTTGCCGCAACGGATGCGCACGTGCACGGTGACCCGCTCGAACGGTTCCTGGCCCTGGCGCGCGGTGGTCGGCGTGCGGTTGCTGATCGCGCAGGAGCGGTTGCCGGGGCTGGCCTGCGCGACCACCGTTTCCAGCCGCTGGATCAGGCTTGCGGTCGCCATTTCCGCGCTGTCCTCGCGCAGGAACGAGGGCATGCGCGCTTCCAGCGCCTGCGCCTCCTGCAGCCGCTGCGCGACCTCGTCGGCCTGCTGCAGTTGCATCCGCGCGCGCAGTTCGCGCTGCTGCATCGCGTCGATGTCGGCGCCGACCCGTTGCATCGGCAGCGTCCACCACGGGTGTACCAGCACCAGGTAGCCGAGCAGCAGCGCCGCCAGCAGCAACGCCAGCGCCAGCCAGCGGTCGCGGTCAGTGACGGCCGCCATCGCTGCCTCCCTGCGCGGATGCTGCGGTCGCGGCCGGTGCCGGCGGCGCCAGGTCGGCGACCAGGGTGAAGCGGTCGCGGCCGCTTTCCGCATCCGGTTGCAACACGCCGGTCAGCGCTGGCGACCGCCACGGGCCGCCGTCGGACATCCGCCCGACCAGCGCCGAGGCTTCCCCGCTGACGCCGATGAGCATGAGCTGGTGGTTGTCGATCGCCAGCTTCTCCAGCGAGGTGTTGTCGGGCAGGCGGCGGGCGGCCGCATCGATCACTTCGATCGCGGTCGGACGCTCGCGCCGCTGCTTCTCGATGAACGCGCGGCCCTGCACCAGGCTCGCGAGCTGCTGCCGCTGCAACGCGACCTCGCGTGCGGCGCGGGCCTCGCCGTCGGCGCGCGCCTGCAGGTCCTCAAGGGCGCGCGCGCGGTTGTCCAGCAGCTGGGCCATCGCGCCGATCGTGGCGGCGATCGCGAGCGCGGCCAGCACCAGGTTCCAGCCGCGCGCGGGGTCGCGCTGCAGCCGTCGTTGCGCCGGCGGCAGCAGGTTCACGCCCAGCGGCACGCCGTCGCCATCGGCGAGGTCGGCACCGGCAAGCCCGTCGGCCAGCGGCCCGAGGCGTTCGCCCTGGGCGGCGAGCGTGGCCGCGGGCACCACCACCAGCTCGACGTCGAGCTGGCCGTCGCCGCGGCGGCCGAGCATGCGCGCGTCGAAGGCCACGGCGTCGGCGCTGAACGGGGTCTGCCGATCGATTTCGAACCCGACCACGTCGCGCAGCCGCTCGCGCGCGGCGGCCGGCAATACGAGGCGCCGGCGCAGCCCGGCCGCCGCCGGCAACAGCAGCCAGCGCGGCAGGTCGGCGAGGTGGCCAGCGATGGCCGCGCGCAACTCGAGCTCGCCACCCGCGTGTCCCGGCAACGACGCCAGCTCGCGGATCCCGCCGCTGCGCTGCAGGCGCAGCTGCACGCCATCGGCTTCCGGCTGCAGCAGCAGGCGGCCGCGGTCCATGCCGAGCGCGCGGCGCCAGCGCGCGGGGACCCAGGCGGCGAGCGAGCGCCCCCACCATTCGAGGAAGCCGCCCGTCCCCGCCCAGCGGGCGAGGTGGCGGCCGAACCGGTCGCGCAGTGGCTTCAGCGTGGCGATGCTCCCTCCTCCCAGCGCAATGGGGTCCATGCGGAACCCTGCAATCCGTTGCCCCCGCTGCGCACGACCACGCGCAGCACCGCGGTGCGGCCGCGGACGCGCGCGCGGCTCTCGATACTATACGTGCCGCTGTTGTCGGCCACGAGCGGCTGGCCGGGGGTCAACTGCGGCGGCGCGGCGCCACTGTCCGGCGACCAGGCTTCGCGCATCGCGCGCACCGATTCGGGGTCGTAGCCGAGCGCGGAGAGCACCGCGGCGGAGGCGAAGGTCGGGTTGGGCACGGGCCGCCCGCTGAATACGGTCAGGTGCGGCGCGACCCGGGCATAGACCTGCGGCGTCATGCCCAGCACCTGCTCCAGTTCGGCGACGCTGGCGAACGGCGCGTCCGCGGCGCCGTAGTGACGGCCGGCCGCGGCGTAGTCGCGATCCTCGGCACCGCCCTGCGGCTGCTCCAGGTCGTCCACGTCGCGCCAGTCGAGGATCGCCGCGGCGATCGCGGCCGCTTCGGGCTGCGGGCTGCCGGTGGCCTGGAACAGCGCCGACAGCAGCGTCGCGTCGGCCATGTTCAGGTCCACCTTGCCCTGCTCGTCGACGATCCGCACGCGCACGTCGGCACCCGGGGCGAGCTCACCCGGATCCCAGCGGTACTCGCGGCCGTCGGCCATCCAGCGCAGGCGGCGGTCGGGCTGCGAGACCCGCCAGATCGCGTACTCCAGCCCGGCGCGCGCCAGTGCGTGCGCCTCGGTGCCGCGCGCCAGCACCTGGCCCTGCAGGTGCTCGGTGCGCGCGGCCAGGGCGAAGCTGCCGACCAACGCCGCCAGCAGCGCGACCAGCCACAGCACCAGCAGCAATGCCGCGCCGCGCGCCTTCATCGCCCCGCCACCGGGATCGCGTAACTGCCGGCGAGCGGCAGGGCCACCGTGACAGGCGGCCAGGCCGCGCCGTCGGCGTCGCGGATCCGCACCTCGACCATCAGCGGCAGCGCCTCGGGCACCTCCCAGCGCGACTGCCACTCGCCCAGCGCGAGCCCGTCCGCGTCGAGGCCGCGGTAGCGGAACTCCACGGCGTCCAAGCCGTCCACCAGCACCTGCGGCGGGATCGGCCGCGGGTCCTCGACCACTTCGCCACCCTGCACCACCTCGAAGACGACTTCGATGCGCCGCTGGCCCGGCGGGCCCGCGACCTCGAGCCGGTGCAGGTAGGGCCCGCCGCGGCCCAGGTAGTCCGGCAGGTCGGCAACGAAGGCCATGCGGGTGCCGTCGCCGATGAACCGCCGGGCGAGTCCGGTGTCCTCGTCGATGCCCCAGGGCACCGGGCGCGCTGCGAGCAGGCGCGCACGCAGGAAGCCTTGCACCGCGCGCATGCGTTCGTTGCGCTGGGCCATCGCCTCGCCGCGCTCGGCGGTGGCGGTCGCGGCGCGGATCGTGGCGAAGGCGAGCGCCAGGCCGGAAGCGAGCAATCCGGTCGCCAGCAACACTTCGACCAGGGTGAAGCCGCGCACGCGGTTCATGGCGCGCCCCCCGCGAACGGATCCAGCGGGTCGGGCCGCTCGTAACGCAGCGAGCGCAGCTGCAGCAGGCGGCGCGGATCCTCGCCGTCGCCCCAGCGCACCTGCAGCGAGAGTTGCATCAGTCTTGGCGCGGCCGGATCGCCCAGCTCCGGCGGCGGCAGCAGCGGGTCCGCGTAGGGCGCGATCTCGAGCGTCCAGCGGTACTGGCCGTCCTCGAACGTGCCGCTGCGCCGGCCCGGCGCCAGCGACTGGGCGACACCCACGCCGGCAAGCAGCGACTGCGCGTGCAGCGCCGCGCGTCCGGCTTCTTCCGACCACTTCACCTGGCGCGCCGCGCCCGACAACGTGCCCAGCAGCAAGGTCAGCGCCAGCGCCAGGATCACGAACGCGACCAGCACTTCCACCAAGGTATAGCCGCCCTGCCGTGCACCCTTTTGTGGGAGCAATCCAACTTGTGGGAGCGACGCAAGTCGCGACAGGCTTTCGCTGTTCACCTCCGCCCCCCCACCGGCCCCGCCCGCACCCGCCCGGTCAGCCACTCCACCTCCACATCCCACGCCGCCTCGTCCAACCCCAGCCGCACCCGCCCGCCGGTCGACGCCCCGTCGGGAAAGAACACGATCGCGCCCTCGCCCTCCGACGGCTGCACCTCGCGCGCGCCGATGAACGCGATCGCAAGCTGGCGCGGCAGTTCCCCGTCGCGCTGTTTCGGCGCGGTCCAGCGATGCGCCTTCGGATCGATGGTGAATCGTTGCGGCTCGCCGGTGGCGATCGCCTGCGCACGGGTGAAGCGCAGCTGCGCGGACAGTTCCTTGGCCGCCGAGCGCAGGCGCATGCCGTCGAAGCCGCCGGACAAAGCCGCGGCCGCCATTACGCTGGCGACGGCGATCAGGGCCAGCACGAGGACCATCTCCAGCAGAGTGAAGCCCCTGGCCCCGTGCTTGCGCATCGGTTACTCGAACTCGATGTCGGCGTCCACGCTCTCGCCGCCGGGCTGGCCGTCCTTGCCCAGGCTCAACAGGTCGAAGGCGCGGCCCTCGCCGGGCACGCGGTACACCCAGGCGTGGTTCCAGGGATCCTTCAGCTCGGCCGCCTTCGCGTACGGGCCAAGCCAGCCGACCGCATTGGCGCGGTTGTCGACCAGCGCGTCCAGGCTCGGCGGCAGCGCGCCGGTGTCCATTTCGTACTGGTCGATCTTCGCCGCCAGGGTCTGGACCTGGGCACGCGCCAGGTTGACCTTGGCGCGATCCCCGCCGCCGAGGATCCGGCTGGCGGCGAAGGCGACGATGCCGCCGATCAGCACCATCACCAGGATGATTTCGATCAGCGAGAAGCCGCCCTGCGCCTGCCGCGCCCGCGGCCCGGTTCGATACTTCGATTGCATCCGGATGTCCTCTTTCATGTGTCCTCTTCCCCGGCGTCAGCCGATCACGCTGGTCAGATCGTAGATCGGGATCAGCACCGCCAGGATCACCACCCCGACGATGCCCGCCATCAGCATGGTCACCACCGGCACCAGGGCCGCCAGCAACCGGTCCAGCGCCAGCGAGGTTTCCTGTTCGAAGGTGTCCGCCGTCTTCAACAACATGCTGTCGAGCGCGCCCGACTCCTCGCCGACCTGGATCATCTGCAGCGCCAGCCGCGGGAAGCGCTTGCCGCGGGCCAGCGCACCGGACAGGCCGGCGCCGTTGCGCACCAGCTCGCCGGCTGCGTCCACGTCGGCGGCGAGCGCGCGGTTGCCCAGCACGTTGCGGGCGACGCCCAGCGCGGTCAGCAGCGGCACGCCGTTGCGCAGCAGCGTGCCGAGCGTACGCGCCAGGCGCGCCGTTTCCAGCTTGGCCACCAGCGTCCCGGCGAAGCGGCGCTGCAGGATCCATTCGTCGAAGCCGGCGCGGAACGCGGGATCGCGCAGCTTGCGGTCGAACCACCACAGCGCCAGCGCGGGCACCACCAGCAGCACGATCCACCAGTCGCGCACGAACATGCCCACGCCCAGCACCAGCCCGGAGAACCACGGCAGCGGCGCGTCGAGGCTGTCGTACATCGCCGCGAATTGCGGCACCACGAAGCCGAGCAGGAACAGCAGGCTCAGGCTGACCATCAGCAGCAGGATCGCCGGATAGATCATCGCGTTCAGCACCCGGCCCTTCATCGCCCGGCTGTGCTCCAGGTATTCGGCCAGGCGCGACAGCGTTTCGTGCAAGCTGCCGCCGGCCTCGCCGGCGCGCACCATGTTCACGTACAGCTTGCCGAAGGCGCCGTGCTGGCGCTCCAGCGCGGTGGACAGCGCGCTGCCGCCGCGCACCGCATCGCGGATGTCGGCGATCGCGCGCTTCGCCGCCTCGTCCTCGGGCAGCTCGAGCAGGATCGTCAGCGCGCGGTCCAGCGGCTGGCCGGCGCCGAGCAGCGTCGCAAGCTGCTGGGTGAACTGCACCAGGCGCTGGCCGGCAAAGGGCTTGGGCTTGAACAGCGCGCGCCACGCGCCGCCGCCACCGCCTTCGCTGGCCAGGCGCGCCTCCATCGGCAGGTGGCCCTGCTCCTGCAGGCGCTGCGCGACCTCGCGGTCGCTGCCCGCTTCCATCTGCCCGTCCAGCACCTCGCCACGGGCATTCAGCGCCTTGTACCGATACAGCGGCATCAGGCCTCTTCCGTCACCCGCAGCACTTCCTCGATCGTGGTCTCGCCGGCCAGCGCCTTGGCGAGGCCGTCCTCGTACATGGTGCGCATGCCGGCCTGGCGGGCGAGCTGCTCGAGCTCGCCCATGCCGGCGTGGCGCATCACCGCGCGGCGCAACTCGTCGTCCATGACCAGGAATTCCATGATCGTGGTGCGGCCGAGGTAGCCGGTGGGCGAGAGCGGCGACGGCTTGGGGCGGAACAGGAAGATTTCGCCGTCGGGCTGGTAGCGGCGCAGCTCGAAGCGTTCGATTTCCTCCGGCGTGGCCGGGTAGCGCTCGGCGTGGCTGCGCTCGAGCCGCCGCACCAGGCGCTGGGCGAGGATGCCGTTCACGGTGGAGGTGAGCAGGTAGTCCTCCACGCCCATGTCGAGCAGGCGGGTGATGCCGCCGGCGGCGTTGTTGGTGTGCAGCGTGGACAGCACCAGGTGGCCGGTGAGCGCCGACTGGATCGCGATGCGCGCGGTTTCCAGGTCGCGCATCTCGCCGATCATGATGATGTCCGGGTCCTGGCGGACGATGCTGCGCAGCGCGTTGGCGAAGTCGAGTCCGATCTGCGGCTTGGCCTGGATCTGGTTGATGCCCTCGATCTGGTATTCGACCGGATCCTCGACCGTGATGATCTTGACGTCCGGCGTGTTGAGCTTCGACAGCGCCGTGTACAGCGTGGTGGTCTTGCCGGAGCCGGTGGGGCCGGTGACCAGCAGGATCCCGTGCGGCTGCTCGAGCACGCGCTGGAACTGCGGCAGGAACCGGTCGGTGAAGCCGAGCCGCTGGAAGTCGAACACCACGGTCTCGCGATCGAGCAGGCGCATCACAACCGATTCGCCGTGCGCGGTGGGCATGGTCGAGACGCGCAGGTCGAGCTCCTTGCCCTGCACCCGCAGCATGATCCGGCCGTCCTGCGGCAGGCGGCGCTCGGCGATGTTGAGGCGGGCCATGATCTTGATCCGCGAGATCACCGCGGCGGTCAGGTTCTGCGGCGGGCTTTCGCCCTCTTCGAGCACGCCGTCGATGCGGTAGCGCACCTTGAGCCGGTTCTCGAACGGCTCGATGTGGATGTCGGAGGCGCGCAACTCGACCGCGCGCTGGATGATCAGGTTCACCAGGCGGATCACCGGCGCCTCGGAGGCGAGGTCGCGCAGGTGCTCGACGTCGTCGACGTCGCCTTCGCCGGATTCCATGTCGCTGCCGGTCAGCAGCGCGCCCATTGCGCTGCGGCCCTGGCCGTGCCAGCGCTCGATCAGGTCGTCGACTTCCGAGCGCAGGGCCACGGCGGGGCGCACGTCGCGGCCACTGGCCAGGCGCACGGCGTCGAGCACGTACGGATCCTGCGGATCGGCGAGCAGCACCTGCACGCTGTCGGCGTCCTCGCCGACGATCACGGCGTGGAACTGCTGCATGAAGCGCAGGCTGAGCGGCGTCGCCTCGGGCGGCTCGTCTGGCAGGTCGCGGGCGGCGACCAGCGGCAGGCCGAGCACGCTGGCGGCGGTTTCGGCGTGGTCGCGCTCGGACAGGAGGCCGAGCCGGGACAGGAGGGCGAGCAGGCTGCCGCCGGTTTCTTCCTGGAGGCGGCGGACGCGGGCGAGATCGGGTTCCTTGAGGCGGCCGCGTTCGAGCAGGGCGGCGACGATGCGTTCGTCGGCGCCGTGGGCCTCCATGGCGTTGGCTTGGTTGGCGACTGCGTGCACGCCCATCCTCCTCGGACCCCGGACTCTATCAGGTCGTTCCCGGCCGCCTACCGGTTCAGCTTCGCTGGAAACGATGCCGGCTCAGGCTCCTGTCCGGCGCGGTGAGGGTTGCGTCCTGGCGTGCGCGGGATCAAAAGCGCCCCTCATCCGCCCCTTCGGGGCACCTT
>JBIQLI010000008.1:0-76159 GCA_044464395.1 Lysobacter sp.
CGTGTCGGCACAGGGACGTGCCGCACGCGGCAGGCCACACCCCCGCCTCCCGCGCACGCCAGGACGCCCTCACACCGCGCCGGAAAGCCAGGGAAATGCGTCGCGGCTTGCGCCGCTCCCACAAGTGGGGTCGGACCAGGGCTACTTGCGCTTGACGTGGCGGAGGAGGCGTTTCTTGCGGGCGACCTGGCGGTCGGTGAGGACGTTCTTGCGGTCCTTGTACGGATTCTCGCCTTCCTTGAACACGAACCGCACCGGCGTCCCCACCAGCTTGAAGCGCTTGCGGAAGAAATTCTCCAGGTAGCGCCGATAGCTTTCCGGGAGCGTCTTCAAGCGGTTGCCGTGGACCACGAAGGTCGGCGGATTCTCCCCGCCCGGATGCGCGAAGCGCAGCTTGGCCGCGTGCCCGCGCGAGACCGGCGGCGGGTGCGCCGTCACCGCCGCTTCCAGCGCGCGGGTCACCTCGGAGGTGCCGAACTGGCGCGTGGCCGACGCATGCGCACGATGCACCGCGCGGAACAGCTCGCGCAGGCCCGAGCCGTGGAGCGCGGAGATCCGCACCGCCTCGGCCCAGTCCACGAAAGCCAGCTTGCGCGACAGCAGCGCTTCGGTCTGCTTGCGCTGGTAGTCGCTCTGGTTGTCCCACTTGTTGATCGCGATCACCAGCGCGCGGCCGGCGTCGAGCACCGCGCCCAGCACGCTCGCATCCTGCTCGGTGACGCCCTCGCCCGCGTCGAGCAGGATCACCGCCACCTGGCAATGCTCGATCGCCTGCAGGGTCTTGACGATCGAGAATTTCTCCACCGCCTCCTCGACCCGCGACTTGCGCCGCAGTCCGGCGGTGTCCACCAGCCGGTACTTGCGCCCGTCGCGCTCGATGTCCACCGCGATCGAGTCGCGGGTGGTGCCGGGGACATCGGAGGCGATCATCCGTTCCTCGCCCAGGATCCGGTTCACCAGGGTGGACTTGCCCACGTTCGGGCGGCCGACGAAGGCGATGCGGATCCGCTCCGGATCCTCGTCCAGCAGCGTGGCGTCGCCGTCGGCCGGCAGCTCGGCCAGCACCGCGGCCAGCAGCGCGTCCAGGCCCTGGCGATGCGCCGAGGACACCGCGAACACCTGGGCGAAGCCGTAGCGCGCGAACTCGTTTCGCGCCGCCTGCGCGTCGATGCCGTCGACCTTGTTCACCACCAGGAAAACCGGCCGCGACGCCTTGCGCAGCCAGGCCAGGATCTCGTCGTCGAGCGCCGAGGCGCCCTCGCGGCCGTCGACCACGAACAGGATCAGGTCGGCCTCCATCGCCGCCGCGCGCGACTGCCGCGCGGTGGCCCCGGCCAGGCCCTCCTCGCTGCCGGCGATGCCGCCGGTGTCCACCAGCACGAACGGTCGCGACTCGTCGTGGCGGCAGACCCCGTAATTGCGGTCGCGGGTGACGCCCGGGGCGTCGTGCACCAGGGCGTCGCGGGTGCGCGTCAGCGCATTGAACAGGGTCGACTTGCCGACGTTCGGGCGACCCACCAGGGCAACGAGGGGCAGCATGCGTGCGCCGTCGGGATCGCTCCCGCCCGGTCCTAGTTGGAGATGCGCCAGGCGCTGAGGCCGCCGTCGATGTCCTGCACGACCGCGATGCCGTCAGCGACCACCGGCGCGGCACGGATCGCCTCGTCGAAGCGGGCGCGCGCGGCGAAGGCGCCATCGGACAGGCGCAACCAGTGCAGGTAGCCGTCGTAGTCGCCGACCACCGCGTAGTCGCCCTGGATCGCCGGGGCGGTGACGTTGCGGCGGGCCAGCGCAGCCTGCTGCCACATCGCGGTGCCGGTGGCCTTGTCCAGGCCCCAGACCGTGCCCGCGGCGTCGCTCACCACGACCTTGTCCACGCTCACGGCCGGACGCCCGGGACCACCGGCGTCATGGCTCCACATCGGCCGGCCGCTGGGGCCGTCGATGGCGATCGTCTTCTTCTTGTAGCTGGTGGCGAACAGGGTGATGCCGTCGAGCACCGGCGCACCGTCCACGTCGGCCATGCGGTCAAGCTCGGTCCGGCCTTCGGCGGCGGCGACGGTCTGCTCCCACAGCAGGCGGCCGTCGGCCAGCGCCAGCGCCGCCAGGGTGCCGTCGTCGTTGCCGACGAACACGATGCCCGGGCCGAGCAGCGGCGAGCCGTTGCCGCGCACCGACAGGGTCGGCGTCTCCCGCTCCCAGAACCAGCGACGCTCGCCGCTGTCCGCGCTGAACGCGGTGACGCGGCCGTCGATCGAACGCACCAGCACGTAGCCCTGGCCGACGGTCGGCGCGGCCAGCACCTCGTTGCCGACCTTCGCGGTCCAGCGCTGGGCGCCTGTGGCGGCGTCGACCGCGACCACATCGCCTTCCAGGCTGCCGGCGACGACCAGGCCCTCGCCGACCCCGGGGCCGCTGGACAGCGGCAGCTCGGTCTCGAAATGCCACAGGCGGTTGCCGCTTTGCAGGTCGATCGCGCTGATCCCGCCTTCCAGGGACGCGGCGTACACGCGGCCTTCGGCAATCGCGGGACCCTGGCGCGAGCCGATCGCGCCTTCACCACCGCCCAGGTCCACCGTCCACAGACGCTGGGCCGTGGCGCTGGGGGTGAAGTCGGTCAGCGCGGCGGGCTTGAGCGCGTCGCTGGTCTTGCCGCCGAACCAGCCCTTGATCGTGGTGCAACCGGCGAGGGCGGCGAGGCACGCGAGCGCGAGCGCCACGCGCAGGCCGTGGGAGCGTGCGCGGGCCGCGCGCGGAATCGTCGTCATGCTCGTCATCAGCCCTCCTGCGGCTGCGGATTTCCACCGACTTCCTCGAGCTTCAGCTCGACAAGCCGGCGGCCGGGATCGCCCACTTCCATCTGCACCAGCGCCTTCGAATAGGCCTCGCGGGCCTCGGCCTGCTGGCCGAGTGCGGTATGGGCATCGCCGCGCAGCTGCAGCACGCGCGCATCCTCCGGCGCGCTCGCCAGCAGCGCCAGCGCTTCCTGTCCCTTGCCGGCATCGACCAGCAGGCTGGCCAGCCGCGCCTGAACGACTTCCGCCAGGGCCGGATCCTTGGGCTGGGCGGCCTGCAGGGTGGCGATCGCCTCGTCGCGCTTGCCCGCGTCGAGCTGCGCCTTGGCCAGCGCCAGCGCGCCGAGGGTGTCGTAAAGGCCTTCAGGCAAGGCGGCGAGCGCAGGACCGGCTTCCTCGAGCTTGCCGCCCTGGATCTGCTGCAGCGCGGCCTGGTAGCGGCTGGAAGCCTCCATCCGCGCGATTTCGCGTTGCTGCTGCCACCACTGCCAGCCGTAGATCAGGCCGAGGCCGAGGGCGATGCCACCGAAGATGCCGAGCGCGTTCTCGCGCAACCAGGCGCGAACGCGTTCGCCCTGTTCGTGTTCGTCAAGGAGTTCGTCGATTGCCATGCGGCTGCCATGCTGCCTGTTGCCCGGCGCATGTCGCGGCCGGTGGGGGATGGATCGGCCCCCACCCCGTCTTCAGTCGGCGGCAGGTGCCAGTGAGCCGTCAGAGGATACCGTAAAGCGCGCGACATTCGCGCGCATGAACGGCGACAGGTCGGCGCTGCGGCCCTGCAGGCGCACGTCCACGACGCTCGCGTTGCCGAGCACGACCGAGCCGACCGTGCCCGCGTCGTAGTGGCGTTCGTCGCCGGCATGGACCAGGACCTGCTCCAGCGAGCGGCCCTCGCGGTCGCTGATCTCGATCCAGCTGTCGCCGCTGAAGCGCAGCGACAGGCCCTGCCTGGTGGCGGTGGCCGGCGCCTTGCGCGCGGGCAGCGAGGCCAGCGACGCGACGACCGGCCGCGGACCCTCGTCGACCAGCGCCGGACCGTCCGGGGCCGGATCGGTGGCACCGGGGGCCACCGGCACGTCCAGCGGCGCGGCGTCCTGGGCGACCGAGGCCACGTCCAGGTGCGACTGCGCGGTCAGCCAGACCGGGATCGCGATCGCGGCGGTCATGACGATATAGATGGTGCGGCGCGCGGCCTGTTCGGCGAAGCGCTGCAGCGGGGAGATATAGGTGCGCGGGGTCAGCTTGGGCGGCTCGACCGGAGCCACGCCCGCGGCCTCGACCACCGGGTCGATCGGCAGGCCCAGCAGCTTCGAGTAGCTTCGCAGCTGGCCACGGACGAAGACCGGGGCGCCAAGGCGGCTCCAGTCCTCTTCTTCCAGGGATTTCACCACCCGCACCGGCATCTTCAGGCGGGAAGCCACATCCTCCAGGCTCAGCCCTGCCGTGCGGCGGGCCGCTCTCAGGCGCGCGCCGGCGCCCTTGTGCTGCTCATGACCGATCTCGCTCATTGCTGACTCGCATCCCCCCGGGGAGTCGCATTCGGAAATTCCGCCCTGAGTCTCTGACCATAGCGGGCCGCGGCGGCGCTGTCGCCAAGTTTCTGCTCGATCTGTGACGCCAGTAGCAGCACCTGGGCGGTGGCGGGTGCCGCGGCAAGGCGCCGTTGCGAGAACGCGCGGGCCTGCAGGTAGTCGCCCCCTTGGTACGACAACCGCGCCATCGTTTCAAGGGCGACGACGTTGTCCCGATCGTACTCCAATGCACGGCGCAGCGCGCGCTCGGCCAGTTCGGGCCTGCCGGCCCGCAAGGCACAGGTGCCGGCATTGGCCAGCGCGGCCGCCGGGGTGGCGTAGCCCGGGTCGGCCAGCGCCCGGTCGAACACCGGCAGCGAATCCGCCTCCCGCCCGTTCCGGCACAGCCACGCGGCGTAGTTGTTGAGGGTCACGCCCCGGCGCGGGGCCAGCCGCACCGCCTGCTCATAGTGCTTGCCGGCGTCCTGTCCCCGCCCCTGCCGCTCGGCGACCACGGCCAGCAGCGTGTGCGCCTCGGACGAGCCGGGATCGAGCTCCAGCGCCTGCCGGGCCTCGCGGGCCGCCGCGTCCAGGCGCCCGGCACGCAGCGCGTCCTCGGCGAGGATCGCATGCTTGAGGGCCTGCATCCGCGCCGCTTCACGCGCATCCTCCTCCAGCGTGTACTCGGGGCCGACCCGCTCGTAATCGCCTCGGGCCGTGCTCGGCTTGACGAAGGTCAGCCGCGAGCAGGCGGACAGCGCCACCACGGCGCCGAGGAGGAGGACGATCGCGCCGGCCTCAGGCCGTCGCATTCCGCGATCCCCCGCCCGGGCGCCCTTCACGCTCGAGCTGCTTGCGGAACGTCGCGCTGCGCCGGGTGCGGTCCATCACCTGGCCCTTGAGCTGGCCGCAGGCGGCGTCGATGTCGTCGCCACGGGTGCGGCGCACCGGCGCGATCATCCCGGCCTCGTTGAGCCGCTTCTGGAACGCCCGGATCGCGACCTCGTCCGGGCGCTCGAAGCGCGTGCCCGGGAACGGGTTGAACGGGATCAGGTTGACCTTGGCCGCGTCCTTCATCTGCACGCGGCGGTCGAACTCGCGCATCAGCGCCACCAGCCCGCGGGCGTGCTCGGGCTGGTCGTTGACGCCCTTCATCAGGGTGTACTCGAACGTCACCGAGGTGCCCTTGCGGCGCAGCGCGTAGCGCACGCAGGCGTCCATCAGCTGCGCGATCGGGTACTTGCGGTTGATCGGCATCAGCTCGCTGCGCAGCTCGTCGAACGGCGCGTGCAGCGAGACCGCGAGCGACACGTCGCTCACTTCGCCGAGCTTGTCGATCCACGGCACCATGCCCGCGGTGGACAGCGTGACCCGCTTGTTGGCCAGGCCATAGCCGAGGTCGTCGCGCATGATGCTCATCGCGCGCACGACGTTGTCGAAATTCGCCAGCGGCTCGCCCATGCCCATCATCACCACGTTGGTGAGCTTGCGTTGCTGGTGCGGGACGTTGCCCAGGTGCTTCGCCGCGACCCAGACCTGGCCGATGACCTCGGCGGTCGACAGGTTGCGGTTGAAGCCCTGGGTGGCGGTGGAACAGAAGCCGCAGTTGAGCGCGCAGCCCACCTGCGAGGACACGCACAGCGTGCCGCGGCCCTTGTCCGGAATGTAGACCGTCTCGATCGCGTTCTTCGGGTCCATGCCGAGCAGCCACTTGTGGGTGCCGTCGGTGGACGCCTTGTCGTAGATGACTTCCGGCGGGCGCACCACGGCGATCGCCTCGAGCCGGGCGCGCAGCGCCTTGCCCAGGTCGGTCATCTGCTCGAAGTCGGTGGCGTAGCGGTGATGGATCCACTTCATCACCTGGTGCGCGCGGAACTTCTTTTCCCCGAGCTCCTGCTCGAAGAAGCGCTCGAGCGACGCACGGTCGAAGTCGAAGATGTTCGTCTTCGACTGGGCGGTGACCGTGTTGTCGCCCGGGCGCTGCATCATCGCCTCAGCGGCCGTGGACGTCGGTGGCCGGGAAGAAGTACGCGATCTCGATCGCGGCGTTCTCCGGCGAGTCGGACCCGTGCACGGCGTTGGCGTCGATCGAATCGGCGAAGTCGGCGCGGATCGTGCCCGGCGCCGCTTCCTTCGGGTTGGTCGCACCCATCAGCTCGCGGTTCTTCAGCACCGCGTTCTCGCCTTCCAGCACCTGGATCATCACCGGGCCGGACACCATGAACTCCACCAGCGCCTTGAAGAACGGGCGCTCGCGGTGGACCGCATAGAAGCCCTCGGCTTCCTGGCGGGACAGGTGCTTCATCCGGGCGGCGACGACCTTCAGGCCGGCCTTCTCGAAGCGGGAATAGATTTCGCCGATGACGTTCTTGGCGACGGCATCGGGCTTGATGATCGAAAGGGTGCGCTCCAGCGCCATTTGCATTCTTCTCCGGGAGGAAAAACCCGCGACGTGGCGCGGGTTTAGCCGACATGGCTCGGGAAATTCTAGCATCCGATTGACGCCCGATCACAGCCGGGCGTAGCATCAAACAATCGTTTGATTCAGCGTGCCTGCAGCCACCCGACATGTCCTCCACCGCCTTCTCCACCAAGGACCGGATCCTCGGCGCCGCCGAGGAGCTGTTCGCCCAGTACGGCTTCGCCGGCACCTCGCTGCGCCAGGTCACCAGCCACGCGGACGTGAACATCGCCGCGGTCAACTACCACTTCGGCAGCAAGGAGAACCTCGTGAACGAGGTCTTCCGCCGGCGCATGGACGAGATGAGCGCGCGCCGGATGGCGATGCTGGAAGCGGCCGAGCGCGAGCACCCGGGCGAGCTGGAGCCGGTGCTGGCCGCGTTCGTCGAGCCGGCGCTGGCGATGGCCCAGGACCGCCAGGGCGGCGGCGCCTTCATCCGCGTGATCGCCCGCGCCTACGCCGAGAAGAACGACAGCCTGCGCAAATTCCTCTCCGACCAGTACGGGCACGTGCCGCGCGAATTCGCGCGGGCCATCGGCCAGTGCCTGCCGGAGCTGCCGCGCGAGCAACTGCTGTGGCGCCTGGACTTCCTGGCCGGCGCGCTGACCTACGCCATGGCCGACTTCGGAATGATCAAGCGCCCACCCGGCACCACCGAAGCCACCCACCGCGAACGCGCCGCCCGCGAACTCATCCGCTTCGCCGCGGCGGGCTTTACGTCCTGAATCGGGCTTTCCTTGGCCACAGATTCCACAGATCAGGAGCGGATCAAGAGCGGTAATGGCTTTTTATCCTTTTGAATCTGTGAAATCTGTGGTCAAAAAAACTAAATGAATCCGAGAGATATGAGACATGGTTGAGAAATTGCTTGTACGGCGGGCCGCGGTGCTGGGGGCCGGGGTGATGGGGGCGCAGATTGCCGCGCACCTCACCAACGCCGGGGTCGATACGGTGCTGTTCGACCTGGCCGGCAAGGACGCGCCGAATGCGGTCGTCGACAAGGCCATCGCCAACCTGGGCAAGCTCTCTCCCGCCCCGCTGGCCAGCAAGACCCTGGCCGCGGCCATCACCCCGGCGAACTACGACTCGGACCTGGCGCTGCTGGAAGGCTGCGACCTGGTGATCGAGGCGATCGCCGAGCGGATGGACTGGAAGCAGGACCTGTACAAGCGCATCGCCCCGCACGTGGCCGCGCATGCGGTGCTGGCCAGCAACACCTCGGGCCTGGGCATCGACGCGCTGGCCTCGGTCCTGCCGGAGGAGATGCGCCACCGCTTCTGCGGCGTGCATTTCTTCAACCCGCCGCGCTACATGCACCTGGCCGAGCTGATTCCGGCGAAGACCACCGAGCCGTGGGTGCTGGACGCGCTGGAGGCCTTCCTCACCACCACCCTGGGCAAGGGCGTGGTCCGGGCCAAGGACACCCCGAACTTCATCGGCAACCGGATCGGCGTGTTCTCGATCCTGGCGACCATGCACCACACCGCGGCCTTCGGCCTGCCGTTCGAAGTCGTGGACGCGCTGACCGGGCCGGCGATCGGCCGGCCGAAATCGGCCACCTACCGCACCGCCGACGTGGTCGGCCTGGACACCATGGTCCACGTCATCGGCACGATGGCGGAGACGCTGCCGGACGATCCCTGGCACGCGCACTTCCAGGCGCCGGATTGGCTGCAGGCGCTGGTCGCCAAGGGCGCGCTGGGCCAGAAGACCCGTGCCGGCATCTACACCAAGCGTGGCAAGGACATCCTGGTGCTCGACCTCGAGGCGCAGGACTACCGGCCGAGCCAGCCGGAGCTCGAACCGGAGGTCGCCGCGCTGCTCAAGGAGCGCGACCCGGCGAAGAAGTTCGCTGCGCTGCGCGCCAGCGGACACCCGCAGGCGCAGTTCCTGTGGGCCGTGTTCCGCGATCTGTTCCACTACAGCGCCTACCACCTGGGTGCGATTGCCGACACCGCGCGCGACGTGGACCTGGCGATCCGCTGGGGCTACGGCTGGTCGCTCGGCCCGTTCGAGACCTGGCAGGCCGCCGGCTGGCGCCAGGTGGCCGACTGGATCGCCGAGGACATCGTCGCCGGCAAGGCGATGAGCGATGCCGCCCTGCCCGACTGGGTATTCGACGGCCGCGAGGGCGTGCACGGCGCCGAGGGCAGCTACAGTCCGGGCAAGGACGCCAAGCTGCCGCGCTCGTCTCTGCCGGTGTACCAGCGCCAGCGCTTCCCCGACCCGCTGCTGGGCGAACGCTTCGACCCGGGCGAGACCGTGTTCGAGAACGACGGCATCCGCGCCTGGACCGACGGCGACGGCGTGCTGGTGGCCTCGTTCAAGACCAAGATGCACACGGTCAACGACCAGGTGCTCGACGGGCTGCAGCACGCCATCGGCCTGGCCGAGCGCGACTTCCGCGCGATGGTGCTGTGGCAGCCGAAGGAGCCGTTCTCGGCCGGCGCCGACCTCGCCGGTGCGCTTGGCCTGCTGCAGGCCGGCAATGTCGCCGGCTTCGAGGCGATGGTCGCCAACTTCCAGCGCACCAGCCAGCGGATCAAGTACGCGCTGGTCCCGGTGGTCGCCGCGGTCCGCGGCCTCGCCCTGGGCGGCGGTTGCGAATTCCAGATGCATGCCGCGCGCACCGTCGCTCACCTTGAGAGCTACATCGGCCTGGTCGAGGCCGGCGTCGGCCTGCTACCTGCCGGTGGCGGGCTGAAGGAACTGGCGGTGCGCGCCTCGCGCGCGGCAGGCGACTCCGGCGACGTGTTCGCGCAGCTGCGTACCGTTTTCGAGACCGTGGCGATGGCCAAGGTGGCGGGCTCCGCGCTTGAAGCGAAGGAACTGGGCCTGCTGCGCGACGGCGACGCCGTCGCCTTCCACGCCCACGAGCTGCTGCACATCGCCCGCCAGCAGGCGCTGGCGCTGGCCGAACAGGGTTATCGCCCGCCCCTGCCGGCGCGCCGCATCCGCGTCGCCGGCGACGTCGGCATCGCCACCTTCCGCATGCAGCTGGTCAACATGCTCGAGGGACGCTTCATCTCGCGCCACGACTACGAGATCGCCGAGCGCATTGCCACCGTCCTGTGCGGCGGCGAGGTCGATCGCCACTCGCTGGTGGACGAGGACTGGCTGTTGCGCCTGGAGCGCGAGCACTTTGTCGCCCTGGCGCAGATGCCGAAGACCCAGGAGCGCATCGCGCACATGTTGAAGACCGGCAAGCCGTTGAGGAACTGAATCCATGAGCATGCAAATCCAGGACGCCTACATCGTCGCCGCCACCCGCACCCCGGTCGGCAAGGCGCCGCGCGGCGTGTTCCGCAACACCCGGCCGGACGAGATGCTGGCGCACGTGCTGCGCGCCGTGGTCGCGCAGGCGCCGGGCATGGACGTGTCCCGCGTCCAGGACGTCATCATCGGCTGCGCGATGCCCGAGGCCGAGCAAGGCATGAACGTGGCCCGCATCGGCGCGCTGCTGGCCGGGCTGCCGAACACGATTCCGGCGCAGACCATCAACCGCTTCTGCTCCTCCGGGCTGCAGGCGGTGGCGCTGGCCGCCGACCAGGTGCGCCTGGGCCAGGCCGACCTGGTGCTGGCCGGCGGCACCGAGTCGATGTCGATGGTGCCGATGATGGGCAACAAGATCGCGATGAGCCCGCAGGTGTTCGCACGCGAGGAGAACATCGCCATCGCCTACGGCATGGGCATCACCGCCGAGAAGGTCGCCGAGGAATGGAACGTCTCGCGCGAGGACCAGGACGCCTTCGCGCTCGGCTCGCACCGCAAGGCGCTGGCCGCGATCGAGCGCGGCGAGTTCCGCGAGGAGATCACCCCGCTGGAAGTCGTCGCGCACCTGCCCGACCTCGGCGGCAACACGATCCGGCTGAAGAAGACCCTGGTCGAGGTCGACGAGGGGCCGCGCCCGGACACGTCACTGGAAGGCCTGGCGAAGCTGCGCACGGTGTTCCGCAACGGCCAGGCCGGCGGCACGGTCACCGCCGGCAACAGCTCGCAGATGAGCGACGGCGCCGGCGCGGTGCTGGTCGCCTCGGAACGGGCGATCAAGGACTACAACCTCACCCCGCTGGCGCGCTTCGTGTCGTTCGCGGTGGCGGGCGTGCGCCCGGAGGTGATGGGCATCGGCCCGATCGCGGCGATCCCGAAGGCGCTGGAGCAGGCCGGGTTGACCAAGGACCAGCTCGACTGGATCGAACTCAACGAGGCCTTCGCCGCGCAGGCCCTGGCGGTGATCCGCGACAGCGGGCTCGACCCCGACAAGGTCAACCCGCTGGGCGGCGCCATCGCCCTGGGCCACCCCCTCGGCGCTACCGGCGCGGTGCGCACCGCCACCATCGTCCACGGCATGCGCCGCCACGGCCACAAGTACGGCATGGTCACCATGTGCATCGGCACCGGCATGGGCGCGGCCGGCGTCTTCGAAGCCCTGTGACATTTTTTGGCCACAGATTTCACAGATCAAGAGCGGGTCAACACAGGTTTTTAGAAAGTGGCTCGCCGCGACCTGACGGGTCGCCGCGAGCCACTTTTCCTTTGTCTGTGCAATCTGCTCTTGATCCGTGAAATCTGTGGCTAAAAAGGCCTGAAGATCAGTCGGAGTCGCGGACGCCCAGTTCGGTGAGCGCGTCGGTCATCATGCGGCGGGCGGGCTCGCTGAGCTTCTCGTGGTCAAGGGCGAAGCGGATGGTCGCGTTGATCAGCCCGATATGGGTGCCGCAGTCGAAGCGGGTGCCCTTGAAGCGGTAGGCCAGCGCCGGCTCTTCCGCCAGCAGCGCCGAGATCGCGTCGGTGAGCTGGATCTCGCCGCCCGCTCCCGGCCGGGTCGCCTCCAGCAGTTCGAAGATCCGCGGCGAGAGCACGTAGCGCCCGACCACCGCCAGGGTGCTGGGCGCCTCCGCCGGCGCCGGCTTCTCGACGATGCCGGTGATCGTCCCGCTGCGCCCCTCGAACGCCTCCGTCGCGACGATGCCATAGCTGGCGGTCTTGTCGCGCGGGACTTCCTGGGTCGCGATGACGCTGGCGCCGGCCTGCTCGGCCAGGTCCGCCATCTGCTTGAGCGCGCCGTCGCCGTCGCGGTTCCAGATCAGGTCGTCCGGCAACAGCACCGCGAAGGGTTCATCGCCGATCACCGCCTTGGCGCACAGCACTGCGTGGCCCAGGCCCAGCGCCTCGGCCTGGGTCACGAAGATCGCGCGCACCCCTTCCGGCAGCACGTGCCGGACCACTTCGAGCTGCTCCTGCTTGCCGGCGCGCTCGAGCTTCTGCTCCAGCTCGTACGCCTTGTCGAAGTAGTCGGCCACCGCGTGCTTGTAGCGGTTGGTGACGAACACCAGGGTGTCGCAGCCGGCCTCGATCGCCTCGTCCACCGCGTACTGGATCAGCGGCTTGTCCACGATCGGCAGCATTTCCTTGGGCACCGTCTTGGTGGCCGGCAGGAACCGGGTGCCGAGCCCGGCAACGGGAAACACGGCCTTGCGGATGCGTCGGGATCCGGCGCGCGTTGGGGACATCATGAATTCCGTGAGCTTCGGGCGGGGAACGCGACCACGGTCGCCGAATCGCTGGCGACGGCGGGCGCGGCCACCACCTCGGCGGGCACGAACTCCGGCACCGCATCGCGCAGCTGGGCCGCCATCACTTCCAGGTCGTAGCGGGCCACGGCCTCGCGCAGGCGCTGGCTCGCCGTGAGGATGCGCTCGGCCGCCACCGCGCGCGCCTCGGCCTGCAGGATTTTCGGATGCGCGGTCGGCCGGTAGCGCTCGTCGGCGTGGAACAGGGTTTCGTGCAGCTTCTCGCCCGGGCGCAGGCCGGTATAGACGATCGCGATGTCGCGCTCGGGCTGCTTGCCGGCCAGGCGGATCATCTGCTCGGCGAGCAGCTTGATCGCCACCGGCTCGCCCATGTCCAGCGTGTACACCGCATCCTGAGAGCCCATCGCCGCCGCCTGCAGGATCAGCTGGCAGGCCTCGGGAATGGTCATGAAGTAGCGGGTGACTTCCGGATCGGTCACGGTCACCGGGCCGCCATTGCGGATCTGCTCGCGGAACAGCGGCACCACGCTGCCGGCCGAATCGAGCACGTTGCCGAAGCGCACCGTCACCGCGCGGGTGGATGTCTTGCCGGACTGCGCCTGGCACACCATCTCGGCCAGGCGCTTGGTCGCGCCGAGCACATTCACCGGATCCACTGCCTTGTCGGTGGAGATCAGCACGAAGCTGCCGATGCCGGCGTCCTGGCACTCGCGGATCACGGTCTCGGTGGCGAGCACGTTGTTGCGCACCGCCTCGCGCAGCTGGAACTCCAGCAACGGCACCTGCTTGTACGCGGCGGCATGGAACACCGCCTCGGGCTGCGAGCGCGAGATGGCATGGCGGATCACCGCGGGGTCGCCGCAATCGCCCAGCACCGGCACGCAGCGCACCTGCGGAAAGTCGCGGCGCAACTCGGCCTGCATCCGGCTCAGCGCGAGCTCGTCGATCTCGACCATCGCGATCTGGTGCGCGCCATGGCGCGCGCACTGGCGGCACAGCTCCGAACCGATCGAGCCGCCGGCGCCGGTGACCAGCACGCTGCGCCCGCCCAGCCAGCCGCGGATCGCCTTCCAGTCCGGGGTGACCGGCTTGCGGCCGAGCAGGTCCTCGATCGCGACTTCCTTCAGTTCGCCCGGCAGCGACCGGCCTTCAAGCAGGTCGTCCAGCCGCGGCACGCGGCGGAACGGCAGCCCGGTCCGCTCGCAGGCGGCCACCACTTCGCGCATCGCCGCCGCGTCGAGCTGCGGCATCGCGATGACCAGCAGCGCGGCCGCGGTTTCCGGCGCGATCCGCTCCACGTCCGCGACCCGGCCCAGCACGGGCACGCCCTGCAGGTAGCTGCCGCGCAGGTTCGCGGCGTCGTCCAGGAACCCGACCGGCTGGTAGGCGCCGGTGCGGCGCAGGTCGCGCACCAGTGCCTCGCCGGCCTGGCCCGCGCCCAGGATCAGGACCCGCATTCCGCCCTGTTCGGCCTTGCTGCGCTGGTGGTCCTTCCACACCCGGTACAGCAGCCGCGGCATCCCCAGCAACGCGGTCAGCACGAACGGATACAGCAGCAGGACCGTGCGCGAGACCTGGTCCATGCGGTTGTAGAGGAACAGGCCGACGAAGATCGCCACCAGGCCCGCGAGGCAGGCCTTGAGGATGTTGATCAGGTCGGGGACGCTGGCGAAGCGCCAGATGCCCCGGTACAGGCCAACGCGCCAGAACACCAGGCCCTGGGCGATCAGCACCAGCGCGGTCTCGGCCGACCACGGCGACAGCGGCGACGGTTCGGAGCGCAGCGCGTAGCGCAACAGGTGCAGGCCCGTCCAGGCCGCCCAGACCATGCACAGATCGTGCACGATCACCGCGACCCGCGGCACCCCCAGCGCCACCCGATCCTTCCAGTTCGCCATCACCTACCCTCTCCCTGCGCGAGTCCATCCCTGCTGCAGCCGCGACCAGGCCATGCAAGCCACCGCGCAGGAGAGTCCGACCACCCATATGATAACGGCGAATGAATACGCACTTGCGATGAACATCAACGAAACGGCGACCAGCGACGCGGCCAGATAGGCGCCGGCGACGCGTCCATGGCTGGCTCCGCGACGTACCCAGGCCTGGTACGCATGCTGCACATGGGCCTGCCACCAACGTTCTCCACGCACGATGCGACGCGCCAGCGTCAAGGACGCGTCAACGCCGAACACCAGCAACGGAAAGGCCAGCAGGGGCGCCCTGGGCCAAGGGGTCTCGAGCAGCAGCAACCCGGCCAGCGTGGCCAGCAGATAGCCCAGCGATCCGCTGCCCACGTCCCCGAGGAAGATCCGGGCACGCGGCAGGTTGAACGGCAGGAAGCCCGCGCAGGCCGCCGCCAGCACGATGCCCGGCAATGCGACCTCGCCACCACCGGCGAACAGGGCATAGGCCGCGGCCGCGACCAACGCCTGGCTGGCGGCCAGGCTGTCGATCCCGTCCATGAAATTCCAGACGTTGACCAACACGACCGCCAGCACCAAGGCTGCGCTGGCCTGGACCAGGTCCGCGCCCAACAGGACCAGCGCGTGGGCCAGCAGCGCCGCGGCCAGCAGGTGCACCGCCAGGCGCAGCGGCGGCGGCACGTGGCGATGGTCGTCGCGCCAGCCGATGCCGGCCACCGCGACCAGGCCCAGGCCGATCCACATCCATGCGCGCGCCTGGGTGCCCGGTTGCCATGCCAGCCAGGCGAGCAGCGGGAGCATCGCCGCGACGATCGCGATGCCGCCGCCGCGCGGCGTCGCCGCCTGGTGGCTGCGACGTTCGCCGGGGTGGTCGAGCAGCGCATTGCGCAACGCGTAGGCCCGCGCCAGCCAGGTCCCGGCCAGCGAGATCGCAAACCCCAGCACGCCCCAGGCCAGCATCGAAAGGTTCAGACCACCGCGTAGTTGAGCAATGGCTTGACCGTACCCCATTCCTTGCAGCTGGGGCATTGCCAGTGGTGGCTGCGCGCGCCGAAGCCGCAACGGCTGCAGCGGTAGCTGGGATTGCGCACCAGGAGCTGGTCGGTGATGTGCTTCAGGTCGTGCAGGGTCGCGACCGGGTCGGCGCTTTCGGCCAGGGTCAGGTCGATCAGCGCGGCCTCGCCGCGCACCGACGGCCGGTCCTTCAGTTGCCGGGCCAGGTAGGCGCGCGCGGAACCCACGCCCTCCTCCACTTCCACCAGCCGGGTCAGTGCCAGCACGGGCGAAATGCCGCGGTAGTGCTCGGCCATCTGCGCCAGGAAGGTGCGCGCGCCGGTGGTGTCGCCCACGCGCGCATAGGCGGCCAGCAACGACGGCAGCAGCTCCGGCAGGTAGTCGGGGTCGTGCCGCGCGGCACGTTCGAAGGCGCGGATCGCGGCCGTGTCGTTGCCGGCCTCGACCTCGATCCGGCCCTCGAGCAGGCCGGCGCGCACCGAGGTGGAGTCGGCCGCGTAGGCCCGGGCGATCGCCGCTCGCGCCTCGTCGATGCGGCCGGCGGCGCGGTGCCGGTCGGCCAGTTCGCATTCGAACTGCGCCACCAGCTTGCCCATCGGCTCGCCGGTCACCGCCTCGTAACGGGTGGCGTTCTCGATCGCCTTGGCCCAGTCGCGCTCGGACTGGTAGATCGCGATCAGGTGGCGCAGCGCCTGCGGCGCGCGCTGGTCGATCCGGGCCAGGTCGGAGAACACGGTTTCGGCACGGTCGAGCAGGCCGGACTTCATGTAGTCCTCGCCCAGCGCCAGCAGCGCCTGCACCTTCTGCTGGTCGCTCAGGTCGGGGCGCTGCACCAGCGCCTGGTGCAGGCGGATCGCGCGGTCGACCTCGCCGCGGCGGCGGAACAGGTGGCCGAGTGCGACCTGGGTCTCGAAGGTGTCCTTGTCCAGCTCGGCGATGTGCAGGAACAGCTCGATCGCCTTGTCCGGCTGCTCGTTGAGCAGGTAGTTCAGGCCGCGGAAATAGGTCGTGGAGAGCTTGCTGACCTGGCTGTCGCTATGCCGTTCGCCGCCGCGGCGCCCGATCACCCAGCCGGTGATCGCCGCCAGCGGGATCAACAGCGCGTACCAGATCCATTGGTCGAGCAGGACCATCGGTCAGGCCGCCCTGTCGTCGTCGCGGCGCGCCGGGCGCCGCAGCAGCGTGCTCGCGGCCAGGACCACGCCGCCTGCCACCACGCCGACCAGCAGCGCGAGCAGCAGCGACACGCCCAGGCTGGCGCGGAACACGGAGAAGCCGAGGTCGATCGCCACCGGCTGCGGATTGAGCGCGCCGATCGCCAGCCCCACGGCCAGGAACAGCACGGCGAGGACCGCGCGCAGGACGCGCATCAGTCGTCGTCGGCCACCGGCAGGGCGTTGCTCACGCGCTCGCGCAGCTCCTTGCCGGGCTTGAAATGGGGAACGTGCTTGCCCGGCAGCGCGACGGCCTCGCCGGTCTTCGG
Source organism: Lysobacter sp. (assembly GCA_044464395.1). Lineage (GTDB taxonomy): Bacteria > Pseudomonadota > Gammaproteobacteria > Xanthomonadales > Xanthomonadaceae > Cognatiluteimonas. The sequence continues at coordinate 16,721 of JBIQLI010000008.1, forward strand.
ATTGCGGCCGGTACGCGGCGGCCGGTAATGCAGGGAAAAGCTGCCGAAACCGCGGACCTCGATGCGCTCGCCCTGGGACAGCGAGGCACCCATCATTTCCAGCAGCGACTTGACCGCGAGGTCGACGTCGTCGGCCTTCAGGTGGGCCTGGCGTTGGGTGAGGATCTCGATCAGCTCGGACTTGGTCATGGGCTCGTGTCGTGCGTGGAACCCGCGCGACGGGCGGCCCGGGAGTCCCGGGCCGCCGCCAACGCTCAACTTACTCGGACTTGTTCCCGAGCTGCTCACGCAGCAGCGCGCCGAGCTTGGTGGTTCCGGCAGAGGCATCCGCGGAGCGGTTGTACTCCGCCAGCGCCTCCTGGGTCTCGGCCTCGTCCTTGGCCTTGATCGAAAGCTGCATCAGGCGGCTCTTGCGATCGGTGCCGACGATCTTGGCCTCGATCTCGTCGCCGACCTTCAGCTTCTGGCTGGCGTCCTCGACCCGCTCGTGCGAGATGTCGCGGACCGACAGGTAGCCTTCCACGCCGTCGCCCAGGTCGATGGTCGCGCCCTTGGCGTCCACTTCCTTGACGGTGCCCTTCACGATCGAGCCGCGGCTGTTGTTGGCCTGGAACTGGCCCATCGGGTCCTGCTCCAGCTGCTTCACGCCCAGGCTGATGCGCTCGCGCTCCGGGTCGACCGCCAGGACCACCGCCTCGAGGGTGTCGCCCTTCTTGTAGTTGCGGACGATTTCCTCGGGGTTGGCGTTCCAGCTGATGTCCGACAGGTGCACCAGGCCGTCGATGCCGCCTTCCAGGCCGATGAAGATGCCGAAGTCGGTGATCGACTTGATCTGGCCCTCGACCTTGTCGCCCTTCTTGTGGATCGCGGCGAAGGTTTCCCACGGGTTGGAGGTGACCTGCTTGATGCCCAGCGAGATGCGGCGGCGCTCCTCGTCCACGTCCAGGACCATGACCTCGACCTCGTCGCCGACCTGGACGACCTTGGACGGGTTGACGTTCTTGTTGGTCCAGTCCATCTCCGACACGTGCACCAGGCCCTCGACACCTGGCTCGATCTCGACGAACGCGCCGTAGTCGGTGACGTTGGAGACCTTGCCGAACACGCGGGTGTTGGCCGGGTAGCGGCGCGAGATGTTGTCCCACGGATCCTCGCCCAGCTGCTTCAGGCCGAGGCTGACGCGGTTGCGCTCGCGGTCGTACTTGAGCACGCGGACGTCGAGCTCCTGGCCGACTTCCACCACCTCGGACGGATGGCGCACGCGCTTCCAGGCCATGTCGGTGATGTGCAGCAGGCCGTCGATGCCGCCCAGGTCCACGAACGCGCCGTAGTCGGTGAGGTTCTTGACCACGCCCTTGAGCACCGCGCCCTCGACCAGCTTCTCGAGCAGCGCCTCGCGCTCCTCGGAGTGCTCGCTCTCGACCACCGCGCGGCGGGAGACGACCACGTTGTTGCGCTTGCGGTCGAGCTTGATGAGCTTGAACTCCAGCTCCTTGCCTTCCAGGTACACCGGGTCGCGGACCGGACGCACGTCGACCAGGGAACCGGGCAGGAACGCGCGGACGTCCTTGATGTCGACGGTGAAGCCGCCCTTGACCTTGCCGCTGATGCGGCCGGTGATGGTCTCGTTCTTCTCGAGGGCTTCCTCGAGCTCGTCCCACACCATCGCGCGCTTGGCCTTCTCGCGCGACAGCACGGTTTCGCCGAAGCCGTTTTCCAGGGCGTCCAGCGCCACCTTGACGGTGTCGCCCACGCCGACGTCGATTTCGCCTTCTTCGTTGCGGAACTGCTCGATCGGGACAATGCCCTCGGACTTCAGGCCGGCGTTGATGACGACCACGTCGGAGCGGACGTCGACCACGGTGCCGGTGACGATGGCGCCGGGCTTGAGCTTGGCGAGGTGGGCCTGGCTCTGTTCGAAGAGTTCGGCGAAGGATTCGGTGGCTACGGTCATGTTGTTCTCGGTTGGCGTGCGGGATTGCAGCGCCGGGGTTGGTGGATTGCCCGGGTTCGCCCGGGGCCTTCGGGTACTTCCAGGTAAAGCAGCCGACCATGGGTCGGCTCTACGGCTCTTCTACGACGGGGTGACGATGCCCAGGACCCGGGCGACGACGGCGTCGATCGGCAGCCCGGTGGTGTCGATGCGGATGGCGTCTTCGGCCGGCCGCAACGGCGCCACCGCGCGGCTGGCGTCGCGGGCGTCACGGGCCAGGATCTCCCGTAGCAGACCCTCTAAGGTAACCGAAACCCCTTTTTCCTTCAACTGCTTATAGCGTCTTTCGGCGCGTTCCTCGGCGCTGGCGGTCAGGAACACCTTGAAGGAAGCGTCGGGGAAGATGACCGTGCCCATGTCGCGGCCGTCCGCGACCAGCCCGGGCGGCTGGCGGAAGGCGCGCTGGCGGTCGCGCAGCGCGGCCCGGACTTCGGGGATGGCGGCGATCGCCGAGGCCGCGGCCCCCGCGGTCTCGGTGCGCAGCTCGTCGGTGGCGTCGTGGCCGTTGACCAGCACCCGCAGCTCGCCGTCGGCCGCCTCGCGGAAGCGGATCTCGGTGTCGAAGGCGCAGCGGACCAGGGCCCCGGCGTCGTCCAGGTCGAGGTCGTTCCAGCCCGCGGCCACGCCTACCGCCCGGTACAGCGCGCCCGAGTCCAGGTAGTGCCAGCCCAGGCGCTGGGCGACCAGGCGGCTGATCGTGCCCTTGCCGGAGCCGGAGGGGCCGTCGATGGTGAGGACGGGGGTGTGAGGGTCCGGGGCCTGCGGGTCTGGGGTCGGCGTCATCGGCACATTGTAGCGCCCGCGCCGGGACAAACAGTTGATTCGGCGTGGATTTCTCCGCTAGAATGGGCGGCTGGCGCGCTTGCGCGCTTTTTTCTTCGTCCGCCAACCCCATTGCCGAGGTTTCTTCCATGAAGGTGCTTTCCTCCCTGAAGTCGGCGAAGACCCGTCACCGCGACTGCAAGGTGGTCCGCCGTCGTGGCAAGGTCTTCGTAATCTGCAAGTCCAACCCGCGCTTCAAGGCGCGCCAGAGGTAAGCCGGAGGCTTGCCTCGTAGAGCCGACCCATGGTCGGCTGCTGTTCGAAAGGCCGCGGAAACGCGGCCTTTCTGTTTCCCGGCCCTGCAGGAGCGGCGGAAGCCGCGACCGAAAGTGTGACAGGCTCCCCGTCGCGGCCTCCGCCGCGCCCACAAGGGGCTGCGCGGCACCCGTACAATCCTGCAAGGACACCGACGAGGCATCCACCATGAACCGGTTCGGCACCACGCTTCCCCTGCTGTTGCTGTGCGCTCTCGCCGCCCCGGCGGGCGCCGACACCCTGCTGATCGAGCGCGTCGAGCAGGCCAATCCGGCGGCCCTGCCCGCCCGCGGCATGAGCATGGCCCAGGTCCAGGCCCGCTTCGGCGAGCCGTCCGCCCGGCTGGATCCGCGCGGCGGCCAGAAGTCGGCCTGGCCGGTGATCCACCGCTGGACCTATCCCGCATTCACCGTCTACTTCGAGCGCGACAAGGTGATCGACGCCGTCCTCAACCCGCAGCCGGGCGAAACCGGCCCGGTCCCCGTCACCGCCCGATGACCCAGCCCCTGCGTTTCCCGGCGGAATGGGAGCCCCAGTCCGCCGTCCTCCTCGCGTGGCCGCATGCCGGCACCGACTGGGCCGAGCGCCTGGGCGAGGTCGAGGAGACCTTCATCGCCATGATCGCGGCGATCACCCGCTTCGAGCCGGCGATCGTCTGCGTCGCCGACGACGACGTCGAGGCCTACGCCCGCGCCCGCCTGGCCTCGGCCCGGGTGGACATGGCACGCGTCCGCTTCGTGGTGGTGCCGTACAACGACACCTGGTTGCGGGATACGGGCCCGATCACCCTGACCGACTCTCCCTTCTCCCCGCCTGCGGGGAGAAGGTGCCCCGAAGGGGCGGATGAGGGGCGCTCTTGCTCTTTCCGTCTCCTCGACTTCCGCTTCACAGGCTGGGGCGGCAAGTTCGAGGCTGGCGAGGACGACCGCCTGGTCGGGCGCCTTTCCCACATGGGAATCTTCTCGAACTGTTCCGTACAAAGCATTGATTTTGCTTTGGAAGGCGGCGCCATCGAAACCGACGGCCAGGGCACCCTGCTGAGCACCTGGCGCTGCCTGGGCGAGCGCCATCCGGACAGCGACCCGGAGACGGTCGGTCGCCAGCTTGCCGGGTGGCTCCGCCAGGACCGCGTGCTCTGGCTGCACCACGGTTACCTCGAGGGCGACGACACCGACGCCCACGTGGACACCCTCGCCCGCTTTGCCGCGCCCGACGCGATCGTGTTCCAGGCCTGCGACGACCCTGCGGACTCGCACCACGCCGAACTGCAGGCAATGGCGGCTGAAATCGCCGCGCTGCGCACCGCCGGCGGCCAGCCCTACCGCCTGTTCCCGCTGCCCTGGCCGCGGCCGATCCATGACGACGGCCGCCGCCTCGCCGCCAGCTACGCCAATTTCCTGATCGTCAACGGCGCGGTGCTGATGCCGGCCTACGGCGATCCCGCCGATGCGCGTGCCGCCGACGTGCTCGCCGCGGCCTTCCCCGGCCGCGAGATCGTCCAGGTCCCCTGCCGCCCGCTGATCTGGCAGAACGGCTCCCTGCACTGCCTGACGATGCAACTGCCGCAAGGCGTCGCGCAGGACTGAACAAGGGGGCGACCGTGGGTCGGCCCTGCACGGGGTCGGCCCTACAATGTCGGAATGACGAAGCGAACCCTCCCCGTCGCCCTGGTGCAGGAACGCAACCACGGCGATGCCGACGCCAACCTGGCGGTGATCGAACAGCGCGTCGCCGAAGCCGCCGGCAACGGCGCGAAGCTGGTGCTGCTGCAGGAACTGCACAACGGCGCCTACTTCTGCCAGCACCAGGACGTGTGCGAGTTCGACCTGGCCGAACCGATCCCCGGCCCGAGCACGCAGCGCCTTGGCGCGCTGGCGAAGCAGCACGGCGTGGTGATCGTCGGCTCGCTGTTCGAGCGCCGCGGCACCGGCCTGTACCACAACACCGCGGTGGTGCTGGAGCGCGACGGTTCGCTCGCCGGCAAGTACCGCAAGATGCACATCCCCGACGACCCCGGCTTCAACGAGAAGTTCTACTTCACGCCCGGCGACCTCGGCTTCCATCCCATCGACACTTCGGTCGGCCGCCTGGGCGTGCTGGTGTGCTGGGACCAGTGGTACCCGGAAGCGGCGCGGTTGATGGCGCTGGCCGGCGCCGAGCTGCTGCTCTACCCGACCGCGATCGGCTGGGACCCCGACGACGACCAGGCCGAGAAGGACCGCCAGCGCAACGCCTGGATCCTCAGCCACCGCGGCCACGCGGTCGCCAACGGCATGCCGGTGCTGTCGTGCAACCGCGTGGGCCACGAGCCTTCGCCGGTCGGGCGCTCGGGCATCGACTTCTGGGGCTCCAGCCACGTGCTCGGCCCGCAGGGCGAATTCCTGGCCGAAGCCTCGACCGACGCGCCGGAAGTGCTGATGGCCGAAGTGGACCTGCGCCGCAGCGAGGACGTGCGCCGGATCTGGCCGTTCCTGCGCGACCGCAGGATCGACGCCTACGGCGACCTGCTGAAGCGCTACCGTGACTGAGGCCGCCGCGCAGCCCACCGCCGTCGTCGAACGCGACGGCGTACGCTACACCCTGCTCGGCACCGCGCACGTGTCCCGCGCCAGCGTGGATGCGGTGCGCGCCGCCATCGCCGAGGGCGGCCACGACACCATCGCGGTCGAGCTCGACCCGCACCGCCTGCAGTCGCTGACCGACCCGGACGCGCTGGCCCGCCTGGACCTGGTCAAGGTCCTGCGCGAGGGCAAGACCGCGCTGTTCGCCGCCAATCTCGGCCTGGCCGCGTACCAGCGGCGCCTGGCCGAGCAGCTCGGAATCGAGCCCGGCGCCGAGCTCAAGGCCGCGGCCGAGGAAGCGCAGGCGCGCGGCCTGGACCTGGCGCTGATCGACCGCGACGTCGGCATCACTTTCCGGCGCGCGTCGCAGCGGCTGGGCTGGTGGGGCCGCGCGAAGCTGGTCGGCGGCCTGGTCGCGGCGCTGTTCGCCGACGAAAAGGTCGAGGAGGACGAGATCGAGAAGCTCAAGCAGGGCGACCTGCTGGAAGCCAGCTTCGGCGAATTCGCTGGCGAGAACCCGGAACTGTACGAAGCGGTGATCGCCGAGCGCGACCGCTACATGGCCGCGAACTTGCGCGAGCTGTCCACCGGCCGCGCCCGCGAGGTGCTGGCGGTGGTCGGCGCGGGCCACCTGCAGGGCCTGGCCCGGCACCTGCGCGAGGACGACGTCGCTCCCGCGGTGCTGCGCGCCGATCTCGAGGAGGTCGCGCCGAAATCCTCGTTCCCCTGGTTCACCACGCTGCTCGCCGTGTTCGTGCTGGGCGGCTTCGCCTGGGGCTTCTGGCACGGCGGCATCGATGTCGCCACCGAGCTGATGCTGTACTGGGTGCTGCTGACCGGCGTGCTCGGCGCGATCGGCTGCGCCGTCGCCGGCGGCCACCCGCTGAGCATCATCGCCGCGTTCGTGGCGTCGCCGGTGACGCCCCTGCACCCGGCGCTCGCCTCCGGCACGATCAGCGCGCTGGTCGAAGCCTGGATCCGCAAGCCGACCTACGGCGACTTCCTGTCCCTGCGCGACGACGTCGCCACGCTCAAGGGCTGGTGGCGCAACCGCGTCGCCCGCGTCCTGCTCAACTTCTTCCTCACCAGCCTCGGCACCGCCATCGGCGTCTGGCTCGGCGCCACCAAACTCCTCGGCGCCCTTCTCGGCTGATCGCCGGCTTTCCTTTTGCCACAGATTCCACGGATCAAGAGCGGATCAACACAGATACATCAAAAGTGGTTCGGGCGGATCTGCCAGCTCACCGCGAACCACTTCCATTCATATCCGTGTCGATCGCTTTTTGAATCTGTGAAATCTGTGGCCAAAAAACATCAAGCGGCGGCAGTGGCCTCTGGAGTGGACGCGGGTTTGCCGCGGGCGCGGCGGAGGATGCGGGTCATGCCGGTGCTGGTGTCGTCGAGGATGGCGTAGATGGTCGGGAGGAACAGCAGGCTGACCACCGTCGAGAACGCCAGGCCGCCCGCGATCGCCCGCGCCATCGGGAAATAGGCCGGGCCGTCGCCGCCGGCCGCGGTGTCGCTCAGCGCGATCGGGATCATCGCCAGGATCGCGGTGCCCATGGTCATCATGATCGGGCGCAGGCGCTCGCGGCTGCCCTCCACCAGCGCATCGGTGCGGCTCAGCCCGCGCCGGCGCAGGTTGTTGATGTGCTCCACCATCACGATGCCGTTGTTCACCACCACGCCCATCAGCACCAGGATGCCGATGAACGCCATGATGTTGAACTCGGTCCCGGTCATCCAGAACAGCCAGAACACGCCGAAGATCGAGAACAGCACGCCGCTCATGATCGCCGACGGGAACAGCAACGACTCGAACACCGCCGCCATCACCACATAGATCATCACCAGTGCGATCAGCAGGTTGAAGAACATCTGGTTGAGCGCTTCCTCGTCGCTCATGAACTCCAGGTCCTCGAACGTGTACGAGTAGCCGGCCGGGAACGAGACCCCGTCGAGGGTGCTGGAGATCGCCTTGCGTGCGTCGGGCATGGTCACGTCCGGCGCCAGGTTGGCGGTGATCGTCAGCGTGGTCTGGCGGTTGGTGCGCTCGATCCGGGTCGCCGCCGGGCGCTGCTCCACGTCGACCATCGCCAGCAGCGGCACGCTGCGGCCGTCACTGGCGCGCACGGTGAAGCTGGCCAGGTCCTCGGTGCTGTACTCGTCGGCGCCGGCGAAGCGGACCCAGACCGGCACCTCGCTGTCGCCGCGGCGGAACTCGCGCAGCGGTGCGCCGCGCAGGGCCAGGCCGACGAAGCTGGCCACTTCCTGCGCGCTGAAGCCGAACGCGGCCGCGCGCTCGCGGTCCACCCGCACCGCCAGCTCGGTGTTGCGGTCGCCGCTGTCCACGCGCACGTCGCGCAGTTCCTTGCGGTGCGACAGCATCGGCACGACGTCGTTGGCCAGCTCGACCAGGGTCTCGGTGGAATCGCCGACCAGGCGCACCTCCACCTTCTTCGAATCCATGCCGCCGCCGCCCTGCCCGCCCGGGCCGCCGATGCCGATCCTGGCCAGCGCCGATTTCGGCAGGCCCTCGCGGATCTTCTCGGTGATCTCGTTGGAGCGCTTGGGATCCTTGGTGTCCAGCTCCACCCAGGTGCGGGCCCAGCCCTGCTCGCTGTAGCGCGAATACACCTGCTCGATGCCCCAGTCCTCGCGGTGCTGGTCCAGGTAGGCCTCGACCTTGGCCACCTCGGCGGACATCTGCTCCTTGGTGTAGGCGCCCTGCCACTGGTAGAAGATCTCGACCTCGCCGATGTCCTCGCCGCCGAACATGTTGACGGTCATCAGCTTCATCGGCACGAAGCTCACCAGCACGATCATCAGGATGCCCAGCAGGCTGGCGCCGCGGTGCTCCAGGGTCCAGCGCAGGAAGCGCGCGTAGCGCCCCTGCAGGCGGCGGATGATGCCGCCCTCGTCCATCACCGCCGGCGGCGTCTTCATCTTCGCCGACAGCATCGGGATCAGGCTCACCGCCACCAGCCACGAGGCCAGCAGCGAAACGCAGATCGTGATCGCGATCTGGCCCATGTAGATGGACAGCATGTTGCGCTCGCCGAACAGGTTCGGCACGAACACGATGCAGTGGCACAAGGTGCCGGCCGACAGCGCGATCGCCACGTGCCGGGTGCCGATGATCGACGCCAGGCGCGGCTTGCCGGGCATGCGCTCGCGTTCCTGGTAGATGCTTTCGACCACCACGACCGCGTTGTCCACCAGCATGCCGATCGCCAGCAACAGGCCCATCATCGTCAGGATGTTGAGCGTGACCCCGGCGAAGTACATGAACCCCAGGGTCATGATGAAGCAGATCGGAATCGCCAGGGTGACCATCAGCGTCGACGGCCAGTGGCGCAGGAAGAAGAACAGCACCGCGATCGACAGGACCAGGCCGATCGCGCCGGCCTCGGCCAGGCTCTTCAACGAGGTGATGACGTTCTCGCCCTGGTCGTAGCGCACGTCGATGGTGATGCCGTCGGTTCCGCGCTCGGCCTTGATCGCGTCCACTTCCGCGAGCACCGCGCGCGAGACCGCGACCAGGTTGGCGTCGCGCTCCTTGAACACGTCGATGCCGACCGAAGGATGCCCGTCCACCCGGCGCCCGTAGGGCATGCGCTCCGGCTTGAGCCGGATCTCGGCGATGTCGGCCAGGCGCACGCCGTCGGCGACCACCAGGTCGCGCAGTTCCTGCAGGTTGCGCAGCTCGCCGATCGGCTGCACCCGCAGGCGCTGGCCGTGGGCGTCGATCTGCCCGGCCGAGACCGAGAAGTTGATCGCGCGCAGTCGCTGGGTGAGCTGGTTCAGGCCCAAGCCGGTGGCGTTGAGCCGGTCCGGGTCGATGGCGATCTCGACCTCGTTCTCCGGCGCGCCCTCCACCTCGACCTTGGCCACGCCGGGGATGCGCTCCAGCCGGCGCTTGTAGGTGCGCTCGATGCGGTCGTATTCGCGGGTCAGGTCCAGGCTCGCGCTGGTCAGGCGCAGGCTAATCGCCGGATCGTCCGAGGTCGACCACTTGAAGACGCCGTAGCGCTGGAAATCGTCGGGCAGCTCGTCGCGGATCGCGTCGATCCGCTCGCGCGCCTCGGCCGCGGCGATCTCGGTGTCGCGCTCCCAGTCGGAGAACAGGATGAACACGCCGGCCGACTCGGCGGTCGCGTTGCCCTGCATGCTCTTGATGTCGGTGAGCGTGGACAGCGCCTCCTCCGCCGGGCGCAGGATCATCCGCTCCACTTCCTCCGGGGTCGAGCCCGGGTACGGAAGGTGCACGTAGATGAAAGGGGCCGAGACGTCCGGCATCGCCTCCAGCGGCAGGCGCACGGCCGCGATCAGGCCGATCACGACCATCGACACGAACAACATGATGGTCGTGACCGGACGGCGGATGCTGAGCTCGGCGACGCTCATGCGTGGCCCTCGCCCAACGGATCGGCGTCATGGTCGATCAGGTCGGCGGCGGCCGCCGCGTCGCGGCGCGCGCGGCGCACGCGCTCGACGTAGTAGTCGTCGGCGCGGCGGTCGAGCAGGTCGTACACGACCGGGATCACCACCAGGGTCAGCAGGGTCGAGACCAGCAGGCCGCCGATCACGGTGATCGCCATCGGCGAGCGCACCTCGGCGCCGGCGCCCACGGCGATCGCCAGCGGCAGGAAGCCGAACAGCGTGCACAGCGTGGTCATGATGATCGGGCGCAGGCGCGAGCGCGCGCCTTCCACCAGCGCCTCGCGCTTGGCCACGCCGGCCTCGCGCAGCTGGTTGACCTTGTCGATCAGGATGATCGCGTTCTTCACCACCAGCCCGACCAGCAGGATCAGGCCGATGAACACCACCACCGACACCGCCGAGCGGGTCAGCAGCAGCGCCAGCACCGCGCCGACCAGCGCCAGCGGAATGGTGAACAGGATCACGAACGGGTGCAGCAGCGACTCGAACTGCGAGGCCATCACCAGGTAGACCAGGAACACGGCCAGGCCGAACGCGAACAGCAGAGAGCGCACCGATCGGTCGAGCTCCTCGCCCTGGCCGCCGATGTGCATGCCGATCTCCGCGCCCAGCGGATCGTTCGCCACCATCGCGCGCACTTCCTGCACTGCGGTGCCCAGGTCGATGTCGCGCAGGTTGGCCGAGACCACCGCCACCCGCACCTGGTCGGCGCGATGGATCTCGCTCGGCCCGATGCCCGGCACCACGTCGGCCACCGCCGACAGCCGCACCGGGCTGCTGCTGCCCGGATTGACGATCAGGTTGCGGATGTCGTCGATCGAGGCGCGCTCGCTTTCGTCCACGCGCACGAGCACGTCGATCTTGCGGTCGCGGAACGAGTAGCGGGTCGCCACTTCGCCGCGCACTTTCTTCACCACCACGTCGGCGATCTGCCGGGTGGTCATGCCCAGCGCCGCCGCGCGCTCCTGGTCGAAGCGCACCTGCACCTCGGGGAAGCCCTGCTCGACGGTCGAGGTGACGTCGGCGTAGTGCTCGTTGGCGCGCAGCATCGCCGCCAGCTTGCGCCCCGCCGCCTCGATCGACTCGAGGTCGCGGCCGCTGAGCTCGATCTCCAGCGGCGTGGACAGGCTGAACAGCTCCGGTCGGCTGAAATCGACCTGCGCCCCGGCCTCGCCGGCCATGGTCGCGCGCAGCTTCTCGGTGAGCGCGACCTCGACCGCGTCGTTGCCGCCGTCCTTCATCACCACGGTGAGCTTGGCGATGTTCTCGCCGCTTTCGGTCGGGCTCGCGTCCAGGCGCGTTCCGGAGCCGCTGACCCCGTACAGCGCGTGCACCCGCGGATCGCCCTCGTTGGCCTGCTGCACCCGGCGCAGCAGCGCGTCGGTCTCGCGCAGCGGCGTGCCCGGCGGCAGCTTCACGGTCATCTCGAAGCGGTCCTGGGCGAGCTGCGGGATCAGGTCGGCACCGAGCATCGGCACCGCCAGCAGGGTCAGCGCGAACGCGCCCACGGCGATCGCCAGCACCCGGCCCGGGCGCTGCAGCGCGGCTGGCAGCAACCGCAGGTACAGGCCCTCGGCGCGCGAGTACGGCCACATCGCCAGGTCGCTGGCCTTGCGCATCACCGGGCCGACCACCGCGACCAGGCCGCGCCAGGCGCGCACGAACAGCCAAGCGATGCCGAACACCGCACCGCGCACCGCGGCGCCGATGCCACGTCCGCCGACCGCGATCGGCTTCTGCCAGCGACGCGCCGGCTCCCAGCGCGGGTGCGGCGCTTCCTCGGGGAAGGCCAGCGGCGCGCGGCCCTTGAGCGAGGACAGCATCGGGATCAGGGTCATCGCCACCAGCAGCGACACGCCGATCGCGATCGCCACGGTCAGGGCCTGGTCGCGGAACAGTTGCCCGGCGATGCCTTCCACGAACACCAGCGGCAGGAACACCGCGATCGTGGTCAGGGTGGAGGCGATGACCGCCATGCTGACTTCGCTGGTGCCCTCCACCGCCGCGCGGACGATGCCGAGCCCGCGTTCGCGCGCCTTGGCGATGGATTCCAGGACCACGATCGAGTCGTCCACCACCAGGCCGGTGGCGAGTGCCAGGCCGCCCAACGACATCACGTTCAGGCTCAGGTCGAGCTGGTCCATGAAGAAGAACGTGGTGACGATCGATACCGGCAGCGACAGCGACACCACGAAGGTGCTCCAGCCGTCGCGCAGGAACAGGAAGATCACCAGGATCGCGAGGATGCCGCCGATCACCGCGTCCTTCTTCACGTCGAAGATGGCCTCGCGGATGAACTGCGACTGGTCCTCGACCACGGTCAGCTCGATGTCGTCCGGCACCTGCTGGCGGATTTCGGCGAGCTTCGCCTCGATCGCGTCGGCCGTGGCGACCGTGTTCGCGTCGCCTTCCTTGTAGACCGCCAGCTCGACCGCCTCGTGGCCGCCGAGGCGGATGATCGCCTCGCGTTCCTTGTAGCCCTGGGTGACGGTGGCGACATCCTTCAGCCGCACCGGCATGCCGTTGGCCGGCGCCGAACCGCCGCCCGCGCTGCGCGCGCCCATCGCCGCCGCCAGCACCGCGGCGTCGCCGGACGCGGCGGCCACGCGCGCTACCTCATCCGCAGCGCTGCTGCCGCCGCTGGACACCGTGCGGGTGGTCACCAGCATCTCGCGGATTTCGTCCACGCTGGCGAACTGGTTGACGGTGCGCACCAGGAAGCGGCGCGAACCTTCCTCCAGGCGCCCGCCGGAGATGTTGATGTTCTCCTGCTGCAGGCGCTGGATCACGGTCTCGATCGGCACGCCGAGCTGGGCCAGTTTCTGCTGGTCGATCGCGACCTGGATCTCGTCCTCGAGGCCGCCGCCCACCTTCACCGCGGCCACGCCCTCGACCGGCTCCAGCTTGCGCTTGAGGTCGTCGTCTGCGTAGCGGCGCAAGCGGGTGAGTTCGGCCAGCGATTCCTCGCCCGCCTGCGCGCCCTTGGCCGACAGCACCAGGCGCATGATCGGCGCGGTGGAGGGATTGAAGCGCAACAGCACCGGCGCCTTGGCCTCCATCGGCAGGTTCAGCGCCTCCATCTTGTCGCGGACTTCGAGGCTGGCCTTGTCCATGTCGGTGCCCCAGGCGAACTCGAGCACCACGTCGCTCTGCCCGGTGCGCGACACCGACTTCAGCTTGCGCAGCCCCTTGACCACGCCGACCGCCTCTTCCACCGGCTCGGTAATCAGGGTCTCGATCTCGGCCGGCGCGGCACCCGTGTATTCGGTGCGCACCGTCAGCGTCGGGTAAGTGAGGTCGGGCAGCAGGTTGACCTTCAGGCTGGACAGCGCGATCAGGCCGAACAGCAGGAAGGTGACGGTCGCCATCGCCACGGTCACCCGGCGGCGGGTGGCGAACTCGACCAGGCTCATCGAACGATGCGGCGCAGGCACCGGCGCGCGGTTGCCCGGCACGCGGTCATGCGGCGTGGAGTGATTCGGCACGGGGCGTCCCTCGTCGGCTCAGCGTGCGGAATTGGCGGCCGGGGTCACGGCCCCGGGCGATTCGTTGTTACCGGCTACCTGGCGATCGGCTTCCACCATCGCGGGACCGCCGACCACCTGCACCGGACTGCCTTCGCGCAGCGCGACCTTGCCCGCGGTGACCACGCGCTCGCCGGCCTTCAGGCCCTTGGTCACCTCGACCCACTGCCCGTCCATGTAACCCAGGGTCACCGGAATGCGCACGGCCTTGCCCTCGCGCACGGCGTAGACCGCGGCCTCGCCCTCGTCCTCGAGCAGCGCGGTGCGCGGCATCACCAGCGCGTCGGTGCGCTGGTCGTGCTCGATCCGGAAGCGGCCGAACATGCCCGGCTGCAGCACGCCGTCGTTGGCGAACGCGGTGATCACGCGGAAGGTGCCGCTGCCGGCGTCCACGACCGGCGCGATGCGGTCGATGCGGCCATCGAACTTGCGCCCGGGCAGCGCGTCCACCTGCAGTTGCACCTGCATGCCGGGCTTGAGCGAGGCGATCTCGCGCTCGGGCACGTTGAGCGTGGCCTCGAGCTCGCCGGTGTCCACGATCCGGATGATCGGCGTGTTGATCTGCACGAAGTTGCCCGGCTTGATCGAACGCTGCGCGACCACGCCGGAGATCGGCGCGCGCACGCTGGCGTAGGACACCTCCAGGTTGGACAGGCGGTTGGCCGCGCGGGCGTTGGCCAGGTCGAACTTGAGCTGGTCGAAGTCGTTGGCGCTGATCAGGTTCTGCTCGTGGAGGGTCTGCGCGCGCGCGAAGTTCGCTTCGAGCTTGCGCACCTGCGCGGCGGTCTGCGCCGCCTGCAGCTGCGCGCGCGCCGAGTCGAGCTTCACCAGCACCTGGCCGGCGTGCACGTACTGGCCTTCCTCGGCGTACACCTCCAGGGCGACACCGGAGGTCTTCGCCACCACCTGCGACTCGCCGCGCGCTTCCAGCGCCGCGGTGCCGGTGAAGCTCGCCGAGATCGGGCGCCGGGCCACGGCGGCCACTTCCACCGGCACGGCCTCGGGCGCCCTGGCCTCGGCCTGGGCGCCTTCCGCGCCCGGGCCGCCGCCCTTCCCGCAGGCGCCCAGCGCCAGCACCCCCGGCACCAGCAGGCACAGCAGGAGTGGCACCAGATAAGGCGATCGGCCACGGCGAAGGTCGGTCGGGGGCGTCATGGGGGCGGCTCGTTTGTTGGTGTTGTAGGAAGGTATATCACCCGTGCCTCGGCGCGGAATCCGCCAGAGGTCATGGTGGCTTTTGGAGGAACGTCGAAGACGCGTCGGGGCAGGCGCGGTTCCCGGCACACGCGCTGCCATTGGAGGTGGCATCCCAAGGATGGATACGGTGAGCGACTTTTGGGTTGCGAGTCTGAACGTCGCTATACTGATGCGATTGCTCCTCTCTCACTCGCGGACAAGTCGATGATCCGATCGTTGTTGCTTGCTTCCTGCCTGGCGCTCGTCGCGCCGGCGGCCCTCGCACAGACCCAGGGCGACGCCGAGCACGGCCGCCAGCTCGCCTACACCTGCCAGGGCTGCCACGGCGTCACCGGCTACAAGAACGCGTACCCGAACTACCACGTGCCGAAGCTGGGCGGCCAGTCCGAGGTCTACCTGGTCAACGCGCTCACCGAGTACCAGCTGGGCAAGCGCAAGCACCCGACGATGCAGGCCCAGGCGGAAAGCTTCTCCGCCCAGGACATCGCCGACATCGCCGCCTTCCTGTCCAGCCTGAAGTGAGCCGCGCCATGAAGACCCTACCCATCGTGCTGCTCGCCAGCCTCGCCCTCGCCGCCTGCTCCCCCGCCGGGGACACCCCCGCCGAGCACTCCTCCGCCGACCGTGCCGCCGGCCACACCAGCTCCTCCGCCGGCATTCCCGCCGGGCGCGCCGACATCGGCGAGCAGCTCGCCACCACCAAGCAGGAAGCCACCGGCCAGGCCTGCGTGGATTGCCACGGCCCGTCGGGCACCGCGCCGATCGACCCGAGCTACCCGATCATCGGCGGCCAGTACCACGACTACATCGCGCACTCGCTGCAGATGTACCGCGACGGCGACCGCAGCCACGCGCTGATGGCCTCGCAGGCCAAGGGCCTCACCGACCAGCAGATCGCCGACCTCGCCGCCTACTTCGGCTCCCAGCCCTCCCCCCTGCGCGACCTCAGCGGCCTGTAAACCAGGATCAACCTGACCCTGTAGAGCCGACCCACGGTCGGCTCTTGTTTTTTCAAAGGTCGCCCGACCATGGGTCGGGCGTTACGGGCGGGTCACCCCTTCACCCCGCCGGCTGATCCAACGCCTCCTGGTTTTCCTGCAACTCCGGCTTCCACGGAATCTCCGGCGCCGGCCGCGCGGTCGCTTCCTGGTCCTGCATGTTCGGATCGTCGATGCCGCAGCCACCGCCCAGCTGCAGCAGCGACACCACGCAGTGGATCTTCTTCGACGTGCCGGGGATGCGGATCGCGACTTCGCGGATGCCGCGCCGCACCCATTCCTCCAGCAGCGTGCCGCCCGGCAGCCAGTACTCGTCGAAACGCGTCGGCGTGTAATCGATCGGCGGACGCTTGAGCCAGGTACCGGCGCGGTCCAGGTCGGCGATCTCGGTCTCGAGCACGCCGTCTGGCCCCAGCATGCCGTCGCCCACGGTGCCGGGCGGCAGCTTCACCCGGCCGCTTTCGTCGAACAGGCCCGAGCCGCCGCCGGCCTGCCCGCCCGCCTGGTTGCGGTCGCCGATGCCCCAGTCGGTGCCCGCCTGCGGGCTGGTCCAGGCGCCGGCGGCCTCGCCGGGTTTCGGGCCCGCGCCCTCGCCGGCCAGGGCGCCCTGCACGCCGCCCGCCTGCGCCGAGCGGCCGCCGGCCTCGCCGGCCGGCGCGCCCGCGGTCGTGCCGCCGCCTTGGGCCTGCGGCACCGCGCCGGCATCGCTGCTGCTGCCACTCCCGGCGGGCGCCCCGCCGGGCATCGGCAGCGAAGCCACTCCGGTCGCCAGGCCGGGCACCGTCACCGTCGCCGAAGGCGTGGCCACCGGGGTGCGGGCGGCGCCGGCAACCGGCGCCACCGCGCCGGGCAGCGATTCGACCTCCGCCTCGAGCCCGGGCACGCGCACCTGCACCGGCCGCGCCTGGATGCTGCGCAGGCTGGTGCCGGGCAGCGGCGGTGCCGGCGCCGGCAAGGCCTGTGGTGCGGTCTCCAGCTCGGGCACGCGCACCGCAGCGACCGGCGCCTCCACCGCGCGCCGGGTCGTCGTCGGCCGCTCGAACCGCTGGATCGATTCCACTTCGGTCGCCAGCTCCGGCACCTGCACCGTGAAGCGCGTATCCGGCACCGCCACCTCGGTCACCTGCAGCGGTTGCAGCGCGGGGGCGGCTTCCTCGGGCGCCGGCTCCGGCGCGGCCGCGGGCGGCGCCGGCACCGGCTCGGGCGCGGGCTCGGGTTCACGGGTCGCCACCGCCGGCGGTGGCGGGGCGGATTCGGTGGCGCGTGCGGGCGCCGGCGCCGGCGCGGGGTGCGCAGGGGCCTGCGCGCTACGCGGCGCCGCCGACGGGGCGGCGGCCGCCGGTTCCGGCGCGGGACCGCTGGGCGCGCCGCCGCCCAACTCCTGCGGCGTGCCCACGCCGATGAATTCGACCTGGATCACCTCTTCCCCCGGTGGTGGCGGCGCTCCGCCCCAACGGGCATAGGCCAGCCAGATGAGGAAGATCGCCAGGACCAGTTCCACCACCAACGTGATCACCATCGCGGCGATCCGCTGCGCGCGGCTGTCCGCGCCGCTGGGCGCCCACTCCTGCCGCCACAGCGTGGTGAACGCCTCCCAGTCGCTCAGCGCCGCAACCGCACGCGGCGCAGGGCGTGGCTCGCGCGCAAGGAAGATCGCGATGATCGCGTCGGCGGTGGCGCCGCGGATCCGCCCGGCCTGCTCGCGCAGGCTCGCGAACCACGCCCGCCAGCCCGGCGGGAACTCGCCGACCGGGCGCTCCGGGCGCAACGAACGCACGGTGCGACGGCGCAGGGCCTCGATCAGTTCGGCGGCGGTGAACATCCGTGAGGAACCGCTCACGCCGGGCATGGGTCAGGCCACGCTGCGCGGCACGTAGGGCGCTTCGCCGGTGTCGTGGTCGGTGGCGTCGCGGACCGCGGTCACCCCGGGCACCTTCGCGAACAGGGTCTTCTCGATGCCGTTCTTCAGGGTCATGTCGACCATGCCGCAGCCATGGCAGCCGCCACCGAAGCGCAACACCACGACGCCCTCGGCGGTGACCTCCTGCAAGGCCACCATGCCCCGGTGCATCGCCAGCTGCGGATTGACCTCGTGTTCGATCACCCAGCGCACCCGTTCCACCAGCGACGCGGATTCGGGCGGCGCCTCGCCCTTGATCTTCGGTGCGCGGATCTGCAACTGCCCGCCGGTGGGCTTCTGCTCGTAGTCGATCCGGGCACCGTCGAGGAAGGGTACGCTGGCCGCGTCCACCCACAATGTGAAGCCCGCGCAATCAATCGCCCACTCGTCCCCGGCCAGGTCGGCGGGCTCGGCGAACTCCAGGCGCACGTCCGCCTTCACGGTGCCGGGCTGGTATGCGGACAGCCGCACCCCGAGCCCCGGCAGCGCCTCGCGCTCGATCAGCTTGCGGAAATGCGCCTGCGCGGCGTCCGAGATGTCAATCATGATGGCCCTCGATCATGGGGGCTATTCTACGGACTCGTCACGTAACGTTTGCCCAAGGCAGGAGTCCCCCATGAGCGACCTCGTCCCCCTCGCCCAGGCCCACTGCATCCCCCGCCGCGGCAGCGAGCACCGCCTGCCCGAGGCGCGGGTGCGGGAACTGCTGCCGGAGCTCCCCGGCTGGGAGCTCGCGGAGGAAGGCAAGGCGCTCGTGCGCACGTTCACGTTCAAGGACTACTACCGGACGATGTCCTTCGTGAACGCGCTGGCGCACATGGCCAACCGCGAAGATCACCACCCCGACCTCTCGGTCCACTACGACCGCTGCGTCGTCCGCTACTCCACCCACGACGTCGGCGGGCTCTCCGAGAACGACTTCATCTGCGCCGCCCGCGCTTCCGCCCTCGCTGACTGAATTTTTTGGCCACAGATTTCACAGATTCAAAAGGATCAAAAAGAAAAAAAGCGCGGCCTTTTATTTGAGTTTCTCTGTGTGAATCCGCTTTTGATCCTCGAAATCTGTGGCTAAAGACTGTCCAACACCGCGGTGAGGTCGGGTGGCAGGGGGGCGTTGAGGAGGTAGGGGGTGCGGCCGGCGTCGAGGGTGAATTCGAGGCTGGCGGCGTGCAGGAACAGGCGGCGCAGGCCGGCCTTGTCGCGCAGGCGCTTGTTGGCCTCCGGGTCGCCGTACTTGTCGTCGCCGGCCACCGGATGGCCGATGTGCGCCGCGTGCACCCGGATCTGGTGAGTGCGGCCGGTGGCGATCCTCACCTCGCACCACGACTGCCCGCCGCGCCGTTCCAGTGCCCGGAAATGGCTCAACGACGGCTTGCCCTGCGGCGACACCTGCACGTGGCGCTCCCCGCCCTGGCGCAGGCCCACGTGCAGCGGCGCGTCCACGCTCATCACCCCGTCGGGCATCCGCCCCAGCAGCAGCGCCAGGTAGCGCTTCTCGATGCCGCCAGCGTGCTCGTCACGCAGCAGCGCCTGCAGTTCCGACAGCGCCGAGCGCTTTTTCGCCACCACCAGCAGCCCCGACGTGTCGCGGTCCAGCCGGTGCACCAGCTCCAGCGACTCGCGCGGGCGCAGCGCGCGCAGGGTCTCGATCGCGCCGAAGGAGATGCCGCTGCCGCCGTGGCTCGCCACGCCGGAGGGCTTGTTGATCGCCAGCAGGCGCGCGTCCTCGAACACGATGCTGGCCTGCATCGCCTCCAGCAGGCCCCTGGACGGGGTGCCCTTTTCCGCCGCCGGCGCCAGCCGGACGGGCGGGATCCGCACCTCGTCGCCCGGCTCCAGCTTGCGCTCGGCCTTGGCTCGGCCCCCGTTCACCCGGACCTGGCCCGAGCGGACCAGCTTGTAAACCAGGCTGCGCGGGGCGCGCTTGAGCTGGCCCAGCAGGAAGTTGTCCAGGCGCTGTCCGCCGCGGTCCTCGGGCACCCGGACCGTGCGGGCGCTGGCCGCCCGGCCCTGCCCGGCGCCTGTGTCTTCTGAATGGGCCATCGCCTGCCTTGATCTGCTACACTCGCCGGGCGAGATAAGGGTTTGATTTCGCAGGGAGTTAACCAGGGCCGAAAGCCCCCCTCCCTTCGATTCCGGCAGCAGTGCGCGACCACCGCCCCCGGGGCGGCCATGTTAGCGGCTCGCCGGCAAGCCCGGCCATCGCCCGGCGCGTCAGACGCCGGCGCTGAACAAATCCACCCGAGCGTGGCGCCTCGCCTGAAGTCCCGAACGGACACCGGCCGCGGCGCGACACCGGCCCGCAACACGGAAAGATCGAACAAGCGCTCCCGCGGCCCGCCGTGGTGTCGTAGCGCTGGAACACTCGAAGGCCCCGCCGCAGCCAGTTGGCGCGGCGGAGCCGCGGTATCCAGAGGCGAAACGCCCACGGCGTCGTCGCGCGGACAAGCGCGCGAGGAACGCCACAATGAAAAGAATGCTCATCAACGCGACGCAGGCGGAAGAACTGCGGGTCGCGATCGTCGATGGACAGACCCTGTACGACATCGACATCGAGCAGCCGTCGAAGGAGCAGAAGAAGTCCAACATCTACAAGGGCCGCATCACCCGGCTCGAACCCTCGCTCGAGGCCGCCTTCGTCGAATACGGCGGCGAGCGCCACGGCTTCCTGCCGCTGAAGGAAATCTCCCGCGACTACTTCCAGGCCGGCGTCGACCCGAACAAGGCCGGCCTCAAGGAACTGCTGCGCGAGGGCCAGGAAGTCGTCGTCCAGGTGGACAAGGAAGAGCGCGGCAACAAGGGCGCCGCGCTGACCACCTTCATCTCGCTGGCCGGCCGCTACATGGTGCTGATGCCGAACTCGCCGACCGCCGGCGGCGTCTCGCGCCGGATCGAGGGCGAGGACCGCGCCGAGCTGAAGAAGGCCATGGACGCGCTGACCATCCCCGACGACATGGGCGTGATCATCCGCACCGCCGGCGTCGGCCGCGACGCCGAAGAATTGCAGTGGGACCTGGACTACCTGCTGAGCGTGTGGAAGGCGGTGGCCGAGGCCGCGCTGAGCAAGCCCGCGCCGTTCCTGATCTACCAGGAATCGCGCCTGATCATCCGCGCCCTGCGCGACTACATGCGCCCGGACATCGGCGAGATCCTGGTGGACACGCCGGAAATGTACGAGGAGGCCCGCGAGTTCGTGCAGCAGGTCATGCCGCACAACCTGCGCAAGCTCAAGCATTACACCGACGACGTCCCCCTGTTCAACCGCTTCCAGATCGAGTCCCAGATCGAGAACGCCTACGAGCGCGAAGTGCGCCTGCCCTCCGGCGGCGCGCTGGTGATCGACCAGACCGAGGCGCTGACCGCGATCGACGTCAACTCGGCGCGCGCCACCAAGGGCGGCGACATCGAGGAGACCGCGTTCAACACCAACCTGGAGGCGGCCGAGGAAGTCGCCCGCCAGATGCGCCTGCGCGACCTTGGCGGCCTGGTGGTGATCGACTTCATCGACATGTCCACCAACAAGCACCAGCGCGAAGTCGAGAACCGGTTGCAGCACGCGCTGCGTTCCGACCGCGCGCGCGTGCAGGTCGGCCGCATCTCGCGCTTCGGCCTTCTGGAGATGTCGCGCCAGCGCCTGCGCCCGAGCCTGGGCGAGTCCACCCAGGTGGTGTGCCCGCGCTGCGAGGGCCATGGCCGCATGCGCAGCGTCGAATCGCTGGCACTGGCGATCATCCGCCTGGCCGAAGAGCACGCGATGAAGGACAACACCGGGCAGGTGCTGGTGCAGGCCCCGGTGGAGATCGCGAACTATCTGCTCAACGAGAAGCGCCGTGCGCTGGCCGAGATCGAGAAGCGCCACGACGCGCCGATCGTGATCGTCGCTGACGCGCAGCTGCACACGCCGCACTACGAGGTCACCCGCATCCGCGAGAACGAGCTCGGCGAGGAGACCAGCCGCCCCAGCTACCAGCGCGGCACCCCGCGCAAGCTCGCGACCATCGCCCTGACCAAGGCCAACCTCAACGTGCCGCCCGCGGCCGCCGTCACCAACGTGCGCCCGGCCCAGCCGGCGCCCGTGCGCGAGCCGCGCGAGGAAGTCGAGGCCACGCCGGCCCCGCAGCCCGCGCCGTTCCGCACGCCGGCGAAGAGCGTCGGGCTGTGGGACCGGATCCTCGGTTTCTTCGGCGCCGGCGAACCCACCCTGCCCGAGTCGCGCGAGCCGCAGAAGAAGCAGGGTCGTGGCGGCCGCAACGAACGCAGCGACCGCGGCAACGAGCGCGGCGAGCGCAAGGAGCGCGGTGACCGCAACCAGCGCCGCGAGCGCGGCGGCCGCAACCGCAACGAGCGCCGCGACGAGCAGCGTCGTGGGGGCCAGGCGCAGAAGCAGGAGAAGCAGGACAGCAGGCAGGAGCGCCAGGACAAGCCACGCGAGCAGGCGCAGAAGCAGAAGAAGCAGCGCCAGCCGCGCAACGAGCAGCCGGCCGCCGAGCCCGCGAAGGCCGCCGCCGCGGTCGCCGCCGCACCGGCCGCCGCCGCCAACATCCAGTCGGCGCCCGCCCCCGCGTCCGCTCCCGCCCCCGCTGCCGCACCTGTAGAGCCGACCCACGGTCGGCTCCCCGAAACCGAAACCCCGGCACCCGCCCCGGAGGCCACCGGGCAAACCGCCCAGCAGCCCAACGCCGAGCAGCCTTCCACCGACGGCAACGGCGAAACCGGCAGTGGCCGTCGGCGCCGCGGCCGCCGCGGTGGCCGTCGTCGCCGCCGCAACAACGGTGAAGGCGCCAACGCCAACGAGAACGGCAACGCCCAGGGCGGCAACGAAGCCGGCGACGCCGACGACGCCATGACCGGCGACGTCACCCCCGCCCAGCGCACCCAGCCCGAGTTTGACTTCGACGACGAAGCCCCCGCCGCCGTCGCCGCCGCGGTCGTGGGAGCTGCAGATGTGGGAGCGGCTGATGTGGGAGCGGCTGATGTGGGAGCGGCGCAAGCCGCGACGGAAGAAGCGCCGATGGTCGAACCGGACCCCACCCCCGACCAGCCCATCGACCCCGAAGCCCCCAAGGCCCCCGGCCTGTTCGACGACATCCCGTCACCCGAGCCCGCCACCCCGCCGGCCGACGCGGCCGTCGAAGGCGAGCAATCCCAAGATCAGCAGCGCAGCGCCTGATCCACGACGTGGCGTCGAACCCGTAGAGCCGACCCATGGTCGGCTCTTTTTTTTTTGGGGAAAGCATCAGGAGCCGACCATGGGTCGGCTCTACAGGGCGCGGGCCGGGTCCGCCAGCCCATGCTGGCTCGCCAGCCGGGCCAGCGCGATCGTGTCGCCGATCCCCAGCTTCTCGAACAGGCGCGACTTGTGCGTGTTCACCGTCTTCGCGCTCAGGCTCAGGCGCTTCGCGATGTCCTCCTGCCGCAGCCCGCGCGTCAGCAGCATCGCCACTTCCAGCTCACGCGGCGACAATGCGTCGAACGGCGACGCCTCCGGTCCCAGGCCCATGAACGCCATTGCCTGCGCGATCCCGCTGGCCAGGTAACGCCGCCCCGAGGCCACATGGCGCACCGCGCGCAGCAACTCCTCCGCATCCGCGCCCTTGCCCACGTAGCCGTGCGCACCCGCGTCGATCAGGCGCCGCGGCATCGGCCCATCCTCGAGCACCGAGACCACGATCACCCGCGAGCCGTAATTGCCCCGCGCGACCCGCGCGGTCACTTCCATGCCGCTGATCCCTGGCAGGTGCAGGTCGCACAGGACCACGTCGGGCCGCAGCGTCCGGATCAGCGGCAGGGCCTCCTCGCCCGACCCCGCCTCGCCCACCAGGGTGATGTCGGGTTCGGACTCCAGCATCAGGCGCATGCCGGTGCGCACCAGCACATGGTCGTCGACCAGGAATACGCGGATCTCCATGCCCCGAGCCTAGGCAGCCCGCGGCGCCGGCCGCAACGCGAGACCGTGGGTCACGCGCCCCCACGAGCAGCCGACCATGGGTCGGCTCTACAATGCCGCGCAGGGAGAGGTGGCCGAGTGGTTTAAGGCAGCGGTCTTGAAAACCGCCGTCGTGGCGACACGACCGTGGGTTCGAATCCCACCCTCTCCGCCATGCTCCGCCGCTTGCGCAAGCCGACCATGGGTCGGCTCTACTTCGCTGGCTGCTCGCAGCACTCCACCCGCGCCGCCTCCAGCATCGGCGGCAGCCGCTCGGCCAGGTAGTCGATGAACACCCGCACCGCCGGTAGCAGCCCGCGGCGCGAGGCGAACACGGCGTGGCACAGGCCTTCGGGCAGGCGCCAGTCCGGCAGCACCACTTCCAGCTCGCCCGCGTGCACCTGCGGCGCACACAGGTTTTCCGGCAGAAGGGTGATGCCGACGCCCTGCGTCGCCAGCGAGCGCAGCAGTGGAAAGTCGAAACCCGCCACGCGCGGCTTCAGTTCCACCGTCTCCACCACCCCGCCCGGCCCGTGCAGGTGCCAGCGCTGCGAGTGCTCGTCCTCGCTCATGTTCAAGGTCACGTGCCCGGACAGGTCGGCCGGTGTCGCCGGCCGGCCCATGCCGTCCAGGTATTTGGGACTGGCGACCAGCAGGCTCTGGATCGGGCCGAAGGTGCGCAGCACCAGGCTGCCGTCGTCCTCGAGTTTCGTGCGCACGCGGATCGCGATGTCCACGCCCTCGTTGATCAGGTCGAAGCGCCGGTTGCTCACCAGCAGTTGCACGCGCACGTCCGGATACAACGCCAGGAAGTCCGGCAGCAACGCCGGGAGCTCCTGCTGCGCCAGGCTCACCGGCACGCTGACCCGGACCACGCCGCGGGGCTGCGCGCTGAGCCGGTCCACCACTTCGCGCGCGGCCTGCGCCTCGGCCAGCATCGTCTGCGCGTGGCGGTAGACGCTGGTGCCGACGTCGGTCACCGCGAAGCGCCGGGTCGAACGCTGCAGCAGGCGCACGCCGAGCTCGGCCTCGAGCTGGCTGATGCGACGGCTCAGGCGCGACTTGGGAATGCCCAGTGCGCGTTCCGCCGCGGCGAAGCCGCCGTGGTCCACGACCATCGCGAAGTAGTAGAGGTCGTTGAGGTCCTGCATGGGCGGCTCCTTGGTGTTCCATCGAGGGAACAGTTCGTCATATCAGATCAGGTTTATCCCATGGGTGCAACGGCGCAGGATGACCCTGTCGCGGCGACCACCGCTTCCCACCAGCCGCTCCATCCAGACAGGACCCAGCCCCATGAAACTCCTCCACGTCGATTCCAGCATCCTTGGCCAGAACTCCGCCAGCCGCGCCCTGAGCGCCGCCATCGTCGCCGCCCGCAAGGCCGCCGACCCCACCCTCGAGGTCACCTACCGCGACCTCGCCGCCACCCCGCTGCCGCACCTGAGCGGCGGCTCGCTGGCCAAGGCCGACCCGGCCGAGGCCGAGGCCGCCGAGCAGGTCCTCGAGGAGTTCCTCGCGGCCGACGTCGTGGTCGTGGGTGCGCCCATGTACAACTTCGCCATCCCCTCCACGCTGAAGGCCTGGATCGATCGCCTGGCGGTCGCCGGCAAGACCTTCCGCTACAACGAGCAGGGCATGGCCGAAGGCCTGGCCGGCGGCAAGGAACTGGTCATCGCCAGCTCCCGCGGCGGCTTCCACCAGACCAGCGGCATGGACTTCCAGGAGCCCTACCTGCGCCAGATCTTCGGCTTCATGGGCATCGACGAGGTCCGCTTCGTCCGCGCCGAGGGCCTGGCCGTGTCGCCGGAGCAGCGCGAGCAGTCGATGAAAGAGGCCCTGACCTCCATCTCCCCGGCGCTGGCCACGGCCGCCTGAACCCCCGCCTCCCCCTCGTCGGCAGGGGTCGCCCCTCCCGCGCCCGGTGGCCGCCACCGGGCGCGGGCGGCGTTTGCCAACGCGTGAACCGGCGCCGTGCGCGCCGTCCGGCCAGGGGAAGGGACATGCTTGCGAGAGACCTGCGTTGCGCGGGGATGGCGCTGGCCGCCACCCTGCTCTTCAGCGGCGTTCCGTTCCAGGCCAGGGCCCAGGCCGGAGAAGCCGTCCCGGGAAAGCTGATCGTGCTGTGCAAGGGATCGTCGCTGGTCGTGGACGACCTGGGCACCGCAAGGACGCTGACCGGCCCCGGCATCTGGCGCTACAGCCAGGCCGGCGGCGTGCACAAGGAACCCGGTGAACCGGAGTGCGACGGCCGGGAGCGCGACGACGACGCCACCAGGCGCAACGACACACTGGACGACACCGGCGCGGGTGGCGGCGACACGTTCTTCGGCGTCAGCAAGACCGCCGCCGGAATCGGCGCCGGACTCGTCGCCGCGGCGATCGTCGCCCACCAGCTGGACGACGACGGCGAGGACGCACCGCTGAGTCCGTAATCGCGGCGACCAGGCTTGATCGGGGTCAAGGCGAACAAGGACTTGCGCACGCACACTGCGCTCCATGCTCGCCAATCCCCGCTTCGACGCCGACCTGCTGCGCCGCTACGACCGGCCCGGTCCGCGCTACACCTCCTACCCCACCGCCCCGCAATTCCACGCGGGCTTCGGCGAGGAACAACTGCGCGCCGCCGCGGCCGCCAGCAACGGCGACCCGATCCCGCGCCGGCTCTCGCTGTACGTGCACGTGCCGTTCTGCATGAGCCCGTGCTTCTACTGCGGCTGCAACCGGATCATCACCCGCGACCTCGCCCGCGGCGAGACCTACCTGGTGCGCCTGTACCGCGAGATCGCGCTGGCCGCGGAACTGTTCGACCGCGACCGCGAAGTGATCCAGCTGCACCTGGGCGGCGGCACCCCGAACTTCCTGTCGCCGCCGCAACTGCGCGAGCTGGTGGACACGCTGCGTTCGCACTTCCGCTTCTCCGATTCGCCCACGCGCGATCTTTCGATCGAGCTCGACCCGCGCTTCACCAACCCCGCGGACATCGCCGAACTGGCGAAGATCGGCTTCAACCGCGCCAGCTTCGGCGTCCAGGATTTCGACCCGGAGGTGCAGAAGGCGGTGAACCGGATCCAGTCGGTCGAGGAAACCCGCGCGGTGGTGGACGCGTGCCGCGCCAGCGGCTTCCGCTCGGTCAACATCGACCTGATCTACGGCCTGCCCAAGCAGACCCCCGAGGGCTTCGGCAAGACGCTGGATACGGTGCTGGAGATGCGCCCGGACCGGCTCGCGGTCTACAGCTACGCGCACCTGCCGAACCTGTTCAAGCCGCAGAAGCAGATCAACGCCGAGGACCTGCCGGACCCGGCGACCAAGCTGTCGCTGCTGCAGCTCGCGATCGAGAAGCTGACCGCGGCCGGCTACGTGTTCATCGGCATGGACCACTTCGCCCTGCCCGACGACGACCTCGCCCAGGCGCAGGAACGGGGCAGCCTGCACCGCAATTTCATGGGCTACACCACCCACGCCGACAGCGACCTGCTCGGCCTGGGCGTCAGCGCCATCAGCCATATCGGCGACAGCTTCAGCCAGAATCCCCGCGACCTGCCGAGCTGGCAGATCGCCCTGGACGAGGGCCGCCTGCCGGTGTTCCGCGGCATGCGCCTGGAAGAGGACGACGTGCTGCGCGCCGAGCTGATCCAGTCGCTGATGTGCCAGGGGGTGATCCCGGTGGCCGCGCTGGAGCGCCGCTACGGGATCGACTTCGCCGCATACTTCGCCGAGGCCCTCGACCAGCTCCAGCCGCTGGTGGCCGACGGGCTGGTCAGGATCGAGCCGGACCGCATCGCCGCCACTACGCAGGGGCGGCTGTTGTTGCGTAATATTGCAATGTGCTTCGACCGTTACCTGACCCCGCCGCAGGAAGGCGTCGCGCCCCGGTTCTCCCGCGCCATCTGAGGCCGGGCCCGGACCGCAGGCCAACGGCCCGCCTTTCCCCGGCCCTGGAGTGCGCCCGGACGTGAGCGGAACCGCGTTTCCCCGGATCGATCCCAGCATCGTCGCCGACGACGGCGACGAGTTCACCTTCTGCTCCACCTGCGCGTTCTCCCACGCCTGCCTGTCGCAGGGCATGGACAAGTCCTCGCTGCGCGACCTGCACATGCTGGTCGAGCACATCGGGCCGTTCCATACCGGCGAACACGTGTTCCGCGAAGGCGACCCGTTCGAGGCGATCGCGGCGGTGCGCGCCGGTTCGGTCAAGACCTACACCATCGACCGCGACGGCCGCGAGCACGTGCTCGGCTTCCACCTGCCCGGCGAAGTGATCGGCCTCAACGCGATCGCCGGCGACAAGTACCCGTGCAACGCGGTCGCGCTGGACACCGTCACCCTGTGTCGGTTCTCGTTCCCGCAGATCTCGGTGCTGGCGACCAAGCTGCCCGGCCTGCAGCAGACGCTGTTCCGCCTGCTCAGCCGCGACATTGGCACCGCCTCGCTGCTGGCCGGCGACTGGTCCGCGGACGAGCGCATGGCCGCGTTCCTGATCGGCCTGTCCCGGCGCCTGGCCGCGCGCGGATTCTCGCCGGACCGGTTCCAGCTCACCATGGCCCGCACCGACATCGCCAACTACCTGCGCCTGGCGCCGGAAACGGTGAGCCGCGTGCTCAAGCGCTTCCAGGACGACGGCATGCTGCGCGTGGACCGGCGCGAGGTCGAGCTCGTCGATCGCGCGCGGCTGGAAAGCATGGCCGGCGGCATCCTGCCCGCCTGATTCGTAGAGCCGACCCATGGTCGGCTTCTCTTGATTTGAGTCATGGTCCAGGGCGCCGCCGCGGCCCACCATTCGCGCCAACTCCGGGAGAAGCCCATGGACAACACCCGCAAGCTCTGGATCGGCCTCGGCACCCTGATCTTCGTTTCCTTCGCTGTGCTGCTCTGGGCCGGTGGCGAAATCTTCCGCGCCGCGCCGCCGGTGCCCGAACAGGTGGTCGCCGACAACGGCGAGGTTGTGTTCACCAGGGCCGACATCGAGGAAGGCCGGCGCGTCTGGCAGGCGATGGGCGGCATGCAGCTCGGCTCGATCTGGGGCCACGGCGCCTATGTCGCGCCGGACTGGAGCGCGGACTGGCTGCACCGCGAAGCGGTCGGCATCCTCGACCTGTGGGCGCGCGCCGATGGTGGCATGGCCACCTACGCCGACCTCCCCCCCGAGGAACAGGGCGCGCTGCGCAGCCGCCTCGAGCGGCTGATGCGCACGAACACCTATGACGCGGCCACCGGCACCATCACCCTGCCGCGCGACCGCGTCGCCGCGATTTCCAACGTCGCCGCGCACTACGAGAGCCTGTTCGGCAACGACCCGACCACCGCCGCGCTGCGCGAAGCCTATGCGATGAAGGACGACACGGTGCCGGAGGCGGACAGGCGCCGCGCCCTGACCGCGTTCTTCTGGTGGACCGCCTGGGCCGCGACCACCGAACGCCCCGGCGACAGCGGCGACACGCTGGCGCCGTCGCAAGCCGGGGTCACCGAGCAGAAGGTCACCTACACCAACAACTGGCCGAGCGAGCCGCTGGTCGGCAACCGCCCGCCGCCGTCGCTGTGGGTGTGGTCGGCGTTCTCGGTGCTGTTCCTGATCGCCGGCATCGCCCTGCTCGGCCTGCACCACGCCTGGAGCCACGGCCGCGGCGAGAGCGGGCCGCACCAGCCGCCGGCGAGCGACCCGTTCGCGGCGCTGCGGATCACCCCGTCCATGCGCGCCACGGCCAAGTATTTCTGGGTCGTGCTGGCGCTGTTCCTGGTCCAGATCCTGCTCGGCGCGATCACCGCGCACTACCAGGTCGAAGGCCAGGAGGCCTACGGCTTCGCCTTGTCCGAAGCGCTGCCCTACTCGATCACCCGCACCTGGCACACCCAGCTCGCGGTGCTGTGGATCGCGGTGGCCTGGCTGGGCACCGGCCTGTACATCGCGCCCGCGCTGTCCGGGCATGAGCCGAAGTTCCAGCGCCTGGGCGTGAACTTCCTGTGGCTCTGCCTGCTGGTGATCGTGGTCGGCTCGTTCGCCGGCCAGTGGCTGGCGGTGATGGACCGGATGGGCATCGACGCGAAGAACTTCTGGTTCGGCCACCAGGGCTGGGAGTACGCCGACATGGGCCGGTTCTGGCAGGTGTTCCTGTTCGTCGGCCTGATGCTGTGGCTGACCCTGGTCGGGCGCGCGCTGTGGCCGATCCTGCGCGGGCCGAAGAGCGACACCCGCGCGATCGTCGGGCTGCTGTTCCTCTCCACCGTGTGCATCGGCCTGTTCTTCGGCGCCGCGCTGATGTGGGGGCACGACACCCACATCTCGGAAGTGGAGTACTGGCGCTGGTGGCTGGTGCACCTGTGGGTCGAAGGCTTCTTCGAAGTGTTCGCGACCGCGGTGATGGCGCTGATCTTCTCGCGCCTGGGCCTGATCCGCGCCTCGACCGCGGCGGTGACCGTGCTGTTCGCCACCATCGTGTTCATGGCCGGCGGCGTGCTCGGCACCCTGCACCACCTGTACTTCGTCGGCACGCCGACCGCGGTGGTCGCGCTGGGCGCCAGCTTCTCCGCGCTGGAAGTGGTGCCGCTGGCCTACATCGGCTTCGAGGCCTACCACACCTGGAAGCTGGGCAAGGCCACCCCGTGGATGGCGCGCTACAAGTGGCCGATCCTGTTCTTCATCTCGGTCTCGTTCTGGAACCTCGTCGGCGCCGGCCTGTTCGGGTTCCTGATCAACCCGCCGCTGTCGCTGTACTTCATGCAGGGCCTGAACCTGACCCCGCTGCACGGCCACACCGCCCTGTTCGGCGTTTACGGCATGCTCGGCATCGCGCTGGTGCTGTTCTGCATGCGCGGCCTGCGCGGGCAGATGCAGTGGAACACCGGCGCGCTGAAGGTGTCGTTCTGGGCGCTCAACATCGGCCTGGCGCTGATGGCGGCGCTTACGCTGCTGCCGTTGGGCACGATGCAGCTGCTGGCCGCAATCGAGCACGGCTACTGGTACGCGCGCTCGGCCGAGTTCATGCAGAAGCCGATCGTGGACATGCTGGTGTGGATGCGCGTGCCCGGCGACACGGTGTTCAGCATCGGCGCCCTCGCCCTGGCCTGGTTCGTGCTGCGCCTGTGGATCGCGCCGAAGCGCGATACCAGCCTGGCAGGGGCTACCGAGAAGGAATGATGGACCTGAAGGAAATGCCCCTTGCCGCCGCCCCCCACCGCCTGATGTTCGCGGTGGGGGCGGCGAACGTCCTGCTCGCGATGCTGTGGTGGGCGGCCTGGCTGGTCGCCACGCGCTGGCAGCTGGCGGGAATGCCGCAGCCGGACGTGTACGCCGGCTGGATCCACGCCATCGTCATGCAGTACCAGGTGCTGGCGCCCTTCATGTTCGGGTTCCTGATCACCGTGTTCCCGCGCTGGATGGGGTTGAACCCGATCACGAAGTGGCACTACGTGCCGGTCGGCGTCGGCCTGTTCGGCGGGCAGCTGCTCACCCTCGCCGGTGCGCTGGGTCCGCAGCACCTGTTGCACCTGGGCGCGGTGTTCACCATCGCCGGCTGGGCGACCGGGCTGTTCTACCTGCTGCGCTGGCTCTGGCAGGACGCCGGCCGTACCTGGCACTCGCTGTCGTGCGGTGGCGGGCTCGTGCTCGGGCTCGCGGGGTTCCTGTGCTACGCGGTGTACCTGCATACCGGCGACGCGCGGCTGATGTTCGCCGCGATCAAGATCGGCACGTGGGGCTTGCTGCTGCCGGTGTACGTCACCGTCGCGCACCGCATGTTCCCGTTCTTCGCCGGCAACGTGTTCGCCGGCTACAAGCCGTGGCGGCCGATGTGGATGCTGGCAGTGTTCTGGCCGCTGGCGTTGGCGCACCTGGGGCTGGAGCTCGTGCACGCGTATGCATGGCTGTGGATCCCCGACCTCGCGTTGCTGGCGCTGACCGGCTCGTGGCTGTGGCGCAACTGGCCGCGCGGATCCGGGCCGCTGTTGGCGAAGGTACTGTTCTGGGGCTATGCGTGGCTGCCGGTGGCGCTGGCGCTGTATGCGCTGCAGAGTGCGGTCTACCTGGTTGGCGGCGGCTTCACCCTCGGTCGCGGGCCGGCGCATGCGTTGTTCATCGGCTTCTTCGGCAGCCTGCTGGTCGCGATGGTGACGCGGGTGACGCAGGGTCATTCGGGGCGACCGCTGGTGTTCGGCGGCGTGGCGACGTTCGCGTTCGTGGTGATCCAGTTCGTCGCGGTGCTGCGGGTCATGGCCGAGCTCGTGCCCGACCAGTTCCTGTGGCACTCGGTCGCGGCGATCGGCTGGCTGGTCGCGTTCGCGCCGTGGGTGCTGCGTTCGCTGCGCATCTACACGACGCCGCGGGCGGACGGGCGGCCGGGGTAAGCTGGGCGGATGATCGAGTTCTATCCGCAGATCCGCTACGTCCACATCCTGGCCGTCACCCTCAGCGGTTGCCTGTTCGCAGTGCGCGGGCTGGGCGTGCTGCTGGGCATGCGCTGGCCGTTGTGGGCGCCCGTGCGCTACCTGAGCTACACGATCGACACGGTGCTGCTGACCGCGGCGCTGATGCTGGTGACGATCCTGCCGGGGGCGTTCTTCGCGAACGGATGGCTCACGGTCAAGCTGATCCTGGTCGTGGTCTACGTGGTCCTGGGCGTCCTCGCCCTCAAGCGCGCCCGCACCCGCGCCCGCAAGGCCGTCTTCTACGTCCTCGCCCTCGCCACCTTCCTCGCCATCGTCGGCATCGCCCGCATGCACCACCCCCTGGGCTGGCTCCTCCCCTACGTCACCTGACGTCTTTCCCTTCTCCCCGCCCGCGGGGAGAAGGTGGCGCGAAGCGCCGGATGAGGGGCCCACTTGCTTCTCCCTTCTCCCCGCAAGCGGGGAGAAGGTGGCGCAAAGCGCCGGATGAGGGGCGCTTTTCGGTTATCCCACCTCCCACAACACGCAGACACCAGTCCGCGTACTGTCGGAAGCAAACCGAAGCGGAGACCCCCCATGCTCCCCGACAAACCCAAGCAACGCGCCACCCAGAAATCAGGCCGAAAGGACGACGCCAAGGACATCGCCCGTGACCGTCAGCTCCACGCGCCGTCGAAGCGCGGCTTTTCCGACAAGGACAAGGACGATCCGGCGGATGCGCGGCGGGTGGGGGATCGGGGCAAGGCTGTGCCGGACTAGGACGGCAAAAGCGCCCCTCATCCGCCCCTTCGGGGCACCTTCTCCCCGCGGGCGGGGAGAAGGGAGTGATCGCGGCGAAGCAGGCGCGGTCCCACAACTCCTGGAGCGTCGCGGGAGGCGGGGGTGTGGACTGCAGGGGGCATGGATGCCCCCGCCGCGTGTCGGCACACGGACGTGCCGCACGCGGCAGGCCACACCCCCGCCTCCCGCGCACGCCAGGAAACACTTCACACCGCGCCGGAGCGACGCGGCGAAGCGACGCGCTTGATTCAGGTCAGAGCGCGGGCCATCAGGCGTCCATAGCCTGCGCCCATGGACTCCCGCGCCCCCGACGACCACGGCCTGATCGACGCCTGCTTCCTCGGCCCCTACGGCGAAAACGACACCCTGCTCGAAAAGCTGGTGGTCGAATTCCTGCGCGACCACGTCTACTGGCGCCGCAACTTCCACCCCGAGGACCCGCCGGCCATCCCCACCGCCGCCGCGCAACGCCCCGGCTACCTGGCGATGGAAGCGCGGATGCGGCGCGAGCTGCACCAGCTCTCGGCCGCGCTGAAGCACTCGGTGCCGTTCCACAGCCCGCGCTACGTCGGCCACATGGTCTCGGACCTGCTGCTGCCCGGGCTCGCGGCGCAACTGCTGACGCTGCCCTACAACCCGAACAACGTCAGCGAGGACGCCGCGCCGGTGACGGTGGACCTGGAAGTCCAGGTCGGCCTGCAGCTCGCGCGCATGCTCGGCTTCCCGCACGACCCGGCGCAGCCCGATTGCGCGTTCGGCCACCTCACGTCCGGCGGCACGTCGGCCAACCTGCAGGCCCTGCGCCTGGCGCTCGCGCTGAAGGCGTTCCCGGTCGCGCTGCGCGCGGCGCGCGTGCCCGGCGAGGCGGTAAACCTCCCCGAAGACGACTGGCAAGCCTTCAACCTCGCCCCCGCCGACGCCATCGCCCTGCTCGGCCAGTGGAACGCCTGGCTCGCCGCGCAGCCGCCCGCGGAGCGGCGCACCTGGCGCGAGCGGGTCCACGCGCAACGCCTCGAGCAGCGCGGCCTGCACGGTTTCCTGCAGGCGCACCTGCACCTGCGCGTGCCGATGGTGCTGGCCCCGGCCACCGCGCACTATTCCTGGAGCAAGGGCATGAAGCTGCTCGGCCTCGGCCGCGACCAGCTCCAGGCGGTGCCCCAGCACGACATGCGCCTGGATCCGGACGCGCTCGAGGACATGCTGCTGGCCTGCGAACGCGGGCGCCAGCCGGTGCTGATGGTGGTCGGCGTGCTCGGCACCACCGAGTACGGCAGCATCGACCCGATCGACCGCATCTGCGCCGCGCGCGACGCTGCGATCGCGCGCGGCTTCGGCACCTGCGTGCACGTGGATGCCGCCTGGGGCGGTTATCTCGCCGCGCTGTTCCGCAATCCCGACGGCAGCCTGCGCGCACGCGAGGACGTCGCCGCGGAATTCGACCACTTCCCTTCGCCCGCGGTGCACGCCGCGTTCGCCGCGCTCGGCCGCGCCGAATCGGTCACCGTGGATCCGCACAAGCTGGGTTACCTGCCCTACGGCGCCGGCGCCTTCGTCTGCCGCGACCACCGCGGCATGCGCCTGCTGGCCGAAAGCGCCGACTATGTCTTCCACAGCGAGGCCCCCGCCGACTACCTGGCGCATTACCGCCACCTCGGCCAGTACACGATCGAAGGCTCCAAGCCCGGCGCCGCCGCGGCCGCCGCCTACGTGACCCACAAGGTGCTGCCGCTGGACCACACCGGCTTCGGCCAGCTGCAGCGGCATTCGCTCCAGGCGGCGGAGGCCTTCCACGCGCGTGCCCTGCGCTTCGCCGAAGACATCGCCGACCTGGCCCACGCCTGCGTGCCATTCGCGCCGGACACCAACCTGGTGTGCCTGGCGCTCAACCCGCGCGGCAACCACGACCTGCCCGCGGCCAGCGCCTTCGTGCGCAAGCTGCACGAAGGCCTGCGCTGCGACCCGAAGCAGCCGTTGCAGATCCGCGAGTTCTTCGGCTCGGTGACCACGCTGCGCATCGCCGCGCTAGACCGCGCGGAGGCGGCGCGGGTGCTCGGTGCCCTGCGCCTGGCCCAGCCGGGCGACGGCGAGGACGACGCGCTGGTGATCCTGCGGCACACGCTGATGAACCCGTACCTGATCGACCGCGAGAACGGGATCAGCTACATCGACCTGTATTTCGACCACCTCGCGGAGCGGATCCGTGCGCTGCGCGGGTGATGTCGTCGCCTTGCGCACGCGCCCGGGCGCACGGCCGAAGCCCGCATCGCGCAGTTGGGTGCGCAGCGCGATCGGCGCATTGCGGCGCGAGGCCGCGCGCTCGGCCGACACCCATCTGCTGCACCAGCGCTTCCCGGCGTTCCCGGGCATCGACTTCTACTTCAAGGACGAGGCCGCGCACCCCAGCGGCAGCCTGAAGCACCGGCTGGCGCGCTCGCTGTACCTGTACGCGCTGTGCAACGGCCGGCTCGGCGAAGGCCAGCGCGTGGTGGACGCCTCTTCGGGCAGCACCGCCATTTCCGAAGCCTGGTTCGCGCGCCTGCTCGGGCTGCCGTTCGTGGCGGTGATGCCGGCCTGCACCGCGCCCGGCAAGATTGCCGCGGTACGCGCGCTCGGCGGCGCGTGCGACCTGGTCGACGACCCGTCGCAGGTGTATGCCCGCGCCGCGTGGCACGAAGCGCAAGGCGCCTGCCACCTCGACCAGTTCGGCCTCGCCGAACGCGCCACCGACTGGCGCGGCAACAACAACATCGCCGAATCGATCCTCGGCCAGCTCGCGCGCGAACCGCATCCGTGCCCGAGCTGGATCGTGTGCGGCGCCGGCACCGGCGGCACCTCGGCGACGATCGGCCGCTTCCTGCGCTATCGCGGCCTGGACACGCGCTTGTGCGTCGCCGAGCCCGCGGGCGCCGCGTTTGCCGGCGGCTGGCAGGCACACCGGCGCGACGCCGTCGCGCGCCAGTGCACCGTAATCGAAGGCATCGGCCGCCCGCGGGTGGAACCGGGCTTCCTGTTCGAGGTCGTGGACGAGGTGATCGAGGTGGCCGACGCGCAGTCGATCGCCGCCGCCTGGTTGCTGGAGGAAGTGCTGGGGCGCCGCTATGGCGGCTCGACCGGGACCAACCTGGCCGCCTGCCTGCTGCTGGCCGCGCGCATGCGCGACCGCGGCGAGACCGGCAGCATCGTCACCCTGCTCTGCGACCGCGGCGAACGCTACGCCGAGACCCTGTTCGACCCGCGCTGGCTCGCGCAGCACGGCATCGACCCGCGCCCGAACCTGGCCGCGCTGCGCGCCACCGTGCTGCAGCCGGGCGCATGAGCTTCCACGACCTGCGCGGCTTCCTCGCGCACCTGGAGCGTGCCGGGCAGCTCACGCGCCTGGCCGCGCCGATCGACCCGGACCTGGAGACGACCTCGCTGTGCCTGCGGCTGCAGAAGGCCGGCGGCCCGGCCTTGCTGGCCGAGCATCCAGCCGGCGCGGCGCATCCGTTCCTTGGCAACCTGTTCGGCCACCGCGCGCGGATCGAGGCGGCGCTGGCCGGGCGCCCGCTGGCGAGCCTGCGCGAACTTGGCGAGCTCCTTGCCGCGCTGAAGGAACCGCGTTGGCCCTCGAGCCTGCGCCAGGCACTGTCCACCTGGCCGGAACTGGCGCAGCTGGCGACCGTGGCGCCGCGCCAGGTGCATGACGCCGAGTTCAACGAGTGCCTCCTCGAAGGGGACGCCATCGACCTGTCCGCGCTACCGATCCAGCGTTGCTGGCCGGGCGATGCCGGCCGCCTGATCACGCTCGGCCTGGTCATCACCCGCGGCACCCGGCAGCCGCGACAGAACCTGGCGATCTACCGGATGCAGGTGCTTGGCCGCAACCGGGTCATCATGCGCTGGCTGCCGCACCGCGGCGGCGCGCTCGACTTCGCCGACTGGACCCGCGCGCATCCGGATCGGCCGTTCCCGGTGCTGGTCGCGATCGGCGCCGACCCGGCGACCCTGCTGGCCGCGGTTGCGCCGGTGCCGGACACCTTGTCCGAACACGAATTCGCCGGGCTGCTGCGCGGCCGTCGCAGCCGCGTCTGGCACAGCGCGGCCACCGGCCTGGACGCGCCCGCCGGCGCCGAGATCCTGTTCGAAGGCCACATCGCGCCCGGCGACACGGCGCCGGAGGGCCCGTTCGGCGACCACACCGGCTACTACAACGCCGTCGACCATTTCCCGGTGCTGACCATCGACCGCATCCGCATGCGCCGCGACGCCATCTACCAGGGCAGCTACATGGGCCGCGCGCCGCACGACGAGCCGTCGGTGCTGGCCAGTGCGCTGAACGAGGTGTTCGTGCCGATCCTGCAGCGCGTGTTCCCGGAAGTCGTCGACTTCCACCTGCCGCCGGAAGCCTGCTCCTACCGCATCGCCGTCGTCTCGATCCGCAAGCAGTACGCCGGCCACGCGCGCCGGTTGATGATGGCGGTCTGGTCCTACCTGCGCCAGTTCACCTACACCAAGTTCGTGATCGTGGTGGACGAGGACATCGACGCGCGCGACTGGGCGCAGGTGCTGTGGGCCCTCTCCACCCGCGTCGACCCCGCCCGCGACACCATGCTGGTCGAGAACACCCCCATCGACTACCTCGACTTCGCCAGCCCCGTCTCCGGCCTCGGCTCCAAGCTCGGCATCGACGCCACCAACAAATGGCCCGGCGAAACCACCCGCCCCTGGGGCCGCCCCATCACCCTCGACCCCGAAGTGGAAGCCAGGGTCGACACCCTCCTTTCCCTTCTCCCCGCCCGCGGGGAGAAGGTGGCGCGAAGCGCCGGATGAGGGGCTCTTTTGACGGGGGGGGACAGCAACCTCACCCACTCCACCCATCCCGCCCTTCCAGCGCCCCCAACACCGCCTCCAACACCGCTTCCGCTTCCTTCAGCACCTCATGGTTCCAGAACCGCAACACCCGGAAGCCGCGGCTTTCCAGATAGTGCGTGCGCGCGGCGTCGTACTGCATGCGTTCCAGATGCTGGCCGCCATCTGCCTCAACAATCAATCGGGATCCAAGGCAAACGAAGTCGGCGTAATACGGACCGATGCGGTGCTGGCGGCGGAACTTGAAACCGGAGAGTCGGCGGTCTCGAAGCAGGTACCAGAGCTTCTGCTCCGCGTCGGTCATGGACTGGCGGAGTTCGCGTTCGCGGGTGCGGTCCCGGGCGGTGCGCATGCGCATGTGTGGAACATGCGGTGCATGGTGGTGGACTGTCTGTAGGGGAAGTGCTTGGCTCAAGGGGAAAGAGCCCCTCATCCGCCCCTACTCCACGAACTGCGCGTCGTAAGACTCCAGCGCAGCGCGCATGCCCTCCGCGGGCGACAGGTCGGCCGGGTTCGCCTTCAACTTCGACGCCTCCTGCATCAGCGGCGCAATGATCAGGTGCAAGGCGGCGTCCGCGTCCGGCGGGAGCTTGCAGTTGGCGACGATCTCGCGCACATGGCCGCTGACCGTGTCCGCCAGCGCCACGACCTGCCCCTCATCCAGGTGCCCGTGCTCCGCATGCTCCAGCGCGGCCACCGCGTCGCGGATCCCGGCCATGTTCTCGCGCAGCGGCGCGTCGGTCGCGTAGCGCTCGCCCGGGTCGGCGGCCTGCGCGGCGGGCGTGGCGTGGTGGTGCGCGTGGTCCTGCGCCGACACCGCGGGAGCGCCGCACACGGCGGCGATGAGGAGCGAGGACACGAGCAGTCTGTTCATGCCGGCACATTAGCCCGCCGCCCCGTCCCCGCGATTGATCCAGGTCAATGACGCGCCCGATGGCCACCGCCGACCATCCCGCCACCCCACTTCAGGAGCGCGCATGGAACTCGTGTGCCCGGCAGGCAACCTGCCCGCGTTGCAGGCGGCGGTGGACGCGGGCGCGGACGCGGTCTACGCCGGCTTCCGCGACCAGACCAACGCCCGCGCCTTTCCCGGCCTGAACTTCGACGAGTCCGAACTGCGCGCCGGCATCGGCTACGCCCACGCCCAGGGCTGCAAGGTCTACCTCGCGCTCAACACCTATCCCGACAGCGCGCGCCTGTCGCTGTGGCACGGCGCGGTGGACCGCGCTGCCGAACTCGGCTGCGACGCGATCATCGCCGCCGAAGCGGCGGTCCTGGCCTACGCGGCGCGAAAGCACCCCGACCTGCCGCGCCACCTTTCCGTGCAAGGCTCGGCCACCACCGCCCCGGCGCTGCGCTATTTCCACGAACGCTTCGGCATCGCCCGCGCGGTGCTGCCCCGGGTGCTGTCCATCCAGCAGGTCGAACGCCTGTGCCAGGCCTCGCCGGTGCCGCTGGAGACCTTCGCCTTCGGCAGCCTGTGCATCATGGTCGAGGGCCGCTGCCAGCTCTCCAGTTACGTCACCGGCGCGTCGCCGAACCGCCATGGCGTGTGCTCGCCGGCGAAGTTCGTGCGCTGGGACGAACAGGCCGACGGCAGCCGCAGCGTGCGCCTCAACGAGGTCCTGATCGACGAGTTCGCGCCGCAGGAACCAGCCGGCTACCCCACCGTGTGCAAGGGCCGCTTCGATGTCCGCGGCGAGGTCTTCCACGCGCTCGAGGAACCGACCAGCCTCAACACCCTCGATCTGCTGCCGCGCCTGGCGCGCGCCGGCGTCGCCGCATTGAAGATCGAAGGCCGCCAGCGCGGCGCGGCCTACGTGGCCTCGGTCGCGCGGACCTGGCGCGCGGCGCTGGACCATTACGCGCACTCGCCCGACACCTGGTCGCCGAACGCGAAATGGCACGAGGCGCTGGGCAAGCACGCCGAAGGCCACCAGACGACGCTGGGGGCGTACCACCGTGCCTGGCATTGAGGGCGGCGCCATGAGGGAAGCCGACCATGGGTCGGCTCTACGGGGCGACGGCGGGATCGGGTTGAGCCTGGGGCCGCTGCAGTATTTCTGGCCGCGGGAGAAGACGCTCACGTTCTATCGCGCCGTGGGCGACTGGCCGGTCGAGGTCGTGTACCTGGGCGAAACCGTCTGCAGCAAGCGGCGCGAGCTGCGCACGGTCGACTGGATCGACCTGGCCGGAGAACTGGCGGCCGGCGGCAAGCAGGTGGTGCTGTCCACGCTGGCGCTGATCGAAGCCGAATCCGAACTGTCGGTACTGCGCCGCCAGGTCGAGCACGGCGCGTTCTGGATCGAGGCGAACGACTACTCCGCGGTGCAGCTGTGCCGCGAGCGTGGCATCCCGTTCGTCGCCGGCCCCTCGCTCAACGTCTACAACCACTGCGCTCTGGCGATGCTGGTCGAGGACGGCTTGCGCCGCTGGGTGCCGGGCGTCGAACAGGGGCATGCGTTGATCGCGGAGATCATCGAGGCGACCGCAGCGGAAGGCCGCCCGATGCCGGAACTCGAGGTCGTCGCCTGGGGCCGCCCGCCGCTGTCCTGGTCGGCGCGCTGCTTCACCGCCCGCGCCTTCGACGTGCCCAAGGACCAGTGCGGCTTCCGCTGCATCGAGCATCCCGACGGCCTGCCGCTGGCGACCCGCGAAGGAGAGCCGCTGCTGCGCATCAACGGCATCCAGATCATGGGCGAACACATCCTCGACCTCGCTCCGGAGCTGCCGACCCTGCGCGCACTCGGCGTGCGCCTGCTGCGCATCCAGCCGCAGGCAGAAGGCATGGACGACGTGTTGCACCACTTCCAGCGCGCACTCGCCAGCCCGACGCCGGTGCCCTACCTCGCGCACCGCAGCGGGTACTGGCATGGGCAGGCCGGGATGGATACGCGCGTGCCGGCCGAAGCGGGATGAGAAGCGCGGACGCACCGTCCCTCCGAATCCGGACGCGCCGCACCCCGACGCGGGGCGAGGATGTGGCCAACACCCTCAGCCATGGCATCGGCCTGCTGCTGGCGCTGGTCGCGCTGCCGTTCCTGGTGCGCGATGCGGCGCGCAGCGGCGGCGCGCTGCCGATCCTCGGCGCCTCGGTGTTCGGCGCCACGATGGTGCTGGCCTACCTCACCTCGACGCTGTACCACGCGTTCCCGCGCGCCGATCGCAACGGGGTGTTGCGGCGCCTGGACCACAGCGCGATCTACCTGCTCATCGCCGGCACCTACACCCCGGTGCTGCTCGGCGTGCTGCGCGGCGCCGCCGGGTGGACCATGCTGGCGGTGATCTGGACACTGGCCGTCGCGGGCGTCGTGTTCAAGCTGCTTGCCGGGGCGCGGTACCGGAAGGTGTCGGTCGCGCTGTATGTCGCGATGGGCTGGGCGGCGCTGGCGGTGATCCAGCCGCTATGGACGCACATGGCGCCTGCCGGCCTCGCCTGGTTGTTTGCGGGCGGCGTCGCGTACACCGTGGGCGTCGTGTTCTACCTGCTGCACGAGCGGGTGCGGTATAGCCACTTCGTGTGGCATCTGTTCGTGATGGGGGGGACGGGGTGCCACTTTGTGATGGTGTGGGGGTACGTTTGAAGCGCCCCTCATCCGGCGCTTCGCGCCACCTTCTCCCCGCAGGCGGGGAGAAGGGATAGGGCAAAGGCGCCCCTCATCCGCCCCTTCGGGGCACCTTCTCCCCGCAGGCGGGGAGAAGGGATAGGGCAAGGGCGCCCCTCATCCGCCCCTTCGGGGCACCTTCTCCCCGCAGGGCGGGGAGAAGGGAGAAAGGGAGATCAGGGTTTGCGGAAGATGAGGGTGCCGTTGGTGCCGCCGAAGCCGAAGCTGTTGGACATGACCGTGGTCAGGGCCGCGTCGGTGGCGTGGCGCAGGATCGGGAAGTCGGCGGCCTTGGGGTCGAGTTCCAGGATGTTGTAGGAGCCGGCCATGAAGCCCTCGCGCAGCATCAGCAGGCAGTAGATCGCCTCGTGCACGCTCGCCGCGCCGAGCGAATGGCCGCTCAGCGCCTTGGTCGACGACAGCGGCGGCACCTTGCCCTCGCCGAACGCCTCGCGGATCGCCTGCAGCTCGACGATGTCGCCCAGCGGCGTCGAGGTGCCGTGCGTGTTGAGGTAGTCCACCGGCGTGTCCACGCCTTCCAGCGCCATGCGCATGCAGCGCACCGCGCCCTCGCCCGACGGCGCGACCATGTCCACGCCGTCCGAGGTCACCCCATAGCCGACCAGCTCCGCAATGATGTTGGCGCCGCGCGCCTTCGCGTGCTCGTAGTCCTCCAGCACCAGCATGCCGCCGCCGCCGGCGATGACGAAACCGTCGCGGTGCAGGTCGTAGGGCCGCGAGGCGGTCCCCGGCGTGTCGTTGTGGTGGGTCGAGAGCGCGCCCATCGCGTCGAACTGCGAGGTCATGCCCCAATGCACTTCCTCGCCGCCGCCGGCGAAGACCACGTCCTGCAGCCCGTGCCGGATCATGTCCGCCGCGGCGCCGATGCAGTGCGCCGAGGTCGCGCAGGCGGCGGAAATCGAATAGCTCACCCCGCGGATGCCGAACGCGGTGGCCAGCGAGGCCGAAACGGTCGAGCACATCGTCCGCGGCACCATGTACGGCCCGACCTTGCGCACGCCCTTCTCGCGCAGCAGGTCGCCGGTGGCGATCTGCCACTGCGCCGAACCGCCGCCGGACCCGGCGATCACGCCGGTGCGCGGGTCGCGCACCACTTCGTCGGCAAGCCCCGCGTCGGCGATCGCGTCGCGCATGGAAACATAGGCATACGCCGCCGCGTCGCCCATGAAGCGCTTGAGCTTGCGGTCGATCGCCGCATCCAGGTCGATGTCGGGCACGCCGGCCACCTGGCTGCGCAGGCCGAGCTCGGCGTATTCGGGCACGAAGCGGATCCCCGGCCGGGTCTGGCGCAGGGAATCGGTAACGCTGGCGAAGTCGTTGCCCAGGCACGAGACGATGCCCATGCCGGTGACCACCACGCGTCGCTGTCCAGCCTTCGCCATCAGAACGACTCCGTGGACCCGAACAGGCCCACGCGCAGGTTGTGCGCGGTATAGATCTCGCGCCCGTCGACCAGGGTGCGGCCGTCGGCAATCACCATCTTCAGCTTCCCGCGCATGACCCGCTTGATATCGATTTCATAGCTGACCAGTTTCGCCGATGGCAGCACCTGGCCCGTGAACTTCACTTCACCCACACCCAGCGCGCGGCCGCGGCCCGGCTCGCCCAGCCACGGCAGATAGAAGCCGGCGAGCTGCCACATGGCGTCCACGCCCAGGCAGCCCGGCATCACCGGGTCGCCCTCGAAGTGGCAGGCGAAGAACCACAGGTCCGGGGTGATGTCGAGCTCGGCGCGGATCACGCCCTTGCCGTGGCTGCCGCCCTCCGTGGAGATCTCGGTGATGCGGTCGAACATCAGCATCGGCGGCGC
The DNA here is from genome assembly GCA_044464395.1 of Lysobacter sp. Taxonomy (GTDB): domain Bacteria; phylum Pseudomonadota; class Gammaproteobacteria; order Xanthomonadales; family Xanthomonadaceae; genus Cognatiluteimonas. The sequence goes on from JBIQLI010000008.1 coordinate 59,783, forward strand.
CGGCAGGCGGGCGTTGCCGGGGCCGAACATCTCGCCGCGGGCGCAGGCCAGCAGCTGCTCGCGATCGAGCGAGGCGGGTCGGGTCATGGGCGGCAGGGATTCCGGGAAAACCGCAATTATGCCGCAGTGCGCCATCCGGGTCGGCCCGCGTGCGCCGCGCGGGCGCGGTGCGCCAGCCGGGCGCCGCGGTCCAGGCCGATCCGCAGGCCCAGCGGCACGCTGGCCCAGGGCAGCCCTTCCAGCAGGTTGCGCGCGGCCAGGCCCAGTTCGGTGTCGCCGGTCAGGACCAGGCGACGCTGGAAGAACAGCGTGTCGGCGTCCTCCTGGCGCGCGGCGAGCAGCAGCAGGTCGGTGGCGCTGCCGCGGACGCTGGCCTCCGGGGTGCCGCCGACCACGGCCACGCGGTCGCCGTGCAGGCCGATGACCCAGTGCAGGCCGAGGTCGGTGACTTCGATGCCGAGGCGGCGGTTGCGGAGGAATTCGAGGTGGCCGGCGGCGAGGGACGTGGCCAGGACGCGGGCCATGGCTTGTTCGAGGAAGCGGGCCTGGGGGGATTTGGGAAGGTGCTTGAGGAGGGGGGCGAGGCGGTTTGGTGGGGGGATGAGGTGGAGGAGGAACTGGGGGATTGCTTGATCGCTGGGATCTGTCGCGGCTTCCGCCGCTCCCACAAGGGAGAGATCCATCAAGGCCGACGCAGTGGCGGCGGGGACGCCGACGCGGGCGGCGAGGCGCTGGGCGCGGGCGTGGATGGCGGCTTCGCGGTCGGGGTCGCGCGGCGGCAGGCCGGCGCGGCGCTTGCCGCGGGCGGCCGCGGCGGCGAGCCGGCCGCGCGCGGCGAGCAGCAGCACCAGGGCGTCGTCCACGCCGTCGATCAGGCGCCGCACCGGCCGCAGCAACAGCGGCCGGCTCACCGCGTCCACTCCAGCTGCAACCACAGCTTGCGGGTGTCGCGGGCGTAGCCGTCGGCGCGGTAGTCGGCGACCTTCGCCAGCCACTTCACCTGCGTGCCAAACGCGCCGCCGAGGGAGGCGTTCCACTCGCGCCCGTAGTCGCCGCCGGTGTCCGCACGGTAATCGTGCCAGGCCACTTGCCAGTCGAGCGCCCTGCCCCGGCCCAGCTTGCCGCCCGCACCCAGGTAGCGGTCTTCCAGCCCGCCGGCGGGGATCGCGTTGAACTTGTCCGCCCAGCCGTTGAACGCATGCAGCGTGCCCAGCGGCGCCTGCAGCGCATGCGTGCCGTCGCCGCCCAGGTGCTCGACGCCGGCGCGCCAGGTGGTGCCGCGCACCACGCAGGCCGGTTCGATCCGCCAGTAGTCGTGCGAGAACGCCAGCGGCGCATCGCCCGCTTCGGTCTGCCGCGCGATGTCCGCCTCGATCCGGCAACCGTGCCCGTCGCGCACGCCGTTCCAGGCGCCGCGCAGGCCGCGGGTCGCGGTAGAGGCGGTCGCCAGGTCGCGGTCCCGGTGCAGCAACACATAGGGCGCCACCTGCACCCGACCATGCGTCCAGGCCAGCTCCGCGTAGTGGCTGTCCAGGCGCCGCTCGCGCGCCAGCGGATCGCGCGCCTGGTCGCCGTTGACCCGGTGCACACGCCCCAGCCACGCATAGTGCAGCGTCGTGGACGCGTGCAATTGCGCGTCGAGGGCCACGGCATCGAAAGTCTGCTCGTTCTGCCGCCAACCGCTGTTGCCGATCCAGCGCTGGTTGCCCATCAGCAGCCGCTGGCGGCCCGCCGTGGCGGTGATGCGATCACCGGCATGCCGCAGCCACGCCTGGTTGAGTTCCACGCCGTGCGGATCGGCCACCACCGGCCAGCCCGCGTGACCGTTGCGGCCGTCGTTGAACGCGCCCGCGGACGCGATGCCCTCGCCTTCCAGCAGCGCTTCCCAGCCCCCGCCGAAGCGGCCATGCAGGCCCGCACGCAGGCGCAGCGTGGTCGCGTCGGCCGACGGCCGGAACGCGTCGTCTTCGACGTGTTCCTGGCGCAGGCGCAGGTGGCCTTCGAACTCCCATCCCACCGCCTGCGCGAACGCCTGGGGGACGACGGTGCACAACGCCACGACCAGCAAGGATCGCGAAGGGACACGAAGGGACATGGTGGGTTCCTGCCGCGGGGTGCGGCAAGGCTCGTCCGCGGCCCCCGTGGCGGCATTGATCCAGGTCAAGGGATGGGCCAGCATGGTCGCGATCCAACACGCGTTTGACCCACGTCAGGTCGGCATCTGGCGGAACGATGCAAGCTGCCACCATCCAGCAGAACCCAGGAAAAGGGGACCGCAAATGAGAAAGCCGCTTCGTCAACTCATCGCCGCCATGGTCGCCACCGCGCTCGCGCTGGCCGGCTGCAACGGCAGCGCACCACCGCAGAAGCAGGCCGCCGGCACGTCGCCCAGCGACACCGGCGGTTCGCTCAAGGGCGACTTCGGGCCACCGCAGGGCGAGCCGATTGAAGCCGTGCTCACCTCGCCGCCGTTCGTGCCGCCGCCGACCAACCGCGACTATCCGGCGAAGGTGGTCGTGACCTTGGACGTGATCGAGAAGGAAATGGAGATCTCGCCCGGCGTCACCTACACCTTCTGGACCTTCGGCGGCACGGTCCCGGGCAGCTTCATCCGCGTGCGCCAGGGCGACACGGTGCAGTTCCACCTGCGCAACATGCCCGACAGCAAGATGCCGCACAACATCGACCTGCACGGCGTCACCGGCCCCGGTGGCGGCGCCTCGTCGACCTTCACCGCGCCCGGCCACGTCAGCCGCTTCACCTTCAAGGCGCTCAACGCCGGCCTGTACGTCTACCACTGCGCCACCGCGCCGGTGGGCATGCACATCGCCAACGGGATGTACGGCCTGATCCTGGTCGAGCCGCCGGGTGGCATGCCGCCGGTCGACCGCGAGTACTACGTGATGCAGGGCGACTTCTACACCACGGGCAAGTACCGCGAGAAGGGCCACCAGGAATTCGACATGCAGAAGGGCGTGGACGAGAACCCCACCTACGTCCTGTTCAACGGCAAGGAAGGCGCCCTCACCGGCGACAATGCGCTCAAGGCCAACACCGGCGAGAGCGTGCGCCTGTACGTCGGCAACGGCGGCCCGAACCTGGTGTCGAGCTTCCACGTGATCGGCGAGATCTTCGACAAGGTCTGGTTCGAGGGCGGCACCCGCTACAACGAGAACGTGCAGACCACGCTGATCCCCGCGGGCGGCGCCGCGATCATGGACTTCCACGTCGAAGTGCCGGGCAGCTACGTGCTGGTCGACCACTCGATCTTCCGCGCGTTCAACAAGGGCGCGCTGGCGATCCTGAAGGCCGAGGGCCCCGAACGCCCCGACATCTACTCGGGCAAGGAAGTCGACGCCATGTACATCGGCGACCAGGCCGCGCCCAACCTCGCCGCGGTCGGCAAGGCCGCCGAGGCCGCGCAGACCGGCACGCTGACGGTGGAGGACCAGATCAAGGCCGGCGAGGCGCTGTTCGCGGGCACCTGCTCGACCTGCCACCAGGCCAATGGCCAGGGCCTCGAGGGCGTGTTCCCGCCGCTGGCCGGCTCGGACTGGATCGCCGCCGATCCCAAGCGGATTCCCGCGGTCATCCTGCACGGCCTGACCGGCCCGGTCGTGGTCAACGGCAAGGAGTACAACTCGGTGATGCCACCGATGTCGCAGCTCACCGACGACGAGGTCGCGAACATCTCGACCTACGTCCTCAACAGCTGGGGCAACCCGGGCGGCCAAATCACCAAGGAAGAGGCGGCCGCCGCGCGCCAGGGCCCGGCGCTGGGCACGGGCGAGGCGGTCCACTGACGGTCCATGAAGAGGATCACCCTCCTTCTCGCCCTCCTGCCCGTCGCCGCACTCGCGGCGGCGGGCAGCGGCTTCGTCAGCCTGCCCGGCGGCAACTTCAAGTCGGCGCTGAAGTACGAGGACACGCCGACGGTGAAGGTGGCGCCGTTCGAGCTGCAGAAGGCGCCGGTGACCAACGCGCAATTCCTCGCGTTCGTGCAGGCCCACCCCGAGTGGCGGCGCGACAAGGTGGCCCGCGTGCTGGCGGACGAACGCTACCTGCAGCACTGGGCCGGCCCGGTGGCGCTGAAGGACGACGCCCAGGCGAAGCAGCCGGTGGTCAACGTGAGCTGGTTCGCCGCCTCGGCCTACTGCGAGGCGCAGGGTGCGCGGCTGCCGACCTGGAGCGAATGGGAATACGCCGCCGCCGCCGACGAGACTCGCACCGACGCGCGCAAGGACCCGGCGTGGCGCGAACGCATCCTTGGCTGGTACTCGCGCCCGTCCACCGGGCCGTTGCCGCGCGCCGGGTTGCAAACGCCCAACGCTTACGGCGTGCAGGACCTGCACGGCCTGGTCTGGGAATGGACCGATGATTTTTCCTCGCTGATGATCGCCGAGGACGCCCGCAAGCAGGGCGATCCGGACAAGGCGAAATTCTGCGGCGCGGGCGCCCTGTCCATGGACGACCGCGACAACTACGCGGTGCTGATGCGCGTGGCCATGCTTTCCTCGCTTACCGCGAAGAGCACCACCGCCAACCTCGGCTTCCGCTGTGCCCGGAGCACGCAATGACCCGCGCTGTCTTTTCCCTCTTCCTTGCCATGTTTCTTGTGGGAGCGGCGGCAGCCGCAACCCCCGTAGAGCCGACCCATGGTCGGCTCCCCACCGACTCCATCTACCAACTCCCCATCTCCCTCACCGACCAGCACGGCAAGACCTTCGACTGGCGCACCCGCCGCGGCCAGCCGCAGATCGTCGGCATGTTCTACACGTCCTGCCGCTACATCTGTCCGCTGATCGTCGAAAGCGGCAAGGCCGTCGACCGCTCACTCACGCCGGCGCAGCGCGCGAAGCTCGGCATCCTGCTGATCAGCATGGACCCCGCCCGCGACGATCCCGCCGCGCTGATGGCCGTGGTGAAGGAACGTAAGGTGGACGGCCGCTGGACCCTGGCCACGCCGAAGCCCGCCGACGTGCGCAGCGTCGCCGGCGTCCTCGACATCCAGTACCGCCAGCTCTCCGACGGCGAATTCAACCACACCAGCGCGCTGATCCTGCTGGACAAGGACGGCCGCATCGTCGCCCGCACCGAAAGGATGGGCAGCAAGCTCGACCCCGAGTTCCTCGAGGCGGTGAAGGCGCAACTGGACTGAAAAGCGCCCCTCATCCGGCGCTTCGCGCCACCTTCTCCCCGCAGGGGCGGATGAGGGGCGCTCTTGCTCTTGACTCCCTTCTCCCCGCCTGCGGGGAGAAGGTGCCCCGAAGGGGCGGATGAGGGGCGCTTTTCTCTACCAACCCGTCAGGAAATGACTTCAACCCCACCCATGTAACCCCGCAGCACCTCCGGCACCTCGATGCTGCCATCCGCCCGCTGGTAGTTCTCCATCACCGCGATCAGCGCGCGTCCCACCGCCACGCCGGATCCGTTGAGCGTGTGCACCAGTTCCGGCTTGCCGGTCTCCGGGTTGCGCCAGCGCGCCTGCATGCGCCGGGCCTGGAAGTCGCCGCAGTTCGAGCACGACGAAATCTCCCGGTAGGTGTCCTGCGACGGCAGCCACACCTCCAGGTCGAAGGTCTTGCGTGCGGAAAAGCCCATGTCGCCACTGCACAGCAGCATCCGCCGGTACGGGAGCCCGAGCTTCTCCAGCACGACCTCGGCGCAGCGGGTCATGCGCTCGTGCTCGGCGTCGCTCTCGTCCGGACGCGTCACCGAGACCAGCTCGACCTTCTCGAACTGATGCTGGCGGATCATGCCGCGGGTGTCGCGGCCGTAGGCACCGGCTTCCGCGCGGAAGCACATCGAATGCGCGGTCATGCGCAGCGGCAGCGCGTCGGCGTCGACGATCTGCTCGCGGACGATATTGGTCAGCGGTACTTCCGAGGTCGGAATCAGGTAGCGCTTCGAGGCGTGCTCGCCCTCGCCCACCGTGGTCGCGAACAGATCGTCCTCGAACTTGGGCAGCTGCCCGGTGCCGCGCATCGCGTCGGCGTTCACCAGCAGCGGCACGTTGGTTTCCAGGTAACCGTGCTCGCCGGTGTGCAGGTCGAGCATGAACTGCGCCAGCGCGCGGTGCAGCCGGGCCAGCTCGCCGCGCAGCACGGTGAAGCGCGCGCCGCTGAGCTTGGCCGCGGTGTCGCCGTCCAGCCAGCCCTTGCGCGCGCCCAGCTCGACATGGTCCTTGACCGCGAAGTCGAACGTCCGCGGCGTGCCCCAGCGCGCCTGCTCCACGTTCTGCGACTCGTCGGCGCCCACCGGGACCGAAGGGTCCGGCAGGTTCGGGATGCCCAGCGCGATCGCCTCGATCTCGCCGCGCACCGCCTCCAGCCGCGCCTCGCTGGCCTTCAGCTCGTCGCCGAAGCCCGCCACCTCGGCCAGCAGCGCCGACACGTCCTCGCCCTTGGCCTTGGCCTGGCCGATCGCCTTGCTGCGGGTGTTGCGCAGGTTCTGCAGCTCCTGGGTGCGCACCTGGATCGCCTTGCGCTCGGCTTCCAGCGCGTCCAAGGCGGCGGCGTCGAGTTCGAAACCGCGGCTCTCGCGCAGGCGCTGGGCGGTGTCGGCGGCATGGGTGCGGAGCAGGACGGGATCGAGCATCGGGAGCCGTGAAGTTGCATGCGAAAGCGCGATTATCGCGCGGATTCACCGCCCGTTGCCCGGGATTCCCGCAAGCTCGTGCCAGAATGGCTCCACCGGAGCCGGAACACAGAGGTTTGGGTCGCCGATGTCCGCACCTTCCCCCCACGCCAACCGCCCCGACTGGCTGCCCGGGCGTGGCGCCCTGGTCGCCACCGCCCTGGCCTTTGTCCTGGGCCTGCTCGCGTTCCTCGCCCTGTGGTGGGACCAGCGCAACAACACCGACTTCTACCGCACCGAGCCCGGCCTGCCGCCGCTGCCCGGCCAGGTCTTCGAACCCCTGCCCGCGCCGCTGCCGGCCAGCGAGCGCGGCAGCATCGCGCCCGAGGTCGAGGAAGCCGAAGAACGTCTGGAAGCGCAGCGGGATCCTGTTGGAGGGGCGGAAGCCCCGATGGCCTTCCCGGCGCCACCGCCCGAGCCAGTCGCGCCCCCCGTCGCTCCCACCACAAGGCCGACGACCCTCCCCCACCCCATCCAGCAACCCGCCCCGCGCTACCCGCGCGACGCGTACCGTCGTGGCGAACAGGGGACCGTGCTGTTGCGGGTGCACGTCAACGCTCGCGGCGAGCCGGGCGACATCGACCTGATCGACAGCAGCGGCTCGCGCAGCCTCGACCGCGCCGCCATCGACGCGGTCCGCCGCTGGCGGTTCGCGCCGGCGATGCAGGGGGAGACGCCGGTGGAAGGGACAGTGCAGGTGCCGATCGAGTTTGCGTTGGGGCGGTAGGGGCAAGGGAAAAGCGCCCCTCATCCGCCCCTGCGGGGCACCTTCTCCCCGCGCGCGGGGAGAAGGGATGTTCGTGGGTGTCCCTTCTCCCCGCTTGCGGGGAGAAGGTGGCGCGAAGCGCCGGATGAGGGGCGCTTTTAGTCTCGATCGACGAGCAGCGCGCTCAGTCCAGGTTGAACCCGACGCCCGACGCCACCCCCAGAAACCCCGGAAACGACGTCCCCACATTCGCCACGTCGCGGATCCGCACCTCCCCATCCGCCGCCTGCCCCGCCACCGCGAATGCCATCGCGATGCGGTGGTCGCCGTGGCTGTCGACCTCGCCGCCGCGCAGGCGGCCGCCTTCGATCACCAGCCCGTCGGGCAGTTCTTCCACGACGATGCCGAGCGTGCGCAGCCCCGTGGCCATGGCCGCGATCCGGTCGGATTCCTTGACCCGCAGCTCCGCCGCACCTCGGATCACCGTGCGCCCGCGCGCGCAGGCCGCGGCGACGCAGAGGATGGGGAACTCGTCGATCATGTCGGGGACCAGGTCTGCGGGGACTTCGATGCCGTGCAGGGGTGCGTGGCGGACAACAAAATCCACGGTAGAGCCGACCCATGGTCGGCTTGGCTGTTCGTGGCCAGGGGCAAGCCGACCATGGGTCGGCTCTACAGAGATCGAGGCGCCCATCAATTCCAGGGCACGCAGCAGGCCGGTGCGGCGCGGGTCGATGCCGACGCCGCGGAGCACCAGCTCGGAGCCTGGCACCAGCGTGGCGGCGACCAGGAAGAACGCGGCGGAAGAGAAGTCCGCCGGCACCGCCACGTCGGTCGCGCGCAGGCGGCCGCCGCCTTCCAGCGAAGCGACCCCCGGTGCGGCGTCCACTGCGTAGCCGAACGCTTGCAGCATCCGTTCGGTGTAGTCGCGGGTCGGTGCCGGCTCGCGCACTACCGTGCGGCCTTCGGCGTACAAGCCAGCCAACAACACCGCCGATTTCACCTGCGCGCTGGCCACCGGCGAGGCGTAGTCGATCCCGCGCAAGGACTGCCCGCCGCGGATGCGCAACGGCGCGTGGCCGTCGTCGCTGTCGATCCGCGCGCCCATCGCCGCCAGCGGCTCGATCACCCGGCGCATCGGCCGCACCGACAACGAAGCGTCGCCCACCAAAGTGCTATCGAAGCGCTGCCCCGCCAGCAGTCCCGCCAGCAAGCGCATGCCGGTGCCGGCGTTGCCGCAATCGAGCGGTCCCGAAGGCGCCCGCAGCCCGTCCACGCCGACCCCATGCACCACCCGCACGCCCGGCGCCGCCGCCTCGATGCGCACGCCCATCGCCTCGAAGATGCCCGCCGTCGCCCGCGTGTCCGCGCCTTCGAGGAAGCCCTCGATCCGCGACGTACCGTCGGCGAGCGCGGCGAGCATCACCGCGCGGTGGGAAATGGATTTGTCGCCGGGGATGGCCGGGGACCCGGTCAGGGGGCCTTGGGCTTTCCCTGCCACCCACCCCTGTAGAGCCGACCCATGGTCGGCTGGCTCCTCCCCGCGACATGCAAGCCGACCATGGGTCGGCTCTACAGGATCGGGGCCACTACCCATGGCGCCGGGCAAAGTCGCCCATGAAGTCCACCAGCGCCTGCACCCCGGCCTCCGGCATCGCGTTGTACAGCGAGGCCCGCATGCCGCCGAGCGCGCGGTGGCCCTTCAGCCCGATCAGGCGCGCCGCCTTGGCTTCCTCCAGGAACGCCTTGTCCAGCGCCGCGTCGTGCAGCATGAAAGGCACGTTCATGCGCGAACGCACGGCCGGGGCGACTTCGTTGCGGTAGAACCCGCCGGAACCGTCGATCGCGGCGTACAGCAGCGCCGACTTGCGCGCGTTGCGCTCGGCGAATGCGGCCACCCCGCCCTCGTCCAGCATCCACTTCACCGTCAGCCCCAACAGGTACCAGTTGAAGGTCGGCGGCGTGTTGAGCATGGATTCCTTGGCCAGGTGCGAACGCAGGTCGAGGATGTCCGCGCGCGGCTGGCCCTCGCGCTGCAGCAGGTCACGGCGCACGATCGCAAAGCTGATCCCGGACGGGCCCAGGTTCTTCTGCGCGCCGCCGTAGATCACGCCGAAGCGGCGCACGTCCACCGGCCCGGACGCGATCGAGGAACTGAAGTCGGCGACCAGCGGCACGTCGCCGGTGTCCGGAACCTCGCGGAACTCGACGCCGTGGATGGTCTCGTTCGCGGTGATATGCACGTACGCCGCGTCGGGCGACAGCGTCCACTGCGGGCGCGCAGGGATCGAACGGAAGCCATCGCCCTCGCTGCTCGCGGCGATGTTCAGCGCCACGTACGGCTTCGCCTGCTTGATCGCGGTCTTGCCCCAATGCCCGGTCAGCACGTAGTCGGCCGCCTGGCCGGGCGCGGCCAGGTTCAAAGGCAACAGCGCCTGCAGCGTGGTCGCGCCACCGGTCAGGAACAGCACCGCGTAGTCCTCGGGGACCGAGAGCAGCGCCCGCAGGTCGGCCTCGGTCTGCGCGGCGACGGCCATGAACTCCGCGCCGCGATGGCTCAGCTCGGCGATCGACGCCCCGGCCCCGCGGAAATCCAGCATCTCCTCCGCCGCCTGGCGAAGCACCGATTCCGGCAGCGTGGCCGGCCCTGCGGAAAAGTTGAATGCGCGCATAAGGCCGATTGTAGAGCCGACCCATGGTCGGCTGGGCGTTCCTGGGGGGAGAGGGAGAGCCGACCATGGGTCGGCTCTACAACAGAAGCAAGGCGCTCAGCGCGGCTGCGATCAGTGCGGCGGCCAACAGCAACCACGGCACGCGCATGCGCTCCGGCGGCGGCGCCGGCCTGGGTGGTTCCGCCGGCGGCCAGTCCTCGGGCAGTTCGCCGTCCACCTTCATGCCCAACACCGGGGTCGGCGCCTCGAGCACGAAGCGGTTGTGCGCGTCGAACGCGACCTGGTCGCCGGGCTGTAGTTGCGCCGAGCGGCAGGGCGTGCCGTTGACCAGCACACCGGCCCCGTCGGCGAGCATTTCAAGCGAGACCTGTCCCCCCTGCAACTCCAGCCGCGCATGCCGGCTGGCGAGAGATTCGATGCGGATGTCGGCCGCGGCGTCGCTGCCGACGATGCGCGGGGTGTCGAGGGTGAAGCTGCGGCCGTGGTGGGGGCCGGTGGTGGCGCGGAGGATGATCCTGGGGTCTGGGGTGTCCTGGGAAGGGACAGTCGCGACTTGCGTCGCTCCCACAAGGGAGGGACCCACAAGTGGGGGACCCACAGGAGGGGAAGCCCCCACCAGCAGGATCTCCACGCCGTCGAGGTAGACGGTGTCGCCGGCGCGCAGCATGGCCTTGTGCTGCACCGGGCGCCCGTTGACGTGGACGCCGCGCACGCCTTCGCCCACCACCAGCCAGGTCCCGCGGCGGTCCACGCAGAAACTCGCCCGCGCGGAGGCCGGATCCTCGACTGGCTGCAAGCCACCGTCGGGGGCACGCCCCACGGCAACGCGGCCCTGGGACAGCGGCACGGCGTCGAGTTCGGTCCCTGGGGCGCGCAATGTGATGGCGTTCACGCCCGCAATCTACAATATCGCCATGTCCCGCATCGACATCCGCCACCTGCACACGCTCTCGCCCGACGCGGCGCGCAAGGCGGTGGAGGACGCGGTGGTGCAGCTCGGGCACAAGGTCGGGCTCGACTACCGCTGGGAAGGCGACTCCGTGCACTTCGTGCGCCCGGGCGTGGAAGGCCGCATGGACCTGCTGCCCGGCCAGGTCCACGTCACCGCGAAACTGGGCCTGCTGTTCGCCGCGATGCGCGGCACGATCGAAACCGAGTTGCTGCGGCTCCTGAAGGAACGCCTGTAACCCCTTGCCCCTCCTGTAGAGCCGACCCATGGTCGGCTTCCGCGTCGGGTGAAAGCCGACCATGGGTCGGCTCTACGGGTATGCTTGGCCGCCTACGACAGGGGGTCCCGACGTGCCACCAAGCAGTTCCTGGCTGATTCCGCTCGCGCTGTTCGTCCTGCTCGGCCTCGCGGCCACGCTCTACATCCTCAAGTCCCGCCAGCCCTACGAGGCGCGCGCGGCCGGCCTGCGCATGCTGGCCAGCCTGTCGTGGTCGGACTTCGTGCAACTGGTGCTGGCCGTGCTCAACGGCCGCGGCTACGAGCGCAGCTTCGGCGGCGCCGGCACCGAGGGCGAGTACCTGCTCGAGCGCGGGGGCCAGAAGTGGCTGCTGTCCAGCCGCCACAGCCGCGCCTGGAAGGCGGGTTCGACCGCGATCGCCGAGTTTGCCGCGCACCTGCGCCAGCAGGGCCTGCAGGGCGGCGTGCTCGCAATCCCCGGCCGCTTCCCGCCAGCCGCGTTCACCGTGGCCCGCGCCCACCGGATCGAACTGCTCGATGGCCACACCATGTGGGACGAGCTCCAGGATTCTCTGAGCGAAGAACAGCTACGCGACATCGACCGCGCCGCCCGCCGCCGCTTGCGCGGCCAGTACGCCCTGGCCTGGGGCGGCGCCCTGGTCATCGCCGTCCTGGTCGGCTTCGCGATGCGCGACATGAAGATCGGTGGGTCGGCTGGAGTGGGCGAGCCCGAGCAGGCCCAAGTGGAGCAGGTTCAGGTGGAGCAGACCCCACTTGTGGGAGGGGCGGAAGCCCCGACAGACGAGCCCACTGACCCAGTCGCGGCTCCCGCCGCTCCCACAAGTGAGATCCCCCCCCCTGAGCCCCCTTCTGCTCCAGAGGCCCCAACAGCAGACCTTCCCATCGAGCAACGCCGCACCCGAATCGCCGAAGCCATCGCCGCCCTGCCCCACGTCACCGGCGCCCACTGGGCCACCCCCTCCACCCTGCGCGTGGACACCAGCAGCAAAACCTTCGACCCGCGCAGCATCTGCCCGCTGCTCGAGCAGGACCCGGAGCTCGGGGCCGCCCGTCTGCAGGTGCAGTACCCGGCGGGGAGCGAGCGGCCGGTGCGGTTCCTGCAGTGTCGGGCGTATTAGACGACGGGCATGAGCCGACCATGGGTCGGCTCTACGGAGTTGTCGGAAGCTTCAGGGGCCCGTAAACTACGGGGCTTCCACACTCGTGGACAGCACCCGGGCGGTTAGCTCAGCGGTAGAGCATTGCCTTCACACGGCAAGGGTCGCAGGTTCGATCCCTGCACCGCCCACCAGGTTGCGTCAATCGAAAGCCGGCCCCGGGCCGGCTTTTTTGTGGCTTCTCATTCGGCAAGCGCCCGGATCACTCGCTCCGGGTCATTCTTGATTGCACGCAGAAGTGCCTTCGCAGGCCCCGTCGGAGAACGCCTCCCCTGTTCCCAATTGCGCAGCGTCCCCACGTTGACATCGATCATTCTCGCGAAGCGCGCCTGCGACAATCCCGTCGCGGCCCGCACTTCCTTGACCACCACCGAGTCCACATGGAACTCGCGCGAAGGCGCACGCTCACCGCGCGTGATTTCGCCCATCTGTTCCATGCTTTCCACAAGCTGGGAAAAAAGCTTCTTGTCCATCATGACCACCTGTCTTTGATTGTTCTCAGCACCCTCAGTTGTGCTGATGTCAGATCGTCCTGGACTCCTTTCCGGTAGATGAGCAGCATCCTGAATTGCTCTGCTTCATCGACGAAGTAATAGATCACTCGAACGCCGCCACGCTTGTCCGGCAAGCGTCCAGCGGACTTTGCGCAGCCCTCCCGAGCCTTTGATCACATCACCAGCCAATGGCTTGGCGATCAGGAACCGCTGAAGCGCGGAGTATTCCTCGTCCGTGAGGAGTTCCTTCAATTGGCACGTGAAGACTGGCGTCTCGACGAAGATCATGTGGCCAGAGTATACGTCAATGGCGTATGTGCGTCAATGACGCACATACGTCAGCGTCTTATTGCCACCCCGCCCCCACGCCGACTTCACAGACTGTGGCGGCCGCGTCAGCCACCATGCCCAAGCGCATGGACGACCCTTCGCCCGCTGCCGGATCCACGCCCGCCGAGCACCCGTTCCAGGTGTTGTTCGAGCAGAACCCGTTGCCGTCGTGGGTCTATGACTCGGCCACCCTCGCCTTCCTCGAGGTCAACGACGCCGCGGTGCGGCAGTACGGCTGGAGCCGGGAAGAGTTCCTGGCGATGACCATCCTCGACATCCGCCCCGAGGAGTTCCGCGAAGACGCCCGCCGCGCCGCGGAAGGCCTGCTCAGCGACGAGGAACTGCACGCGCGGGTGTGGACCCACCAGCGCAAGGACGGCAGCCTGCTGGAAGTGCGGATCCACTCGCGCGCGATCCGCCTGCACGGGCGCCCGGGGTTCCTGATCCTCGCCGAAGACGTCACCCGCGAACTCGCGCGCCAGCGCGAAATCGCCTACCGCGCCAGCCACGACCCGGTCACCGGCGTGCTCAACGCGCGTGCGCTCGCAGAACTGCTGCAGGCGGAGCAAGGGCACCCCTGGCGCCTGGCCTACATCCAGCTGCGCGGGCTGGAACTGATCTCCGACAGCCTGGGGCCGGAGGTTGGCACTCGCGTCCTGCAGCGCATGGCCTGCCGGCTGGAGCTGCTGGGCCAGGCCTACGGCGAGCTCGGACACATGCGTCCCGAGGAGTTCGTGCTGGCGGTGCGCGACCCGGCGGACTGGGACCGTGCACTGGGCGAGCTCCGGCAAGCGCTGGCGCAGCCGGTCGCCGGGCGCGACAGCCGCCAGCAGCTCGAGTCCTGGATCGGCATCGCCGACTTTCCGGGCGACCATCCGGACGCCAACCAGGCGATCCGCCATGCCGCCCTCGCCGCGCACCTGGCCCGATCCGAGGGGCGGCCCGTGCTCGCCTTCGAGCCGGCCATGACCCGCAAGGCGGGCGAGCGCCTGCGCATGGCCGCGCGCCTGCACCGGGCCCTGGAACGCGGCGAGTTCGAGTTGCACTTCCAGCGGATCGAAGATCTTCGCGAACGCCGGGCCAGTGGGCTGGAGGCACTGCTGCGCTGGCCCCAGACCGATGGCAGTTTCATCGCCGCCGGCGAGTTCATCCCCGTGGCCGAGGGCTCCGGCCTCATCGTGCCGCTGGGGCGCTGGGCGCTGCGGGAGGCCGCCCTCGCCCACCGGCAGCTGCAGGCCGCAGGCCACGGCGGCCTGTCGATCGCGGTCAACGTCTCACAGGCGCAATTCCTCGACAACGACATCGCCGACGAAGTGGACGAAGTGCTGCGCGATTACAGCCTGCCGCGCGGCGCACTGCACCTCGAACTGACCGAAAGCATCCTCATGAAGCGCCCGGAACAGGCGCGCCGCCACCTGCGGCAACTGCAGGAACGCGGCGTGTGCATCTCGCTGGACGACTTCGGCACCGGCTTCTCGTCGATGGCCTACCTGCGCCACCTGCCGATCGACGCGCTGAAGATCGACCGCGCCTTCGTCCACAAGGTCCACGCCGACCGCCGCAACGCCTCCATCTGCCAGGCCCTGCTGCAACTGGGCCACAGCTTCGGCCTCACGGTCGTCGCCGAAGGCGTCGAGGAACAGCCCGAATACGACTGGCTACGCAACAACCACTGCGACCGCGCCCAAGGCTACTGCCTCGGCAAACCCCAGCCCCTGCAGCAAGTCATCGCCAACCTGTAGAGCCAAAAAATGTAGAGCCGACCCATGGTCGGCTCCCATGCAAATGCCACTTGTGGGAGGGGCGCAAGCCCCGACGGCCTTCCCTACAACTTCCCACTAGCCCGCACCTCCCCCTCACCCGCAGGCAAATCATCATTAGAAGCCGCCGGCACCAACACCGCCTTCCCCCCCACCACATTCCCCAGCAGCAACCGCCGCAGCGCAGCAAACATCGCCACCGCCCGCTCGCGCCGCACCGACAGCGCATACCAGCCCACGCACAAGCCCAGGAAGCTCGCCAGGATCAGCACGTTCGGAATATCCAGGCGCATCGCCTGCCCGGCCGCCAGCCCGGTGACGAAGCTGAAACCGACCACCACCGCACACACCCCCATCGGCCCGAAGCCCGCGTCCTGCAGGTAGTGATGGATGTGGTCGCGACCGGCAGAGAACGGCGACCGCCCTTCACGCAGCCGGCGGACGATGAGCACCAGGCAATCCATCACCGGCACCGGCAGCAACCACAGCGCCAGCACCGGGCTCACCGGGTGCCCCGGATTCTGGGTCAGGCGGAAGCAGACCCAGGCCACCGCCAGGCCCAGCAACGCGCTGCCGGAGTTGCCCATGAAGGCGGCCGCCCGGGAGCGCCCCGGGAAGCGGAAGTTCCAGGCCAGGAAGCCCGCCACCGCCCCCGCGAGCACCAGCACCTGGCCCGCCAGATCGCCGTTGCCGGCGTACAGCGCGGCGCAGACCAGCATCAGCAGGCCGGCGAACACCAGCGAACCGGCCAGGCCGTCAACGCCGTCGATCAGATTGATGGCGTTGATCAGGCCGACGGTGGCGAACACCGTCAACGGCAGCGACAGCGGACCCAGGGTGCGGTGCGGGAAACCGAGCGCGTCGCCGATCTGCTCCACCCGGACACCGCCCACGTAATAGAGGCTCAGCGCCGCGGCGACCTGGGCGAGGATGCGCCACTGCCAGCGGATGTCCCGCAGGTCGTCCAGCAGGCCCACGGCGAGGAGCAGGAGCATGCCCAGGAGCAGGCCGATCATGGCCGGGGAGCCTTCCCAGACCAGGAACCCACCGATCACCGCGGCCGCCGTCATCGCGAGACCACCGGTCACGGGCGTGGGGCCGTCGTGGCACTTGCGGGCGCATCCGGGGTGGTCCAGAAGGTTCCAGCGGTAGGCCACTGGCTTCAGCATCCAGACCAGCAGCCAGGCGCTGGCGAACGCGAGCAAGGTTCCCTGAATGGCGACTTCCTGAAGCATCCTTCTTCCGGTCCAGCCTGGGGCAGGACTTGCGATGGTAACCCTGAACTGTGACGCAATACGAAGCTGAATCCGGACATCGCGTAAGCTTCCCCGTCAAGCAGACATTTCTAAAGTAGAACTTCCGGCGATCAGTTGCTGGCGATATTCGGCGGGCGTCAGGTCGCCCAGGCTGTCGTG
>JBIQLI010000009.1:0-60661 GCA_044464395.1 Lysobacter sp.
GCAGGTCCTTGCCCGCCATCGGATGGTTGAGGTCCACGTCCACCACGCTCATGCCGACCTTGGCGATGGTGACCGGGCGCGGCCCGAAATTGGTGTTCAGCACCACCTGCATGCCCGGGGCCAGGCGCTGGTTGCCGAAATGCTTCTTCGGCACCCGCTGGACCATGCCCTCGCGCTTCTCGCCGTACGCGTCCGCCGCGGCCACGTCGACCGCGAACTTCTCGCCCGCCTCGCGGCCCTCCATCGCCTTCTCCAGGCCCGGGATGATGTTGCCGTGGCCGGCGAGGATCGCCAGCGGCTCGCCGTCGCGGGAGCTCTCGACCGGCTCGGCGCCCTGCTCGGACACGGAATAGTGGAAGCGGACGACGCGGTCTTTCTCGATCTTCATGGCGGGGGTAGCATCCGGCGAATGGGGGCGCATTATCCGGGCAACGCAGGCCTCGGGCCAAATCCACTCGCGCGCAGGGCCGCCCGCGTCGCCGCGCTCGCCGTGGCGATGGCGCTGCTGGGCGCCTGTGGCGGCGGCGACCAGGTGCGCCAGGCGCCACCCCAGGCGCGCCATTGGGGCAACGCCACCCCGGCCGATCCGGCGGCCGCCAACGCCGTGCTGATGCGCGCGATCAGCCTGGTCGGCACGCCCTACCGCTGGGGCGGCAACACGCCCGAAAGCGGCTTCGACTGCAGCGGCCTGGTCAACTACGTGTTCCGCGACATGCTCGACCTGTCGCTGCCGCGGACCTCGCGCGCGCTGGCCCGTTACCAGGGCCCGCCGATCCCGCCCGAGCGGCTGGCGCCCTCTGACCTGGTGTTCTTCGGCAGCGGCGGCGAAGTCAGCCACGTCGGCATCTATGTCGGCGACGGCCGTTTCGTGCACGCCCCCAGCAGCGGCGGCACGGTCCGCCTCGACCGCCTCGACGGCGCCTGGTTCCGCGACCACTACACCGGCGCCAAACGGGTGCTGTAGCACCCGACCCATGGTCGGGTGACCTTGATGGAAAGCCGACCATGGGTCGGCTCTACAGGGTCGGCTCTACATGAATGCGGGTGGCCCCGGCGACCGCTCTTCACAGTCCCCTAACGGAATTTGAACCACTCGCGCGGGCCATGGCGGCACCATCGCGCATCGCTCATTTTCGCCAAGACCGCGTGACGACAACCGACCTGACGCGCTCAAGCCGCCTTGCCGCCATCCGCCGCCCCTGCGCGGGCGCCGTCCTTGCCGCCTGCCTGTCCTTCGCCGCCCTGCCCGCGCTGGCGCAGCAGGCGGTGCTGCCCGTCGCCACCGTGACCGCCTCGGCGCCGGGCGCCGCGGCCGTGGTCCGCGAATCCGCGGCGCCGCAGGCCGCCGCGGCCACCGCCACCGACGCGGCTGCGGTCGCCGCCCCCGCCCCGGCCGTGCCGCAGGCCAGCCGCATCCAGCGCCTGCTCAAGCAGGCCCTGACCCTGCTCGGCACGCCGTATCGCTGGGGCGGCACCACCACCGCCGGCTTCGATTGCAGTGGCCTGGTCGGCTACGTGTTCCGCACCACCCTGGGCATCGAGCTGCCGCGCGTGTCCCGCGACATGGCGCGCCAGGGCCAGAAGGTGGACCGCGCCGAGCTGACCCCGGGCGACCTGGTGTTCTTCGGCCGTCGCGGCCGGGTCGACCACGTCGGCATCTACCTTGGCGACGGCCGCTTCGTGCACGCGCCGCGCACCGGCCGCGACGTCACCGTGTCCTCGCTCGAGGACGGCTACTGGGGCCACAAGTTCCTGCAGGCCCGCCGCGTCGCCGGCATCTGACCGGGACGCGGCATCCGGGGCCACCCGGGGCTACTGCTGCTTCGCCCCGTCCGCCTGGATCGCGCCTTCGATCGTGAACTTGCCGTAGGGCGCCAGCTGTTCCGCGATCGCGCTGGCGTCGCCGACCACGACGATCGACTGGTCGGCCGGATTCCAGTACTTGCGCGCCATCGCCTGGACCTGCGCCGCGTCCACCGCGCGGATCCGCGGCACGTACTGCGCCAGCGCCCCGGCCGGCTGGCCGCCGACCCAGTAGCTGGCCAGCGTGTTCGCGACCGCGCCCTGCAACTGGTTGCTGATCAGGTAGCCGCCGGCGACGTAGCGCTTGGTGTCGACCAGTTCCTGCGCCGGTACCGGCTCGTTGGCCAGGCGCTCGAACTCCTTGAAGAACTCGGCAATCGCCGCGCCGGTCACCTCGTTGCGCACGTCCGCGCCGGCCTGCACGCGGCCGCCGTTGCGCGCGGGCGACTGGTAGGCGCTGGCGCCGTAGGTATAGCCCTTGTCCTCGCGCAGGTTCTGGTTGACGCGGCTGCTGAAGCCGCCGCCCAGGACCGTGCTCGCCAGTTGCAGCGGGATGTAGTCCGGATCAGTCGCCGGGATCGCCGGGCGGCCCAGGCGGATCGCCGACTGCACGCTGCCGTCGCGCTGCACCAGCACGTGCGACACCGGTGCCTGGCGCCGCGCGGGCGCGGTTTCCGGCAACGGCTCGCCGCTGGCCTGCCAGTCGCCGAACGCCGCCTCGGCCAGGCGCATCGCCTCATCCGGTGAAATCCGGCCGGCCACGACGAGCAACGCCCGGTCCGGGCGGAAGCGCGCTTCGTGCGCGGCGCGCAGCGCGTCCGGCGTGGCCGCGGCGATGCCGCCCTCGCTCGACTGCACGCGCGCATAGGGGTGGTCGCCGTAGACCGCCTTCAGCAACGCCCGGGTCGCCTTGAACCCGGGCTGCGCCTCCGACGCCTTGAGCTGCTGCAGCGCGTTGGCCTGCTGCAACCGTGCTTCCGCGGCGGGGAACGCCGGCTCGCGCGCGACTTCGGCCAGCAGGTCCATCATGCCCGCGGCGTGCGAGGGCAGCGCGTTCGCCTGGACGAAGATCGCGTCGGCGCCGGCGCTGGCGCCGATGCCGCCGCCGAAGCCCTGCGCCGCTTCGGCGATCTGCCGCGAATCGTGTCCGGAAGTGCCTTCCACCAGCATGCCGGCGAGCATGTCGGCGAAGCCCGACGCGTCGGCGGGATCGGCGGCATTGCCGGCGCCGCGGACCGCGAGGACGTAATCCACCCGCGGCACGCCGTCGCGCGGCACCACCCACACCTGCAGGCCGTTGGCCAGGGTGCGCTGGACGATGTCGGCGACCGGCAGCGGCTTGTCCGGCGCGAACGGCGGCAGGTCGGCGGGCAGTGGCGCATCGTGGCCCGCCTGGGCGGCGCCGGCGACCAGCAGCGACAGCGCGCAGGCCAGCGCGGTGCGACGGAGGAAGGAGGTGGTCGGGTGTTGCTTGTCGCGGATGCTCATCGGGCCGACTCCAGCTGCTTGCGGGCCGCGAGCATGGCGTCGGGCACGCGGTCGATCACGGTGCGGTTGTCGCGGGTCAGGTAGGTGCGCGCGGCGCGCTGCAGGTCGGCCGGGGTCACCGCCTCGATCCAGCCCGGAATCTCGTTCACGACATTGGCGTCGCCCCACAGCGTCTGCAGCTTGGCCAGGCGGTCGGCGCGGCTCATGAAGAATTCGAGGTTGTTGTACCAGTCGGCCAGCATCCGGGTCTTGACCCGCGCCAGCTCCTCGTCGCCTACACCTTCGGCCGCGATCCTCGCGATCTCCTCGTCCATCGCCGCGAGCAGCGCATCGGCGCTGGCGTCCGGCTTGTACAGCGCGAACACGGTGAACAGGGTCGGGCCGTCGTAGGTCCAGGCGTCGGTCAGGCCGAACAGCGAGTCCACGTTCAAGGCCAGTTCGCGGCCCTTGACCAGGCCCTGGTAGAAACGCGAGGCATCGCCACCGGCGAGCACGTCGCCCAGCACCGCCATCGCCGCCTGGTCCTTGCTGCCGCGCGCGGGCATCTTCCAGGCCGCGGCGATCGCCGGCACCTGGGCCAGCGCATCGCCCTGGACCACGCGCTTCTCCCGGGTGTTCAGGCCTTCGGCGTAATCGGGCGCGGCCGGGGTCGGGCGCGCCGGGATGTCGCCGAAGTATTTCTCGGCCAGTGCGAACGCCTGCTCCGGGGTGATGTCGCCGGCGATGCCCAGCACCGCGTTGTTCGGGCCGTAGTAGTCGCGGTGGAACGCGGCCACGTCCTCGAGGCTGGCGTTCTCCAGGTCCTCGAAGCTGCCGTAGCCATCGTGGTTGTTCTCCCACTTGGAGAACGCGTGCTGGCCGATGTCGATCCACATGAAGCCGCCGTAGGGCTGGTTCTTCACGTTGACCCGGATCTCCTCCTTCACCACGTCCTGCTGGTTCTTCAGCGTGACCGGGTTGAAGTCCAGGGTCTTCATGCGGTCGGCCTCGAGCCACAGGATCGGCTCGATCGCCGAGACCGGCGCGACCTCGATGTAGTTGGTGAAATCGGCGCGGGTGGAGCCGTTGTTGCGCCCGCCGCCGCCGGTGATCACGCGGTCGAAGGTGCCCTCCGGCGCGTTCGGCGTGCCCTCGAACATCAGGTGCTCGAACAGGTGGGCGAAGCCGGTGCGGTTGCGCGGCTCCAGGCGCATGCCCACGTGGTAGACCACGCTCACGCCGACGGTGGGCGAGCTGTGGTCCTCCGACACCACGACCGTCAGGCCGTTGTCGAGCTGCCTGACCGCGACCGGCACGGTCCACCGGTCGGCGTCGGCGTCGGCCGCAAAGGCCGGTGCCACCGCCGCCAGCCCGGCCAGCAGCAGGGCGAAATGCCGCATGCGCATGGACGAATCCCCTTGGAAGTTGCCGGCAACGCTAACCCGGCCGCGCGCGCGGCATATCCGCCGGAAGTCACGCGAACGAAAGTCACGGCGCGGCGCGGCGCGCGGCGCGGCGCGCGGCGGGGGCGCTCAGGCGGCGTCGCGCACCGGGTGCGGCTCGGCGCTCTCGCCCTCGGCCAGGCCGATGTTGCTCGAGGCCGCCTCGTAGATCTCGCGGTCGAGCAGCCCGGTCTCGCGCGCCACCAGCACCGGCACCAGCATCTGCCCGGTCACGTTGGTCATCGTGCGCATCATGTCGAGCACGCGGTCGATGGCGTACAGGTAGCCGATCGCCTCCAGCGGCAGGCCGGCCGCGCTCAGCACCACCGTGGCCATCACCACCGCGGTCCCCGGCACGCCGGCGGTGCCGAAGCTGCCGAGCACCGAGGCGATCATCACCACCAGGTACTGGTCCGCGCTCATCGGCACGCCGGTGTACTGGGAAATGAACACCGCCGCCAGCGCCGGGTAGATCGCGCCGCAGCCGTCCATCTTGATGCTCGCGCCCAGCGGCACCGCGAACGCGGCGTAGTCGCGGTCCACGCCCAGGTTGTGGGTGACGCTGCGCAGCGCCGCCGGCATCGAGGCAAAGCTCGAGGAGCTGACGAACGCCACCTGCATGCCCGAGGCCGCGCCGCGGAAGAACTTCAGCGGGTTCAGCCCGTGGCTGAGCAGCAGCCCGCCATACACGAACACGATCTGGATCACGCAGGCCAGGTACAGCGCGATCACGAAGCTGCCCAGCGGCAGCAGCTTCTCGAAACCGTAGGAGCCGACCAGCGCGGCAATCAGGCCGAAGGTGCCGATCGGGGTCACCTCCAGCACGAAGCGGGTGACCTGGATCATCAGCTCGCTGGCCTCGCCGGCCAGCTTGCGCGCCATTGCCACCCGGTCGCCCAGCTTCACCATCGCGAAGCCGAGCAGCGCGGCGATGAAGATCACCGGCAGGATCGAGCCCTTGCCCGCGGCCAGCACCGTTTCGCCGGCGGCATTGGTGGTCTGGCCGATGCCGGTGAGCGCGTAGAACGCATTCGCCGGCACCACGTCCATCAGCACCTGGATCGGGTCGGGCACGGTCTTGGGCACGTAGTCCGAGGCGATCGACAGCGCGCCCACTCCGATGCCCGGCTGCAGCACGGTGCCCACCAGCAGGCCGACGCCGACCGCCAGCACCGCGGTGCCTGCGAACCAGGCGAAGGTGCGCCCGCCCAGCGCCACCATCGACTTCTGCCCGTGCAGCGAGGACACCGCGTGGATCACCGCGAAGAACACCAGCGGCGCTGCGATCAGCTTGATCAGGGTGACGTAGAGGTCGCCGAACGGACCGAACCAGGTTTCCGAGGCCGGGCCGACGATCCAGCCGGCCAGCGCGCCGAGCACGAAGCCGGCCAGCACGCGCTGCCAGAACGGAATGCGGAACCACGCGGAGACGAGCCTCATTGGTTGAAGATACCATCGGCGCCATGCGCCAGATGTCCAATTCCGCAACACTTCGTTGCGCGCTGCTCGCCACTCTGCTGGCCGGTTGCGCGAGCCAGCCGCCGTTGCCCGCCGCGCCGCCGCCGGCATCCGCGCAGGCAACCGCGATAGAAGTCCCCGACATCCACCACCCCGAGGGCGAGACCGCCGCCTGGTGGTTCCGCAACGGCGCCGCCCAGGCCGCGGTACGCGGCGGCGGCCATGCCCGCGCTCGCAATCTGATCCTGTTCGTCGGCGACGGCATGAGCCTGCCGACGGTGGCCGCGGCGCGGATCCTGGCCGGCCAGCGCGAGGGCCGGCCCGGCGAAGAGACGCTGCTGGCATGGGAGCGCTTCCCGTACACCGCGCTCAGCCGCACCTACAACATCGACGCGCAGACCCCCGATTCGGCCGGCACCATGTCGGCCATGGCCACCGGGGTGAAGACCCGTTACGGGGTGCTGAGCATCGGCCCGGCGCCGAAGCGCGGCGACTGCCAGGGCGCGTTGCAGGCGCCGATGCTGACCCTGTGGGAGCTTGCCGCGTCGACCGGCATGGCCACCGGGGTGGTCACCACCACCCGCGTCACCCATGCGACGCCGGGCGCGACCTTCGCCCACTCGGCCGACCGCAACTGGGAGGACGACGTCGCCATCGCCAAGGCCGGTGCCGAGGGCTGCACCGACATCGCCCGGCAGATGATCGAAACCCCCCATGGCCACGGCCCGGATGTGCTGCTCGGCGGCGGCCGCGGCAACTTCATGCCCGTCGACCAAGCCGACCCGGAATATCCGGACATGACCGGCCGCCGCCAGGACGGGCGTGACCTGGTCGCGCAATGGCGCGCGCGGCATCCCGGCGGCACCTACGCCTGGAACGCGGCGCAGCTGGCGGCCGCGCCGAAGGATGCGCCGCTGCTGGGCCTGTTCGAGCCCAGCGTCATGCACTACGTGCACGACCGCGGCGAGGACGGCGCCGGCGAACCGACCCTGGCGGAGATGACCCGTGCCGCGATCGAGCGCCTGCAGCGCGATCCGGACGGCTACGTGCTGCTGGTCGAGGGCGCGCTGATCGACTACGCCCACCACGCCGGCAACGCCTTCCGCGCGCTCGATGAAACCATCGCGCTGTCGGAAGCGGTGGCGGTCGCCGACGCGATGACCTCGGCCGACGACACCCTGATCGTGGTCACCGCCGACCACGCGCACACCATGACCTTCGCCGGCTACCCGGCGCGCGGCAACCCGATCCTCGGCAAGGCCAACCGGAACAACGCGCCCGACATGCTGGCGACCGATGCCAACGGACTCCCGTACACCACGCTCGGCTACGCCAACGGCCCCGGCTACGCCGGCGCCGGAGGGCGCCCGGACCTCACCGACGTGGACACCACCGACCCGGATTACCGGCAGGAAGCGGTGGTGCCGCTGCGCGGCGAATCCCATGGCGGCGACGACGTGGGCGTGTGGGCGCGGGGTCCCGGCGCCGACACCGTGCGCGGCAGCATCGAGCAGAACACGATCTTCCACTTGCTGCTGCAGGCCAGCCCGCGCCTGCGCGGCGCGCTGTGCGAGCAGGGCTATTGCGAACAGGGGATCCCGGTGAAGCTGCCGGATCCAGCGGATTTCCTGTAGAGCCGACCCATGGTCGGCTTTCGACAAGGTCACCCGAGCATGGCTCGGGTGCTACAGCATGGCTCGGGTGCTACATCGGCTTCGCCAGCACCAGCCACACGATCGCCGCCAGCAGCACCACCGGCAGCTCGTTGAACCAGCGCAGCGCGGCCGCCGACGGCAGCGCGCCGCCGCGCGCGACCCGCTTCAGCCAGCGGCCGCTGACCACCCACCCGGCGAACAGCAGCAGCACCAGCCCAAGCTTGGCGTGCAGCCACGCGCTGCCCTGCGCGACCATGGTCGGGAAGCCGTCGAAAACCCGGTAGCCCAGCCACAGCACCAGGCCGAGCAGGAATGCGAAACCGAACATGATGTGCCCGAAGCGGTACAACCGCCGGCCCATCAGCAGCAGGCGATCGCGCACCGCCGCGTCGTCGCCGCCTTCGACGATGTTGAGCAGGATCCGCGGCAGGTAGAACAGCGCCGCCATCCACGCGATGACGAACACGAGGTGGGCGGTCTTGACGATCAGGTAGGCGGTCATGCGCGGCTCCGGCACGGAATGGGCCGGGATAGGATGCCATCATGGACAAGACCTACGACCGGGCCTATTTCGACCGCTGGTACCGCGACGGCGGCATCGGCGGCGCCCGCCGCCTCGCGCGCAAGGTCGCGCTGGCGGTGGCCACCGCGGAATACCACCTGGAGCGGCCGGTGCGCACGGTGCTCGACATCGGCTGCGGCGAGGGCGCCTGGCGCGCGCCGCTGCTGAAGCTGCGGCCGAAGCTGCGCTACCTCGGTTTCGACGCCAGCGAGTACGCGGTCGCGCGCTACGGCCGCAGCCGCAACCTGCACTACGCCCGTTTCGCCGACTTCGCACTGCTGCGCCCCTGCCCGCCGGTGGACCTGCTGGTGTGCAGCGACGTGTTGCACTACCTGTCCACCCGCGAACTGGACAAGGGCCTGCCCGGGCTGGCCGAGCTGTGCGGCGGGATCGCCTTCCTGGAGACCTTCGCCCGCGAAGACCAGGCCGAAGGCGACGAGCACGAGTTCCGCGGGCGCCCCGCGAAGTTCTATCGCGAGCGCTTCCAGGCGCTGGGCTTCGGCCAGCTCGGTTCGCACTGCTGGCTCTCGCCGGCGCGGCTTTGCACAGCCACTTCGTTGGAAATCGCACCCGGCCGGTAAAATGGCCGCAAATGCCGCTTCCTCCCCCCGCGCTCCGCCGCGGGCCCGCCATCGCGCTGGCGCTGGCCGGCGCCCTCGGCGCGGCGGCCCCGCACGCATCCGCCGCGGAACCGCCCGCCGACCCGCCCACCGCAACGACCGACCTCGACCCGGTGGTGGTCCACGGCGAACGCCCGCGGGCGGACACTGTCCCCAACCTCGCCCAGGCGCGCGCGCGCCTGGACGAGCGCGCGGGCGGCACCACGCTGGTGGACGGCGGGCAATATCGCGACGGCCGCGTCGGCAACCTCGCCGACGCGCTCGGGTTCGCGCCGGGCGTGTTCGTGCAGCCGCGCTTCGGCGCCGAAGAGGCGCGCCTGTCGATCCGCGGCTCCGGCCTGCAGCGCACCTTCCACGGGCGCGGCATCGTCGTGCTCCAGGACGGCATCCCGCTGAACCTTGCCGACGGCAGTTTCGACTTCCAGGCGATTGAACCGCTGGCCGCGCGCTACATCGAAGTCTGGCGCGGCGCGAACGCACTCGAGTACGGCGCCGCCACGCTGGGCGGCGCGATCAACCTGGTCTCGCCCACCGGAATGGACGCCCCGCCCCTGGCGGCCCGGGTCGAAGCCGGCAGCTTCGGCACCCGTCGCGGGCAGTGGTCCGTCGCGGGGGCGAGCGAGCACCTGGACGCCTTTGCAACGCTGACGGGCGCGAGCCAGCGGGGCTTCCGTGCGCATTCGGCGCAGGAGAACTACCGTCTCAACGCCAACGTCGGTTGGCGCTTCGACGAGCGCCTCGACTCGCGGCTGTACGTCACCCACGTCGACAGCCGCTCGCAACTCCCGGGCAACCTGACATTGGCGGAAGCGCGACGGCAGCCGTCGCTCGCCGCGCCCGGCAACCTCGCGCTCGACCAGCGACGCGACTACCGCCTCGACCGGATCGCCGCCAGGCTCGCGTGGGCACCCGGCGCGGACGCGTCGCTGGCCGCCTCGCTGTTCCGCTCCGACAAGTCCCTGCATCACCCGATCTTCCAGGTGCTCGACCAGGACTCCAGCGACGAAGGCATCGACCTGCGCTGGCGCCAGGCCGGCACCCTCGGTGGCCATCCCGTGCGATTCAATGCGGGGCTGTCCTACGCCCGCGGCGGTGTCGACGACCGCCGCTACGTCAACGTCGCCGGCAAGGCCGGCGCACCGACCAATCGATTCGACCAGCAGGCGGGCAACCTCGCGGCCTGGTTCGAGTGGCAGGCCTGGTGGACGCCACGCTGGGTGGCTTCGATCGGCGTCGAGTCGCTCGACTCGACGCGCCGGTCAACGGACCTGCTGGTCACCGACGGGCGCGATGAAAGCTTCGACCTGCACTATCACGCCATCAATCCCAAGCTGGGCATCCGCTTCGTCGCCAGCGACACGGTGCAGTGGTTCGCCAACCTCAGCCGCAGCGCGGAGCCGCCGAGCTTCGGCGAGCTCAGCGGCGGGCCCGGGGTCACCCCGGTGGCGGCGCAGCGCGGCACCACCGCGGAACTGGGGCTGCGCCTGCGCCGCGACGACCTGACCATCGATGCCGCCGCCTACCGCGCCCGCGTGGCCGGCGAGTTGCTCTCGCTGCAGGGCCCGGCCGGCAATCCGCTCGGCACGGTCAACGCCGGCCGCACGCGGCACCAAGGGCTGGAGCTGGGCCTGCAATGGCGCCCGGCTCCGCCGTGGCAGCTCACGCTGAACTACCTGCGCAACGATTTCCGCTTCGATGACGACCCGGTCTACGGCGACAACGCACTGGCCGGGGTGCCACCCCAGCAATTGCGCGCGGCCCTGTGCTGGCGATGCGGCACCAGGCTGCATGTCGAACCGGGACTCGAGTGGACGCCCCACGGCGGCTACATCGACCACGCCAACACGTTCGCGGCGCCCGGCCACACCCTGGTCAACCTGAAACTGGGCGGCGAACTGGCGCACGGCTGGGAATGGTTCGCCGACCTGCGCAACCTCACCGACCGCCGCTGGATCGCCGCCACCGGCGTGATCGCCGACGCCGGCGGAAGCGATGCCCGCCAGTTCCTGCCGGGCACGCCGCGGGCGATTTACGTGGGCGTGGAGTGGCGTCCCTGGCTCACACCTTGACCAGCAGATGCTTCGCCACCGCCCCATGCACCCGCCCGATGCCGCGCAGCAGGTGCAGGGTCGCGAACAGCAGGACCACGCCGCACAGGAACGCGAGCGGCAGTTCCCAGAAGCCGAGCGCGGTGGCCGGTTCCCAGTAGCCGAACATCGGCCCCGACAGCGACCAGCCGTCGAACGCGCCGAACCCGGCCAGCAGCGGCGCCACGACCAGGCCCAGCGAGGTCGCCAGCAAGGTCACCGCGATGGTGAAGTAGAGGATGCCCAACGGCAGCATCAGCAGCATGTACACCAGCGTGGACCAGGTCCGCGGGTCGGTGAACATGCGCCCGATCCGGGTCAGCAGCGGAATGTCGCGGTCCGCATACAGCGGCCGGCGCGGCATGCGCTCCCCGAGCATGGTCTCGACGATCCGGCCCTCCACCAGCGACAGCAGCCGCACCGAGCCCAGGAACAGGATCACGAACGGGATGCCGATGATGATCACCGACAGCCCCAGCGACAGGCTGATCCCGGTCACCACCCAGGTGAAGTAGAAGATGCCGGTGGCCAGGGCCAGCACCGCGTAGAACATCGCGCCATAGGTGCGCGAGTCCGCGGCGACGCCGAAGAAGCGTCCCAGCAGCGAGCTGCGCGGCGGCGGTGCCGGCGGCCGCAGCGCGGTCTGCACCTTGGCCTCGGTATCGCGGTAGATGTCCGCGACTTCCTCCGGCGCACCGTAGCTGCCGGCGACCGAGGCGATCACCTCGGCCTCGGAGCGGTCCGGGTTCTCGGCCAGCTCCGAGCGAAGGTATTCCTCCGCGTCGTACAGCGCGTCCTGGACCAGCGCCGGGTCGGCACCGGCCAGCGCCGCGCGCAACTGCGCCAGGTATTCGGGAATGGTGGTCGGCAACGGACGGTCGTGCATGGTGTTCATGCTCAGTGCCCCTGAAGGACGGAATCGACGGAATCGCGGGTGGCGCGCCAGGCTTGCGCCCAGTCGCGGAGGATCTCCCGCCCACTGGCGGTGATGCGGTAGTAGCGGCGCGGCGGCCCCGCATCCGAAGGCTCGACGAAGCTGTCGAGCAGCCCCGAGCCCTCGAGGTTGCGCAGCACCGGGTACAGGGCGCTCTGCTTGCCGGCCAGGACGCCGTCGCCGACCTGCTCCAGCCGCTTGGCGATCTGGTAGCCATACATCGGCTCCGGCGCCGCGGCCAGCACGCCCAGCAGCGCCAGCGACACCGTGCCGGTGCTCAGCTCTTTCTGGAACTTGCGGCGCAGCGCGTCGCTCGGGTCGGGGGCATCGGCCATGGGGGTCTCCGCCAGCTTGGAGCCCAGTCTATTCTCAACTTCGATATAGCGAATGTGCCACTAGTCATCCGGCCATGCCGCCGCCTTGACCCCGGGGAGCCGAAGCTGGAGGCACCCCACCCCAGGAGTCCCCCATGCCACGCGGCGACAAGTCCAGCTACACCGACAAGCAGAAGCGCCAGGCCCGGCACATCGAGGCAAGCGAGAAGAAGGAAGGCAAGTCCCAGGAGACCGCGGAGCGGATCGCCTGGGCCACCGTCAACAAGCAGGACGGCGGCGGCAAGAAGAAGTCCTGATCACCGACCTGCGGCAATATGGGCGGCCACCGCCAAGGAGCCGCCCGATGCCGCTTGCCCGCCGCCTGTCCCCGGTCCTCGTTCTCGCGCTCGCCGCCACCTGCGGCCCGGCCCTTGCCGACGAGGCCGAGGCGCCGAAGTCGTCGTCGGAACTGCTGGCCGCCTCGCAGCCTTCGGACTGGCGCACGCTGGATCCGGAAAACACGCTCTACATGCGGATTCCAGCGGGCCAGGTGGTGATCGAGCTCGCGCCGCAGTTCGCCCCCGCGCACGTCGCCAACATCCGCACCCTCGCCCGCGGCCACTACTGGGACGGCCTGAGCATCTACCGCTCGCAGGACAACTTCGTGGTCCAGTTCGGCGACCCGACCGAGGACGAGGGTGCCCGCAAGCCGCTGGGCGAGGCGAAGCAGCATCTCCCGGCCGAATTCACCCGCCCCGCCGCGGGCCTCGCCTTCGACCGCCTGCCCGACGCTGACGGCTACGCGCCCGAAGTCGGCTTCGCCGGCGGCTTCCCCGCCGCCCGCGACCCGGCCAGCGGCGACGCCTGGCTGGCGCACTGCTACGGCACCGTCGGCGCCGGCCGCGACGTGGCCGCCGACTCCAGCAACGGCACCGAGCTGTACGTGGTCGACGGCCAGTCGCCGCGCCAGCTCGACCGCAACATCACCGTGGTCGGCCGCGTGGTCCGCGGCATGGAGTGGCTGAGCACGATCCCGCGCGGCCCGGAGCCGATGGGGTTCTACGAGGACCCGGCCCGGCGCACCCCGATCCTGTCGATCCGCCTGGGCAGCGAGCTGCCGGAGGCCGAGCGCCCGGCGCTGCAGGTGCTGCGCACCGACACCCCGCTGTTCGCGGAACTGGTGGAGATGCGCCGCAACCGCCGCGACGGCTGGTACAAGGTCCCGGCCGGGCACATCGACCTGTGCAACGTGCCGCTGCCGGTCCGCGAGGCGCCTGCCGGCTGACCCGGCAGCTGGGTCCGGCCATCACGCGGCATTGGCCCGGCCCTGCCTAGGCTGCGGCCAACCTGACCGCGAGAACCCTCCGATGCCGACCCTGCGCATGCGCCTCACCGGGACCGAGGACGACGTCCGCGCCATCTCCAACCTGCTGCAGAGCCTCGACGGGATCGAACACGTGGAGGAAGTGGCGGACATGATGGACCGCTTCGACGACGCCGATTCCAGCTCCGCCGGCCTGAGCGAGAACAACGGCCCGGACGCGCACGAGATCGAGATCGAGGCGGGCAACCTGTCCACCGCGCGCAAGGTGCGCGACGCGGTCGAAGCCCTCGCCTTCGACATGGACGTGCTGGTCGAGTTCGAAGAAGAAGAGGATTGACACGCCTCGGGGCCATGCCGAACGGCATTTGACCCGGGCGACCCGCTTGCCGCACCCTCGGGGCCTCGTGTCTTCGGGGGAAGCAACGATGCGTCTGTCCTTGATGCTGCTGGCCGGCATGCTGCTTGTCGCGCCCGCGGCAATCGTGCGTGCCCAGCCGGCGGAAATGCCCGGCACCGCCTGCGCGGAAATCCCGCTCGCCGACGGCGATGCCGCCGCGGTGACCACGCCCAGCGCGGAGGACGCCTGGGGCGGCCCGCGCACCGGCGACGAGGCGACCCTGTCGGATCGCGTTGTGCGCTACGAGATCGAGGCCACGCTCGATCCCGACGCGCATACCGTGACCGGCAAGCAGAAGCTCACCTGGCGCAACCGCAGCGCGCAACCGGTGTGCAGCGTCTACCTGCACCTGTACCTCAATGCGTTCGAGGGACCCGGCAGCACCTTCATGACCGAGCTGCGCGAAGGCAACGACCAGTTCCGCACCGGCGTGGGCACCGACGAGGGCGAATGGGGCTACACGCGCCTGGAGAAGGTCGAGCAGGCCGGCGCGCCGGTGAGCTGGACCTTCGTGCAGCCCGACGGCGGCCCCGCGACCGACCGCACCGTGGTCCGGCTCGACCTGCCGCAACCGGTGGCCCCGGGCGCCAGCACCACGCTCGACATCGACTTCTTCGACCAGCTCCCGCGCGTGGTCGCGCGCACCGGCTACTACGGCAGCTTCCACCTGGTCGGGCAGTGGTTCCCGAAGATCGGCGTGCTCGAGCTTCCCGGCGAGCGCGGCGCCACCGCCCCGCGCTGGAACGCGCACGAATTCCACGCGCACAGCGAATTCTTCGCCGACTTCGGCGAATACGACGTGCGCATTACCGTGCCCGAGGACTACACCGTCGGCGCCACCGGCGAGGAGACCGGCAAGCCGATCGTTCGCGACGGCATGGCCACCCACCACTTCGTCCAGGGCGACGTGCACGATTTCGCCTGGACCGCGGACGATCGCTACGCCGAACCGCTGGTCGGCTACTACGAAGGCCCGGGCAGCCCGCGGGTCACCGTGCGCGTGCTGTACACGCCCGATTACCAGAGCAACGCGAAGCCGGCGCTGGACGCCACGATCGCTTCGCTCGAGTATTTCTCGCGCACCCTCGGGCCGTACCCCTACCGCACCGTGACCGTGGTGATCCCGCCGTACGGCGCGGACGAGGCCGGCGGCATGGAGTACCCGACCTTCTTCACCGCGTCGAGCTTCGGCAACGTCGACGAGGGCACCATCACCCGCGACCTGCTCGACTTCGTCACCATCCACGAATTCGGCCACGGCTACTTCTACGGAATCCTCGCCTCGAACGAATTCGAGGAGCCGATGCTCGACGAGGGCCTGAACGAGTTCTGGGACCAGCGCATGCTGCGCGCGGCCAAGCGCGACCTGCGCCTGGGCACGCGGTGGATGAAGAAGCTCGGCCTGGACCTGCGCCTGCCGGTGTTCGAATACGAGCGCCTGGGCGCGATGACCAAGGCCCCGGCCGACCCGCTCGGGCAGAACAGCTGGAAGCGGATGTCCGGCGGCAGCTACGGCACGGTCTACTCGCGCACCGCGACCACCATGCGCGACCTCGAGGCCGCGGTCGGCAGCGAGGCGCTGGAGCGCGCGTTCAAGCTCTACTACGCGCGCTGGAAGTTCCGCCACCCGAGCATCGCCGACCTGCAGGCCGCGCTGGCCGAAGGCACCGGCCGTCCCGACGTGGTGGACCGCATCTTCGAGCAGCAGGTATATGGCGTCACGCCGGTGGACGACCGCATCGCCGGTTTCAGCAGCACCGAAGTGCTGCCCCAGCCCGGCTACGTGATGCACGAGGGCCAGCGCGTCGAGCTGACCCGGAAAGCCCTGGACAAGGCGATCGCCGACACGCGCGAAGCCTGGCGCAAGCAGCATCCGGACGCGAAGCCCGGCGCCGGCCCGTTCCCGTACCGGACCCGGGTGCTGGTGCGGCGCGCCGGCGCCGACGTGCCGCAGACCCTGCGCGTGACCTTCGACGACGGCAGCACCGCCACCGCCCACTTCAGCGGCAACCGCCCCTGGCAGCGCTTCGAATGGACCCGGCATGCCAAGGCGGTGTCGGTGGAACTGGATCCGGACGGCATGCATTACCTCGACGCCACCCGGATCGACAACAGCCGCACGCTGGAACGCGACAACGCCGTGGCCAACCGCCTCGGCGGCCAGTTCGGCACGCTGCTGCAGACCCTCCTGACCCTGCTGGTGAGCCTATGAACCGCACAACCCGTCGTGGCGGCCTGGGCGCCGCCCTCCTCGGCCTGAAGTCCGCGCTGCAATGGCGGCTGTGGCTCCTCTGGATCCTCGCCACGCTGGTGCCGACCCTGCTGGTCGCGGTGCCGCTGTGGTCCACGCTCGACATGCAGTTCGGCCACAGTGTGCACGCCGGCAGGATCGCCTCCGGCGACAACGTGGCGCTGCTGATGCAGGGCTTCGGCGAACTGTCCGATCACATGGGCTGGTTCCCGGGCAGCCTCGGCGCCAGCACGGTGCTGATGCTGCTGCTGTCGCCGTGGCTGACCGGCATGGTGGTGGCCTCGATGCGCGCCGGCCGCCGGCTCGGCTTCGGCGAACTCATCCGTGGTGGCCTGGCCGAGTACTGGCGGCTGCTGCGGATGATGATCTGGTCGCTGCTTCCGCTTGGCATCGCGCTGGCGGTCGGCGGCGTCATCCTCGGCGCGCTCAACGACGGCAGCGAAGGCGCGATCGTCGCCGCCGACGTCGAATCCGCCGCCCGCACCGGCTGGATCACGGTGGCGGTGATGTTCGTACTCGCGCATGTCACGGTCGAGGCCGGGCGCGGCTGGCTCGGCGCCGACCTGGCGTTGCGCTCGGTGATCAAGGCCTGGTGGCGCGGGCTGATGCTGCTGCTGCGGCGGCCGCTGGCGACGCTGCTGGTGTATCTGGTCGCGAGCATCGTCGGCTACGGCCTGGCGTTGCTGTTCGCCTGGCTGCGCCTGGAAGTGGACGGTGCCGGCGGCAGTGCGGCGCTGCTCGGTTTCCTCGCCGCGCAGGGCATCGTCGCGATGCTGGCGTTCGGCCGCATCGCCCGCCTCTACGGCCTCGGCGCGCTGGCCGAAGCGCGCATGGCCCGCTGAACAGGGGACAACGCGACCCCTGCCCGGCCGATCGCGGGACGCCGATCACGTCCTGCAAACGGCGGGCGCTCTAAGCTGGGGGTCCAGGGGGACCCCAATGCGCCCAGACACCTGTCCCGAGCCGGCCCAATCCGGCACGGGCACCGACCAAGCGGAAGCGCTGCTGGCCTGCGCCACGCCGGAAGCCGTGCTGTCATGGCTGGCCGCCGCGCTGCCGGGCACGGGCGCGCGCCGCTTCTGGTCCGCGCGCTGGCCCGAGGCGATCGACACCGATCCGCCGGCGGACGACCGCAGCCTCGCCCGCGCCGTGCGCGAAGTCGCCGCGCGCCGCGCCGGCGCCAACCCCGACCCGCGTTACCTGCTGCTGTGCGACGAGCCCGGCGGCGGCGTCGCGTTGCTGCACCTGGACGAGCCACTGCCGGCGGGCGGTGCGCACCGCGCCCGGTGCGAGGCGGCCGGCCGGCGCATCGCCGAGCTGCTCGCGGTGGAGCGCCTGCGCGCGGACGTGGCCCAGCTCGAAAAGGCGGAGAAGCTGCAGCGCGCGCTGTACGCGATCGCCGACATGGCCGGCTCCGAGCTGGACATGCCCGACATGCTCCGCGGCCTGCACGCGATCATCTCCGAGTTGATGTACGCGGAGAATTTCTACATCGCGCTGTACGACGAAGCCGCCGACAGCCTGCGCTTCGCCTACTTCGCCGACACCATGGACCGCGACGGCCCGCCCGCCGGCGAGGTGGTGCCGATGTCGCGGATCGAACGCGGCCTCACCTGGTACCTGGTCCGCGACGCGCGGCCGATGATGGGCAGCACCGAGGAGCTGCGCGCGCAGACCTCCGGCCCGCTGTTGCTGCACGGCGCCGACAGCACCGACTGGCTGGGCGTGCCGATGCTGCGCGACGGCCGCGTGCTCGGCGCACTGGTCGTGCAGAGCTACCAGGAAGGCACCCGCTACACCGGTGCGGACATGTCGCTGCTCACGTTCGTGGCCGAGCACGTGCTGACCGCGCTGGAACGCAAGAACGCGCGCGAACAGCTCGAACGGCGTGTCGAGGAGCGCACCCGCCAGCTCGCCGAGGCCAACCGTGACCTGAGCCGCGAGGTGGCCGAGCGCCAGCGCGGCGAGCGCCTGCAGGCCGCGCTGTACCGGCTGGCCGCGCTGGCCAGCAGCGAGGAGAGCAGCGAAGCGTTCTTCCGCAGCGTGCACCAGATCGTCGGCGGCCTGATCGACGCGCGCAATTTCTACATCGCGCTGCTGTCCGAGGACGGCAGCGAGGTCAGCTTCCCCTACGCGGTGGACGCGTGCGAGACCGACTGGTCGCCGCGCCGCTCCGGGCGCGGCCTGACCGAGTACGTGCTGCGCACCGGCAAGCCGCAGGTGGTGGACGGCGCGCGCATGCTCGAACTGATCCGCGCCGGCGAGGTCGACGCGCGCTACGTGGACAGCGCCTCGACCAGCTGGCTCGGCGCGCCGCTGCAGGGCCGCGACGGCCCGATCGGCACGGTCGTGGTGCAGTCGTACTCGCAGGCGCGCGGCTACGACGCGCGCGACGCCGAGCTGCTCGCCTTCGCCGCGCACCAGATCGCCAGCAGCCTGCGCCGCCGGCGCGCCGCCGAGGCCCTGCGCGAGGCGAACGCGCGCCTGGAGGAGCGGGTCGAGCAGCGCACCCGCGAGCTGCGGGTGGAAGTGGCCCAGCGCGAGCAAGCCGAGGCGCGGCTGCGTCACCAGGTCATGCACGACCCGCTGACCGGGCTGCCGAACCGGGTCTACCTGCGCGACCGGATCGAGCGCGCGATCGCCCAGCTCCGGCGCGAGCCGGCGCAGCCGTTCGCCCTGCTCTACATCGACGTGGACCGCTTCAAGCAGATCAACGACAACCTCGGCCACCTGGTCGGCGACGAAGTCCTCAGGGAGGTCTCGCGCCGGCTGAAGACGATCGTGCGCGAGCCCGACGTGGTGGCGCGCCTGTCAGGCGACGAGTTCGCGGTGCTGCTGGAGCGGCTTGCCGATCGCGACGACGCCGGCCACGTCGCCGGGCGGATCATCGACGCGCTGCGCAAGCCGCTGGTGGTCGGCGGCCGCGAGCTGCGCACCAGCGCCAGCATCGGCATCGCCTTCTCCGACCGCGACTACCGCGACACCGACGAAGTGCTGCACGACGCCGACGTGGCCCTGTACCGGGCCAAGGAACGCGGCCGCAACCAGTGCGTGCTGTTCGACGACATCCTGCACCGCGCGGCACAGGACACGCTGGCGCTGCGCCGCGAGCTGCGCGACGGCCTGCAGGCCGAGCAGTTCGAGCCCTGGTTCGAGCCGATCGTGCGCCTGGCCGACGATGCGGTGGTCGGCTACGAGGCCCTGCTGCGCTGGCGCCACCCGGTGCGCGGCGTGCTCGCGCCGGAGGCGTTCCTGGACGCGGCCGCGGACAGCGGCCAGCTCGAGGCGATCGACTGGCGCACCTTCCGCCTGGCCTGCGAGGCGGCCACCCGCTTGCCGGCCGACCGGTTCGTGGCGATCAACGTCAACCCGGGGATGCTGCGCCAGGAAGGCTTCGACGCTCGGCTGCTGGCACTGGCCGAGGCCTCCGGGCTTCGGCCGGGGCAACTGCGGATCGAGCTGGGCGAAGGCACCCTCCCGCACGAAGCGCCCGATGTCGCCGCGATCCTGCAGCGGTTGTCGGACGCCGGGATCCTCACCGCGATCGACGACTTCGGCACCGGCGCCGCCTCGCTGGCGATGCTGCAGCGCCTGCCGCTGCGCGCGGTGAAGCTGGACCGCAGCTTCATCGGCGAGCACATCGACGACGGCGACGGCCGCGGCCACGCGCTGCTGGCCTCGCTGCTGGCGCTGGCGCACTCGATCGGGCTGAAGACGGTGGCGGTCGGGGTCGAGACCCGGGCCCAGCGCGAGATGCTCGCGCGCATGGGCTGCCAGCATGCGCAGGGCTACCTGTTCGGCCGCGCCCGGCCGCTGTCGCACTGGCTGCCGCGGGACTGAGTCGCGGCGGTGGCATGATGCCGCCCATGCCGCCCCCACCATCCGATCCGCAGATGCAACGACGCGCGTTCGCGCAGATCCACCTGTGCGTGCTGCTGTGGGGCTTCACCGCGATCCTCGGCAAGCTGATCACGTTGCCGGCATTGCCGCTGGTGTGGTGGCGCATGGGCCTGGTGGTGCTGGCGCTGGTTTGCGTGCCGCGGGTCTGGCGCGGCCTGCGCGCGCTGCCGGCGCGGCTGCTGCTGGCCTACGCCGGCATCGGCGCGCTGGTGGCGCTGCACTGGCTCACCTTCTACGGCGCGATCAAGCTGGCCAACGCCTCGGTCGGCGCGACCTGCATGGCGCTGGCCACGGTGTTCATCGCCCTCACCGAGCCGCGCCTGGTCGGACGGCGCTTCTCCTGGCGCGAGGTGGCGCTGGGCATCGCCGTGCTGCCGGGCGTGGCGCTGGTGGTCGGCGGGCTCCCGCACGAGATGCGCCTGGGCGTACTGGTGGGCACCGTCTCGGCGATGTTCGTGGCGATCTTCGGCGCGCTCAACAAGCGCCTGGTGGACCGCACCGATCCGCTGACCATGACCGCGGTCGAACTGGGCGCCGGCACCCTGGTGCTGACCGCGCTGGCGCCGCTGATGCCGATGCTGTTCCCGGCCTTCGCAGGCGAGCTGTTCGTGCTGCCTTCGGCCCGCGACGCCGGCTACCTGCTGGCACTGGCGCTGGCCTGCACCCTGTTCCCGTTCGCCCTGTCGCTGGTGGCGCTGCGGCACATGAGCGCGTTCGCCGCGCAGCTCGCGGTGAACCTGGAGCCGGTCTACGCGATCGTGCTGGCGATGCTGCTGCTGGGCGAGCAACGGGAGCTGACCCCGGCGTTCTACGGCGGCGTGGCGATCATCCTCGGCGTGGTCCTGGCCTACCCGCTGCTGGTCCGGCCGCAGCGGATCGAGCACGTCGAGGTCCTGGCCACCGCCGAGGCCAAGGACATGACGCGCTAACCTTCGCCCCATGTACCTGTCGCACTTCGGCCTCCGCGAGCCGCCGTTCTCGATCACCCCGGACCCGCGCTTCGTGCACCTGGGCGAAGGGCACCGCGACGCCCTGGCGCACCTGCTGTTCGGGATCGACAAGGGCGGCGGCGGCGGCTTCGTCCAGCTCACCGGCGAGGTCGGCACCGGCAAGACCACGCTGTGCCGGCTCCTGCTCGAACAGCTCCCGGCGCACGCGCGCGTGGCGCTGGTGCTCAACCCCCGGCAGACCCCGGTCGAGCTGCTGGAGACGATCTGCGAGGAACTGCGGATCGACGTCGAAGGCCGCCGCGGCAGCATCAAGGCGCTGGTCGATGCGCTGAACACCTTCCTCCTGGAGGCCTACGCACAAGGGTTGCGGGTCGTGCTGATCGTGGACGAAGCCCAGGACCTTTCGGTCGAGGCGCTGGAACAGGTGCGGCTGCTCACCAACCTGGAAACCGACACCCAGAAGCTGTTGCAGGTGATCCTGATCGGCCAGCCGGAACTGCGCGAGGTGCTGGCGCGCGAGGACTTGCGCCAGCTCGCGCAGCGGATCACCGCGCGCTTCCACCTGCTGCCGCTGGACGCGGCCGGAAGCGAGCGCTACCTGCGCCACCGCTACGCCATCGCCGGCGGCCACCGGCTGCCGTTCGACAAGGCCGCGCTGCGGCGCCTGCACCAGCACTCCGGCGGCGTGCCGCGGCTGCTGAACGTGCTTGCCGAACGCAGCCTGCTCGCAGGTTACGCGCGCGACCAGCACGAGATCGGCGCGACGCTGGTGGACCTGGCCGCGCGCGAGGCGCTGCCGCCGCCCGCGCGCGGGCGCGGGTGGCTGCCAGCGCTTGCGTTGGGCGCGGTCGTAGCGGCGGCGGCGCTCGGGTGGTGGCAATGGCGGGGCGCGGCGCCGGAGTCGCCATCGCAGGCTGCGCGGGAAGCGGCGCTCGTCGCGCCTGCGGCGGCGGCACCCGCGCCTGCGGCGGCCCCGCCCGCCACCCCTGCCGTTGCGGAACCCGTTCCTTCGCCGGAGGTCCCGCTGCTCGATGCCGACGGCCTCGCCGACGCCATCACGGCCAGCGACGACGAGGCCGCCTGGACCGCCCTGCTCGGGGACTGGGCCTTGCCGTCGACACCCTCCGACCTGGCCATCGCGCGCGCCTGCGCGCCCCGGCTCGCCGACGGCGTGCACTGCCTGCGGGCGCGAGGCAGCCTCGACCAGCTCGTCGCGATCGGCCGCCCGGTGCTGCTGCCGTTGCATTCCGCTCGCGCCGGCACGTGGGCAGTGCTGCGCGGCAGCGACGCGCATCGGGTGCGTTTGCAACTCGGCGAGGACATGATCGATGTCCCGCGCACCCTGCTGCGCCAGGCCTGGAACGGCCAGTACGTCGCCATCTGGCGGGAGACCGGCACGGACGCGCCCGCGATCGACGACGTCCGCAGCTTCCAGGCACTGCACGGGCTCGCGGTGGACGGCATTGCCGGCCCCGAAACCCGCTTCGCGATGGCCGCGCAGGGTCCGGGGCCGACACTGCAGGAGCTGCGCTGATGTCCCTGATCCTCGAAGCCCTGCGCAAGTCCGAGGCCGAGCGCCGTCGCGGCTCGGCGCCCGACCTGCTGCAGGCCGACGTGATCGTCCCTGCCGCCCCCGCACGGCGCGGGCGCCTCGTTTACCTGGCCCTTTCGCTGCTGCTGGTTCTCGGGCTGCTGTGGTGGAGTTTCGGCCCCCAGCAGGACGTCGCGCCCGATGCGGCGCCCGCCCCTGTGCACGCAGAGGCTACCGGCGCGCCGACCGTCACTGCCACGCTGCCGCCGGCATCCGGGCGACCACTTGCCCCGGTGCCGCGCCTGGAGCCGGCGCCGCTACCCGAACCCGCGCCGGAACCACCGTCCGCGCCGCCGACATCCACGCCTGCACCCCCGCCGGCGCCGATCCTGCCGCCCCCGCCCAGCGCCAAGCCTGCGGAACCGGTCGCGCTCGGCACACTGCCCGCCGGCGACCGCAAGGCCCTGCCGCCGCTGCAGCTCAGCATGCACCTGTGGAACGACGATCCCGCGCGGCGCGTGGCGATCCTCGACGGCCAGCGGGTCGTCGAAGGCGACCGCGTCGGCGAGGCGGTGGTCGCCGAAATCCGCCGCGACGGAGTCCTCCTGGACTGGCGCGGCAGGCGGATCCTCGTTCCGCTTCCGTAGAGCCGACCCACGGTCGGCTCCCCGCTGCCGGCAATGCCCTAGCCCTCGCCCGCTCCTAGCGGATTGCCTTCCGCGTCGAAGGCCGGCGGCGTGTAGAAGTTGAGGGTCTGTAGCGGTTGGTCGCCCGTGTTGCGGATCTCGTGCGTCTCGCCGCGCTCGATGACCAGGAGGCTTCCCGCCTGCAGCGGCACCTGCCGCTCACCGACCGTGGCTTCGCCCTTGCCATACACCACGTACAACCATTGGTCAGCGCCGCGGTGGCGATTGTCGGGGCCGCCTTCCGTATCGCCCGGGGCAATGGTCATCTCCGCCGCCTGCCCGTGTTCGAGGGTGAATGCCACCCGGAATCCGGGTCCGAATCCAAGCCTGGCACTGCGCATTCCGGCACCTCCTGTTGCCCCCAACCTGCCGCACAGGGCGTCAATGCGGGATGCACGCACCCGCGCTATCCTCGCCGCGACCGGCGCCATCCCGGCGCCCGGGACAAGGGGAGCCGACGATGAATCCTGCAATGCAAGCGGATGTGGGCAAGCTGGTGATGCGCCTCACGCTGGGCTTGCTCGTGCTGCTGCACGGCATCGCCAAGCTGCGCGGCGGACTCGAGGGGATCGAGGGCATGGTGGCGGGCATGGGATTGCCCGGCTTCACCGCCTACGGCGCACTGATCGGTGAAGTCCTGGGTCCGCTGATGCTGATCGCCGGCTTCCACGCCCGCATCGGCGCGATCCTGATCGCGATCAACATGCTGTTCGCCATCGGCCTGGCGCACATGGGCCAGCTCGGCCAGCTCAACGACCAGGGCGGCTGGATGCTGGAACTGCAGGGCATGTTCCTGTTCACGGCCATTGCCCTGGCCCTGCTCGGCCCGGGCCGCTACAGCGTCAACCAGAAATAGCGCCACGCGGGGCCGCGGCCGGAACCCATCGGGCCGGCCGCGGTCCTACCCTTCATGGAAACGTCGCGCCGCGCGTTCGTCACCGGGTCGGCCCTGGCCCTGGCCGGCCTCGCGCTCGGCTGCAGCCGGCGCGGCGAGGCGGCCTCCGCGCGCCCGGCCAGGGTCCGGATCGTGGAATTCGACGACAGCGGCCGGCGCCTGCGCGTCGTGACGGTGCCGCGGATCGTGAAGACGGACGCGCAGTGGCGCGAACAGCTTTCGCCGCTGGCTTTCGAGGTCACCCGCCACGCCGGCACCGAGCGGCCCTGGACCGGGGCCCTGCTCGACGAGCACCGCGCCGGCGTGTTCCGCTGCATCTGCTGCGACACCGCGTTGTACGACGCGGCGACCAAGTACGACTCGCGCACCGGCTGGCCCAGCTTCTGGCAGCCTATCGCCCGCGAGAACGTGGTCGAGAGCCGCGACTTCCTGATCGGCGTGCCGCGCACGGCGATCTCCTGCGCGCGCTGCGACGCGCACCTCGGGCACGTGTTCGACGACGGCCCGGACCCCACCGGCCTGCGCTACTGCATGAATTCAGTGGCGCTGCGCTTCGCTCCTGCCCCGGCCTGACGGAGGGCCCGCCATGCACACGATGCCCAGGATCCTCGCGCTCGCCGCCGCGCTGGCGCTGCTCGGCTGCGACCCGGCGGGGGCGCGCGACAAGGATGCGGGCGCCCTGCCCGACCCCGCCACCGACGTGGCGGCCGCGCCGGCACAGGCCGATGAAGTCGCGGTCTTCGCCGGCGGCTGCTTCTGGGGCGTCGAGGCGGTGTTCGAACACGTGCGCGGCGTGAAGGACGTGGTCTCCGGCTATGCCGGCGGCGACCGCCGCACCGCGAAGTACCGCGTGGTCGGCAGCGGCACCACCGGACACGCCGAATCGGTGCGCGTCACCTACGACCCAGCCCAGGTCAGCTACGGCACGTTGCTGAAGGTGTTCTTCTCGGTCGCGCACGATCCGACCCAGCTCAACCGCCAGGGGCCCGACCGCGGCCCGCAGTACCGGTCTGGAATCTTCACCACCAGCGCGGAACAGGCGCGCGTGGCCAAGGCCTACATCGCCCAGCTCGAGGCGGCGAAGGCCTTCGATCGCCCGATCGTCACCCGGGTCGAGCCGCTGCGCGGCTTCTATCCGGCCGAGGACTACCACCAGGACTACCTGCGCCTGCATCCGGACGAGCCCTACATCGTCTACAACGACCTGCCCAAGCTCGCCGCGCTGGAGGCGCGCTTCCCCAAGCTGTATCGCTGACCGGCGCCCGGGCAATAATGGGCCGGTCCAGGGCCCGGGGGAGTGCCGATGACCGTACTGGTGCTGTTGCTGCTGGCGCTCGCCGTGGCGGTGCTGCTGCTGTTCAACCGCCTGGTGCGGCTGCGCAACCTGGTGCGCAACGCCTGGGCCGACATCGACGTGCAACTGCAGCGCCGGCACGACCTGGTGCCGCAACTCGTGGCCGCGGTGAAGGGCTACGCCGGGCATGAGCACGCCCTGCTGGCGGCGGTGACCGAGCTGCGCTCGCGGGCGATGGCACAGCAGGCGCCTTCTGCGCTGGGCGAGATCGAAGGCTCGCTGCAGGCTGCGCTGGGCAAGCTGGTGCTGCTGGCCGAGGCCTATCCCGAGCTCAAGGCCAGCGCCAACTTCCTGCAGCTGCAGCGGGACCTGGTGGACGTCGAAGACCACCTGCAGTACGCGCGCCGCTTCTACAACGGCGCGGTGCGCGACTACAACGACGCCACCCAGCGCTTCCCCGACCTGCTGGTGGCGCGCACGTTCGGCTTCCGGGGCGCGGAATTCTTCGAGACCGACGCGGGCAGCCGCGCGCCGGTCGAAGTGGAGCTGGCACGATGAACGCCGCCAGGCGCGTCGCGTTGCTGCTCGCCGGCCTGCTCGCCGGCCTGCTCGCCGGCCTGCTCGCCTGCGCCGCGGCGATTGGGCAGGAGCGCATCACCGCCTACGACAGCACCGTGGTGGTCCAGGCCGGCGGCAGCCTCGACGTCACCGAGCGGATCACCGTGCACGCCGAAGGCACGCAGATCCGCCGCGGCATCTACCGCGACTTCCCGACCCGCTACCGCGACCGCCACGGCAACCGCGTCGTGGTCGGCTTCGAGATGCTCGGCGTCACCCGCAACGGCCAGCCCGAACCGTGGTTCACCGAGGACCTGTCCAACGGCGTGCGCATCAACACCGGCAACGACGACTTCCTGCCGGTACCCGGCGAGCACGCCTACGAGCTGCACTACCGCACGACCCGCCAGCTCGGCTTCTTCGACGACCACGACGAGCTGTACTGGAACGCGATCGGCACCGGCTGGGCGTTCCCGATCGAACGCGGCAGCGTCGAGGTGCGGTTGCCGCAGGCGGTGCCGGTGGACCGGATGCAGGCGCTGGCCTACACCGGCGCGCAGGGCGCGCGCGGCCAGGACGCGCGCGCCACGCTGCCCGCGCCGGGCGTCGCCCGCTGGGCGCTGGCCCGGCCGCTGGCGCCGCGCGAAGGCCTGACCATCGTGCTGTCGTTCCCCAAGGGCGTGGTCGCGGCGCCGACGCGCGCGCAGGCCGTGGGCTGGTTCCTGAAGGACAACCGCGGCGTGCTGGTGGCGCTGGCCGGCCTGCTGGTCCTGCTCGGCTACTGCGGCTGGCGCTGGCACCGGGTCGGGCGCGATCCGGCCGCCGGCACCATCATCGCGCGCTACGAGCCGCCGCAAGGCCATACGCCCGCGGGCCTGCGCTACATGCGCCGGATGTCGTACGACAACCGCGCGTTCTCGGCCGATGTGCTGGCGCTGGCGGTGGCGGGCCTGCTGCACATCCACCGCGAGGAAAAGATGTTCAAGGACGGCTGGACGCTGACCCGCCGGCCGGGTCAGGCAACGCACCTGCCGCTGGCCTTGCAGGCGCTGCTGGGCGCGCTGTTCCCGACCGCCGGCGACGACGAACTGGAGCTCGACCAGGCCAACGCCAGGCGCCTGCAGGCCGCGCACTCCGCGCACGCACAGGCCCTGAAGGCGCAGTACCAGCCCGGCCTGTTCCGCGTGCACGGCGGCAGCGTGGCGGTCGCGTTCCTGATCTTCGCCGCGGCGACCGCGCTCGCCTTCGCCGTGTCCGGCGGCGCCGGCGTGCTGGCGATCTTCCTCTGCGCGGCGTTGATGTTCGCGGTCGCGGTGACCTTTGCGGTCCTGGTGCGCGCGCCGACGCCTGAGGGCCGCAAGCTGCTCGACCATATCGAGGGCCTGAAGCTGTACCTGGGCGTGGCCGAACAGGCCGACCTGGCGCGGTTGCAGGGGCCCGGCGCCGCGCCCCCGCTCGACGCCGGGCGCTTCCAGCAACTCCTGCCGTTCGCGGTGGCGCTCGAAGTCGAGGACGCGTGGACGAAACAGTTCACCGCCGCGGTCGGCGTGACCGAGGCCAACGCCGCGACCGCCTCGATGGCCTGGTACAGCGGCGCGCGGATGGCCTCGATCGGCGACTTCACCACCTCGGTCGGCAGCAGCCTGAGCAGCCAGATCGCCTCGTCATCGACCCCGCCGGGCAGTTCTTCCGGCGGTGGCGGGGGCGGCTTCTCCGGCGGTGGTGGCGGCGGCGGAGGCGGCGGCGGGCGCTGAGCGGCGACAACGTCCAGCCAGGCGCTGATGCACGGTCCGCACGTGGCGTGGCAGTCGGTGGTCGCCTGCACCCCAGGCGGCGCGGCTCAGCCCAGGTCGTATTCGGCCAACGGGCTCTCCGCCGGGCACTTGTCGTCCGGGAAGCCGTACTTCTTGCGCAGCTCCACGCCGCAATCGCCCATGCCCTCGACGTCGTCGACGTCGTCGCCATCGCTGGCGCACTTGCGCTCGAACGCGCGGACGAAGGCCTCGCGGCGGTGCACGAAGTCCTCGCCGCACTTGCGCGCCAGGCGGATCCGCTCCAGGTCCTCGTGCACCGGGTTGCTCCCGGACAGGCCGTAGGCGCGCAGTTCGTCCGGGGTCAGCAGGCGCAGGTCGCGGCTGGGCACGGTCATCATCATGTCCGCCACCGCCACGTCGGCGCCGTTGCGCGCGAAGTAGGCCTTGATCCGGTCGTGCACCGCGCTCAGCTCCTCGTCCAGCTCGGCGCGGGTGGTCGCCTGCGAGTGCAGGCGGATGATGCGGTGGATGCCGACCGGG
Source organism: Lysobacter sp. (assembly GCA_044464395.1). Lineage (GTDB taxonomy): Bacteria > Pseudomonadota > Gammaproteobacteria > Xanthomonadales > Xanthomonadaceae > Cognatiluteimonas. Next base: position 28,423 of record JBIQLI010000009.1, read on the forward strand.
CCGGACACCAGGCGGTTGTCGCCTGCGGCGAGGATGAACACGCAGGCACTGTGGCAAAGATCGTTCTCGCGCACCCAGATGGTCCAGCCGGCGTCGGCGATCGCGTCGCCGGCGCGGATCCCGTCCTCGACCTGGCCGCCGGCGGAGTCGATGTCCAGGATCCGCTTGTCGATCTCCATGCGGTCGGCCATCGCCGTGACCCGTTCCACCAGGTCGGCGAAGTCCGAGGAGATCTTGCCCTCGTAGCGCAGGCGCACGATCCCGGGCTCGCGGCACGGCTCCATCGCGTCGAGCACGCTGAGGTAGCCCAGGTCCACCAGCGGCTCGCCGTCGCCGTCGGCCGCGTAATCGGTACTGCAGCCGACCCAGGCCTTGCCGGACGTCAGTGTCGCCGCCGGCCAGCGGGTGCCGGCCAGCACGTCCTCGTCCAGCGGTTCGGTGACCACCTCGGGCGAGCTGATCGCCCCGCCCTCCTGTTCGGCCATGGCCGTGGTCCGCTGCGCCGGTTCGGGCGGCGGCTTCTGACAGCCGGCGAGCATGCACGCGGCCAGCAGGAGGGCGAGCGCAGTCGCCGGCGAGGGGAAGGGGTCACGCATGGCGCCCAGTGTAGGAGCAGGCGGGCGGTGCCTGCGCGAACGGGTGATGAATCCGGGGTGGCCTGATAGGGTTCCGGGCCTACGGCTCGTGAAGGGGATGATCGTGAAGGGGACGAACGTGAAGGGGAGCATGCCTGCATCCGCTGTCCGCGCCCGCCTGGCCGGCGCCGCCATGTGCGCGCTGCTCGCACTGCTGCCCGCCCTCGTGGCCGCGCCACCCGCCGCCGCGCAGGCGCGCGACGCCGCCGAGCTCGCCGGATGGCAGCGCCAGGCGGCCGGGGTGACCATCACCCGCGACGACTGGGGCCTGGCCCACGTCCACGGCCGCAGCGACGCCGACGCGGTGTTCGGCATGGCCTACGCCCAGGCCGAGGACGACTTCAACCGGGTCGAGACCAACTTCATCAATGCCATGGGCCGGCTGGCCGAGGCCGAGGGCGAATCCGCGATCTGGCAGGACCTGCGGATGAAATTGTTCATCGACCCCGCCGACCTGCAGCGGATGTATGGGGAAAGCCCCGCCTGGCTGCGCGAGCTGATGGACGCCTGGGCCGCGGGACTCAACTACTACCTGGCGACCCATCCGGAGGTGAAGCCCCGGGTCATCACCCGCTTCGAGCCGTGGATGGCACTCAGCTTCAGCGAAGGCAGCATCGGCGGCGACATCGAGCGGGTCTCGCTGAAGGCGCTGGCGGCGTTCTACGGCGATGATCCCGCCGCATCGCTCGCCTTCGTTGACGAGCCGCCCAGCTGGCACGAACCCACCGGCTCCAACGGCATCGCGATCGCGCCCTCGCTCACCGTGGACGGCAACGCCCTCCTCCTGATCAACCCGCACACCTCGTTCTTCTTCCGCTCCGAGCTGCAGATGTCCAGCGACGAAGGCCTGGACGCCTACGGCGCGGTCACCTGGGGCCAGTTCTTCATCTACCAGGGCTTCAACCGCCACATCGGCTGGATGCACACGTCCACCGGTGCCGACGTGGTGGACGAATTCGCCGAGACCATCGTCCGCCGCGACGGCAAGCTGTTCTACCGCTATGGCGAAGAATTGCGGCCGGTCACCACGCGCGAGATCGTGGTGCCTTATCGCGCCGCTGACGGCTCGATGGCCCAACGCCGCTTCACCGCGTACTTCACCCACCACGGCCCGATCGTGCGCGAAGCCGACGGCAAGTGGATCGCGATGGCCCTGATGAACACGCCGGTGAAGGCGCTGCAGCAGAGCTGGCTGCGGACCAAGGCCCATGACCTGGCCAGTTATCTCGAAGTCGCCGAGCTGAAGGCGAATTCCTCCAACAACACCCTGTTCGCCAGCGACAAGGGCGAGATCGCCTACCTGCATCCGCAGTTCATCCCGATCCGCGACGACCGCTTCGACTACGCGAAGCCGGTCGACGGCAGCGATCCGGCCACCGACTGGCAGGGCCTGCACGAACTGTCCGACGCGCCGAACGTGCTCAACCCGCCCAACGGCTGGGTGATGAACACCAACAACTGGCCCTACTCCGCGGCCGGCGCGCACAGCCCGAAGCGCGAGGACTACCCGCGCTACATGGACAGCTTCGGCGAGAACCCGCGCGGCGAGAACGTGCTGCGGCTGCTGGCCGGCGCGCGCGACTTCACCCTGCCGAAGCTGATCGACACCGCGTTCGATCCCTACCTCGCCGCGTTCGCGAGGCTGGTGCCGGTGCTGGTGGCCGACTACGACGCGCTGCCTGCGACCGATCCGCGCAAGGCCCGTCTGCGCGGACCGGTCGCCTTGCTGCGCGACTGGGACTACCGCTGGGGCATCGCCTCGATGCCGACGTCGCTGGCGGTGTTCTGGGGCGATGCGCTGTGGGACGACGTCACTGGCGACGCGCGCGCGGCCGGGCAGTCGGTGTACGACTACATGGCGGGCGACGCGGGCGCGGCGCGCCGGCTTGCCGCGTTCCAGGCCGCGGTGGACCGCCTGCAGGCCGACTTCGGCAGTTGGGGCACGCCCTGGGGCGAGATCAACCGCTTCCAGCGCCTGACCGGCGACCTGGTGCAGCCCTTCGACGACGCCGCGCCGAGCATCCCGGTGCCGTTCACCTCGTCGCGCTGGGGCTCGCTGGCCTCGTTCGGCGCGCATCGCTGGCCCGGCACCAAACGCTACTACGGCACCAGCGGCAACAGCTTCGTCGCCGCGGTCGAGTTCGGCGACAAGGTACGCGCCCGCGCGATCACCGCCGGCGGCGCCAGCGGCCATCCCGAATCCCCGCATTTCAATGACGAAGCCGAGCGCTACAGCACCGGCAACCTGCGGCCGGTGTACTTCTGGCCTGAAGACCTGGCGGGGCATACCGAGCGCAGGTATCACCCGGGGGATTGATCCTGTGTAGAGCCGACCCATGGTCGGCATTCTTCAAAGGTCGCCCGACCATGGGTCGGGCGCTACAGGTCGGGCGCATCACCCAGGCCGGGTCAGGCTCCAGAAGCCGATGTCGCCGCGGTGCTCGTAGCCCATCGCCTGGTACAGCTTCAGCGCGCGGGTGTTGTCGTGGCTCACGTGCAGGAACGGCAGGTTGCCGTGTTCCAGGTTGTCGTTGCCCAGCGTCGCGGTGAGCCGCCGCGCGTAGCCGCGCCCGGTGAACGAGGGATGCGTGCAGATCGCGCTCATCTCGCGGGTGTCGGTGGTGCCGAGGCGCTCGCCGGCCATCGCCGCGAGCTGCTTGCCGCGATAGATCCCGAAGTAGCGCCCCAGCTCCATCGTGCGCGGGCGGAAATAGTGCGGATACACCAGCGAGGTCAGCGCCAGCGCATCGGCCCGGTGGCGCTCGTCCAGGGCCACGATCGACGGGCCTTCCGGCAGCTCCAGCGGCCGCCGGCACACCATCTGCGCCAGCGGCCGGAACGCCTCGCAGCGCCAGCCCTCCGGGATCGAAGGCAGCAGCCCGAGCAGGTACACACTCTCGCCCGGGGCCACCAGCGAGGCCAGCGCCTCGTCCACCCGCGCGTGGGCCTGTGCGACGCCGAGGAACGGTGCGTAGTCGGCCGGATACCGCGCGACGTCGTCGGCGAACAGCGCGATCGCGCGATGTCGCGTGCGCAACGAGGACCAGAACGGGTTGTCGAGTTCTTCTTCGCGGCGGGCGCTCGGCATGCCCGAAATCATACCGGTGCCTTTTCGCGCCCGTAACGCCCATGCGTCCAGCATCGGGGCAAACAGGAGACTGCAATGGCCAAGGCCAACCCCACCCGACCCGACGCTCCGCCCGACGAGAAGCGGCTGGACACCGGACCAGACGCGCCGGATCGCGGCGGTCCGCCCTTGCGCGACCCGCGCTCGATCTCGGCGATGGACAACATCGGCGTCGAGGACCAGGGCGACCTGCTCGATCCGGCGCTCGACGACGAAGTGGGCGACCGCGCCCAGGGCAAGCGGACCTTCAGCGACGACGTGCGCAGCGACGAGATCGGCGGCATCCCGGACAAGGACCAGTGACCGAAGCGGCGGCGCGCCAGCTGGATTGCATCTGAAATGGCTGGCTGTTATCCTTTCATTTGAAAGGAGGCTCGCCATGTCCAGCCCGCGCGTCCGTCCCAGCGTCGCCACCACCCCCGACCCGGCCGCCGTGCTGTCCAAGGCGGTCCTGCGCGCCGCCGACCTGCTCGACCTGCCCCAGGCCACGCTGGGCCGGGTCCTGGGACTGAGCGCGGCCAGCGTCACCCGCCTGCGCCAGGGCAAGCTGCAACTCGCCCCGGACAGCAAGGCCGGCGAACTCGGGCTGTTGCTGGTCCGCCTGTTCCGCTCGCTGCAGTCGATCGTCGGCAGCAACGAGGCCGCGCGCGCCTGGCTGGCGGGCGAGAACCTCGGCCTCAACGGTGCCCCGCGCGAACTCATCCTCAGCCCGCAGGGCCTGGTGCATGTCGTCGATTACCTGGACGCCCACCGCGCTCGCGGCTAGCGCGGCGCCGTGGGCCGGCGACGCCTGGCGGGTGGTCGAGGCCCAGCACGCGGCCGCGACCATGGCACTGGTGGATTCGGCCGACGAGCAGGCGCTGCTCGAAGACCTGCTGGAACGCGCTAAGCCGCCGCTGCCGGTCGCCGCGCGTGCCCTGCACTATCTGTTGGCGACGCCATTCCGCTATCCGCCCCTGCCGCGCGGGTCGCGCTTTCGCGCGGCCGGCGAGCCCGGCGTGTTCTACGGCGCCGACCGACTGCCGACCGCCTGCGCGGAGCTCGGCTACTGGCGCTGGCGCTTCCTCCAGGACGCGCCAGCGTTGCAGCGGATCGAACCGGTCGCGCACACCGCGTTCCGCGCCGCGATCAAGGTGGCCTCGTCCCTGGACCTGCGCCGGCCGCCGCTGGCGCGCGACCGCAAGCGCTGGACCGATCCCGACAGCTACGCCGCCACCCAGGAACTCGCCCGCCGTGCGCGCAGCGCGGATATCGAGGTGATCCGCTACGCCTCGGTGCGCGACCCCGGCCACGGCGCCTGTACCGCCCTGCTCACGCCGCAGGGCTTCGCCTCGAAATCGCCCAAGGGCGCCCCGCAGACCTGGTGGCTGAACGTGCGCCGCGACCGCGCCACCTGGCTCCGCGGCAGCGACCGCCTGGAGTTCGAATTTCCCTGACTTTGTGGGAGCGGCGGAAGCCGCGACAGGAACCCTAGGCAAAGGATTCCCCCACCACCTCAGGATCACTAACAGCAAAATGATCCTGCAAATACTTCTCCCCCTCGTCGCAGAACAACGTCACCACCGTCCGCAACTCCGGATGCTGCTCACGCACCCGCCGCGCGGCCACCAGGTGCGCACCGGAGCTCGGCCCGCACAGCAGCCCATGCTCGCGCGCCAGCCGCCGCATTTCGGCAACCGCTTCGTCGCTCGATACCGACAACGTGTCGTCCACCAGCGCGGCATTGCGGGCGAAGACTCCCGGGACGAAACCGTCCGAGATGCCCTCGATCTCGTGGGTGGCGACCTCGCCGCACAGGATCGTCTGCGACTCGGAAGGCTCCATCGCGAACAGCCGCACTTGCGGGTTCACCTTGCGGAAGGCCTGGCCGACGCCGATCAGGGTGCCGCCGGTGCCCACACCCATCACCAGCGCGTCTGGCACGCGATCGCCCAGCTGCGCCAGGATCTCGGGACCGAGGATCTCGCGGTTCTCCTCGATGTTCCATTCCGATTCGAACTGCGCCGGCGCGAAATAACCGGGCTGCGCGCCCAGCCGTCGCGCCTCCTCCAGCGCGGCGTTGACGTGGAAGTGGCCGACGAATTTCACCTGCGCGCCATACGCGCGCGAGATCGCGACGCGCTCGTTCGACAGCCCCTCCGGCATCACCACCAGCATCCGGTAGCCCTTCACCGCCGCGACCATGGACAGCGCGTTGCCGGTGTTGCCGCTGGTCGCCTCGACGATGGTGTCGCCCGGCTTCAGCAGCCCCTGCTGCTCGGCCTTCTCGACCATGTACCAGGCGATGCGCGCCTTGATCGAACCGGACGGGTTCATGAACTCGAGCTTGGCGAACACGCCGTCGATCCCGAGCAGCGGGGTCTCGCCGATCGCTTCGAGGATCGAGTGCGAGACGCCCGGGAAGCGCAGCGGACGCGTGCTCATTGGACCTTGACCGTGCCCAGGGTCCAGCTCGGGGGATCGCTGGCCGGGAAGCTCTGTTCGCTTTCCAGGTCCACGAGGGTCTCGGGGTCCAGCGGCGGGTCGGGAAAGCGCCGGCGTTCGGTGGGGTTCGGCACGAAGGCCGGTTTCGGGTCGCGGGGGTTCATGGCACTCCTCCTGCGCGGATTGCGCGCCTGCCACCCCTGTTTACGCCATCCCGCGTCAAGGCTCCAGCCAGATCACGGCTTTGCCTGACCTGGGTCAACCGTAGAGCCGACCCATGGTCGGCTGATTGCAGCCGCCGTCGAACGAGAGCCGAGCATGGCTCGGCTCTACATCAAGCGAGAGCCGAGCATGGCTCGGCTCTACAGGAGGGGCTCGAGTGCCTTCCAGACGTGGTCGAGCAGTTGCGGCTGCACTTCCGCGGTCGGGTGCAGGTTGTCGGCCTGGAAGTTGGCGCGGTCGGCCGCCACCGGCTCCAGCAGGAACGGCAGCAGGGCCACGCCCTCGGCCTTGGCCACTTCGCGGAAATTGGCCTCGAAGCCTTCGGTGTAGGCGCGGCCGAGGTTCGGCGGCATGCGCATGCCGACCAGCAGCACCTTCGCGCCCGCGTCCTTCGACGCGCGCACCATGCGCTCCAGGTTGGCCCGGCTCTGCGCCAGCGGCAGCCCGCGCAGGCCGTCGTTGGCGCCCAGCTCGATCACCACCACGTCCGGGCGGGTCCGAGCCAGCGCCTTGCCGATCCGGGACGCGCCGCCGGCGGTGGTCTCGCCGCTGATGCTGGCGTTGACCACGGTCCAGCCGGGCTTGCGCGCGGCCAGGCGCTCGCCCAGCAGCGCCACCCAACCGTCCGCCGCCGCCATGCCGTACCCTGCCGACAGCGAATCGCCGAACACGAGCACGGTGCGCCCGGCCGGCGACGCGGCCCAGGCCGGTTGCAGCAGCGCCGCGAGGCACAGCAGCCATGCGGCCCATCCTTTGGCCCATTGCGCGCGACGTGGCATGTGGTCGACTCCAGTTGGATTGCAGAGGAACGACATCTTGACGGATCAGGGCGTAGCGGTGGCTGAAGGCGTTGCGGGTGACCATGGGTCGGCGCTACGGGTCTCGGGATTGGGCAAGCGGGTGCGGCTGCCCGATGGCGAACTGGTGATCCTGGAGGACGTGTCCTTCGCCATCGCCCACGGCGAGACGGTCGCGATCGTCGGCGCCTCGGGCTCGGGCAAGAGCACCCTGCTGTCGCTGATGGCCGGCCTCGACCTGCCCAGCAATGGCAGCGTCGCGCTCGACGGCGCGCCGTTGTCGCGCCTGGACGAGGACGGACGCGCGCGGGTGCGCGGCGAAAAGGTCGGCTTCGTGTTCCAGAGCTTCCAGCTGCTGCCGTCGTTGACTGCCCTGGAGAACGTGATGCTGCCGCTGGAACTGCGCGGCGACCGCGACGCCGAAGGCCCGGCCCGGGCCATCCTCGACAAGGTCGGCCTCGGCCAGCGCCTCGGGCACTACCCGCGCCAGCTTTCCGGCGGCGAGCAGCAGCGGGTGGCGCTGGCGCGCGCGTTCGTGACCCGGCCGTCGCTGCTGTTCGCGGACGAGCCCACCGGCAACCTCGACACCCACACCGGCGAAGCGATCATCGAGTTGCTGTTCGCGCTCAACCAGGACGCCGGCACCACCCTGGTGCTGGTCACCCACGACGAGCACCTGGCCGCGCGCTGCACCCGCCTGCTGCGCCTGGACAGCGGCCGCCTGGTCGCCGACGAACAACGCGCGGCCACCGCATGAACGCACTTGCCCTGGCCTGGCGGCAGCTGCGCCGCGACCTCGGCTCCGGCGACGTGCGCATCCTGCTCGCGGCGCTGGTGCTGGCGGTGCTGGCGATCACCGCGGTCGGCTTCGTCACCGACCGCGCCGCGCGCGCACTCGCGCTGCAGGCCAACCAGCTACTCGGCGGCGATGCGGTGGTGCGCGCCGACGCGCCGATCGAGGGCCCGCTGCGCGAGGCGGCAAACGCGCCCGGCCTGCACAGCACGGAGACGGTCGAGCTCAACACCATGGTCAGCGTCGGCGACGACGCCGCCAACCTCCAGCTTGGTGAATTGCACGCGCTGGGCACGGGCTATCCGCTGCGTGGCGAATTCAAGCTGGCCGGCCCGGGTGGCCGCGAGTTCGGCGCCGGCGGCGTCCCGCAGACCGGCACCGCCTGGCTCAGCCGCGCCGGTGCGGAACGGCTGGGCGCGCGCATCGGCGACACCCTCACGGTCGGCGACGCGCGCCTGCGACTGGCGGCGCTGGTCGCGCAGGAACCCGACGCCGCGCTCGACTACTTCGACGTCGCGCCCAAGGTGTTCGCGAACCTCGCCGACCTGCCCGGCACCGGCCTGGTGCAGGAAGGCAGCCGGGTCGGCTACCGCCTGATCGTCGCCGGCGACGCCGACGCGGTGCAGCAGTTCACCGCGACCGCGCGCGAGCACCTCGGCCGCGGCCAGCGCCTGGAAACCGTGCGCGACGCGCGGCCTGAAATCCGTTCCGCACTCGACCGCGCGGGGCGCTTCCTCGGGCTGGCCGCGCTGGTCTCGGTGGTCCTGGCCGCCGTCGCCGTGGCGATGGCCGCGCGCCGGCACAGCGAACGCCACCTGTCCGGCACCGCAGTGATGCGCTGCCTGGGCGCGACCCAGCGCACGCTGGTGTCCGTGCACGTGGGCGAACTGGTGCTGCTGGCGCTGCTCGGCAGTGGCCTCGGCGTGGCGATCGCTTACGCGCTGCAATGGGCGATCGGCGCCTGGCTCGCGCAGCGGCTGGGCATCGACATCCCGGCCGCGGGCCCGTTGCCGGCGCTGCAGGGCCTGGGCGTGGGCATGCTGGTCCTCCTCGCATTCGGCGCGCCACCGGTGCTGGCTCTGCGCAAGGTGGCCGCGCTGCGCGTGCTGCGCCGCGACCTCGACCGGACCGAGCCGAGCTCGTGGGCGGTGGTGATGCTCGGGCTCGGCGGGCTGGCTGCGTTGCTGTGGTGGCAGGCGGGCTCGGCGACGTTGGCGCTGTCGCTGCTGGTCGGCTTGCTGGCGACCTTTGCCGCGCTCGCGCTGTTGGCCTGGCTGATGATCCTGCTGGTGCGGCGCGCGCGCGCGCGGCTGCGCGGCAGCCTGCGCTACGGGCTGGCCAACGTGAGCCGCCGACCCGCCACCAGCATCGCCCAGGTCACCGCGCTCGGGCTCGGGCTGATGGCGCTGCTGCTGCTGACCTTCGTCCGCACCGACCTGCTCGACCGCTGGCAGCTCACCCTGGAGGCATCGGCACCCAACCGCTTCATCGTCAACGTGCAGGACGACCAGGTGGACGCGGTGCGCGCGCACATCGCCGCGCAGGGACTGGCCGAGCCGACGCTGTACCCGATGATCCGCGCGCGCCTGCTCGCGGTGAACGGGACGCCGGTGAGCGGCGAGGACTACGCCGAACGCGGGCAGCGCGCGCGCCGGCTCGCCGAGCGCGAGTTCAACCTGTCGGTCGCGGACACCCTTCGCGAGGACAACAAGGTGGTGGCCGGCGCGTTCTGGACCACCGCGCCGGCGGCGCCGGAACTGTCGGTCGAACAGGAGTTCGCGCAGACCCTGGGCTGGAACATTGGCGACAAGGTCGCCTTCGACATCGCCGGGCAGCGCTTCGAGGCCACCATCACCAGCCTGCGCACGGTCGAGTGGGAAAGCTTCCGCCCGAACTTCTTCGTGATCGCCTCGCCCGGCTCGCTCGCAGGCTACCCGGCCAGCCACATCACCGCGGTCACCGTTCCCGACGGCGACACCCGGTTCACCGGGGATCTCGTGCGCGCGTTCCCCAACCTCACCGTCGTGGACATCGGCGCGGTGCTCGACCAGGTGCGCGAAACCGCCGACCAGGTCTCGACCGTGGTCGAGGTGGTGTTCTGGTTCTCGCTGGCCGCGGGCCTGCTGGTGCTGATGGCGGCGGTCAGCGCCAGCCAGGACGAACGCCTGCTCGAAGGCGCGGTCATGCGCGTGCTCGGCGGCAACCGCCTGCAGCTGCGACTGGCGCAGGCTTCCGAGTTCGCGGCGATCGGGCTGCTGTCCGGGCTGACCGCGGCGCTGGCCGCGTCGATCCTCGCCGGCGTCATCGCCACCGAGGTGTTCGACCTGCCGTGGCAGGCGGACTGGGGCATGGCGACGGCCGCAGCCGCGCTGGGCATGGCGGCGGCGCTGATGGCGGGCTTGTTCGCGACGCGGCGGGTGCTGGAGGCGCCGCCTTCGGTGACGTTGCGGGAGTTGGACAATTAGCGGAAGGTGATGCTGGGGTTCTCGTCGAGCTCGCCGTCTTCCTGCAGGATCGCGTACTTGCGGGTGTCCGGATCGAACAGCACCGACAGCTTGCCCTCGGGCGTGCGGCGGATGAACTTGATCTCCCAGCCGAAGCGCTCGAGCGTGTTGAGCGTGGCCAATTGGGCGTCGTTGAGCTCGCGCTTCAAGGCCGCCGAGCGTTCCCGTTCGGCCCGGCGCCGTTCTGCCTGGGTGGCCATGGGTGGCTTCCCCTTTCCCCTGGAGTCCCTAGCCTAACCCAGGAACCCCGGCGCCCACCCGGCCCCGGAGGGCCGGGCGGCGCCCGGCTCCACGCCGGTCAGTCGACGATCGTCACCGACTTGCGGTTGTCCGCGGAGACCTTGTCGATCAGCTTGTTGTAGGGGTCGAAACCCACGCTGTCGGGCCTGGCGTCCACGACCACCGTCACCACCTGGTCGGCCGCTTCCGGCGCGGCGCTGATCCGGCGCGGTTCCAGGTACAGGACCTTCTCGTCCTGCTCCTTGCCCGAAGGCCCGCGCGCGAACACCCCGATCTCGACCCGGTCGTCCATCGCCGCCGGTGTCTCGCGGCCCTTGCCGTCGGCGTAAAGCTTCGCCGCGTGCAGGGTCATGGTGACCTCGTAGCGGCCATCGCCGAGCTTCTTCGCGGTGGCTTCGGTGACCCGGTTGTCGTACAGCGTGATCTTCTCGAACAGGTCGGTGATCAGCTGCTGCTGGTCCGGACCGGCTTCCTCGCGGATGAAGTGCAACAGGTCCAGCGAGGTCGGGTACGGCGGCATGCCGAAGCGACGTGCCATGAGGAAGCGGGACAGCGCGCGGTTCAGGGCCTTTTCGCCCATTTCCTCACGCAGCCGGTAGAACACCAGGGAGCCCTTGTTGTAGTGGATGTAGGACTGGTTCTCGGAGCGGTACAGCGGCAGCTCCTCCAGGCGCTCGCCGCCGCGGCCGGACAGGTAGCGGTCCAGTTCGTACTTCAGGAACTGGCGCATGCGCTCGCGCCCGTACTCCCGTTCCATCACCATCAGCGCCGAGTACTGGGCCAGCGACTCCACCAGCACCGGGCCGCCTTGCGAGTTGGCGCCGGCCACCTGGTGGCCCCACCACTGGTGGGCCACTTCGTGCGCGGTGACGTAGAACACGTAGTCGATCGTGTCCTCGCGGGTCAGGTCGGCGATGAAGCCGATCGACTCCGAGAACGGGATGGTGTTGGCGAACGACTGCGCGAACGACGCGTAGCGCGGGAATTCGAGGATCCGCACCTGGTCGAACTGGTACGGCGCGAACGCCTGCTCGTAGTACGCCAGCGACTTGCGCGTGGCCTCGATCATCCGCTGCACGTTGTAGTGGTGCTTCGGGTCGTAATAGACCTCGATCGGCACGTCCTCGTACTCGCCCGTTGCCACCGTGTAGCGCGCCGACAGGACCGAGTAGAAGTTCAGCATCGGCTGGTCCATCTCGTAGGCGTAGCAGCGGCGGCCGTCGCGGTCGAAGGTCCGCTGCAGCTTGCCCGGCGACAGCGCGATCTGCCCCGGCGCGGTGCAGATCGTGGCCGAGTAGTCGATCCAGTCCGCATCGTCGGTCAGGTAGGTCGCCTGGCGCGCCCCAACGTCCTCCAGCTTCGGCATGCGGGTCGGCTCGCCCAGGCCGCGCTTGCGGCGCTCGTTGCGGTCCTCGAGCTCGCGCGCCGGCTCGTAGCCGAAGAACGGGAAGTACCGGCTGTTGAAAAACGTACCGTTCTCCACGATCGCCGTCTGCGCACGGCCGTTGGTGATGCCGTTGGGATGGTAGTCCACGCTGAAGCGCATCTCGCGGTGCTCGCCCGGTTGCATCGGCACGTCCAGCCGGTAGATGCGGTAGCCCAGCGGCTCGTCGTAGGTGGCCAGGGTCTGCCCGCCGAAGTCGATCGACTGCAGGGCCTTGGCATCCATGAGCTGGATGTGGATGTCGCGGATCGCGGTGTCGTGCGGATTGACGATGCGGAACACGCCGTTGGCGCGCATCGTCTGCGTCTCCGGCCACAGGTCCACGTCCACATGCGCGGCCTCGATCTTCGGCTGCGGCAGGTCCTGGTACTGCTTGTACTCGCGCTCGTAACGTGCGAGCAGGTCGCGCTCGTCGTCCGGCGCCACGTAGTCGTTGCGGACATTCGTGTTCCAGAACAGCCAGCCGCCCAGCGCCGCGAACGCCACCAGCGAGGCCGCCAGCACCCCGCCGACCGGCCCGCGCAGGCGCGCGCGCATCGCCTGCATGCGCCGGCCCCACGTGGTCTCGGTGCCACGCACCCACAGCGCGGTCGCCACCGCCAGCAGCGCGGCCATGAACAGCGCCCAGTAAGCCTGGAACCAGAGCTGGCCGGGCAGGAAGTGGCCGTAGCCGTTCATGTCCGACCACGGCGCGTTCGGCGCGCCGCCGATGATGTACAGGTTGTGGCTGAAGTCGAGCGCGTCGAGCACGCCCTGGGCGATCAGCACCGCGATCACCAGCGCATAGCCGGCGAACTTGTTGTGGGTGATGCCCTGCAGGGCCAGCGCCAGCATCGCCATCAGGCCGTAGAAGATGCTGCCGTTGAGCAGGATCTTGATCCAGGTGACCGGCTCCACCGGCACGCCATGCGCCACCTGCCAGCCCATGCCGAACAGCGCGCCGGCCGCCTGGAACAGGACGATCACCAGGAACAGCGCGCCGAGCTTGGCCAGCACCGGCATCCAGTCCGGGGTCGGCATCGCATCGGTGACCTCGTTGACCCGCGCCACCCGCGGCCGCGCCGCCAGCTCGCCGGCGTAGAACAGGACCACGATCACCAGCAACCAGCTATAGGCCGCCTGCAACATGTCCGCCACCCGCGAGGTGACCGGATAGGTCGGCGTGCCGTACATGAAGTCCATCGTGACCAGCGTCGGCACGAAGTTCGCCAGCCCGAACAGCAGCATCACGATCAAGGGCACGCTCTTCAGCACCGCGGTGGTGTCGAACCACAGCATCGAGCCGAACTGGCGCGCGGTGACCAGCGGCCCGCGCGCCGGCGCGAACGCCGGCACCTGCGCCGGACGCGCCGCCGGCGCCGCCTCGGCCGGCGCCTGGGTTGCCGACTTGCGACGCCAGCGCCAGCCCTTGCCGGTGCCGGTGCGCTCGGTGCGGAACAGCGCGAACGACGCGCCGACCAGGGCCACGCCGATCGCCAGCCACAAGGCGCGGTTGGCGAGGATGTAACGGGACAGCTCCGGGATCGCGTGGTTGCGCTGCTCGGTCGCCCAGTAGCGGATGGTGCGACTGAACGCGCGCGCGCCCAGCGGGTCGAGCATCACCGCCACCCAGACGTTGTCCAAGTCGCGCATCAGGGTCTGGCTGACCGCCCAGCCGACGATGAAGCCGAGCAGGCCGATGTAGATCCACAGGATCGAGCGCGTGGTGACCGCCAGCACCGAGAGCAGGCCGAGCGCGAACACCACGTTCGGCAGCACCACGACGCACAGGGCCCAGGCATATGCCATCCACGGCGTCGGCCCGAGCCGCTCCGGATCGATCCAGGGCATGAACTCGGCAAGGACCATGCCGCCCAGGATCACCAGGAACACGACCACGCTGGCAATGAAGGCCGCCAGCATCCGCCCGAGCAGGTAGTCGCGCTTGCGGATCGGCTGCGAGAACACCAGGTCCGCGGTGCCCAGCTCGAAGTCGCCCAGCAGCGCGTGCGCGACGATTCCCGCCAGGGCCAGCAGGCCGAGCAGGCTGAACACGCCGAGCATGTTGATCACCACCGTCGGCGCGTTCTTGAACACGCCACCGGCACCTCCGCCGACCTGCACCGCTTCGCTGGACATCGCGCCAAAGGCCAGCAGGCCGAAGAACAGCGCGAACATCCACAGCAGGCCACTGCGCATCTGTTCCCGCAGCTCGAAGCGCAGGAACTCCCACATCGCGACGGGCCTCACGTCAAGCCGCCTTCTGCTGCAGGCGCAGCTGGCGGAAATAGACGTCCTCGAGGCCGGCATCGATGCGCTCGAAGCCGTCGCCCGGGTCGGATTCCGCGTACACGTGGATCATCGGCTGGCCGCCGACCAGGCGGCTGGACAGAACCTGGTAGCGCGCCTGGTACTCGGCCAGCGCACCCTTGTCGATGCGCCGGCGCCACACCTGGCCGGCCAGCGCCGCGATCGCATCGGCCGGCTGCCCGGCCAGCAGCACCTGGCCCTTGTTCATGATCGCCATGCGCTGGCACAGGTCGGTCACGTCCTCGACGATGTGCGTGGACAGGATCACCGCCACGTTCTCGCCGATCTCGGCGAGCAGGTTGAGGAAGCGGTTGCGCTCCTCGGGGTCCAGGCCGGCGGTCGGCTCGTCCACGATCACCAGCCGCGGCTGGCCGATCAGCGCCTGGGCGATGCCGAAGCGCTGGCGCATGCCGCCGGAATAGGTGCCGAGCTTGCGCTTGCGCGCCTCCCACAGGTTGACCTGCTTGAGCAGCCCCTCCACGGTCTCCTTGCGTTCGCCGCGCGAGGTGATGCCCTTGAGCACGGCGAAGTGGTTCAGCAGGTCCTCGGCGCTGACCTTCGGATACACCCCGAAATCCTGCGGCAGGTAACCGAGCTGGCGGCGCACGGCCTCCTTGTCGCGCAGCATGTCGATGCGGCTGCCATTGCCGTCGTCCATGGTCGCGCTGCCGCCGTCGGCGTCCTGCAGGGTTGCCAGGGTGCGCATCAGCGAAGACTTGCCGGCGCCGTTGGGGCCGAGCAGCCCGAACATGCCGCGCGGGATGTCGAGGGTGACGTCGTCCAGGGCGCGCACGCCGTTGGAATAGGTCTTGCTCAACGAACTGATCTGGATCATCGGGTCCTTCCTACCGGGTCATCCGGCGACGATATCCCGGCGTCAACGGGGCGTGAAGATGCGGAGTGTCACCCAACCAAAGTCACAAGTGTCACTTGCGCACCACCACCAGCCGGTCGGTCCCCGACTCCGCGCCCCAGGCCTCGCCCTTGCGCCCCAGCATCTGCCGCACCGCGGCGCCGCGACGGTCGCTGGGGAAGCTTTCGAAGGCCTCGGTGGCGGGATCGAAGCGCACGATCGCGTTGGCCTCGAAGTCGGTCAGCCAGACGATGTCGGCGTCGTCCACCCACACCGAGTAGGCGCGCGGGTTCTCGCCCGGCAGCTTCCACTCCTGCCACTCGCCGTTGCGCGGGTCGTACACCGCAACCTGGCCGGCGTTCCACTGGCTCACCCAGATCCGCCCCTGCGAATCGCTCCATACCCGGCGCGCGCCCTGCTTCGGCGTCGGCGGCTCGATCGGCGTGGCCTCGCCGGTCTTCGTGTCGATGCGGGCGATGTGGCTGCCCGCCAGCGAGGCGTAGTAGACCTCCCCGGACGGCGTGGTCGCGATGCCATACGGCCCGCGGCCGCGCGGCGATTCCCACACCTCGACCTTGCCGGTCTCCGGATTCAGGCGCCCGTGGTAGCCGGTCTGCCCGGTGAACCAGAGCACGCCGTTGCCGTCGAAGGTGGCGGTGTTGAGGTTGGCGAATTCCTCGATCGGCAGCGGGAACACCTTCACCGCATGCGTCTTCGGGTCCACGCGGACGATCGCGTTCAGGCCGCCATCGGTGACCCACAGGCCGTCGTCCGGGCCGATGACCACCCCATGCGGGCGCGAGCCCTCGCCCAGCGGAATCTGGATCACTTCGCCGGTCGCCGGATCCAGCCGCCCCAGGGCGCCCTGGTGCTGCGCCGTGTACCAGACCGGGCCGCCGGGCCGCGGATCGGCCGCGACATCGTGCGGATGCGCGCCCTTGGGCACGTCGTAGTAACGGACTTCGGCGGCCTGCGCCGCGGCGGCGCCGAGGCAGGCGGGGACGAACAACAAGGCCAGGAAGGACGACAGGCGCATGGCGGGCTCCCGAGCTCCGATGACGTGTGCGGGAGCCTACCCCGAACCGCGGCGGATTGCCCCCGCTTCGGGAATCCCCGCCAGCTTGCGCACCAGCCACAGTCCACCGACGACCAGGAAGCCGAGACCGCCCGCCATCAATAGCTCGAACGGCCACAGGTTGTGCGAAGTCGGATCGATGAGGACCCCAAAGAAGATCCGCAGGACCACGAACCCCATGTACACCAGCGGTGCCAGCGCCGCGACGCGCCATCCGCCCGACCAGCGCCGCGCCGCCCACACCGGGGCCGCGAATCCGAGCACGCCGGCGCCGAGCACGGCCATCGCGAATCCGTAGGCGATCAGCCCGATCCAGGGCGGCAACGGTTGGTTCGCGGCCTGCCGCGCAGCCGAGTCCTGCGCGGCCTTCGCTTCGCTTCTCATGCGCACCGCCCAGCCGGGTTCCGGCGCGATCGAGGCCATGCCGCCACCCGACACCTCGCCGCGCCAGGTCGCCAGCACGCGGGTGTTGTCCGGGCTGCCGTCGCCGACGCGGATGCGCACCTCGTCCACCCGCGCACCCGGTTCCATCAAGAAGAACCAGGCCAACGCCTCGCCGTTCCCCGTATAGGTCTGCGACGGATTGCTGCCGGCCTTCGCCGGTTTCCCCCGGTACATCGGGCGTGCCCAGATCTGCACCGGCTCGCGGGTGTCGTAGGCGATGCGCAGATAGAAGTGCTGGTTGCGGCCGAGCACCACGTCCTGCCCCGGCGGCCAGGTCTCGACGATGCGGACACTCGTCTGCGCACGCGCCGGCCACGCGCACGCCGCCAGCGCCAGGAACACCACCATCCCCCATGCAATCCGTCGCATGCCGGCTCCCCCGCCAGTTCCCGGGCCCAGCCTACACCTTCGCGGACTTCCACCCGCCGCGGGTGAACAGCCACAGGGTGAACAACCCCACCGCGGACTCCGAGAAGAACACCGCCCACCAGACGCCCGACGTGCCCCAGTCCAGCCGCAGCGCCAGCCACCAGGCCAGCGGGATCTGGATCAGCCAGAAGAACACGAAGTTGATCCTGGTCGGCGTCGCGGTGTCGCCGGCGCCGTTGAAGGCCTGCACCGAGACCATCCACCAGCCGTAGATCCAGAACGAGAACGACAGGATCCGCAGCCATTCGCCGCCGACCGCGATCACCTGCGCATCGCTGGTGAACAGCCCGATGATGTCTTCGTGGAACAGGAAGAAGAACACCGACACGAACAACAGGTAGGCCATGTTGTACCAGCCCACGTGCCACACGCTGGCCTCGGCGCGGTCGGGCCGCTCGGCGCCCAGGTTCTGCCCGACCAGTGTGGCCGCGGCGTTGGACATGCCCCAGGCCGGCATCATCACGAACATCATGGTGCGCAGCGCGATCGTCGCGCCGGCCACCGCCTCGCTGCCGATGCTGGCCAGGATCCGCACCAGGAAGATCCACGAGGTCATGCCGATGATCATCTGCCCCACCCCGCCCAGCGAGGTGCGCACGATGTTGGCGGCGATGTCGCCGCGCCAGACCAGCTGCGAGGCGAGCACGCGGATGTGCTCGCCGCCGCGGAACAGGATCCACAGCTGCATCAGCACGCCGGCGCCGCGGCCAAGCGTGGTCGCGATCGCCGCGCCCTCGATGCCCAGCGCCGGGATCGGCCCGAACCCGAAGATCAGGATCGGGTCGAGCACGATGTTCAACCCGTTCGCCACCCACAGCACGCGCATCGCGATCGCCGCGTCGCCGGCGCCGCGGTAGATCGCGTTGATCACGAACAACAGCATGATCACCGCGTTGCCGCCCAGCGCCCATTGCATGTAGCCGACACCATGCTCCAGGGTCCACGCGTCGGCGCCCATCAACGCGAGCAGCTCGCGCGCCCAGGCGATGCCGACGATCGCGAACGGTAGCGAGGCGAGGAGCGCGATCCAGATCGCCTGCACCGCGGTGATCGCCGCGGCCTCGGGCTTGTGCTCGCCGACGCGGCGGGCGACGGTCGCGGTGACCGCCATCGCCAGGCCCATCGCGATCGAATAGAGCAGGAACAGGTAGGTCTCGGTGAGGCCAACCGTGGCCACGGCCGAGGACCCTAGCCGGGCCACGAACCAGATGTCGACCACGGCGAACGTGGACTCGAGCACCAGCTCCATCACCATCGGCACCGCCAGCAGGAACACCGCGCGGCGCAGGGGGATGGTGGTGTAGTCGGCCTCGGTCCCCCGCAACGCGGCGCGCAGCTCGGACCACAGAGCGCCTTCTGCCATGCTTCACTCCTGTAGAGCCGACCCATGGTCGGCTTTCACGCCTCGCGCCCCGGAACGGCGCACATTACCCTAGGTCCCCACCCGAAGACAGGAGCAGGCCCATGGCAGGAACCGTCCGTCTCCACCGCGTGTTCGCCGCCCCGCCCGAACGCGTGTTCCGCGCCTTCACCGACGCCGCGGCCCAGGCCAAGTGGCTGTCGCCCTACGGCTTCACCTGCACCGTCCACGCGTTCGACCCGCGCGTCGGCGGCCGTTACCGGATGACCTTCAGTAACTTCTCCGGCGGCGACAGCCACAGCTTCGGCGGGGAATGGAAGGAACTGGTACCGAACGAGCGCATCGTCTACTCGGACGCGTTCGAGGACCCGAACATGCCCGGCGAGATGACCACGACCGTTACGCTGAAGGCGGTGTCCGTCGGCACCGAACTGACCGTCGTCCAGGAAGGCATCCCCGACGCGATCCCGACCGAAGCCTGCTATCTCGGCTGGCAGGATTCCCTGGCCCAGCTCCGGCACCTGGTCGAACCCGACATCCCCGCCGACACGTAGAGCCGACCCATGGTCGGCTAATCACCGCAGCACGTAGAGCCGACCCATGGTCGGCTAGCCGCCGTCCCCCGCGCGCTTCGCCGCGGCCACCTGGCGCAGCGCCTGCTCGAACACCTCCGGCGGCTGCCCGCCGGAGACCAGGTGCTTGCGCTCGAGGATGATCGCCGGTACCGCGTGGATGCCCAGCGACTGGAAGAACTGCTCCAGGCCGCGCACTTCGTCAGTGTAGGTGGCCGAGCCCAGGATCTCGCCGGCACGCGCCGGCGACAATCCCACGCTCGCGGCAATCGCCACCAACTCGTCGCGATTCGAAACATCCCGCCCGTCGGTGAAATAACCCTTCAGCAGCACGTGCTTGAGCTCGCGCTGCTTGCCTTCCTCCTCTGCCCAGTGCAGCAGCCGGTGCGCGTCGAAGGTGTTGTAGATGCGGCCGCGCTTGCCCATGTCGAAGGTGAAGCCGAGCGCCGCGCCGCGCTCCACGATCGCCCGCTGGTTGGCTTCGGCCTGCTCCGCCGGCATGCCGTACTTGCGCTGCAGATGGCCGGCGGCGTCCTCGCCTTCCGGCGGCATCTGCGGGTTCAGTTCGAACGGCTGGAAATGGAGTTCCGCGGACACTTCATCGCGGGTGCGCTCCAGTGCCTGTTCGAGCGATTTCAGGCCGATCGCGCACCAGGGGCAGACCACGTCGGAGACGAAGTCGATGCGGATCGGGACGGGCGTCGTGGTGTCATTCATGGCGTTCTTCAATCCGGCAAGTCGATATCATCGCGCAATCCGCGTCCGACCAGCGCGCGGAACAGCGGCCCGACGTTCATCGCCCGCATCGCCTGGGTGCGCAGCCACAGCCCCCAGCGGGTGCGGGTGGCGAAGAAGCTGATGTAACGGGTCGCCGATTGCTGCTTGCGTTGCAGGTCCGCACGCAAGCGTGCCTCGTAGGCGGGGAAGGCGACGCGATGATCGCCATGCGCGCGCGCCAGCTCCCCCGCGAGCATGTAGGCTTCGACCATCGCCAGCCCGGTGCCCTCGCCCGCGAGCAGCGACACGCAGGCCGCGGCGTCGCCGACCAGGGCAATGCGCCCCTGCGTCCACCGCGGCATGCGGATCTGGCTGACCGCGTCGAAATACAGGTCCTCCGCGTCGTCCACGGCGGCCAGGATCTGCCGGCACTCCCAGCCGGCATCGTCGAATTCGCGGTGCAGGATCGCCTTCTGCGCGGCCTGGTCTTCCGGAATGGGCGCCCGTGGCGCGCGGAAGATGAAGACGAACATGGTGCGATCACCGCGCAGCGCGAAACGCCCCACCTGCCTCCCGGGCACGTTGTGGGTCACGTAGACCAGCTCGTCGCGCGGCCGGTAGCCTTCCACCACGCAGGCCGCGACCCGGCAGCCGAGGTAATGCTCGTAGTCGCGCTCGGGCCCGAACGCGAGGCTGCGCACGTTCGAGTGCAGGCCGTCCGCGCCGATCACCAGGTCGAAGTCGCGCTCGTCGCCGCGTTCGAAGCCCACGCGCACGCCGGCGTCGTGCGCCTCCAGCGCTGCGATGCTGTCGCCGAAGCGCGTCTCCACCCGGTCGCGGATCGTGTCGTACACGATCGCGGCAAGGTCGCCGCGCGGCAGGCTGGTGAAGGCGCCGCCCGCGAGTTCGTGGAAGCCTTCGGTGCCGACTTCGGCCTGTACCTCCCCGTCACGCCCGACTGCGCGCAAGGTGTGCACCTGGTACCCCGCCTCCTGCACCGCGCGCTCGATGCCCATGCGCCGCGCGACGCGATAGCCGGCACCCCAGAAGTCGATCACGTAGCCGCCGGTGCGGAAGGCCGGCGCGCGCTCGACCAGGGTCGGCACGTGGCCGCCGCGCAGCAGCCAGTGCGCCAGCGTCGGCCCGGCGATGCCGGCCCCGCTGATGGCGATACGAAGGCCCACCCGGGCATCGTACGCCGCCCGGGAACCCTGCCCCAAACGCCTTCACCCGCGGGCGACCGCCCGGTTCATACCTTGGCTCCATCGAACGGAAGGAGCCGCCTCCATGATCAAGTGGGCCATCATCTTCGCCATCATCGGCCTGGTCGCCGGCCTGCTCGGCTTCACCGGCCTGGCCGGTGCCGCCATGGGCATCGCCAAGTTCCTGTTCTGGGCGGCGGTGATCATCGCCATCGTGCTGTTCCTGCTCGGGGTGACGATCTTCAAGAAGATCACGTAGCCGCGCTTGCCGACGCCGGCGTGCCGGAGTACGGTAAGGATTCCTTACCGCCCCGCCTGCGCCATGCTTGCAAAGCTCACCAGCAAGAACCAGCTCACGTTGCCCAAGGCCGCCGTCGAAGCCGCCGGCAACGCGGAGTACTTCGAGATCTCGGTCCGGGCCGGACAGATCGTGCTCACCCCCGTCCGCATCCAGCGGGCCGACGCAGTGCGGGCGAAACTCGCCAAGCTGGACCTCGATGACAATGATCTCGCCGAGGCCGTGGCCTGGGCGCGAGGCACCCCGGCCAAGCGCGTTGCCGAACGGAAGGCGCCGTATCGCCGTACGAAATCCAAGCGCAAGTCGTGAAGGGACCATCCGGCGTGGCGCCTCGCTGGGTTCTCGACACGAACGTCGTACTCTCCGCGCTCGTCCGCCCGGGTGGGACATGCGGCAAGTTGCGCCTGGCATGGCAGTCGCAGCGCTTCACGCCACTCATCAGCCGTGCGACCGCAAGCGAGCTGATCCGGGTATTGGCCTACCCCAAGTTCCGATTGGCACCGGAGGAACAGCACGACCTGCTCGCGGATTATTTGCCTTGGGCCGAAGTCGTCACCCTGGGCACTCGGCTGCCGCGAACACCGGCGTGCCGCGACCCGCATGACCTGCCTTTCCTGCAACTGGCGCTGGCAGCCCGCGCCGATGCGCTGGTGACGGGGGATGCCGATCTGCATGCCCTGGTGCCGCTTCGCAGCCTCGTCATCGTCACGCCGGCCCAGGCGGTGGAAATGCTGGGCCAGACCGGCTGAGGGTGACTGCCTCGGTCCGGTGCGCCCCGATCGTACCGGTGCCGGAGTTACCCTGACGGAAGCGCCACCGGATCCCGTTTCAATGCCCAGACCACTGATCCTCGCCGCCCTCCTCGCCACCGCGTCATTCGCACAGGCCGCCGAACTCGTGCTGCCACAGGCCGAGGCCTACACCACGCCCGATGCCTGGCGGCAGCCGATCGCGCCGCTGCAGATTGCCGACCACACCTGGCAGATCGGCACGGCCGGGATCAGTGCGCTGCTGATCAAGACCGACGCCGGCGCGATCCTCATCGACGGCGGCGTCCCGCAGGCGGCGGACCTGCTGCTCGCGAACATGGCGAAACTCGGCGTCGCGCCTGACGACCTGAAACTGATGCTCTCCAGCCACGCGCACGGCGACCACGTCGGGCCTTCCGCCGCGGTGAAGCGCGCCACCGGCGCCACCGTGGTCAACAGCGCCGAATCCGCGTGGCTGATGGCGCATGGCGGCAGCCACGACATCCACTTCGGCGACGCGATCCTCTATCCGCCGGTGCAGACCGACCGGGTGATCCACGACCTGGAAGTCGTCGAGCTCGGCGGCATGCGCCTCACCGCGCACTTCATGCCGGGGCACACGCCCGGCAGCACCGCCTGGACCTGGACGGACAGCCGCGACGGCCAACCGGTGCGCATCGCCTACGTCGACAGCCTCACCGCGCCCGGCTACCAGGTGCACGACAACCCACGCTACCCGCGCCTGGCGGAGGACTTCCAGCATTCGTTCGACGTCGTCCGCGCCCTGCCCTGCGACCTGCTGTTGACCCCACATCCGGATGCCAGCGGCTGGGACTACGCCAACGCGGACCGGCCCCGGAAGACGCCGATGAGCTGCGCCGCCTACGCGGACGCGGCGGCCGCGAAGCTGCCTTAGAGCAGCGCCCGCACCGCCGGCAGGTACTTCTCCAGCGAACCGGTATTGACCACGACGACGTGGTCGCCGCGCGTCACCAGCCCGCGCTCGACGAGCTGCGGCAGCGCCGCCAGGCAGGCGGCGCCTTCCGGGCCGACCCAGTCGTGGTGCTCATGCCAGCGGCGCGAAAGTTCGGCCGCAATGTCTTCCTCCGGCACCGCCACCGCCGCCCCGCCACTGGCGCGGATGATCTCCAGCACGTGGAAATGGCCGACGCCGCCGGGCACGTTGAGGCCGAAGGCGAGCGTGCCGCCCGCGTCCTGCGCCACCGTGTCCGCCGCACCGGAGTCGAACGCACGTACCAGCGGCTGCGTGGCCGCGCTCTGCACGCAGACCATGCGCGGGCGGCGTGCGTCGATGAGGCGCAGCGCCTCCAGCTCCGCCCAGGCCTTCCACATGCCGAGCACCCCGGTGCCGCCGCCGGTGGGATAGACCACCACGTCCGGCAGCGACCAGCGCGTGCCGCCGGGCGCCGGCTCGGCCAGCTCCAGCCCCAGCGATTTCTTGCCCTCGATCCGCCAGCCCGGTTCCTGGAACGTCGCCACCGAGAACCAGCCGTCGGCCAGGTAGCGTTCCTTCAGTCGCGCGCCGGCCTCGCGGATCGTCGGGCCGACCAGTTCCAGGATCACCCGGCCGGGATGCCGGTGCGCCGCGGCGGCGACGTTGCCGAGGATCGGCGCCGGCGTGTCCGGGGGCATCACCACCACCACGTCCAGCCCCGCGGCCAGCGCGTAGTGCACCAGCGAGTCGCCGGCATTGCCCTGGGTCGGCACGGCCAGCCGGGACAAGCCCAGCCGCCGCGCCTGGGCGACGACCATGGCCATGCCTCGGTCCTTGAAGCTTTGGGTCGGATTGGCGCCGAAGCCGGGGTGCGCCCGACCCTCGTCCTTGAGCGCCAGCGAGAATCCCGCGGCCTTGGCCAGCGCATGCCCGGGCTGCGGCAGCAGCGGCGTGGCGCCGCCGCCCAGCGGCACGATGTACCTGGCGTCTTCCGGGTCGGCGATGTCCAGCGCCATCAGCGCGCCGAAGCGCCACAGGTCGCGGCGCGTCGGGTCGTACCAGGCGGCATCGGGCTTGTCCGCGGCCAGGCGCTCGAGATCCAGCACCATCTCCACCGGCCGGCCATCGGCCGGGTCCAGGTTCATCGGCACGTCGGCCGGATATTCCCGGCCGGATCCGAGGCCGCGCAGGCAGCGGACGTACGACACGCCGCGAATCCGTCAGGCGCGCCGCGCCGGCAGGAAGCGCGGATTGCGCAGCAGCGCCGCCGAGACCAGCGACACCAGCACGCCGACCGGGAAGATCTCGACGAAGGTCATCGGCAGGCGGAACAGCGGGTTGGCGTACATCACCTTGAACTGCTCCATCTCCGCGGACATCTTCGCCAGCTCCGCGGCGCTGGCCCCCTTCTCGCGGGCCTGCTCCAGCAGCGCGTTGCCGTAGGCGGTGGCGAAGTCCATGTCCATCAGCGCCTGCACGCCTTCCCACGCGACAACGTAGAACACGCCGGCGATGAAGCTGATGCCCAGGCCCACCCCGAGCGCCGGCCAGAAGCCGATCACCCCGCCCCGGTCCAGGTCGCGGTGGCGCTTGATGCCCACGAATACCGCGCTCAGCGCGATCAGCATCGTGGTGTAGCCGATCAGCATCCCGTACTTCATCGGCGGCTCGCCGCCGAAGGCCAGGAAGGTGGCGAACATGAACCCGCCGACGACGAGGCCGGCGATGACGCCGTACTTCAGGATGGTGTTGAACATCACTGCTTCCCCTTGGGTGTGGTATCCCTGTTTCCCCCGTTTCACCGGCCCGGGCAATCGCCCGAACGGGTGATCCGGCGGAAATCATCCATCTTTCGAGCCTGCACGACCACCAAGGAGCATTCCCATGTCCCTCGCGCTGGTGCAGAACTTCGCGATCTCGCTCGACGGCTTCGGCACCGGTGAGGGATTGAGCCGCGAGCATCCTTTCGGCCACGCCGGCGAGCGGCTGCACGAATGGATGTTCCAGACCCGATGGTGGCGGAACCTGGTGGGCGAAACCGGCGGTTCCCGCGGCGTGGACAATGCCCTGGTCCGGCAGCACGACCGCGGCATCGGTGCCGAGATCATGGGCGCAGGCAAGTTCGGCTATCCCGGCTGGCAGGACGATCCGGACTGGAAAGGCTGGTGGGGCGACACGCCGCCCTTCCACACGCCGGTGTTCGTGCTCACGCACCACGTGCGGCCCCCGCTGGAGATGGAAGGCGGCACGACGTTCCATTTCATCGATGCGCCTCCGGCCGAGGCGCTCGCCAAGGCGCGCGAGGCCGCCGCCGGCAAGGACGTGCGGATTGGTGGCGGACCCACCGTGGTCCGGGAATTCTTCGAGGCGGGCCTGATCGACCACGCTCATGTCGCCGTCGTGCCGATCCTGCTGGGGCGCGGGGTACGTCTCTGGGACGGACTGGAGGCGCTCGAGGCGTCGTACGCCATCGAGTCGGTGACCACGCCCAGTGGCGTGACCCACCTGTCGTTCACCCGCCGGGAACCGTAGCCGCCCTAGGGCACGATCTCCAGCTCGCGCGCATGAGGGGTTTCCGGCCGCCTGTGTGCACATCCGCCTCCATTCCGACGCGCGATGATCTTGCCGATGCCAGCCGAGCCGCGCGCCATCGTGGTCATGGGGGTCGCCGGGAGCGGCAAGACCGCGGTCGCGCGGGCGCTGGCGCGGCAGTACGGGGTTGCGTTCCTGGATGCCGACGACTTCCATTCGGCCGACGCCAAGGCGCGGATGCGGTCCGGGGTGCCGCTGACCGACGCCGAGCGCGCGCCGTGGGTGGACGCGCTGGCGGCCGAGCTGCGCCGCCTGGCCGATGCAGGCCGCTCGAGCGTGCTGGCCTACTCCGGGCTGCGTGCAATGCATCGCCAGCGGCTGCGCGACAGCGGCGTGCCGCTGCGTTTCGTGTTCCTGCACGCACCGCCGCACGTGATCGCGGCGCGGCTGGCCGTGCGCACCGACCACTTCATGCCGCCGACGCTGTTCGCGAGCCAGCTGGAAGCGCTGCAGGAGCCGGACGGGGAAGCGGACGTGGCGTGGGTCGACGCGGACCGGCCGTTGCCGGAGGTGGTGGCGCACGCGGTCGCTGCGCTGGCCAGGGCCTGGCCAGCGCAGACGGGAGCAGACGATTGATCGGCGAGGCTACCTGACGCGGAAGATCGGTCGCCAGGTGTCGCGCACGTAGGTGGGCGTGGTGTAGCGGCCGCGCTGGCGGGGCTGCTGCTTCGACGGGCCCTTGCGCGGGCGTCGGGGGCGCGGCTCGGTGGGTGCCGTGGTGGAAACCGGAAGTGGATCGGAGAACGCAAGCGCGTCCTCGCGCTGAAACGAACCCAAGGGATGGAGCAAGGCTACCTCCTGGAAAGCCAAGGTGAGTGTCGGATCACGGCTTCCGGATATCGAGGTGCGTTGCGGGCATTCAAGGCGTTCGCGCTGGGACAGCGCGGAACGGGTCAGCATCTATTTAGCTAGGCGAAGCAGGCCTGGCCAACGCACGGGCGGCAACTTGGTCGATTAGACGGATTAGGCGTGTGCACCAACCAATTCCTTCAGCCACGCATCCGCCTCAACGTACTCATCCGCGCAAAGGACGAACTCCTGCCCCTTCGCCACGCTGCGGAGGGTGCAGTGGTCGACTGGCCGCTCCCATCGCGCCATATCGCCGTGGTGGCTCAGCGGTGTCCTGCCATCTGGAAAGAACCACCCGGGAAGCGTCCAATGGGTCCTGCTTCGGCCCGGCGAAGTCAGCTGGAGGTTTCGATGGAACTTGGCGAATAAACCGCCGCCGAAAGGCTTTCCCGGAAACCGGGAGTGGTCGGGAGCGATGTAGAGCGTGTTCCTCGGGTCCTCGTAATGATCCGGATTCGCGACATGCGGGTGATTTGCGATCCATGGATGCCGCGCGAGGCTGCTCTCACGGTTCGCGACCACGGCAAGTGACTCGCCGACTTCCAGCCAGCCGAACAAGACGTGGAGGTGTGGGGCGCTACGAACGAACCTCCAACGTTGGCGATGCCGCTCCACCTGCCTGAACCAACCGAAGAACAGGAACACGTCACCGGGGCCAACCCCCAGCGAAGCCAAGTGTGACTGGGCTCCCCCTGTCTGCCCAAGCGAGGGCCGCCATCCAGGCAGCCGAAGGTCTTCGCGTCGGTTGAGATCGGGATCGAGGTGGATCGTCGTACTGGAAGCGTGCCTTCCACGGCTCAGGTCATGCAGAAGGCCGGCGATATCGACATCCCCGGTCTCAAGGTCCCCCATGGTGAAACGATCATGGCGAGCGGGAATCGGTAACGGCAGCAAGCGACCATCCGGCAGGATTGGACTGGGCATTCCCCCGTAGGAGCTGTCGAATCCTTTCCGTGACAAAACGATCCTCCAGAATCCCTTGTGCCGTGCGGGCTTCGGCCTGGGCCGCGCCGAGCATGAGGATCGCGAGGGTCTATTGGCACTCGGGCCCGGTACATCCGCGCCGACGGAATCGTCTGGCAGAAGTGTTGCAGAATCGAGGGGCTTTCCGTGCATGCCAGGGGGCCATGCAGCAAGCCACTGGCGCAGGCGCTCCACGTCGTCGGATTTGCGCCCGCGATGCACGACGTGCCCCTGGGTCGTGTGGACCAGGTGCATCAGCTCGTTCGGAAGCGGAACGCTGTTACGACCGAAATACCAGAACCGTTCGCCCAGCAGGACATTCCGGCCGCTGCAATCCCGCGGCGCATGCCCTGGACCATGAACTGGGTTCCGCACCTGCTGCAGCCCGCCCTCGGGAACCGGCTGATAGATGTTGTCGGGAAGGTGTGCCCCACCGGGGCGTCGGCCGGCAAACCTCGGATCCAGCCAGTACTCGCCAAGCGTCAACCGCTCCCCCACCTGCATGACATAGATGACATCCCCCGGCCGCCGGCTGCGAAAGCCGATGATCCAATCCCCCACCTGCGCAGCCGCACGGATTTTCGGCTTGCAAATGGCGAGCGAACAAATGCCGTCATACGGACGGGGGGCGGTGCCACCATCGTAGGCAACGACGTAGCGATAGATTTTCGGATCCAACGACATGTCCGGCCTCCGGACTGGGGCGGAATCGCAAATGGGGCTGCAGTCGCCTCCGGACCGGGCAAGGAGGGCGCCGGTCGCCTGAGAGGATGCCATGGAGCTATGCTTGATCGCACATGGAGGGGGAACCATGCTGATCAAGGAAGCCGATGACCAAGCCGGGGTCGTTCAGGAGCTGGAACGGCTCTCGAGCGGAAATGGCCCTGAGGCGAAGCGAGCAGCGGAAGAACTTCGGATCCGCAAGGCCGGGCTCAAAGGCGAATCGGAGTCGGCCTACCTGATCGACTTCGACTATGCCCACTCGCCCAACTGGGCCGTCATCCATGACCTGCGCCTGGAGCATCGCGGCCGCGTCGCCCAGATCGACCATCTGCTGATCAACCGCTGGATGGACGTCTACGTCCTCGAGACCAAGCACTTCCATGCCGGGCTGAAAATCACACTCGACGGCGAGTTCCTGCGCTACAACAGTTTCCGCAATACCTATGAGGGCATGGCCTCGCCGCTCGCGCAGAACGAGCGCCACATCGCCGTACTGCGCGAGGTGATGGCGGACATCGACCTCCCGGTGAGACTGGGAATCCGGATTCCGCCCAGCTTCCAGTCCTTCGTTCTGGTGTCCCCCACCGCGCGCATCGACCGGGCCAAGGGTTTCGACTCGTCCCGCGTGATCAAGGCGGACCAGCTGAAGGACCGCATCTGGAAGGACATGGATGACGAAAACACCGTCATCAGCCTGCTCAAAGCAACCAAGATCGTGTCGCGCGAAACCACGGAGTTTGTCGCCCGACAACTCGCAGCCCTCCACCGCCCGTTGTGCGCATCCAATAAGGGCGCGAAGGCCAAGCCGCAGAATGCGAGGACGAACACCGATCCGCGTGGACGAGTGGAGCCCACCGTTTCGAGATCGACGCCGGCTCCCGCACCGGCGGATATCCAGGACCGTGGCCCTGCCTGCCGCAAATGCAGCGGCAAGGCCGGGTCGATCCTCTACGCGCGAAGCTATTACTTCAAATGCGACACCTGCGGCACCAACACGCCAATGCGGCCCACCTGCAAGCCCGGGCACAAGCCACGGCTACGCAAGAGCGCGAGGGAATTCTTCCGGGAGTGCCCGGAATGCGGCACCAGCACGCTGTACCACCGCAACCCCGAGGCCGCGGCATGATCTTGACGATTCCGGTCCTGCTCTACCAGCTGCTCTTCGTGTTGATCCTGTTCATCGCGAGCCGGTTCGGGAACAAGGTGCTCACCGTGGCACTGGTTGCCTGCCTGCTCTGGACGGCAACGCACATTTTCCTTCTGCCGCTCATGGTGCTGCAGGGCACGATCATCGTGGTCAGCTATTTGTGTTTCAGGAAGCGGCCCAACGCCTCCGGCAAGGATGTGGCGGACGCCAAAACGCAAGGATAGCATCGCGACAGGACTGAAGGGGGTTACCGCTTGCTGGTCTATCATTCGACCAAGTCGGATTTTCTCAGTGATGTGGAAACTCGTGGCATTGAGTACGCCATCGCCCAAGCGTACCTGAAAAAAACGGGCCAATACGCACCTCATTCGCAACAGCGATCTTGGCGCCACTCCCTGAAAGCCATGGCGCAAGTGTTGGACCGCGACGACATCGCGGGAAACGCCGGCATCGCTGTCGAGTTCGGCATTCCGCAGACGTCCAAGCGGATTGACTTTCTCATTTCCGGCATCGGAGCCGATGGGTCGCGAAATGTCGTGATCATTGAGCTGAAGCAGTGGTCGACCTCCAAGCTCAGCGACAAGGACGGGATCATCATCGCCAATCGCGGCGGGCGTGCGGAAACGGAAGGACCTCATCCGAGTTATCAGGCGTGGTCGTATGCCGCCCTGCTAAACGGGTTCAACGAAGCGGTGCACGAGGGCGGCATCGAGCTTGGGCCGTGCGCCTATCTCCACAACTATATTGCCGACGGCAATATCGATGATGGAAGGTACACCCCGTACATCGAGCGCGCTCCTATTTTCCTCCGCGGAGAGGACGAGCAGGAAAAGCTTGCACAGTTCATCAAGCGCCATATCCACAAGGGGGACGATGCCAAGCTGCTGTACGAGATCGAAGCGGGGAGAATCCGCCCGTCCAAGATGCTGTCGGACGCTATCGCCGGGATGCTCAAGCACAACCCAGAGTTCGTCCTCATTGATGATCAGAAGACGGTCTACGAGACTTGCCTCGCAGCCGCGCGCAAGGCCAGCGCGAAGTCCAAGCAGGTGGTAATCGTCCAAGGCGGGCCGGGAACAGGCAAGTCTGTGGTAGCCATCAATCTACTGGCAAAACTTACGAGAGATGGAATTCTCACGAAGTACGTGTCACGCAACGCAGCACCGCGAGCCGTCTACCAGAAGCTGCTACGTGGCAACTTGCCCGCACCCCAAATTCAAGGACTGTTTGGAGGACCCTGGCCCTTCGTCGATACACCGCCAGACTTCTACGGCGCATTGATCGTGGACGAAGCACATAGGCTCACCTTGAAGGCGGGGTTGTATGGCAATCTCGGAGAGAATCAGATAGCGGACCTGATCCGGAGCGCCCACAGCACAATCTTTTTCGTCGACGACGATCAAGTCGTCACTTTGGCGGACATTGGAACATCCAGCGTCATTGAAGAGGTGGCCTTTGAGATGGGTGCCGGCGTCACCCGGCTTGAACTCGCATCCCAGTTCCGCTGTAGCGGGTCGGATGGGTACTTGGCCTGGCTGGACGATGTTCTTGGAATCCGCGAAACCGCGAACCCGATCCTGGATCCGGCGGATTTCGACTTCCGGGTGATCGATTCCCCGACGGAGCTCCATGATCTGATCGCAGAGCGAAACAAGGAGCGCAATCGCGCCCGTGTAGTTGCCGGCTATTGCTGGGACTGGAAGAGCAGACGAGATCCTGAGGCCTTCGACATCGTGATGCCTGAGTTCGGTTACCAGCGACAATGGAACCTGGATAAGGATGGGAGCCTCTGGCTGATAGCACCCGCCTCCATAGACCAGGTCGGATGCATACACACCTGCCAAGGGCTGGAGCTTGACTATGTCGGCGTCATCGTTGGCCCGGACATGACCTTCTCGGACGGCAGGATCATCACTGATCCCCTGAAACGCTCGCGCCACGACAAGTCGGTTCGCGGCTATCGCACTCGCTGGCAGGCAGAGCCCGAAATCCGCGAGCGAGGCGACAAAATCGTACGCAATACCTACCGGACCTTGCTGACTCGCGGGATGAAGGGATGCTACGTCTACTGCTGCGACCCTAAGCTCGCGGACCACCTCCGCAGCCGAATCGAACCTTCCGCCTTTTAGTCGAACTGATCGTACTTCTTCGCGCTTCCCTTGGCCTTCTCCACCGGATAGCGCTTGGCGTTGAACTCGACCTTCTCTGCCACGGCCTTCTCCAGGTCGATGCCCAGGTCGTGAACCAGGTAGCTAAGCAGGATCACGATATCCGCAACTTCCCGGGATATCTCCGCGTGCTTCTCCTTGGCAATCGCAGGGATCTCTGCATCCTTTGCCCACTGCGTGAACTCGGCCAGTTCGGCAGCCTCCAGTGCAATCGACGTCGAGAGAGTTCGCAAGTTGTGAAACTGCTCCCAATCACGCTCGGAGCGAAACGCGAGCAGCTTTTCCAATAGGGCAGGGCTGATCATGTGCTACTCCACGAACCTGTTCTCGTTATGCCAGCGCAGGAATCCCGGATCCGGATGATCGGCGCTATCACTTGGTAAAGTCGCCAGAGTCTGTCCATGCAAGCGGTAGTACGCCTTCCCATTGAAGTAGTGGTCTCGAATCCGACCACTGACGCGAACCTTTAAGTCCGGCTCCACCGTCACCAGGCCCGCGTCGAACAGTTTGTGGAAGTCCGAGCGAAGAAGGAGCCCATTGCTGGTGTGGTGGGGGCCCTGGTTCGCGTACGGGAGAATATGGGCCGCCTCCGTAAGCTTCCCTGATCGGCAGACACCACAAAAGTAGAACTTTCTGGCATGTTTTCCCAGCCAGGAGGTTCCATGAAG
>JBIQLI010000010.1:0-49301 GCA_044464395.1 Lysobacter sp.
CGGCAGGCCACACCCCCGCCTCCCGCGCACGCCAGGACGCCCCCTCACCGCGCCGGACCGAAGCACGCGCACGTCAGGACGGGACGCCCCCAAACACCGCGCCGGAAGATCAGGGGTTCAGATACAGCAGCGGCGAAGGGCTGATCTCGCCGGTGGCGTAGAGGGCGTGGCCGTCGGCGGACCAGGCCAGCGCCTCGGCCTGCGGCAGCCACGGCAGCGGATGCACCTTCGGCCGCCGCTTCAGCGCGTGCGCCCAATCCTCCTTCCCGTGGCGCCGATAGATCAGCACGTCCCGATACGTCAGCACCGCCATCGACCGCCCGTCCGGCGACACGTCCGCCGCCGTCACATGGCTGCGGATCCGCGCCAGGTCCGGATTCGCCCGCACCTCGTCCGCGTCGCCCTGCGGCACCCCGTGCAGCGTCCCCAACGGATGCGCCACCAGCGCGGCCGTCCCCTTCGGCCGCAGCGGCAGCGCGAACAACTCCGGCGGCTGCCGCTTCTTCGACACCAGCAGGATCTCGCCGCGGACCGCGTCCACCGCGACCGCCTCGCAGTCGCGCGGCCCGTCCGGCCAGCGGAACGCGATCGACCAGGCCGGGCGCACCGTCGCGTCGGCCAGCCGCGCCGGCTCCTCGATCACGTGCAGCTGCAGGGTCTTGCGCAGCCCGCCGTTGTCGCCGGTGTCGGCGACCAGCACGTAGCTGCGCCCGTCCAGTTCGAACGCGGCCAGGTCTTCCCAGTCGGTGTTGTCCACGCCCTCCAGCCGCAGGCTGGCGACGCGGCTGCCGCGGCGGCTGACCGCGTGCAGTTCCGGCGCGCTGCCACCGTCGTTCACCATCCAAAGCGTGTCGTCGTGGCGGCGCGAGGCGGCGACGCCGCTGATCTCCTGCAGCCGTGCATCCAGCACCAGCCCCGAGAGCTGCACGAACGGCGGCGGCGAAGTGCACGAGGCCAGCGTCCCCGCGAGCAGGGCCACCAGGAAACACGCGAGGGCGGGGCGCCGTGCCATGGCCCAAGCATCGCATAGACTGTGCCGATGCCCACGATCGGTACCCCCCTGTCCCCGCATGCGACCCGCGTGCTCCTGCTCGGCTCGGGCGAGCTGGGCAAGGAAGTCACCATCGAGCTGCAACGCTTCGGCGTCGAGGTGATCGCGGTCGACCGTTACGCCGACGCGCCGGCGATGCAGGTCGCGCATCGCAGCCACGTCATCGACATGCTCGACGGCGCCGCGGTGCGCGCGGTGATCGAGCGCGAGCGCCCGCATATCGTGGTGCCCGAGATCGAGGCGATCCACACCCCGACCCTGGTCGAAATGGAAGCCGAAGGCCTGTGCGTGATCCCGACCGCGCGCGCCGCGCGCCTGACCATGGACCGCGAAGGCATCCGCCGCCTGGCCGGGGAGGAACTGGGGGTCCCGGTGTCGCCGTACCGCTTCGTGGACACGTTCGAGGATTACCGGGACGCCATTGCCGCGCTCGGCCTGCCGGTCGTGGTGAAGCCGGTGATGTCCTCGTCCGGCCACGGCCAGAGCATCGTCCGCGGCGAAGACGACCTGCAGGCGGCGTGGGACTACGCCCAGACCGGCGGCCGCGCCGGCGCCGGGCGGGTGATCGTCGAGGGCTTCGTGGACTTCGACTACGAGATCACCCTGCTCACCGTGCGCCACGCCGGCGGCACCAGCTTCTGCGACCCGATCGGCCACCTGCAACGCGACGGCGACTACCGCGAGAGCTGGCAGCCGCAGCCGATGTCGGCGCGCGCGCTGGAGCGGGCGCGGGAGATGGCCCGCAAGGTCTCGGCCGCGCTCGGCGGCCGCGGCGTGTTCGGCATGGAATTCTTCGTCAAGGGCGACGAGGTCTGGTTCTCGGAAGTCTCGCCGCGCCCGCACGACACCGGCCTGGTGACGCTGATCTCGCAGGACCTGTCCGAGTTCGCGTTGCATGCGCGTGCCATCCTCGGCCTGCCGATCCCCGTGATCCGCCAGCTCGGCCCCTCGGCCTCCTGCGCGGTGCTGGCCGAAGGCCACGGCGTCCCCGTGTTCGGCAACGTCGGCGCGGCGCTGGCGCAGCCGGACACGGCGCTGCGCCTGTTCGGCAAGCCGCGCGTGGCCGGGCATCGCCGGGTCGGCGTGACCCTCGCGCGGGGCACGGACACCGACGCGGCGCGCGCTATCGCGCGCGAGGCGGCCGCGGCACTCACGCTGCAACTGGCCTGAACAGGGCAGACTGTCGGGCCAGGGTTCCCAATCGACCACGGGCGAGGCGAATGAACGGCAAGAGCGGTTACGCGGTGTTCTTCTTTCCGCAGGCGCTGGAAGCGCTGGGCGACGCGATCAAGCCCTACCTGCAGGACAGCCCGGCCGGGCCGCACCTGGTGTGCCAGGAGATCGACACCGGCGGTGCGCTGATCGAGATGACGCTGGAGGCGGTGACCACCGAGGGTCGTAGCGTGCAGCTCGAGCTCATGGTGCCGGGCAACATGGTGCGGATGATCATCTCCAGCCAGAGCGACGGCAATTTCGGCTTCCAGCCGCGCGTCGCGCCGGCCGCCGCCGATGCGCGCTCGCTGCCCGCCGGCGGCCCCACCGGCGAGCCCGCGTCCGCGCCGTCCGAAGCCGTGCCCGAAGGCGGCGCGCAACCGGCGGAGACACCCAAGCCGGCCACGCCCGAGGACGACCTGTAGCGCCCGACCCTGTAGCGCCCGACCCATGGTCGGGCGACCTTTAAAAGAAAGCCGACCATGGGTCGGCTCTACGTAGCGATCTCCCGCCACCCCCGCCCATCGAACGCCTCCAGCGGGCGGAACCGCCGCTTGTAATCCATCTTGCGGTGCCCCTCGATCCAGTAGCCCAGGTACAGGTGCGTGCGCCCGTCGCGCCGCGCCCAGGCGAGTTGCTGCAGCACCGCGAGCGTGCCGAGGCTGCGCTCGGGCAGGGTGGGCTCGAAGAAGGTGTACACCGCCGACAGCGCTTCCTCGCCGACCAGGTCGGTGACCGCGACCGCGAGCAGCCGGTGGCTGCCGTGCTCGCGCAATTCCATGAACCGGCCGCGGGCCCAGGCGCCGACCAGGAACTGGTCGAACTCGAAGGTGCCGTGGTCGTCCATGCCGCCGCCGGCGTGGCGCGCCTCCAGGTAGCGCCGGTACAGCGCGAACTGCTCGTCGGTGCGCTCGGCCGGGACGATGCGCACGTCCACGTCGGCGTTGCGCGCCAGGCAGCGGCGCTGGCTGCGATCCGGGCGGAACGCGTCCACCGGGATCCGCACCGCCACGCAGGCCTGGCAGCCGCGGCAGTGCGGTCGGTAGACGATGTCGCCGGACCGGCGGAAGCCGCGCGCCAGCGCCATCGGGTAAAGCTGCGGCAGGCGCTCGTCGCGCGGGTCCAGCACCAGGTCGCGCGCGCGCCGCTGCGGCCAGTAGCCGCAGGGGTGCTCGCCGGTGTGGAACACCCGCAGGCCGGTGGCGTCGTCGTCGCGCGCGGGAGTGTTGCCCATGACCGGAGCATAGCGCCGCCGGCGCGCCTGTCCGTGTACTGAACGCGGCCGCCGGCCCGTCAACGCGGCCGCGGCCCGCGCGTTGAAGGGGACATCGGCGGCGCCGTGCCGCCCGAACCGGAGGCACCATGAACCGACTTGCCCTGCTTACCCTCGCGCTGGCCGCTGCCGGCGTATCCGCCGCCGCGCTGGCCCAGACCCCCGGCCACGACGGTGCCCGCCACCATCGCGCCATGAAGGGCATGCATGGCGGCGGCATCGCCATGCTCGACAAGGACCAGGACGGCCGCATCGCCCGCGCCGAACTGTCCGGCGAAGGCCGCCGCATGACCCGGCTCGCGCAGCAGTTCGACGCGATCGACGCCAACCGCGACGGTTACCTCGTGCGCACCGAGGTCGAGGCCTGGCGCAAGGCGATGTGGGACAAGCGCAGCGCCGAGCGCGCCAAGCGCCACGCCGAGCACTTCGCCAAGGCCGACCTCAACAAGGATGGCCGCCTGAGCAAGGTCGAGGTGCAGGAGGCGATGCCGCGCATGGCCAGGCAGTTCGCCTGGCTGGACGACAACCGCGATGGTTACCTGGACCGAAATGAAGTGCAGCCGATGCGTGGCTTCCGCGCCCGCTGACCGCTGCGCCCGCTGATCAGAGCAGTTTCACCACCCGCCAGCCCTTGCGCCCGTGCGACACCTCGTAGGTTTCGGCCACGGGGGTCGCACCGGCGCTGGCGCTGCGCTCCAGGGTGATCGATCCGGCACCCGAGGGCCTGGCCAGATACGAATGGATCGCCAGCCGCGGGATCCCGCCGCCGGGGCATTGCGACAGCGGAATCACCGGCCCCGGTGCTTCAGGCAGCGCGGCCAGCAAGGACGGCGCCGGGTCGATGCCGTCCACCGACAGGCACACCGCCTCGTCGGCGGTCTTCGGCAGCTCGCCGACCAGCACCGCGGCCGCCAGCGCATCCGGGATCGCGGTCTCGCCTTCCGCCAGCACCGGCGCGCGCACCACCGGCGCCGCGGGCGGCGGCCCGCTGCCGTCGTCGAGGGTCGAGAACCAGGCCATCCCCAGCACCACGGCGATCACCAGCAGCAGCCCGATCTTCATCCGGAACAGGCGCTTGCGTCCGGCATCGACGCGCGCTTCCGGCTCCTCGGTGCGGAAGGTGGGCAGGCGGTAGCCGGTATCGCCGCGGGTGCTGTCGAGCAGGCCCTGCTCGCGCAGCATCGCGCGCGCCTTGGGCTGGTCGCCCGAGCGCACCACCCACACCGCGGGCACCGGCTTGTCGTCGGCCCCGGCGCGATAGCTGAAGTTGCCGCGCAGCGCGCCGCGATAGGAGCGGCCGTGGGTGATCCGGGTCTCGATCCCGGCCTCCTCGAGCAGTTGCGCAACACGCTCGACGTTTTCCAGCCTCGGGCTCGAGAACACCTGGCGCATGTCAGGCCTTGGGCACGTGCGCCGCGGCGGCCGCGTCGGCGACCACCCGGATCAGGCCTTCCTGGGCGGAACTGGCGACCAGCTTGCCGTTGCGGTCGTAGACCAGCCCGCGGGCGAGGCCGCGGCCGCCCTGCGCGCTGGGGCTGTCCAGCGAATACAGCAGCCACTCGTCGGCGCGGAACGGGCGGTGGAACCACAGCGCGTGGTCGAGCGAGGCCATCTGCACGTTCGGCTGGTAGTAGCTGATGCCGTGCGGGAAGGTCGCGGTGCCGAGCAGATGGAAGTCGGACGCGTAGGCGAGCAGCGCGCGGTGCAGCTCCGGCGCGTCGCCGACGCGTTCGGCCAGGCGGAACCAGACCTGCTGGTAGGGCGGGCGCTTCGGCGGTTTCAGCTCGTCGCGCGGATATACATGGCGGAATTCGAACGGGCCCATCCGGTCGAGCCAGCGCTGCACCTTGATCGGCAGCGTCTCCAGCACCTCCGGCGGGATCGGTTGCGCCGGCTCGATGTCCTCCGGGCGCGGCACTTCCGGCGCCGAAAGCTGGTGCTCGGGCGCGGTCTCCTCGCCCTGGAACGACGCCGCGCAGAAGAAGATCACCTGGCCGTGCTGGATCGCGGTGACCCGGCGCACCGAGAAGCTGCCGCCGTCGCGGGTGCGGTCCACGTGGTAGACGATCGGCGCGTCGATGTCGCCGGCGCGCAGGAAATACGCGTGCAGCGAATGCGCCTGGCGCTCGACGGTGAGGGTCTTTTCCGCCGCCGACAGCGCCTGGCCGAGCACCTGGCCGCCGAACACGTACTTGGTCCCGATGTCGCGGCTCTGGCCGCGGAACAGGTTGTCCTCGAGGCGTTCCAGCGACAGCAGGTCGATCAGTTCGGAGACGGGCGAGGGCATCCGCGAATCATACCGGAAGCCGTTCCAGCGGCACCGCGGCGAGCACCGTGTCCCACGGGAATTGCGGGCCGGGATCGCGCTTGCGCCGCACCCGCCGCGCCGGGTCGTCGCTGGCCGCGACGTCGTCGGTGTCGAGGTCCTCGTGGCCGGCGATCGCGCGCAGCGACG
The DNA here is from genome assembly GCA_044464395.1 of Lysobacter sp. Classification (GTDB taxonomy): domain Bacteria; phylum Pseudomonadota; class Gammaproteobacteria; order Xanthomonadales; family Xanthomonadaceae; genus Cognatiluteimonas. Next base: position 5,992 of record JBIQLI010000010.1, read on the forward strand.
GCAGCCCCGAGCGGAGGTGCTGCAACAGTTCGATGAGTGCCTCGATCTGCGCCGATGTGTACGCCTCGTCCATCGCCTGGTGGCGCGAGTCCAGCCAGTGCGGGAAGCGGCCGCGGTTGACCAGTTCGATCCCGACCGAATGCGGGTTGTGCCCGCGCACGTGGTGGGCGACGCGCTCCACCGGCACCCAGGCGTGCACGCTGCCGTCGCGGTCCACGTAGAAGTGGCCGCTGTTGCCGGTGCCGCTGTCCGGGTACAGCACCCGCTCGCCGTACTCGCGCGCGGTGGCGAGGTCGGGCAGCTCGGTGCAGTGGATCACGACCAGGTCCACGGCCTCGCGCGGGCGCTCGGCCAGGCGCTCGACATAGGGCAGGGGATCCACGCGCAGCGGCGGCAGGGCGCTCATCGGGCGGATGCTAGCATCGCGCCATGCGCGGCCACTGCATCCTCTCCCACGGGTTCGAAAGCGGCCCCGACGCGACCAAGGTGACCGCGCTGGCGGAAGTCGCCGAAGCGCTCGGCTGGAGCCACGAACGCCCCGATTACACCGACCTCGACGCACGCCGCGATGCCGGCGGGCTTGGCGACGTGGCCGCACGCCTGCAGCGCCTGCTCGACCTGGCGCGCGCCGCGCACGCGCGCGGCCCGGTGCTGCTTGCCGGGTCCAGCCTGGGGGCATGGATTTCCGGGGCGGTGTCGCGGCAGGTGCCGGTCGTCGGGCTGTTCCTGCTGGCACCACCGGTGCGGATGCGCGATGCGCCGCCGATGGAGACCGCGGCGGTGCCGACCTCGATCGTGCACGGCTGGCACGACGAGCTGATCGATCCCGCCGACGTCGTCGCCTGGGCGCGCCCGCGCAACGCGCGCCTGCTGCTGGTCGACGACGACCACCGCCTGTCCGCGCACGTGCCCGCCTGCGCACAGGCGTTCGCCGCGCTGCTGCGTTCGCTCGCCGCCTGAGGGCCGCGATGGGATTCTTCGCCAGCTGCGGCAAGGGCCTGGAATACCTGCTCGCCGACGAGCTGCAGGCGCTCGGTTGTGCGCGTGCCACCGCCACCATCGCCGGTGCCAACGCCGAGGGCACGCTCGCCGACGCGCAACGCGCGGTGCTGTGGTCGCGCCTGGCCAGCCGCGTGCTGTGGCCGCTGGCGGAATTCGACTGCCCCGACGAGGATGCGCTGTACGCCGGGGCGCGCGCGATCGAGTGGCCGGAACATCTCGGCCCCGGCGCCACCCTCGCCGTGGACGCGCACGTCTCCGGCGCCGCCATCACCCACGCCCGCTATGCGGCGCAACGGGTCAAGGACGCGGTTGTGGACGTCATGCGCGAGCACACCGGCACGCGCCCCGACGTGGACCTGGAAGCGCCGGGCCTGCGCCTGAACCTGGTGGTGCGCAAGGGCCGCGCGATCATCTCGGTGGACCTGGGCGGCGGGCCGCTGCACCGGCGCGGCTGGCGCAGCGCGCAGGGCGAGGCGCCGTTGAAGGAAACGCTGGCTGCGGCGGTGCTGCTGCGCGGCGGCTGGCCGGAGTTGCACTCCGAAGGTGCCGCGTTGCTCGACCCGATGTGCGGCAGCGGCACGCTGCTGATCGAGGGCGCGTTGATGGCCGCGGATGTCGCACCGGGCCTGCAGCGCCATGGCGACGCGCTGCCGACCCGGTGGCGCGGCTTCGATCCGGCCGCGTGGCAGGCGATGATGGCGGACGCGCGCAAACGCGAAACCGCGGGCCGCGCGGCCTTGCGGCCGGTGTTCCAGGGCAGCGACCTCGACCCGCACGCGATCGAGGCCGCGCGCCGCAACGCCCGCGCCGCCGGCGTCGACGAGGTGATCGCCTGGAACGTGCGCGACGTGCGCGCGCTGCCGCCGCATCCGGCCGAACGCGGCCTGGTCGTCTGCAATCCGCCCTACGACCTGCGCCTGGCCGCAGATCCCGCGTTGTACCGCGCGCTCGGCGACGCGCTGAAATCGGCAGTTCCGCAATGGCGCGCGAGCCTGCTGTGCGGCGATGCGGAACTCGCACGCGCCACCGGCCTGCGCGCGGGCAAGCGCTACCAGGTGTTCAACGGCGCGATCGAATGCACCCTGATCGTCGCCGACCCGGTGCTGACGCCCACCATCGACCGCGGTCCGGCGCGCGCGCTGTCGGAGGGCGCACGGATGGTCGCCAACCGGTTGCGCAAGAACCTGCGCACCGGCAAGGCCTGGCGCGAGCGCGAAGGCGTCACCTGCTTCCGTGCCTATGACGCGGACATCCCCGAATACGCGGCGGCGATCGACGTCTACGAAGAGGCCGACGTTCCGGGTTCCACCTGGCTGCACGTGCAGGAATACGCCGCGCCTGCCGACATCCCGGACGCCGACGCCCGGCGCCGCCTCAACGAGCTGCTGGCCGCCGCGCGCGAGGTGTTCGCCCTGCCGCGCGAGCGGGTGGCGCTGAAGACCCGCGCGATCGGCAAGGGCGGCAGCAAGTACGCCGGCGGCTTCGAGCGCCGCGGCGAGTTCCTGGTGGTGCGCGAGGGCGACGCGCGGCTGCGGGTCAACCTGTTCGATTATCTCGACACCGGCCTGTTCCTGGACCATCGCCCGCTGCGCCTGCGCATCGCCGACGAGGCCCGCGACACGCGCTTCCTCAACCTGTTCGGCTATACCGGCGCGGCCAGCGTGCACGCCGCGATGGGCGGGGCGCGCAGCACCACCACGGTGGACCTGTCGGCCACCTACCTGGAGTGGTGCGCGGCCAACCTGCAGGAGAACGGCCTGGGCGGCCGCCACCACCGCCTGGTGCAGGCCGACGTGATGCAGTGGCTGCGCGCGGACACCGGCCAGTACGACCTGGTGTTCTGCGACCCGCCGACCTTCTCCAATTCCAAGCGGGCGGGCGACTTCGACGTGCAGCGCGCGCACGTGGACCTGCTGCGCGCGGCGGTGGCCCGGCTGGCGCCCGGCGGGGTGCTGTATTTTTCCAACAATTTCCGCCGCTTCCGCCTCGACGAGGCGGCGGTCGCCGGCTTCGCACGCTGCGAGGACATCAGCGGCGCTACGATTCCCCCGGACTTCGCCCGCAACCCGCGCATCCATCGCGCCTGGCGCCTGGAGGCCCTGCAACCATGAGCAACGCCGACACCGCCCGCGTCATCCGCAGCCTGCGCGGCATGCCCGCGTCCGACGGCGCCGGGGTCAGGCTGACCCGGGTGATCGGTTCGCCGCAGCTGGACATGCTCGATCCGTTCCTGCTGCTCGACGAATTCGGCACCGACCGCGCCGAGGACTACATCGCCGGCTTCCCCGACCACCCGCACCGCGGCTTCGAGACCGTCACCTACATGCTCGACGGGCGCATGCGGCACAAGGACAACCATGGCAACGAGGGCCTGCTCGTCCCCGGCGCGGTGCAGTGGATGACCGCCGGCCGCGGCCTGGTGCATTCGGAGATGCCCGAGCAGCAGTCCGGGCGCATGCGCGGCTTCCAGCTCTGGGTGAACCTGCCGGCCAGCGCCAAGATGGGCGAGCCGCGCTACCAGGAATTCGCGCCCGACCGGATCCCGGTGGTCGAGCCCGCGCGGGGCGTGGCGGTGAAGGTGATCGCCGGCCGCGTCGAAGACGCGCGCGGCGAACCGGTGCACGGCCCGATCGAGCAGCCGGCCACCGATCCGCTGTACCTGGACGTGGTGCTCGAGCCCGGCGCCGCCTGGGACGCCGTGCTGCCGCCGGGCCACAACGCGTTCGCCTATGCCTACGAGGGCAGCGTCGAGATCGGCACCGGTGACGACGCGCGCACGCTGCAGGCGCACGAGCTGGGCGTGCTCGGCGGGGGCGACCGCCTGCCGCTGCGTGGCGGCGAGGCGGGTGCGCGCCTGATCGTGGTGGCGGGACGCCCCCTGCAGGAACCCGTGGCCCGCTACGGCCCGTTCGTGATGAACACCCGCGAGCAGCTCATGCAGGCGTTCGTGGATTACCAGGAAGGGCGGTTCTAGTTCCCGGCGACCTGCCGCGACTGCACGAAGCGCAGCTTGCCGACGGTCTGGTACGTGGTGGCCAGGTCCTGCTCCGAACCGGCCTGCAGCCAGATGTGCGCGTAGCGGCCGTCGTTGAGTTCCAGCAGCGTCTCGCGCGCCTCGATCCCGGGCGCCGACGCGATCTCGGCGCGGTACCAGCGCACCTCCTGGCCGTCGATCCGGCCGCGCTCCTCGGCCATGCTGCGCTTCGGCTCGAAGCTGGGCTCGGGCGTGATGTAGAGCCCGAACGCCTCGCTGCCGTCGCTGCGCAGGGCGCGGCAGAAGTCGCTGTCGCCCATCGCCTGCGATTCCCAGACCAGCCCGGCGCCGGGCGGCAGCTGCGGGCAACGCCCCGACGGGGCGGTCTGCGCGGATACCGCCACGGGCGCCAGCAACAGGGCCGCGGCGGCGAGGATGGTGGCCTTGCTCATGGGTGTTCCCCCCGGAAATACACGATCCCGGCCTGAACATAGACCGGGCGCGCGGCGCGGGCAACCGCCTGCGTCACGCTTTTCAGTCGCTGGCAGCGATCTTCAGCGTGGCTTCGGGGGCCGGGCCGCGGCCCAGCGCGATCAGGCTGACGGTGCGGCTGCCGATCTGGTGCGACTTCTCGCCGCGGCCGGTGTGCAGGCTGAACGCGTCGCGCCCGCCGCCGGCGCTTTGCCAGGTGAACGCGACCTCGGCGTCGCCGGCCCATACGCACTGCACGTCCGGGCGGCAGCGCGAATCGTTGCGCACGGCGTCGTAGCGCAGGGTGCTGGCATCGGCCAGGGTGACGGTCGCGCCGGGCCGCATGCCGAAGGTGCTGCCGTCGGCGATGCGCGCGCCGGCGCCGCCTTCGCCCCCGGCATCGCCGGAGGATGCGACGCTGGTGCAGGCGACCAGCGAGAGGACGAGGGCGGCGAGGAGCGGGCGGGGGCCGGGCATGCGCGACTCCGGATGCGGGATCGACGCGAAGTCTAGGGCCGTCGCCGGCGATGCGCGGTGAAGCCGCGGCGCCGGCGTTTAGGCATTGGGCGCCAGCGCGGCCAGCAGCCCGCGCGCGGCCTGCAACCGGCTGGCGGCGTCCTCCAGTTCCAGGCGCACGCGCAGCTTGTCCGGGCCGTCCATCGCGTAATGCTTCGGTTGCCGCTGGATGAGCTGGATCACGGTCATCGGGTCCACGTTCGGCTTCGCTTCGAACTGGACCCGCCCGCCGGACGGGCCCAGGTCGAGCTTGCGGATCCCCAGGCGGGTCGCTTCGCGTTTCATCTCCGCGACCGCGAACAGGTGTTTGGCCGGATCCGGCAACAACCCGAAGCGGTCGATCATCTCCACCTGCAGCTCGCGCAGTTCGCTGGCGTCGCGCGCCGAGCTGATCCGCTTGTACAGGGTCAGCCGGGTATGCACGTCGGGCAGGTAATCGTCCGGGATCAGCGCAGGGATGTTCAGTTCGACCTCGGCGCCATGCGCCACCGGCGCGTCCACGTCCGGCAGCTCGCCGCGGCGGATCGAGCGCACCGCGCGCTCCAGCAGTTCGGTGTACAGGCTGAAGCCGACCTCGGCCATCTGCCCGCTCTGGTCCTCGCCGAGCAGCTCGCCGGCGCCGCGGATTTCCAGGTCGTGGGTGGCCAGGGTGAAGCCGGCGCCGAGCTCGTCCATCGAGGCGATCGCCTCCAGCCGCTTGCGCGCATCGGAGGTGATCGAGCGCTTGTCCGGCACCACCAGGTAGGCATAGGCGCGGTGGTGCGAGCGGCCGACGCGCCCGCGCAGCTGGTGCATCTGCGCCAGGCCGAGCTTGTCGGCGCGGTCCATGATGATGGTGTTGGCGTTGGGGATGTCGATGCCCGACTCGATGATGGTCGTGCACAGCAGCGTGTTGGTGCGCTGCTTGTGGAAGTCGAGCATCACCTTTTCCAGCTCGCGCTCGGGCATCTGCCCGTGGGCGACGCCGATGCGCGCCTCCGGCACCAGTTCCTGCAGCTCGCGCTGGATCCGGCCGATGGATTCGACGTCGTTGTGCAGGAAGTAGACCTGGCCGCCGCGCGACAACTCGCGCTGGAAGGCCTCGCGGATCTGCGCGCCGTCCCAGGGCACGACGAAGGTCTGCACCGCCATCCGGTGCGCCGGCGGGGTGGCGATGATGGACAGGTCGCGCAGTCCGGCCATGGCCATGTTCAGCGTGCGCGGGATGGGCGTTGCGGTCAGGGTCAGCAGGTGCACGTTGGCGCGCAGCGCCTTCAGCGCCTCCTTCTGGCGCACGCCGAAGCGCTGTTCCTCGTCCACGATGACCAGCCCGAGGTCCTTGAACTTCACGTCCTTCTGCAGCAGCCGGTGGGTGCCGACGATCACGTCAATTTCGCCGCGGGCCAGCTTCTCCAGTTCGGCCTTGATCTCCTTCGTGGTCTTGAAGCGCGACAGCACTTCGACCTTTAGCGGCCAGTCGGCGAAGCGGTCGCGGAAGTTGCGGTAGTGCTGCTCGGCCAGCAGCGTGGTCGGCACCAGCACCGCGACCTGCTTGCCGGCGGCCGCGGCGACGAACGCCGCGCGCACCGCGACCTCGGTCTTGCCGAAGCCGACGTCGCCGCAGACCACCCGGTCCATCGGCTGCGAGGAGCCCAGGTCGCGGATCACCGCCTCGATGGCGGCGAGCTGGTCGGGCGTTTCCTCGAACGGGAACGCGGCCGCGAACGGCTCGTACATCGCCCGGTCCACCGGCAGCGCCAGGCCCGCGCGCGCCTGGCGCTTGGCCTGGATCTCCAGCAGCTCGGCGGCGACGTCGCGGACCTTCTCGGCTGCCTTCTTCTTCGCCTTGGTCCACTGCTCGCCGCCCAGCGAATGCAGCGGCGCGGTCTCCGGCGAGGCGCCGGAATAGCGGTTGATCAGGTGCAGCTGCGCGACCGGCACGTACAACCGGTCGCCCTTGGCGTATTCGATCTCGAGGAACTCGCCCGGCGTGCCGCCCGCGTCCAGCGTCACCAGCCCGCGGTAGCGGCCGACGCCATGGTCCTCGTGCACGATCGGCGCGCCCTCGCTGAGCTCGCCCAGGTCGCGGATGATCGCTTCGGGCTCGCGCCCCGCGCGCCGGCGCCGCTTCGGCTGCAGCGCCCGCTCCGGGAACAGTTGCCGCTCGGTGAGCACCGCGATCGCCGGCGCCTCGATCGCGAACCCGTCCTCCAGCGGCGCCACCGCAATAAAGAATCCCTTCTCCCCGCTCGCGGGGAGAAGGTGGCGCGAAGCGCCGGATGAGGGGCTCTTCCCGGAAACAAACTCCGCAAACCCCCCAACCACCTCCGGCTTCAACCCCGCCGACCCCAACAGCTCCGCAAGCGCTTCGCGGCGACCCGGCGAATCGGCGGCAATGAGTACGCTGCCGGGGTAGCTGCCGAGGAACGCCTTCAACGCATCCGCCGGCGCGTGATCCTTCGCCGCGACCGGCAGGTCCGGCGCCACGTGCGCCGACAGCGCGTAGGCATCTGCGTGGCGCGCATGCCCTTCGCCGCACACTTCCACCCGCTCGCCGGCGTTGAGGCGCTCGCGCAGCGCCTGCGGCGACAGGTACAGCTCGGCCGGCGGCAGCAGCGGCCGCTCGATGTCGTGGCGGCGTTGCTCGTAACGGTCGGCGACCTGGGCGAGGAACTGCTCGGCGCATTCGCCGGCGCCGTCGCCGACGACCGGCAGGATGCCCTCGCCGAGGTAGTCGAACAGGGTCGCGGTCCTGTCGAAGAACAGCGGCAGGTAGTACTCGACGCCGGCCGGCGCGACCCCGGCCTTCAGGTCCTGGAACAGCGCGCTGCGGCGGGTGTCGATGTCGAAGCGCTCGCGCAGCGCGTCCATGGCGCGCTTCGCCGAGGCCTCGTCCAGCGGCACCTCGCGGCCCGGCAGCAGGCGCACCGCGTCCACCTTCTCCAGCGAGCGCTGCGATTCGGGATCGAATTCGCGGATCGAGTCGATGTCCTCGTCGAACAGCTCGACCCGGAACGGCACGCTCGCGCCCATCGGGAACACGTCGAGCAGGCCGCCGCGTACGGCGAAGTCGCCGGGGTCGAGCACCTGCGGCACGTTGCGGTAGCCGGCCGATTCCAGCCGGCGTTTTTCCGCGTCCAGGTCGAGGCGCTGGCCGACGCGCAGGTCGAAACTGTTGCCGACCACGTAGGACAGCGGCGGCAGCCGCTGCAGCAACGTCTGCACCGGCACCACCACGATCCCCCGCTTCAGCGTCGGCAACCGCTGCAACGCGGCCAGACGCTGGCTGACGATTTCAGGGTGCGGGCTGAACTGGTCGTAGGGCAGCGTTTCCCAGTCCGGGAACGCGAGCACCGGCAGCGCCGCGTCCTCGCCCAGCAACGTGCGCAGGTCGGCTTCGAGCTGGTTGGCGGCGTGGTTGTCGCGGGCGATCGCCAACAAGGCGCCGTCGTGGTGGGCGGCCGCGCGGCCGATCGCCCAGGCCAGCGCGGTCGGCGAGCCGGGCGCGCGCCAGTAAGCGCGCTGCTGGCCCGCGCGCGGCAGCGGCGGAGCCGGGAAGTCGGGGAAGGGATCGGTCATGAACCCGCTATTTTATCGCCCCCCTGTAGAGCCGACCCATGGTCGGCTCTCCTCACATGGTCGGCTTTCCTTTTCAAAGGTCGCCCGACCATGGGTCGGTCGTTACAGGTCCAGGACGACCCGCACGTAGCCTGGCGCGGCCGCTTCCTGGCGGAAGCCGAGCGACTCCGCCAGCGCCAGCATCGGCTGGTTGTCCTCGGCGACTTCGCCGTACAGGCGCTCGAGCTTCTTGCCCTTGGCCCAGCGCACCAACCGGCGCATCAGGTGCCTGCCCAGGCCCTTGCCGGCAAGGAATCCCCCGACCAGGATCGCGAACTGGCCCTGGCGGGTGCCGTCCACCATGCCCACCCGGGCCACCGCACCGATCACCGCCTCGCCCGGTTGCAGTGGCTCGGAGACGACCAGTGCGAACTCGCGCCGCGGATCCGGCTTGCTCAGCCGCTCCAGGGTCGCCGCATTGGGCGGTTCGCCCTGCAGGAAGCGGTCGTGCAGCTCGTCGGGCCCGAGCAGGGGCAGCGCCGCCTCCAGCGGCACCGCGTCCTCGGGACGGATGGGGCGGATCAGCACCTCGCGGCCGTCGGCGGTGCGGATCAACTCATGCCAGGGGGGAAGGCGGTTGCGGGCAGCCATGGCGCGGATGCTCGCACGGGGCGGGTGAAGCCCGGCTCCACATCCTGTTCACGTTGCCGGCGGGCTCCCGGAGTACGGCCAGCCCGCGTCGCTGAACCGTTCAGGCGCGTCACAAACGTGACTGCACAAAACGCGATCGTGCTTGTTGAGGCCCGCTGTCCCGCCCCATTAGCGTGGTCGCCCGTTTCTGCAGTACTGCTGGGGTTCCGCTGTATCGTGTCGTTCCACCGGCCTCGTTGCCGGCCTGTTGTTGCTGTCCGCAGGTTCCGTTTCAGCGCAGGACGCGTCCCTCGATTCCGAGTACATCCGCCGCATCCAGGTCGCGCAAACGCTGCCGGCGCACGGCGAGACCCCGTTCGGTGCGCAGGTCAATGCCTACACCGGCGACCTGACCTTCCAGCAACCCGAGATCACGCTGCCGGGCACCGGCCCGACGATCGAACTGGTGCGCAGCTACAACTCGGGGCAGTGGCGCGACGGCTTGCGCGGCGCGGACATGCTGGGCGACTGGACGCTGTCGATCCCGCGGATCGAAACGCTGACCGATGCGCCGCTGCCCGGGACGCTCCCGGTCACCGATCCCGGCCTGCGCTGGGTGGTCCACACGGCGGGCGGGGACTCGACCAGTCGCTGCATGCAGTTCGACCGCCCCGCGTACCAGGGCACGCTGGACGATCCGGCGGCCGGCTGGAACGGGATGCAGCTGATCACCGCCGATGGCAACCGCCAGGCGATCCTCAAGCGCTCGGCGCAAAACGCCACCCACCCCACCGCCATTGCAGAGACCGGGACCTTCCCGGCGGTGACCAGCGGCAACTGGCAGATCAGTTGCCTGCCGGCGACGTCCAACGGCGAGGAAGGCGAAGCGTTCCTGGCGGTCGCCCCGGATGGCACGAAGTACTGGTTCGACCATCTGACCGGCGCGCGGGCGCCGACGATCCGTGAGCAGGATGCGGTCACCGGGGTGTGGCTGCAACAGGGCCGGATGCTGGCGCGGATGTACGTGAGCCGGGTCCAGGACCGCTTCGGCAACACGCTGACCTTCACCTACAACGGGGACCGGCTGACCGCGATCGGGGCCAGCGACGGGCGCCAGGTGGCGATCAGTTGGCGCAGCGACGCGCCGCTGATCGACCACGTCACGGTCGAGCCGGGCAGCAGCCCGGCGCGGGTGTGGCGCTACGAGTACCTGAACCCCGGCAGCGACGACGCCACCCTGGCCGCAGTGGTGCTGCCGGACGGCAGCCGCTGGACGTTCGCCTTGGCAGGCCTGGGCGGCGCGCCGATGACGGATTTGCAGCTGGCCCGCTGCGACACCCGGACATTGACCGGCACCGGCACGCCGGTCACCTCGACCCTGACGGCGCCCAGCGGGCTGGTCGGCACGTTCGTGGTCACGCCGCTGTGGCACGCGCGCAGCCTTGTGCCCAGTACCTGCTCGCCGGATCCGTATACGCACGCCCCGCGCGAGACGATCCCGCCGGTGTTCGGCAATGCGGCGCTGACGCGCAAGACGTTGTCGGGCCCGGGCATGGCCGAGCGCACGTGGACCTATGCCTATGCGCCGGCGGCCGGCAGCACCACGCGCGATGCGTGCGCCGCGGCGGGGACGTGCGACACGACGACGTGGGTGGACATCACCGACCCCGCGGGCAACCGCACCCGGCACACCTATTCCAACCGCTGGGGCGAGACCGAGGGCAAGCTGCTGCGCAGCGAGGCCTATGCCGGCAGCGCGGAGTTGCTGCGCACGACGAGCTACGAGTACGCCGCCTCCACGCAAGGGCCGTGGCCGGCGCTCCTGGGCGACCTGATGCTGAACGGCCTGAGCAACGAGGCCCCGCGCGAGACCTGGACCCCGCTCAAGACGCGCGCGGTCATCCAGCAAGGGGTCACGTTCACCCACGCGGTCGGCGCGTTCGACGCGTACGCGCAGGAGACCAGCGCGACCGACGACAGCACGCTGGGCGAACCGCGGCAGACGCTCACGCAATACCACACCGCCGTGGGCCCCTGGGTCCTGGGCCAGGTGGCGCAGCGCACCGTGGCCGGCAAGCTGGCCGAGCAGACCACCTTCGACGCGCAGCACCGTCCCTGGAAGCGCTACCGGTTCGGCAAGCTGGTCCAGACCCTGGGCTACTACGCCGGCAGCGACGTCACCCAGCTGGGGACCCTGCGCACGGTCACCGACGGCAACGGCAATACCACGACCTACACCGACTGGCACCGCGGCACGCCGCGGGCGATCGACTTCGCCGACGGCACCGGCCGCCGCCTGGCCGTGAACGACTTCGGCTGGGTCACCGGCGTCACCGACGAGACCGGCGCGGCAACCGGCTACGCCTACGACGCGATGGGCCGGATCACCGCGATCAGCTACCCGGCCGGCGACAGCGTGGCCTGGGCCCCGACCACGATCGGCTACGCCAGCGTCGGCGCGGCCGAGTACGGCATCGCGGCCGGGCACTGGCGGCAGACCGTGAGTACCGGCAACGCGCGCACGATCACCTACTTCGACGCGCTGTGGCGGCCGGTGCTGGTGCGCGAGTACGACGCGGCGAACGTCGCCGGGACGCAGCGGTTCAACGCGACCTCCTACGCGCTGTCCGGGCAGGCGGACTACCGCGCCTATCCGATGGCCAATGCGCCGGGCATGGAGGCCGGCTACTGGACCCAGGGCGGCGATCCGGTAGGCGGGATGATGAGCCCGATGGGCAGTGGCGACCCGGAGCACTGCTATCCGTGGCCGGCCTGCGAGCAGTACCCGGACGATCCGCCGCCCAGCTCCACGCTGCCGGGCGTGCACACCACGTTCGATGCGCTGGGGCGGGTGGTCCGGGTCGACGAGGACAGCGAACTGGGCGTGCTGGCGACGGTGACCGAGTACCTGGCCGGATTCCAGAGCCGCGTCACCAACGCCCGCGGCCACGCCACGACCACGAGCTACCTGGCCTGGGACGCGCCCACCACGGAGTTCCCGACCCGGGTCGCGATGCCCGAGGGCGCCTGGACCCACATTACCCGCGACGACTTCGGCAAGCCGACCCGGATCCGCCGCAGCGACAGCAGCAGCGCCAGTGGCGGCACGGTGTGGGTCAACCGCTATTACGCCTACAACAGCAACGAGGAACTGTGCCGGATCATCGATCCGGAGTCCGGGACGACGCTGCTGGGCTACGACGGCGCCGGGAACCTGACCTGGAGCGCGGCGGGCCTGCCCGCAGGCACGAACTGTGACCGGGAAGGCGACACCGCCACGATCCTGGCGCGCAAGGCCGTGCGCACCTATGACGCCCGCAACCGGGTCAAGACCCTGGCGTTCCCGGACCTGAACGGGAACCAGAGCTGGACCTACACCCCCGACGGCCTGCCGGAGACGGTGACCACCACCAACAGCGGCGGCGACACGACGGTGGTCAACGCGTACAGCTACAACCAGCGCCGCCTGCTGACCGGCGAGTCGCAGGCCCAGACCGACGGCCAGTCGGTCTGGCACGTCGGCTACGCCTACAGCCCCGAAGGCCACCGGGCCGCGATCGAGTACCCGCAGCTGCTGGTCGACTACGCGCCCGATGCGCTGGGCCAGCCCACCCACGTCACCGGCCAGCCGCGCCAAGCCGGCAGCCCCCTGGAGACCTACGCCACCGGCATCGGCTTCTTTCCCAACGGCGCTCTGAAGCAGTTCACCTACGGCAACGGCATCGTCCACACGATGACCCGCAACGCCCGCGGCCTGCCGGAGGAAAGCAAGGACGCCTACGGCAGCACCAAGTTCCTGCACGACGTCTACGACTACGACCAGGTCGGCAACGTCGCCGCGATCACCGATGGCGCCAGTGCGGACCAGCACGGCAACCGGACCATGACCTACGACGGCCTGGACCGGCTGACGGATGTCACGTCGCCCATGTACGGCAGCACCGGCGCGCACTACAGCTATGACGTGCTGGACAACCTGACCCGGGTCGTCGCCCCGGGCCGGGACCACGGCTACTGCTACGGCAGCAACCGCCTCGCGCAGATCAGGCAGGGCAGTTGCAGCGGGGCCCTGGCCAGCTCCCTGGCCTACGACGTGCAGGGCAACCTGGCCACCCGCGACGGCACCGCGTTCACGTTCGACTACGGCAACCGCCTGCGCGCCACGGCGGGGGAAACCTACCGCTACGACGCCTGGGGCCGCCGGACCCTGTCGACCAGCGCCCAGGGGCAGCTGTACACCCTGTACAGCCGCGAGGGCCAGCTGCTGTGGGTGCGCGACGAGCGCGACCAGCGGCGCCGGGAATACATCTACCTGCAAGGCAGCCTGCTGCTGCAGCGGCGCCGGCCGATCGGCGACAACACCGCTACCCTCCTGTACCAGCACACCGATGCCCTGGGCAGCCCGGTAGTGGTCACCGACCAGAACCGGACCATCCACCAGACCAGCCAGTACGAGCCCTACGGCAAGCTGCTGAACCGCCCCATGAACCCCAGCATCAACTACGCCGGGCACTTCACCGATCCGGCGACCGGGTTGAGCTATATGCAGCAGCGCTACTTCGATCCGGGCATCGGCCAGTTCCTGAGCGTGGATCCGGTCACCGTCGACAGCGCCGGCGGCAACTTCAACCGGTACTGGTATGCGAACAACAATCCTTACCGGTTTACAGATCCGGATGGCAGGCAGGCAGCACAAGCCTGTAGCGACGCGTGCATGCGGATGCGCGCGACATCGGACGGCGGCATCAGGGAAGCGCTCGGGCAGGCTCGTGCTTCAACACGCGGTGAATTGATAGAGCATGCCGCCAAGGGCTATATCGATAGCCAAGCCGCACTGGGACAACGAGGGAGAGCTGTCGCACACTTCTTCGCGGACGACTTTATTGACGCCACTTCGAACTTTGTCGATGGAAACTACGAAGGTGCCGCTAGAAACTTGGCGATGGCGCTGGTTGGCAAGCGGATCAAGGCATTGCGCGCTGCTCCTGAAAAGCTCGCGACAGATATGCGTAATGTAATGATCTCGATCTCCGGTGGAAGAAAGACGGGCGCAGCAAGAGACTTTCACGATGCCACTCACATTGGGGATCGTACCGCAGCTGAATTGGCTACCGATTTCATTGATGTAGCACGAAGCCATGGGATATCTGAAGCTAAAATTCCACGCTGGATAAGGAAAATGGCCGATGAATAAAATCCCGATTGAGGTGCTGCGCGCGTTTTCAGAAGTGCGTGAGTTGACTTGCCGCTGTGTGCTCATCTCGACCTATGGCGCCATTCAAATTGGGCTGGGGGGCTGCGTGACGTATCTGCTTGGAGGCAAGCATCCAAAGGAAAGGTGCGAGGTTGAACTTGGTACTTTCGGCGAGGTATGGAGCTATCACTCATCGAACGGTATGCGCCTTAATGGACATGAAGTAGAACGAGATCTGATTGGTCAGAAAATTGAAACTGTGCAAATGACTGATGCTGGTCTGCTAATAATCGCGACATCTGGAGCTGAGCTTCAGGTCGCTCGTCGAACATCGTCGGATGACATCTTTTATGTTCACTTCTCGACTTTGGGCATGAGTGCCTTTTTGGACTCAAATCTTAGTTGGTCAATTGAAATGGAAGGCGAGAGCTGACGCTCAACGTGATCTGAGCGGTACGAACGTGGATTCTGAGACTGTGGACGGATTCCCCGACACCGAAGTGCAGCCCCCAGTCCGATCGCAGCGCAGATCCCTCGCCTCTTTTACCTGGTCGGTTGCGCATTTCGACAGAAATGCGACAGTGCTGGGGTTTCCGATTTGGTAGATCGAACGGAGGCGAGCCGAAGCCGGTGCCGAAGGTATCCCCGTGTAAATCAGGTTGGTGACCTCGACCGCGATACACGCGGTGCGGCTAGGGTATGACGCGTTGGCCGGAGCGCCAGCGCCTCCTCCCCGAGTGCCGGCCTGATCTACAGCCTGTACGGCAAGGACGGCCAGCTGCTGTGGACGCGCGACCGACGTCCCCCCGCCTTTGAGTAGCACGGTGATTTGGAGTCCAATCCCTCAGCACAAGGAGATTGGACGTGAAGAAGCGTTTTTCGGACGAACAGATCATCGGCTTCCTGCGGGAAGCCGAAGCGGGCATGGCGGTCAAGGAGCTGTGCCGACGGCACGGGTTCAGCGAAGGCTCGTATTACCTGTGGCGCAACAAGTTCGGCGGGATGGGGGTGGCCGATGCCAAGCGCTTGCGTGAACTGGAGACGGAGAACACGCAGCTGAAGAAGCTGTTGGCGGAGTCGCTTCTGGAGAACGAGGTGACCCGCGAGGCGCTGCGAAAAAAGTGGTGACCGCACCGGCCCGCAGGGCGCTGGTGCGGTCGATGGTGGCGCGCGGTTTGAGCGAGCGCCGGGCGCTGGCGGTGGTGCGCATGAGCGCCAGCGCCTATCGCTACCAGCCGCGGCCCGATCGCAATGGGGAGCTGCGGGAACGGATCCTGGCCCTGGCGCAGCGGCACAAGCGCTATGGCGTGGGGATGATCCATCTCAAGCTCGGGCAGGCGGGGTTGCTGGTGAACTACAAACGGGTTGAACGGCTGTACCAGGAGGCGAAGCTGCAGGTGCGGCGTCGCAAGCGCAAGAAGGTGCCCGTGGGCGAACGGCAGCCGCTGGTGCGGCCTACGGCGGCCAACCAGGTCTGGTCGATGGACTTCGTGTTCGACCGGACCGCAGAAGGCCGGGTGATCAAGTGCCTGACCATCGTCGACGACGCGACCCATGAGGCCGTGGCCATCGAGGTCGAGCGTGCGATCTCCGGGCAGGCGCTGACGCGGGTGCTGGATCGGCTGGCGTTGAGCCGTGGCCTGCCCAGGATCATCCGCACCGACAACGGCAAGGAGTTCTGTGGCAAGGCGATGGTGGAGTGGGCGCACGCCCGCGGCGTGGCCCTGCGCCTGATCGAGCCGGGCAAGCCCAACCAGAACGCCTACGTCGAATCGTTCAACGGCCGCTTCCGCGACGAATGTCTGAACGAACACTGGTTCGCCAACCTGTTGCAGGCCAGGACCGTCATCGAAACCTGGCGCCGCGAGTACAACGAAGAGCGGCCCAAGAAAGCGCTCGGCGGGATGACGCCTGGCGCCTATGCCAAACAGCTGGCCGAGAACCCGCTACAGTAATCCCGGACTCTAGATCGACCCGCTACTGAAAGCGGGGGGACGTCGGCGGTACGGATTGCTAGTGTGGAAACCGACAGCTTCATTGTAAGTGAGGGTAGCTTGTTGCGCGGCGTGGGATCCTCTATTGACAAGAATGTTGTCGCTAATTCAATTCGCCGCATTGAAGGGGCGATGAAAGCATTCGTGGCTAGGAAGCCCGCGCAATAACCGGCGGATTTTCCGGAGCGGATTATTGTTGGGCGTCTCGGCAAGCGGCCTGCCTCCGAGACGCGGGCGGAACTGCGACAACACAAAGCCGTATGATCACCGCAACGCCGCCGACTCCCACCCCGGCCGCGGCGCAAACCGCTCCCCATGCCGCGACTGCAGATCGCGCAGCTTCGCCAGCAATGCGTCGGCGCCGGTCTCGCGGATGTAGTGGATCGGGCCGCCGCGGAACGGGGCGAAGCCGGTGCCGAAGATGATGCCGGCATCCAGCAGGTCCGGATCCTCCACCACACCGTCGTGCAGCGCCGCCACCGCTTCGTTGAGCAGCGGCAGGATCAGCCGGTCCTCCAGGTCCTCCGGCGCGCGGTAGTCCTTCGGCAATTCCGGCTTCACCGGCTTGCCGTCCTGCCAGGTGTACAGGCCCTGGCCGTCCTTCTTGCCGCGCTTGCCGGCTTCCGGGGGTGTCGAGAGCGACGCCGGCACTTCCAGTCCGAGGAACGGCGACAGTTCCTTCGCCACGCCCGCCGCCACGTCCAGGCCGACTGTGTCGATCAGTTCGATCGGCCCCATCGGCATGCCGAACTTCTTCGCCGCCTTGTCGATCGCGGCACCGGGAATGCCTTCGGCAAACGCGGTCGCCGCCTCGAGCATGTACGGGAACAGCACGCGGTTGACCAGGAAGCCGGGGGTGCCGGCGACGGTGACCGGCAGCTTGTCGAGCGCGCGACAGAACGCGGCGAGGCGCTGCTCGGTGTCCGTGGCCATCGCGTCGTGGCGCACGATCTCCACCAGCGGCATCAATGCCACCGGGTTGAAGTAGTGCAGGCCGGCGAACTGCGCCGGACGCTGCAGGTGCCCGCGCAGGTCGGTCAGCGGGATCGACGAGGTGTTGCTGGTGAGCAGCGCGCCGGCGGGCATCCGCGGTTCGACCGCGGCATACAGTTCGCGCTTGGCTTCCGCCTGCTCGATGATCGCCTCGATCACCAGGTCGGCGTCGGCGGCACCGTCGCCGGCCAGGTCGCCACGCAGTCGCGCGGCCACCGCCGGGCGCTTGGCCGGATCCTTCACTTTCTTCTCGAACAGCGCCTGCGAGCGCTTCAGCGCGCCATCGATGAAGCGCTGCTCGCGGTCGGACAGGGTCACGTCGAACCCCTTGTAGGCCGACCACGCGGCGATGTCGCCGCCCATGACGCCGGCGCCGATGACGTGCACGCGCGCGATGCCGCTTTCCTTGACGCCGGACTTGAGCTTTTCCTGCAGGAAGAACACCCGGATCAGGTTGCGTGCGGTGTCGGTGCCGGCCAGCTTCGCCACCGCGCGGCGCTCGGCCTTGAGCAGCGCCTGGATGCCGCCACCGGCGCGTCGCCAGGTCTCGATCAGCGCATAGGGGGCGGGGTAGTGCGCCTTCGGCGCCTTGGCCGCGACCTGCTTCACCAGGATCGGCGCCAGCACCTGCCGCACCGGCCACCAGTTCGTCGCCCAGGCGAGGACACGTTGCTTTGGCGGGCGCGCGCGGCCGCGCAGGGCGAGATCCGCCGCGGCGTCCACCAGCAGCGCCGGGTCCACGACCTTGTCCACCAGGCCGATCGCGGCGGCGTTCTTCGCCGACAGCGCGCGGCCGGTGAGCATCATGTCCATCGCCGCCGGCGCGCCGACCAGCCGCGGCAGGCGCACGCTGCCGCCCCAGCCCGGATAGATGCCGAGCTTCACTTCCGGCAGGCCGATGCGGGTGGACGGATCATTGCTCGCCACGCGGTAGCGGCAGGCCAGCGCCAGTTCGGTGCCGCCCCCCATGCTGTAGCCGTGGATCGCGGCGACCGTGGCGCAGGGCAGCTCGGCCAGCTTCTGGAACACGAGCTGGCCACGCGCGAGCGCGTCGTTGACCGTGCCGCGGGCGTCGAAGTCGCGGAATTCGCGCACGTCCGCGCCGGCGACGAAGCCGGTGGCCTTTGCGGAGCGGAACACCACGCCGGCCGGCGGATCGATCGCCAGCCGCTCCACCAGGGCATCCAGCTCGATCAGCATGTCCTGCGAGAGCGCATTCACCGCCTGGCCCTCGCGGTCGATCGCGACCACCACGACCCCGTCGGCACGGCGCTCCACCTGCCAATGCCGCAGGCGCAGGCCGTCCAGTCCCGCCAGCTTCCCCTCTGGGTTCATGACGCCATCCGATGCGGTATGGGAGCGAAGTATCATCCCGGGTGCATTTGATTGCCGTCAATGCCGCCCCCATGGTCGTGCGTGGGGAACTTTTCCCGCCACACCGTTGTCCCACCCGCCCGGCTGGAATGCCAGGGCCGACATCCAGGAGTGCCGGCAAGGCATGGCCGAAGACCAATCCTCCCAGCGGGCGGACCAGGAACTGGTGCAGCGCGTCCAGCGCGGCGACAGCGCCGCGTTCGACCTGCTGGTGCGCAAGTACCAGCACCGGGTCATCGCGCTGATCGGCCGCTACGTGTCCGACTGGAGCGAGTGCCAGGACGTCGCCCAGGAGACCTTCCTGCGCGCCTACCGCGCGCTGGGCAACTTCCGCGGGGACGCGCAGTTCTATACCTGGCTGCACCGGATCGCCGTGAACACCGCCAAGAACCACCTGGTCGCCCTCGGCCGGCGCCCGCCCACCGGCGACATCGATGCCAGCGAGGCCGAGCAGTACGACTCCGGCGTGCGCCTGCGCGACACCGCGACCCCCGAGCGGGAACTCATGCGCCAGCAGATGGAACAAACCGTGCTGCGCGCGGTCGAAGGGCTGCCGGAGGAACTGCGCGAGGCAATCACGCTGCGCGAGGTCGAGGGCCTGAGCTACGAGGAGATCGCCGCCAGGATGGCGTGCCCGATCGGGACGGTGCGCTCGCGCATCTTCCGCGCCCGGGAAGCGATCGACCAGGAACTTCGACCGTTGCTGGACACGGCTGGAGACACCCAGGATGACACGGAGCAGTAACCGATGACTTCCGAACACGACAAGGTCCTCGACCTCACCCGCCAGCAGCTGTCGGCGTTGTTCGACGGCGAGCTGGGCATGGACGAGGCACGCTTCCTGCAGCGGCGGCTGGAGCACGACCGTACGCTGGCCGCGGCGTGGTCGCGCTGGCAGCTGGCCGGCGACGCCCTGCGCGGCGAGGCCACCGCGGCCGCGCCGGCCGGTTTTGCCGAGCGCGTGGCCGCGGCCGTGGCGGGCGAGGGCGGAACCCACGCCGGGGCCCGCCCGCAGCGCCGCTACTGGGTGCCCGGCGCCGCGCTGGCGGCCTCGGTCGCCGCGCTGGCGATGTTCATGGCCCGGCAGGCGCCGAACGAAATCGTGGCCCCGGCCGTGCCGACGGTGGAAATCGCCAGCGCCGCGCAGCCGGCGCCGGCCGAGCTGCCTGCCGCGCCCGCGACCCCGGCACCGCAGCAGCCGTCGCTGCCCGACCACGGCGCCCAGGTCGCCGCGGTCGCGGTGGCGGTGGCCGAGGTGCCGCGCCGCGCCGCCGAGCGCCGCTCACGCGCGCAGCAGCAGCGCGCCGCCGCGACCCGGGCCGAGCGCAACGCGCCGGCGCCGGTGCTGGTGGCCAATGCCGACGCGCCCGCCGAGGCCGCGCCCGCCAACCCGTTCGCACCCGCCGAAGCGGCCGGCGCAATCACCACGCGCCCGTGGCCGCGCGCGCTGCTGCCCGACGCGGGCAGCGCCTTCAGCGTCGGCTACGGCCGCCTGCAGCCGGCGCCCGCGGCGTTCCGCCCGTTCGAGCCGTTCCAGCGGGACCTGCCCGGCCAGCCTTCCGAAGATGCCACGCAAGTGAACAGCGAGGACCTGAATTGATGCATCCGAAGCTTCGTACCGGCCTCGGCGCCCTGGCCCTGGTCGCCGTGTCCGCCGCCGCGACCACCGCCGTGGTCCTGCCCCAGGCCACCGCCCAGGTCAGCGAATCCTCCACTCCGGCGCCGCAACTGGTGCAGGGCCTGCCCGACTTCACCCTGCTGGTGGACCGCGTCGGGCCTGCGGTGGTCAACATCGACGCCACCCATGAGGCGAAGCCGGCGCGCACCGCCGCCTACCCCGACGAGGACCAGATCCCCGAGATCTTCCGCCGCTTCTTCGGCCCCGGGATGCCGTTTCCGATGCCGGGTCCCGGCAGCCGCATGCCGTCGGTGTCGCAGGGCAGCGGCTTCATCATCTCCACCGACGGCTACGTGCTGACCAACCACCACGTGATCGACGGCGCCGACGAGGTCACGGTCAAGCTGTCGGATTCGCGCGAATTCACCGCCAAGGTGGTCGGCAGCGACGAGAAGTCCGACGTCGCCCTGCTCAAGATCGACGCGAAGGGCCTGCCGACGCTGCGCGTGGGCGATTCGCACCAGCTCAAGCCGGGCCAGTGGGTGGTCGCGATCGGCTCGCCGTTCGGCCTCGACCACTCGGTCACCGCCGGCATCGTCAGCGCGGTCGGGCGCAGCAACCGCTTCGCCGACCAGCAGTACGTGCCGTTCATCCAGACCGACGTCGCGATCAACCGCGGCAATTCCGGCGGCCCGCTGCTCAACACCCGCGGCGAGGTGGTCGGGATCAACTCGCAGATCTTCAGCAACTCCGGCGGCTACATGGGCGTCAGCTTCGCCATTCCGATCGACATGGCGATGAACGTGGTGCAGCAGCTCAAGGAGACCGGCAAGGTCCAGTACGGGATGATCGGCGTCGGCCTGCAGGCGATCACCCGCGAGATCGCCGACGGCATGGGCCTGCCCGACACCCGCGGCGCCCTGATCCGAAACGTCAACCCGGGCACGCCGGGCGACAAGGCCGGCCTGCAGGCGGGCGACGTGATCCGCAGCGTCGACGGCCGCGCGGTCAATTCCTCGGCCGAATTGCCGCCGATCATCGGCGCCTTGCCGCCGGGCACCAAGGTCCGCCTGGGCATCCTGCGCGACGGCAAGTCGCGCAACGTGGACGTGGTCCTGGCGCCGCTGGACGACGCGCTGTTCGCCGGTCCCGGCGACGACGACGCCACGCCGGCCCCGGGCCGCGCCGCGCCCGCGCAGGCAGCCTCGAACCCGCTCGGCCTGGTGGTGAAGCCGGTCGACAAGGCCACCCGCGCGCGGCTCGACATCGACGACGGCCGCGGTGTCCAGGTGACGCGCATCGAGGGCGCGGCCGCGCGCCGCCTCGGCGTGGCCCCGGGCGACGTGATCCTCCGGGCCGGCCGCAGCGACGTGGCCAGCCAGGCCGAGCTCGACAAGGCCCTGGCCGGCGTGAAGCCGGGCGAGACCGTGATGCTGCTGGTGAACCGCGGCGGCGTCCCGGCGTTCGTCGCGGTCAAGGTGCCCGAAGCGGACTGACCTGAACCCCTTGCGAGCACCTGCACGGGCCGGCCGGAACCGCCGGCCCGTGCGATAATCCCGCGTTTGGCCCGGTCGTCCGGGCGCCCCCACGCCCGGACCCGATGCGGAACATTCGCAACTTCTCGATCATCGCCCACGTCGACCACGGCAAGTCGACCCTGGCCGACCGCATCATCCAGCTGTGCGGCGGCCTGACTGCGCGCGAGATGGAACAGCAGGTGCTCGACAACAACCCGATCGAGCGCGAGCGCGGCATCACCATCAAGGCCCAGTCCGTGTCCCTGCCGTACAAGGCCAAGGACGGGCAGGTCTACCAGCTCAACTTCATCGACACCCCCGGGCACGTGGACTTCAGCTACGAAGTCAGCCGCTCGCTGGCCGCCTGCGAAGGCGCGCTGCTGGTGGTGGACGCCGCCCAGGGCGTCGAGGCGCAGTCGGTCGCCAACTGCTACACCGCGGTGGAGCAGGGCCTGGAAGTGGTCCCGATCCTCAACAAGATCGACCTGCCCACCGCCGACGTGGACCGGGTGAAGGAGGAGATCGAGGCGGTGATCGGCATCGACGCCTCCGACGCGGTCGCGATCAGCGCCAAGACCGGCTTCAACGTCGAGGCCGTGCTCGAGGCGATCGTCGAGCGCATCCCGCCGCCGCAGCCGCGCGACACCGACAAGCTGCAGGCGCTGATCATCGACTCCTGGTTCGACAATTACCTGGGCGTGGTCTCGCTGGTGCGGGTGATGCAGGGCGAGATCCGCAAGGACGACAAGCTGCTGGTGATGTCCACCGGCCGCAGCCACGAAGTGGACAACGTCGGCGTGTTCACCCCCAAGCGCAAGGTGCTGGACAAGCTCGGCGCCGGCGAGGTGGGCTGGGTCACCGCCAGCATCAAGGACGTGCACGGCGCGCCGGTGGGCGACACGCTCACGCTGGCGAACGACCCCGCGCCCAAGCCCCTTCCCGGCTTCCAGGAAATGCAGCCGCGCGTGTTCGCCGGCCTGTTCCCGGTGGACGCCGAGGACTACCCGGACCTGCGCGAGGCGCTGGAGAAGCTGCGCCTGAACGACGCCGCGCTGCGCTTCGAGCCGGAAAGCTCCGAGGCCATGGGCTTCGGCTTCCGCTGCGGCTTCCTCGGCATGCTGCACATGGAGATCGTGCAGGAGCGCCTGGAGCGCGAGTACGACCTCAACCTGATCACCACCGCGCCCACGGTCATCTACGAAGTGCTGAAGACCGACGGCAGCGTGGTCCCGCTGGACAACCCGGCCAAGCTGCCGCCGCAGAACCAGGTCGAGGAGATCCGCGAGCCGATCATCCGCGCCAACATCCTCACCCCGCTGGACTACGTCGGCAACGTGATCACCCTGTGCGAGGAGAAGCGCGGCACCCAGATCGGCATCCAGTACCTGGGCAGCCAGGTGCAGGTGAGCTACGAGTTGCCGATGGCCGAGGTGGTGCTGGACTTCTTCGACCGGCTCAAGTCGGTGTCGCGCGGCTACGCCTCGCTCGACTACCACTTCGTGCGCTTCCAGGCCGGCCCGTTCGTGCGCGTGGACACGCTGATCAACGGCGACCGGGTGGACGCGCTGTCGCTGATCACCCATCGCGCCCAGGCCGACCGCCGCGGCCGCGAGCTCACCGAGAAGATGCGCGAGCTGATCCCGCGGCAGATGTTCGACGTCGCCATCCAGGCCGCGATCGGCTCGCAGATCATCGCCCGCTCCACGGTCAAGGCGCTGCGCAAGAACGTCCTCGCCAAGTGCTACGGTGGCGACGCGACGCGCAAGAAGAAGCTGCTGGAGAAGCAGAAGGAAGGCAAGAAGCGGATGAAGCAGGTCGGTCGGGTGGAAATCCCGCAGGAGGCCTTCCTCGCCGTGCTCCAGGTGGACAACAAATAGGGGAACGCGCATGCGCTGGTTCGAAATCGCCCTTGTCGGGCTCACCTTCCTCACCGGCCTGGTGTGGCTGGTGGACAAGCTGTGGCTGCGCAAGCGCCGCGAGGAACGGGCCGGCATCCTCGAGCCGAAGGAGCCGATCCTGGTCGACTATTCGCGCGCGTTCTTCCCGGTGCTGGCCGCGGTGCTGTGCCTGCGCAGCTTCGTCGCCGAGCCGTTCCGGATTCCCTCCAGCTCGATGATGCCGACCCTGCTGATCGGCGACTTCATCCTGGTCAACAAGTTCGCCTACGGCCTGCGCCTGCCGGTCACCAACAAGAAGGTGATCGCGATCGGCGAGCCGGAGCGCGGCGACGTGGTGGTGTTCCACCCGCCGATGCATCCGGAGCAGGACTGGATCAAGCGCGTGGTCGGCCTGCCCGGCGACACCGTCGGCTACCACGACAACGTGGTGTACCTGAACGGGGAGCCGCTGCAGTACCAGGCCAAGGGCCGCTACGTCGGCAAGGGGCAGGGGGCCGAGGCCACCGGCGCGCAGGTGCTCATCGAGCAGCTCCCGGGGCGCCCGCACCCGGTGCTGGAGCGCGACGACCAGCCGTTCTTCATCCAGGGCGAAGGGGAATGGGTGGTGCCCGAGGGCTACTATTTCGTCATGGGCGACAATCGTGATAATAGCGAGGACAGCCGGTTCTGGCCGGAAGGCATGCACTTCCTGCCCGAGGCGAACCTGCGCGGCAAGGCGTTCCTGGTGTGGATGCACTGGGACGGCAGCGCCGGCGGCGTGGACTTCGACCGGATCGGTTCGCGCATTCCATAGACACACCACCTCGGGGAAGGGGAAATGGCAATGAAGCGCACGCAAGGCGGCATGACCCTGATCGGCTTCATCATCGTCCTGGCGCTGGTGGGCTTCTTCGCCTACATCGCGATGAAGCTGGTGCCGATGTACTCGGAGTACTACGCGGTGAAGCAGGCGCTCAAGGGCCTGCAGCAGGAACCGGGCATCGCCAACCGCGATCCGGCCAAGATCCAGGACCTGTTCTTCCGCCGCCTGTACATCAGCTACGCCGAGAACGTGAAGGCGGACAACGTCAAGATCGAGCGCGTGGATGGCGGCTGGAACATGAGCGTCAACTATGAAGTGCGCAAGCCGCTGATCGGCAACCTCGACGTGGTCGGCAAGTTCGCCACTTCCGAGCGCCTGACCAACCGGGGCCCGGACTGAGTGGGCGAGGCGCCCCTCGACCGGTTCGCGGGGCATCGCTTCGCCGACGCCGCGCTGC
Source organism: Lysobacter sp. (assembly GCA_044464395.1). Lineage (GTDB taxonomy): Bacteria > Pseudomonadota > Gammaproteobacteria > Xanthomonadales > Xanthomonadaceae > Cognatiluteimonas. The sequence goes on from JBIQLI010000010.1 coordinate 30,969, forward strand.
TGCGGCAGGCGTTCACCCACCGCAGCGCCGGCAGCCCGCACAACGAGCGGCTGGAGTTCCTCGGTGATGCGCTGCTCAACCTGATCGTCGCCGAGCAGCTCTACGCGCGCTGGCCCAAGGCCGACGAAGGCGCGATGACCCGGGCGCGCGCCGAGCTGGTGCGCGAATCCACCCTCGCCGCGATCGCCCGCAGCCTGGACCTCGGCGCGCGGCTCACCCTCGGCCCCGGCGAGATGAAGTCCGGCGGCCACCGCCGCGACTCGATCCTGGCCGACGCAGTCGAGGCCCTGATCGCCGCAATCTACCTGGACGCCGGCTTCGACGCCTGCCGCACCGCCGTGCTCGGGCTGTTCGAGCCGTTGCTCGCCGGCCTGCCGCCGCTGCACCAGGTCGGCAAGGACCCCAAGACCCGGCTGCAGGAATGGCTGCAGGCGCGGCAACTGCCGCTGCCGGCCTACACCCTGCTGTCCGAGACCGGCGACGAGCACGACAAGACCTTCCACGTCGCCTGCACCCTGTCCGAACCGCCGCTGGCCGCCGAAGGCGAAGCCGGCTCCCGCCGCGCCGCCGAACAACGCGCCGCCGAAGCCGTCCTCGAAAAGCTCCTGTAGCGCCGACCCATGGTCGGCTGCTCTTGTCGCTCCTTGTGGGAGCGGCGCAAGCCGCGCCAGATGTTCCCTCCTTGTGGGAGCGGCGGAAGCCGCGACAAGCCGAGCATGGCTCGGCTCTACAATGCCCCCATGACCCCACCCCCCCACCACGCCGGCACCGTCGCCGTCATCGGCCGCCCCAACGTCGGCAAGTCCACCCTGGTCAACGCCCTGGTCGGGGCCAAGGTCAGCATCACCTCCAACCGCCCGCAGACCACGCGCCACCGGCTGCTCGGCATCGCCACCTTCCCGCACGGCCAGCTCGTGCTGGTCGACACCCCCGGCATCCACCGCGAGCAGGGCAAGGCCTCGTCCTCGGCCATGCACCGCTGGATGAACCGCGCCGCCCGCGGCGCGCTGGAGGGCGTGGATGCCGCGCTGCTGGTGGTCATCGCCGGCCGCTGGGACGAGGAGGACACGCTGGCCTACGACGCGCTGCGCGAAGCGAAGGTGCCGGTGGTGCTGGTCGTGAACCAGGTCGACCGGATCAAGGACAAGGCCGCGCTGCTGCCGTTCCTGGCCGAAGCCACCCAGGGCCGCGACTTCGCCGCGGTGCATCCGGTCTCCGCGCTCAAGCGCCAGGGCCTGGAGCCGCTGGTGGACTCGCTCCTGCCGCTGCTGCCCGAGCAGCCGCCGCTGTACGACGAGGACGAGATCACCGACAAGAGCACCCGCTTCCTCGCCGGCGAACTGCTGCGCGAGCAGCTCATGCGCCAGCTCGGCGCCGAGCTCCCCTACGCGACCACCGTCGAGATCGAATCCTTCACCGAGGAACCCGGCAAGCACGGCCCCATGTACCGCATCGGCGCGGTCGTCTGGGTCGAACGCGAGGGCCAGAAGGGCATCGTCATCGGCAAGGGCGGCAACCGCCTGCGCGAGATCGGCACCCGCGCCCGCGAGCAGATGGAGCGGCTGTTCGGGGCCAAGGTCTTCCTCGAAACCTTCGTCCGCGTCCGTGCCGGCTGGTCCGACGACGAAGCCGCCCTGCGCACCCTCGGCTACCACGACTGACTCGCTTTCCTGGGCCGTCGCGTGGGATGGGGGTGCCCCTTGCCTCCTCGACAGCTCTTTAACTCGTCGGCAAGGGGCACCCCCATCCCACGCGACTCCACCTGCGCTCGTAGTCCCCAAAGAAGCGCCGACCTCAACGTCGCGAGCGCGTAACGGAAAAAGGCGGCCCCCTGACCGACGAGTTAAAGAGCTGTCGAGGAGGGCAGGGGGCCGCCTTTTTCCGCGAAGCGCCCAACCGAAGGCGGTGTTTAAGGTGACAATCGAAGGATGAGGATCACCGGCGAACCCGCGTTCGTGTTGCATGTCAGACCCTGGCGGGAAACCAGCCTGCTGGTGGAAGCCCTGTCGCCGGCACACGGCCGCATCGGCCTGCTCGCCCGCGGCGTCCAGGGCCCCAAGAAACACGTCATCCGCGCCGCCCTGCAGCCCCTGCAACTCGTCCGCCTCGACGCCTCCCAGCGCGGCGAACTCGCCCAGCTCCGCCACGCCGAAGCCCTCGACGCCGCCCCGCTGCTCGACGGCGAAGCCACCCTCGCCGCGTTCTACATCAACGAACTCGTGCTGCGCCTCGCCCCGCGCGGCGACCCGCAGCCCGAACTGTTCGACGCCTATGCCCGCGTCCGCGAACGCCTGCGCGCGCGCGAGCCGCTGGCCTGGACCCTGCGCCGCTTCGAGGCCGACCTGCTCGATGCGCTCGGCTTCGGCTTCCAGTTCGACGTGGACGGCGACGGCCAGCCGATCGACCCGGCTGCGCGCTACCGCATCGACCCGGAACATGGCCCGCGCCGCCTGCTCAGCGACCGCGGCCAGGGCGAACGCAGCAGCGCCGCGACCGGCACCGCGCTGCTGGCGCTCGCGCAGCGCGAGGCGCCGCCCGACCCCGAAGACCTCGCCGGATTGCGCCGCGCACTGCGCCCGGTGCTCGCGCACCAGCTCGGCGGGCGCCCGCTGAAGTCATGGGACCTGCTGGCCGACCTCGGCCGCATCCTCCACGCCCAGCGCGGCGGCGACGGCGCGTTCGAACGCGGCGAGGGCTGAGGCCGATCCCGGCCGGGCCTGGAGCGCGCGCACCGCCGCGTCCAGTGTCCCGGCGCCGACCAGCGCGCAACTGCCGCGCAGCCGATGCAGCACCGCCAGCGCGGCGCCGTGGTCGCCACGCACCAGCGCTGCATGCAGCGCCGCGCGTTGTGCGGGCAAGTCTTCGCGGAAGCGCACTTCCAGGAGCGGCTGCCACGGCGGCGGCGCCGCTTCCGCAACCGCATGCGCGTCATCGCCAAGCGTCCGCGTCACCGCGTCGCGCAAGGCGCCCGGTGCCAGCGGCTTCAGCAGCACTTCGCGGAAGCCGGCCGCCAGGAGCTGCCGGGCGACCTCGGGGTCGGAATCCGCGGTATGCGCCAGCGCCGGGGTGTCGGGCGCATGCCGCCGCAGCGCGCGGAGCAGGGCGCCACCTTCGCCATCGCCCAGGTGCGCATCCAGCAGCCAGAGGGCAAACCCGCGTGTGTCCCGCACCGCCGCCCGCGCGGCCGCGCCGCAGGCCGCGGTCACGATCTCCGCGGTGCCAGCCAGGGCCTCGCGCATGAACGCGCGACTGACCGGATCGTCCTCGACCAGCAGGACCCGGGGCTTGCCGCGCCTTTTCATCCCGTCCCCATTCATGCTCCCGGTATGCTCGCCTCCATGCCGTGCCTGTCCGCGCATGCCACGCCCCGGACCCGCCTGCTTGCCGCTGGCGCGATCCTAGCCGCGTGCCTGCTGCCCTGGCCCGGCGCTACCGGCAGCGCCCACGCCGAGGCGCGCAGCGCGCACGCGCGCATCGAGCGGATCGAGACCGCGGTCGCCACGCTGCAGGACGTGCGCGTGCGCCTGCAGTGGGTCCCGGGCGCGGACAGCGGCCAGCTCGTGCTCGACGCCGGGCGCGTGGACGCCGCCGATCTCGGCTACCACTACCGCAACCTGCACTGGACCTGCCCGCTGCGCCGGCGCGCGGCCACGCACTGGCAATGCGACGGCCCGCTGCGCAGCGGCAACGGCCCCGCGTTCCGGCTCGCGGTGGACCTGGACAGCGCCAGCACCGAAGCGCTGCTCGCACGCGGCAATGCACGCATCGAACTGCAGCGAACGACCGACGCGCCGGACCTCACCCGGATCGATCTCACCCGTGTCCCATTGGCCTGGGCACAGGCGCTGCTGGCCAAGGCGTGGCCGGAAGGGCAACTGCAGGGCGGGCAGCTCGATGGCCGCCTGCGCATCCACGCGCCCGGCAACGCGCCGCTGCGCGTCGAAGGCAAGCTCGATGTCGCCGATGCCGCGCTCGATACCCCGGACGCCAGCATCGCCGCGCAAGGCATCGACGGCCATTTCGACCTCGTGTTCCGAACCCGCAGCGGGCAGTCCGATTTCGACGTGGACGGGGAGTTGCACGGCGGCGAGTTCCTGGCCGGCAACACCTACGTGGCCCTGCCGGACACGCCGGTGGCGCTGGAGATCGAAGGCGAAAGCAGCGGCGCCGGCTGGCGCATCCCGCGCTTCGCATGGCGCGACCCGGGCGCGCTCACCGCCAGCGGCAGCGCCAGCATCGGCGAAGGGGCGACGCTGGAGGCACTGGAAGTAAGCTTGCACAGCGAGGACATCGCTCCGCTGCGCGACCGCTACCTGTCCGGCTGGCTCGGCATGGCTGGCCTGGGCGAGATGGAGATGCGTGGCGCGGTGGACGCGACCTTGCGCATCGAGGCCGGCGAGCTCTCCTGGGCCGAGGCCACGCTGCAGGGCGTGCACCTGGCCGATGCCCGCGGTCGCTTCCGCTTCGACGACCTGTCCGGGCAACCGCGCATTTCCGCGGGCGCACCGGTGGACAGCGAGTTGCACTGGGCCGGCGGCCACATCTACGGGCTGGACTTCGGCGCCGCCCGCCTGCCGCTCAGCAGCGGCGAGGGCGAACTGCGCCTGCGCGAGCCGGTGGCGTTCGACGCCTTCGGCGGCAGCGTGCGCCTGGACGGGCTGGTGCTGCGCCCGCCGCGCGGCGGCGAGCCGATGCGGCTGGAATTCGGCCTCGCCCTGGACCGCCTCGACATCGGCGGGATCGCCGCCGCGCTCGACCTGCCCGAATTCGAGGGCCAGCTCAGCGGCAACATCCCCAGCGCGCGCTACGAGGACGGCCGCCTGGTGTTCGACGGCGGCCTCGACATGCAGCTGTTCGGCGGCAGCGTGCAGGTCTCGCAACTCGCGCTGGAACGCCTGTTCGGGGTCGCGCCCTCGGTCAGCGCCGACCTGGTGCTGGACGACATCGACCTGTACTCGCTCACCCGCGTGTTCGACTTCGGCAGCATCAGCGGCAAGCTCGACGGCCGCATCCACGGCCTGCGCCTGGTCGATTGGACGCCCACCGCCTTCGATGCCGAATTGCACACCGACCGCGAGGCCGCGCGCCGCGACCGGGTCCGCCAGCGCATCTCCCAGCGCGCGGTGCAGAACATCTCCAGCGTGGGTGATGCCTCGTTCGCCAGCAGCCTGCAGGGACGGCTGCTGGCCTTCTTCGACGACTTCGGCTACCGCGAGATCGGGATCTCCTGCGAGCTGCGCAACACCGTCTGCCTGATGGGCGGGCTGGACGTGGCGCCCCCCGCCAGCCCCGGTTCAGGCCCCGGATTTACCATCGTCCGCGGAGCCGGCATCCCCAACCTGAGCGTGGTCGGCTACAACCGGCTGGTGGACTGGCCGGTGCTGCTGGAGCGCGTGGCCGAGATCGGCAAGGGCAACGTCAAGCCGGTCGTACAATGACTCCCGTCGCTGCACCCCCTGTACAAGGAGAGCAAGCATGAAATCCTGGTTCGGACTGCCCATCACCGGTGCCGTCGCCGGCGCGCTGCTGCTGACCGCCTGCGTGACCATCAACGTGTATTTCCCCGCCGCCGAGGCCAAGGAAGCCGCGCGCGAGTTCGTCGAGAAGGTGATCGAGGAGGCCCCGCCGGCCAATGACGACGGCGGCATGGCCTGGGTGCAGCCGAAGGCGGGCGGCCCCGGCGCCGACGGCTTCGACCCGTGGATGCTGCTGGGCATCGGCAGCGCGCACGCGCAATCGCAGCCCGACATCAACATCCGCACCCCGGCGATCCAGTCGATCCAGTCGCGGATGGAGGCGCGCTTCAACTCGATCCTGCGCGACGGCTTCAACTCCGGCGCGCTCGGCTTCACCAACGACGGCATGCTGGTCGTGCGCGACGCGGGCAAGCTGGCGCTCAAGGACCGGGTGGTGGTGAACAACGCCGTCGCCGACGACAACCGCGACCGCAAGGCCGTGTACCGCGAGATCGCCGTCGCCAACGGCCACCCGGAATGGGAGAGCCAGATCCGCCGCGTGTTCGCCCAGCAGTGGATCGAAAGCGCCCGCTCCGGCTGGTGGTACCAGGACGCCAGCGGAAACTGGAAGCAGAAGTAGAGCCGACCCATGGTCGGCTGACCGGCATGTAGAGCCGACCCATGATCGGCTGACCGGCATGTAGAGCCGACCCATGGTCGGCTGACCGGCATGTAGAGCCGACCCATGGTCGGCTTGTTGGATTCCCGATTTGGCCCGCATCGACCAGACCCCCTTCGAACTCGACATCACCGATCTGAGCCACGACGGCCGCGGCGTCGCCCGCCGGCCGGACGGCGACGCGCACGCCGGCAAGACGGTGTTCGTCGCCGGCGCGCTCCCGGGCGAGCGCGTGCGCGTGCAGCTGACCGGCCGCCAGCGCAGCTTCGACGAGGCCCGCGTGCTCGAAGTGCTGCAGGCCTCGCCCGACCGGGTGGACCCGCGCTGCGCCCACTTCGGCACCTGCGGCGGCTGTGCCCTGCAGCACCTCGACGAAACGAAGCAGATCCACGCCAAGCAGCGGGTCCTGCTGGAGAACCTGGAGCGGATCGGCCACGTGCATCCAGGCCGGGTGCTCGAGCCGCTGGTGGACGCGGCCTGGGGCTACCGCCGCAAGGGCCGCTTCTCGGTCCGGCGGGTGGAGAAGAAGGGCAAGACCCTGGTCGGCTTCCGCGAGCAGGATCCGCGCTTCGTCGCCGACCTGTCCGAATGCCACGCGGTGCTGCCGGCGATCGGCGAGCGCATCGGCGCGCTCGCGGCGCTGGTGGACGCGATGGACGCGCGCCGCGACATCCCGCAGATCGAGTTCATCGCCGGCGATGCCACCGACGAGTTCGATGGCGTCGCGCTGGTCTTCCGCCACCTGCAGCCGCTGTCCGAGGCCGATCGCGGACGCCTGGAGGCCTTCGGCCGCGAACACCGCATCGCGATCTTCCTGCAGCCGGGCGGCAACGATTCGGTGCATCCACTGTGGCCGCAGGATCCGCAACTGTCGTTCCGGCTGCCGCAATGGGACGTGACCCTGCGCTTCCGGCCGCTGGACTTCATCCAGGTCAATGCCGGGCTCAACGGCCGCATGATCGCGCACGCGCTGGCGCTGCTCGACGTGCAGCCCGGCGACCGCGTGCTCGACCTGTTCTGCGGCCTCGGCAACTTCACCCTGCCGCTGGCGCGCCGCGCGCGCGAGGTGGTCGGCGTGGAAGGCGAGGCCGGCCTGGTCCGCCGCGCGCGCGGGAACGCGGAGCTCAATGGGCTGGGCAACGCGCAGTTCTTCGCCGCCGACCTGGCCAAGGACCTGCGCGGCGAACCATGGATGCGCGAAGGCTTCGACCGGCTGCTGCTCGACCCGCCGCGCTCGGGCGCGATCGAGGTGCTCAAGCAGCTCCCGCTCAAGGGGATCGGCCGCATCGTCTACGTCAGCTGCCACCCGGGCTCGCTGGCCCGCGACGCGGGCTACCTGGTCAACGAGCGCGGCTGGACCCTCGAGGCCGCCGGGGTCATGGACATGTTCCCGCACACCGCCCACGTAGAATCCATCGCACTGTTCACCCAGTAGCCCCACATCCTTCCTTGTGGGAGCGGCGAAAGCCGCGACAGGACATTCCCAAATGCTAGTCATCGGCCTCGCCGGCACCGAACTCACCCCCCAGGAACGCGACTGGCTGCAGCACGACGCCTGCGCCGGCGTGATTTTGTTCGCGCGCAATTTCGCCTCGAAGGCGCAGGTCGCCGAGCTGTCGCAGGCGATCCGCGAGGCCGCGCCGCGGCCGCAGCTGGTCTGCGTGGACCAGGAAGGCGGCCGCGTGCAGCGCTTCCGCGACGGCTACAGCCAGCTGCCGCCGCTGGAGATCTTCGGCAGGCTGTACGCCGAGGATCCCTGGCGCGCGCTGGAGCTGGCCCGCCAGCACGCCTGGCTGATGGCCAGCGAAGTGCGCGCCAGCGGCGTGGACCTCAGCTTCGCGCCGGTGGTCGACCTGGGCCGTGGCAACCGTGCGATCGCCGACCGCGCGTTCTCGCCCGACCCCGCGGTGGTCGCCGAGTTCACCCGCGCCTATGTCGAGGGCATGCACCAGGCCGGCATGGCCGCGACCCTCAAGCACTTCCCGGGGCACGGCTCGGTGCTCGAGGACACCCACCACGAGACCGCGGTGGACGACCGCCCGCTGGAGGCGATCCGCGCGCTCGACCTGGTGCCGTTCGCGGCCGGCATCGAGGCGCGCGCCGACGCGGTGATGATGGCGCACGTGGTCTATCCGCAGGTCGCGCCGGAACCGGCCGGCTATTCGAAACGCTGGATCGAAGGGATCCTGCGCGGCGAGATGGGCTTCCGCGGCGTGGTCTTCAGCGACGACATCGGCATGGCCGCGGCGTTTTCCGCCGGCGGGGTCACGGCGCGCATCGACGCGCACCTGGACGCCGGCTGCGACGTGGTCTTGGTCTGCCATCCGGAACTGGTCCCCGATTCGCTGGCCGCGGTCGAAGGCCGCACGCTCAACACCGCCGCGCTGATCGGCCTGATCGGCCGCGGCCCGATGGGCTGGGATGGCCTGATCGCCAATACCGACTACGATGCAGTGCGCGAACGCCTGGAGGGAGGACTGACGTGAGCGATGCCCGACCGGAACTTGCCGATGCGATGCGCACGGCCGAGCTGATCCACGACCGCACCACGATCGAGGCGGCGATCGCCGGCATGGCCGGGCACATCGTCGCCGACTACACCAACGGTGGCGGCGTGCCCGATGCCGCCAGCCGGCCGGTGTTCCTCACCGTGATGCACGGCGCGCTGCAGTTCGCGGCGCAGTTGTCCCTCGAGATCGGCGCGCGCGGCCTGGACCTGGAATTCGACTACCTGCACGCCACCCGCTACCGCGGCGCCACCTCCGGCGGCGAGCTGGCCTGGAAGCGCCGCCCGGAAACGCCGCTGCGCGGCCGCCGGGTGCTGCTGGTCGACGACATCGTCGACGAGGGCCACACCCTGGCCGCGGTCCGCAGCTGGTGCGACGGGCAGGGCGCGCGCGACGTGCGCATCGCGGCGATGGTGGTCAAGCGCCACGACCGCTGCGTCGCCGGCCTGTGCGCCGACTACGCCGGACTCGATGTCCCCGACCGCTACGTGTTCGGTTACGGCATGGACTTCCACGAGCAGGGCCGCAACCTGCCGGCCATCTACGCCCTGGCATGAGCCCTGCGCGCGACATCGCCCTGGCGGTGATCGGCGGCACCGGCGTCTACGCGCTGGCCGAGCTTGTCGATGTCGAGACCCTCGAGGCACCGACGCCCTACGGCGCGGCCAGCGGACCGGTCCGGATCGGCACCCTGGCCGGGCGCCGGGTCGCCTTCCTCGCCCGCCATGGCGAAGGCCACGCGGTGCCGCCGCACCGGATCAACTACCGCGCCAACCTTGCCGCGCTGAAGCAGGCCGGCGCGACCCGGGTGCTGGCGCTGAACACCGTCGGCGGCATCACCCCGGCCTGGGCGCCGGGCGTGCTCGGCTGCCCCGACCAGCTCATCGATTACACCTGGGGCCGGATCTCGACCCTGTGCGAGGAACCGGGCACCGAGGTCCTTCACGTGGACTTCGGAGATCCCTACACCCCAGCGCTCCGCCGAGCGGTGCTGGACGCGGCGGCCCGCGCCGATGTGAAGGTCGTGGACGGCGGCTGCTACGGCGCCACCCAGGGGCCGCGCCTGGAGACGAAGGCCGAGATCGCGCGGCTCCGGCGCGACGGCTGCGACCTGGTCGGCATGACCGGCATGCCCGAGGCCGGACTGGCCCGCGAGCTCGGCCTGGACTACGCCTGCGTGGCGATCGTTGCCAACTGGGCGGCCGGTGCCGGCCCCGATCCGGACGAGGCCATTACCCTCGACGAGGTGCTGGAGAACGTCCGCAAGGCCACCGTGGGCGTCTCCCGCCTGCTCGGGGGGGTGCTGGCGGGGTGATTGCAAGCGGCCCTTGGGCTTTGCATACTCGGCCGGTGCGTCCGGCTGCCCCACGCGCCTGCGCACGCATACCATCCAGGACGAGGTCAGCAGCGATATGCAGTACGGCACCGTGAAGTGGTTCAACGACGCCAAGGGTTTCGGCTTCATCGCGCCCGAGGACGGCAGCGCCGATGTGTTCGTGCACTATTCGGCAATCAACGCGAAGGGTTTCCGCAGCCTCCAGGAAGGCCAGCGGGTCAGCTACGAGGTCCAGCAGGGCCCGAAGGGCGCACAGGCCGCAGGCGTGCAGCCCGTCACCGCCTGATATGCGGTAAGGCCGACCCATGGTCGGCTGGCTTCCGGCCCTAAGGGCCGGCTGGCACCACCCGACTTCCAGGCCCCGCCGCAATGGCGGGGCTTTTTTGTAGACGCCGCCTGCGCACTGGCGCTGCTATTGGTGGCGCCATGGACAGCATCGGACGCACACGCTGGGCGATCGCGGAAGGCTACATCCCCGGCCAAAGCCACGGCCCGGCCCCGGAACTGGAGAGCCACGAGGCCTGTTGCATCCTCAACACCGGCGACGTGCCTGCGCAGGTCGCGCTCACCGTGTACTTCACCGACCGCGAGCCGGCGGGACCCTACCAGGTCACCGTCGAGCCGCGGCGGACCCTGCACCTGCGCTTCAACGCGCTGGAGTCGCCGGAACCGATACCGCGGGACACTCCATACGCCAGCGTGATCGAGTCCGACGTGCCGATCGTGGTGCAGCACACCCGCCTCGACTCGCGCCAGGCCGAGAACGCGCTGATGACCACCATCGCCTTCGCCGCCGACTGAGCCGCGCATGGCCCGGGTCGGATTCCATGCCTCGCATGAGCAGTTCCCGCCGGGCGAGTTGCTGCGCCTCGTGCAACGGGCCGAATCGGCCGGCTTCCAGTGCGCGATGTGCTCGGACCATTTCCATCCGTGGAGCCGCGCGCAGGGCAACTCCGGACACGCCTGGACCTGGCTGGGCGCGGCAATGGCGGCGACGAAGTTTCCCTTCGGGGTGGTCAATGCCCCCGTGGGCCGCTACCACCCGGCGGTGATCGCGCAGGCCGCGGCGACCCTCGCCGACATGCACGGCGACCGTTTCTGGCTCGCAGCCGGCAGCGGCGAGGCGATCAACGAATGCATCACCGGCCAGCGCTGGCCGGCCAAGGACGTGCGCAACCGGCGCCTGCGCGAGGCGGTCGAGGTGATGCGCGCGCTATGGCGCGGCGAGGAAGTCACCCACCATGGCGAGTTCACCGTCGAGCGTGCGCGCCTGTACAGCCTGCCGCCGCGGCCGCTGCCGGTGATCGCCGCGGCCCTGAGCCCGGAGACCGCACGCTGGGCCGGCAACTGGGCCGACGGCCTGATCACCATCTCGCAGCCGCGCGAGAAGTTGCGCGCGGTACTCGACGCATTCCGCGAAGGCGGCGGCGAGGGCAAGCCGGTGCACCTGCAGGTGAAGCTGTCCTGGGCGGTCACGGAGGCCGCCGCGCGCGAGGGCGCGCTCGAGCAGTGGCGCACCAACCTGTTCGAGAGCACCGTGTCCGAGGACCTGCGCACGCCGGAACAGTTCGAGGCGGCGGCGAAGTTCGTCCGCGCGGAGGACCTCGAACCGACCGTGCGCATCTCCGCCGACCTGTCGCGGCACCTCGCCTGGCTCCGCGACGACCTGGCGATGGGCGTCGACCAGTTGCTGCTGCATAACGTCAACCGCGGCCAGGCCGCCTTCATCGACGCCTTCGGCGAGAAGGTACTGCCGCAATTGCGCGATGCGGCACCGGCATGACCAAGCGCCCCGGCGACATCACCCGTAGCATCGCGCGCCTGCAGGTGCGCGAGGACGCGCTGCTGGTCAGCCAGGGCGACACCGTGCTGGCGACCAGGCGCGACGGCTTCATCGAACCCGGCCCCGAGCGCGGCCTGTTCGTGCACGAGACCCGGATGCTCAGCCTCTATCGCTGCCGGATCGGCCGCAAGAAGCCGTACCCGGTCGCGCTGTCGAGCATCCGCCAGGACCACTGGATGGGCTACTACATCGTCTGTGCGCCCGCACTGCGCGAGGGTCGCGAGGATGGCGACGTCCGTCAGGCCGCGCAGCAGGCGCTGGAGCTGCGCATCACCCGGGTGGTGGGCGAGGGCCTGCACGAGGACATCGATCTCACTAACCACACCCAGGAGAAGGTGTCGTTCCGCCTGACCTTCGAGGTGGATGGCGACTTCGCCGATCTGGAGGAGACAGACGGCAAGCGCAAGCAGCGCGGGCGCCTGCGGCGGAGCTGGCGCCGCGACGGCAAGGATGCCGAACTCCGCTTCGCCTACCGCGCCGAGCACGCCTGGGAGCACTGCGGCAAGCGCGGCAAGTCGAACATCGAGCGCAGCCTGGTGCTGCGCATCTGCGACGCCGATTCCGCGCCGCAACGCCAGGGCCGGCGCATCTGGTTCGACATCGAACTGGACCCGCACGCGCAATGGCACGCCTGTTTCAGCTGGAGCGCGCACATCGACGGCCATGCGCTGACGCCGCCGCGCTGCAGCCAGTTCCGCCGCGGCCGCCAGCCGAAGCGGCCCGAGGAGCTCTACCTGGAAGAAGCCACCTGGTTCGAGACGCCGGAAAGCAGCACCTTGTCGCCGGTGGTGATCGAGGCACTCAAGCGCGCCCGCGAGGACATGGCCGCGCTGCGCCTGCACCGGCTGGACAGCGGCCCGCGCGCCTGGACGGTGACCGCGGGCCTGCCGATGTTCCTGGCCCTGTTCGGTCGTGACTCCCTGACCGCCGCCTGGCAGTCGGCGGTGCTTGGCCCCGAGGTGATGCGCGGGACCCTGCCGGCGCTGGTGGACTGCCAGGGCAGCCGTGAGGACGACTGGCGCGACGAGCAGCCCGGGCGGATGCTGCACGAGGCGCATACCGGCCCATTGGGTGCACTCGGTTACACGCCCAAGGATCGCGACTATTTCTCCCTGTCCTCGTCCGGCCTGTTCCCGTTCGTCGTGGCGCAGCTTTGGCAATGGACCGCCGATCGCAAGGCGGTCGCGCCGCTGATCGAGCCGGCGCTGCGCGCGCTGCGCTGGCTGGACGAGCGCGCGTTGCCGGGGAAGGGCGGCTTCTACGCGATCACGACCCGCTCGCCGCAGGGCATCGACAACCAGACCTGGAAGGATTCCAGCGACTCGATCGTGTATCCGGACGGTTCGCAGGTGAAGCAGCCGGTCGCCGGCTGCGAGGAACAGGCGATCGTGTATGCCGCGAAATCGACCTTCGCCCAGGTCCTGTGGGACTTCGGCCGCAAGGACGAAGCGCGACGGCTGTTCGACCAGGCGCAGGAGCTGAAGCGGCGCTTCAACGACGCCTACTGGATGCCGGACGAGGGCTTCTATGCGATGGCGCTGGATCCCAAGGGGCATCAGGTCCGGTCGATCGCCTCCAACGCGCTGCACTGCATGGCCATGGGCATCGCCGACGAGGCGCTGGCGCCGAAGGTGATGCAGCGCCTGTTCCAGCCCGACCTGTTCAGCGGCTGGGGCATCCGCACCCTGTCCAGCGAGCACCCGGCCTACAACCCCTACGCCTACCATCGCGGCTGCGTCTGGCCGGTGGAGCACGGGCCGTTCTCCATCGGCGGCTACCGCTACGGCTGCATGGACGAGGTCGAAAAGGTCTGCAGCGCCATGGTCCAGGCGACCTCGCTGTTCGAATACCGGCGGCTGCCCGAATGCTTCGCCGGCCACCCGCGCGACGACGCGCATCCGTTCCCGGCGATTTATCCCGCCGCGAACGTGCCGCAGGTGTGGTCGGCGTCGACCGTGGTCACGATGATGCAGGCCAAGCTCGGCATCTACGCGCACGCGCCCAGCGGCGTGCTATGCGTGGACCCGCACCTGCCGGACTGGCTGCCGGAGATCACCGTGCGCAACCTGCGCGTCGGCCAGGCCAGCGCCGACCTGCGCTTCTTCCGCGACCGGAAGGGCAAGAGCGGTTACGAAGTGCTGGACGTGCGCGGCAAGCTCAAGGTGCTGGGCGAGGCCAGCCCGTGGGCGCTCAACGCCAAGCTGGGCGAACTGCACTGGTGAGCGCGGTCACTCGGCCGCGGCTTGCGCGGCCACCAGCCGGCGTGCGGTCGCGTCGGCAAGGTTCCAGCTGCGCCAGCCGCCGGGCCGAGGACCGGTCCAGCGTGCCTGCAGCATTCTCTCGATGGCCGCGCGTTCCGCCGGCGGCAGCGCGTGCTTGCGGGCCAGCAGGGTGGGCACCGCATCGGCACTGAGCGAGCGCAGGTAGGCGCCGTCGTAGTCCGCGCCAGCCGCCGCACGATCCAGGTTCACCCGCGCCACCAGCGCCTCCGGATTCAACACGTGCAGCCCCACCACGCAGGCGAGCCCGCCCAAAATCGCGCCGAACGCGAAGCCGCCGCGGCGCCCGCGCAGCACCGTCGCGGCCAGCCAGCCGAGCACGCCCGCCAGCCACAGCAGGATGGCGCTGACGTACACCCGCGCCTCGGTCAACCCGTAGGCCTGCTGGTACAGCACCATGCGGTACGCCGCGGACGCGAGCACGCCCGCAAGAAGGATCACCAGCAGCAGCGAGACCATGCGCAGCAGGCGCCGGCCGCGCGCATCCATGTCGGAGGCCGCCCAGTCGGCCAGCAACAGCAGCGGGACGACGAACGCGGTCGCCGCGACCAGCTCGTAGAAGCCGCGGCGCGCGTATTCGGCATAGCCCAGGCCCGCGGTGAGCGCCACCACGTCGGCGCCGCCGAACAGGTAGCGCGCCTGCACGGCGAGGAATGCGAGGAACAGCAATGCAACCAGTCCGAGCGCGACCGTCGGCTCGGCGGGTGCCAGCGCCGGCCGCGGCAGGCGCACGCCCTCGACCGCGGGATCCGGCACCAGTGCGGCGCGCAGGTAGCCGCTGGCGAACCAGGCGGTGACCCCTGCGAAGACGAGGTGCCGCAACAGCGGCTCGAGGCCGAAGGACAGCGCCCGCTGCAACAGCGCCGCGAACACCGGATCGGCGGAGGACAGCAGCGCGACCAGCACCAGCAACGCGGGCACGGCCATGGCGGTGCCGCGCAGCGCGATCCCGACGCGGCGGCGCACGCGCGGGCCGCGGCCGTTGTCCGCCGCGGCCGGGACCCGCGCCGGCCCCAGGCTCCAGCCCACCGGGCCGAGCAGGATCAGGATCGCGACGCGGGCCGCCGCCGCAGCCAGTGCCTGCAGTTCCGCCGTGGCCGCCCAGGCCCGCGCCCCGCGGCCGGCGGCCAGCCCCACCAGCACCAGGATCGCGAGGAGGTCGAGCACCGCCAGCGCTTCGGCGTCGCGCCAGGCCAACAGGGCGGCGAAGGCAGCCGCCGCGAGCAGCAGCCAGCGGCTCTCACGCGCGGCCTGCGGGTTGCGCAGCCGCCACAACCACCCCAGGGCCGCGGCGCCGGCAAGGGCCAGGAGCGGGGCGTTGAGGCCGGGTCGGCCGTCGGGTTGCCAGAGGAAGTCGGCCAGCACGCCGAGGCCGATGGCGGCGAGCAGGGCGGAATCGCGCAGACGGGTCATGGCCGGGAGGAATACTCCCGCGCTCCATTTCCGTCAAGTACTTTTCAATGCAAAGTCAAACGTCCTTGCCACGGCGCCGCCCGGCCACCAGCGCTGCCCACGCCAAGGGTGCGGCGATCATGCCGGCGGCGATGCCATTCGGGAGGTTGTCGAGGAACAGGCCAAGAAGCACGCCGCCGAACAGGCCGGCGAGGAGGAACGCGGGGAGGATCCGTGCAGCGCGCTCGAGGGTCATGGTGGCCTCATTCCTTGTCACATGGCCCGAGAGTAAGCGGAAAACCCCCGGGCGATCCAGACCGGCGCGCACGCGGGGCACGACTGGCGATCAGCCTTCGGGCTCGTGGCAGACCACTTCGATGTTGTGGCCGTCCGGGCCAATCACGAAGGCCGCGTAATACCGGCCCGAATACTCCGGTCGCAATCCCGGCGCGCCGTTGTCGCGGGCGCCGGCCTCCAGTGCCGCGCGGTGGAAGGCCTGGACCTGCTCGCGGTCCCTGGCCACGAATGCCAGGTGCAGGTGGCCCGGTGCGGACCCGTTGCGGCGCAGGCACAGCGAGGTGGTGCCATCGGCGCTCATCTCGACGCCCTCCGGACCCTCGGCCAGCACGGTCATCCCGATCGGTGCCAGCGCCTTCAGGAAGAAATCCCTGGAGGCCGAGTAGTCGCTCGCGCCGAAGACGATGTGGTCGAACATCGGGGGACTTGCCTCAGAACATGCCCAGGGCATTGGGCGCGTCCGGCGGGATTTCCTGGCCGATGTCCCACATCTCGACGATCCGCTCGCCCTCGAAGCGCAGGATGTGGACGACCGCGATCTCGCTGGGCGCCTGCTCGCGCTTCAGGTGCGACAAGGTAGCCACCCGGTCCTCCGATTCGATCGCCTGCTTGACCTCGAACGACTTGTTCGGCTCGCTGGCCGCGCTCTGCTCCATCGCCTCGAGCAGCGACTGGCGATCCTGTGCGAACCATGGGTTGTGGTGGCGGAAGTCCCCTGAGACGAAACGGTCGTAGGCCTCGCGGACGCGGCCGCCGGCGCACAGGGTCAGGAACTCGGTGGCGATTTCGGTTTTGGTGCGTTGGGTGGTCATTGGCGGAACTCCAAGGCAATGGGCGCCGACAGGAGCCTCTTCGCGATCCAGCCGAACAACACGGAAAACCCGACGGCGAAGAGGACTCCGACGATGGCCATGGCAATCAGGAATGGCTGCATGTCGGGGCCGCCCTGCATCGCGGAGGCAGCGAATTGCGCCCGTATGGTCGAAAACACACTGAACTGTACCCCGAGGCCAACCAGCTGCCAGGCGATGCCAAGCCCCATCAACCCGACAAACGCGAGTCGAGCCCAGTTCCATCGCCTCAGCAGGCCGATGGAGCTGACCAGCGCAAAGGCCGAAACAAGCAGGAAGGCCAGGAAGAACAGGGGAAAGTGGGCGAGCAGGAAGGCCGCGAATGGCGGCGCGTCCGGCGGCGGTGCCTGCATGGACTCGGCCACCCCGGCGCCGTTGAACAGCGTATGCACCATGATGTTCTGCAGGATCGCCACCAGGGTTCCGAAGCCGGACAGGACAATGGAAATCCACGCGAGGACGGTGACGAACGTGGATCTGGGTTGGCTTCCGGACATGGCACTTCCCTGGTGTGGAATTCCCGAGTGATGGTCGCGTACCCACTTCGGCTCGAACCCGAGGTCAGGCCTCGCTACAGGTCTGCAGCGGCCCGCCATACGTTGTCGCGGCCAACTTTCCGCTCCCAGGATAGATACCGTGCAACGTACGGTCGAGCATACGCCGGGAGATCATGGTCCGGCGGATCGCTGACAAGGAACGGCATGCCCTCTTTGAACCACGCCGGCGTTCGTTGCCTCCTGACAAGTCCCAATTGCTGCGCTTGCAGCATATGGATGTACTCATGCTGCACGATGTGCGGGACCCATGACTCCGGAGGCAGGATCACGCCCCAGTCGAACAACGTTACGCCGCGCTCCATGCCGCCACCAAACGAGTGGTAGCACTTGCGGGTAGAGCAGAAGACGGTAAGCGGTGGTTGCTCCAGCGCACCCAGCTTGCGACCCACCTCAGCGACTGCCTCACGTTGGAGCTGGGCTGCCCGGGGAAGCTCTGATGTCTTCTCGACACATACGAAGTCCCGGCATTTCACGCCATTCAGCTCGGGCGCAAGAATCCTGACCGGCTTGAATGTCGCCCAAGCCAAGGGCGGTGCCGCAACCAGCAGGGCAAGCGCCGTGATTTTGAAGGCGCGGAAAGGATTCATAAGCATCTGACGCCTGGGTTAAGCCGACTTGCGTAAGCAAGCTCGGCTGTTAGGGCGCACCCTCTGTGCCCGAAAGCAAACCACATGCCGCACCAGAACGTGCGGCTAGTCGAATCTGTGCTTCTTTTGACAGTGGTTCAGCTGAGTCAAGGGATCCAAGCTCGACCAATTGAAAAGTAATAGCGCCTAGCGCGGGGAGGAGGTGTCGATCCTCTATACGTAAGTTCGGCATGTCTCTAGCAATCCTGTCCTTCCCCTTGTTGATGAAGTTGACGCGCTTTTGAGCGTCCGCAGGGTGAAGAGTGTATGCAGCAGTCAATAGGGCGGCTGTCTCTTCGCATACTTTGATGTCGTGCGTCATATCTCGCGTCCTGCGATCGCTTGCATGCACATCTATTGATGCCAACAGAGCGAATAGAACAGCCACAAGCTTCATGGGAATCTCCTTGTGCGGCCTAACGCCTGAGTTAAGGGGTGCCGCGAGGCCGCATCCCCTTGAATGATCGAATGGACTCCTCCCGCGTCGCCACACGGCTTCGTTGAGCCAGA
>JBIQLI010000011.1:0-49011 GCA_044464395.1 Lysobacter sp.
TTCTCCCCGCAAGCGGGGAGAAGGTGCCCCGAAGGGGCGGATGAGGGGCGCTTTTCCACCCATCCGATTCTCAAGCAGGCACCACCTCCCGAGCACCCGCCTCCCCCCTACGCGCCGCCTCCCCGGACAACACCGCCTCCGTCGGCGCCGCCTTCCCGATCAGATAGCCCTGCGCATACTCCACCCCGATCTCGCGCAACCGCGCAAGCTGCTCGCGGGTCTCCACGCCCTCGCAGATCACCTTCGCCCCCAGCCCGTGCGACATCGCCACGATCGCCTCGACCATGCGCATCGCCCGCGAGCTGTCGAACATGTGCCGGGCGAAAGCCTGGTCCACCTTGATGTATTCGAAGTCGAGCGCGTGCAGGTGGGTCAGGTTGGAATAACCGGTGCCGAAGTCGTCCAGCGCGAACGGGACGCCATGTTCGCGGCAATGGGTCATCACCGCCGCGACCGGCGCGTAATCGAGCATCCGGCTCTCGGTGACCTCGAGCTTGAGCGCCCCGGGTGGCAACTGCGCGGCCTCGGCACGCGCCACCACCTGGCGGGCCATGCCCGGCTCCACCAGCTGCCGCGCGGACAGGTTCACCGCGACGCTGGGCAACGGATCCACGCCCTGGCCGCGCAACTCGGTCAGCACGCCGATGACGCGGTCCAGTACGTATTCGCCGACCGGCACGATCAGCGAAGTCTCCTCGGCCAGGGTGATGAATTCGGCCGGCGACACCGCCCCACGCCCCGGCAGTTCCCAGCGCACCAGCGCCTCGTAGCCGGCGACGCGGCCCGCGGCGATGTCGTAGATCGGCTGGTAGCGCACTTCCAACCCGCCACTGTCCAGCGCCTCGCGCAGCTGCGCTTCGAGCCGGATCTTGTCGATGCCGGCGCGCTCGATCGGGTCGTCGCAGGCCACGTCTTCCGCCGGCAGCAGTGCGTCCGTGGGCAGGCTGGCGACCAGCGCGCGGATCCGCTGCAGCAGGCTGTCCACCAGCGTGCGCAGGATCGGATCGCCGGATTGCAGGCGCTCCAGGAACTGGTCGCGCTCGATCGCCAGCAGCGCCGCGTCGGCGCGCGCCGTGGCGGTCGCCGCGCGCGGAGTGCCGTCGATCAGGCCCAGTTCGCCAATCAGCTCGCCGGCGCCGAACACGCCGTGGCTGGCGGTGCGCCGGCCCTGCACCGAGACCAGTTCGACCTGGCCGCTCTCCACCAGCCACGCACAATCGGAAGGATCGCCCTGCCGGAACAGCACTTCACCGGCGAACAACTCGCGTCGGACGGCCATGGCGGCGCTCCTTTTTGCTGGGTTCCCGGCATTAGAACGCAAAGCCGGCCGGCCATGGGTCGGCCCTAGCCGGAAGCGGCGCGGGCGTGGTGCGCGGGATCCTGCGGCGCATCGTGCAACAGCCTGCGGGTGACGCCATTGGTCCAGCCGAAACCGTCCTGCAGCGGATATTCGCCACCGCCGCCGCCGACCGCGCCGTCGCCGGTGTCGGCGACCACGTATTTCTCCACCAGCTTGCTTTCGCGCCGGTACAGGTCGCCGACGGTCGCAAGCCAGCGCCGCCGGATTTCATCGGCGAATTCATCCAGGCCGTAGCGGCGCGCACCCGCGATCGCAAGCCATTGCAGCGGCGCCCAGCCGTTGGGCTCGTCCCATTGTTCGCCGCTCACGACGCAGGTCGTGCCGAGGCCGCCGCGCTGCAGCAGGCCCCCGCGCAGCCAGGCGACCGTGCGTTTCGCCTGGCTTTCGCTGGCCAGCCCCACGTACAGCGGCGCCGCCGCCGCGGCGCAAGGCGCCGTGCGCCGGCAGCCGCGCATCAGGTCGTAGTCTACGAACGCACCCGCGTCCTCGTCCCACAGCCAGCGCGCCATCGCCTCGCAGCGGGCCCGCGCCAACGCACCGTAATGCTCCGCGGTGTCGCCATCGCCGGACTTCGTCGACAGGTCCGAGATCTGCGCCTCCAGGAAGTACAGGAACGCATTGAGGTCCACCGGCACGAAGCTGGTGGTACGGGTCGTGGACAGGTCGCCGCCCTCGTCGCACCAGCGCGAACTGAAGTCCCAGCCCGACGCGGCCGCGGCGCGGAGCTCGCGGTACACCTCCGCCCGCGGGCGCACCGACTGCGCGCGCGCGGTGGTGATGTCCTCCAGGTACTCCTCCTCGCGCGGCCGGTCCTGCTCGTCCCAGTAGCGGTTGAGCAGCGCGCCGTCGTCCATGCGCACGCAGTGGCGGCTGGCCTCGCCGTTGCGCAGGCCGTCGCAATCGCGCATCCAGAATTCGTGCTCGCGCCGAAGCCGCGGCAGGTAGGGCAAGGCCTCGCGCACGCCGTGGCGCTCGAACAGCTCGACCATCAGCGCGAACACCGGCGGCTGCGAGCGGCTCAGGTAGTAGCTGCGGTTGCCGTTGGGCACGTGCCCGTAGTGGTCGATCAGCCAGGCGAAGTTGTCGGCCATGTCGCGCAGCAGGTCGTGGCGTCCGCTGGCGGCAAGCCCCTGCATGGTGAAGTAGGAATCCCAGTAGTACAGCTCGCCGAAGCGCCCGCCCGGGACCACGTAGGCGCAGGGCAGCGGCAGCAGCGAGGAGAACGGCCGGTGCTGGCGCGGATGCCGGGTGAGCACGTCCCACAGCCCGTCGATGTGCGCGACCAGTGGCTGGTCGGGATCGGACACGTACTCGCTTGGCGGCGGTTGCACGGTCTCGAAGCGCTCGCGCACGAACCGACCCAGGTCGAAGCCGGGCTGGTCCTGGCGCGCGCGGTACTCCGCGAGAATCTCGTCCGGATGCTTGCGCGGGATGCAGTCGACGAAGGTCTTGCTGTCGTCGAACACGCGCCCCAGCTGCACCGCCTCGAACAGCTCGGCGTAGCGCTCGGCCGGGCTCAGTGGATCGGCCGGCGCGACCGATGCGACCCGGGCGTCGTTGTCCTCCCCGGCACGGCCGGTCCTGGCGGGGGCGCGGTGGCTGGACATCTGCCGGCAGGGTAACGCTGCCGGCGTCAACGGCCCGGGATCGCGGTGCAAAGCCGCCGCGCAGGCTTTGGCGCGGGCGCCGGCTGGCTTATCCTTGCGCCATGAGCACCGAATTCCCCGACCGCCTGTCCCTGGACCCGCGCAGCCCCTACCACGATGCCGAGCTGCTCGAGCGCGGCGTCGGCATCCGCTTCAACGGCACCGAGCGCACCAACGTGCAGGAATACTGCATCAGCGAAGGCTGGATCCGGGTGATTGCCGGCAAGTCGCTGGACCGCCGCGGCAACCCGATGACGATCAAGCTCAAGGGCACGGTCGAGCCGTACCTCGACGAACCGCCCGCGGCGGACGCGTCCTGATCTACTCCTTCCGCTTTTCGATCGAGTCGTCGTAGTCCTGCGCGACGCCGTTGCCGCGCCTGTCGCGCAGGTGGTCCTCCATCACGGTGCCGCGGTCCTTCAGGCTGACGTTCGCCAGCGCGTCATCCACTTCGCGATCGCGGCCAGGCTCGCGCAATCCCTGTTTCTTGCCACTGGCCTCGCCGCCGGCGTAGTCGGCGGCATTGCGCGCGCCATCGCTGCGTGGCTGGATCGGTCGCTGGTTGGCCATGGTCGTCTCCGTCGTTCGAACCTGGCGCCACCGTCGCACGCGCGGCGTTAGCGGGACGACAACGCGCGGCCGCGTGCTTTCCCGACAACGCGGCGCGGCGCTTGCCGATCCCCGCGACCGGCGGATCGGCGGACGTTCGTGTCTTGTCCGCTGCCCGGGAAACACCGAATGAACGCCGCGCGCATCCTGTTCGCCTTCCTGTGCATGATCGCCTGCGTGGCGGCATCGCCCGCGCAGGCGCCATCCACGCATTCGCCGCCCGCGGTCATGCTGCCGGTCGTCTACCACGGCGGGCTCGAGGTCGCCGACTACCTGGTCAGCGAGAAGTACGACGGCGTGCGCGGGCGATGGGACGGACATCGCCTGGTCACCCGCGGCGGCCACACCATCGCCGCGCCCGCGTGGTTCACCGCCGGCTGGCCCACGGTGCCGATGGACGGCGAACTGTGGGCGGGCCGCGGCCGCTTCGAAGACGCCAGCGCCACCGTGCGCGCGGCCGATGCCGGCGACGCGGCCTGGCACCGGCTGCGCTTCATGGTGTTCGACCTGCCCGACAACCCAGCGCCGTTCGAACAGCGCGCGCGCCACATCCGCACGCTGCTGGACGCGGCCGGCATCGCCTGGCTGCAACCGGTCGTGCAACACGAGGTCGAGGACGAAGCCGCGCTCGAAGTGTTGTTCGACCAGGTGGTGGCCGGCGGCGGCGAAGGCCTGGTCCTGCACCGCCGCGGCGCCCGCTACCACGCCGGGCGCAGCGACGACCTGCTGAAGTACAAGCCGTACGAGGATGCCGAGGCGCGCGTCGTCGCGCACCTGCCCGGCCGGGGCAAGTACACCGGCTTGCTGGGCGCATTGCTGGTCGAGCGCGCGGACGGCCTGCGCTTCCGCATCGGCACCGGCTTCTCCGATACCGAGCGCGCGCACCCGCCGCCGGTGGGCAGCGTCGTCACCTACCGGTACAACGGCGTCGGCCGCAACGGCATTCCACGCTTCGCCCGGTTCCTGCGCGTGCGCCACCTGCTGCCGCCGCCGGATCCCGTACCGGACGTGAACGCAAGCCCCGGCGCGCACTGAACGCAGGCGGAAAGCGCGACGGGAAGTGCCCGTTTCGCGCGTTTCCGCGCGGCGCCATTCATGCACGGCGACCTAGCATCGGGACGTACCCGGTGCATTGAAGGAGGTCGCCATGAAACGCATGTTGCCCGCACTGCTGGTGTCCGCGCTGCTGGTCGCGCCGGCCACGGCGCTGGCGCAGCCGCAAGGTAAGCACAAGCACGGACACAAGCACCACGGTCCCCCGGCCGCGGCGTGGCAGCACGACTATCGCCATGACCGCCGCGACCACCGTCGCCACGACAATGGCCGTCACCTGGGTTGGTACAAGCAGCAATGGCGCCGCGGACAGCGCGTGCCGGTGGTGTACCTGCAACCGCGCTACGTGATCCGCGATTACCGCGCCTATCGCCTGGCCCCGCCGCCGGCGGGTTATGGCTGGGTGCGCCCGTACCAGGACCGCAATGAATACCTGATGGTCCAGCTCGCGACCGGTCTCATCGCGCAGGTGCTTGGCTACTGATCCCGAACCCCTCCAGGGACGAGGGACCTTTGGGCCCCGCTTCGGCGGGGCCATTTTTTTGCCGGGGGGTCAGTCCTCGTTCGCCAACGGCAGCCGGACCAGGAACTCCGAGCCCTTGCCCGGCACGCCGGTGCTGAACGCGCTGACCTCGCCGCCGTGCAGGACCACGAGTTGCTGCACCAGGCTCAGACCGAGTCCCAACCCCTGCTCGAGCTGCGGCGAGCGCTCCTCGCCCTGCACGAACAGGTTGAAGATGTCGCGCAGGCGCGAAGCGGGAATGCCCGGCCCGTTGTCGCGCACCGAGACCTCGGCCCAGTCGCCTTCCACCCGCAGGGTGAAGTCGATCGCGCCGCCTTCGGGCGTGAACTTCACCGCGTTGTTGAGCAGGCTGCTGAACACCTGCAGCAGGCGCGCGCGGTCGCCGCGCACCATCACCTGGCCCGGAATCCTGTCGAAGCGCAACATGTGCGAACGACGCAGCGCTTCCGGCTCCGCCATTTCCACCGCTTCTCCGGCAATCGCCGCCAGGTCCACCGGCTGCAGGTCGAGCCGGATCTTGCCGGCGGTGATCCTGCCCACGTCGAGCAGGTCGTTCACCAGCCGGGTCATCTGCGCGAGCTGGCGGGCGATGATGTCGCGGCAGCGGCGGATGTTCTCCGAATGGATTTCCTCCAGCTGCATCACCGACACCGCGTTGGCGATCGGCGCCAGCGGGTTGCGCAACTCGTGGCCGAGCATCGCCAGGAAGGTCATCATCCGCCGGCCCTCGTCCTCGAGCGCCTGCACCCGGCGCTGGTCGGTCAGGTCGCGGGTGACCTTGGCGTAACCCATGTGCCGGCCCTGCTCGTCGTACAGCGGGGTCAGCGCCACCGCCGCCCAGAACCGGCTGCCGTTCTTGCGCACGCGCCAGCCCTCGTCCTGCAGGCGCCCTTCCGACAGCGCGATCCCGAGCTCCTTTTCCGGCCAGCCCTCGGCGACCACCTCCGGCGGATAGAACACGGAGAAGTGCTTGCCGATGATCTCGTCGGCGCGGTAGCCCTTGATCTGCTCGGCGCCATGGTTCCAGCTCACCACCCGGCCCTCGGTGTCGAGCATGAAGATCGCGTAGTCGCGCACGCCCTCCACCAGCAGGCGGAAGCGCTCCTCGCTGCGGCGCAGCAGCTCGTCCGCCTGGCGGCGCTCGGTCAGGTCGCGGGTGATCTTGGAGAAGCCGCGGACGTTGCCGTGTTCGTCGCGGATGGTGGTGATGATGACGTTGGCCCAGAACAGCGTGCCGTCCTTGCGCTTGCGCCAGCCCTCCTCCTCGTAGCGGCCCTCGCGGCGGGCCACCTCGAGCTCGTGCTCGGGCCAGTTCCGGTCCAGCGCTTCCTGCGGATAGAACAGCGAGAAGTGGCGGCCAATGACCTCGCGCGGGGCGTATCCCTTGATCCGCTCAGCGGCCGCGGTCCAGGTACGCACCCGGCCCTCGGCGTCGAGCAGGAAGATCGCGTAGTCGGGGATCGAGTCGACCAGCACCTGGTAGGTCACGTCCTCCGCGCCTGCCAGCCAGTCATCGAACGCGATCGCCGCCGCCTGTTGCTTCATGCCTCCGGACCTCCCGGTCCCGCCCCCTTCGAAGAGTGTCGCATTGGACCACCGCCGACCTTAAGGTCCTCTTCACGCGATCGGCCCGCGCGCGGGGCCATCCTGAGCCCGTGCCCGACTGGATCGCCAACGCGGACGGGGCCCTGTCCCGGCACGTGCTCGTGCTCCTCGTGCTGCTGGTCCTGGGGTGGCTGGCGGTCCGGGCGGTGCGGGCGCTGGAGCGCCGGGTCCTGCGCGAGCACCCGGTGGACGTGGCCGACAATCTGCGCGCGCGGCGGGTGCAGACCCAGGCCAAGGTGATCAGCGGCGTGGTCCAGGGCGCGATCATCGTGGTCGGGCTCGGCCTGGCCCTGATGACGTTCCCGGCCATCCGCGAGATCGGCGCGACCCTGCTGGCCTCGGCGGGCGTGCTCGGGCTGGTCGCCGGCCTCGCCGCCAAGCCGGTGTTCGGCAACCTGATCGCTGGCCTGCAGATCGCGCTGGCGCAGCCGATCCGGCTGGACGACGTGGTCATCGTGCAGGGTGAATGGGGCCGGATCGAGGAGATCAACGCGACCTACGTCGTCGTCCGCGTCTGGGACGAGCGCCGCCTGGTCGTGCCGCTGCAGTGGTTCATCGAGAACCCGTTCGAGAACTGGACCCGGACCACCTCGCAACTGCTGGGCACCGCATTCCTGTGGCTCGACTACCGCACGCCGATGGCCGACGTGCGCGAGGCGCTGGAACGGATCTGCCGCACCGACGAGCGCTGGGACGGGCGGGTGTGCGTGGCCCAGGTCACCGAGACCGCGGAGACCACGGTGCAGGTGCGGCTGCTGGTCAGCGCGCGCAATTCCGGTGAGCTGTTCGACCTGCGCTGCGCGGTGCGCGAGCGGATGATCGAGTACCTGGAGCGTGCGCACCCGGAAGCGCTGCCGCGGCAACGCATCGACCTGGGGCGACCACCGGCGACGGAAACGGGCGCGCAGCAGAGCCACGGCGCCGCGCTGGAGCAACTGCGCACGGACTCCGGCCAGGTCACCGAGCAGACCGCGTCGCCGGGCGCCGAGGATGTCAATGACGCCGACACCGCCGCGATGGAGCCGCCGCGCGCGTCTTGACGCGACGCACGACTTCCTGAACGCAGGCCACGCGTCATCGGCGGTTCATGCCCGCGCCGCAGGTTTCACGATCGCTGCAAGACCTGCTTCCTAGCCTGCGCATGAGGACGGCGGTTCCGTCCGGGTGATGCGTCCCAATGCGCTGGCTCCCCCTCTCCCTCCTGGCCTTCCTCGTCGTCCTGGCGCCGCGCCTCGCGCAGGCACAGCAACGCAGTGCGCCGCTGGTCGAACTGGACACCGTCGAAACCCGTGGCGATGCCGACAAGAGTGCGTTCGGGCGGGTGATGGACGTGATGATCACCGCGCTGGTGCAGCAGCACGAGCAGCGCCGGCAGGCCTTCGCGAACAAGCAGGAGGTCAAGGCCCTGGAAGTGGCCAACGTGGCGGACGTCGCCACGCTGCTGCCCACGCCGCCAGCGAGACCGCAGCGCGCGGAGGCGCCGCAAATCGAGATCAGCCTGGGCGAGCGTTTCGCGCTGCCACCGCCGGGCGTCGCGACCGCTTCGAGCGACGATGCCGCGTCGCCTTGAGCGCGACGCGAACGGCAACGCCACCGCCGAACGGCCGTCACGCCGCTGAACGAGCGAAGCAAAACTCCGATCCTGCGAAGCGGGTCACACATTCGCGTGGCGTTTTGCGGGGAATCTCACCATGGTTTGCTCGCAGGGAAGCTAACTTGCGACCCATGGCGTCCCCCACACGCCCGCAACCGGCCGACTCCGCGTCCTCCCGGCAGGATCGCATCGAGGCCCTCGAAACCGAGCTCGCCCGGGCACGGGCCGAGCTGCGTGCCTGTCGCGACGCCCTGCACCGCAGCGAAAGCGCGCTCGCGGCGATCGCCGACGGCATCGTCGTCACCGACCTGCAAGGCCGCATCACCAGCCTGAACCCGGTCGCCGCGCACCTGACCGGCTGGACCGAGGCCGACGCGCTCGGCCTGCCGCTGGGCCAGGTGGTGCGCAGCGTGGATGCGCGTGGCGATCCGGTGGACCTGCTCACCGCCGGCTTCAACAACGGCAACGAGGACATCGTGTCGCTGCTGCGCCGCGACGGCCACGTGATCCTGGTGGATGGCGCGGTGGCCCAGGTCCACGACCAGGACCGCGAGCCGATCGGCTCGATCGTCACCTTCCGCAACGTCACCGCCGCCACGCGGATGAGCCGCGAGCTGTCCTGGCACGCCAACCACGACGCCCTCACCGGCCTGCTCAACCGGCGCGTGTTCGACACCCGCCTGGAGCGCGCCGTGCACAGCGCCGCAGAGCTGGGCTGCCGCCACGCCCTGCTCTACTTCGACCTCGACCACTTCAAGGCGGTCAACGACACCGGTGGCCACGTGGCGGGCGACGAGCTGCTGCGGCAGCTCGCGGTGATCCTGCGCCGCCAGCTGCGCGAGCACGACACGCTGGCGCGGATCGGCGGCGACGAGTTCGCGATGCTGCTGGAGAACTGCACCGAGCCGCGCGCCACCGCGGTCGCGAACAAGATCCTGGCGACGATGGCAGGGTTCGAGTTCGGCTGGGAAGGCCAGAGCTACAGGATCGGTGCCAGCGTCGGCCAGGTCGGTTTCAGCGGCGCGGGCTTGACCGCGCTGGAAGTGCTCGAAGCGGCCGACCGCATGTGCTACGTGGCGAAGGAGACCGGGCGCAACCGGATCGCGGCGGAAGAGTTGAGCGGGTATGCGCCGCGGAAGGGGCGGGGACGCTTGCAGCAGGAGGCGCGGGCGTAGGAAAAACCAAAAGCGCCCCTCATCCGCCCCTTCGGGAAAAGCCAAAGCGCCCCTCATCCGCCCCTTCGGGGCACCTTCTCCCCGCGGGCGGGGAGAAGGGAGCATCCGCGGCGGGAAACCGGGGGTTCGTCGGCGCCAGCGGCGGTTCGTCGCATGCCCCCTTCCGGTGGCGCGGTGCGGGGCTATCCTGCGCCGCAACCGCTACCGACCACCGGACCCGCCCGTGATCCGCACCGCCTTCTTCCTGATCCGCATGCTCGCCGCCTGGGCGGTCGTGTTCTTCTTCGCGGCCCTGCTGTGGTCCTCGATCCCGTTCGTGGGCCACTGGGAATTGCCGATCCTGCTGGCCTGCCTGGTCACCGCCGGCTTCGTCATCACCAGCGTGTTCGCGCACGTGGACCGGGTCCGGCTGATCGCCGGCAAGATCGACCGCGAGTCGCTGGGCAACCGCCAGCGCCGACGCATCGAAATCCCGTTCGAGGCCGGCGAAGCCTTCGACCTGCTCGACGCCGCGATCCGCGAACTGCCGAACATCGAGGAAGTGGAAAGCGCGCGCGACAGCCTGCAGGTGCGGGCCAAGGTCGGGCGCACCGATCCCTACGGCCACCAGAAGCATTCGGCCTGGAATCCGCTGGCGTGGATCGGGACGCCGCGCAACCAGCTCCTGGCCACGGTCACGCCGCAAGGCGACAGCGGCAGCGTCACCCTGATCTGCGAGCCGGAAAGCCCGTCCTGGACCGACTGGTTCCGGGTGGACGACGGCACCAACCTGGAGAACGCCGAGGCGGTCTCCCGTGCGATCACCCGCCGCATCGCCGAGCGCCGCCGCCGCGAACAGGCCGCCGTCGTCCAGACCGAGGTGGAGAAGGAACTCACCGTGGCCCGCCTGAGCCTGCTGCACGCCCAGGTCGAGCCGCACTTCCTGTACAACACGCTGGCCAGCGCGCAGCTGCTCACCCGCAGCGACCCGGCCCGCGCCGAGCAGATGCTGGGCAACCTGATCCAGTACCTGCGCCACTCGCTGCCGCGCGACCACGACGAGCTGTCGACCCTGGGCGCCGAGCTCGAACGCGCGATCGCCTACCTCGAAATCCTCAAGATCCGCATGGGCCCGCGCCTGCAGGTGCAGGTGGACGTGCCCGACGCGCTGCGCGGCCTGCCGCTGCCCGCGATGATGCTGCAGACGCTGGTCGAGAACGCGATCAAGCACGGCCTGGAACCGCGCACCGCCGGCGGTACCGTCTGGATCCGCGCGCGCCAGGACGGCGACCAGGTGGCGATCACCGTGGCCGACGACGGCGAAGGCTTCAACACGAAGCATAGTGGCACCGGCATCGGCCTGAAGAACGTGCGCGAACGCCTGCGCCTGGTGTACGACGGCGCCGCGTCGCTGGCGGTGGTGGCGAACTTCCCCAGTGGCGTCGCCGCGACGATCACCGTGCCGGCAGCGGCCGACGCCGTCCGCGACGAGGTGCGCCATGGCTGAGCAGCGCTGGACCGCGATCGTCGCCGAGGACGAGCCCCTGCTGCGCCAGGAGCTGCTCGACCGCCTCGCCGAGGCGTGGCCGGAACTGGAAGTCCTCGCCGCGTGCGAGGACGGCGCCAGCGCGGTGGAAGCGCTGGCCGAACACCAGCCCGACGTCGCCTTCCTCGACATCCGCATGCCCGGCCTCACCGGCCTGGAAGTGGCCGCCAGCGCGGGCGACACCAGCCCGCGCACCCAGATCGTGTTCGTCACCGCCTACGACCAGCACGCCGTGGCCGCGTTCGAGCACGGCGCGATCGACTACCTGCTCAAGCCGATCGCCCCGGAACGGCTCGCGGCCACGGTACAGCGCCTGCAGGCGCGCAGCGGCGACGCGCAGGCGGTGGCGACGCTGCTGCAGCGGCTCGGCGACGCGGTGCTGCCGCGCGCCAGCGAAGCGCCGCCACTGACCTGGCTCACCGCCAGTGCCGGCAAGGAGACCCGGCTGGTGCTGGTGGACGACGTCGCCTATTTCCGCGCCGACAACAAGTACACCACCGTGGTCACCACCGATGGCGAGGCGCTGCTGCGCACCTCCATCCGCGACCTGCTGGGCATGCTCGACCCGGCGCACTTCAAGCAGATCCACCGCTCCACCATCGTCAACCTCAGGGCCATCGCCGGGATCACCCGCGACGACAGCGGCCGCGGCGTCGTCCGGCTGAAGTCGCGCCCGGAAACGCTGGCGGTCAGCCAGCCGTTCATGGCCCTGTTCCGGAACATGTAGGAGGCACGCCGTGCACGAACTCCTTGCCCTGCTGACGTTCGCGCTGTCGCTGTTCGGGGTCCAACTGGGCGGCACCAGCTACAGCCACCACATGCGCGACGGCGCCACCGTCCTGCACAGCGAAGCCTGGGCGGACGCGGGCCAGGCGCGCTTCGAATGCGTGGAAAGCAGCAGCGGTCGCTGCCATTACCGCCTGCTGCCGCCGGACTGCGCCGCGTCGGCGTGCCAGCGCCATCCGCTGCGCGAGTTCGACGTCGCCGAAGGCAACACGCGGGCGCTGGTCGGCTTGCCTGAATTCACCCTCGACGTGAGTCCCTTCGCGCCACGCTGACCCGTGCCTGTCCATGGTGGGGGACGCCCTGGACCGGGGCGTCGACCGGACCTCGCCATGGATCGCGACCTGTTCTTCACGCGCTTCCGCGCGCATCCCTTCATTGCCCTGCTCGGCGCGGTCATCGCGCTGCTCGGACTGACGCTGCTGGTCGGCGGCGTGGTCCTCGCGAGTAGCGGCGGCTCCTGGTATTACCTGGTCGCCGGCCTCGGGCTCACGGTGTCCGGCGTGCTGCTGCTCCTGGGGCGCGCCGCCGGCGCGTGGTGGTTCTGGGCGGTGCTGCTGGGCACCTTCCTGTGGAGCATGTGGGAAAGCGGCCTGGACTACTGGCGCTGGGTGCCGCGGATGGGGCTGTTCGTGGTGCTCGGCATCCTGGTCGCGCTGGCGCAGTGGCGGTTGCCGAACGGACCGGGACAGCGCGCGTCGCGGCTGGCGGCACTGGCGCTGGTGCTGGTGTTTGCCGGCACCTTCGCATTGGCCTTCCTGCCGTACGGCGTGACCCGCAACGATGGGCCGTTGCCGACGCCGCGCGAAACCGCCGCGGTCCTGTCTTCGCTCACCCCGCAGGCGGACGGCGACTGGGTGGCCTACGGCCGCGGCTACGACGCGAAGCGCTACACGCCGCTCACCGAGATCGACCGCGACAACGTTTCCCAACTCGAACGCGCCTGGGTGTTCCAGACCGGCGACGTGCCGACCGAACGCTGGGGCGCGGAGACCACGCCGCTGAAGGTCGACGAGACCGTCTACCTGTGCAGCGCCCGCAACATCCTGTTCGCGCTCGACGCGCGCACCGGCAAGGAACGGTGGCGCTACGACCCGAAGGTATCGGACAAGAACATTCCCTACACCGCCGCCTGCCGCGGCGTCGCCTACTACACCGCGCCGGCGGACGCGGAAGGCCGCTGCGCGACGCGGATCGTCGAAGGCACGCTGGACGCGCGCCTGGTGGTGGTCGACGCGGCGACCGGCGAGCCCTGCGAAGGCTTCGGCACCCATGGAGCGGTCTCGATCACCACCCACATGGGCCCGGTGTATCCGGGCATGGTGTCGATCACCTCCGCCCCGGTGGTGGTGCGCGGGGTGATCGTCACCGGCCACCAGGTGCTCGACGGGCAGATGCTGGACGCGCCCTCGGGCGTGATCCAGGGCTTCGACGCGGTCACCGGCGAGCTGCGCTGGGCCTGGGACATGACCCATCCGGAATGGAACGGCGCCCCGCCCGACGGCGAGACCTTCACCCGCGGCACGCCGAACATGTGGACCACCGCCAGCGCCGACGAACAGCTCGGGCTGGTGTACCTGCCGATGGGCAACTCCGCGGTGGACTACCTGAGCGCCACGCGCAGTGAACAGGAGAACGCCTACGCCACCTCGCTGGTCGCGCTGGACGTGACCACCGGCAAGCCACGCTGGCATTTCCAGACCGTGCACAAGGACGTGTGGGACTACGACCTCGGGGCGCAGGGCACGCTGGTCGACTTCCCGACCGCCGCCGGCCCGGTTCCGGCCATCGTGCTGCCGAGCAAGCAGGGCGACATCTACGTGCTCGACCGCGCCACCGGGCGGCCGCTGGTGCCGGTGGAGGAAAAGCCCGCGCCGCAGGGCGGCGTGGAGCCCGACGAGCGTTCCGCCACCCAGCCGCACTCGGGCTACCACACGCTGCGCAAGCGCGACCTCACCGAGCGCGACATGTGGGGCCTGACCCCGATCGACCAGATGATCTGCCGGATCCAGTTCGCCAAGGCGAGCTACGAGGGCTTCTACACGCCGCCGGTCACCGATGGCCACTCGGTCGAATACCCCGGCTACAACGGCGGCACCGACTGGGGCGGCATCGCGATCGATCCGCGCCGCGGGATCATCGTTGCCAACTACAACGACATGCCGAACTACGTCACCCTGGTCCCGCGCGAGAAGGCGAACGCGATGGGCTGGGCGCCGCGCTCGGAAGCGCGCGGTGACATGGGCGGGGCCGAGGGCGCGGGCGATCCGCAGGCCGGTGCGCCGTACGCGGTGGACGTCAACGCCGGCTGGCGGCTCGACTTCACCCAGCTGCTGTGCAAGCAGCCGCCCTATGGCGGCATCCGCGCAATCGAGCTGGCCAGCGGGCGCACGCTATGGGACCGCCCGTTCGGCACCGCGCGCCGCAACGGGCCGTTCGGGATCAGCTCGGGGCTGCCGATCGAAATCGGCACGCCGAACAATGGCGGCGCGGTGATCACCGCCAGCGGCCTGGTGTTCATCGCCGCGGCCACCGACAACCTGATCCGCGCGATCGACATCGACACCGGCGAGACCTTGTGGAGCGACGTGCTGCCGGCCGGCGGCCAGGCCACGCCGATGGTCTACGCGGCCGGCGGCCGCGAGTATTTGGTGATCATGGCCGGCGGCCACCACTTCATGGAGACGCCCGCCGGTGACGAGCTGATCGCCTATGCGCTGCCGGACGGCACCGCGCCGGATACCGGTTCGGCCGGCGCCGAATAAGGCGCCGCCGGCGTCGCCGCACGCCCCTCGGGCGCGACGCGCTCGAAGCACTGGCGCCCGGTGCCGTGCGCCCACTGGAACAGGCGCGCCGTCGCCATGTCGCCCTCGGCCGTGGTCTGGAACACCGCGCAGAGCCGGTAGGTCCTGGCATCCACCACCGCGTACTCGTAGGGCTGCCCGGTCACCGGATCGTTGCGCGACACGACGAAGCCCTCGGCCGCCGCGTCGAGGTCGGCGGGCAGCCGGTCGTGCTTGCGGACGTAGGCCTCGACCGCCTGCTGGAGCGTGGTCAGTTCGTCGACGCGGCGCTGGTCGAGCCGGCGCATGCGTTCCTCCGACGGCGAACGCATCACCAGGAACGCCGCCACCAGGGTCACGACCACGGCGAGGATCGCGGCGGCCACCAGCCAGTGGCCCAGGCGCGATGGCGCAGGCGCCGTGCTCATGCCTCACGCTCCTCGCGGCGCAGGTCGGTCAGGTAGAACCCGAACACGCCACCCGCAATGGCGGCCACCACCAGCACCTTGAGCCCGAAGCGCAGGGTCAGCTCGCCGCCGAGCAGGTGGTAGACGAGCGCGATCATGTCGCCCACCAGCACGCCCGCGGCCAGGAACAGCGTCATGTAG
Organism: Lysobacter sp.; assembly: GCA_044464395.1. Classification (GTDB taxonomy): domain Bacteria; phylum Pseudomonadota; class Gammaproteobacteria; order Xanthomonadales; family Xanthomonadaceae; genus Cognatiluteimonas. The sequence goes on from JBIQLI010000011.1 coordinate 15,265, forward strand.
GTCAGCCAGCGCCGCACCACCGACTGGCGCTTGGCCGGATTGCGTGCAAGTTCCCTGCTCAGCAACCGCGCCACGAACAGGAACAGCGGGAACGCGATCACCAGCGAGGCCACCGACATCCGCATCGACTGGTCGGCGCGCATCCGCTGCCAGGCTGGATCGGCCGGATCCGGCAGCGCGCGGTTCAGCAGGTCGAACAGCAGGTCGCCCAGGTGGTAGGCCCACACGTACAGCGAGGCGAAGAGCAGCAGGTACAGGAAGGCCTCGCGCGCGGACAGGTAGGGCCGCGGTCGCGGCACCGGCACCGGGAATTCCACGGGCGCGTACGCCTCCAGCGCGTCGCGCACCTGCTCCGGCGGCCAACCGGCCTCCACCAACGCGGTCTCGATCGCGGGTCGCGGCTGCCCACGCAGCAACGCCTCCCGCACGAACAGTTCCAGATCCCTGGTCGCTGCCGACATCCTGCCTCCTCCCTGGTTGGGTGCGAAGGCGAGGATACTGGCTAACGTGCCGGGTGGTACGGCCAAAGAACCTCGCGAACCTTCGCTGGATCAGCTCCCGCAGGCGCCGCTGCCGCAGCCGCAACCGCCGTCGGCGGGGACGCCACCGGCCTCGGCGGAGGCCTGGACCAGGAAGTCGATGACCACCGCGCCCGGCTCTCGCTGCCGGTAGGCGATCGCCAGCAGGTCGCCGTAGTGCGCCTGGAGTTGGGCGAGCAGCGGCAGCGGATCGTGGTCGTTGACGAAGCGCATGGCCTCGCCCGGCTGCAGCGCATCCAGCGCGCCGAAGATCGCCGCGTGGCGGAAGCGGCGGGCGATGCCCCGGGCATCGAAGGGGTGGACGGCGACGGGCTGGAAGGTCTCGAGGTTCATGACGTGGCACGCATGGGGGGAGGCCGCCAGCCTCCACCTGCGCCGGCAAGCGCGCCTTGATCCAGGTCAGTCGCCGCGCGATCCGCCCACCGCCGGCTTCACCGCCAGCGCGACGATGGCCAGCGCCGCGCCGACCAGCGCGATGCCGGTCCACTCCGCCGGCGACGGCGCCTCGCCCAGCACCGCCCAGGCGAACAGCACCCCCATGATCGGGATCACCAGGCTGGTCAATCCGGACACGGTCATCGGCAGCTTGTCCACGATGTAGGTCCACAGCAGCCAGGCCAGCCCCGAGGCCAGTACCGCGTTGTAGGCGAGCGCCGCGATGAAGCCGCCGGTCCACTGCGTGGCCGGTTCGTCCGCGGCCCAGGCCACCGCCACCAGCCCCACCGCGCCCACCGCCATCTGCCATGCGCTCAGCGACAGGATCGTCGCCCGCCCCTGCTGGAACAGGCGCTTGCTCAGCACCGTGCCGACCGCCCAGCACAGGCCGGCGGCGATCGCCAGCAACGAACTTTCCAGGCGCCCCAGCCCCGCCCACGGCTCCAGCACCAGCAACAGGCCGGCGAACGCCACCGCCACCGCGACCGCCTGCGCCCGCGTCGGCCGCTCGCGCAGCACCAGCCAGGCCACGCCGACCACCCAGAACGGCATCGTGTAGGCCAGCAACGCGGTCTTGCCCGCGCCGCCATGCACCAGCGCCCACTGCACCAGCGCCTGGAACCCGAGGGTCTGCGCGGCGCCGATCCACAGCAGCGGCGCCAGCGGCGGCGGCCTCAGCGGCGCGCGCCGCCACAACAGCAGCAGGAACAGGGTCACCGCGCCCAGCGCGCCACGCCACGCGGCAAAGGTGAACGGCCCCGACCACTGCAGGACCTGTTTCATCACGATCCAGTTGTAGCTCCAGATCAGGCTCAGCAGGGCCAGCACGAGCAGCGCGTCGAAGCGCGCGGACGAGCGCGTCGCACTCATCCGGGCCGCGCCCGCAGCCAGTCCCGCGCTTCCGACTCGCGGCGGAAGGCCCGGGCCTGCAGGCCGGCCTCGTTGGCGTAGCGCTCGCAATAGCTGATCTGGTCGAAGGCGAATGCCTTCACGTGCGCGATCGGCACACCCTCCAGGCCGCGCCCGGCCATGTGCACCACCAGCTTCTTCCACTCGGACGCGGCCAGCTCCTCGCCGACCAGTTCGTCCAGCACGATCAACCCGGCCGGCCGCTCGCGCGTCACCTCGGCAAGGATCCCTTCCCAGTAGGCGATGGTGCTGGCGACGCTGCGCACGCCGCCCACACGGGCGCACAGCAGGCCGTCGTCGGTGCGGGAGAAGTCGAGGGTGAAGGCCGAATCCATGGCCGGAATCCTAACCGCCCGCGGCGGCCCGGCGGGGCAGCTTCCAGCCCGGTCGCACGTAATGGCAGGTGTACCCGGTCGGATACTTCTGCAGGTAGTCCTGGTGCTCGGGCTCGGCTTCCCAGAAATCGCCCGCCGGCGCCACTTCGGTCACCACCTTGCCCGGCCACAGGCCGCTGGCCTCGACGTCGGCGATGGTGTCCTCGGCCACGCGCCGCTGCTCCGGCGTGGTGTAGAAGATCGCCGAGCGGTAGGAGGTGCCGACGTCGTTGTCCTGGCGGTTGCGGGTGGTCGGGTCGTGGATCTGGAAGAAGAACTCGAGCAGGTCGCGATAACGGGTCTTCGCCGGGTCGAACACGATCTCCACCGCCTCGGCGTGGCTGCCATGGTTGCGGTAGGTCGCATTGGGCACGTCGCCGCCGCTGTAGCCCACGCGGGTGGAGACCACACCCGGCATCTTGCGCAGCAGCTCCTGCACGCCCCAGAAGCAGCCGCCGGCGAGGATCGCGCGCTCCGTGCTCATGCCGGGTCCTCCACCTGGTCGAGGTATTCAGCATACCCCTCGGCCTCCATCCGCTCGCGCGGAATGAAGCGCAGCGCCGCGGAGTTGATGCAGTAGCGCAGGCCGCCGCGGTCGCGCGGGCCGTCGGGGAACACATGGCCGAGGTGGCTGTCGCCATGCGCCGAGCGCACCTCGGTGCGGCGCATGCCGAAGCTGTCGTCGTCGAGCTCGCGCACGTGCGCGGGCACGATCGGCTTGGTGAAGCTCGGCCAGCCGCAATGCGATTCGAACTTGTCCGAGGACGCGAACAGCGGCTCCCCGGAGACGATGTCCACGTAGATGCCCGGGCGGTTCTCGTGCAGGTACTCCCCGGTGCCGGGGCGCTCGGTGCCGCTTTCCTGGGTGACGTGGTACTGCTCCGGCGTCAGCCGGGCGATGGCGTCGGGATCCTTGCGATAGGTGGGCATGGTCGGCTCCAGCGCGGGGCCGACCATTTTGCGCCGCTTGCCGTCAAGGTGCAGCCATCGGCCGCGCGGCGCCGGTATCGCGCGCGGACCGGCGCGGCAGCGGCAGGATCATGGGCACGCGGCGCTGGTAATCGCGATAGGTCTCGCCGTAGTGCGCCACCAGGTCGCGCTCCTCGAGGAACCGCACGGCGACCAGGATGTAGCCGCTGGTGGCGAGCGCGAAAAGCAAGTGGCCCAGGGTCATGGTCGGCGCGGCCCAGAACGCGACCACGAATCCCAGCATCAGCGGGTGGCGTACGATGCGGTAGAACGCACGCTCGACGAAGGGCACGTCGCGGTCGGGCGGCAGCCCGCGCATGTGGAACCAGGCCTGGCGCAGGCCGAACAGTTCGAAGTGGTTGATCAGGAACGTGCCGACCAGCACCAGCAACCAGCCGCAGGCGGCCAGCGCGAACAGGGCCACGCGCGCGGGACCGTCCACCTGCCACACGACCGCCGGCAAGGGCCGCCACTGCCAGAACAGCAGGATCAGCACCAGGCTGCTCGCCAGCACATAGGTGCTGCGCTCCACATGGCGCGGCACCAGGCGCGTCCACCAGCGCTTGAAGCCGGGCCGCGCCATGCCGCTGTGCTGCACCGCGAACAGCAGCAGCAGGGCGACGTCGATCGTCAGCGCCTGCGCGAGCGGCGCGCCGGGCCCCTTGTCCACGTGCCGGGGCACGAAGTCGAACCCGGACACGAAGGCGATCGCGTAGAGGGAGGTCAGCAGGAACACGGCGTAGGCCGCGACGGCATACAGCAGGGCGAGCAGGCGGGTCATGGCGGAGCGCTCCCGGGGACGTCGGGTCCGAGCGTGGCGCCGGCCGTCCGCGGGCGCCATGGAAAGCTTGTCCCGGGTGGGCGGGTTCAGGGAGCGGGAAACGGGACATTTGTCCCGGTCGGGGACGGTCAGCCGACCATGGGTCGGCTCTACGGCTCTACGGGTCTACGGGTCTACGGGTCTACGGGCGGGTGCGGACGATGGCCTCGGCGCGGCTGTGGACGCCGAGTTTGCGGTACAGGTTGGAGACGTGGTTGCGCACGGTCTTCTCGGCGATGCCCAGCGCCCAGGCGATCTGCGCATTGCTGCGCCCTTCACACAGCAACGCCAGGGCTGCCCGCTCGCGCGCGGTCAGGCCTTGGGCCGACAGGTCGGAGTCCTGCCGCGCCAGGCCGGTGAATTCGAGCACCGCCTCCTGGAATTCGCGCCAGGCCGGCTCGTGCTCCAGCAGCACGTGGTTGCGCGAATGCAACTCGATGTAGGTGGCGCCGGGGATACGGCTGGCCAGCAACCGGCCTTGCGCCCGCGGCGCGATCTCGTCGCGGTCGCACTGCAGCACCAGCGTCGGCACCCGCACCTTTTCCAGCAGGTCGCTCACGTCCACGTCGCCGCGCGCGGCGAGCAGGCGCACCGCGTTCTCCGGCGAGGTCGTGCGCAGGCACAGTTCGTTGAACCAGGCAAACTGTTCCGCGCTGCCCTCCGGCACGAAGCGCGTGGTGAACAGTTGCCGGAACGCGGGATTGTCCTGGCCCCAGCCCAGCCCGACCACGTCCATCACCGCCTTGTACATCGCACGGCGTCGCGGGTCGTCGCCGCGGTTGCCGCCCACCGCGTAGCCGCCGTAGAGGATCAGGTGCGACACGCGTTCGGGATGCGCCACGGCGTAGCGGATCGCCACCGACGCACCCTGGCTGATCCCCAGCAGCACCATCGGCCGTTCGACGGCCGCCGCCTCGACCACCGCTTCCAGGTCGCCCAGCCAGCACGACGGGCTCAGGTCCAGCGCGCGCCAGTCGGAGAGGCCGCACCCACGCTCGTCGTAGCGCACGCAGGTGAAGTGCCCGGCCAGGAACCGGATCCAGTGCGCCCACACCGGGCTTTCCAGGTCGTATTGCAGGTGGGTCAGCCAGGTCGCCGCGCGCACCAGCGGCGGGCCGCGCCCCGCCGCGGCCCAGGCCAGCCGGGTGCCGTCGCCGGTGGTGATGTAGCGGATGCGCTGCTGCATGGCGCCTCCCCGCTGGGGTCGCGCCGCTAAATTAACTCCACTTTCGACGCGCGCACCAGCACTTCCTCCTGGGCGAAGCGCCCGCACAGGTCGTCGCGGTAGTCCCGCCACCAGTCCCGATCGAGCGTGTCCGCGACGACCTCGAACAGCAGCACGTCGTCGCGGCAGACATCGCCGTCGTCGTCCTCCCAGGCACCGACCGCGGGCGAGCGCACGTAGGCGGTCACGCCGCCGAAGCGGTCCGCGAGCTCGGCGCGCACCCTGGCAAACTCCTCGCGCGGGAAGGCCTTGCCGTCGTTGCCGCGGACGGGCAGGAAGAACTGGACGAGGTGCGCGGTCTTGTTCATCGCGCGCCTCGCTTCCTTGGCTTCGCCTTTTTCATCCCGTATTGCGCACTTGGTTCCCGGATCAGCGAGAAGCGGTAGCCCAGTGCACTAACCACCTTGAGAACGGTGCCGAAGCTGGGATTCCCTTCTTCGGAGAGTGCCTTGTAGAGTCCTTCGCGCGTCAAGCCCGTTTCACGCGCAAGTTCGCTCATGTTCCGCGACCGGGCGACCACGCCCAGCGCATGGGCGATGAAGCCGGGATCGTCACTCCCGTGTTCCAGGCAAGCCTCCAGATAGGCTTCGCGATCCTCTTCGTTTTCAAGGTGCTGCGCCGAATCCCAGCGGGTGGTTTTGAGGGCCATCATTCCTGACCTCAATGATTTCTTGAAGTGTGAACCAGGGTTCACAGTGTGGTTTACGGGCAGTCTTACGTCAGCCGTGGAAGTAGCGCGCGGGATTGACGTCGAACGCGAGCGGATGCAGCGCGATCAGCACGCCCCACAGCACGATCGCCAGCCATGGCCGGAGCCAGCCGATCTCCCGCCACACCAGCCGGTTGCGGCCCTGCGCGATCGCCACGAACGGCACGATCGAGGTCGCCGCGGCAAACCGCGGCCAGCGCTCCGGATAGCGCTTCGCGTACTTGGCATCCAGGCTCGGCATGCCGGCCAGCGCGGTCACCAGGATCGCGCCGGCGAACACCAGCCCGGACAGCGTGCCCAGCGCGATGATGTGCACCACCGCCCACAGCGCGAACGCCCACAGCATCGGATGGCGGGTGATGCGGAGCATGCCGGTTGCCGGCTCCTCGCGGTCCAGCGCGCCTTCGCCGCGCACCGAGGTCGGGTTCGGCTGGCTCACCGCGCACACCAGCAGCAGAACGGCGGGCAGCAGCAGCCACATGCCGGCCACCACCAGCCAGCGGGGCGCGATCCACAGCAGGCGCACCGGGCCTGCGTTGCCGTAGGCCGTGCCCAGCCAGTACAGCAGCGCGAACGAAGCAATCACGAACACGCCGCGGAACGGCCCCTCGCCGATCTTCGACACGATCGCGCCGCGCACGGCGGTGCCGGCGATGCCGATATGGACCGCCACCCAGGCGATGGCGGCGGCAATCAGGGATGCGAATGCACTCATCGGGATTCCCCGGGGTCTTCGGGCCTCCCCCGATGATGCCACCCCCACCCCGTCGATCGCGCAGCCACGGTAGGCTTGCCGCATGGGGAACGGCATCTACCGCTTCGAAGACTTCCAGCTCGATCCCGCGCAGCGCCAGCTACGCCGCGGCGACACACTGGTCGAACTGAATTCGCGCTACCTCGACGCGCTCATCCTGCTGCTTCGCGAGCAGGGCAAGCTGGTCTCGAAGGAGCGCTTCCTCGACGAAGTCTGGCGCGGCATTCCGGTCACCGAGGAAGCCCTGACCCAGTGCATCCGCACCCTGCGCAAGCAGCTCGGCGACAGCGTCGCAAACCCCCGCTTCATCGAAACCGTCCCCAAACACGGCTACCGCTTCATCGCCCCGGTCGAGCTGGGTCCTGACCCCCTTGTGGGAGCGGCGGAAGCTGCGACACCCTCACCCACGCCCCCCACCTGGACCTGGCGGGACGCCCTCCTCCTCACCGCCGCCGGCACCACCGGCGCCGGCGTCTCCGGCGCCCTCGGCGGCCTGGCCTACGGCTTCCTCGGCGCCAGCCAACCGCTGCAGCCCGGCATGGGCGCGGTCTCGATGGTCCTGGTGATCGTGTGCCTGTGCATCGTCGTCGCGCTCGTCGGCGGCGCCGGCGTCAGCGCCGGCATCGCCGCGAGCACCCTGCTCCCGGGCCCCCCCCACCGCTGGGCCATCGCCGGCGGTGCGCTCGGCGGCCTGCTGGTCGGCGGCATCGTCAAGCTCCTTGGGCTGGACGCCTTCAACCTGCTGCTCGGCCGCTCGCCCGGCGACATCACCGGGGCGATGGAAGGCCTGCTGCTCGGCGGCGCGGTCGGCTTCGGCGTCTGGTTCGGCGCCCTCGGCGGGCGCTCGCCCTGGCACCGGCGCAGCGTGTTCGCCGCGGCGGCCGCCGGCGCGGTGGCCGGCCTGGTGGTGCCGTTGCTCGGCGGCCGGCTGATGGCCGGCAGCCTCGACCTGCTCGCGCAGACCTTCCCTAACTCGCGCCTGCGCCTGGACCAGCTCGGCACCCTGTTCGGCGATGCAGGCTTCGGCACCGCCAGCCAGGTGGCCACGGGCGCCCTGGAGGGCGCCCTGTTCGCCGCCTGCGTGGTGGCGGCGATGGCCGGGTTTGCGCCGCTGCTCGGCGTCCGCTCCCGCGACTAGTCGAGGGTGCGATCCACCTGGATGCGACGCGGCGTGGATTCCGCCTTCTTCGGGATCACGATGCGCAGCACGCCGTGGCTGCCCGCAGCGGTGATGCGCTCCGGATCGGCGCTGTCGGGGAGCGCGAAGCGGCGATGGAAGCTGCCGTGCACCCGTTCCACGCGGGCATAGCGCTCGGTGGCCCCGACGGCCTCGCTGCGGCGCTCGCCCTTGATGGTGAGCATGCCGCGATCCATCTGCACTTCGATGTCCTCCGGATCCACACCGGGGATGTCGGCGTCGAGCACGAAGCGGTCGTGTTCCTCGCGGATGTCGACCGCGGGCATCCACTGGCTGGTCACCACCGAGGATGCGTCGTGCTCGTCGCGCAGCAGGCTGCCGGCGAACAGGTTGCCGTCGAACAACCGGTCCATCAGCTGGCGCACCGGATCCGGCGATACGATCGGCGAAAGACGGGTCATCATGTTCATGGCTGGGTTCCTCCTGTCTCAAGCGCGGCGGGCGTGCCCGCCTGCGGCGCGTGAAATAGGGAAGCCGGCGGGGCTTTCAAGCACCCTGCCGGCCGCGGTACACCGCCGTTTGGCGAATTTTCAGCGGTGTCGAAATCGCGTCACGGAACGTCGCTGGCGGCCGCGGCGGCCTCCACCTGCTGCGCCGAACGGCTGAACAGCGCACCGGCCAAGACGTACGGCAGGGCGAAGCACAGCGCCAGCACCGAGCCGAGGCCGTCGGCACCGCTCGCCAACGCGTACAGCGCCGTGCCGGCATGGATCGCCGCGGCCGCGTACAGCGCCCGCGCCATGCCCCGCGGCCTGAACCAGGACACCAGCGCCAGCACGGCGCCAACCGCGATCGCGGCCAGGAACAGCAGGTTGTAGACGTTGTCCTCGTCGCCCACCATGCCGACCGCGCCGTTGATCCAGAAGGTCAGGAAGCCGGCGACGATGGCCACCCCGGTGGCCGCCCGGTAGCGCCGGTTCGGCGACAGCCGGCTGATCAGCTCGTAGGTGCCGCAGGCGACCAACAGCATCGTGCCCCAGACCAGGAAGTCGAAGGCATCCCAGTTCATCTCGCTGGTCAGCTGCATCGCCACCAGCGGCAGCAGGAACAGCGACCCCGCCAGCCCCCAGATCACCACCCGCACCCAGTTGCGCCGTTGCTCGCGCGCTTCACCCATCTGTCCCGACATGGCCTTACCCTCCGTGTGGTTGAACGTGGCGCCAGCGTGGCCCCGGGCCGGCCTGAGCGTCCTGAGCAAGTCCTGAGCAATCCGTGAAAACAACCACTTGCCGCTCCTGGAGACCGCGATGATCCCCAAGAACACGATCTGCCTCTGGTTCGATGGCACCGCCGAGGAAGCCGCCCGCTTCTACGCCGAGACCTTCCCGGACAGCGAAGTCCGCGGCGTCCACCGCGCCCCCGGCGACTACCCCGACGGCCAGGAGGGCGACGTGCTGATGGTGGACTTCACCGTCTGCGGCATCCCCTGCGTCGGCCTCAACGGCGGCCCCGCCTTCCCCCAGACCGAAGCCTTCTCGTTCCAGATCGCCACCGACGACCAGGAAGAGACCGACCGCCTGTGGAACACCATCGTCGGCAACGGCGGCCAGGAATCCGCCTGCGGCTGGTGCAAGGACAAGTGGGGCGTGAACTGGCAGATCACGCCGCGGGTGCTGATCGAAGCCGTCACCGACCCAGACCGCAAGGCCGCCAAGCGCGCGTTCGACGCGATGATGGAGATGCGCAAGATCGACATCGCCAAGATCGAAGCCGCCCGCGGGGGTTCTTGAGGACCAAAAAAAACCCCGGCGATGCCGGGGCTTTCCAACGCTCTTACGCGCGCTTTCTTTCGCGCTCCAGGAATTCAGAAACCGGGCCGACATTGCCTCCTGCGGCGTCTGCCTGCCTTTGCGACTCGGCAAGTTGCGCTTGCAGGATCTGCTGCATCTCCGAGACCGCAAATCGGTTCAGAAGGTCACGTACCATCGGTTGGTATCCAATGCCATGGTGGGATGCAATGAACTTCAAGGTCGCGATGAGCTTGCGCTGAAGTCGGATGGAGACAAGCTGCAAGCCCAAAGACTCGTCTACCGCTTGCATTTCTTCAGTCGACGCAACTTCCGCGTGCTCAAGGCTCTGGCCGAGCTCGCCGGAGTCCCAAGGATCCCGCGCGTCACGATTTGGCGTGTTCGTCATCATCATCACCCCCGTTGTGTCACTTCCATCTTCATTTAAAAGTCTGTTGGGCAAGCGAGCGTTCGATAGATCTTCAATTCATTCTGGTTCGGTGGGTAGGCTGTACGAATGTGCTGATCCGGACCTTTTTGGATGAAGCAGACCTTCAGGAGCCTGTTTCGGTTGGTCGGAGCAATGAACCACAAGGTGGGCGGGTCCGACCTGTGGTCTTCCCGGGTGTCCTTGAGCAGCAGACCTGTTTTGTTCTCGAAGCACTGCTCGACCTCCCGGGGATCGACGCCATGCTTGTCCTTGAGCTTTTCCACGACCTTGGGGGAGATCTGAATCGCCACTGTCGCCGTCCCTGGAATCCTGAACAGGGCGGGAAAGTGTATATACAAGCAGCTCCATGGGCAAGCATGGTAAGGCGAACAGCGTATATACAGCGTGAACCGTGACGTGCCGAGCCACTAAAGAGATTGATTTCTAGTGGTTCATCGCCTCGAGGGCGGCATCCGTCAGCCACCGCATCGCCCCCCGATACGGTCCCGGCCCATGACTGATCCGCGCCACCCCCAGCTCTGCGAGCCGCGCCCGTCCGGGCCCACCTTCGCGCGCCATTACGTTCACCGGCAACGGCGAGCCCGCGCACAACTTCGCGATCAGGTCCTCCGAGACCAGCCCGGGCACGAACAACCCGTTCGCGCCCGCCTCGGCAAACGCCCGCGCCCGTTCCAAGGCGGCTTCCACCATGGCTTGGTCGTGCGCATCGGCCGGCTTCTGGAAGAACACATCCGTGCGCGCGTTGAGGAAGAACGGCAACCCGGCCTTGTCCGCCACCTTGCGGGCCGCGGCCAGCCGCGCCACCTGCGCATCCACCGGCCGCAGGCTGCCGTCGGCGGGGAAACTGTCCTCCAGGTTGCAGCCGATCGCGCCCGCCTCGATCGCCGCGGCCACCGTGTCGGCGACCACGCCGGGCGCGCCGCCGTAGCCGCTCTCCAGGTCCACCGTGACCGGCAACGGCACCGCCGCGACCATCCGCCGCAGGTTGGCCATGGCCAGTTCCAGCGGGATCTGCTCGCCATCCTCGTAGCCATGCGCCGCGGCCACCGACCAGCTTCCGGTGGCGATGGCCTTGGCCCCGGCGTCGGCGACCGCGCGGGCGCTGCCCGCGTCCCAGGCGTTGAACAGGACCAGCGGGTTGCCCGGAAGGTGCAGGGCGTGGAACTGGCGGGCGAGCTCGAGTGCTTGCATCTTGGCGGCCTTTTGCCTGGGTCGACCGTACTTTAGCGCCACGGGCGCGCGCGAAGACCACCCCTATGACCGGAACCAGCGCCTGACCAACAATGCGAACAAGGTGGCATTCAGCACCAGCGACACCGACCCTTGCACGATGGCAAGCAATTGGGTCCGGAACGCGGAAGCGCCAATGTCGCCGAGCCCCAGCATGGCGAGATAGTTCATGCCGCTGACGACCATCGATGTCCGCCACGACCACCCTGGCTCAAGCCATGCGTAAAGGGGAACGAACGCGAAAATGCTTCCCAGGCACCAATAAAGCAGACGGTAAGGGCGGTACCCGAACCCGGCAAACACATAACTCGCCCAGAGCCCGAACCGCCGCATGCCTCTGGCCTCGACCAGGGCCGCCCGACCTTCCTGGTACCAGGTGGCGTCCTCTTCTCGGAACATACGCACTTGGGCGAACAGATGGGCTGCGCGGGTCAGGCATGCGCGTGCGTGGGCAGGCCAGCCTTTCGTCGCGAAGTCCTTGCCGATCCCACGGAACACGCGGGCAAGCTTTTCCTGCTGGTCCATGGTCATGCCGGGCTGGATGCGCAGCTCGACTTCGGCGGCCAGGAAGGCCATGTGCAAGTTGCCGACGCATTCCGCGATCGCGGCCGTGTCCCTACCGGCGTCGATCTGCTGCTGCAGTTCAAGCCGATGCGAGCCGGACCGGGCGTACATCTTGCCGTACTTGAGCCAGAACTCGTCGATGGATCGATGCGCCAGACTCAGGATGCTGCCATCGTCCATCCCGGGCTCGACCGCCTCCCGCAACACTGTCGGGATATGGGCGGAGAACAGTTTTTCTAGTGACATGGCGGTCAAAGCTCCACGACGTAATTGAATTCGTAAAGGTCCGCGCGGTCGCAGAGGAGACAGACCTCGACAGGGGTTTGCCTCGAGTAGAGGATGCAGTCCAGTCGCACCACCGACACGCTGGGCATCGTCTCGATACCCAGTTCGATCCGCTCCTGGAAGGTAGGCGAGTCGACGTACAGTGTTTCCTGCTTGCGGGTGACCGGATGCTTCGCCGCTGACAGCACCTCGAACAAGTCGTAGTTTCCGGACCTGATGTCCTGCCACTGACCCCGGACGATGTCGTAGGGCACGTACGACTCCGCGATGGCATGGGGGATGCCATCCACTGACTGGACGTGGTGGTGTCGGACCAGCATCGAACCGGGTGCGAAGGTCTGATGGACCAGGGGCGGGGCATCGTCCGTCGGAACCAACTCCAGCTTGATCGTCCGGATCGTCGGGCTACGCCCCTGATCCCGGTAGTCTCCTTGGAATGATGCCCCGCGGCGTGAACGCGCACGCGCCTGGGCGACCACGACACGTTCCGGGGACGTGCGCAGCAACACCCCCTCGTCGACCAGCCGATCGATGGCCTTGCGGAAATCCTCGGGATCGGCGTTGGGCGAAACGGCTTCCACCGCCATGTCCGCCTCGGCGCGGAGGGCTCCGCTCTTGATCAGCGCCTTGATTTCGTCGTACAGCTCGCACCACGCAAACGGCGAAACTGCCATGCCCTCCCCCAGGGTGTCAGCGGCGAGACTGGATCTTCTCTACTTCTCCGGCGATCGAAGCCACCAGGTGGGTAAGGACGGCCGCCCCCTTTTCCGCGGTGGCGCGCGAAGGAAAGCCGACGATGCCCGACGTGGTGTAGTGACGCATGCCATGCAGCGTAAGCAGCGGCCGGTCCGGCGCATCATGATCCTTGCGCAAATGCTTCGGGCGCACCAGTTCCGGATACATGTGCAGCATGAGCGAGGTTTCCAGCTCGCCGCCGTGCATGTCCTCGGATATGCCGGACTCGATTCCGCCGGCATCCATGGCCGCCTGCCATTGTTGGCGCACCGGGGCCAGGTAGACGCGCGGACGCTCCACGTTGGCCTCCTGGGCGAAGTTGGACAGTACGTAATTCCCGCCATGCCCGTTCACCAGGACCATCAGATCAATTCCCGCGTGCTCCAGGCTGACCAACATGTCGCTAAGCACCGCAAGCAGGGTCGTCGCGGAGATGGACGCGGTGCCGGCGAACCCGACGTGCTCATGGGAGCAGGTCACCGCCACCGGCGGCAGCAACAGCCCCCCATGGTCGCGGCAGAGGGCGTCGGCAATGCCGGCCGCAATCAATGTATCCGTGGTGACGGGCAGGTGCGCACCGTGCTGTTCGAAGGAACCCACCGGCACCACCGCGAATCGCGGCTTGCGAGCCTCGATTTCCTGGCTGGTCTCCGTCGTCCCGTATCGCATTGCGCCCCCGACCTCCGGCTGCAAGTCCGACAATAACCGATTGTGCCCCGAGGTGGCGGCTTCGCGCGAGGTTCGGCGGCCAGTCGGCGCCTCACCCCTCGCCGTCAGTCGCGATCCTCGAACGCCTGGTTCGAGATCTTCCACTCGCCGCCGCGCCGCACCAGGGTAACGACCCCGTGGTGCGGCGACGGCTCGCCGTCGAGCATGCCCGGCAGTTCGCCGAACACCTCCAGCGTGGCGGTGTCGCCCTCGACGGTTTCCGCGAGCACCTCGGGTTGCAGCGGGACCATGGCCTGCATGAACCCGAGCGCCTGCGCGGCCTGCTCCGGCGTCATCGCGGCCAGGGCCGCGCGCACCTCCGCGGCCGGCTGCGGCGAGAACGGGAAGATCGCCTGGGGCGAATCGGCCGCGTGGATGACCCTGGCGTACTCCAGGTACACCTCGGTGGGACTGGCATCGGCCATGCCGTGGCCGATGTAGCCGGTCTCCTGCGCGTGGACGGCGCCTGCGGCCAGCGCAAGCACCATGGCGAGCAGCATCGGGAATGCGCGTTCCATGTCCCCTCCTATGCCTTCAACTTCCACCCCGTCCGGAAAATCCACCACACCGCCGCCAGGCACACCACCAGGAAGCCGGTGATCGCCGCGATGCTGATCCCCACCGGCACGTCCGCGGTGCCGTAGAAGCTCCAGCGGAAGCCGCTGATCAGGTAGACCACCGGGTTGAACAGGGTGATGGTCTGCCACACCGGCGGCAGCATCTTGATCGAGTAGAACGCGCCGCCGAGGAAGGTCAGCGGGGTCATCACCATCAGCGGCACGATCTGCAGCTTCTGGAAGTCGTCGGCCCACAGCCCGATGATGAAGCCGAACAGGCTGAAGCTGGTCGCGGTGAGCACCAGGAAGGCCAGCATCCACACCGGGTGCTGGATCTCGTAGGCGACGAACAGGCGCGCGGTAAGCAGGATCAGCAGGCCGAGCAGCAGCGACTTGGTCGCGGCGGCGCCGACATAGCCGACCACCACCTCGACGAAGGACACCGGCGCCGACAGCAGCTCGTAGATGGTGCCCGACCACTTGGGCATGTAGATGCCGAACGAGGCGTTGGAGATGCTCTCGCTGAGCAGCGACATCATGATCAGGCCGGGGATGATGAAGGCGCCGTAGCCGACGCCGTCGATCTCGCCCATGCGCGAGCCGATCGCCGCACCGAACACCACGAAGTACAGCGAGGTCGACAGCACCGGCGAGGCGATCGACTCCAGCAGCGTGCGGAAGGTGCGGGCCATCTCGAAGCGGTAGATGGCGCGGATGGCATGGACGTTGAGGCTCATGCGCGCTGCCTCACCAGGCTGACGAAGATGTCCTCCAGCGAGCTCTCGCTGGAATGCAGGTCCTTGAAGTCCACGCCCTGCTCGGCCAGCCGCCGCAGCAGGCTGGCGATACCGGTGCGCTCTTCCTGCTGCACGTCGAAGGTGTAGGTGAGGGTGTTGCCGTCCTCGGACAGCTCCAGCGGCAGGTCGGCCAGGGACTCGGGGATGGCCGGGAGCGGCTCCTGCAGGGTCAGCGCGAGCTGGCGCTTGCCGAGCTTGCGCATCAGCGTGGCCTTGTCCTCCACCACCACCAGCTCGCCGTGGTTGATCACGCCGATGCGGTCGGCCATCTCCTCGGCCTCCTCGATGTAGTGCGTGGTCAGGATGATGGTCACCCCCTGCTCGCGCAGCTCGCGCACCATCCGCCACATGTCGTGGCGCAGCTCGACGTCGACGCCGGCGGTGGGCTCGTCCAGGAACAGGATGCGCGGCTCGTGGGCCAGCGCCTTGGCGATCAGCACCCGCCGCTTCATGCCGCCGGACAGCGCCAGGATCTTGCTGTCGCGCTTGTCCCACAGCGACAGCTGGCGCAGCACCTTCTCCAGGTGGGCCGGATCCGCCGGCTTGCCGAACAGGCCCCGGCTGAAGCGGCAGGTGGCCCAGACCGACTCGAAGGCGTCGGTGGACAGCTCCTGGGGGACCAGGCCAATCAGGGAGCGGGCCGACCGGGCCTCGCGGACGTGGTCGTGGCCGTCCACCGTAACCGTGCCCGAGCTGGCATTGACGATGCCGCAGACGATGCTGATCAGGGTGGTCTTGCCGGCGCCGTTGGGGCCGAGCAGGGCGAAGATCTCGCCGCGGTGGATGTCCAGGTCGATGCCCTTGAGGGCTTGGAAGCCGGAGGCGTAGGTTTTGGTTAGGTTGCGGAGGGTGAGGACGGGGGGCATGGGGTAATCCTGCCACGTACACCGGACCACCAATGGGATTCTGGAACCCAGCCCCTTTAGGGGGTCGATCAGCCTAGGGCGAGGCCCTCCTCCTCCATCCTTTCAAGCAGCTTGAGCACGTATTTGCTCTGCTGCTCAGTCGGGATCTGCCGCGGCAAGGCGGCACATACCCTCAGGATTTGCTCGTCCTTCGGCGAAAACTTCTGCTGAGCCCTTCCCAGTTCCAGTACGTGCGACCAGAATTCCGGCCCGCGCCCGACCACGTCCGCCTGGGCAGAAATCCCATCGTCTTCACGCCGCTGCCGCCGCTGATCACGCTCAGCTGCCTTTGCAGCGTCCCTAAGCGCCAAGCAATCCTCGAATTCCTCGCCATAGTCGATCTCGCGGGTCGCCAAGGCATTCCAACATGCTTGTTGCTTCGCCCATTCTGACATGTTTCTAATGCCAGCAATGGGATGCGTGATTACATGATGCGCTTCGGCAGCAGCCAACAGCAGTGCGCGCTTCAGCGGCTCGGAAACGTTCTGCCGGCGCCAAATCGCATCAAGATCAAGCACCTCGCTTTCACGCTCTGCGTCATTGAATACTTTCGCCATCGCATAGGTCACAATGTTTGCGCGATAGCCACCTTCATACCAAGGTTGCTTTGGAACCTCAGTTTCGAGCGTGCGAAAGAGAATCGCCTTCGCGATCAGCCTCTTGTACCAGAGCTCGTCATATTTCGCCTCGCTCTTTGACCAAGCCTCGCCAACCTCCTTGGCGAACTCGGCGAAATTCTTTTGCGCGCCGCGCGAAACAATGTGCGGCTTGCCCGCAGACGAAAACTCGAATTTTGCAAGGTCCGTCTTGGTAAAAAGCTGGGCCTTGGGGAACTCAAGGTCGAACTTTTTAAGCTGGGCAGGCGTCAATCGGCTGCGCGCATTGATGAACTGTCCACGGGAACGCTCATAGAACCATTTGCTGTCGTGGCGCGCCCCTTCACGGGCGGCGAAGATTATCTTACGGGAGAACTGCTCAATGCGAATGTGGAATGGATGATTCGAAAAGAAGTCGGCAGCATTGACCTTGTTCTGCGTATTCGCGTACTCCGAAATCTTCGGAACAATGCTTTCAGACCTCTCAGGCGGGACCACTGTCAGCTTCATCTGGACGAAAACCGATCCAAGCTGGTCCCGAGCGTTCTTCAGCGCCGCGTGTATGGAACCAGTGGTCTGGGCGCCGTTGACGATCTGCAGATTTCGAACCAACGCAATCGCCAGGCCGTCCTTGGTATGCGTGCAGGCAACTTCCTCGGCTGTCGCCGAAAGTCCGTTGTTGTACGGAAAGAAGAGCGCTGGCTCTTCCTTGATGGTTCGTTGGATTCCCTTGTTGGTTTTCGCTCGCGCCTGAAGAAATGAACGAACATTGGCCTCGAGCAGTCGCGCACCCCAGCGGTCATAGATCGACGCGAGCTGCTCACCTGGAACTACCAAAAGATAGCTTTCCAGCCCGGCGCCACCCTGCGAAGCACGAAGGGCGGGCATCGGAGCACCGAAGTCGTTTGCAAAGTCGATAACTATGTCCTCTCTGGCCTGGCCAGAGCGGTCAAACTTCTCGAACCTGGCCAAATCCCAAACCGACCAGGTAATAGGGATATCTCCGGGATCTGCGAGTTTGACCGTATCGTCTCGTCCGATGTATTGGCGATTTGAAATGAGGATCAGCTTTATCTTGGTGATCTGAGACCAGGTTGCGATCAGCAAGTCAGATACTTGGAATGCAGGATTGACCTC
Source organism: Lysobacter sp. (assembly GCA_044464395.1). Classification (GTDB taxonomy): domain Bacteria; phylum Pseudomonadota; class Gammaproteobacteria; order Xanthomonadales; family Xanthomonadaceae; genus Cognatiluteimonas. The sequence continues at coordinate 32,889 of JBIQLI010000011.1, forward strand.
GTTCAAGGAATCCCGGAAGTCCGCCGTCCTTGCCTTTTTCAAGAACCGGATCAGGGGATTGAGGATGGGTGGCACATCACCCTTTCCGAAGGTCTCAACATCATCGCTGTCAACGAAATCACAGACAATCAGCCCCAGAACACCTTCGGTCTCGCGTGGATCCCCTGAATATCCGTCCACTCTCAGTTTTTGGGCTCCATCGCCGCTCTGGAAGTAAGCGCGATGCGCCACTTCGAGTTCACCAGCTTCGGTGAGCCGTTCGGCCATGCGATCGAAGAATGCTTCGACCATCATGATTCCACTGGCGTCGGCCTCGCGCCTGATGTCTGCCATCAAGTCCTGGTAGTACTCCCTAAGCTCACTCATCATTCTTCCTCTTGCTTGAGCTGGGAACGGATTCGCTCCCACTCTGCCTGGAAGGGTTCACACGCGGCAATTGCCAGTGAATAGCTCACATTGGAGATCCCAACTGGCACAGGCATCTCAAGCCTCGGGAAGTACGGTGTGACCGCGTAGAAGTCTGGCGTTGATGCATGCCACCGCCACGGCGAGTAGTCATCGGCCATGTCGAAGCCGGCTTCGGCGAGCCGGAGATCCCAATTGGCCAGTGCCGCTGGCGCCGCACGCTCCACAAATTCCGTTACTTCCGCGACTCGCTCGGTCAATGTCTGACCATGCGGGGCCTCGAGCTTGTCTACCGCCAGAATGCTCAGCCAGATGCTCATGCCGGGAACATCAGCAAGCTGGAACTCATTGGAAATCCTTATGAACGGCTGGGCAGCACCTCGCCGGGCCTTCACCTCAATGCAATGATTTCCGAGTTCAAAGTCCTTTGGTGCACCCGTTGGACCAGTCCAAGCCTCTATTGCGCGCTTCGGCCCGATCGTGTCCATGAGCAACTTGAGAATTTCGATCTCGCCGACGAGTCCCTTCTGGGCCTCTTCGGTTAGGGCACCCGGCCTCCCCCCTTTGAGTAAATAGTGCCATCGAAATGTGCGCCCAATTGCTCGCTTCAGGGCTTCTTCTTCTGACTCGGCGATCTCCCCCGCGGCAATGACATCGCGGCACAACGTTTCGAACAATTCTTGCTGTGTGCTGTCTTTCAGACGCACATAGAGGATCGGACCGCCCGAAATGGTGTGAAATCTCACTTCTAGATTCCGCAACTTCGGTAGATCCGGAAGTGGACTCGGAAGGTTTGAAAGCTTGAGAACGAGCGCAGCGTTCCTGTCCGGCATTACTGACCAGAACCAGTCCCACCTGGCGTCTGCGTCCACGCGGCGCGTATCAATTTCGCCGGACTCAAGGCCAGCCCATGGCGACTCATTCCTCACTTGCCGCATCCTCCTCAAATTCTTCCTCACCGAACATTTCGCGCATTCTGACCGTGTTTACAACGTACTCCACGGTTCCGCCCTGGACTTCAGAGGGAGGGAAACAAATGCTCCAGGCAAGCACCAAATCCGGCGCTTTCACCTTTAGCTCCTCCTCATCGACTTTGGGGGCCACAAATCGCAGGATGATCAGCGGGCGCCGAGGGATTTCGCAAAAAATTCTCGGTGGGAGAGTCCCTGGGACTTCCTTGTTATCCCGCAGGCGCTCTTCTTGGAATTTCTTGATAGCGGATCGAATCTGATCTTTGGTCAGGCCTACCTGCTCGTCGCCCGGAGATCCTACTCGTCGACTTGTGCCGCTTATTGCAAGAACTCCGCCCCTCAATTCCTGCGTCCCGACCCTTCTTGTATAGGCGCGCATTACGTTCCCGCCCAGACACATTTGGGGTGCTTCCTCCTTTTGCGCACTAGCAAACAGAACGTCCCAATGACGCAGTTCGGAATCGGCCCGAGCGTCGATGTAGTCACCCATCAATCTTGGATCTGTCAGGGGATCGGCCGAATCAGCTCGATAGGCCCTCAGAAAGTCCCGCACCAACTCCACAGGAACTTCCTGGTAAAGCGTCCCGCGAGATACGGCTTCCGGGCGGATCCGCCGGGCACTGATGTTTGAGGCAAGTGCGGAAGCAGCTGCCGTGTTGGCATTCAACTGCTCCTCGCCTACCGAAATGCGTGTAGTTTCTACCAGCCTACCAGCCAACCCCACTCTGACGGGCAGCTCCCTGCCGGTGCCCATCTTGTTTCTAGCCGTAACGATCAGTGATTCCGGGTGGCTGCGCACGGCAAGACCAAACTGCTCGGGGGTCGCCTTTACGAGCTCCATCCGCTTGAGCTGGACCTGTAGATCCTCCATCGCTTCATGGATGTGCACGTACCAGCCGACACCGTCTGCTGGCATCCAAATTCGGCACAGGTCCTCATAATTGGGCCGATACCCGAACCACCGGCCCATTTGCATCAAAGTGTCGTACATGACGGAGTTTCGAAGGAAATAGCTGACGGTGAGTCCTTCCAAGGTCAGACCTCTCGACAGCGAAAATCCGCCGATCGCAATCACCGTCACTCCATACTCGCCGCCCTGGTCATAGTCCAGTGCAAGTGCGCGCTTCGACGCGTTTACCTCCACCACTCGCGCTGCCACAAGGACTTCATGGAGGCGTCTCTGTACTTGGCTCCAGTCTTGCGGTTCCGCGTCACGGTACTCTTTCCGCCAGACCTCGTAGAGTGCAGCGATTTCCGGATTCCTGAGAGCCGCTCCCTCCGTTTTGCCACCGTCAACCGCGACTGCATCCTTAATTTTGCCGATGATATCGGCGACTCTTGCCTTGACGCGGCCCTGGACGTCGGTGAATCGCGATACGTTGATAAGCATCGAGGCATGCTCACGATGCTGACCTCGCGCATTGCGAATCGCGCGCGCGACGACGAATGTTCGGACTGCGCGCACCAAGCTGTCCGGTAACGCGTCGACCTCTTGATGAATCTTGTGCTTTATTGGAAGGACATCCTCGTTGTCGTCGATGATCCTGATATGCCGATCCTGTCCGTCGACGAAGACCTTCTGCGCACCGAAGTAGTTGGACGGAGCATCAAGGCCGATGATGAAGTGTCGCGGAAAGAGGTCCTGCTTGAGCGTCTCGTCGTCCGTGTCCGGGTCGATGAAGATGTTCGCAAATGGCGTAGCCGTATATCCGACGTAGCAACTCCTATGGAAGAGTGACAGGAGTTCGCGTATCTGACTGTTGATGCGGGTGACCTCATCCCGTGCATAGGCAGTATTGATTGACGCGTTGTCTGCCTCATCGTCGATCAGCAGCATCGGTTGACTCACCATCTGCGTTCCTTGATGGACCGAATGTTCTTTCAACCACTCGAGCAGATTCTTCAACGTGTTCGAGTTCTTCTTGATAACCAGCACGACAGGCACGTTGTATTGCCCGATCTGACTGGTGTTCGTCGTAGCGGTAGCCTTGTTGAAATCCCGCAAGGTATTCGTCAGGGAAACAGGGAATTCGCGCTGATCGAACTTCCCGACTCCAATGATCTTCTGTCGTTGGCCTCTGTTCGCGTGCGCGAGGCGGCCGGTATCCCGCCCGATGAAGCCTTCATCGATGCGTGCTTGTGTCTGATTGCGCAGATTGTTGTGGATGCCGGCGATCACGACGATCAGCCGGTATCCTGCATCGGCGGCTTTGCAGATCAACCCGGTGTAGTTCGCAGTCTTGCCGCTCTGGACATGACCCACGACCATGCCGCGGCGACTCCAGGAACTTTCCTCCCGAGGATTGCCTAATCGGTCGAGGATTCGATCGGTGACCTCATCCATCGAGTCGATCACAGCGTTTGGCAACCCTTTTTGTTGCAAGAGCCTGCGATAGCGACCCCAGTAGAAATCAGACATCTCGCCACTAATGCGGGCGTCATGCAGCCACGGGCGGAAGTCTTCGGACTGGACGATGGCCCCAAGACCCATGCTGATCCCATATTTTTCCTCGATCAGACGGGCAAGCTCTTCGATGTCGCCTTCGCTTACGGCCCCCTTGAACATGGGCAACCCGGAAAGCTCCATGAGGATTTGGCGAATGGATTCTGCGGTGTGAGGACCTTGCTGGGCCCCCATTTGGATGGAGGCCATACCCTCCATGGTGTTGAGAATTGGATTCACTATTCGCCCCGTACCTGGAGAGTTCTTTCGATGATGCTTTGAGTTTCGGTCCAGGCAGATCGAAATGGATCCACGTCCTTCATCAGAGACCGGATTTCGTGTATCTCCTTCCCCGACTCCAGCAGCATTGAGAGCGTGTACTGCACAGCCTGGACCAAGACCTCGTCGTCAATCTTGTCCGGCGCCACCTGTTCTGGCATCGCTGCCATGTCTGCGTGCAGCGTCTCTACTGGCAGCGAGGCCCCGACCAATGCAATGCAGTTGAAAAAGCCCTGCCTCAGACTTGGAGGCAGCGCCTCGGCAAATGTCGCGAATGCCGGATGGTCGATGTTGGGCCGATATCGGATCTGTCCATTGGCCTGTACTCTCTGCCACAACGGCAACCGCTCCTGGTTGACGAGCCTCTGCCCGCGGCTCCGATAGGTGCGCTTTGACCCACCCTGGATGCGTTCGATAACCCGCTTCAATCGATCGCGAACCAATGGAGGGAGCTGGGCTGAAGACTTTTTGACATCGACCTTCCAATCAGCATCCATGCTGTTCGGGATGTCGATCCGCACCCTCGAAAGCTTGGTGAGCTCGGATTGGCGGCACAGGCCAAACCAGGTTCCATGGAGGATCAGCCGCTTGCCTCGATAGAGGTAGAAGCCTTGCGACTTCAGGTGACCTTCGGGGCCTGCCAAGTCTTCCCAAGCCGCATTGGACATTTGCTTGTGATGAGGAAGTGTGTAGCTCTGGATCTCCACACATCCGTGCTTCAAGGGCAAATGTTCTACCGGATCTGCAATCGTTGCAGGATTGGTCCTGGCGAACGGGTCGAGTGGCGCTAAAGTTCTGCCATTCAGTGCAATCTCCAGCGGCTTCGTCGTCTCCATGAATCGGTGGAATACGAGCCGCAGATGCCGTTCTGCCTCGGCGATCCGCTGATTGATGACTTCGGCCCGGCGAACAGGATTATCCGCAAGATTTCCACCGAGGCGATCGAGCTTTTCCCAGAGTACGAGCGTGCCTTGCGTTCCCAGGAGATCGACTTCGGAAATGTCTGCTGCATCTTCTGGCAGCTGCACCGACCATTCGTTCCGGACCGCTACATCGTCCAGGTCCCAGACGGCAATTGAAGTCTTGCCTCCCTTGCGAGTTACGACGGTAAGTCGACGGCACTGGGAAAAGCTCGCGCTCTTCAGTCCGAGACCAAAGCGGCCCAGGTCCGGTTCATCCCGCGCTGCCAAGGGGTTCCTGCTACCCGGCCGCATGGCGGCAATCAGCTCGTCCTCGGACATCCCCTCACCATTGTCCAGGATCGCAATTCGAGGATTTCCTGACGACGTTTCAGTAATGATCTCCACGCGAGTCGCGCCCGCAGTAATGGAGTTGTCGATGATGTCCGAAATGGCAGTCTCGAGTGAGTAGCCAAGATCCCTCAGTCCTTCGATCAGAGCCGCCGCGTGGGGAGTGGCATCCGCACGCCTCAGACCGAGCGATTTCACCGGCAGGTCCTTCGTCATCTCTGTTTCTATTTCCCCACTATCTACAGTTTTGTTCCCCAGTCAGATTCTCAACGGGCAGAAGCTTTGATACCGGACATGCATCCCCAGACAGTCTCGGCAATGCGCCGCGCAAGCAGAGGCGGGACTGCATTGCCCACCTGTACGAATTGTGCAGTCCTCTCCCCCATGAAGAAGTAGTTGTCCGGAAATGTCTGTGCCCGGGCCGCTTCCCGAACTGTAAAACTCCGGCACTGGGCAGGATCCGGATGGATGAAGTAGTGCCCGTCTTTAGCAATATGGCTGACAACGGTAGCGGATGGAAAAGCTGGCGCCTGGACCCTGAACCGGTTCGCGAACTTGCCGCTCTCCCAGCTCTTGTGATTTGCCGCAAGTTGCTTTGGAAAGTCTTCGAGCCGCGTGGTGGGCGACTTGCCTTCCCGCGCCTTGGCGTACGCCGCACAATAAAGGTATCTCCCCAGGTCAGACGGCATGTGCCCTCTGGAATCGTGATTGAGCGTCACTCCGAGGCGAGGGTCGTGGTACCAATCCTGGTATGCAATCACCGAGCGTCTGTCCGGTCGCCTTGAAGACCTCCGGGAGGCGCCCTCGATGAACTCCGTATCCAAGATCGCGTCTGCCACGTCACTTAGATCCCACCTGCGGTCGAGTATCCGAAGAACTCGATCCTTCTGGCGCTGGACGGTAGCAGACCAGGCGCTGTCAGAGTCCCCTCGGGACAATGCGCTCCGGATCTTTGGCAGGTCGCTGATGACACGGCCAATTGGAATTCGCTGGGACCCAGCAAGCGGGGTCGGTTCACTCAGGCCCGAACCGCGGCGGATGCCCAGCAAGATGACCCTGTGGCGGGATTGGGGGATGCCAAGGTCTTCGGACTTCACCAGGAACCTGGCGAGATCCTCGTCTTGCTCTCCCGGCCGGTACGGCCCGCCTATTGCATCGGCAGATAGCGGATAAATGTCGTAGATGACATTGCATGCTCCCGCGCCAAATGCACGCCCCGGATCGTGCAGATCACGAAGAATGTCGGGAAACATGCGTCTCCCATTGAGCTTCGCGGTAAGAATTCCCCTCACGTTCTCCATGATGAAGACCGGAGGAGCAAACCGGGCCAGGATCTCCAGGTACTCGCGATAAAGGAAGTGACGCTTGTCCTTTTCCGCAATGTAGTTGTCTTTTCCCTTGTTCCGCGCCCGCCCCACTAGCGAATAGGCTTGACATGGGGGACCTCCGACAAGGACCCAGGGCTCGTCTGGTCCGATGCGACTCTGGATTTCCTGATGGAGACGATGGGACTCCTTGCCAAGTTCCAGCAGCAAAGCCTCCCGCTCCGCCTCTGCCCATTCGCGGGCAATCTCTCCGCTCAGGTCTCCCGGGGACATCTCCTGCCGGACAATCCGGTAATACTCTTCCGGCACATCCTCCGGACTGGCGAAGCGGCGGTAAAAGGCCCGCAATGTGAGAGTCTGGTGAGCAGTTTCCTCCTTCTCGGCGGAAAGGACGATCCGGAATGGCTTGTGTCCGCCTACTGCCGGTGTGAAGCTCGCAAAACCTTCTCCGAGTCCTCCAGGACCGGCAAAGATGTCCACGACTTTTATGGTCTTGGCTTGAGACCTGTTTCGCATTCAGTTACCTGCTTCCCTAAAGGCTCGCGGCATGGCTGACATTGTTGAACCTGAGGTGAGGTCGAGGATGATGTCGCGCATTCGCGGCCGGAATACTCGACCGGAGACTGTCGTCCGGTCTGGTCTTTGGGCGCGGGGATTCCGCTTCCGCCTTCATGTCAGGGGCCTCGCAGGCCAGCCTGACATCGTGCTGCCGAAGTGGCGCACGGCAATCTTCGTCAACGGCTGCTTCTGGCATGCCCATGCGAACTGCCCCTACTTCCGAGTGCCGAAGTCCAGATCCGAGTTCTGGCAGAAAAAGCTTCTCGCAAACCGCCGAAGAGATACCGCCGCTGTGGCTCGTCTGGTGGAGGATGGCTGGAAAGTCATCACGATCTGGGAGTGCGCACTCCGAGCGGATGCTCAGAATGCCATCCATATAGCGGACGACCTCATCCGAAACGCCGATTCCCCAAGGTGGGAGATTTCGCAGCCCCCTTCGGATCGCACTAGCTGTCACGCCTCCTCCCCGCTCGCTGGAAAGGAAGATATCTGAAAACTTGGCCGTCTCAGTTCCCGCGACCCGGAACGCCCCTGAGGACGGGAGCCTTTACTCCGTCCGCCTCAAAGACCAATCCTCAGACACAGACCGGATTCGGCTTGGAGCCGTCGACCTCGTACAGGCCGTTGGCCTTAACCACATCCTTGGCACTCAACTTCCCCTCCGCCGCCAACGCCGCCACCGCCGCCTGCGCGATGTAATACCGGCTCACCTCGAAGAACCGCCGCAGGTTCTCCCGGGTGTCGCTGCGCCCATACCCATCCGTCCCCAGCACCGTATACCGCATCGGCACGAACTGCCGAATCTGCTCCGGATACATCCGGATATAGTCGGTCGCCGCGATCGCCGGCCCCTGACGCCCTTCGAGCAGCGACGTCACGTAGGCCTTCCGCGGTTCCCCTTCCGGGTTCAGCCGGTTGTGGCGCTCCACGTCCCACCCATCCCGCGCCAGTTCGTTGAAGCTCGGGCAGGACCAGATGTCGGCCTTGATGCCGAAGTCCTTCTCCAGCAGCTCGGCCGCGGCGATGGCCTCGCGCAGGATGGTGCCGGAGCCCATGAGCTGCACGCGCAGCTCGCCCTTCTTCGGCTTGCCGGCGTCCTTGAACAGGTACATGCCCTTGAGGATCCCTTCCGCGCTGCCTTCCGGCATCTCCGGGTGCGCGTAGTTCTCGTTCATCAGCGTCACGTACCAGTACTCGTCGTGCTGCTCGGCCAGCATGCGCTGCATGCCGTGCTGGATGATCGTGACCACTTCATAGGCGAAGGTCGGGTCGTAGCTGCGCACGTTCGGGATCAGCGCGGCCTGCACCAGGCTGTGGCCGTCCTCGTGCTGCAGGCCCTCGCCGTTGAGCGTGGTGCGGCCGGCGGTGGCGCCGAGCAGGAAGCCGCGCGCGCGCATGTCGCCGGCCTGCCAGGCGGCATCGCCGACGCGCTGGAAGCCGAACATCGAGTAGTAGATGTAGAACGGCAGCAGCGGCAGGTCGTTGGTGCTGTAGCTGGTGGCGCAGGCCAGCCAGCTTGCGAACGCGCCGGCCTCGGTGATGCCTTCCTGCAGCACCTGGCCCGCGGCGTCCTCGCGGTAGTACATGAGCTGGTCGGCGTCCACCGGCTTGTACTTCTGCCCGTGCGGGGCATAGATGCCGATTTGCCGGAACAGGCCTTCCATGCCGAAGGTGCGCGCCTCGTCGGCGACGATCGGCACCAACCGCGGGCCGACCTGCTTGTCCCTGAGTGCAATGTTGAGCATCTGCACGAACGCCATGGTGGTGCTGATCTCGCGCTCGCCGGTGCCCTTGAGCAGGCGCTCGTAGGTCTTCAGCGGCGGCACTTCGAACTGCTGCGTGCTCTTCCTGCGGCGCTGCGGCAGGAAGCCGCCCAGCGCGCGCCGGCGCTCGAGCATGTACTCCACTTCCGGCGAGTCCTTGCCCGGGTGGTAGAACGGCACCTGGTGGTCTTCGAGCTGCTTGTCGGTGACCGGGATCTGGAAGCGGTCGCGGAACGCCTTGACGTCCTCGTCGTCCATCTTCTTGGTGCCGTGGGTCGGGTTCAGCGCCTCGCCGGCCTTGCCCATGCCGTAGCCCTTGACCGTCTTGGCCAGGATCACGGTGGGCATGCCCTTGGTGTTCACCGCGGCGTGGTAGGCGGCGTAGACCTTGTGCGGGTCGTGGCCGCCGCGGTTGAGGCGCCAGATGTCGTCGTCGCTCAGGTTCTGCACCAGCGCCAACGTCTCCGGGGTCTTGCCGAAGAAATGCTCGCGCGTGTACGCGCCGCCGAAGGCCTTGCAGTTCTGGTACTCGCCGTCGACGGTGTCCATCATCACCTGGCGCAGTTTCCCGCTGGTGTCGCGCGCCAGCAGCGGATCCCAGTAGCTGCCCCAGATGGTCTTGATCACGTTCCAGCCGGCGCCGCGGAAGTTGCCTTCCAGCTCCTGGATGATCTTGCCGTTGCCGCGCACCGGGCCGTCCAGGCGCTGCAGGTTGCAGTTGATGACGAAGATCAGGTTGTCCAGGCCTTCGCGGCCGGCGACGCTGATGGCGCCCAGCGATTCGGGTTCGTCGGTCTCGCCGTCGCCGAGGAAGCACCAGACCTTGCGGTCGGTCTTGGGCATCAGCCCGCGCGCTTCCAGGTACTTGAACGCGCGCGCCTGGTAGATCGCGGCGATCGGGCCCAGGCCCATGCTCACCGTCGGGGTCTGCCAGTACTCGGGCATCAGCCACGGGTGCGGGTAGGAGCTCACGCCCTTGCCGTCCACCTCCTTGCGGAAGTGGTGCAGCTGGTCCTCGGTGATGCGGCCTTCCAGGAACGAGCGCGCGTAGATGCCGGGCGAGCCGTGGCCCTGGATGTACAGCAGGTCGCCGGGGTGGTCCTCGCTCGGGGCGCGCCAGAAGTGGTTGAAGCCGACGTCGTACAGCGTGGCGCTGGAGCCGAAGGTGGCGATGTGGCCGCCCAGGTCGCCGGGCCGGCGGTTGGCGGCCACCACCATGGCCATCGCGTTCCAGCGGATGATCGAGCGGATCCGCCATTCCATCGCCGCGTCGCCGGGGCTCTTGGCCTCCTGGCCGGGCGGGATGGTGTTGATGTACTCGGTGGTGGTCGAGAACGGCAGGTTGGCGCCGGCGCGGCGGGTCACCTCGACCATGTTTTCCAGGAGCTGGTGGGCGCGGGCCGGGCCGTCGCGGTCGAGGACCGCCTCGATGGATTCGAGCCACTCCTGGGTCTCGATCGGATCGGGGTCTTCGCGGAGGAGCTCGTTGGTCTGGTTCATGGGGGGATTCTAGCCCGCCAACGCTGGTCGCGACCGACTCTTCAATTGGACCCGGGTAATTTGTTGGACGTTTTGACCCGGGATTTAATTTCGTACGGACGCTTGACATTGGTTCGACACTTCTGGAATTATCGAATCATGCAGACGCCAGACGCCCTTGCCGCCCTCTCCGCGCTCAGCCACGAGTCCCGCCTCGCGGCGTTCCGCGCCCTCGTGCAGGCAGGCCCCGACGGCCTGTCGGTCGGCGCGCTGCGGGAGCGCCTGGACTTGCCCGCGGCCACCCTGACCGCCCACCTCAACGTGCTGCGCGCCGCCGGCATGGTCGGCGACGAGCGCGAGGGCCGCGTCATCCGCGTGCGCGCCGACTACGCGCGCATGGATGCGCTGCTCGCCTACCTCACCGAGAACTGCTGCGCCGGCGCCGCGGACTGCGGACCGGCGGGTACCTGCACCCCACGAAACAAGGACCCACGGCCATGAACCGCTTCCACGTCCACCTCAATGTCGCCGACCTGGCGGCGAGCGTCCGCTTCTACTCCGAGCTGTTCGGCACCCAACCCTCCGTGCGCAAGGACGACTACGCCAAGTGGATGCTCGAGGATCCGCGCGTGAACTTCGCGATCTCGAACACCGGCCGCGCGCCCGGCATCGACCATCTCGGCATCCAGGCGGACAGCGGCGAGGCGCTGGCCGCGCTCGGCCGCCGCCTCGACGCTGCCGGCGGCACCGTGGTCCCGGAGGAGGCGACGATCTGCTGCTACGCGCAGTCGGACAAGCTTTGGACCGAGGATCCGCAGGGCACGCGCTGGGAAACCTTCCACACCCTCGGCGAAGCCACCACCTACCACGCCGGCGACGCCCCCTGCGCGACCGACGGCGCCTCCTGCAGCCCGGACATCGCCAGCGTCGCGCCGAAAGCCGCCCAGGGCGGGTCCTGTTGCGCGCCGCAGTCGGGTTGCTGCTGAGATGGTCGCAGGCGCAAGGAAACGCGTGCTCTTCGTGTGCGTGGAGAACTCGAACCGCAGCCAGATGGCGGAGGCGTTCGCGCGCATCCACGGTGGCGACGACGTCGAGGCGCTGAGCGCCGGCTCGCGGCCCTCGGGGCGCGTCAACCCGCGGGCCGTGCGCTTCATGGCCGAGCTCGGCTACGACCTGTCCACGCATGCGTCGAAGTCGCTGGACGAGGTGACCGGCGAGTTCGATGCCGTGGTCACCATGGGCTGCGGCGACAGCTGCCCTTGGGTACCGGCCAGGCGGCGCGAGGACTGGAACCTGCCCGACCCGAAGGACCTGGACGACGCCGGCTACCGCGCGGTGCGCGACGAGATCTCGCGCCGGGTCCGCGAACTGCTGGCGTCGCCGTGAGCGTCTTCGAGCGCTACCTCACGCTCTGGGTCGGCCTGTGCATGGCGGCCGGCATCGGGCTCGGGGCGCTGTTCCCCGACGCCTTCGCCCGGGTCGCCGCCGCAGAGTTCGCCAGCGTCAACCTGCCGGTCGCGGGGCTGATCTGGCTGATGATCATCCCGATGCTGCTGAAGATCGACTTCGCCGCGATGGGCGAGGTGCGCCGGCACTGGCGCGGCATCGGCGTCACCGTGTTCATCAACTGGGCGGTCAAGCCGTTCTCGATGGCGTTGCTGGGCTGGATCTTCATCCGCAACGTGTTCGCCGACCAGCTTCCCGCCGCGCAGATCGACTCCTACATCGCCGGCCTGATCCTGCTGGCGGCGGCGCCGTGCACGGCCATGGTGTTCGTGTGGAGCCACCTGTGCGACGGCGAGCCGCGGTTCACGCTGAGCCAGGTCGCACTGAACGACCTGATCATGATCGTCGCGTTCGCGCCGGTGGTCGCGCTGCTGCTGGGGATCTCGTCCATCTCGGTGCCGTGGTCGACCCTGCTGTCGTCGGTGGGCCTGTACATCGTCGTCCCGGTGGCGGTGGCGGTGCCGTTGCGGCGCTGGCTGCTGCGGCGGCAAGGCGAGGCCGCGCTGGCGGCGCTGCTGCAGCGCCTGCACCCGCTGTCGCTGCTCGCGCTGCTGGTGATGCTGGTGCTGCTGTTCGGCTTCCAGGGGCAGCAGATCCTGGCGCAGCCGCTGGTCATCGCCATCCTGGCGGTGCCGATCCTGATCCAGGTGTACTTCAACGCGGGGCTGGCGTACTGGCTCAACCGCAGGCTCGGGGTCGCGCATTGCGTCGCCGGGCCATCGGCGCTGATCGGCGCCAGCAACTTCTTCGAGCTGGCCGTGGCCACCGCAGTCGGCGTGTTCGGCGTGCATTCGGGCGCGGCGCTGGCCACCGTCGTCGGCGTCCTGGTGGAGGTGCCGGTGATGTTGTCGGTGGTCCGGATCGTGAACGCGACCCGGGGCTGGTACGGGGCGCGCGCCGCGGGTTAGGTGCGCGGCGCGGGGTTGTCGCGGCGCGAGCGCCGCTCCTACAGGGAGCGCATCAGGCGGCCGAAGGACATGCCGGTGGCGCGCTGCTGCTTGCGCAGTTGCGCTTCCACGGCCGCGATCGCGGTCATGTTGATCACCCGGCGCGGGGTGCTGGCCGGGGTCAGGATGTGCGCCGGCTGGTCCAGGCCCATCAGGATCGGGCCGATGGCCACGCCGTCGGTCATCACCCGGACCATGTTGTAGGTGATGTTGGCCGCGTCCAGGTTCGGCAGCACGAACAGGTTGGCGCGGCCGCTGAGCGTGGTGTTCGGGAACACGTGCTGGCGCAGGTCGGCGTTCCAGGCGGTGTCGGCCATCATCTCGCCGTCGATCTCCAGCTTCGGCGCGCGCGCGAGTACCAGGTCGCGCACCTTGCGCATCTTCTGCGCGCTGGCGTCATCGTGGCTGCCGTAGTTGGAATGCGACAGCAGCGCGACCTTCGGCTCGATGCCGAACAGCTTCAACCGGTAGCTGGCCTGCAGCGTGGCCTCGGCGATCTGCTCGGCGCTGGGGTCGAGCTGCACGTGGGTGTCGAGGAAGAACCACACGCCCTGCTCGTTGATCACCCCGGTCATGGCGGCGGTGCCCTGCACGCCCTTGTCGAAGTCGAACACGCTGCGCAGGTAGCCGAGCTTCTTGTGGTAGCGGCCGACCAGGCCGCAGATCATCGCGTCGGCCTCGCCGCGCTCGACCATCAGCGCGGCGATCAGCGAGGGCCGCGAGCGGATCAGGTTCTTGGCCGCGGCCGGGGTCACGCCGCGGCGCTCGGTCAGCGCGTGGTACTGCTGCCAGTACTCGGTGAAGCGCGGGTCGTCGAGGATGTTGGTCAGCTCGAAGTCCACGCCGGCGCGCATGCGCAGGCCGAGGCGCTGGATGCGCGACTCGATCACCTCCGGGCGGCCGATCAGGATCGGCGTCGCCAGTTCCTCGTCGATCACCGTCTGCACCGCGCGCAGGACCACTTCCTCCTCGCCCTCGGCGTAGACCACCCGCTGGCGGTCGCCGCGGGCGCGGTCGTAGACCGGCTTCATCACCAGGCCGGTGCGGTGGATGAACTGGCCGAGCTTCTCCTCGTAGGCGGCGAAGTCCTCGATCGGGCGGGTGGCCACGCCCGATTCCATTGCCGCGCGTGCGACCGCCGGCGCCAGCATCACCAGCAGGCGCGGGTCGAACGGGCGCGGGATCAGGTACTCGGGGCCGAACGACGGGATGTCGTCGCCGTACGCGGCCGCCAGGTCGCCCGCTTCCATCCGCGCGAGCTGGGCGATGGCGCGCACGCAGGCCAGCTTCATCGCCTCGTTGATCTCGGTGGCGCCCACGTCCAGCGCGCCGCGGAAGATGTACGGAAAGCACAGCGCGTTGTTGACCTGGTTCGGGTAGTCGCTGCGGCCGGTGGCGATGATGCAGTCCGGGCGCACCTGCTTCGCCAGCTCCGGCAGGATTTCCGGGGTCGGGTTGGCCAGCGCCAGCACGATCGGCTTGTCGGCCATGGCCGCCAGCATCTCCGGCTTCAGCACGCCGGCGGCGGACAGGCCCAGGAAGATGTCGGCGCCCTCGACGATCTCGGCGAGCGTGCGCTTGTCGGTGTCGCGCGCGTAGCGCTGCTTGTCCGGGTCCATGTTGCCGCGGCCGGTATGCAGCACGCCGTCGCGGTCCACCGCCAGGATGTTCTCCGGCTTCAGCCCCAGCGCCACCAGCATGTCCAGGCAGGCGATGCCGGCGGCACCGGCGCCGGCGGTGGCCAGCTTCACGTCCCCGATCTTCTTGCCGACCACTTCCAGCGCGTTGACCACCGCGGCGCCGACGATGATCGCGGTGCCGTGCTGGTCGTCGTGGAACACCGGGATGTTCATCCGCTCGCGCAGCTTGCGCTCGACGATGAAGCACTCCGGCGCCTTGATGTCCTCGAGGTTGATGCCGCCGAAGGTCGGTTCCATCGCGGCGATGATCTCGACCAGCTTGTCCGGGTCGCGTTCGTTGAGCTCGATGTCGAACACGTCGATGCCGGCGAACTTCTGGAACAGCACGCCCTTGCCTTCCATCACCGGCTTGCCGGCCAGCGGGCCGATGTCGCCCAGGCCGAGCACCGCGGTGCCGTTGGTGATGACCGCGACCAGGTTGCCGCGCGCGGTGAGCTGGCTGGCGGCGCGCGGCTCGGCGACGATCGCCTCGCAGGCGTAGGCCACGCCCGGCGAGTAGGCCAGCGCCAGGTCGCGCTGGGTGACCATCGGCTTGGTCGCGACGACCTTGATCTTCCCGGGCGGCGACCAGCGGTGGTAATCGAGCGCGGCCGTCTTCAGGTCGTCGGTCGAATTGGCCGGGTTCTCGGGCTGGTCGGTCATCGTCAGGGCGTGGCGGGCTCCGGGGCGTCCATTCTAGACGCCAGCGCGCGGCCCAGGGCCTCCCGGTCGAGCGAACCCTCCCAGCGCGCGACCACGATCGTGGCCACGGCGTTGCCGACGAAGTTGGTGAGCGCGCGGCACTCGCTCATGAAGCGGTCCACGCCCAGGATCAGCGCCATGCCCGCCACCGGCACCTCCGGCACCACCGAGAGCGTGGCCGCCAGGGTCACGAAGCCGGCCCCGGTGACCGCGGCCGCGCCCTTGGAGCTGAGCATCGCCACCAGCAGCAGCACCAGCTGCTGGCCGAGGGTGAGCTCGATGTCCATGGCCTGGGCGATGAACAGCGCCGCCAGGGTCATGTAGATGTTGGTGCCGTCGAGGTTGAACGAGTAGCCGGTCGGGATCACCAGCCCGACCACCGGCTTGGCGCAGCCGGCGCGCTCCATCTTCTCCATCAGCGAGGGCAGCGCCGACTCCGACGACGAGGTGCCCAGCACCAGCAGCAGCTCCTCGCGCAGGTAGCGCAGCAGCGCCAGGATCGAGAAGCCGGCCGCGCGCGCCACCGCGCCCAGCACCACCAGCACGAACAGCAGCGCCGTGAGGTAGAAGCTGCCCACCAGCCAGGCGAGGTTGGCCAGCACCTCCAGCCCGTACTTGCCGATGGTGAAGGCGATCGCGCCGAACGCACCCACCGGCGCCGCCTTCATCAGCAGTCCGACCAGCCGGAACACCGGCGCGGTCAGCGCCTCCAGGAACGTCGCCACCGGGCGGCCGCGCTCGCCGACCAGCGCCAGCGACACGCCGAACAGCACCGACACCAGCAGCACCTGCAGGATGTTGTCGCCGGTGAACGCG
>JBIQLI010000012.1:0-41144 GCA_044464395.1 Lysobacter sp.
CGCGTCCTTCAACAACACCATCATCACCATCACCGACCGCCAGGGCAACGCGCTGAGCTGGGCGACTTCGGGCGGCGCGGGCTTCCGCGGCTCGCGCAAGTCCACCCCGTTCGCGGCCCAGGTCGCCGCCGAGAAGGCCGGCAAGGCCGCGCTCGACTACGGCGTGAAGTCGCTGGAAGTGCGCATCAAGGGCCCGGGTCCGGGCCGCGAGTCGGCCGTGCGTTCGCTCAACAACGTCGGCTACAAGATCACCAACATCATCGACGTGACGCCGATCCCGCACAACGGGTGCCGTCCGCCGAAGAAGCGTCGCGTCTAAGGGGGCGATAGGAAAATGGCTCGTTATATCGGACCCACCTGCAAGCTCGCCCGTCGCGAAGGCACCGACCTCGGCCTGAAGTCGCCGGCCCGCGCGCTCGACTCCAAGTGCAAGCTGGAGCAGAAGCCCGGCCAGCACGGTGCCGGCACCGGCGCCCGCCGCAGCAAGCTCTCGGACTACGCGCTCCAGCTTCGCGAGAAGCAGAAGGTCAAGCGCATCTATGGCCTGCTGGAGCGCCAGTTCCGCAACTATTACAAGAAGGCCTCCACCCGCAAGGGCAACACCGGCGAGAACCTCCTGCAGATGCTGGAGACCCGCCTGGACAACGTCGTCTACCGCATGGGCTTCGCCGTGACCCGCCCGGCCGCGCGCCAGCTGGTCAGCCACCGCGGCGTGACCGTCAACGGCAAGCTCGTGAACCTGCCGTCGTACCAGGTCAAGGCCGGCGACGCGATCGCCCTGGCGGAGAAGGCGCAGAAGCAGCTCCGCGTGCAGGAGTCGCTGGCCGTCGCCGCGCAGATGGACCTGTCGCCGTCGTGGGTCGAGGTCGACGCGAAGAAGTTCGCCGGCGTGTTCAAGGCGGTCCCGGACCGCGCGGACCTGCCGGCCGAGATCAACGAAGCGCTGATCGTCGAGCTCTACTCGAAGTAATTCAAACAGGGTCGCCCGTCCCCCACGGGCGTTCCGCAGGAGACACCACGAATGACGGTTACCGCCAACCAAGTCCTGCGCCCGCGTGGCCCCCAGATCGAGCGCCTCGCCGGCAATCGCGCCAAGGTCGTGATCGAGCCGCTCGAGCGCGGCTACGGGCATACCCTCGGCAACGCGCTGCGTCGCGTGCTGCTGTCCTCGATCCCCGGCTTCGCCATCACCGAGGTCGAGATCGACGGCGTGCTGCACGAGTACAGCACCATCGAGGGCCTGCAGGAAGACGTGCTCGAGGTGCTGCTCAACCTCAAGGACGTGGCCATCCGCATGGGCACCGGCGACAGCTCGACCCTGACCCTGGCCAAGCAGGGCCCGGGCGTGGTCACCGCCGCCGACATCAAGACCGACCACAACGTCGAGATCCTCAACCCCGAGCACGTCATCGCCCACCTGACCAAGGACATGGCGCTGAACATGCGGCTGAAGATCGAGCGCGGCTACGGCTACCAGCCGGCCGCCTCGCGCCGCAAGCCGGACGAGGAGACCCGCGCGATCGGCCGCCTGATGCTGGACGCCTCGTTCTCGCCGGTGCGCCGCGTCGCCTATGCGGTCGAGGCCGCCCGCGTCGAGCAGCGCACCGACCTGGACAAGCTGGTCATCGACATCGAGACCAACGGCACCATCGACGCCGAGGAAGCCGTGCGCACCGCCGCCGACATCCTCAGCGACCAGCTCTCGGTGTTCGGCGACTTCACCCACCGCGACCGCGGTGCGTCGAAGCCGGCCACCGCCGGCGTGGATCCGGTGCTGCTGCGCCCGATCGACGACCTGGAGCTGACCGTGCGCTCGGCCAACTGCCTCAAGGCCGAGAGCATCTACTACATCGGCGACCTGATCCAGAAGACCGAGGTCGAACTGCTGAAGACGCCGAACCTCGGCAAGAAGTCGCTCACCGAGATCAAGGAAGTGCTGGCCCAGCGCGGCCTGTCGCTCGGCATGAAGCTCGAAAACTGGCCGCCGGCGGGAGTCGCTTCCCACGGCATGATGGGTTAAAGGGAATACGACAATGCGCCACCAGAAATCCGGACGCAAGTTCAGCCGCACCAGCGCGCATCGCGATGCGATGTTCACCAACATGGCCGCGTCGCTGATCAAGCACGAGCTGATCCGCACCACGCTGCCCAAGGCCAAGGAGCTGCGCCGCGTCGCCGAGCCGCTGATCACCCTGGCCAAGACCGACAGCGTCGCCAATCGCCGCCTCGCCTTCTCGCGCCTGCGCGACAAGGAAGCGGTGGGCAACCTGTTCACCACCCTCGGCCCGCGCTACGCCTCCCGCCCGGGTGGTTACCTGCGCATCCTCAAGTGCGGCTTCCGCCCCGGCGACAACGCGCCGATGGCCTACGTCGAGCTGGTCGACCGCCCGCAGCCGGCCGCCGAGTAACACCGAAGTACCTGTAGAGCCGACCCATGGTCGGCTCAGGGAACACGAAAGCCCCGGCCGACGCCGGGGCTTTTCTTTTAAGATGCGGCGCATGACCGCCAATCCCCTCCGCTGGACCTTCCGCGCGCAGTGCCTGCTCGGCTTCGCCGTGTGCGCCGCGCTCCTCGCCTTCGCGCTCTACACCCAGTACTTCCTTGCGCTGGTGCCATGCCCGTTGTGCATCTTCCAGCGCGTGGCCTTCGCCGCACTGGGGCTGGTGCTGTTGGTCGCCGGGCTGCATGCGCCGCGCGGCGCCGGCGGACGGCGGACCTACGGGGTGCTGGCGCTCATCGCCGCCGCGGCCGGGCTGTACGTCGCCGGGCGCCATGTCTGGATCCAGCACCTGCCTGCCGACCAGGTGCCGATGTGCGGGCCGGACCTGGGCTTCCTGCTCGACGCGATGCCGCTCACCAGCGTGATCCGTACGGTGCTGACCGGGGCGGGCGAGTGCGCCAAGGTTGACTGGACCTTTCTCGGGCTGTCGATGCCGGAATGGAGCCTGGCCTGGTTCGTGGCGCTGGCGCTGTGGGTGCTTTACACCATGTTCCGGCGGCCGGGCCGGTAGGCGGCAAAATCCCCGACAGCAGCCGACCATGGGTCGGCTCTACAATGCGCGGATGGCAGGCCCTGATCGACAGCTCCACCCGGTGACCCTCGACCCCAACTGGGCGCCGGGGTCGTGGCGCGCACGCCCGGCGGCGCAATTGCCCGAGTACCCGGACGCGCAGGCGCTGGCCCAGGCGCTGGACGAACTGCGCACGCTGCCGCCACTGGTGACCTCGTGGGAGATCCTGGCGCTGAAGCAGCACCTGGCCGAGGCCCAGGAGGGCCGCCGCTTCCTGCTGCAGGGCGGCGATTGCGCCGAGACCTTCGCCGAGTGCAGCCCGGACGTCATCTCCAACCGGCTGAAGGTGCTGCTGCAGATGAGCCTGGTGCTGGTGCACGGGCTGCGCCTGCCGGTGGTGCGGGTCGGCCGCTTCGCCGGGCAATACGCCAAGCCGCGCTCGGCCGGCACCGAGACGGTGGACGGCGTGACCCTGCCGAGCTACCGCGGCGACATCGTCAACGCGCCGGCCTTCGACGCCGCCGCGCGCACGCCGGACCCACGGCGCATGATCAAGGCGCACGCGCGCTCGGCGATGACCATGAACTTCGTGCGCGCGTTGATCGACGGCGGCTTCGCCGACCTGCACCATCCCGAGTACTGGGACCTGCGCTGGGTGGGGCATTCGCCGCTGGCCGAGGAATACCAGCGCATGGTCGCCGGCATCGGCGACGCGGTGCGCTTCATGGAGACCCTGTCCGGCAGCGAGGTGCACAACCTCAACCGGGTCGACTTCCATACTTCGCACGAGGCGCTGCTGCTGCCCTACGAAGAGGCGCAGACCCGGCAGGTCCCGCGGCAATGGGGCTGGTTCAACCTCGGCACCCATTTCCCCTGGATCGGCATGCGCACCGCGGCGCTCGACGGCGCCCACGTCGAATACATGCGCGGGATCCGCAACCCGATTGCGGTCAAGGTGGGGCCCTCGGCCACGGCCGAGCAGCTGCTGCGCCTGCTCGACGTGCTCAATCCGGACGACGAGCCGGGCCGGATGACGCTGGTGCACCGCATGGGCGCCGCGCAGGTCGCGGAAAAGCTGCCGCCGCTGCTCGAGGCGGTGCGTCGCGACGGGCGCCGCGTGCTGTGGGTGTGCGACCCGATGCACGGCAACACCGAGAAGGCCGCCAACGGCTACAAGACCCGCCGCTTCGCCAACATCCGCAGCGAGCTGGAGCAGGCGTTCGAACTGCATGCCGCCGCCGGGACCCGGCTGGGCGGCGTGCACCTGGAGCTCACTGGCGAGGACGTCACCGAATGCACCGGCGGCGCGCGCGACCTGACCGACGCCGACCTCGCCCGCGCCTACCGCTCCACCGTCGACCCGCGCCTGAACTACGAGCAGGCGCTGGAGATCGCGATGCTGGTGGTGCGCAAGCAGGCGCAGCTCGCGGCACCGAGGGGCGCGTGATGCGGCTGCGGCGCGCCGCGCTCGCGGCCGGGCTGGCACTGGCCACCGGCGCGGTCGCGGCGCAGGCCACCCTCGTCCCGCAGGACTCCGGCGTGGGCGTGCGCCTGCGCGGCATCTCCGCCGTGGATGCCGACGTGGCCTGGGCCAGCGGCCGCGAAGGCACGGTGCTGCGCACCGTCGACGGCGGCGCGCACTGGCAGGCGATGCGCGTGCCAAGCGCGGAGGCACTCGATTTCCGCGACGTCGAAGGCTTCGACGCCGACACCGCCGTGGTGCTGTCGATCGGGCCCGGCGCGGACTCGCGGGTGTACCGTACCGAGGATGGCGGTGCGAGCTGGACCCTGGCGCTCCGGAACACGGACGAGCGCGGGTTCTTCGACTGCATGGCCTTCGACGGCGAGCGCGGCTGGCTGCTCGGCGACCCGGTCGACGGCTACTTCCAGGTCTACGCCACCGAAGACGCCGGTCGCACCTGGCGCCTGGTAGAGCCGACCCATGGTCGGCTGGCCAGGCCCGACGAAGCCGCCTACGCCGCCAGCGGCACCTGCCTCGCGGTCACCCCCTGGGGCGAGCGCATGGCGGTCACCGGCGGCGGCGCGGCGCGGGTGCTGCTCGGCGACTCCGGCGGCGACCTGTGGTTCGCGCACGACGCGCCGATGCCGGCGCGGGTGCCCGCGGCCGGGATCTTCTCGGCGGCGCCGGTGGGCGAGGACATGCTGCTGGTCGGCGGCGACTTCGAGCACGAGGACACCGGCAGCGCCGCGCTGGCGCAGTTCGTCTCCGGCGAAGGGCTGAGCCTGTCGCCGTTGCCCGACCCGCATGGCTACCGCTCCGGCGCGGCGTGCGTCGGCGGCGCGGCGCCGCAGTGCATCGCGGTCGGCCCCAACGGCGTCGACCTGCTGCGCCAGGGGCGCTGGCAATCCCTGGGCACGACCGGCTACGACGCGGTCGACCTCGCCGGCAACGTCGGCTGGCTCAGCGGCGACAAGGGGCGGATTGCAAGGGTTGAATTCAAACCCCTGTATCAGCCGGGCAAACCTCTGTAGCAGCCGAGCCATGCTCGGCTGGCGTTCGTCGGTTTCCGCAATCCGCCGGATGGCAGCCGACCATGGGTCGGCTCTACGGGCTTAGGGTAGGCAGGAACTCCGGCGGCCTGCGCGCATGCGTCAGCTGCTCGAAGGCGTAGGCGAGGGCAATCAGCGCGGGCTCGCTCCAGGCGGGGCCCATGAACGTGATCCCGATCGGCAGCCCGTGCGATTCGCCGGCGGGAACCGTGATCGAAGGCGTGCCGGCCACCGCGGCCATGCCGTAGCCGGCGCCGACGAAGTGGTCGCCGAGCACGTGGTCGGTCAGCCACGCCGGCGACATGCTCGGCGCGACGATCGCGTCCAGGTCCTGTTCGTCCAAGGTCATCTGCAGGCCATCGGCACCGGCCATGCGCCGCGCCTTGGCCTTCGCCTCGAGATAGGCCTTGTCGGTCAGCGGCCCCTTGGCCTGGGCCTGCTCGAAGATCTCCTGGCCGAAGAACGGCATCGCCTCGGCGGCGTGCTCGCGGTTCCAGGCGATCAGCGCCTCCAGCGTCTGCGGCGAATCCACTGCCCCGGCCAGGTACTTGTTCAGCCCGTCCTTGAACTCGTACAGCAGCACCTGGTACTCGGCGTCGCCCCACTTCTCGTAGCCGGGGACCTCGACGTCCACGACCTCGGCGCCTGCGGCCTTCATGGTCGCGATCGCGGCCTCGGTCATGGCGTCCACGTCCGGGTGGTAGCCCATCGCCGCACGCAGCACGCCGATCCGCTTGCCGGCCAGGGCGCCGGCGTCGAGGAAGGCGGTGTAATCGCTGGCCACATGGCCCTGCGCGGCGGCGCCGGCGGGGTCTGCCGGGTCCGCGCCGGCCATCGCGGTCAGCAGTGCCGCAGCGTCGGCGACGCTGCGCGCCATCGGCCCGGCGGTGTCCTGCGAGATCGAGATCGGGATGATTCCGTCGCGGCTGACCAGCCCCACGGTCGGCTTGATCCCGACCAGGCCCGCGACCGCGGACGGGCAGATGATGCTGCCGTCGGTCTCGGTGCCGACGCCGACCGCGGCCAGGTTGGCCGCGATCGCGGTGCCGGTGCCGGAGCTGGAGCCGCAGGGATTGCGGTCGAGCACGTAGGGGTTCTTCGTCTGCCCGCCGCGCGAGCTCCAGCCGGAAGTCGAGCGGGTCGAGCGGAAGTTGGCCCACTCGCTGAGGTTGGTCTTGCCCAGGATCACGGCACCGGCCTCGCGCAGGCGTTGCACGAAGAAGGCGTCGTCCGCGGGGCGGTTGCCGGCCAGGGCCAGCGACCCGGCGGAGTTGACCATCGGCACCGCGTCGATGTTGTCCTTCAGCAGCACCGGAATCCCGTGCAGCGGCCCGCGCACGGTGCCCGCGGCGCGCTCGGCGTCGCGCAGGTCGGCTTCCTCCAGCGCCTTCGGGTTCAGCTCGATCACCGCCCCCAGCATCGGCCCGGCGTCGTCCAGGGCGGCGATGCGGTCCAGGTAGGCCTGGGTGAGCGCGTGGCTGTCGAGGCTGCCGTCCTGCATCTCCGCCTGCAGTCCGGCGATGGTCGCTTCCTCGAACGCGAACTGCGGCGGCGCCGCGCTGGCGGCACCGGCAAGGGCAAGGCAGAACAGGGTGGCAAACAGGCGCATGGCGATTCCCCGGTCGCGAAACACCGGGGGAGCATACGCCAGCGGGTCAGGCGGCGCGCGAGGCCCGCTTGCGGTCCACCTCGGTGCGCAGCTTCTTGCGCAGGCGGATCTGCTTCGGCGTGACCTCTACCAGCTCGTCGTCGTCGATGAACTCCAGCGCCTGCTCCAGCGAGAACTTCACCGCAGGCACCAGGCCCTCGTCGTCGTCCTTGCCGGCGGCACGGAAGTTGGTGAGCTGCTTGGCGCGCAGCGCGTTGACGGTGAGGTCGTTGTCCTTGCTGTGGATGCCGACGATCTGGCCCTCGTAGATCTCCTCGCCCGGCTCGATGAACAGCCGCCCGCGCTCCTGCATCGCGATCTGCGCGTAGGCGGGGGAGGGACCGGTGCCGTTGGAGATCAGCACGCCGTTCTGGCGCTGGCCGACCTCGCCCTCCACGCGCGGACCATAGTGGTCGAACACGTGGAACAGCAGGCCCGTGCCGGCGGTCAGGGTGCGGAACTCGGTCTGGAAGCCGATCAGCCCGCGCGCGGGAATGATGTAGTCCAGGCGCACGCGGCCCTTGCCGTCCGGCTCCATGTTCTGCAGCAGGCCCTTGCGCTCGCCGAGCCGGCCCATCACGCCGCCCTGGTACTGCTCGTCCATGTCCACGACCAGCGACTCGTAGGGCTCCTGCAGCTCGCCGTCGATCTCGCGCACGATCACTTCCGGGCGCGACACGGCCAGCTCGTAGCCTTCGCGGCGCATGGTCTCGATCAGGATCGACAGGTGCAGCTCGCCGCGGCCGGAGACCTTGAACTTGTCCGCATCGGCGGTGTCCTCGACCTTCAGCGCGACGTTGTGCTGGGTCTCGCGGATCAGCCGGTCGCGCAGCTGGCGCGAGGTCAGGAACTTGCCGCCGCTGCGCTCCTTGACCCCGGCGAACGGCGAGTCGTTGACCTGGAAGGTCATCGAGATGGTCGGCTCGTCCACCGCCAGCACCGGCAGCTGCTCGACCGCGGACGGGTCGCACAGCGTGTCGGAGATGCCGATCCCCTCGATCCCGGAGAAGGCGATGATGTCGCCGGCGCGCGCCTCCGGCACTTCCACGCGCTCCAGGCCCATGAAGCCGAGCACCTGCAGCACCTTGGCGTTGCGCTTGCTGCCATCGGCGGCGACCACGGTCACCGGCATGTTGGTCCGCACCTTGCCGCGCTGGATCCGGCCGACGCCGATCACGCCGACGTAGTTGTTGTAGTCGAGCGAGGTCACCCGCATCTGGAACGGGCCGTCGGGGTCCACCGGCGGCGCCGGCACATGCTGCGTGATCGCCTCGAACAGCGGCGTCATGTCGCCATCGCGGACGCTGTCGTCCATGCCCGCGTAGCCCTGCAGGCCGGAGGCATAGACGGTGGTGAAATCGAGCTGGTCGTCGCTGGCGCCGAGCCGGTCGAACAGGTCGAAGGTCTGGTCAAGCACCCAGCTCGGGCGCGCGCCCGGGCGGTCGACCTTGTTGATCACCACGATCGGCTTGAAGCCCATCGCGAACGCCTTCTGGGTCACGAAGCGGGTCTGCGGCATCGGCCCGTCCATCGCGTCCACCAGGATCAGCACCGAGTCGACCATGGACAGCACGCGCTCGACCTCGCCGCCGAAATCGGCGTGCCCGGGCGTGTCCACGATGTTGATCCGCCACTGCTCGCCGGTCTTCGGGTCGGTCCAGCGGATCGCGGTGTTCTTCGAGAGGATGGTGATGCCGCGTTCCTTCTCGATGTCGTTGCTGTCCATCACCCGGTCGGGCAGGACCGCGCGCTCGTCGAGCGTGCCCGACTGCTTCAGCAACTGGTCGACAAGGGTGGTCTTGCCGTGGTCGACGTGGGCGACGATGGCGATGTTGCGGAGGCGTTCGACGGACATGGGAGGGTCTTTGGCGATTTCCGTGACCGGACGGGCACGGGCGAAGGGCGCCGCAGGGCGCCGGGAGCGGCGGAGGGAAGCCGGGTATTATAACCGGCTCCCCCAAGGATCCCCGTCATGTCCCTGTACGCCACCTTCGATACCGACCGCGGCCCGATCAAGGTCGAGCTCTACCCCGCCCAGGCCCCGCTGACCGTCGCCAACTTCGTCAACCTGGCCCGCCACGGCTTCTACGACGGCCTGAACTTCCACCGGGTGATCGCCGATTTCATGATCCAGGGCGGCTGCCCCGAGGGCTCCGGCCGCGGCGGTCCCGGCTACCGCTTCGAGGACGAGACCGGCAACGGGCTGGCCCACGAGCGCGGGGTACTGTCCATGGCCAACGCCGGCCCGAACACCAACGGCAGCCAGTTCTTCATCACCCACGTCGCCACCCCCTGGCTGGATGGCAAGCACACCGTGTTCGGCAAGGTGGTCGAAGGCATCGAGGCGGTGGACAAGGTCGAGCAGGGCGACCACATCCGCAAGGTCACCATCGAGGGCGACGCCGACGCCGTGCTGGCCGCGAAGGCCGACCGGGTCGCCGAATGGAACCGGATCCTTGCGCCGTAAGTGGTAAAATTTACGGTTGCCAACGCACTTTCCGCGAGGTCAGCATGCCCCAGTTCGCCAGCCGCCTCGGCCGCGCCAAGCCCAGCGCGATCATGCAGGTCGCCGAGAAGGCCAAGCGCCTGAAGGCCGAAGGCCGCGACATCATCAGCTTCTCCATCGGCGTCCCCAATTTCCTGCCCGGCGACCACGTCTACGCCGCCGCCCGCGAGTCGCTGGAATGCGACTCCGGCCAGTACGGCAGCAACCGCGGCAGCGACGCGCTGCTCGACGCCTTCCTCAAGCACATCGAAGAGATCGGGCTGACCGGCTACACCCGCGCCAACATCGCCACCGGCATCGGCGCCAAGCACGTCATCTACAACCTGTGCGAGGCGCTGCTGGACGAGGGCGACACCATCGCCTTCCCGGTCCCGTACTGGACCAGCTACGTCGACATCGCCGAGATCGTCAACGCGAAGATCGACCTGCTGCCGTGCCCGCCCGAGCAGGACTACAAGCTCACCCCGGCGCAGCTCGACGCGGCGCTGGCGAAGAAGCCGCGCGTGTTCCTGTTCAACAACCCCTCGAACCCGACCGGCATGGTCTATTCGAAGGACGAGATCTCGGCGCTGGCCGACGTGATCGCGAAGCACCCGGACACCTGGGTGATCACCGACGACATCTACAACCGCATGGTGTTCGACGGCGTCGGCTACCACAATTTCGTGCATGCCCGTCCGGAGCTGCGCGACCGGGTGATCTTCATCGACTCGCTGTCCAAGACCTACGGCATGCCCGGCTGGCGCGTCGGCTTCATGGCCGGCCCCGAGTCGGTGGCCAAGGCCGTGGTCACGCTCAACTCGAACCACATCACCAGCCTGCCCGAGGTGATCACCGCGGCCGCGGTCGCCGCGCTGGCCGGCCCGCAGGACGTGCCGCAGGCGAAGTGCGCCGAGTTCCAGGCCAAGCGCGACCAGGTGCTGGCCATGTTCGAATCCATCCCCGGGGTGCGCTGCCCGCGTCCGCAGGGCGCGTTCTACGTGTTCCCCGACGTCAGCGCCTATTTCGGCAAGACCCACGGTCCCACCGGCCTGAAGGTCGGCAATGACGTCGAGCTGTGCGGCGCGCTGCTGGAAGCCAAGGGCGTAGCCTGCGTGCCGGGCTCGGCCTTCGGCGAGCCGCGCGCGCTGCGCATCAGCTACACCTGCCCGACCCCGCAGCTCGCGCCCGGCCTGGAGCGCATCCGCGAGTTCTTCGGCGAGCTGGGTTGAGATCGGGAGCCGGTAACCGGGATCCGGTAGCCGGTCGCGCCACCTTCGTTTTCCGGTTACCGGCTACCGATTGCCGGTTCCCGAACCAAACAATTGGAGTCGCCACAAATGAAACAACCTGTTCGAGTTGCCGTCACCGGCGCCGCCGGCCAGATCGGCTACGCCCTGCTTTTCCGCATCGCCTCCGGCGAGATGCTGGGCAAGGACCAGCCCGTCATCCTGCAGATGCTCGAGCTGCCGATGGAGAAGGCCCAGGCCGCGCTCAAGGGCGTGATGATGGAGCTCGAGGACTGCGCGTTCCCGCTGCTGGCCGGCATGGTCGGCACCGACGATCCGATGGTCGCGTTCAAGGACGCCGACTACGCGCTGCTGGTCGGCGCGATGCCGCGCGGTCCGGGCATGGAGCGCAAGGACCTGCTGCTCAAGAACGCCGAGATCTTCACCGTGCAGGGCAAGGCGCTCGACGCCGTCGCCTCGCGCGACGTCAAGGTGCTCGTGGTCGGCAACCCGGCCAACACCAACGCCTACATCGCGATGAAGTCCGCGCCCTCGCTGCCGGCGAAGAACTTCACCGCGATGCTGCGCCTGGACCACAACCGCGCGCTGTCGCAGCTGGCCGGCAAGGCCGGCGTGGCCGTGGGCGACATCGAGAAGTTCGTCGTCTGGGGCAACCACAGCTCCACGATGTACCCGGACTACCGTTTCGCCACCGCCAACGGCAAGTCGCTCAAGGACGCCATCGACGACGCCGACTGGAACGCCAACACCTTCATCCCGGTGGTCGCCAAGCGCGGCGCGGCGATCATCGAGGCGCGCGGGCTGTCCTCGGCGGCCTCGGCCGCGAACGCGGCGATCGACCACATGCGCGACTGGGCCCTGGGCACGAACGGCAAGTGGGTGACCATGGGCGTGCCTTCCGACGGCAGCTACGGCATCCCCGAAGGCATCATCTACGGCGTGCCGGTGACCACCGCCAACGGCGAATACACCCGCGTGGCGGACCTGCCGATCGACGACTTCAGCCGCGAACGCATGGACAAGACCCTGGCCGAGCTCGAGGAAGAGCGCGCCGGCGTCGCGCACCTGCTGTAAGCGCATGGCCGCCATGTCCGCCGGGGCGCGCTTCCGCGCCGCACTGACCGAGGAATCGCCGCTGCAGGTGATGGGCGCGATCACCGCCTACGCCGGGCTGATGGCGAAGCGGGTCGGCTACAAGGCCCTGTACCTGTCCGGCGGCGGCGTCGCCGCCAACTCGCTGGGCATGCCCGACCTGGGCATCTCGACGATGGAGGACGTGCTCACCGATGCGCGCCGGATCGTGGACGCGACCGGAATGCCCCTGCTGGTGGACATCGATACCGGCTGGGGCGGCGCGTTCAACATCGCCCGCACCATCCGCAACTTCGAGCGCATCGGCGTCGCGGCCGTGCACATGGAGGACCAGGTCGGGCAGAAGCGCTGCGGCCACCGTCCCGGCAAGGAAGTGGTGTCGCAGGACGAGATGGTCGACCGGGTCAAGGCCGCGGTGGATGCGCGCGGCGACGAGGCCTTCGTGATCATGGCGCGCACCGACGCCGCCGCGGTGGAAGGCATCGACCGGGCGATCGAGCGCGCCGTGGCCTACGTCGAGGCCGGCGCCGACATGATCTTCCCCGAGGCGATGAAGACGCTCGACGACTACCGCCGCTTCAAGGCCGCGGTGAAGGTGCCGATCCTCGCCAACCTGACCGAGTTCGGCAGCACCCCGTTCTTCACCACCGACGAACTGCGCGATGCCGGCGTGGACATCGCCCTGTATTGCTGCGGCGCCTACCGCGCGATGAACAAGGCCGCGCTGCACTTCTACGAGACCGTGCGCCGGGAAGGCACCCAGAAGCACATCATCGACCACCTGCAGACCCGTGCAGAGCTCTACGACTTCCTCGGCTACCACGCCTACGAAGACAAGCTCGACGAACTGTTCAAGAAGGATCCGAAATGACCGAAGCAACCGAGCAGTCCAGGCCGAAGCCGAAGAAGTCCGTCGCCCTCAGCGGCACGCCCGCCGGCAACACCGCGCTGTGCACGGTCGGCCGCAGCGGCAACGACCTGCACTACCGCGGCTACGACATCCACGACCTGGCCACGAAGTCCACGTTCGAGGAAGTCGCGCACCTGCTGGTCCACGGCTCGCTGCCGACCGCGTCGCAGCTAAAGGCCTACAAGGCGAAGCTGCAGCGCCTGCGCGGCTTGCCGGCCATCGTGTCCGAGGCGCTGGAGCTGGTGCCGGCCAACGCGCACCCGATGGACGTGCTGCGCACCGGCTGCTCGGTGCTGGGCACGGTGCTGCCCGAGCGCGAGGGACATCCCGTCGCCGAGGCCCGCGACATCGCCGACCGGCTGATGGCGAGCTTCGGCTCGATGCTGCTGTACTGGTGGCACTTCACCCGCAACGGCCGCCGCATCGATTGCGAGACCGACGACGACTCGATCGCCGCGCACTTCCTGCACCTGCTGCACGGCGAGCCGCCGAGCGCGCTGCACGCCGATTCGCTGGACAAGTCGCTGGTCCTGTACGCCGAGCACGAGTTCAACGCCTCGACCTTCACCGCGCGGGTCATCGCCGGCACCGGCAGCGACATGCATTCGTGCATCACCGGTGCGATCGGCGCGCTGCGCGGGCCCAAGCACGGCGGCGCCAACGAGGTGGCGATGGAGATCATCAGCCGCTACGCGACGCCGGACGAGGCCGAGGCCGACATCCGCGCGCGCGTGGAGCGCAAGGAGATCGTGATCGGCTTCGGCCACCCGGTCTACACGGTCGGCGACCCGCGCAACCCGATCATCAAGGACATCTCGCGCAAGCTCTGCGCGGACGGCGGCAACCAGGTGCTGTTCGACATCAGCGAGCGGATCGAAGCGCTGATGATGGACACCAAGAAGATGTTCCCGAACCTGGACTGGTACAGCGCCAGCGCGTACCACATGATGGGCATCCCGACGCCGATGTTCACCCCGCTGTTCGTGATCGCCCGCACCTCCGGCTGGAGCGCGCACGTCATCGAACAGCGCCAGGACGGCAAGATCATCCGCCCCAGCGCCAACTACACCGGCCCCGAAGACCGCCCCTACGTCCCCCTCGACCAGCGCTGACCCCTTTTTTGGCCACAGATTCCACAGATTCAAAGGATCAAACAGCTGGGCCCGCGGGAGTGAATCTCCCGCGGGCCCATTCTGTTATCCGCTTTTGATCTGTGGAATCTGTGGCCAAAAAAACCAGAAGCCGCCGCTCAACTGAAGGTGGCGAGGTAGCCGGAGGTCTGGATGGCGCGGAGGAGGGGGTCGACGAGCTTGACGTTGGCGGCGACGACCTGGCGGCCGATGGCTTCGGGGGCATCCATGCGGGCGAGGGCGGCGCCGCGGTAGTCGCATACGCGGCCGCCGGCCTCGCGGACCAGCAGCACGCCGGCGGCCAGGTCCCAGTTCTTCAGCCCGGCCTCGAAGTAGGCGTCGGCGCGGCCGCAGGCGACGTAGGCCAGGTCCAGCGCGGCCGAGCCTGTGCGGCGGATGTCCTCGGCGTCGCGCAGCAGCTCGCGCACGCATTCCAGCTGCGCGCCGGCGCGCGCGCGCTCGCGCGGCGGGAAGCCGGTGAGCAGCATCGCGCCCTGCAGTTCCTTGCGATCGGCGATGCGGATCCGGCGCTCGTTGAGCTGCGCGCCGGCGCCACGGGTGGCGGTGAACAGCTCGTTGCGCAGCGGATCGAAGATCACCGCGTGCTGCGGCTCGCCGTGCTCGACCAGGGCGATGGACACGCACCAGTGCGGCAGGCCACGCAGGTAGTTGCTGGTGCCGTCGAGCGGATCGATGACCCAGGTCGCGCGCGGCATCGCGGCCGGGCCGCGCGCGGCGCCGCCCTTCTGCAGGCCGCCTTCCTCGCCCAGCACGGCGCATTCCGGGTAGGCCTTGCGCAACTCGCGGACGATCGCTTCCTCGGCCAGCCCGTCGACCTCGCTGGCGTAGTCCATCCGCTCCTTCTCGACCACGTTCAGCGCGTCGAGCTTGTTCATGTGCCGCAGCAGCACGTTGCCGCCCTGGCGGGCCGCCTTGACCATGACGTTGACGACGGGCTTGAGCATGGCGGGGGACCTGGGGGAAGGCGACGGCGCGGGAACCGCAAAGTTTAACATTGGCCCCATGGACGACCCTTCCACTTCACCGTCCCCGGCCGAAGCCGAGGCGGACGCCCGGCTCCGCGTGGTCCTGGTCGGCACCCAGCACCCCGGCAACATCGGCTCCGCCGCGCGCGCGCTGAAGACGATGGGCCTGTCGCGGCTGGTGCTGGTCGCGCCGGAACGTTACCCGCACCCGGACGCCGCGGCGTTGGCGGCGGGCGCCGACGACCTGCTGGCCACGGCGCCGGTCCATGCCACCCTGGCCGAGGCGGTGGCCGACTGCACCCTGGTGCTCGGCTGCACCGCCCGCAGCCGGCGGGTGCCGCTCCCCGAGCAGGGGCCGCGCGAGGCCGCGGCCGCGGCCCTCGCCGAGGCGCGGGCCGGGGGCGAGGTCGCGCTGGTGTTCGGGCGCGAGCGCACCGGGCTGGAGAACGAAGAGCTGCAGCTGTGCCATGGCGCGGTGCATATCCCTGCCAACCCCGGCTACAGCTCGCTCAACCTCGCCGCCGCGGTCCAGGTGCTGGCCTGGGAAGTGCGCATGGCGGTCCTGGGCCAGGACGGGGCGGCAGCGGTGGCACCGCGCGACCCGCCGGCCAGCCACGCCCAGCTGGAGGGCCTGTTCGAGCAACTCGCCCAGGCCCTGGACGAGATCGACTTCCACAAGGGCAGGGCGCCGGAGTCGGCAATGCGCAAGCTGCGCCGCCTGTTCCTGCGTGCCCGGCTGGACGCGCGCGAGGTCCGCCTGCTGCGCGGCGTGCTCGCCGATGCGCAGCGCATGGCGCGGATCGCGAACGGCCGCGACCGTACGTAGCCGTGCGTCCGGCGCTGTCGCGCGAAGCGCGTTTCGGCTAGGCTCCCCACGGCCCGTAGACCCCGGAATTCCTGCTTGCGACCGTCGCCCGCCGCCCTGCTGACCTGCCTGCTCGGCCTGCTCGCGGCATGCGCCTGCGCGCCGGCACGGGCCGCGGACCCGCACGTGCTGGTGCTCGGCCGGATCAGCGACGACCCCAAGGCGCACTACGAGCAGCTCAAGCCGCTGCTCGACTACGTGGTCCCGCGGATGGCCGACGTCGGCATCACCGAGGGCCGGATCCTGATGGCCCGCGACCTGCAGCAGATGGGCAGCTACATGCGCCGCGGCCGCGTGGACTGGGTCACCGAGACCTCGGCCAACGCGATGCGGCTGCAGGACCGCGACGGCGCCGAGCCGCTGCTGCTGACCGAGCGCAACGGCGCCGGCAGCTACCGGACGGTGGTGTTCGCGCGCCGCGACAGCGGCATCGACGGGCTGGAGGACCTGCTCGGCCGCGCGATCGCCTTCCAGGACACCGCCTCCACCAGCGCCTACGTGGTCCCGGCGATGATGCTGCTCAGGCACGACCTGCCGCTGCGGGTGCTGCTGTCGCCGATGGACCGCCCGGACCCGCGCTCGGTCGGCTACCTGTTCGCGCGCTCGGAGCTCAACATCGCGACCTGGGTGCACAAGCGCCTGGTGGACGCCGGCGCGATCAGCAACCTCGACTGGGACAACCCGGCGCGGATCCCGCCTTCCTACCGCGGCGACTTCCGCATCATCGCCGAGAGCCCGCCGTTCCCGCGGGCGCTGGAAATGGTGCGGGGCGACCTCGATCCGCGCATCCGCGACCGCCTGCGCGAGGTGCTGCTGGAAGCCGGCAACGACCCCGACGCGCGCGAGGCGCTGCTGCAGTTCTTCGGCACCACCCGGTTCCTGCCGCTGGACGACGACACCCGCGAAGCGCTCGGGCAGCTCCGCCAGGGCGTCGCCCGCGTGCGCTCGGAGGTCGAATGAACCTGCGCTGGCGCGTGCGCGGCCTGCACGCGAAGTTCGCGCTGCTGGCGGGGGCCACGCTGCTGCTGATGCTCGCGGTGGTGCTGCTGATGCTGCAGCGCCAGCGCGCGATGCAGGACGAGGTCATCGGCCGCAGCGGCGACGCGATGCACGAGCTGGTGTTCGAGCGCCTGCGCCAGCACGGCGAGGCGGCGTCGGCGCAGGTCGCCGAGAGCCTGGTCAACCCGCTGTACTACTTCGACCTCGACGCGATCGGGGTCATCGCCCGCAACGTGCTGCGCCAGCCGGACGTGCGCTACGTGCTGGTGTACGACAACAACGGCAACATCCTGCACGACGGCTCCGGCGACATCCCGACCTTCGGCCAGGCGATGCGCGATCCGCTGGCCTACGAGGCGGTGTCGGCCACCGGGGTGCACGCGCAGTGGACCGAGCGGATCCTCGACATCTCCAGCCCGGTCCGGGTCGGCGACCAGCGCCTGGGCGGGGTGCGGATCGGATATTCGCTGGACGAGGTGCGCGGCGACGAGCAGAAGGCCGCGCAATCGCTGCGCGAGAGCCTCGGTGCGCTGGGCAGCCGCCACCTGCTGTGGATCGCGGTGGCGTTCGCCGCGCTGGTCGGCCTGGCCGCGTTCGCCAGCCTGCTGCTGCAGCGCGCCCTGGTGCGCCCGATCCGCGAGCTGGCGACGGTGGCGCAGGAGATCGAGGCGGGCAACTTCAACACCAGCGTGGTCCCCAGCGGGCGCAACGACGAGCTGGGCGAACTGACCCGCGCGTTCGGCCGCATGGCCGACAGCATCGCCCGCCACGACCGCGACATCCGGCGCATGGCCTATACCGACGCGCTGACCGGCCTCGCCAACCGGCTCGCGTTCCGCGAGAGCCTGGACCAACGGCTGATGCAGTTGCGCGGCGCCGGGCGCGAGCTTGCCCTGCTGTTCGCCGACATCGACGACTTCAAGCGGGTCAACGACACCCTCGGCCACGACGCCGGCGACGAGGTGCTGGTGCAGTTCGCCAACCGCATCCGCCACGCGGTGGAACGCTACGGCGACAGCGAGGAGACCTTGCTTGCGCGCTTCGGCGGCGACGAGTTCGTGATCCTGCTGCAGGGCGGGCACGACGGCGCCCGCGACGTGCGCGGCATGGCCACCGAGCTGGCCGAGACCCTGGTCGAGGAACTGGCACGGCCGCTGGTGGTGCAGGGACGGCAGGTGTTCCTCGGCAGCTCGATCGGCGTGACCCTGTTCCCGGACGACGCCGCCGGCGCGACCGCGCTGATGAAGAACGGCGACATCGCGATGTACCAGGCGAAGGTGGCCGGCAAGAACTGCTACCGCTTCTACAGCCGGGCGATGGACCAGGCGGTGGAGCGCAGCGTGCGCATGGAGCAGGACCTGCGCGGCGCCTGGGGCCGTGGCGAACTGAGCCTGGTGTACCAGCCGATCTACCGCCTGGGCGACGGCCAGCTGGTCGGCGCCGAGGCGCTGTTGCGCTGGCACCATCCGGAACAGGGCAGCATCGCCCCGGCGGTGTTCATCGACGTCGCCGAGCAGAGCGGGCTGATCGAGAGCATCGGTCCGGAGGTGCTGCGCGCGGCGTGCAACGACGCGATGCGCTGGCATCGCGACTTCCCGCGCGGCGAGGGCCTGTTCGTGTCGGTCAACGTGTCGCCGCGGCAGTTGCGCAGCGGCGACCTGCCGATGCAGGTGGCCGCGACCCTGCGCGAGACCGGACTGCCGGCGCCGCAGCTGCACCTGGAGCTGACCGAGACCGCGGTGCTCGGCGACGAGCTGCAGGCCAGCGCGCTGCTCTCGCGCCTGCGCAACACGGGGGTCAAGGTCTGGCTGGACGACTTCGGCACCGGCTTCTCCGGGCTCAGCCACCTGCGCCGGGTGCCGGCGGACGGGGTCAAGATCGACCGCAGCTTCATTTCCGACGTGCTGCGCGACCCCGACGACCTGGCCCTGACCACCGCGATCATCTCGATGGCCCATTCGCTGGGCATCACCGTGGTCGCCGAGGGCGTGGAGAAGGAAGGCCAGTACGCGATCCTGCGCGAGCGCGGCTGCGACCTCGCCCAAGGCTACTGGATCGGGCACCCGGTCCGCTACGAGGAATTCGTCGAGCTGCTCGCCTGAGGCCATCCGCGCATTCAGGCGGGATCGCGTATCATTCGCCCCGTTCTGCGCACGGCTGATCCAGCCGCTCACACCGCAACGTCCTCTCGTCGCGCAGGCACGGCCCGGAAGTTCCCGCGCCGTCACCACCGACCGGAGTTCCCATGACGTTCGATTCGCTCGGGCTGTCGCCCGCGCTGTTGCGCGCGCTCGCCGAAAACGCGATCGCCACCCCCACCCCGATCCAGGCCCAGGCGATCCCGCCGGCCCTGGCCGGCCGCGATGTCCTCGGCGCGGCCCAGACCGGCACCGGCAAGACCGCCGCGTTCGGCCTGCCGCTGCTGCAACGGCTGGCGAAGCAGACCGCGCCGCGCGGCCCGCGCAAGCCGCGCGCGCTGGTCCTGACCCCGACCCGCGAGCTGGCGGTGCAGGTCGCCGACAGCCTCAAGGCCTACGGCCGCCACCTGCGCCTGGACGTGACCACGATCTTCGGCGGTGCCGGCATGGGTCCGCAGGTCGAGCGCCTGCGCCGCGGCACCGACATCCTGGTCGCCACCCCCGGCCGCCTGATCGACCACCTCGAGCGCGGCAGCGCCCGGCTCGACGCGATCGAGGTGCTGGTCCTGGACGAGGCCGACCGGATGCTCGACATGGGCTTCCTGCCGCCGATCAAGCGGATCCTCGGCAAGGTTCCGGCGCAGCGGCAGACGCTGCTGTTCTCGGCCACGTTCGAGTCGCGGATCAAGGCGCTGGCGCTGGAGTTCATGCGCGAACCGCAGCAGGTGCAGGTGGCGGCGAGCAACACCATCGCCGAGACCATCGTGCATCGCGTGCATCCGGTCGACGGCGGCCGCAAGCGCGAACTGCTGGTGCAATTGCTGGCCTCGCGCCACACCGACCAGGTGCTGGTGTTCGGCAAGACCAAGCACGGCTGCAACCGGCTCGCCGAGCAGCTCGACAAGTCCGGCCTGAAGGCCGTCGCGATCCACGGCAACAAGAGCCAGGCGCAGCGGCAGAAGGCGCTGGACCAGTTCAAGGCCGGCCGGGCCCGGGTGCTGGTGGCGACCGACGTGGCGGCGCGCGGCCTGGACATCCCGAACCTGCCGCTGGTGATCAACTACGACCTGCCGATGGTCGCCGAGGACTACGTGCACCGCATCGGGCGCACCGGCCGCGCCGGCGCCCGGGGCGAGGCCCTGTCGCTGGTGTCGCCGGAGGAGGGCGGGCTGCTCAACCAGATCCAGCGCCTGCTGAAGGTGGACCTGGAAATGGACGTGGTCGAGGGTTACGCCCCGCAGCGTCCGATCCGGCTGGACACCCCGATCCCGAAGAACGGCGGTGGCGGCAAGCGCCCGCCGGCTACGCCGCGGCGTGCGCGCGCAGCTCGTCCGCACGCGCACGCCCGAGGTAACGGTGGATCCCGGCGCGCGCCAGGTAAAGCAGCGGGATCAGTGCGATAGCCGCGAGCAGCTTGTAGGCATAGTTCACCGTCGCCACCGCGAGGAACAGGCCCCAGCCCCAGTGCTGGGGCCCGATCACGAAGGCGATGTACAGCACCACGAAGCTGTCCACCAGCTGCGACACCGCGGTGGAACCGGTGGCGCGGAGCCAGGCGTGGCGCTCGCCGGTGCGGCGGCGGATGCGGTGGTAGACCACCACGTCGATCAGCTGGCCGAGCAGGAACGCCACCAGCGAGCCGCAGATGATCCACATGCCCTGGCCGAAAATCGCCGCGAACGCGGCCTGGTAGTCGGGCACGCCCTGCGCCTGCGCGGCACCGACCCACCACCCCGCCGGCGCCAGGTGGATCGCCGCGTAGGCGAAGGCGAAGCCGTACAGGATCAGCCCGGCCGCGAGCCAGCTGATGATGCGCACGCCGCGGCGCCCGAAGTACTCGTTGACGGTGTCGGTCATGATGAACACGATCGGCCACAGCAGCGTGCCCGCGGTGAAGCTGAGCGAGCCCGACTGCCCGAACAGGTTCCATTCCCAGGGCCTGAGCCCGAGCGTGTCCTCGAGCGCGAAGATCTTGACCCCGATGAACTCCGCCAGCAGCGCGTTGACGCAGAAGAACGCGGCGAGGCCGACGAACAGGCGGGTGGCGCGGTCCTCCAGCAGCGGCCGCGTCGCCGCGCTCATGCCAGCGGCTCCGTCGCCGGCGGCGGAACCGGCACCGAGAACGGGATAGAATCGGGCGACACGGCGCCGCCGGAGATGATGAAGGCCATCGCCTCGTCCACGGTCCAGTCGGTCGGCGTGATCTTCTCCACCGGCACGATCTCCAGGTAGCCCGAGGTCGGGTTCGGCGTGGTCGGCACGTACACCGCCGCGAGCTCGCGCCCGGTGCCGCGCTCGTGGATCACCCGGGTGACGAAGCCGACCGACTTCATCTGCGTGTGCGGGAAGTCGACCAGCACCACCCGCTGGGTGCCGTCGGGCTGGGTCTGCAGGATGTCGAGCAGCTTGCGCGCGCTGCCGTAGATGATGCTGGCCAGCGGGATCCGCGCGACCAGCGCCTCGAACCACTTCAGCAACCGTTGGCCGATCACCCGCCGCGCCATCCACCCGGCCAGCAGGATCACCGCGACCGTGGCCAGCAGCGCCAACCCCGTCTGCACCCAGGGATCCACCAGCCAGCCCAGCGCCGCCGGGTTGGCCACGGCCAGTTCAAGCAGCGCCGGCCGGACCAGCGGCCGGCTCAGGTCGGACAGCAGGCCGAACACGAACTTGACCACCACCCAGGTCAGCCAGATCGGCAGCAGGGTCAGCAGCCCGGTCAGGAACAGCCGCTGCAGTCGTTGGCCCACGGTCGGATTCCCCATCCCCGCATTGTAGGGCCGGCTTACGCCGGCTTGGGGCGCTTCCTGCGGAGATAGAGCTGCTTGCGGACCAGGGCGACGGTATCGCCCGATGCGTCGCGCACCGGGGTCTCGAACCAGCGCAGGACCTTGTCGCCGCCAGCTGCGGCGGCGCGCAACTCGTCCAGCACGGCGTCGTCGAGCCGGAATTCGGCACTGACCACGCCGCGCCCCGGCTTCTCGAACTCGATGGTCGCGGCCTTGTCCCAGACGATGTAGCCGCCGCCGATCCGGTGCATCACCAGCAGCATCCAGAACGGATCGGTCATCGCGAACAGCGAGCCGCCAAAATGGGTGCCGACGTAGTTGCGGTTCCAGGGCCGCATGCGCAATTCGACCCGGGCGCTGCGGTACTCCGCGTCCAGATGCGAGACGTGGATCCCGGTGAACAGGAACGGCGGCCACAGGTTGAGGCCCAGGCGCAGGGCACGCGCGGAAAACGTGCGCATGTCGTTCAGGACAGCAGCAGCGAGGACATCCTGCGCCGGTAGCGTGCCACCAGGTCCTCGTCCTCGAGGACCCGGAACGCGTCGATCAGCGAACGCCGCGGCAGGCCGTCGTCGAAATCGCGGTCGCGGCGCAGCATCTCCAGGAACTGCTCGAGCCCGGCTTCGGGATCTCCGGCAACCAGTTCGTGCACGCCCAGCAGGTGCCGCGCGCGCAGGTCTCCGGGGTCGCTGTCGATCGCCGCGCGCAGGGTCTGCGGCGGCGGCGCGTCCTGCAGCAGCGCGGCGAAGCCCAGTCGCGCCCGCGCCTTCACCGCGCGGTCGTCGGTGGCCAGGTTGGCGGGCAGGCCGTCGAGCAGCTGCTCCGCTTCGCGCGCGCCCCCGGTGGCGAGCAGCGCCAGCGCCAGGTCGAGGCGGTGACCCGCCTCGTCGGGCTCGGACTCGACCAGCTTGCGCAGGCGCATCACCTCCGCATGCGGGTCGCGTACCACTTCCGCTTCCGGTTCGGCGGCGGCCTGCTCCCCGGCTTCGGCCGCGCGCGGCTCGATCCCGTGGTGGCGCAGGAACTCGCGCAGCTGCGCCTCGGGCAGGGCACCCGGGAAGCCATCCACGAGCTGCCCGTCCTTCACCAGCATCACCGTCGGGATCGAGCGGATCTGGAACGCGGCCGCGAGCTGCTGTTCCTGTTCGACGTCGACCTTCGCGAGTTCGAACGCGCCGTGGTATTCGTCCGCCAGCTTCTCCAGCACCGGCCCGAGCTGCTTGCACGGTCCGCACCACTCGGCCCAGAAGTCGACCAGCACCGGCACCTGCAGCGAGCGCTGCAGCACGTCCGTCTCGAAGCGGTCGGCGGTGGCGTCGAAGACGTGCGGCTTGGGAGCGTCGGGGGTCATGGCGGGTTCCGGGGAAAGTTGGCACTGAACTGGTGGCGGGGCCGCGCCAATGCAACGGCTCTGGGCGAAATGTAAAAAATACTTGACATCGGGCTGAACCAATGTAATGTGGACTTTACATCACGTAAAGTGCAGGTGACACCCATGATGGCCATTTCCCCGCGCACCCGGCTGATCGCGACCCTGGTCGTCGCCGGCGTCGGCCTGGCCCTGTTCTTCGGCGGCGAATACCGCGACATCGGTTTCCCGCTCGGCTGGATCGGCACCGTCCTGTTCGTGGCCGCGGTCTGGTATTGCGTGTCGCTGGTGCACCAGGTGCCGCACAGCGACGACGAAGCCGTGATCGCGCCGGGCGAGTGGCAGGCCTGGGTCGGGGTGGCCTTCGTCGGCGCGGTGATCGCGGCCGCGGTGCTGAAGGCCGACGTGTTCCAGCTGCCGGTGCCGATCGGCCACAACCCGGACGCCAGCGCCGCCGGTCGCAGCATCGGCACCCTGTTCGTCGCCTGGTACGTGCTGTCCTACGTGCTGAAGCAGCGCTGGGCCGGCACGGTCGAGCGCGACGAGCGCGACGCGCGGATCGCCCGGGTCGCGGGCGGCTGGGCCCATTGCACGAGCGTGGTCGCGATCATCGCGATCGCGGTGCTGCTCGGTTTCAGCGACACCGAACGCCTGCGCGAATTCAGCTATCCGTTCATCGCGCACATGCTGATGCTGGCGCTGCTGGCCGGGCTGTGGATCGAGCAGGTCGGCGCCGCGCTCCTGTACTGGCGCGACCGCCGGGGCGCCTGATGGGCGGCACCCGCGTCGGCAATGCCATCCGCCGCCTGCGCTTCGAGCGCGGCGAGATGACCCAGCAGGCGCTGGCCGACGCCTGCGGCGTCACCCGGCAAACCATCATCGCGCTCGAGGCCGGCCGCTACGCGCCTTCGCTCGAGCTCGCGTTCCGCATCGCCGACGCCCTCGGCGCGAGTCTCGAGGAAGTCTTCCAATGGAGCAGGGACGAATGAACAAGCGCGTGGGCCTGCACGCCGGCTGGCTCGCCGGGGTCGTCTTCACGCTGGCCCTGCTGGCGCTCGCGGCGATCACCCCCGGCTACGAGCACGCGCATCAGCCGGTCAGCTTCCTGGGCATGCGTGGCGCGCCGCACGCGGCAGCCTGGAACGGGTTCGGCTTCGGGCTGCCCGGGCTGCTGGTGGTGGCGTTCGCGCTCGCGCTGCAACGCACGCTCGATGCCGATGGCGGCGGCTCGCTGGCGCGGATCGGGACCTGGCTGCTGGTGATCTCGGGGCTCGCGTTCGCCGGCAACGGCGTGTTCGCGTTCGACCTGGAGCAACCCGGCGGCACGGCGAGCAAGCTGCACGTGGCGATGCTCACCATCGCGCTGCTCGGCTTCCTGCCGGCGACCGCATTGCTGGCGGTGGGCGTGCGGCGGATGCGCGGGTGGCGGGCGCTGGCCACTATCGGTCCGCTGCTCGGCCTGGCGACCCTGCTCAGCGTGATGCAGCGGATGACCGACCTGGTGCCCGCGCTGCAGGGGCAACCGGGCTACGCGCAGCGGATCACCCTCGCCCTGTACTTCCTGTGGCTGGCGCTCGCGGCGGTGGCCGCCTTGCACCGGGCGCGGGCGATGGCGGGGGATGATGCGCTGCGGTAGGCTTCGCTGTTCAGCCTGAAACCTGCGGACCCGCTCCGCCCACCGACCGATCCTCCCCCGCACCGTGTCCATCGAAGCCGAAAAGTCCCCGCAAGGGCAGCCCGACCCCTCCGCCTACGAACCTGCCCGGGTGGAGGCCGCCGCGCAGGCGTTCTGGGACCGGACCCGCGCCTACGAGGTCCGCGAGGACGACCCGCGGCCGAAGTTCTACTGCCTGTCGATGCTGCCGTATCCCTCGGGCGCGCTGCACGTCGGCCACGTGCGCAACTACACCATCGGCGACGTCATTTCGCGCTACCAGCGCATGACCGGCAGGAACGTGCTGCAGCCGATGGGCTGGGACGCGTTCGGCCTGCCGGCCGAGAACGCGGCGATCAAGAACCACACCGCGCCGGCGAAGTGGACCTACGCCAACATCGAGCACATGCGCGCGCAGCTCAAGTCGATGGGCTACGCGCTGGACTGGTCGCGCGAGTTCGCGACGTGCCGGCCGGACTACTACGTGCACGAGCAGCGCATGTTCGTGCGCCTGATGAAGCAGGGCCTGGCCTACCGCAAGAACTCGGTGGTGAACTGGGACCCGGTGGACCAGACCGTGCTCGCCAACGAGCAGGTGATCGACGGCCGCGGCTGGCGCACCGGCGCGGTGGTCGAGAAGCGCGAGATCCCGCAGTGGTTCCTGAAGATCACCGATTACGCGCAGGAACTGCTCGACGGCCTGGACGCGCTCGACGGCTGGCCGGAGCCGGTCAAGACCATGCAGCGCAACTGGATCGGCCGTTCCGAGGGCCTGGAGATCCGCTTCAAGGTGGACGGCACCGACACGCCCCTGTCGGTGTACACCACGCGCCCGGACACGTTGATGGGGGTCACCTTCATCAGCATCGCCGGCGAACATCCCCTCGCGCTGGAGGCGGCGCGCGACAACCCCGAACTGGCGGCGTTCCTCGACGAGCTGCGCCACGGCGGCGTCTCCGAGGCGGAACTGGAAGCCCAGGAAAAGCGCGGCATGGCGACCGGGCTGTGGGCGATCCATCCGGTCACCGGCGAGGACCTGCCGATCTACGTCGCCAACTTCGTGCTGATGGGCTACGGCACCGGCGCGGTGATGGCGGTGCCCGCCCACGACCAGCGCGACTGGGAGTTCGCCAAGGCCTACGGCCTGCCGGTGCGCCCGGTGATCGTGCCGGACGGCGTGCGCGATGCGCTGCGCGAGATCGGCCACGACGTCGCCGCCGACGCGGATCCGTTCCAGGCCGCGCTCGAGGGCGGCAAGGTCGATGCCTTCGACACCGCCGCCGCGGTGGCGATGGTCCGCGAGTACCTGGACGCGATCCAGGACCAGGGCGCGTTCACCGGCCGCGGCACGCTGGTGAACTCCGGCGAATACAGCGGCCTCGATTTCGACGGTGCGTTCGATGCCCTGGCCAAGCGCTTCGAGGCCGAGGGCAGCGGCCGCCGCAAGGTCAATTTCCGCCTGCGCGATTGGGGCGTGAGCCGCCAGCGCTACTGGGGCTGCCCGATCCCGGTGATCTACTGCGATCAGTGCGGCGCGGTGCCGGTGCCCGAGGACCAGTTGCCGGTGGTGCTGCCCGAGGATGTGGAGTTCTCCGGCGTGCGCTCGCCGATCAAGGCTGATCCGGAGTGGCGCAAGACGACTTGCCCGCAATGCGGCGGCGCGGCCGAGCGCGAAACCGACACCTTCGACACGTTCATGGAGTCGAGCTGGTACTACGCGCGCTACACCTCGCCCGGCGCCGACGAGCAGGTCGACCCGAAGCGCGCCAACCACTGGCTGCCGGTGGACCAGTACATCGGCGGGATCGAGCACGCGATCCTGCACCTGCTGTATTTCCGCTTCTACCACAAGCTGCTGCGCGACCAGGGCCTGGTCGCCAGCGACGAACCGGCGACCCGCCTGCTGACCCAGGGCATGGTCGTGGCCGAGACCTACTACCGCGAGGACGCGGCCGGCCACCGCCACTGGTACAACCCGGCCGAGGTGGACGTGGTCCGCGACGACAAGGGCCATGTCACCGGCGCGACCCTGCGCGCCGACGGCAAGCCGGTCGCGATCGGCGGCATCGAGAAGATGTCGAAGTCGAAGAACAACGGCGTCGACCCGCAGGCGCTGGTGGATCGCTATGGCGCCGACACCGTGCGCCTGTTCTCGATGTTCGCCTCGCCGCCGGAGCTGTCGCTGGAGTGGAGCGAAGCCGGCGTCGAGGGCATGGCCCGCTTCCTGCGCCGGTTCTGGCGCGTGGTCGCCGAGCACGCCGCGCAGCCCGACCACCCCCGGGTGGATCCCGCCGCGCTCACCGCGGAGCAGAAGACCCTGCGCCGGCACCTGCACGAGACGATCCAGAAGGTCGGCGACGACTACGGCCGTCGCCACGCCTTCAACACCGCGATCGCCTCGCTGATGGAACTGCTCAACCACGTCACCCGGTTCAAGGACATGTCCGACCAGGGCCGCGCGGTGCGCCACGAGGCGCTGGAGGCGATGGTGCTGCTGCTCAACCCGGTGACCCCGCACGCCAGCCACGCGCTGTGGCAGGTGCTGGGACACCCGGAGACGCTGCTCGAGGACGTGCCGTTCCCGCAGCCGGACCCGTCCGCGCTGGTGCGCGACAGCGTGACCCTCGCGGTGCAGGTCAACGGCAAGTTGCGCGGCACCATCGAGGTCGCCCCCGACGCGCCGCGCGAGGCGGTCGAGGCGGCCGCGCTGGCCGAGCCGCACGTGGCCCGGTTCCTCGAAGGCCAGTCCGTGCGCAAGGTGATCGTGGTTCCCGGCAAGATCGTGAACATCGTCGCCGCCGGGTGACTTAGACTGCGTCCATGAGCCCGATCGCCCCGCTTCCCACCCGGCGCCCGATCCTGCGCGCCGCCGCCGTCGCGATGCTGGCGCTGCTGCTCGCCGGCTGCGGGTTCCACCTGCGCGACGCGCTGCTGCTGCCGCCGGACCTCGGCCCGGTGCGGGTGGAAGGGCGCGGCAGCGACAGCGAACTGGTGCTCGGCCTGCGCGACGCGCTGCGCCGTGCCGGTGCGCGGATGGCGGATCCCGCCGCAACCGACGCGGCGACCCTGCGGGTGGTGAGCGAACGCTGGGCCAACACGCCGATCAGCATCGACCAGTTCGGCCGTTCGCAGGAGTACACCCTGCGCTACGCGGTGATCTTCCGCCTGCAGCGCGCCGACGGCACCGACCTGGTGCCGCAGCAGGCGATCGAGCTGTCGCGCGACTACATCTCGGTGCCCACTCGCTCGGCCGGCACCGAAAGCGAGCGCGAGATCCTCACCGGCGAGCTGCGCCGCGAGATGC
Organism: Lysobacter sp.; assembly: GCA_044464395.1. GTDB lineage: Bacteria > Pseudomonadota > Gammaproteobacteria > Xanthomonadales > Xanthomonadaceae > Cognatiluteimonas. The sequence goes on from JBIQLI010000012.1 coordinate 28,143, forward strand.
TGTCGGCGGTGCTGCGCCGGATCGACGCGGTCTCGCGCCTGGCGCAGGCTGAAGGCACGACGCCCTAGGCGCCGGGCGGCGCATGGACACCACCCCGGAACAACTGGCGTCGCGGCTCGGCAAGGGCCCGCTGGCGCCCGCCTACCTGGTCGCCGGACCCGAGCCGCTGCGCGTGCTCGAGGGCGCCGACGCGGTGCGCGCCGCGGCACGCGCCGAAGGCATCACCGAGCGTGAAGTGTTCCAGGCCGAAGGCAACCAGCGCGAGCCCGACTGGGGCGCGATGGCCGCCAGCCTGCGCGCGCCCGGGCTGTTCGCGGCCCGCCGCCTGGTCGAACTGCGCCTGCCCACCGGCAAGCCCGGCACCGAAGGGTCGAAGCTGCTGCTCGAGTACTGCGCCGAACCCCCGGCCGACGTATGCCTGCTGGTGACCTGCGACGACTGGAGCCGCTCGCACGGCGGCAAGTGGGCCGACGCGATCGCACGGATCGGCGTGGTCGCGGTCGCGCGCCAGCTCCGTCCGGACGAATTCCCGCAATGGATCGAACGCCGCCTGCGCGCGCGCGGCCTGCGCGCAGACCCGGCCGCGGTGCAGCAACTGGCCGAGCGGGTGGAAGGCAACCTGCTGGCCGCGGCGCAGGAGATCGACAAGCTCGCGCTGCTCGCCGACGACCGGCCGCTGGACGCGGCCCGCATGCTGGAACTGGTCGCCGATTCGGCCCGCTACGACGTGTTCCGCCTGTTCGAGGCCGCGCTCAACGGGCAACCGGCGCAGGTCGCGCGGATCCTGCGCGGGCTGCAGGCCGAGGGCACCGCGGTGCCGGCACTGCTCGGCTACCTGGCCATGGAACTGCAGCGCGGCGCGGCGCTGGCGCGGGTGCAGGCGCGCGGTGGCAACCTCAACGCGGAGTTCCGCGCACAGCGGGTGTGGGAGACGCGCCAGGCGCCGTGGCTGCGCGCGCTGAAGCGGCATCCGGCGTCGCGCTGGGAGCACTTCATCGCGGGGATCGGGCAGGTGGACCGGATTTCCAAGGGCCGGCCGCGCCGCGGCAGCGAGCCCGACGACGCGTGGCTGCAACTCGAACGCGTGCTGCTTGCGCTGGCCGAGCCCGCCGCCGCGGCCCTGCTGACGGCGTGAACGCACGCGACGACCTGCTGCTGCTCTACGGCGGCACCTTCGATCCGGTGCACGCAGGGCATCTCGCCATCGCCCGCTGCGCGCGCGACACGCTCGACTGCGACGTGCACCTGATGCCGGCGGCGGATCCGCCGCACCGTCCGCCGCCGGGCGCGAGCAGTGCGGACCGGGTGGCGATGCTGCGCCTGGCGCTGCACGGCGAACCGGGCTTGCGCCTGGACCTGCGCGAACTCGAGCGCGAAGGGCGTTCGTGGAGCGTGGACACCTTGCGCGCCTTGCGCGAGACCCGCGGTTCCGAGTTGCCGGTCGCGTTGCTGGTCGGCGCCGACAGCTTCGCCGGCCTGCCGGGCTGGAAGGACTGGCGGGCGCTGTTCGAGCTGGCGCACTTCGTCGTCGCCAGCCGCGAGGGCACGCCGCTGGAAGGCGAGTTGCCCGCGCCGCTGGCCGCGGCGCTGGCCGGCCGGCTCACCGCCGCGCCGGGTGACCTGCGGTCACGGCCGGCGGGGCGGGTGCTGTACCTGCGCCAGCCGCTGCATCCGCAGTCGGCCTCCGACATCCGCGCCCGGATCGCCGCCAATGGCCGCTGGCGGCACCTGGTGCCGGCCGCGGTGGCCGACTACATCGAGGCCAGGGGCCTGTATCGCCCGCCCGGGGCAGGGACCGGCGCCGGGGCGCCATGACCGGGCCGTGACCGCCCGCCCGGTATAATCGCGGCCGATTCCATCCCGCAGGCTTCCTTTTGACCAGCCAAGCCCAGGTCATCAAGACCCAGTTGCCCAACCCGCCGCCGCCGATCGACAAGCTGCTGCACACGGTGCATGCCGCGGTGGAGGAGTTGAAGGCCAAGGATGTCGTCGAGATCGATGTCCGCGGCAAGAGCAGTGTCACCGACTACATGGTCATCGCCTCCGGCACCTCCACCCGGCACGTGAAATCGATCGCCGACGAGGTGGTGCGGTTCGCGAAGAAGCTCGACGTGATGCCGTTGGGCGTGGAAGGCGAGCAGGAAGCGGAGTGGGTGCTGGTGGACCTCGGCGATGTCGTGGTCCACGTGATGCTGCCGCGGGTGCGCGAGTTCTACGCGCTGGAGCGGCTGTGGACGGTCGGCGACCAGCCGCCCGAGCACATGGGCGCCGACCTGGCCGAGGACCGGCAGGGCGACACCGCCGCGTGAGGCGGCGGCGATGAAGGCCCGCCTCATCGCCGTGGGCGAGCGCGCGCCGGCGTGGGTCGCCGAGGGCTTCGCCGAATACCGCAAGCGGTTGTCGCACTGGCTGCCGCTGGAACTGGTCGAGATCGAACCCGGGCTGCGCGGCAAGGGCCGCGATGCGGCGCGCGCGACCGCGGAGGAGGGCGCGCGGGTGCTGGCGGCGCTGCCGAAGTCGGCGCACGTGGTGGCGCTGGACGGAGGCGGCCGGATGTTGTCGTCGGAGGAGCTGGCGCAGCGGCTGCAGCATTGGCGCAACGGGGGACGCGACCTGGCCTTGCTGATCGGGGGGCCGGAGGGGCATGCGGAGGAGGTGCTGGCGGCGGCGGACGAGCGTTGGTCGCTGGGTCCGTTGACCCTGCCGCACATGCTGGTGCGACTGGTCGCCGCCGAGCAGCTCTACCGCGCCGCGGCCCTGCTCGCCAACCACCCCTACCATCGCGGGTAATCCGGCGCAGCGAACAATGTTGGAGCGGCGGAAGCCGCGACGGCGTTACCGGCGCGGCTCGGCTCAGCGCAGCTTGAATTCGATCGGGACGAGGCCGATCGCCTGCACGGCTTGGCCGTCCTGGATCGCCGGGCGGAAGCGCCAGTGGCGCAGGACCTGGTCGCGGGCGGCGGCGTCGAGGCGGCGGTCGCCGCTGCCTGTGCGGATTTCGACGCGCAGCGGGCGGCCGTCGACGTCGACCAGCACTTCGAGCAGCACCGTGCCTTCGCTATGCCGCGCGGCGGACGCGCGCGGGTAGGCGGGCGGCGGGGCCTGCAGGTACTCCAGGCGCACGCCGGGCAACGGTCGGCTGATCGCCGGCGGGGTGATCGTCGGCACGTCGATGCTGGCGACTTCGATCGGTTCGGCGATCGGCGGCGGCAGCGTGCCTTCGTCCACCAGCACCGGTGCGTCGAGCACCGGTTCGGTGCTGCGCTCGGTGCGCTCCTGCGGCGGTTGCGGATCCGGCGGCGCGGGCACGACCGGGACTTCGACCGGTTTGCGCTCCGGCAGGTACCAGGTGATCGTGGTCGTGGGATCGTCGGCCCGCCGGAATCCTTCGGGGCCCTGCATCGGCACCATGATCAGCATCAGCAGCAGGGCATTGAACGCGATCGCGGCGCTGTAGCCGGCGATGCGCTTCGCATCGGGATGCGGATATCGGATTGCCTGCACCATGCGTCACCTCCCATGACGTGGGCGACTCCCACACCCCGATCCTGCTCCCTACCACCCCGTATGGATGATGAACGCCGGGCGTGAAACCGGCACGAATCCTGCTTGAGTCGCCGGCGCGGCGTGGGGGCGTCCTGGCGTACGCGGGAGGCGGGGGTATGGCCTGCCGCGTGCGGCACATCCCTGTGCCGACACGCGGCGGGGCCATCCTTGGCCCCTGCAGTCCATACCCCCGCCTCCCGCGACGCACCAGGTTCCTATGGCCCGCGCCTGGGTCTGCCGCCCGTCACGGCGACGGGTGCGCGTCGGGGTCTCGGTCGAGGTCGGGTTCGTCGGGGCTGGGTTGCGCGGGTTCGGCGGGCTGGTGCGCGTGGTTGCGGTCCTTCGGGCGTTCTTCCGCGTAGCCAGGGTTCTTGCCACGCCGCGGATCCACGCCTGGGCGATCCGGCAGGTCCTTGTCCGGTGGCGTCGGCCCGCCCATGTCAGCGGCCCAGTTCGAACACCACGTTGAGGTTCGCCGCGAGCGTCGTTTCGCCCGGCGACACCGCCGTGTCGTAGGCCACGCCCTTCTCGGCGCGTGCCATCATCGCCACCGGCATCGGCGGCGGCTGGTGGAACCCGCCGCCCTCGTCGATGCTCACGATCCGCCGCACGCGCAGCCCCAGCGTGTCCGCGTACATCTTCGCCCGCGCCTGCGCCTTGGCCAGCGCCGCGCGGCGCGCCTCGTCGTACACCGCCTCGGGCTCGTCGATCTCGAACATCGGCCCGTTGACCTGGTTGGCGCCGCTCGCGACCAGCGCGTCGAGCACCTTGCCGAGCTTGCCGATGTCGCGCACCTTCAGGCTCACCGTATTGCTGGCCTGGTAGCCGGTGATCGCCGGCGGCTGGTTCTCCGCGTAACGGTATTGCGGATTGACGTGGATGCCGCTGGTCTGGATGTCGCGCTCGGCGATGCCGGCGGCGCCGAGCGCCTGCATCACCCGGTCCATCTGCTCCGCGTTGGCGCGCATCGCGGCGTTGGCGTCGGCGGCCTGGGTGACCACGCCCGCGGAGACGGTCGCGACATCGGGCACGCGGCTGGCTTCGGCGCTGGCCTGGATCGAGACCAGGGTGCCGTCGGCGGCCACCGGCTGCTGCGCGGCGGCGCGGCCGGACAGGGCGGCGAAGGCCAGTGCGGCGGCGAGGGAAAGGGCGATCTGGACAGGCGTGGCGTGGCGCATGCGCATCTCCGGCAAGGACCTGGTCAGGGTCATCCGCCGGGGGTGAATGGAGGGTGAGCCGGCAAGGCTGCGGCCCGCGCGGGGCCGCGGCCGTGCGGGCCCTGCGGGTTATTCTTCCCGTGATGCTTTATCTCGCTTCGCAATCGCCACGCCGCCGCGAGCTGCTGGCCCGCCTCGGCTGCGCGTTCACCGTCCTCGAGCTGGAGGTCCCGGAACGGCGCGCCGCGGGCGAGCCGGCGGAGGCCTACGTCCGCCGGGTGGCCCGCGACAAGGCCGCCGCCGGACTGGCCCGGGTCGGTGCCGCCGCGGACGCCCGCGTGCTCGGCTCGGATACCGAGGTCGTGCTCGACGACCACGTGTTCGGCAAGCCGGCCGACGCCGCCGATGCGGCGGCGATGCTGCGGCGCCTGTCGGGCCGCACCCACCGGGTGCTGTCGGCGGTCACGCTGCTGTCCCGCGACGACGAGTGGCGCGCGCTGTCCGTCTCGGAAGTGCGCTTCGGCGAACTCGACGACGCTGCCCTCGAGGCCTACGTGGCCGGTGGCGAGTGGCAGGGCAAGGCGGGCGCCTATGCGATCCAGGGCGCGGCCCAGGCGTTCATCGCCCACCTGTCCGGCAGCCCTTCCGGGGTGATGGGCCTGCCGCTGTACGAGACCGCGCGGCTGCTGCGCGCGGCGGCGGTGGAGGTGCCGGCGTGAGCGAGGAGATCCTGGTCAACGTCACGCCGCGCGAGACCCGCGTCGCCGTGGTCGAGAACGGCATGCTGCAGGAGCTGCACATCGAGCGCGGCTGGTCGCGCGGCGTGGTCGGCAACATCTACAAGGGCAAGGTGCAGCGGGTGATGCCCGGGATGCAGGCGGCGTTTGTCGAGATCGGCCTGGACCGCGCGGCGTTCCTGCACGCCAACGACATCCAGCGGCCGCTGCCGGCGCGCGGCGCCGACGCGGTGGACACCGTGCAGGGCCCGCCGCCACCGATCACCGAGCTGCTGCGCGAAGGCCAGGACGTGGTCGTGCAGGTGGTCAAGGACCCGATCGGCAGCAAGGGCGCGCGCCTGACCACCCAGATCAGCATTCCCTCGCGCTACCTGGTGCTGCTGCCGCAGTCGCCGCTGGTCGGCGTGTCCGCGCGGATCGAGGACGAAGCCGAGCGCACCCGGCTCAAGTCGCTGGTCGCGGAACTGGCGGCGCCGCATGGCGGCTTCGGTTACATCGTGCGGACCAATGCCGAGGGCCAGCCGGCCGAGGCGCTGGCCGAGGACGTCGCCTACCTCAGTCGCGCCTGGGCGCTGGTCGAGCGCCAGGTGCGCGAGTGCCCGGTGGGCAGTTGCGTGTACGAAGACCTGACCCTGCCGCTGCGCGCCGTGCGCGACCTGATGCGCCGCGACGTCGAGCGGGTGAAGGTGGATTCGCGCGAGACCTTCGACCGCCTGCGCGCGTTCGCCGCGCAATACATGCCCGGCACTCCGGACGAGGGCGCAGGCCTGTCGGAGCGGATCGAGCACTATTCCGGCGCACGCCCGATCTTCGACCTGTATGGCGTCGAGGACGAGATCCAGCGCGCGCTGGAGAAGGAAGTGCCGCTGAAGTCCGGGGGCTACCTGGTGATCGACCAGACCGAGGCGATGACCACGGTGGACGTGAACACCGGTTCGTTCCTGGGCCAGCGCAACCTCGAGGAAACCGTCTACCGCACCAACCTGGAAGCGGCGCAGGCGGTGGCGCGGCAGCTGCGCCTGCGCAACCTCGGCGGGATCATCATCATCGACTTCATCGACATGCACGACCCCGAGCACCGCCGCCAGGTGCTGCGCACGCTGGAGAAGTCGCTGGCGCGCGACCACGCGCGGACCACGGTGTACGACTTTTCCCCGCTGGGCCTGGTCGAGATGACCCGCAAGCGCACGGTCGAGTCGCTGGAGCGGCAGCTGTGCGAGCCCTGCCACGAATGCGGCGGGCGCGGCATGCTGAAGACGCCCGAGACCGTGACCTACGAGATCTTCCGCGAGATCACCCGTGCCGTGCGCCAGTTCGAGGCGGCGCGCCTGCTGGTCATCGCGTCGCCCAAGGTGGTGGCGCGGATCACCGACGAGGAATCCGCCGCGGTGGCCGAGCTGGAGGAATTCCTCGGCAAGTCCATCCGATTCCAGGCCGACGCGCAGTACCAGCAGGAGCAGTTCGATGTGGTCCTGCTCTAGGCCGCCGCGATGAGCCCCTCGCTGCACCGCCGGATGCGCATGGCCCGGCGCTGGCTGTGGTACGCGCTGGCGATCGGGCTGGTGTGCGCCGCGCTGGTGGCCGGGGTCGCCAGCCAGCTGCTGCCGCTGGCCGAGCGCCACCCCGACCGCATCGCCGCGTGGCTGTCCGAACGCATCGACCGGCCGGTGGCGTTCGACCGCGTCGAGACCGCCTGGACCCGGCGCGGCCCGCTGCTGCGCCTGGACAACCTGCGCCTGGGCGAGGGCGACCAGGTGGTGCGGGTCGGCGACGCCGAGATGCTCATCGCGCAATACGCCGGTCTTTTACCGGGACGCTCGTTCACCGAACTGCGCCTGCGCGGCCTCGACCTGACCCTGGAGCGCACCGGCGACGGCCGCTGGGAAATCCGCGGCCTACCCGGCGAGCGCCAGGGCAGCGGCGATCCGTTCGAGTCGCTGGAAGGGCTTGGCGAACTGCAGGTGATCGGCGGCAAGCTCGCGATCGTCGCGCCCGGCCTGCACCTGGACGCGCAGGTGCCGCGGGTGGACATGCGCCTGCGCGTGGACGGCGACCGGGTCCGGGTCGGCATGCGCGCATGGATGCAGGATGGCGCGACGCCGCTGGTCGCCAGTGCGGAATTCGACCGCGACAGCGGCGACGGCCGGGTCCACGCCGAGGCGCGCAAGGCCAGCCTGCGCGCCTGGGGCCCGCTGCTGGGCGCCAGCGGCATCGCCGTGGACGGCGGCACCGGCGACGGTGAGGCCTGGGCAGAACTGCGCGGCAACCGGGTCGCGTCGGTGCTGTTCGTGGGCGGCTTCGACCATCTCTCCCTGCGCGGTGCGCCGCTGGCCGACGGCGCCGTGCCGCGCCTGCGCCTGCCGCGGCTGGATGCGCGCGCGCGCTGGCAACTCACCGGCGACGGCTGGCGCGTCGATGCGCCGCGCCTGCGCCTGGGCGAGGGCGATCGCCTGCGCAGCCTCGACGGCCTGGTGCTGGCGGGAGGCGAGCGCAAGGTGCTGCTCGCTCCGCGGCTCGAGGCGACGCCGCTGTTGCAGCTTGCGGCCCTCAGCGACCGCGTCGCCCCCGGCCTGCGGCAATGGCTGTGGCAGGCGCGCCCGCGCGCGATCGGCCACGACGTCGAATTCATCGCCACCGGCGACGGGCGCGTGCGCGCAAGCGGCCGCTTCGAGGACCTGGGTTTCGCCCCGGTCGGCAACGCGCCCGGCGTCCACGGCCTGGCCGGCGACCTGCTCGGCGATGCCCGCGGGCTGGTGTTCACGCCGGACCCGAAGGCGCCGGTCCGGGTCGACTGGCCGCGCGGCTTCGGCGTGCCGCACACCGCGACGCTGCGCGGCGCGATCGCGGGCTGGCGCGAAGGCGAGGGTTGGCGGGTCGGGACCCGCGACCTGGCCGTGGACGGCAGCGACTTCGGCCTGGACGTGCGCGGCGGCCTCTGGTTCCAGGGTGACGGCACCCGGCCGTGGATCGACCTCGCCGCGGACGTGCATCCCACCGCCGTGGTCGCGGCCAAGGGTTTCTGGCTGCACCACCTCATGCCGCCCGCCTCGGTGCGCTGGCTCGACGACGCGCTGCAGGGCGGCCGCATCGAGCAGGCCCGCGCGCTGGTCTCCGGCGACCTCGACCACTGGCCGTTCCGCGACGCACCCGGCGATCCCGCACGCGGCCTGTTCCAGGTGCGCGCGCACATTGCCGACGCGACCCTGAAATTCCGACCCGACTGGCCCGCGGCCGAGCACGTGGACGCCGATGTCGCCTTCATCAGCGACGGTTTCCGGCTCGCCGGCAAGGGCACCATCGCCGACGTCGGCGTGCGCCACTTCGAAGCGGGGATCGAGCGCTTCCACGAGGCGCACCTGAGCGTGCGCGCGCAAGGCGGCGGCGATGTCTCGAAGCTGCTCGCGCTGCTGCGCAGCAGCCCGCTGGAGAAAGACCACGGCGAGATCCTCGACCACCTCGGCGGGCGCGGCCTGGCCGCGGTGAACTTCGGCCTCGACCTGCCGCTGCACGCCGGCGAGGGCGAGCCCGAAGTGCGGGGCAGCGTCGTGCTGGCCGGCGCGCGCCTGGCCGAGCGCGAGTGGAAGCTCACGTTCGACGACGTGCGCGGGCGCATCGAGTACGGCAACGGCGGATTCGTCGCCGACGGCCTGGCGATGCGCCACGAAGGCGAGCCCGGCACGTTGTCGCTGCGCGCGGGCGACTACGCGCGCAATCCGCGCCACGCGTTCGAGGCCGCGCTCGGCGCGCGCCTGCCCGCGCAAGGCCTGTTGCAGCGCGCGCCGGCGCTGGCGTGGCTGCAACCGTACGTGTCAGGGCGCTCCGAGTGGAGCGCCACCTTGGTGGTGCCGCGCGGGCAGGCCCGTGCGGGCCAGCCGAACCCGGCGCGCCTGCGCCTGCAATCGGACCTGGCCGGCACCACGCTGTCGCTGCCGGCGCCGCTGCGCAAGGGCGTGGACGCACGGCTGCCGGCGACGATCGAGGCCAGCCTCCCGGTCGAGGCGGGAGAGGTGCGCGTGTCGCTGGGCAAGCGCATCGGCGTGCGCGCGCGCAGCGACCGCGAGACCGGCGTGCGCGTGGTGCTCGGCAGCGACACGGTCGCCGAGCCGCCGCCGGCCTCGGGCCTGGTGGTCACCGGACGGGCCGCCACGCTCGAGGCGATCGACTGGATCACCCTGGCCAAGGCCGCGCTGGCCGATGCCAAGGACGAGCCGGCGAGCGGTCGCGCGGCAGCGAAGCCTGCGGCACGCGGCGGGTTGCCGCTGCGCGAGATCGACGTGCGCAGCGATCGCTTGCAGCTGCTCGGTGCCAGCTTCCCCGACATGCGGGTGCGCCTGGCGCCGGTGCCGGGCGCGCTGGCGGCCACGCTGGAAGGCCCGGCGCTGCAGGGCACCCTCCGCGTGCCCGATGCCGAGGGCGCAACGGTCAGCGGCAACCTGGCGCGCATGTACTGGCGCGGCACCGGCACCGGCGACGGCGGCGCCGTCGCCAGGACCCCCGCGCGCGCCGCGGGCCCGGATCCGGACCCGGGCATCGACCCCGCGGCGCTGCCGCCGCTGGCGATCACCGTGGCCGACCTGCGCTTCGAGGACGCCGTGCTCGGCAAGGCCAGCCTGCGCACCCAGCCGACCGCCGCCGGCTTGCGCATCGCCGAGTTGCGCGCCGAGGCGCCGGGGCAGCGGATCGACGTGACCGGCGACTGGCTCGGCCGTGGCGATACCGCCCGCACCCGGGTGGACGTAAGCGTCGACAGCGACGATTTCGGCGGGCTGCTCGCCGGCCTCGGCTACGGCGGCCAGCTCAGCCGCGGCGAGGGCCGCGCGACCCTGGCGGCGAACTGGCCGGGTGGCCCGGAGGCGTTCTCGCTGCTGACCCTGGACGGCCGCCTCGCCCTGGACGTGCGCGACGGCCAGCTCACCGAGATCGAACCCGGCGCCGGCCGCGTACTCGGCCTGCTCAGCGTGGCCCAGCTCCCGCGCCGCCTGACCCTGGATTTCCGCGACTTCTTCAACAAGGGCTTCGCCTTCGACAGCCTGTCCGGGCAGGTGCGCCTGGGCGACGCGCGCGCCAGCAGCGGCGACCTGCGGATCTCCGGCCCGGCCGCCGAAATCCGCATCGCCGGCAGCGCCGACCTGCGCGCGCAGACCTTCGACCAGCGCATCGAGGTCGAGCCGCGCGCCGGCAACCTGCTGACCGTGGCCGGCGCCATCGCCGGCGGCCCGGTCGGCGCCGCCATCGGCGCGGCCGCCAACGCGGTGCTGCGCAAGCCGCTGGGCGAGCTGGCCGAGCGCACCTATCACGTGTCCGGCCCGTGGAAGGACCCGCACGTCGAGGTCATGGGCCGCGAACCGACCAATACCGCGGCCGCCGAATCGGTGCCGCCGGGTTGATCCGCGCGGCGATGCCCGCAGATCAGTGACACCATCCCTCCGGAACCCCCGCATGAGCTCGACCCTGGACCTCGCGCAATCGCGCCTGCTGCTGCCCGCCGGGCTCGACGAACGCGGCCTGGATCGTGCCTTCGGCGCGTTGCTCGGCCCCGGGATCGATTTCGGCGACCTGTACTTCCAGCATTCGCGGCGCGAGGGCTGGACCGTCGAGGACGGCATCGTCAAGGACGGGGCCCACTCGATCGAACAGGGCGTGGGCGTGCGCGCGATTTCCGGCGAGAAGACCGGCTTCGCCTATTCCGACGACATCCACGCGGACGCGCTGCTGGAAGCCGCCGGCTCGGCCCGGGCCATCGCCCGCGAAGGCGGGGCGGCCACCGCGCGGGCACTGGCGCCCGCGCGCGGCCATGCGTTGTACCCCGCGGTCGACCCGATCGACGGGCTCGGCAACGAGGCCAAGGTCGAGGCGCTGCGCGCGCTGGACGCGATGCTGCGCGCCGCCGACCCGCGGGTGAAGCAGGTGGTGGTCAGCCTGTCCGGCACCGTGGACACGGTGCTGGTCGCGCGCAGCGACGGCGTGCTCGCGGCCGACGTGCGCCCGCTGGTGCGGCTCAACGTGCAGGTGATCGTGGAGCAGGACGGCCGCCGCGAGTCCGGTTACGCCGGCGGCGGCGGTCGCCATTCGTATGCCGAGCTGCTCGCCGACGGCCGCCCGGAGCGGCTGGCGCGCGAAGCCCTGCGCCAGGCACTGGTGAACCTGGAAGCGGTGGACGCGCCGGCCGGGGCCATGCCCGTGGTGCTCGGTCCGGGCTGGCCCGGCGTGCTCCTGCACGAAGCGGTGGGCCACGGCCTGGAAGGCGATTTCAACCGCAAGGGCACGTCCACCTACGCCGGCCGCATCGGCCAGCGCGTGGCCGCGCCCGGCGTCACCATCGTCGACGACGGCACGCTCGCCGGCCGCCGCGGTTCGCTCAACATCGACGACGAGGGCACGCCCACCAACTGCACCACGCTGATCGAGGACGGCGTGCTCGTCGGCTACATGCAGGACACACTCAACGCGCGGCTGATGGGCGTCGCGCCGACCGGCAACGGGCGCCGCGAATCCTTTGCCCACCTGCCGATGCCGCGCATGACCAACACCTACATGCGCGCCGGCACCCACGACCCGGAGGAGATGATCCGCTCGGTGAAGCGCGGCCTGTACGCGGTCAATTTCGGCGGCGGCCAGGTGGACATCACCAGCGGCAAGTACGTGTTCTCCGCGACCGAGGCCTACCTGATCGAGCACGGCAAGGTCACCGCGCCGGTGAAGGGCGCGACCCTGATCGGCAACGGCCCGGAGACGATGCAGCGGGTGCGCATGGTCGGCCACGACCTCGCCCTGGACGAGGGCGTCGGCGTGTGCGGCAAGAACGGCCAGAGCGTCCCGGTGGGCGTGGGCCAGCCCTCGCTGCTGGTCAGCGAGATCACCGTGGGCGGGACGAAGGCGTGAGTCAGTCGCCTGCCATCAGCTCGCGCAACTCCCGGAACAGTTCGCGATACGCCCGCGGCGGCTTGTTCCGGGCCCGCTCTTCCGCGGCATTGCGCAGCAGCTGCCGCAGGCGCTGGCGATCAGCGCCGGGATGCGTGTCGAGGAACGCAGTGAGCGCCTCGTCGCCGCCTTCCAGCAGCGAATCGCGCATTGCCTCGGCGCGGTGCAGCAGGGCGGTTTCCTTGCGCGCGGCCTCGCCGCCGGCCTCGAGCGCGTCGCGGATCGCGTCCAGCGCCCCGGGGTCCTCGCGCCGCATCTGCTTCGCAAGGAAGCCGAGCTGGCGCTTGCGGGCCACGTGCGAGGTGATCCGCCGCGCCTCGGCGATGTGCGGCAGCAACGCCTCGGGCACCGGCAGCTTCGCCAGCTGCGCAGGCGGCAGCGACGCCAGGCGCTCGCCCAGCGCCAGCACGTCCAGCGCCACGCGCCGCTGTTCGCTGCGGCTGGGCCCGTGGAAGTCGCCGCTTTCTTCGTCGCGTCCTCGCATCGCCAAAGGATAAGCCATGATCGATGACAGCCACGCCCGCCTGGACGCCCTGGCCGGGATCGCCGAAGACCTGCTGCGCCGTTGCCGCGCGCGCGGCGCCGACCAGGCCGAGGTGAGCTGCAGCGAGGAGCACGGCCTCAGCGTGGACGTGCGCATG
>JBIQLI010000013.1:0-37256 GCA_044464395.1 Lysobacter sp.
GCCGAACAGCACCGACACCAGCAGCACCTGCAGGATGTTGTCGCCGGTGAACGCGGACACCAGCGTGGTCGGGATCGCGTCGAGCAGGAAGCTGGTGGCGGTGAGCTCGTGCGAGCGGCCGACGTAGTTCTGCACCAGGCCGGCGTCGAGCGTAGCCGGGTCGATGTGCATGCCGGCGCCCGGCTGCAGCGCGTGCGCCACGACCAGGCCCACGACCAGCGCGAGCGTGGACACGGTCAGGAAGTACGCCATCGCCTTGCCGAACACGCGGCCGAGCGCGGCCAGCTTCGGCATTCCGGCGATGCCGGTGGTGATGGTCACGAAGATCACCGGGCCGATGATCATCTTCACCAGCTTGATGAAGGCGTCGCCCAGCGGCTTCATCGCCTCGCCCGTCTCCGGAACGAAGTGGCCGAGCAGCGCGCCGAGCACGATCGCGGCGAGCACCTGCACGTACAGGTGGCGGAACGGGTGGCGGCGCTCAGGGCTTGCCATGCTTCCTCTGGGCGAGACGGTCGGCGGCGCCGGCGACTTCGTCGCGCAGCTTCAGGTAGTTGGCGTAGCGCTCGGGGTCGAGCTCGCCGGCTTCGATCGCGGCGCGTACCGCGCAGCCGGGTTCCTTCTGGTGGCGGCAGTCGCGGAAGCGGCAACGGGTGGCCAGTTCCTCGATGTCCTCGAAGGATTCCTCGACGGCCTCTTCGCCGGTCGGCTTGAGTTCCCGCATGCCGGGCGTGTCGATCAGGCAGGCGCCGGAGGGCAGCGCGATCAGCGCGCGGTGGGTGGTGGTGTGGCGCCCTCGGTCGTCGCCGGCGCGGACCTCGCCGGTCTTCATCTTTTCGATGCCGAGCAGGGTGTTGGTGAGGGTGGACTTGCCGGCCCCCGAAGAGCCGACCAGCACCGCGGTGCAGCCGGGCTGCAGCCACGGCGCCAGGGCCTCCGCGCTGGCCGGGTCCTTGGCGTTCACCGCCACCGCCGGCACGTGCCGCGCGAGGGTCTCGTCGAGCTGCGCCAGCGCCGCGTCCACCGCGCCCGGATGCCCGGCCATCGCCTTGTCGGCCTTGGTCAGGACCACCACGGCGCGGGCGCCGCTGTTCTGCACCAGCAGCAGGTAGCGCTCGATCCGGCGCGGGTTGAAGTCGGCGTCCAGGCCGCAGACCACGAACACCGTGTCCACGTTGGCGGCGATGAGCTGCTGCTTGTAGTGCTCGCCGGCGGCGGCGCGCTTGATCGCCGAATGGCGCGGCAGCAGGGCGACGATGCGGCCGTCCTCCACCAGCACCCAGTCGCCGACCGCGGCCCGGTCCTCCGGCGCGACCAGGCCCTTGCGGTAGCCGGCCGGGCGCTGCCATTCGGGCGGGGACTCCACCGCGACGGCCTCGCCCGGCGCCCGTGCCACCTGGTAGCCGGTGCGGTGCTGGGCGACCACCCGCGCCGGGACGGCGCCGGGGTGTTCCTCGCACAGCGCGGCCCAGGCGGGATCCTCGGTCCCGTCCGGCCAGGGCCAGCCGATGGCGCGCAGGTCGCTCATGGGGGGATTCTGCCGCATCCGCCGCGCCACAACGTCCACGCGACTCCCCATAGAATGGGGCTTCCCTTCGCAAGGACGCCCCTGTGTTGCCCCTGAAGACCCGCGAGCGCCTGGCCGCCGTGCGTTACGAGATCCGCGGCGAGCTCGCCCGCCGCGCCCGCGAGCTGGAGGCCGGCGGCCGCCAGCTGATCAAGCTCAACATCGGCAATCCCGGTGCGTTCGGCTTCCGCGCGCCGGAACACCTGCAGCGCGCGATCGCCGAACGCATCGCCGACACCGATCCGTACACCCACCAGCAGGGCCTGCCCGCGGCGCGCGAGGCGATTGCCCGCTTCCATCGCGCGCGCGGCACGCCGAATGCCTCTCCGGAGCGCGTGTTCATCGGCAACGGCGTCAGCGAGCTGATCGACCTGTCGCTGCGCGCGCTGCTGGACCCGGGCGACGAGGTCCTGCTGCCCGCGCCCGACTATCCGCTGTGGTCGGCGGCGACGATCCTCAACGACGGCAAGCCGGTGTACTACGGCTGCCGGCCGGAACATGGCTTCCTGCCGGACCCGGACGAGATCGCCGCGCTGGTGACGCCGCGCACCCGCGCGATCGTGCTGATCAATCCGAACAACCCGACCGGCGCGGTGTACCCGCGCGCGCTGCTCGAGCGCATCGTCGCCGTCGCCGCGCAGCACGGCCTGCTGCTGATGGCCGACGAGATCTACGACGGCATCACCTACGACGGTGCGGCCTTCGAACCCCTGGCGCCGCTGGCCGGCGAGCATCCCTGCCTGTCCTTCGGCGGCCTGTCGAAGGTGCACCGCGCCTGCGGCTGGCGGGTCGGCTGGGCGGTGCTGAGCGGCGACCCGCTGGCCAGCGGCGATTTCCACCACGCGATGGACCTGCTCGGCGCGTTGCGCCTGTGCGCGAACGTGCCGGGGCAGTTCGCGATCGAGCAGGCGCTGCACGGCGCCGACACGATCGGCGCGCTGACCGCGCCGGGCGGCCGCCTGCACGCCTCGCGCCAGGCCTTGATCGAGGCCTGCGGGGCCAGCGATCACTTGTCACTGGTCGCACCGCAAGGTGCGCTCTACGGCTTCCCGTCGGTGGTCGGCGACGCCGCCCGCGGCTTCGACGACCACGCCTTCGCGCTGCGCCTGCTGGAGGAGGAAGGGGTGCTGGTGGTCCCGGGCTCGAGCTTCAACGTGCCCTGGCGCCACCACTTCCGCGTCACCCTCCTCCCCGACGCCGACACCCTCCGCGAAGTCTTCACCCGCATCGACCGCCTCCTCACCCGCTCCGCCGCCTCGAAATCCAAAGTCGCGGCCGCCTGACGGGTTTTTTTGGCCACAGATTTCACAGATTGAATGGGATTGAAAAGCAAGGGGTCGTAGGCTCGGCGGCGGCGATCCAATCCTTTTTGATCTGTGTAATCTGTGGCTAATAAATGCTCGAAGGCCGGCGGAAATGAAGTACCTGGCGCTGGGGGATAGCTATACGGTGGGCGAGGGAGTCGCGGCGGGGGAGCGGTGGCCGGGGGTGTTGGCGCGGGCGGTGCGGGACGAGGGGATCGATCTCGACGAGCCGCGGGTGATCGCCACCACCGGCTGGACCACCGACGAGCTGTCCGCCGCGATGGACGCCGCCGAGCCCCTGGGCCAGTGGGACTTCGTGACCCTGCTGATCGGCGTCAACAACCAGTACCGCGGGCGCGGGCTCGAGGAATACCGCCAGCACTTCGACGCGCTGCTGCACCGCGCGATCGGCCTGGCCCGCTGCAACCCCGGCCGCGTGCTGGTGCTGTCGATCCCGGACTGGGGCGTGACCCGCTTCGGCGCCGAATCCGGCCGCGACCTCGGTGCGGTCGCGCGCGAGCTTGACGCGTTCAACGCCGCCGCCTGCGCCCTGTGCGAACGCCACGGCGTCGCCTTCGTGGACATCACCGCAGCCTCCCGCGACGGCGGCGGCGAGGCGGCAATGCTCGCCGACGATGGCCTGCATCCTTCCGCCGCGATGCACGCGCGCTGGGCGGCGCTGGCGCTGCCGGTGGCACTGCAGCTGCTCACGCCGCAGCGATGAGCGTCACCGCGCTCGATCCCGACCGCGCGCGGCGCATTGCCCGCGCCTTCCGCCCCGAGCGCTGGTTCGGCGACCGCACCCATTACTTCTACGCGCGCGCGAAGTTGGCCAGCGACCCGCTGTACCCGGGCATCGTCGAGGCGCTGCGCGGCAGCGGCGCGCCGCTGCTCGACCTGGGCTGCGGCATCGGCCTGCTCGCGCATGCTTTGCGCGATGCCGGCCTGGTCCTGCCCTACCGTGGCGTGGACAACGACGCGCGCAAGATTGCGCGGGCGAAGCGCGCCGCGGCGAACGCCGCGCTGTCCGGCGTCGCGTTCGAGTGCGTGGACCTGGCGCAGGGCCTGCCCGCGCACCGCGGCAACGTGGCGATCCTCGACGTGCTGCAGTTCGTGTCGCCGTCGGCGCAGGACGCGATCCTTTCCGCCGCCATCGGGATGCTTGCGCCGGGCGCGAAACTGCTGATCCGCACCGGGCTCGACGACGGCAGCTGGCGCGCGCGCACGACCCGGCGCATCGACGCCATCTCGCGCACGCTGCGCTGGATGAACGCGGGGCCGCAGCGCTATCCCGAAGTGGTTGCGCTGCGCACCCGACTGGAGGCCGCAGGCCTGGAAGCGGAATTCACCCCGCTCTACGGCCGCACGCCCTTCAACAACTGGCGCATTGTCGCGACGCGACCCCTGTAGAGCCGACCCATGGTCGGCTGGCCTTTGACCTGAAGCAAAAAGCAGAGCCGACCATGGGTCGGCTCTACAGGTTGGGGAGCTCCTCGGGGAGGATGCAGCGCATCCGCCGCGCCTTCATCCGCTCCAGCAGCAGCGCCAGCGCCTCCACGCTGCGTCCGTGCCCCGCCCCTTCGTGCATCAGCACGATCGCGCCGGGCGCAAGGTCGCGGTCGATGCGCGCGACCACCGCCGAGGGGTCGGCGCGCAGCGCGTCGTAGCCGCGCGCGCTCCAGGCCACGCGCGCGAGGCCGAGGCGGCGCAGCGGCGCGGACACGAACGGGTTGGCCATGCCGACCACGGCGCGGAACCAGCGCGGGGTGACGCCGGCGACCTCGCGCAGCGTGGCCTGCGCGTCCTCGATCTCCGCGGCCATCCGCTTCGGGCCCAGCGCCCAGAACCACGCGGACGGATGGCTGGCGCTGTGGTTGCCCAAGGTGTGCCCGCGGCGGACGATCTCGCGCACCAGCGCCGGGCGCGCCCGCGCGCGCTCCGCGATGACGAAGAACGTCGCCTTGGCGCCGTAGGCGTCGAGCAGTTCCAGGATCGCGGGGATGTCGTCGGACGGGCCGTCGTCGATGGTCAGCCAGGCGACCGGTGCGGTCGTCGGCAGGCGGGTGAGCACCGGCCCGAACAGCGACGAGGTCGGCCGCAGCGTGCCCCACAGGAACAGCGCGTGGCTGGCCAGCAGCAGCGGCAGGCCGATGCGCCAGCCGAAGCGCCACCACACCGCCACCACCACGACCTGCGACAGCAGCGCCGCCCAGGCCGCGGCATGCGGCCGGCGCGGTGGACTGTGGATGGTCGCCCCGTCTCCCATCCCCGCATCATGCACCGGCGGCCGGGGCGCGCAACCGCGGCGGCGTAGAATGGACGGTCCCCCAACGCCGGTTCCCGCCATGACTGCCGACTCGCTCGATCCCGCCCTGCGCGGCCGCATCGAAGCCCTGCTTTCCGCCCACCCCGTGGTCCTGTTCATGAAGGGCCAGCCGCAGGCGCCGCAGTGCGGCTTCTCGGCGCGCGCCGCGGCGGCGCTGGCGGCCGCGGGCCTGGACGACTACGCGCACGTGGACGTGCTGTCCGACCCCGAGATCCGCGAAGGCATCAAGGTGTTCGGCGACTGGCCGACGATCCCGCAGCTCTACATCCGCGGCGAGCTGGTCGGCGGCAGCGACATCATCGAGCAGATGGCCAACAGCGGCGACCTGCAATCCGCGCTCGGCCTGCCGCCGCCGGACCGCACGCCGCCGACGATCCACATCACCCCGGCCGCGGCGCAGATGCTGCGCGAGGCGCTGGCCAACGCGGGCGACGGCTACGCGCTGCAGGTCTCGGTGGATGCGCGCTACAACGCGCAGTTGCAGGCCTCGCCGCTGGACAACGACGCGATCGCCACGGAAGTCGACGACATCCGCGTGCAGTTCGACCTGGCGTCCGCGCGCCGCGCCGAAGGCATGACCCTGGACTGGGTGGACGACGCCCGCGGTCGCGGCCTGGTGATCGACAACCCGAACGCGCCGGCCAAGGTGCGCGAACTGGCGCCGGCCGACGCCGCCGCGCGGGTCGCGGCCGGCAGCCTGACCCTGGTGGACGTACGCCCGGCCGAGGAACGCGCGATGGCGCAGGTCCCGGTGCCGGTGCGCACCCTCGACGCCGGCGCCGCCGAGCTCGAGGCGCTGCCCAAGGACACGCCGCTGGCCTTCCTGTGCCACCACGGCCAGCGCAGCCTCGGCGCCGCCGAGCACTTCCGCCAGCTCGGCTTCACCGAGCTCTACAACGTGAGCGGCGGCATCGACGCCTGGGCCGACGCGGACACCTCGATCCCGAAGTACTGAGTCACCAGCCGCCGCCGGCGTCGAGCCACGCCTGTTCTTCAGGCGTGGTCTCGCGCCCGAGCACCCGGTTGCGGTGCGGGAAGCGGCCGAAGCGGACGATCACGTCGCGGTGCGCCACCGCGTAGTCGAGGTAGTTGGCATCGCCCAGCGCCTCGAACAGCGTCACCGAGCGGTCCTGGTCTGCCAGCGCCTCGGAGTGTTCGTACGGCAGGTAGAAGAACGCGCGCAGCGCTGGCTCGAAAGCCCGGTCGTGGCCCGCGTCCAGCGCACGGTCCGCGAAATAGCGCGCCAGCGGATCCGTGGCGAACGCGTGCGCGCTGCCGCGGAAAATATTGCGCGGCGCCTGGTCCAGCAACAGCAGCAGCGCCAGCGCCCCCTCCGCCGTGTCCATCCAATGATCCAGCTCCCGCCGCGCCGCCAGCAGATGCGGCGTCAGCAACTCCGCGCGGCACTTCGCGTCGAAGGCCTCGCCCCCGTTGAACCATTTCGACGGACCGGCCTCGCGCCAGAACGCCACCACTGCGTTCGCGTCGATCATGGGCCAAGGATAACGCGCCCATGACCAAGGGCAGGCTTGGCAGCGCGCGCCGCCGGGGCTACGTTGCGGGGCCAAAGGGGAGAACGCCAATGACCAGGACCCTCGTCGCCGCCCTCGCGGCGGCCCTGCTGGCCGGCTGCGCCAGCGCGCCGGCGCGCGACCACGCGGCGAATGACGGCACCGCCGTCGCCGGCCCGTCGCGCTTCACCGACGATCCGTATCCCAGCACCTACGCGCGCACGCCCGCGCCGCCGGTGCTGGTGACCGGCGCCACCGTGCTCACCGGCACCGGCGCGCGACTGGACGGTGCCGACGTGCTGATGCGCGACGGCCGCATCGTCGCGGTCGGCAACGGCCTCGACGCGCCGGCCGACGCGGTGCGCGTGGACGGCACCGGCAAGTGGGTCACCCCCGGCATCATCGACATCCACTCGCACCTGGGCGTGTACCCGAGCCCGGGCATGCGCGCGCATTCGGACGGCAACGAGATGACCTCGCCGGTCACCGCCAACGTCTGGGCCGAACATTCGGTGTGGCCGCAGGATCCCGGCTTCGACGCCGCGCGCGCCGGCGGCATCACCTCGCTGCAGATCCTGCCCGGCTCGGCCAACCTGATCGGCGGCCGCGGTGTCACCCTGAAGAACGTGCCCGCGCGCACCTACCAGGGCATGAAATTCCCGGGCGCGCCGTGGGGCCTGAAGATGGCCTGTGGCGAGAACCCCAAGCGCGTCTACGGCCAGAAGGGCGGCCCGGCCACGCGCATGGGCAACGTCGCCGGCTACCGCGCCGCGTTCATCAAGGCCGCGGAGTACCGCGACAAGGCCGCGAAGGCGAAGGAGAACGGCGAGGACAAGGACAACGGCAAGCGCGACCTCGAGCTCGACACGCTGGCGGCGGTGCTGGACGGCGACATCCTCGTCCACATCCACTGCTACCGCGCCGACGAAATGGCGACCATGCTCGACCTGGCGCAGGAATTCGGCTTCCACATTTCCGCGTTCCACCATGGCGTGGAGGCCTACAAGATCGCCGGCAAGCTGGCCGCCGCCGGCACCTGCGGCGCGCTGTGGGCCGACTGGTGGGGCTTCAAGATGGAAGCCTATGACGGCATCCAGGAGAACATCGCGCTGGTCGACGCCGCGCCCGGCGGTTGCGCGATCGTGCACTCGGATTCGGAGGAAGGCATCCAGCGCCTCAACCAGGAAGCGGCGAAGGTGATGGCGCATGCCAGGCAGGCCGGCATGGACATCACCCCCGAGCATGCGATCCAGTGGCTCACCCGCAACCCGGCCAAGGCGATGGGCATCCTCGACCAGACCGGCACGCTGGAAGCCGGGAAGATGGCCGACGTGGTGCTGTGGAACCGCAACCCGTTCAGCGTGTACGCGCAGGCGGAGAAGGTGTGGATCGACGGCGCGCTGCAGTACGACCGCCATGATCCGGCGCACCAGCACCAGTCCGACTTCATGCTGGGACAGCGGGTGCTTGGCCGCGATGCCCGGGGAGGTGCCCGATGAACCGCTTTGCATTCCGCCTGGCAACGACGCTCGCCGCCGCCCTGCTGGCGTTCGCCGGCAGCGCCACCGCGCAGGATTTCCTGATCCGCAACGCCACCGTGCACACGGCCGGTGCGCGCGGCACGCTCAAGGGCGCCGACGTGCTGGTGCGCAACGGCCGCATCGCCGCGGTCGGCACCAACCTGGAAGGCGGCAACGCCACCGTCATCGAAGCCGACGGCCGCGCGCTGACGCCGGCGCTGTTCGGCGGCATCACCGGCATCGGCATCGAGGAGGTCTCGGGCGAAGGCAGCACCGTGGACGCGTCGCTGTCGCTGGCGGCGCCGGAAGAGATGTCGGTGCGGCCCGAGTTCGACGTCACCCTCGCCTACAACCCGGGCTCGGCGCTGGTGCCGGTGGCGCGGGTGGAGGGCATCGGCTTCACCCTGCTGCACGCCGGCGCCACCCGCGGCGGCTCGATCATCGCCGGCCAGGGCGGCACCGTGCGCCTGGACGGCAGCCTCGACCCGATCGGGCCGAAGGTGCTGTTCGTGGCGCTGGGCGCGGAGAACGCCGGCCTCTCAGGCGATTCGCGCGCGGCGCAGTGGATGCTGCTCGACCAGCTCATCGACGAGGCCCGCGGCCGCATCGCGGCGGATTCGCGGCACTCGCTGCTGACCCCGGCCGGGCGCGCGACGCTGCAGCGCTTCCTCGACGGCAAGGGCCTGTGGCTGGTGGAAGTGGACCGTGCCGCGGACATCCTGCAGCTGCTGCGCTGGGCCGACCGCCACGACCTGCGCATCGCGATCTCCGGTGGCGCCGAGGCCTGGGCGGTCGCGCCGCAGCTGGCCGCGGCCGACGTGCCGGTGTTCGTGGACCCGCTGGCCAACCTGCCGGGCAGTTTCGACACCCTCGGCGCGAGCATGGAGAACGCGGCGCGGCTGCACGCGGCCGGCGTGCGCGTGGGCTTCAGCCAGTCCGGCGATTCCTCGCACAACGCGCGCAAGGTGCGCCAGCTCGCCGGCAACGCGGTGGCCAACGGCCTGCCGTGGGAAGCGGCGCTGGCGGGCCTCACTTCGATGCCGGCGCGGGTGCTCGGGGTGGAGCGCCAGGTCGGCGCGATCGCGCCGGGCATGCGCGCGGACCTGGTGCTGTGGAACGGCGACCCGCTGGAAGTGAACGCCACCGCCGACCTGGTCTGGCTGGACGGCCGCTCCATGCCGATGCGCTCCCGCCAGACCGAGCTCCGCGACCGTTATCTAGAAGCGCAGGTGCTTGACTGACTTGCCGTGCCGGCGGATGAGGCGCAGCGCCTCGATGCCGACCTGGATGTGGCCTTCGACGTACTTGGCACTGACCTTGGCGTCGGAGGCCTCGGTCTTGACCCCCTCCGGCACCATCGGCTGGTCGCTGACCAGCAGCAGCGCGCCGGAGGGGATGCGGTTGGCGAAGCCCGCGGCAAAGATCGTCGCGGTCTCCATGTCCACCGCCATGCAGCGCATGATCCGCAACCGCTCCTTGAACGCGTCGTCGTGCTCCCAGACGCGGCGGTTGGTGGTGTAGACGGTGCCGGTCCAGTAATCCAGGCCGAGGTCGCGGATCATGGTCGAGACCGCGCGCTGCAGGGCGAACGCCGGCAGCGCCGGCACTTCCGGCGGCAGGTAGTCGTCGCTGGTGCCCTCGCCGCGGATCGCGGCGATCGGCAGGATCAGGTCGCCCAGCTGGTTCTTCTTCTTCAGCCCGCCACACTTGCCCAGGAACAGCACCGCCTTGGGCCTGATGGCCGAGAGCAGGTCCATCATGGTCGCGGCATTGGGGCTGCCCATGCCGAAGTTGATCATGGTGATGCCGTCGGCGGTGGCGCTGGGCATCGGCCGGTCCGCGCCCACGATCTCCGCCCCGGTGAGCCGGGCGAAGTGCCCCAGGTAGCCCCCGAAATTGGTCAGCAGGATGTACTCGCCGAACCCGTCCAGGGGCACCCCGGTATAGCGCGGCAACCAGTTGTCGACGATCTGTTCCTTGTCCTTCATCGCCCCAGTTTCGGCCGGCACCCGCCCCCCCGGCAACCTCCCTTCTCCCCGCCCGCGGGGAGAAGGTGGCGCGAAGCGCCGGATGAGGGGCGGCGCAAGGCGAAGCCGCAGCGCATTCCCTTCTCCCCGCCCGCGGGGAGAAGGTGCCCCGAAGGGGCGGATGAGGGGCGCTTTTGCACGTTCCGTACCCCCGGATGCAACCCACCCCCCTTTCAGGTAGCGTTCCCCCAGCGGGGCACAGGGGGCCCCCGGGGAAACCACAATGCGCATCGGACTCGTCGTCGACTCGGCTTGCGACCTGCCGGCCGGGTACCACCAGCAGCACGACATCGCGCTGCTCCCGGTCACCGTGCACATCGGCGAGGACTCGCTCACCGACCTGCGCGACGAGCAGGCGACGCTGCAGTTCCTGCATTCGCACATCGCCGAGCGCGGCGCCGACGCGGAAACCGCGCCGTTCACCGTCGAGCAGATCCGCGAGCTGTTCCTCGGCCGCCTGGTCAAGGATTTCGACCACGTGTTCTGCCTGACCACCGCCAAGTCGCGCAGCGCGATCCACGAGAACGCGACCCAGGCCAGCTTCGCGATCCTCAACGAGTACCGGCCGATCCGCCACGCCGCCGGCCACGACACCCCGTTCGCGCTGCGCGTGATCGACACCCAGAACGTGTTCGCCGGCCAGGCCGTGTCCGCGGTCGAGGCGGTGCGCCTGATCGAGGGCGGCGAGGGCGCGGCCAAGATCCGCGCGCGCCTGGAGAACCTGGCGCTGCACACACACGCCTACCTGATCGCGCAGGACCTGCACTACCTGCGCGCGCGCACCCGCAAGCGCGGCGACCGCAGCGTCAGCCTGATCAGCGCCACCCTCGGCAGCGCGCTCGACATCAAGCCGATCCTGCACTGCAACCGCGGCGAGACCGGGCCGGTGGCCAAGGTGAAGGGCAGCGAATCGGCCGCGCAGCGGCTGTTCGATTTCGCCGCGCGGCGGGTGCGCCATGGCCTGATGACCCCGACCCTGTGCCTGAGCTACGGCGGCGAGCTGGCGGAAATGCGCGCGCTGCCCGGCTACGAGGAATTGCGCGCAACCTGCCGCGAGCAGAACGTCGAGGTGTTCGAGGCGGTGATGGGCCTGACCGGCATGGTCAACGTCGGCAAGGGCGCGCTGTGCCTGGGCTTCGCCGCCGAGGCGCACGCGTTCGAATGAAGCACGCCGGCCATGGGTCGGCGCTACATGGGGAGTGACACATGCAACTGAACTGGCTGGCAGTCATCGCGGCGGCCGTGTCCGCCTTCGTCATCGGCGGCATCTGGTACGGGCCGCTGTTCAAGAACGCGTGGTGCCGCGAGGCCGGCATCGACATGGGCGCGAATCCGAAACACCCGGCCAAGGTGTTCGGCACCGCCTTCGTCGCCGCGCTGGTCGCGGCCGTCGCCTTCGCCTGGTGGATCGGCCCGGCCCCGGAGCTGGAGTACGCGGTGCGGCGCGGGGTGCTGGCCGGCTTCGGCATCGCCGCGATGAGCTTCGCCATCAACTATGCCTTCGCCGGCCGCAGCCTGAAGCTGTGGCTGATCGACGGCGGCTATCACACCCTGCAGTTCGCGGTTTACGGCATGATCCTGGGTCTCTGGCACTGACAAAAGGACCCGCATGGCCATCCGTTACCACATCGCCCTGCCCGACCCGAAGCTGGCCCGAGGCAGCGACCCCGAACTGGCGTTCCGCAGCCACGGCGCCAAGGGCCTGGCCGAGGAACTGCA
Source organism: Lysobacter sp. (assembly GCA_044464395.1). GTDB lineage: Bacteria > Pseudomonadota > Gammaproteobacteria > Xanthomonadales > Xanthomonadaceae > Cognatiluteimonas. The sequence goes on from JBIQLI010000013.1 coordinate 11,975, forward strand.
GGACGCCCTGCGCGGCGGCGGCCTGTTCGAACGCTGGCGCGACGCGCAGGAAGACCCGGACGAGGTCGATCCCGCCCTCGGCGTGGTCGACCCGGAGGCGACCGTGACCGGCGAGCAGCACGACCTGCACATCGACCTGGTGGCGGTCACCTCGATCCCCGGCAACGTCCTGCGCCACCGCCTGCGCCTGCTCGCCGGCAACGCCTGGGAACTCCGCGACGTCTCCGCCGCGTAGCCCGTTGTGGGAGCGACGCAAGTCGCGACAGCCTTTGAAATGAAAGCATTGCTCTCCTGGAGCGGCGGCAAGGACGCCGCCTGGACCCTCCACACCCTGCGCCAGCAGGGCGTCGACGTCGTCGGCCTGGTGACCACCGTCACCGAGGGTTACGAGCGCATCGCGATGCAGGGCATCAACCTCGACGTGCTGGCCGCGCAGGCGCGCGCCACCGGCCTGCCGGTGATCCAGGCGCGGATGCCGCGGCAGGCCAGCGACACCGCGTATTCCAGCGCCTTCGCCGGCGCGCTGGCGAACGCGCGCGGCCGCTGGCCCGGGATCCGGCACATCGCCTTCGGCGACCTGTTCCTCGAGGACATCCGCATCTGGCGCGCGGCGCTGTGCGCACGGCTGGGCTGGACGCCGATGTTCCCGCTGTTCGGCAGCGACACCGCGGCGCTGGCGCGCGAGATGATCGCCGGCGGCCTGCGCGCAAGCGTGTGCTGCGTGGACACCACCCAGCTCGACGCGCGTTTCGCCGGGCGCGATTTCGACGAGGACCTGCTGGCTGAATTGGGGCCCACGGTCGATCCGTGCGGGGAAAACGGCGAGTTCCACACCTGCGCGTGGGCGGGGCCGATGTTCGCTCGGCCGCTCCCGCTGCGGCGCGGCGAAAGCGTGCTGCGCGACGACCGGTTCATGTACACCGATTTCGTGCTTTCGGAACTTCCCGACTGAGTGTCGGGCGGTCGCCTGAACGAACGCCGCGCGCAGCCGCGTTATCCTGCGCGCTCGCAATCGGGGAGAACGCACGATGTTGAAACACTGGCTGCTGGCCTGCACGGTCGCCATGGTCCCGTCACTGGCGCTGGCGCAGGACGCCGCGAGCGCCGCGCCGGAGACGACCCCGGCGCCGCAGGCCACCGCGATGGACAGCGCCAGCGCGGCGCCGATGACCTGCGCGCAGGCCCATGCCGCGATGCCGCCCGGCGCCCGCCTCGACGTGTTCGATCCCGATGCGCCGCTGGAGCGCCGGCAGGCGGCGCTGGCCGCGTTCGAACAGGCCGCCGCGCTGGAGGGCTGCCCGGAATTCGACTACGTGCTGGGCATGCTGTACCGCCACGGCCCCTACCTGCCGGGCAACCTGCTCCCGCAGGACATCGAGAAGGCGCGCGCGCTGATCGCGCCGATGGCCGAGGCCGGCGACCTGCAGGCGTTCGCCGACATGGCCGAGATGGAGATGCGCCACGCCAACAGCCGCGAGGCGATGCGCTGGACCCAGCTCTACCTGCACTTCGTCAAGACCGTGGCGATGGATTTCGCCCGCGACCCGGAGCAGGTCCGCTTCATGAACGCGGCCTACAACTCCAACCTGCTGGCGCGCACCGAGCTGATCTGGCGCTACACGCGGCCGAAGCTGTCGCGCAAGCTGATCGGCGAGGATCTCAACGCGTGGCTGAAGGCGCATCCCGGCGTGGCCGAACGCATGCGCGCCCGCATGACCCAGGGTGAACCCGACGCCGCCGGCGGCGTGGCCACCCTCGAGCAGGACCCCGGCGACTGCTACGTCACCCTGCCCACCGGCATGGGCGCGGCCGCGGCCACCTGGCTGCTGGAAGTCTGGCCGTCCGGCAAGGTCGGGCGGGTGGTGATGGAGAACTTCGTGCCCAAGCCCGAGATCGCCAACCAGATGCTGCATTGCGTGCACGAGCACCGCTTCCAGCCCTTTGCCGGCACCGACCCGGTGACGGTGCGCCTGCCGATGGTGGTCGGCTCCTCGGAAGCGCGCCCGCTGCGGCGGCGCTAGCGCCGCCGGCGGCTCACGCCGCCAGGTGCTTCGCGTGCCAGGCGACGTGCTCGCCGATGAAGCTGGCGATGAAGTAGTAGCTGTGGTCGTAGCCGGGGCGCATCCGCAACTCCAGCGGGTGCGCCGCGGCCTCGCAGGCCTCGCGCAGCAGCTCCGGGCGCAGTTCGCGGGCGAGGAATTCGTCGTCCTCGCCCTGGTCGACCAGCAGCGGCAGCTTCTCCTTCGCGCCGGCAATCAGTTCGGTCGCGTCCCACGCCTTCCAGGCCTCGCGGTCCTCGCCCAGGTATTCGCCGAACGCCAACTGTCCCCACGGCACCCGCGACGGCGCCACGATCGGCGAGAACGCCGACACGCTGCGGTAGCGGCCCGGATTGCGCAGCGCGGTGACCAGCGCACCATGGCCGCCCATCGAATGCCCTGCAATCGCGCGCACGTCGCTCGCCGCCGGATCGGACTCCACCCACGCCGGCAGTTCGCGCGCGATGTATTCCTGCATCCGGTAGTGCTTCGCCCAAGGCTCGCGGGTGGCATCGACGTAGAAGCCGGCGCCCTGGCCGAGGTCGTAGCGGTCGGCGTCGGCCACGCCCTCGCCGCGCGGGCTGGTGTCCGGCGCGACCAGGATGGTGCCGTGCTCGGCCGCGTAGCGCTGCGCGCCGGCCTTGGTGATGAAGTTCTGCTCGTTGCAGGTCAGTCCACTCAGCCAGTACAGCACCGGGCACTTGCCGCGCGCGGCCTGCGGCGGGAAGTACACGCCCACGGTCATGTCGCAGCCCAGCACCTCGGAGCGGTGCCGGTAGACGTCCTGCCAGCCGCCGAAGCAGGCGTGGTGTTCGATCCGTTCGGTCATCGCGGCGTCCTCAGTAATGGATCACGGCGCGGATCGACTTGCCTTCGTGCATGAGGTCGAAGGCCTCGTTGATCCGCTCCAGCGGCAGGGTGTGGGTGACGAAGGGTGCGAGCTGGATGTCGCCGCGCATCGCCTCCTCGACCATGCCAGGCAGCTGCGAGCGTCCCTTCACCCCGCCGAACGCCGTGCCCATCCACTTGCGCCCGGTGACCAGCTGGAACGGCCGCGTGCTGATCTCCTTGCCTGCCCCGGCCACGCCGATGATCACGCTCTGGCCCCAGCCGCGGTGCGCGCACTCCAGCGCCGCGCGCATCACCTCGACGTTGCCGATGCACTCGAAGCTGTGGTCCACGCCCCAGCCGGTCATCTCGACGATCACCTGCTGGATGGGTTTGTCGTGGTCCTTCGGGTTCACGCACTCGGTCGCGCCCATCCGTTTCGCCAGCTCGAACTTGGCCGGGTTGGTGTCGATCGCGATGATCCGGCCCGCCTTCGCCTGCTTGGCGCCCTGGATCACCGCCAGCCCGATCGCGCCCAGGCCGAATACGGCGACACTGTCGCCTTCCTGCACCTTGGCGGTGTTGTGCACGGCGCCGATGCCGGTCGTGACGCCGCAGCCGAGCAGGCAGGTGTGTTCCGGGTTCGCCTCGGGATTCACCTTCGCGAGCGAGACCTCGGCGACGACCGTGTATGCGCTGAAGGTCGAGCAGCCCATGTAGTGGTACACCGGCTCGCCGTTGTAGCTGAAGCGGGTGGTGCCGTCGGGCATCACGCCCTTGCCCTGGGTCGCGCGCACCGCGACGCACAGGTTGGTCTTGCCCGACTTGCAGAACAGGCATTCGCCGCACTCGGCGGTGTACAGCGGAATGACGTGGTCGCCCGGCTTCACGCTGGTGACGCCCTCGCCGACCTCGACCACCACGCCCGCGCCCTCGTGCCCGAGCACCGCGGGGAACACGCCTTCAGGATCCTCGCCGGACAAGGTGAACGCGTCCGTGTGGCACAACGCGGTATGGGTGATCTTCACCAGCACCTCGCCCTTGCGCGGCGGCGCGACGTCGAGCTCGACGATCTTCAACGGCTCTCCGGGGGCGAAGGCAACGGCGGCACGGGATTTCATGGCATGGCTCCTGTGGGGGCGGAACGACTACTTGAGGTAGGAACGGATCAGCGCGGTTATCTCGTCGACGCGCGCCTGGCGGTCGGCGGCGTCTACGGCGGCTTGCCCGAACTGCTCGCGAAGGTGGGACTCCAGCACCTCGCTCATCAGCCCGTTGACCGCGCCGCGGATGGCGGCGATCTGCTGCAGCACGGGCCCGCAGTCGGCCCCGGCCTCGAGCGCGCGCTCGAGCCCGTCGCACTGCCCGCGGATGCGGCGCACGCGGGCGAGGACCTTCTTTTTTTCTTCGTGGGAATGAGGCATCACCGGGCGAGGGCTGGATAGTGGGGGGCAGTATACTATATTGGTTACACGGATATTTGATAGACAATCAGACGACACCTAAATAGGCAAATGGCCGATACTGGAACATGATTTTTGCCTCTGCTATGGTAGGCAAATAGACGCTTACTTGATAGTCAAATAGACGGAGCTTGCCATGGGTGGTTTGCAGCCTTATGCCCGCTCCCTGGCCGGTGAGGTCCGGGCCGCTCTTGCGGACACGCCGGTCGTCTGCCTGCTGGGTCCGAGACAGGTCGGCAAGACCACCCTGGTCCGCCAGTTGGAGCCGCGGTATGCCTACCTGACCCTCGACGACGCCGCCACCCTTGCCTTCGCCAGGGAAGATCCATCCGGGTTCATCGCCGCGCTTCCCGATCCGGTCATCCTGGATGAGGTGCAGCGGGCGCCCGAATTGCTGCGCTCGATAAAACTCAGCGTCGACAACGATCGTCGCGCGGGGCGTTTCCTGCTCACGGGCTCGGCCAACCTGTTGATGCTCCCATGGTTGGGCGACTCACTCGCCGGCCGCATGGAAATCATCGACCTGCACCCGTTGACGGCGGCCGAGCAATCCGGAACGCCAGGCGCGTTTCTGGCGCACTTGCTGGCAGGCAGCCTTCGACCGACGCTGGAACCCACGGTCGCGCCCGACATCGAAGGTGTCGCCCGCAAGGTGGTCGCCGGCGGATACCCGGAAGCGATCGACCGTGCACCGGCGCGCGCGCGTGCTTGGCACCAGAACTACATGCGCGCGGTGGTGGAACGCGATGTCAAGGATGTTGCGCGCATACGCGACAGCCGCGACCTCTCGCGCCTGTTGCGGCTGATGGCATTGCGCACCGGGCAGTTGCTGAACGTTTCCAGCCTTGCCACCGAACTGGGCATTCGCCGGGAAACCGTCGAAAGCTACCTCACCGTGTGCGAACGTCTTTTCCTGCTGCGCCGCCTGCAACCCTGGCATCGCAACCAGGCAAAACGCCTGATCAAGACACCCAAGGTGCATTTCGTCGACAGCGGCCTGTGTGCCAGCCTGGCAGGGATGGATGCCGTCGATGCCGTCCGCGAGCGGGCGCGGTTCGGCCATCTCCTCGAGACTTTCGTGGTCCAGCAATTGGCGGCCCAGGCGGGCTGGACGGATCGCGACCTGGAGCTGTGGCACTACCGGGACAAGGACCAGAACGAGGTGGACCTCGTCATCACCCGCGGCCGCGATGTCTGGGGCGTGGAGGTGAAGGCAGCCGCAACCGCCGGTCCGCGCGACGGCAACGGCCTGCGGCGGTTGGCCGATCAATGCGGCGCGGATTTCAAGGGTGGAGCGTTGCTCTATTCCGGCACGAACACATTGCCGCTGGACACCGACAATTGCCTGGCCGTCCCGATCGCGCGCCTGTGGGACATGTAACGCGCGGCCGGATCACCCGGTGTTCTGGATCCCGGCGGCAATCCCGTTGACCGTGGAATACAGCGCTTCCAGCAGCGCATCGTCCTCGCGGTCCCCTTCGCGCCAGCGCCGCAGCAGGTCCACCTGCAGCAGGCTGATCGGGTCGACGTAGGGATTGCGCAGGCGGATGGACAGACGCAGGCGCGGATCGCCCGCCAGCAGTTCGCCCTCGCCGCGCAGTGCCAGCACCAGCTCGCGGGTGCGTTCGAACTCCGCGGCAATACCCGGGAACAGCGCGTCGTGCAGCTCGCCGGCCAGGCGCGAATAGCACTCGAAGATGCCGAGGTCGGACTTGGCCAGGGTCATCTCCAGGTCATCCAGCAGCGTGGCGAAGAACGGCCAGTCGCGCGCCATCGCCGCCAGCGTGTCGAAGCCGTGCTTGTCCACGCCGGCCTGCAGCGCGCTGCCGACGCCGTACCACGCGGTCAGGCCCGAGCGGTTCTGCGCCCACGAGAACACCCACGGGATCGCACGCAACCCGCGGATGCCGGCATTGCGCCGCCGCGCCGGGCGCGAGCCGATGTGCAGGCGCTCGATCACGTCGATCGGGGTGGCGGCGCGGAAGTAGTCGTCGAAGCGTGGGTCGTCGTAGACCAGGGCGCGGTAGTGCGCGCGCCCGGCGTGCGCGAGGTCGGTGGCGATCGCATGCCAGCGGGACTCGTCCGGATGCGACGCGCGCGGGCGCAGCGTCGCCTGCAGCACCGCCGCCGTGGCCTGCTCGAGGTTGCGGATCGCCAGCGCGCGGATGCCGTACTTGCGGTGGATGACCTCGCCCTGTTCGGTCGCGCGCAGTGTTCCATCCACCGAGCCCGGCGGTGCCGCCAGCACCGCCCGCCCGGTCTTGCCGCCGCCGCGGCTGACCGAGCCGCCACGGCCATGGAAGAACACGATGCGAACGCCGCATTCGCGCGCCAGCGCGGTGAGCGCGATCTGGGTCCGCTGCAGCGACCAGCGCGAGGCCAGCAGGCCGCCGTCCTTGGCGCTGTCCGAATAGCCGAGCATCACCACCTGGCGGTCGCCGCGCCGGCGCAGGTGCGCGCGGTAGGCGCTGTCCTCGAACAGTTCGCGCATCACCCGCGGCGTGGCTTCGAGGTCGTCCACGGTCTCGAACAGCGGCGCCACGTCCAGTGGCACGCTGCCGTCGTCCTCCACGCAGCCGCCCTGGCGCGCGAGCTCCAGCACCGCGCGCGCGTCGGCCGCGCTGCGCGCCATGCTGATGATGTACAGGCCGATCGCGCCGGGGCCGTGGCTGCGACGCAATGCCTGGATTTCGGCGAATACCGCCAATGTCGGCTCGCGCGCCTCGCCACCGGCCAGCGCCTCCTCGTGCACCGCGGAGTCCTGGCGCAAGTCCAGCGCCGCCAGGTGGAAGCCGAAGCTGCGCGCGCGCCGCAGCAGGCGCTGCACCGCGAAGCGGCCGGCGTGCTCGCCGCGGTGCGCGGCGAGGCTGGCGTCGATGCAGACGAGGTCGTCGATGAAGCCGTCCACGCCGGCGTAGCCGCGCGGATCGCCGTCCGCGGTCGCGCCCAGGCGCGCGTCCACCAGCTCCAGCAACAGCCGGTACGGCATGTCCGCCCAGCGCGGGTTGAACCCGGCCGCCAGCGCCGGCCACTCGCGTGCATACGCCTCGAGCCGTTGCAGCACCACGGGGTCGAAACCGGCACGGCCGACGGTCTGGGTCAACAAGCCGGCCAGCGCGCGCACGTCGTGCCGGTAGCCCGCCAGGGCGAGGCCGCGCTGTACCTGCAGCGCCTCGCGCATGGTGCCGGCGCCGACGTTCGGGTTGCCGTCCATGTCGCCGCCGACCCAGGTGCCGAAGCGCACGACCTCCGGCAGCTCGGGACGCTCGCCGTAGGCCGCTTCGATCGCGTCGGCGAAGCCTTCATGGAACACCGGCAGCGCGCGGAACAGCACGTCGGCGAGGTAGAAGCCGACGTGTTCGACTTCGTCGGCCACGGTCGGCTTGCGCGGCGGCGCGTCCGCGGTCTGCCACGCGGAGGCGAGCGCCTGCGCGATCCGCGCCTCGTCCGCGCGGCGCTCGTCGGGCGTGCGCCCGCGGTCGATGTCCGCGACCAGCCGCTCGACGATTACCTGTTCCTTGTCCAGCAGCGCGCGGCGCACGACCTCGGTCGGGTGCGCGGTGAACACCGGCTCGATCGACAGTCGCGGCAGCAGCGCGCGCACCTCGTCCAGCCCGACGCCCTGCGCGCGAAGCTCGCCCAGCACCGCTTCCAGTCCGCCCGGCTGCGGCGCTTCGCCGTCTAGCTGGTGGTCGCGGCGGCGGCGGATGCGGTGCACCCGCTCGGCCAGGTTGATCGCGCCGAAGTAGGCCGCGAACGCGCGCACCAGCGCCTCCAGGTCGCCGTCGCCGACGTCGGCCAGGCGCCCGGCCAGCACCGAGACCGGCGCCCCTTCCTCGCGCCGGGCGATGGCCGCCTTGCGCACCGCTTCGACCAGCTCGAGGAACGCGGGCGACTGCTGCTCGGCGAGCATCGTCCCCACCATCGCCCCGAGCCTGCGCACGTCGTCGCGCAGCAGCTCGTCGGTGGGGGCGAACTCGACCTCGCGCAATGCCATCAGTAGGCGAACTCCCGGAACACCGGGTCGATGTTCCCACCCCAGGCGCCATGGAAAAGTGACAGCTTGCGTTCGGCCGGGGTCTCGTTGGCGTCGGCGAACTCGATCAGCGGCTCCAGGAAGATCCGCTCGTCGGCGCCGTTGCGGTTGCGCCGCGCACGCCGCGCCAGGCCGGCGGCGGAGATCTCCAGCGCGCGCAGCGCCAGTTCGCTCACGGTGGCGCCGCGGAACGGCAGCTTCAGCGCGTGCTTCGGCACGCCGTCGCGCAGCGCGTGGCGCTCGGCGAGGCTGAAGTCCTTGACCAGGTCCCAGGCCGCGTCCAGCGCCGCGTCGTCGTACAGCAGTCCGACCCAGAACGCCGGCAGCGCGCACAGCCGGTTCCAGGGGCCGCCGTCGGCGCCGCGCATTTCCAGGTACTGCTTCAGCCGCACCTCGGGGAACGCCGTGGTCATGTGGTCGGACCAGTCGCGCAGGGTCGGTCGCGCGCCGGGCAGCGCGTCCAGCTTGCCGTCCATGAAGGCGCGGAACGACTTGCCGGCCAGGTCGACGTACTTGCCGTCGCGGTAGGCGAAATACATCGGCACGTCGAGCAGGTAGTCCACGTAGCGCTCGTAGCCGAAGCCTTCCTCGAATACGAAGTCGAGCATGCCGGTGCGGTCGGGGTCGGTGTCGCTCCACACGTGCGAGCGGTAGCTGAGGAACCCGTTCGGCTTGCCGTCGGTGAAGGGGGAATCGGCGAACAGCGCGGTGGCCACCGGTTGCAGCGCCAGCGACACCCGGAACTTCTTCACCATGTCGGCCTCGTCGCCGACGTCCAGGTTGACCTGCACGGTGCAGGTGCGGGTCATCATGTCCAGGCCGAGGCTGCCGACCTTGGGCATGTACTCGCGCATGATCCTGTAGCGGCCCTTGGGCATCCACGGCATGTCCTCGCGCCGCCACTTCGGCTGGAAGCCCATGCCGAGGAAACCGAGGCCGAGCTCGTCGGCGACCGTCTTCACTTCCACCAGGTGCCTGTCGACTTCGCAGCAGGTGTCGTGGATGGTCTCGACGATCGCGCCGGACAGCTCGAGCTGCCCCGCCGGTTCCAGGGTCACCGAGGCACCGTCGCGTTGCAGGGCGATCACCCGGCCGCCCTCTTCGCTTGCCTGCCAGCCGAACCGGGTCAGGCCCTTGAGCAGGGCCTCGATGCCGCGTTCGCCGTCGAAGGTCGGCGGGCGCAGGTCGTCCAGGCGGAAGCCGAACTTCTCGTGTTCGGTGCCGATGCGCCACGTATCGCGCGTGCGCATCCCTTTCGTCAGGTGTTCGACAAGTTCGCGCCGGTCCGTGACGGGGGAGTCGGCGACGCTGCTGGGTCCGGACATTGGCAGATTGTAGAGCCGACCCATGGTCGGCTGCTGTTTGGGGACAGCCGACCATGGGTCGGCTCTACAGGTCATGGGTCGGCTCTACAGGTCCAGCCAGCCCGCCACCACCGCCCGCGCCTCCTCCACCCCCTGCTTCGACTCGGCCGAGAACGCCTGCACGCTGACGCTGTCGCCGAACGCCGAACCCAGTTCGCGCCGCACCGCCAGCACCGCGTTGCCCTGCGCGCCGCGGCCGAGCTTGTCGGCCTTGGTCAGCAGCGCGTGCGCCGGCAGCCCGCGGCGCACCGCGTAGCCGAGCATCTGCCGGTCGTAGTCCTTCAGCGGATGGCGGATGTCCATCACCACCACCAGCCCGCGCAGCGCCTCGCGCTCGCGGAACCAGGCGTCGATGAACTGCTGCCAGTGCGCCTGCAGGTCCTGCGGCACCTTGGCGTAACCGTAGCCGGGCAGGTCCACCAGGTAGCGGGCCTGTTCCGGTTCCGCTTCCCGGTCCACGCCGGGCGGGGTCACGTCGAAGTACACGAGCTGCTGGGTGCGGCCCGGCGTCTTCGACACGCGCGCCAGCGCGTTGCGCTGGCACAGGGCGTTGAGGGCGCTGGACTTGCCTGCGTTGGAGCGGCCGGCGAAGGCCACCTCGGCGCCGCCGTCGGGGGGCAACTGGCGCGGGTTGTGCGCGGCGAGCAGGTAGCTGGCGCGCGCGAGGGGATTGGGGGTGGCCATCGGGCTAGCATATAATTCCTGGTCCATGCGGTCGCACACGTCGCACCGCACCCCGGTCTCCTGGAGCTTCGCATGCGCCACGCCCGCGCCTTCGCCCTTGCCGCCCTCGCCACCGTCGGGATGGCCGCCGTCGCCTTCGCACAGGAAGGCGCGAGCACGGTCACGCCGCTGCCGGACAACGCGCCGGTGCAGGCCGCGCCGCTGGATGCGTCCGCGGTCGCCGACCTGGCGAAGACCCACTGGGGCGATGCCAAGGCCGGTGCCACCAAGGCCGGCGCCTGCGCCGCCTGCCACGGCATGGACGGCAACCCGGTGGATCCGCAGTACCCGCGCCTGGCCGGCATGCCCGAGCGCTACATCGCCGAGCAGCTCGCGCTGTTCAAGAGCGAGCAGCGCAACACCGGCATGGCGGTGGTGATGATCCCGATGGCCAAGCCGCTGTCGGCGCAGGACATGCGCGACATCGGCGCCTACTACGCGCAGCAGAAGGCCGGCAGCGGCATCGCCGACGACACCCTGATTTCCGGCGGCCCGTACGACGGCATGAAGTTCTACAAGCCCGGCGAAATGCTGTTCCGCGGCGGCGACCCGGAACGCGGCATCCCGGCGTGCATGGCCTGCCACGGCCCGACCGGCGCCGGCAATCCCGGCCCCGCCTACCCACACATCGGCGGCCAGCAGGCCGACTACGTGGCCCGCCGCCTGCAGGAGTACCGCGACGGCGTGCCCGGCCTGGAGGACCTGAAGAACTTCCAGATCATGGCCGCCGTGGCCCAGGACCTGACCGACCAGGAAATCCAGTCGCTGGCGACCTACCTGCAGGGCCTGCACCCGCGCACCGACGAGGCCCTGGCCAGCGCCGGCACGCCGGTCAGCGCGCCGGCCCCGGCCGCCGCGCCCGCGCAGCCCGCCGCCCCGGCCGAGGCCACCGAAGCGCCGGCCGAAGGCGACGACGCCGCGCCTGCCGGTGACGCTCCGGCCGAGGCCGACGCATCCTGAGCCGGAGCCGGGCGATGAAGGCACGCTTCCCGGTCCTGGCTTCGCTCCTGCTGTCGCTGCTGCTGCCGGTCGCGGCCCTGGCCGCCACGCCGGCGCCCGGCGCCCCGGTCGAGGGGCGCGACTACGAACTGGTCGACGCCGGCCCGTGGAAGCCGCTGGACGGCAAGATCGAGGTCGTCGAGGTCTTCGCCTACACCTGCCCGCACTGCGCCGAGTTCGAGCCGAAGCTCGAAGCCTGGGTGGCGAAGCTGCCGGACGACGTCCGCTTCCAGTACCTGCCCGCCGCCTACGATCCGCGCGACCCGTTCGCGCGCGCGTTCTTCGTCGCCGAGCAGGCCGGCGCCGTCGGCCGCACCCACGCGGCCCTGTTCCATGCGATCCACGACGAGGGCCTGATCGCGCGCAACGCGACCCCGGGCGAGCTGGCCTGGTTCTACGGCCAGCACGGCATCGACCAGGACCGGTTCCGCGCCGCGCTCCTCGCCCCGGCCGTGGACGAGCAGATGAAGCGCGCCTACGACTGGGCCAGGGCGATCCGCCTGCCCGGCACCCCGACCCTGGTGGTGAACGGCCGCTACCGGATCATCGCCGCGACCCACGACGACGGCCTGCGCATCGCCGACCAGTTGATCGCGCAACTACGCGCCGCGCGCTGAAATCCTTCCCGACGTGCAGTACAGCCCCCGGAGGCCCACGATGAAGCGACTTCCCCTGCCGCTGACCGCGCTGTTGTGCGCGCTGCTGCTTGCCGCCTGCGGCAACGGCCAGGCACCCGCCGGCGCCACCCCCGCCACCGAAGCCGCGACCGCCAGCGATGGCACGCCCAGCGCCGAGGCCCAGGCCGCGGCCGCATCGGCCGCCGCCGCCGCGGGGGCCACGGTGGAAGCCGACGACGCGGCCGCGCCCGCCGCCGACGGCGACACCGCCGACAGCGCGGCCGCGACCGAGGCTGCCGACCCGTCCGGCCTGGTCGAGGGCCGCGACTATGAAGTGATCCGCAACGGCCAGCCGTGGCTGCCGCTGAACGGCAAGGTCGAGGTGGTCGAGGTGTTCGGCTACGTCTGCCCGGCCTGCTTCCGCATGGAACCGCTGATGGAGAGCTGGAAGTCGAAGCTGCCGGCCGACGTGCGCGTGAGCTACGTGCCGGCTCCGTTCGGTCCGCAGTGGACCCCGTACGCCAAGGCCTTCTACGCCGCCGAGGCGATGGGGCTTGTGGACAAGACCCACGGCCCCATGTTCAACGCGATCCACATCGAGGACAGCCTGCCCGGTGAGGGCGAGCAGCCGGACGAAGCCGCGATCGCGCAGTGGTACGGCAAGTTCGGCGCCGACCCGAAGGAATTCCGCGCCGCCATGGACAGTTTCGCCACCAATGCCAAGGTCAACCGGGGCCGCCAGTTCATGGTCCGCAGCGGCGTGAACGGCACCCCGACCATGGTCGTCAACGGCAAGTACCGCGTGATCGGCGGCCGCAGCTACCAGGAAGTGCTGGAGATCACCAGCCGCCTGGTGCAGAAGGCGCGCGCGGAAGAGGCCGCCGCGGAGTCCTGACCCCGCCCATGTCCACGCGCCGGCTCAAGCTGCTCAGCGCCAACATCCAGGCCGGTTCCAGCACCCGTGGCTATCGCGATTACGTCGCCCGGAGCTGGTCGCACGTGTTGCCGGGCGGCAACAAGCGCGGCGCGCTGGACAAGATCGCGCAGCTCGCCGGCACGCACGACATCGTGGGCCTGCAGGAAGCCGACCCCGGCAGCCTGCGCTCGGGTTTCACCAACCAGACCCACTACCTCGCCCAGCGCGCCGGCTTCGATTACTGGAGCCACCAGCCCAACCGCAGCGTCGGCGGCGTCGCCTCCAGTGCCAACGGACTGCTCAGCCGGCTCGAGCCGGTGGACGTGGTCGACCATCCGCTGCCGGGCCGGATCGCCGGGCGCGGGGTGCTGATGGCGCGCTTCGGCGACGGCGACGACGGGCTGACCGTGGCGATCGCGCACCTGTCGCTGGGTTCGACCTCGCGCCGCTCGCAGCTGGCGTTCATCGCCGAGCTGCTGCACGGCCATCGTCACGTGGTGCTGATGGGCGACTTCAACTGCGTGCCCGACCGCCCGGAAATGGACACGCTGTACAAGCGCACCTCGCTGCTGCCGCCGGCGCAGTGCGTGCCGACCTTCCCGAGCTGGCGGCCGCAGAAGGCGATCGACCACATCCTGGTGAGCGAACCGTTGGCGCTGCAGGCGATGCGCGCGATGCCGGCGGCGCTGTCCGACCACCTGGCGCTGTCGATCGAGCTGGACGTGCCGGAACAGGCGCTGCGCGCGGCCTGAACGGCCTTCGCGGCGCAAAAATCGCGTTCACTTGCGCGCGGCTATAGTCGGCCGCATGCCCCAGGTTCCCTCCCCCATGCTCCGAACGGGCACCGCACTGGCTGTCGCCATCGTCCTCGCCTGCTGCGCGTCGCCGGAAGTCGGCGCGCAGGCCGGGCGCCCGGCCGACGCGTCCGCAACGCCGGCCGCGGCGGCCGCACTGGCCGCGCCGAAGCCGCCGGCCAGCACCGTGCCGCTGTCGCGGATCGCCGCGGCAATCGATGACGCCGAGCGGGGCAAGCTGGACCCGGCGGATGCCGACCCCGCGTTGCGCGCGCATCCGCTGTTCGGCTGGATCGAATACGCGGCGCTGTGGCGCCAGCTCGACACGCTGCCGGTCGCCGAGGGGCAGGCGTTCCTCGAACGCTATCGCGGGCAACCGGTCGGTGAAGCGTTCCGCGAGGCCTGGCTGGCGGCGCTGTCGCGGCGCCAGGCGTGGAAACCGTTCCTGGCGGCGTGGGCACCGCGGATCGAGAGCACCGAGCTGCGCTGCGCCGAATTGCAGGCGCGCGCGGCCACCGGCACGGTGGACGCGGCCTGGATCGCCGCCGCCCAGGGCATCTGGCGCGGCAGCGGCAAGTCCTTGCCGGACACCTGCGACCCCGTGTTCGCAACGCTGCAGCAACACGACGGACTGACCGACGCCTTGCGCTGGGAGCGGCTGGAAAAGGCCGCGGCGGAGGGCGCCGCCGGGGTGATGCGGGTCGCCGCGAAGGGCCTGCCCGATGCGCAGGCGAAGCAGGCCCTGGCCTATGCGGCGTTCATCGACAGCCCGGGCGAGGCGGCGCTGCAGTTCCCGAACACCGCGCGCAGCCGGGCGATCGCCTCCTACGGCCTGGCGACGCTGGCGCGCAGCGCGCCGGACCGTGCCCATGCGCTGTTGCAGAAGGTGGGCGCGGCGCTGGACTTCACCGAGGTGGAGCGCGGCCGCGTGGCCTACCAGGTTGCGCGCTGGACCGGCGTGTCCTACCTGCCGGAAGCCGCCGCGCGCTTCAAGGACGTGCCGGCCGGCGCCTGGGACCAGTCGCTGTACGAGATGCGGGTGCGCGAAGCGCTCGCGCGCAAGGATTGGGCGTCGGCGCTGGCGGGGATCGAAAAGATGCCCGCGAAATTGCGCAACGGCGCGCAGTGGAGTTATTTCGAAGGGCGCCTGCTTGAGCTCACCGGCGACAAGGCCGGGGCCCGCGCCGCCTACGAACGCGCCGCGCGCGAGCCGGTGTTCCATGGCTTCCTTGCCGCCGACCGGATCGGCGCGCCTTACGCGCTGTGCCCGTGGGAACCGCAGGATCCGCCGCAGGCGAAGGCGGCGGTCGCCGCCGATCCGGCGATCGCGCGGGCCATGCAGCTCTACAAGATCGACCGCAAGGCCTGGGCGCTGCGCGAGTGGAACGACGCGCTGGCGCGCTTCGACGACACGCAGCGGCGGCTGGCGGTGGAGGTGGCGCAGGACCACGGCTGGTTCGACCGCGCGGTGTTCGCGCTGGGCAAGCAGCCGCAGGAGCAGCGGCTGTACGCGCTGCGCTTCCCGCTGCACCACGGCGAGGCGATCCGCCGCGAGTCGGCGAAGCACGACCTCGACCCGGCCTGGGTCGCGGCCGAGATCCGCGCCGAGAGCGTGTTCGATCCGAAGGCGCGTTCCGGCGCGAACGCGCGCGGGCTGATGCAGGTGCTGCCGTCCACCGGCCTCGCCGAAGCGCGCCGGCTCGGGATTCCGTGGAACGGCGTGGAGACGCTGTACGACCCGGAAGCGAACATCGCCATCGGCACCGCCTACCTGCGCAAGATGCTCGACCGCTCCGGCGGCAAGCCGTATTTCGCCATGGCCGGCTACAACGCCGGGCCCTCGCCGCTGAAGCGCTGGCAGGCGCAGCGCCCGGACATGGACGCGGATTTCTGGATCGAAACCATCAGCTACCACGAGACCCGCGACTACGTCGCCCGCGTGCTCGCCTTCAGCACCATCTACGACTGGCGCCTCAACGGCGATGCGCTGCCGCTGACCGCGCGGATGCAAGGCAAGCTGGACGCCCCCCGCAAGAAGTTTGTTTGCCCCACCCCAAGTCAAGGTTGATGCCTTGGTGGCATGATCCCTCTCATGGATGAGATGGAGGCCTACCTGGTCGGCGGCGCGGTCCGCGATGCCCTGCTCGGCATCGACGGTGGCGACCGCGACTGGGTGGTGGTCGGGCAGACGCCCGAGGCGATGCGCGCGCGCGGGTTCCGTGCGGTCGGCCGCGACTTCCCGGTGTTCCTGCATCCCGACACCGGCGAGGAGTACGCGCTGGCACGCACCGAGCGCAAATCCGGACGCGGCCACCGCGGCTTCGTGGTGGACGCCGACCCGTCGGTGACGCTGGAAGAGGACCTCGGCCGCCGCGACTTCACCATCAACGCCATCGCGCAACGCCCCGACGGCACGCTGGTGGATCCGCTCGGCGGCGCGCGCGACCTGGAGGCGCGGGTGCTGCGCCATGTCGGCCCGGCCTTCGTCGAGGATCCCCTGCGCGTGTTGCGCGCGGCGCGGTTCATGGCGCGGCTGGCGCCGTTGGGCTTCCGTGTCGCCGACGAGACCCGCACGCTGATGCGCGAGATGGTTGCCGCCGGCGAACTGGCCGAACTGGTCCCCGAACGCGTGTGGCAGGAACTGGTGCGCGCGCTGGGCAGCGCCGCGCCGTCGGCGTTCCTGGCCACGCTGCAGGACTGCGGCGCGCTGGCCGCGGTGCTGCCCGAAGTCGCGGCGCTGTACGGGGTGCCGCAACGCGCGGAGTTCCATCCGGAAGTGGACACCGGCGTGCACGTCGAGCTCGTCTGCGACATGGCCGCGACCCTGGCGCCCGGCGACGACGTGGTCGGCTTCGGCGCGCTCACCCACGACCTGGGCAAGGCGCTGACGCCCGAACACGTGCTGCCGAAGCATCTCGGCCACGAGCACGCCGGGCTGCAGCCGCTGGCCGCGCTGTGCGAGCGGCTGAAGGTGCCGACCGCGCACCGGCGACTTGCGGAAGTCGCCTGCCGCGAACACCTCAATGTGCACCGCCTGGCCGAGTTGCGCGACGACACCGTGCACGACCTGCTCGCGCGCTGCGACGGCTTCCGTCAACCCGATCGCATCCGCCAGCTGGTGCTGGTCTGCGAAGCCGACAAGCGCGGCCGCGCCGGCCACCAGGACGACGATTACCCGCCCGCCCCCGAACTGCTGCGCCTGCTCGAAGTCGCCGGCGCGGTGCGCGCCGCCGACGTCATCGCCGACCTGCCCGAAGGCCACACCGTGCAGGGCCCCAAGCTGGGCGCCGCGCTGCGCAAGGCGCGCATCGCCGCGATCTCGCGCGCCCGGACCTTGCGCAAATCGTGATCCTGTAGCAGCCGAGCCATGCTCGGCTGGCCTTCGGCGGTTCCTGTAATCCGCCGGGGTTGAGTCAGCCGACCATGGGTCGGCTCTACAGGTCGGCTCTACAGGTCGGCTCAAAGGTGGTCGATCCTCAACAACACATCCCGCACCGGCGTCCACGCCAGCGCGAGCCCCGCGAATACCCCGATGGCGTCGGCGATGAAATCCGCCGATTCCATCGAGCGAGAGACGGTCAGCGTTCCCTGCGCGACCTCGATGCCGGCGCCCAGCGCCAGCAATCCCAGTGCCACCACCCCCAGCGGCCACCCGCGCCGGAACAGCTGCACCGCCGCCGCCGACAAGGCGAAGAACGCCAGCGCGTGCTCGACCTTGTCGCTCAGCGGCACCGTCGGCAGGTCGGTGCCCGGCAGCAGGCACACCACGACAACGCCGAGAATCCCGCCCAGCCACAGGCCCAGCCAGAAGTGGCCGCGGCGCAGCGGCTTGAGCCACCCGCGCCCGCTCACAGGCGCCAGCCCAGGTCGCCGGCCAGGAACGCGGCGCCGAAGTCCACGTCCCGGGAAAACCCCATCACCTGGAAGCGCTCACCCATTTCCGTGGGCAGGGTGAGCTGCTTCACTTCCTGGCGCAGGCGCATCCGCGCCGGCTCGTCGGGCGCGCGCGCCTCGGCTTCCGCCAGCCGCTCCGGCAGGCCATTGCCCAGCAGGAAGCTGGCCTGCGTGCAGTAGCCGGCGAAGTCGAAGCCGGCCCCGGTGCCCGCCTCCGCCAGCGCGGTGAAGTCCACCGACGCGGTCAGGTCCTGCAGCCCCGGATGGGCATACACGTCGTCCACCAGGTGGTGGCGGCGGAACGCGCGCAGGGTGCCGTCGCGGCGTTGCGGCAGGTAGTACTCGCGGCGCGGGTAGCCGTAGTCCACGAACAGCAGCACCCCGGCCTGCATCGGCCCGATCACCGCCTGCAGCCAGTAGGGCAGTTGCGGCAGCAGCTCGGAGCGGTAGCCCTCGGCGAACGGCGCCTCCAGTTGCGCCTCCACGTGGCGCACCGCCGCGGCCAGCAGCGCGTCGGCGGGGCGGTCGACGCGAACGAAGCCGCCGCCCTCCTCCAGGGCCACGTGCTCCTCGAACACTTCGCCATCGCGCACGGTGAAGCGCGGCGTCGGCAGCGCGTCGATCACTTCGTTGGCGAACACCACGCCCTTCCACTCGCGGGCGGGCGGCCCGTCCAGCCACTCCACCAGGTCGCCCAGCAGCGGATTGAGCTTCTCCTTCAGGCGCACGCGCTGGCGTTCGCGCAGGTCGGCGCTGGGCTCCAGGATCGCGTAGCGCGCCGGCAGCGCGTCCAGCGCCAGCAGCCGCTTGAGCACCACTTCGGCCAGGGCGCCGCTGCCGCCGCCGATCTCGACGAATTCGGCGTCCGGCCCGAGCTCGCGCAGCACCGGCGCCAGCGCATCGGCGATGCAGGCGGCGAACAACGGCCCCAGCTCCGGCGCGGTGACGAAGTCGCCGGCCGCGCCGAACTTGGTCGCGCCGGCGCTGTAGTAGCCCAGGCCGGGCGCGTACAGGCACAACTCCATGAAGCGCGAGAACGGGATCGTGCCGCCGGGGGCGCTCCCGGCCTGGGTGATTTCGTTGCGGATCAGGTCGCGCAGGCGCTCGCTATGGGCGAGCGCCGCGCCGTCGGGTGGGGGCAATGCGGGCATGCGCCCAGCATAGCCGGTGCCGCGTCAACGCAGGCGGTCAGACCTTGCGCTGGAACGCGTCGCGCAGCAGCGTCCCGTCGAAGCCGGACGGGGCGTCGCCCTGGACCGCGTAGCGGTACAGCGCCGCCGAGTAGATGCCCGACAGCGCCGCGTGCACCAGCGCCAGGGTCAGCACCGCCAGCACCGCGACGATGCCCACGGTCACCGCCAGCGCGGGCAGGCCCTGCGCCGCCAGCAGCACCACCAGCGCACCGCCCAGCAGCACCAGCAGGGCGTTGAGCAGGCCCATGGCCAGGCCGATGCCGCCGTTGCCGATCAGGTTCTCGCCCCAGGTGCGGCCGAGCATGCCGGCGCTTTCCTTGACCGCCTCGATCGGGCCGACGTCGCGCGCCACCAGCACAGGCACGGTGAGGAAGGTCGCCACCGTCCAGGCCACGCCGATCAGGCCGATCACGATCCGGCCGATGAAGCCGGCACGCTCCTCGATCGCGCGCAACAGCAGGCCCACGGTCGCCGCGATCGCCGCGTAACCGAGGATCTGCTTCCACTTGCCGGCCGCGATCCGCAGGCCGGTGCCGACGGTCGGGTCACCGCCGTCCAGGCGCACCATCGCCGCGCCGACCAGCGCCGCGTTGAAGAAGAAGATCACGAAGTACTGCACCAGGTAGAACGCGAACAGCCACACGTAGAAGCCGAGCGGCAGGCCGGCGCCTTCCTCCACTTCGCGGAAGGTGCCCAGGCCGAACATCGGCAGGATGAAGCTGATCGCGACGATCACCGCTGCGATCGCCGACACCATCGGGAACACCAGCAATTCCTTGTCGGACCGCAGGACCCCGAAGCTTGCCCTGGCCAGCGCCCAGCTGCGCGCGAACTTGCCCATCTCGCTCTCCCCTGGCCCTCCCCGGGCCGCTGCGGCCGATTATGCCCCCTCGTTCGCGCCCCCGCCCGGGCCCTTGCCGACACCCTTGCCGGCGGCGACCGCGGCCAGCCCGCCCAGCGCGGTGGCGACGTCGCCGCTGCCCGGCTGCTGGTACACGCGCAGGCCGAACTCCGGCAGCACCGCCAGCAGGTGGTCGAAGATGTCGCCGGCCAGGTTCTCGTAGGGCGCCCAGCGCACGTCGGCGGAGAAGCAGTAGATCTCCATCGGGATGCCGTGCGGGGTCGGGTCGCGCTGGCGCACCAGCAGGGTCATGTCCTGGTTCACCCCGGGGTGCGAGCGCAGGTACGCGACCACGTACGCGCGGAAGGTGCCCAGGTTGGTCGCGCGGCGGTTGTTCACCGGATCCTTGCCGGCCGCCTGCAGCTTCGCGTTGTACTCGGCGAGCTCCGCGCTCTGCTTGTCCAGGTATTCGTCGATCAGCGCGATCCGGCGCAGGCGCTGGCGCTCGGCCTGGTCGAGGAAGCGCACCGTGGTCTGGTCGAGCAGCAGCGCGCGCTTGATCCGGCGGCCGCCGGAGTCGGTCATGCCGCGCCAGTTGCGGAAGCTCTCGCTGATCAGCAGGTGGGTCGGGATGGTGCTGATCGTCTTGTCCCAGTTCTGCACCTTGACCGTGTGCAGGCTGATGTCGATCACGTCGCCATCGGCGTTCTGGCTGGGCATCTCGATCCAGTCGCCGACCCGCAGCATGTCGTTGCTGGCAAGCTGCAGGCTGGCCACCAGCGACAGCAGCGTGTCCTTGAACACCAGCATCAGCACCGCGGTCATCGCGCCCAGGCCGGTCAGCAGCACCAGCGGCGAGCGGTTGACCAGGGCGGCCACCACCACGATCAGCGCGACCACCCAGACGATGATCTTCAACAGCTGCAGGTAACCCTTGATCGGGCGCTCGCGGGCACTGCTGCCGTGGCGCTCGTAGATCGCGTTCAGGCCCTCCAGCGCGGCGCCGATCACCAGCGCTGCGGCGATCGCCATCCACGCCACGGTGACGTTGCGCACCACCAGGCGCACGAACTCCGGAACCCCGGTGATGTACTGGATGCCGACCAGCAGCACCATCGCCGGCAGCAGCCAGGCCATGCGCTGCGGCACGCGATGCTCGATCATCGCGTCGTCCCAGTGGGTCGGCGAGGCCTGCGCAAGCCGCGCCAGCACCCGCGCGACGATCCGGCTGGCGACATACCACGACAGCCACGCCGCGATCACCAATCCGATCAACGCCAGCACCGGCGTGCCATCGAACATCCGCAGGTCCAACCACTCGGGCATCAGGGTGTTGCCTCCTCCGCATGCCAGGCCATGCCGGCGCGCTGGCCGGGGCCGGCCTCGACCGACAGTTCCAGGCATTCCAGCCCCCACGCGCCGAACTGCTCGCCGCACGAGGCCAGCAGCCGGCCGAGGAACCAGCGCGCCAGTTCTTCCAGGGTGATGTTGGCCAGCGGCAGCACGCGCACGTCGCTCTCCAGGAACGGGATGCGCTGGGTGCCGAACACGGCCACGACCTGGCCGCCACCGCGCTCGATCCGCAACAGCGGCGACTCGCCGGGCAACAGCACGTACTCGTCCAGGTCCTGGCACAGCGCCATCAGTTCGCGCTTGAGCAGGCCGTAGTCGAAGCACAGGCCGTCGTCGCCTACGCGCGCGCGCAGCGTCGCCGAGACGAAGTAGTCGTGGCCGTGCAGGCGCTCGCGCTTGCCCGGCCCGAACAGGGTGAAGTGGCCGGCGGAGAACTTCATCGCCTCCTTGGACAGCGCCAGGCTGACGACCCCGCGCGGCGGCAGCGGCGCGCTCATGAAATGTCCCCCAGCATCGGCCGCACGCGCAGTTCCTCGACCACGCTGCGGCCGGACAGCGCCCATGCGGTCCAGGCCAGCTCGGCGATGTCCTCCGGCGGCATGAAGCGCTCCTCGGGCAGGTCGGTGCCGGCCCAGGACGCGGTCAGCGTCGCGCCCGGCAGCAGCGCGACCACGCGGATGCCGTGCGGCTTGAGTTCCTCGCGCAGGGTCTTGTTGAAGCCGTACAGCGCGTGCTTGGCGATGCCGTAGGAGCCGCCGTTGACGTAGGGCGTGACCGAGGCGGTGCTGCATACGTTGATGATCGTGCCCGAGCCGCGCTGCATCATCGCCGGCAGCAGCGCGCGGGTCAGGTGGTAGGCGCTGGCCACGTTCACCGCGATCATCGCCTCGAAGGTGCCGTCGGCCTCCTCGTGGATGCTGCCCGGCAGGTAGGCGCCGGCGTTGTTCACCAGCAGTTCCGGCGCGCCGCCCTGCGCGAGCACGTGCGCGGCCAGTGCCTGCACCCGGGCCTTGTCGGCCATGTCGCAGGCGACGCAGTCCAGTTCCGGGTGCTCGCGTGCGACCGCGGTGATGTCGCGCGCGCAGATCGTCACCCGCGACCCGGCCGCGGCGAAGCGCGTCGCGATCGCGAGTCCGATTCCCTTGGACGCGCCGGTGACGAGGACGCTGGCGGGTGCGGCGCTCACAGCGGCCCGGGCTCCGGGGCGCCGGCAAGCGCGATCCCGCGGCGGGTCACGCTGCGCAGGAACGACTGCGTCATCATCGCGATGTCCTGGGCCCAGAACAGCTTCTCGCGCGGGTTGTAGAGGAACTCCGCGCTGGTGGAAGCCTTGGTCCAGATCGAGACGAAGTCCGTGGCGGGCTCGAACCCGACCGCATAGCCGGCCCCTTTCGCCCCTTCGAAGGTATGGGCCAGGTCCCGCTGCAGGCGGTCGATGTCCTGCGTTTCGGTCAGCGGGACGAAGTAGAGGACGGACAGGCAGCGCACGTTGTGCCCGACCCACAGGCGCAGGGTGAGCTTCGGCGACTGCATCTCCAGCACCCGGCCATAGATGTCCTTGCGCCCCAGGTCGCGCACCGTGAAGCCGTCGATGCCGAGCGCGGGCACGGACACCTTGCGCAACGCCTGGGCGACATAGTTCGACAGGAACTGGTCGCCGAGCCGGTGCAGCATGTGCACGTTGCCGTCGCGCGTGGAGAACAGCAGGATGATGGCGAAGATCAGCGCGAGCGCGCCGGTCTGCGCGAGCGAAAGATAGAACAGGATGTTGTCGCCGGCGTCGTTGCGCCCGAGCGAGCGGTAGATCATCACCGCCGCAAGCAGCAGGAGCAGCGTCGCGGCCGCCAGGACCGCCGCCTTCGCCCACGGCGGGAGATACGTGTAATGCCTTGCGTCGAAAAATCCCGGCGCGCTGCCCGCCTCGGCCATGGCTCCTCCTCGAATGGATTCAGAGTATGCCATCCACCCGTTCGGGCGGACGTTCGAACTCCGGGTGCGCGGCCCACAGCCGCGCGAGGGTCATGCCGCGGATCGGATCGACGAAATCCGGGGCGACGTCGGCGAGCGGCTTCAGCACGAACGCGTGGTGCAGCTCCGGCCGCGGCAACTGGAAATCGCCGGGGCCGTCGAGCACCAGCTCGCCGAAATAGATGATGTCGATGTCCAGCGGACGGTTGCTGTAGGCCGAGTCGCGGCGGTCGCGGCCGTGCGCGACTTCCAGCGCGTGCAGCCAGTCGTTCAGCGCGAACGGGTGGATGTCGCTGTCGATCACCGCGATCGCGTTGTAGAAGTCGGGGCCGCGGAAGCCGACCGCGGGCGACTTGTACACCGGCGACACCGTGACCTCGCCGAAGCGCTCCCGCAGCGCGGCGATCGCGGCGCGCAGGTTGTCCTCCGGGTCCACGTTGCTGCCGAGGCTCAGGTAGGCGCGGCTGGTGGCGCGGCGCAGGCGCGCGGCACCGCGCGGCTCCGACGGCGAGGGCGCGGGCTGCTCGGCACGCGCGCGCAGCGCGGCGCCGGAGCTGCTGGGCGTGCCCTTCGGCACCGCGGCCGCGGCATCGCGCTCCGGGTCCGGGCGCAGGTCGGCCTGGGTGCGCTCGATCTCGACGCCGACATTGCGCGCGGCGTGCAGCGCGCCCGGCTTGCGCACCGCCAGCCGCAGCCATTCCACGCCGAAGTCGCGCAGCAGGAGCTGTGCGCACTCCTCGGCCAAGGCCTCGACCAGTTGATACGAGGACTCGCCGACGAAGGCGGTGAGCTGTTCTGCCACCGCCTGGTAGTCCACGGTGTCGGCAATCGCGTCGCTGGCCGCGGCGCGGCGGTTGTCGAAGGCCAGCTCGAGGTCGAGCTGCAGCGGCTGCGGCCCGCGCCGCTCCCACGGGTGGATGCCGATCAGCGCTTCGACCTGCAATCCCTCGATGATGACCTTGTCCATGGGCGCAGATTACATGGCCTGCGAAGCGGCGGCCTGCCCGATCTCCGGCAGGCTCGCCATGTCCCAACGCGGGGTCACGTGCACCGCCGCGTCCGCGTGCTGCCCCGCCTCGAGCCGCAAGGCCCCGGCGAAGGCGATCATCGCGCCGTTGTCGGTGCACAGCGCTGGCCGCGGGAAGCGGACCTGGCCGCCGCGCGCGCGCGCCATCGCCTCGAGCTTCGCCCGCAGCCGCTTGTTCGCGCCGACACCGCCCGCGACCACCAGGGTGTCGCAGCCGGCCGCCTCCAGCGCGCGCTCGCACTTGATCGCAAGCGTGTCGACCACCGCGTCCTCGAAGCCGCGGGCGATGTCGGCCCGGGTCTGGTCGGACTGGTCGCTGCCCTTCCAGGCGAGCAGCACCTGGGTCTTCAGGCCGCTGAAGCTGAACTCCAGGCCGGGCCGGTCGGTCATCGGCCGGGCGAACCTGAACCGCCCGGGGGTGCCCTGTTCGGCCAGCCGGGCCAGCTCCGGGCCGCCCGGATACGGCAGGCCCATCAGCTTGGCGGTCTTGTCGAAGGCCTCGCCGGCGGCGTCGTCCAGGGTCTCGCCGAGCAGCCGGTAGCGGCCCAGGGCCTCGACCGCCACGAGCTGGGTGTGGCCGCCGGAGACCAGCAGGGCGACGAACGGCGGCGCCAGGTCCGGATCCTCCAGCAGCGGGGCCAGCAGGTGGCCTTCCATGTGGTGGACGGCCACGGCGGGGACCTCCAGCGCCCAGGCCAGCGCCCGGGCCACCCCGGCGCCGACCAGCAGCGCGCCCACCAGGCCGGGGCCGGCGGTGTAGGCCACCCCGTCCAGGTCGTCGGTGCCCAGCCCGGCCTCGGCCAGGGTCTGGCGCACCAGCGGCAGCAGCTTGCGCACGTGGTCGCGGCTGGCCAGCTCCGGCACCACTCCACCGTATTCGGCGTGCAGGGCGATCTGGCTGTAGACGGCGTGCGCGCGCAGGCCGTCGGCACCGGGCCGGGCGGTGTCGTACACCGCCACGCCGGTCTCGTCGCAGGAGGTCTCGATGCCGAGTACGATCAAGCGGTTGCGCGCTCCAAGGGGGACCCGTTATCATACGCGGCTTCCCCCTGCCTGCCTGGCAGGACCCTCAACCGAGATCCCAGATGCCCAGCGTCAAAGTCCGCGAAAACGAGCCCTTCGAGTTTGCCCTCCGCCGCTTCAAGCGCACCTGCGAGAAGGCCGGCATCCTGGCCGAGACCCGCAAGCGCGAGTTCTACGAGAAGCCGACCCAGGAGCGCAAGCGCA
>JBIQLI010000014.1:0-32700 GCA_044464395.1 Lysobacter sp.
GCGTGCGGCGTGTACAGGTGGCGCTCGATCCAGTCGTCCGGGCAGCCCTTGCCGTACTTCTCGATCGACGCGCGGTCGGCGCGCGCCTCGCGGTACAGCTCGACGCCGCGCCAGAACACGGTGCCGATGCCCTTCTTCACCGGGCTGTGCGGATCCTCGTCGGTCTCGCACTTGGCGTGGTGCTTGCGGTGGATCGCGACCCACTCGCGGGTGACCATCGCGGTGGTCAGCCACGACCAGAAGCGGAAGAAGTGCGCGATCACCGGGTGGAAATCCACGCCGCGATGGGCCTGGCTGCGGTGCAGGTACAGGGTGACGGCGAAGATGGTGAACTGGGTGGCGACCAGCAGGTACAGCGCGAGCTCGCCCCAGCCGGCCTGCAGCAGGCCGCGGGCGAGGAAATCATGGATTGACGCGGGCATCGAGACTCCGGGGAACACGGGCCGGCAGGCGCACCTGCCGGGTGGGCCATCATGCCATCGCGGATGTGAATCCGGTGCCCCAACCGTCGCCCGCGTTCAGCTTCCCCCGTCTCCCGTCTCCCGTCTCCCGTCTCCCTTCAGTCCGCCGACACCAGTGACACCGCGCGCCCCTGCAGCTCCGTGAACACCGCCTCGGTGTCCGGCCGCACCCTGTGCCACAGCCTGAAGCTTTCCGCGGCCTGCTCGACCAGCATGCCGAGGCCGTCGATCACCTCGTGTGCGTTGGCGGCGCGGGCCCAGGCCAGGAACGGGATCGCGGCCTCGCCGTAGCTCAGGTCCACGGCGGTGGTGCGCCGCCCGACCAGCGAGATCGGCAGGCTCGGGAAGTCTCCCTGGCGGCTGGCCGAGGTCGCATTCACGATCAGGTCGAACTCGCCGAACGCGCGCAGGTCCTCGAAATGGCGCGGGTGCACGCGGCCCGGTTCGCCCAGCGCATCCGCCAGCGCGTCGGTGCGCCCGGGGGTGCGGTTGACGATGAACAGCTCGCCGATGCCGGCGTCGAGCAAGGTCGGGGCCACGCCGCGGGCGCCGCCGCCGGCGCCCAGCAGCAGGGTGCGGCGGCCGCGCAGGTCCAGCCGTCGGCGGTCGGTGAGATCGCGCACCAGGCCGACGCCGTCGGTGTTGTCGCCGTGCCAGCCGCCCTCGGTGCGCAGCAGCGTGTTGACCACGCCGCAGCGTTGCGCGCGCTCGCCGAGCGACACGCACAACCCGGCGGCGGTCGACTTGTGCGGCAGGGTGACATTGGCGCCGTCGCCGTCGAACGCGGACAGCGCGGAAGCGAGGTCTTCGGTATCGATCGCCACGTAGGTCATGTCCACGCCCGTTTGCCGGGCGAACGCGGCGTGGATCGCGGGCGACAGCGAATGGCTGACGGGATGGCCGAACAACGCGTACTGCTTTGGCATCCGCTCATTCCTCCGTCAAGGTCGCCCGACCATGGTTCGGGCGTTACGGGTTCCGCATCCAGCGTGCCGCGTCGAGCGCGAAGTAGGTGAGAACGCCGTCGGCGCCGGCGCGCTTGAACGCGGTCAGCGCCTCCAGCGTGCAGGCGCGCTCGTCGAGCCAGCCGTTGGCGTACGCGGCCTTGAGCATCGCGAACTCGCCGCTCACCTGGTAGGCGAAGGTCGGCACGCCGAACAGCTCCTTCACCCGGCGCAGCACGTCGAGGTAGGGCAGGCCCGGCTTCACCATCACCATGTCGGCGCCTTCCTCGAGGTCGGCCTCGACCTCTCGCAGCGCCTCGTCGGTGTTGGCCGGATCCATCTGGTAGGTGGTCTTGTCGGCCTTGCCCAGCGCCGTCGCCGAGCCGACCGCGTCGCGGAACGGGCCGTAGAACGCCGAGGCGTACTTGGCGCTGTAGGCGAGGATCCGGGTGTGGATGTGGCCGTCGGCCTCGAGCGCCTCGCGGATCGCGCCGATGCGCCCGTCCATCATGTCGCTGGGCGCGACCACGTCGGCGCCGGCGCGCGCGTGCGACAGCGCCTGCTTCACCAGCACCTCGACCGTCTCGTCGTTCATGACGTAGCCGGTGTCGTCCACCAGCCCGTCCTGGCCGTGCGAGGTGTAGGGGTCGAGCGCGACGTCGGTGATCACGCCCAGCTGCGGGAAGCGCTGCTTGAGCGCGCGCACCGCGCGCTGGCACAGGCCCTCGTCGTCCCAGGCGGCCGCGGCGTCCAGCGACTTGGCCTCCGGCGCGGTCACCGGGAACAGCGCCAGCGCCGGGATGCGCAGCTCGCTCGCCTGCTCGGCCACCTTCAGCAGCTCGTCGATCGAGACCCGTTCGACGCCCGGCATCGACGGCACCGCGGCGCGGCCGGCCGGCTCGTGCACGAACACCGGATAGATGAGGTCGTCCACGGTGAGGACGGACTCGCGCATCAGTCGGCGCGAGAAGTCGTCGCGGCGCATGCGGCGCGGGCGGAAGCGGGGGTAGGCCATGGCGGCGATGTTACGCCCAGCGGGCGTGCGCGCGCACCGGGAAGGTGCCCATGCCCGCCACCTTCGGTGGTGCGGCGTGGAAGCGGAAGCCTTCCGCCGGGAGCGCGTCGAGCCGGGTCAGGTGCTCGACGATCGGGATGCCCGCGGCCAGCAGGATCGAATGCACCGGGCGGGTGCCGCCGGAGGTGTCGTCGATGTTGAGCGAATCGATGCCCACCAGGCGGGCGCCGTGGTCGCGCAGCCAGGTCGCGGCGGCGGCGGTCAGGAACGGATGGCCCTCGAAATAGGCCTCGCTGCCCCAGTGCCGGTCCCAGCCGGTGTGCACCAGCACCGCGCGCCCCTCGCAGTCGACCGGCGCGAAATGGTGCCAGTCGATCGAGCGCTCGCGGGCGCCGGTGACCCGGACCACGACGCCGGGCAGGTCGGACACGCGCTCCAGCGCCAGCGCGGCGAGGTCGTCGCCGTCGGCGTAGCGGTGGAACGGCGCATCCAGGTAGGTGCCGGTGTTGCCCACCATGTCGATCCGCCCGATCTGGAATTCGGTGCCCTCGGCGTAGAGCCCGCGCGAGGCGGCGCGCGACAGGTGGTCGCACACCAGCGGCGCCGGCAGGCCCTTGTAGGTGACCATGCCGTGCTCGATCCGGTGGCTGAGGTCGACCAGCCGGGGTCCGCCGTCGCCCGCGGCGGCGGGCGCCGCGGCGGCGCCTCGCTTGTGCGCTTCCTCGATGATGCGCTTGTTGCGGATGCGCACCGTGCGCACCATCAGCAGGCGCATGTCGCGGACCAGCGCCGCCGCGAGCGCGTCGTCGGAGGCATCGCCGTCGACGATGTCGAGGCGGAAGTCGTGGCCGTGCAGGCCGCCGCCGTTCGAGAACTCGATCTCGAAGTCGAAGCAGGCGCGCTGTTCAGTGGGCATCGTCGTCTCCGTGGGGGGTGGCCGAACGCTGTGCGCGGCGCTTGCGGACGCGCAGGTTGCGGGTCTTCTCGCGGTTGCCGCAGCCGCGCGCGGACGAACACCAGCGCCGCTTGCCGGGCCGGGAGGTGTCCTCGAACAACATCGCGCAGCCCGGACAGCGGCGGATGCGCGCGCGGCGTTGCGACCCGAACAGCGCGATGGCGTCGGCGGCCAGGGTCGAGAGCGCAGCCTCGAACGGCCGGCCGGCGTGCCACCGCACCGTCTCGCCCTCCAGCCGTGGCCGCAGCGGCGGATGCGCCGCGGCCGCATTGAGCAGCGCCACGTCTCCGGCCGGCAGCGGCTGCGCGCGCATCGCGTGCAACGCACAGCGATGGATCGCCTCGCGCAGCCGCCGCGCGGCCTCGAGCCCGGCGTCGGTCGGTTCGGCAGCGAGTCCCCCGTCCAGCCCGGCCGCCGCCAGCCAGGCCGCCAGGGCCCGCGGGTGGTCCAGGCGCTCGAGGCCGGCGCCGCCGCGGTCGCCCAAGGTGTCCACGAAGCACAGTGCGGGGCCGCCGGCGATGAAGGGGAAGGTCGTGGCTGCGTCCATGACACCAGTTTAACTAGTGTCGAATTCCGGGCGCAAGCGCACGGCGGCCGGCCGGCGTGGCCCAGCTCAGCCGTGGACGCCGTCGATCTCGACCGCCAGGTCGCGGCGGCAGATCGCCGCATGCAGCAGGAAATGCGGCACGCGCCCGCCCACGCGGGCCTGCAGGGCCTCGGCGACCGCGTCCATGTCCTCGCGGTCGCGCACGTACACCTTGAGCCGCGTGCCCGGGCCGAATTCCGGCGGCAGCTGCGGCTGGCGCGCGCGCGCCGCGCCGAGCAGCGCCTCGAAGTTGGCGAAGGTCTCGCCGAGCTGCGCCAGCAGCGCCCCGGCGTGCATCGTCGCGTGGCCGACGACGCTGGCGGTGCCCGACAGCAGCAGCGGCATGCGCGAGTCGGTGGGTGGCAGCATCGCGCGCGCGAAGGCGGGCGGCTGCGGGCCGTACTCGCGCGGATAGCGCCAGGCGCTCACCTGGCGCGGGTTCTCGACCGGCGTGCCGGGCGCGGCCGCCGCCAGCCAGTACACCTGCAGCACGCGCGCGGCGTCGCAGCGCCCGATCGCGGTCGCCGCCGGCAGGCGGGAGGCGTCGAACGCGCCGAGCCCGCGCGCACGGCCGATGCAGAACTGGCGGTAGCGTTCCTGGTCGCCGTTGCCGACGGTGATCGCGTCGAGGTAGTTCCAGACGCGCAGCAGGTGCGGGGTCGCGCTCGCGCCGACGAAGGCGAGCATGCGCGCGTAGGCGTGGGCGGAGGCGCCGACGATGCCGGTGGGGTCGTCGGCGCAGGCGAACGCGCGCTCGTCCACCTCGATCGCGCCGAACGAGAGCGCGCCGTCGCTGGACCAGGCGATGTCGCCGTCGCGGCCGCGGCGGACCGTGCCGCCGACGCGCCAGGCCTCGCAGGGCGCGTCGCCGTGCGGCTGCAGCGGCACGTGCAGGTAGCGCGGATCGTCGAGGGCGGGCGGCGCCGCGTCGCCGAAGCCGAACACTGCCAGCACGTCGTCCCCGGCCAGCAGCGCCTGTGGCGTCGTGCCCCAGGCGTAGTCCACGGCCAGCGAGGCGGTGGCGGGGGCGGCGGCGGGGACGGCGGCAGGCATCGGGGCGGCGCGGGTCCTGGGGCGGGCGGGGGCGCAATGATACCGGCCCGGCCATCACGGGGCCGCCGGGGACGGCGCCGCGGCGCGCGGCGGCGCTGGTAACCTTGGCGCCCCTGCCCGGATGGAAGCCCAGATGTCCCCGCAAACCGACGCCGAGCGCTCGCTGGCGCAGCTGCTGGTCGAGTGCCTGAACCTGGAGGGCGTCGCCCCCGAGGAGATCGATCCGGAGGCGCCGCTGTTCAACGCCGGCCTGGGCCTGGACTCGATCGACGCGCTGGAACTGTCGCTGGCCATCGGCAAGCGCTACGGCTTCCAGCTGCGTTCCGACAGCGCGGACAACCGCCGCATCTTCGCGTCGCTGCGCGCGCTCGCCGCGCATGTCGAGCAGCACAGGACCCTCTGACGCGGCGGGGGCCGCGTCGGGCGCGGCCTTCGCCCTGCGTTGCGCGGCGGCGGTCGCGTATCCATTGCTCGCGCACGTCGCGGCGCTTTCCGGCGATCCGCGCCTGGCGGCGCTGGCCGCGCTCGACCTGGTGGTGCTCGCCCTGGCCGCGCCGCTGCTCCGCGCGCGGCCGCTGGCCTGGGCGGCGTTCGCGGCCGCGGCGTTCGGCGCGGCCTGGCTGGCGCGCGGACCGCACGCGCTGCTGCCGTTGCTGCTGGCGCCGCCGGCCTTCGCCGCCGTGGCCGCGTGGGCCTTCGCGCGCACGCTGCACGGCGGGCGCGTGCCGCTGGTCGGGCGCATCGCCGCGGTGCTCGATGCGACGCCCTGGGAGGCGCTGCCGGCGGACGTGCGCGCCTACACGCGGCGCGTGACCCTGGCCTGGGCGCTGCTGCTCGCCGCGCTCGCGGTCGTGGACGTGGTGCTGGCGCTGTTCGCCGCGCCGGGCGGCTGGTCGTGGTTCGCGAACATCGGCGACTACGCCGCCATCGGCGGCTTCATGCTCGTCGAGTACGGCTACCGGCGGCTGCGGTTCCCCGCGCGCGTGCAGGGCCTGGCCGCGTTCCTGCGCGGGATGGCGCGGCTCGGCCCGCGCTTCTGGCGCGAGGCGCTGCGATGAGCGGCGTGCACCGCTTCGTCGTGCCGGCCTCGCATCCGGCGCTGCCCGGGCATTTCCCCGGCCACCCGGTGGTGCCGGGCGTGGTGCTGCTCGCGCAGGTGCAGGCGGCGATCGAGGCCGCGCACGGCCCGTTGCGCGCGTTGCGCCTGCCGCAGGCGAAGTTCCTGCGGCCGCTGTTGCCGGGCGAGGCCGCGCGCGTCGAGTTCGAGGCATCGGCGGCCGCGCCGGCTGGGCGGCGCTGGCGGTTCCGGGTGCTGCGCGAGGCCGACGGTGCGTTGCTGGCCAGCGGCGAGCTCGGCGAACCCGGAACACCCGAAGGGGCCGGCGACGCATGAGCGCGCGCTGGAAGCAGCGGCCCGAAGGCGGCGGCCGCTTCGCGATCTGGCTGATCCGTTCGATCGGGCGTTGCGGCGGGCGCCGCGTCGGCCGCGCCTGCCTGTATCCGATCACGCTGTATTTCCTGCTGCGGCGCGGGCCGGAGCGCCGCGCCTCGCGCGCCTGGCTGTCGCGCGCGCTGGGCCGGCCGGCGACGCTGCCCGACGTCGCGCGCCACATCCACACCTTCGCGGCGACGATCCTCGACCGCATCTTCCTGCTGTCGGGCGAACTGCACCGCTTCGCGATCGAGGTGCACGGCCTGCCCGCGCTGGTCGCGCACCTCGACGCGGGGCGCGGCGTGCTGCTGTTCGGCTCGCACCTGGGCAGCTTCGAGGCCTTGCGCGTGCTCGCGGCCACGCGCCCGGACATCGGCCTGCGCGTGGTGCTCGACAAGGGCCACAACCCGGCGATGACCGAGCTGCTCGACGCACTCAACCCGCGGGTCGCGGCCACTGTGATCGACGCCGCGCTGCCGGGCCCGGAACTGCTGCTGGCGATCCGCGACGCGCTGGACCAGGGGCAGATGGTGGCGTTGCTGGTGGACCGCGCGCAGCCGGGCGAGCCGGCGGAAGCCGTGCCCTTCCTCGGTGCGCCGGCGCCGCTGCCGCTGGCGCCCTGGCAGCTCGCCGCCGTGCTGGGCGCCCCCGTGATGCTGGCGTTCGGCCTGTACCGGGGCGGCAACCGGTACGATCTGCGCTTCGAGCCGTTCAGCGACGGCGAGGCGGTGCCGCGGCAGGCGCGGCGTGCGCACGTCGCCGCGCTCATCCGCCGTTACGCGGCGCGGCTCGAGGATCTCGCCCGTCGGTTCCCCTACAACTGGTTCAACTTCTATGACTACTGGGAAGGCGCGCATGGCGATCGGCCTGGCGACGGCGATGGCGGCGGCGCTGGCGATGCTGCCGGCGGCGCCGGCGACGGCGCAGCGCGCTGAGGCCGGCGCGCCCGCGGCCGGCGCCGCGCCCGATCCGGCCTGGATCCTCGCGCGCATCGCGCGGCCGGCGCCGAGCAGCACGCCGTTCCTCGAGGTGCGCGGCTCGAAGCTGCTCAAGGAACCGCTGCGCCTCGCCGGCGAATACCGCCACCCCGACCCAGCCACGCTGGTGCGCGAAGTGCGCACGCCCTACGCCGAGACCACGACGATCCGCGCGGGCGAGGCGACGATCGCGCGGCCCGGCAAGCCACCGCGGCGCGTGTCGCTGGCGCGCTACCCGGAGCTCGCGGGGCTGCAGGCGAGCTTCGGCGCGCTGCTCGCGGGCGACCTCGCCGCGCTGCGGCGCCAGTACCGGGTGGAGAGCGAGGGCCGGCGCGAGGCATGGCGGCTGCGGCTGTCGCCGCTCGACGCGGCGGTGGCAAAGCGCGTGCGCGGCATCGTGCTGCACGGCCGCGGCGCGGAACTGCGCTGCATCGAGACCACGCCGGCCGAAGGCGACGTGCAGCGCACGCTGCTCGCGGGCGCGGCGCGCGACGCGGCCGGCGCCGACCCGGCCGCGATCTCCGCGCTGTGCGGCGGCGCGGGCGATCGGGACGGCGCGGGCGGCGCATGAGCGCGCGCGGACGCCTCGCGCTGGCGCTCGCCTGGCTGGCGCTGCTGCTGGCCGCCGGCGCGTGGGTGGGCCAGCGCCTGCACCTCAGCGGCGACCTGCGCGCGTTCATGCCGGCGCCGCGCACGCCGGCGCAGAAGCTGCTGATCGAGGAGATGGGCGAAGGCCCGGGCTCGCGCCTGCTGCTCGTCGCGCTGTCCGGCGCCGATCCGGCGACGCTTGCGGCCCAGTCGCAGGCCTTGCGCGCGCGCCTCGCCGGCTCGCCGCTGTTCGCGGCGGTGGAAAACGGCGGCGCGGGGCTGGACGCGATCCCTGCGCGGCTGCGCCCGTACCGCTACCTGCTGTCCGACACGCTGGACCGCGTGCCGTTCGATGCGGACACGCTGCGCGGCGAACTGCAGTCGCGCCTGCAGGACCTGGGCTCGCCCGCGGCCGCGCTGGTCGAGCCGCTCATCGCCTCCGATCCGACGCTGGAGACGCTCAAGCTCGCCGAGGACTGGCAACCGCCGGGCGCGCCGCAGCGCATGTACGGCGTGTGGTTCGACCGCGCGGGCCGGCAGGCGCTCCTGCTCGCGCAGACGCGCGCACCCGGCTTCGATCCCGACGGGCAGCAGGCCGCGCTCGATGCGCTGCGCGACGCCTTCGCCGTGGTGTCCGCCGGCAGCGGCGCGCGCATGGAAGCGAGCGGGCCGGGCGCGTTCGCGGTGGACGCCGCGGCGCGCACGCGGCGCGAGGCCGGCTGGATCGGCAGCGTGGACACGATCAGCCTCGTGCTGCTGCTGTGGTTCGCGTACCGCAGCTGGAAGGCGCCGCTGCTGGGGGTGCTGCCGCTGGCGAGCGCCGGGCTCGCGGGCCTCGCCTCGGTCGCGGCGCTGTTCGACGGCGTGCACGGCATCACCGTCGCGTTCGGCTTCACCCTGATCGGCGTGGTCCAGGACTACCCGATCCACCTGTTCAGCCACCAGCGCGCGGGCCTTGCGCCGCGCGAGGGCGCGCGCCAGCTGTGGCCGACGCTCGCCACCGGCGTGGTGTCCACCTGCATCGCCTACGTGACGTTCCTCGCCTCGGGCGTGGACGGCCTGCAGCAGCTCGCGGTGTTCACCATCGCCGGCCTCGCCACCGCGGCGCTGGCGACGCGCTTCCTGCTGCCCGCGCTGCTCGACCCGGTGCCGGCCCATGACGCGGCGCGCTCGCCGCGACTCGCCCGGCTCTGGGCGCGCGTGGAGCGGCTGCCGCGCCCGCGCCCGGTCGCGCTGGCGGCGTTCGCGGCGCTGGCGCTTGCGCTCGTGGCCTTCGCGCCGGGCCCGTTCTGGCAGGACGACCTCGCCAGGCTCGCGCCGGTGCCGGAGGAGGCGATGCGCCGCGACACCCAGCTGCGCGGCGAACTCGGCGCGCCGGACGTGCGCTACGTGGTCGCGCTCGAGGCACCGGACGCGGAAGGCGCGCTGCGCCGCGCCGAAGGCCTGCGCCCGGTCCTGGATGCGTTGGTCGCGCGCGGCGCGATCACCGGCTACGACAGCGCCGCCCGCTACCTGCCGAGCGCCGCGCGCCAGCGCGCGAGGCAGGCGGCGTTGCCGGTCGAGGCCACCCTGCGCGCAGCGCTCGCCGAGGCGCTGGCCGACAGTCCGTTCCGCGGCGACGTGTTCGAGCCGTTCCTGGCCGACGTGGCCGCGGCGAAGCGCGCGCCGCCGCTGGGCCCGCGTGACCTGGCCGGCACCCCGCTGGCGACCGCGCTCGACGGGTTGCTGCTGCAGGGCGGCGACAGCGCCACCGCGCTGGTGTCGCTGGCCGGCCTTCGCGACCCCGAAGCGGTCGCGCGCAGCGTGCGCGTCAACGGCGCCCAGTTGCTCGACCTGAAGCAGGCCTCGGAAGCGCTGGTCCAGGCATACCGCCAGCGCGTGTTGTGGGCGCTGGCCCTGGCGGCGGTGTTGCTGGCGGCCACGGTCTGGGTCGCCCTTCGCGACTGGCGCCGGGTGTTGCGGGTGCTGGCGCCGATGGCGCTGGCGACGCTGCTGATCCTGGCGCTGCTGCGCGGCTTCGGCGTCGAGCTCAACCTGTTCCACCTCGTGGCGCTGATCCTCGCCGCGGGGCTTGGCCTGGACTACGCCCTGTTCTTCGAGCATGCCGGCGACGCGCGCGACGCGCAGCTGCGCACGCTGCACGCGGTAATCGTGTGCAGCCTGACCACGCTGCTGGTGTTCGCGCTGCTCGCGCTGTCCTCGATCCCGGTGCTGCGCGCGATCGGCAGCACGGTGGCGATCGGCGTGGCCGCCAACTTCGTGCTGGCGCTGCTGATCGCGCGCCGGCCCGTGGGCGCGGCGACATGAGCACGGTCGTGGCCGATCGCGACGCGATCCTCACGCTGGTGCCGCATGCCGGCGCGATGTGCCTGTGGAACACCGCGCAGGCCTTCGATTCGCACCGGGTCCGCGTCACCACCCAAGGCCACCGCGATCCCGCGCATCCGCTGCGCGGCGCCGACGGCCGCCTGCATGCCGTGCACCTGTGCGAATACGGCGCACAGGCCGCGGCAGTGCACGGCGGCCTGCGTGCGCGTGCCGCCGGGTCCACCGCGCGCCCCGGGCTGCTGGTCGCGCTGCGCGGCGTTGTCCTGCACTGCGCGCGCATCGACGACCTGCCAGGCCCGCTCGAGGGCGAGGCCGAATTGCTGATCGATGCCGACGCGGGCTGGCAATATGCCTTCCGCATCACCCACCAGGGCCGCCTGCTCGCGGAAGGCCGGGTCGCGGTGATGCCCGGGAACGAAGGGGCGGACGAAGGGGCTTCGGCATGAAGGACGCACGCAGGCGCGCACTGGTCACCGGCGGCAGCGGCGACATCGGCGCGGCGGTCTGCCGCCGGCTGGCGGCAGACGGCCTGCATGTCATCGTCCACGGCAACGCCAACCCCGCGCGCGCCGAAGCGGTGGCCGCGGCCCTCCGCGACGCCGGTGGCAGTGCCGAGGCGGTCGCGTTCGACATCACCGACGGCACGGCCACCCGCGCCGCGATCGAGCGCCTGCTCGCCGCGGGCCCGGTGCAGGTGCTGGTCAACAACGCCGGCATCCACGACGACGCGCCGCTGGCCGGGATGAACGAGGCGCAGTGGAAACGGGTGGTGGACGTGTCGCTGCACGGCTTCTTCCACGTGACCCAGCCGCTGCTGCTGCCGATGGCGCGGACCCGCTGGGGCCGGATCGTCAGCGTGTCCAGCGTCGCCGCGGTGCTCGGCAACCGCGGCCAGGCCAACTACGCCGCGGCCAAGTCGGCGCTGCACGGCGCCAGCCGCTCGCTGGCGCGGGAGATGGCCTCGCGCGGGATCACCGTGAACGTGGTCGCGCCGGGCGTGATCGAGGGCCGGATGGCCGCGGACGCGTTCCCGCCCGAGGCGGTGAAACAGCTCGTGCCGGCCGGCCGCGCGGGCACCCCGGAGGAGGTGGCGGCGCTGGTCGGATTCCTGTGCTCGGACGCGGCGGGCTACGTGAACGGGCAGGTGATCGGGGTGAACGGGGGGATGGGGTAGGGGCTGTCGTTCACGGAGCCGACCATGGGTCGGCTCTACAGTGGGCGGCATGCGCAAGCTCGCCATCCTCCTGGTGTTAACAGCACTCCTGCTTGGCGGGTGCGCGACGACCTCGCACGTGATGCTCGGGCCGCCGATGCCGGCGCTGGCCCCGGAGCAGGTGCGGGTCTACACCACGCCGCCGCCGAAGTACCGCGAGATCGCGCTGGTCGAGGCGGCGAGCGGGCCGTTCACCTACGGCGAGCAGAACAAGCTCGACTCGGTGATGGCCAAACTGCGCCGTGAGGCCGCGAGCCTGGGCGCGAACGGCATCCTGCTGCAGGGCATGGCCAGCGGCGCGCGCCGCAGCGGGGTCAACGTCGGCGTCGGCGGTGCCCGCTTCGGCGGCCACACCCGGGTCGGCGCGGGGGTCGGCGTGGACGTGAGCCCGACGCAGAAGCACGCGCAGGCGATCGCGATCTACGTGGAGCGGTAAAGGCGGAGCGGTAAAGGCCGCTAGCCCGCCCGCTGCACCTCGACGCCGCCGGGCAGTTCCTCGCTCGGGTCGTAGACCACCGGCGGATTGGCCCGGATCGAGCGGTACACCGCAGGAAGCTGGCCGTGCGACAGCGCCTGCCCGACGATGTGGCTGGTGATCCGCCACAGGTCGCGCAAGGGCCGGAAATGGCTGGGCCGGAACTGCTCGCCGGAGTGCACGCACTTGTAGCGCGACTCGATCGGCACCGACACGCAGCGCGTGCCCATGCGCCGCGCCGCCGAGATCAGGATCTGCGCCTCGAACACGAAGTCCTCGCCGGGCACGTCGTCCAGCGCCGCGACCGCGGCCGGGTACAGGCGCTGCCCGCTCTGGCTGTCCGCGATCTGGTAGCCGGTGCCCCAGGCCAGGCCCCAGTCGCCGAACTCGTTGGCCACGCGCCGGTGCAGCGGTTGTTGCGAGCGTCGGCGCAGGCGCGCGCCGATCACCACGTGCCCGGGATAGCGGTTGGCGGCCTCGAGCATGCGCGGGATGTCGCTGGCCGAGTGCTGGCCGTCGCCATCCATGCTCAGCACCGCGCGCGCGCCCTGGCGCAGCGCCTCGCGGAAGCCGTCGCGCAGGGACGCGCCCTTGCCCATGCGCCGCGGATGCCGCAGCAACGTCACCGGGAGGTCGGCGATCCGCGCGACGGTGTCGTCGTCGGAGCCGTCGTCCACCACGATCACCCGCGGGCACTGCGCGAGCGCGCCCTCGACCACGCCGCGGATCCGCAGCGCCTCGTTGAGCGCGGGAATGACCACGGCGATGTCCTTGCCATCCAATGGCATCCGGTCGACCGGACGATGTCCTTCATGCATGCGCGATCTCCACCCGCAGGGCTTGCGTGGGGCCGGCGTGCAGCGACACCAGGTCGTCGCCCGCGGCCAAGGCCTGGAACAGCGGCAGCATCGGCGCCATCGCGTTGCCGCCCAGCCGTTCGGCCAGGGGCCCGCGCGGGGCCGGCGCCGCCGCGTCCGCCAGCGTCGCCCGGATCCGCGTACGGGAATGTGATGGCGTCGTCGCCAGCACCATCGCCGCACCCAGCAGGCCCTCGCTGCGGGTCACCGCGGCCAGCGGCCCGGCCGACGGCGCGTCATAGGCAACCAGCAGCACCGCCTCGGCGCCGGACTGCAGTTGCACCAGCGCTTCCAGCAGGCCCTGGGCGAAGCTCGCCTCGAGGCTGCTGATCGCCGTGGCCGGCGCGTGGCAACCGGTGCCGATGGTCCAGTAGCCCGCGGCGGCGTTGTGCACCGAGTTGTGGAAGCGGGTGGGCGACAGCGCGCGCGCGTCGGCGGCAAGCGTGGTGCAGATGTAGTCGGTGATGCCGAGGTCGCCATGCGTGGACGCGAACACCGAAGGCAAGCGCGCCGGGTCGCGGCCGGCGGCGGTGCAGGCGGCCAGCGCCACCTCCAGCGCCAGCGCGACGCTGTCCGGTGCGCGCCGGCGCTCGTTCGGCGGCAACAGCTGCGGCGACGGCCGCCGCGGCGCCTCCGCCGCCACGCTGCCGCCGCGCGCCAGCATCCGCGCCGCGTCCCAGCCCGGCACCGCCGTGGCCCAGAAACCGATGCCCTCGATCGCGGCGACCAGCCCCGCGCCGCGCTGCCCCTGCGTGCTCATGCGGCGGCACCGAACAGCAGCGCGCAGTTGTTGCCGCCGAAGCCGAAGGAATTGTTCATCGCGTAGCGCAGGTCCGCTTGCGCATTGTCGAAGCGGACCTGCGGGCCGCACGCCGAATCCGGGGTCGCACTGTTGAGCGTGCCCGGCAGCAGCCCATGCTCCAGCGCCAGCAGCGCGAACACCGATTCGACGATCCCGGCCGCGCCCAGCGTGTGCCCGGTCCAGCCCTTGGTCGAACCCGCGTGGAGCGTGGCAGGGAACAAGGCCGCGACCGCGGCCGCTTCGACCGCGTCGTTGGCCGGCGTGGCGGTGCCGTGCAGGTTGAGGTAACCGACCTGTGCCGGCGCGAGCCCCGCCATGCGCAGCGCGCCCTCCATCGCCAGCCTGGCGCCCAGGCCCTGCGGATGTGGCGTGGACATGTGGTGCGCATCGCTGGATTCGCCGTGGCCGAGCAGCTGCGGGCGGCGCTCGCCGGGGCGCGCGCGCTCGAGCAGGGCGAAGCCGCCGGCCTCGCCCAGCGACAGGCCGTCGCGCGCCGCGTCGAACGGCCGGCATGGCTGCGCCGAGACCAGCCCGAGCGCGTTGAAGCCGAACAGCACGCTGCCGCACAGGGTGTCCACGCCGCCGACCAGGGCCGCGTCGACCACCCCGGCATGGATCAGCCGCGCCGCCTGCGCGAACACCTTGGCGCTGGACGAGCAGGCGGTGGCCACGGTGACGCAGGGGCCGCGCAGGCCGGTCGCCGCCTGCACGAATCCGCCCAGCGAATGCGGCGTGTGCACGCAGGCACGGCGCAGGTCGGGAGGAAACGCGCCCTCGGCGTCGAGCCGCGCGTAGGCCTCCTCGGTGGCGCCGATGCTGGCGGTCGAGGTGCCGAGCACGATGGCCACGCGTTGCGGCCGATGGCGCTCGCGTGCCTCGTCGATCGCCTGGGCCAGGCCGTCCTGCTGCAGGGCCAGCCAGGCGAGGCGGTTGTTGCGGCACTCCCACTGCGACCACTGCGCCGGCAGCGCCAGCCGCTCCAGCCCGTCGACCCGGCCGATCCAGGTGTCCAGCGGCGCGGTCGCCGCGAAATCGTTGCGGCGCAATCCGCCGCGGCGTTGCGCGAGCGCGTCGAGCTGGGCGCGCAAGCCGGCGCCGAGCGCGGTGGTGGCGGTGTACGCGCGGATCGCCAGCGGCGGCACGGTCGGCGACGGCGTCGTCGTGGGCGGCACGCAAGGCTCCGGGGGATGCTGCACTGCGCGCCAGTATAGCCAGCACGCGCGAGCGCCAGGGCGCTCGCGGTAGCATGGGGCGGCGATGCCCGGTCCACATCCTGGGGAGTTCCCATGTCGTTGAAGTTCCGTGCGCGCCTGCCGCGCGCCTGGTCGCTGGCCGCGCTGCCGGCCCTGCTGTTGCCCGCCCTCTCCCTGTCCGCGCTGTGCCTGCCCGGGACGCTTGCCGCCCAGGGCCGGGTGCTGACCGCGCAGGACTACGCCCGCGCCGAACGCTTCGTCGGCTACAACGCCAACCCGCTGGTCGACCACGCGGTCACCCGGGTCACCTGGCTCGACGACGGGCAGTTCTGGTACCGCGACCATGACGCCACCGGCGACCACTTCCGCGTGGTCGACGCTGCCACGGGAGAGGCCCGCGAGGCATTCGACCGCGAGCGCCTCGCCGCGGCGCTGGCCAAGGCCGCCGGCAAGCCGGTCAAGGCCGACAAGCTGCCGGTCACCGATTACCGGATCGCCGCCGACGGCGGGTTCGAGATCACGGTCGGGGGCCAGCGCTATCTGTGCGACCCGGCCCTGGACGCCTGCACCGCGGCCGCGCGCAAGGGCGGCCAGGAGCCCGGGGTGCGTTCGCCCGACGGCAAGTCCGAGGCCTTCATCCGCGACTGGAACCTGTGGGTGCGCGACCTCGCCAGCGGCGCGGAGACGCAGCTCACCACCGACGGCGCCACCGACTACGGCTACGCCACCGACAACGCCGGCTGGACCCACAGCGACCGCGCGATCCTGGTCTGGTCGCCGGACTCGACGAAGATCGCCACCTTCCAGCAGGACCAGCGCAAGACCGGGACCATGACCCTGGTGAAGACCACGGTCGGCCATCCCGAAGTCGAGACCTGGAAGTACCCGCTGGTCGGCGACAAGGACATCACCATGATCGAGCGCGTCGTCATCGACGTGCCGGCAAAGCGTGTGGTGCGGCTGAAGATGCCGCCCGACCAGCACCGTTCCACCCAGTGCGACGACGTGAGCTGCTTCGGCGGCTGGGAGGACGTGCAGTGGTCGGCCGATGGCGAGTCGCTCGCCTTCGCCTCCAGCTCGCGCGACCACAAGGACGTGTGGCTACGCATCGCCGATCCCGACACCGGCGCGATCCGCGAGGTCCTGCACGAGCACGTGCCGACCTGGTTCGAAAGCGGCATCAACGCGATCAACTGGCGCTGGCTGTCCGCGAGCAACGAGATCCTGTGGTGGAGCCAGCGCAACGGCTGGGGCAACCTGTACCTGTACGACGCCGCCACCGGCAAGCTGAAACACGCGGTGACCGGGGGCGAGGGCAACGTCACCAAGGTCCTGCGCGTGGACGAGGACGCGCGCACGGTGTGGTTCGAAGGCGTCGGCCGCGTCGCCGGCGTACATCCGTACTACCGGCAGCTGTTCAGGGTGTCGCTGGACGGCGGCGCGCCGGAGCTGCTGACCCCCGAGGCCGCCGACCACGTGATCAGCCTGTCGCCGGACGGCACGTATTTCGTGGACGCGTATTCGACCGCGACCGAGCCGCCGGTGACGCTGCTGCGCAAGGCCGCCGACGGCGCCACCGTGGCGACCGTGGCGAAGGCGGACATCTCGCGCCTGCTCGCGGCCGGCTGGGTCCCGCCGGAGCCGTTCACCGTCACCGCGCGCGACGGCAGGACCACCCTGTACGGGATGATGTTCAAGCCGACGGATTTCGATCCGTCGAAGCGCTACCCGGTCGTCGACTACGTCTATCCGGGCCCGCAGACCGGGTCGGTGCGCGGCTACGGCTTCTCCGCCGCGCGCGCCGACCACCAGGCGCTGGCCGAGCTGGGCTTCATCGTGGTCGCGATCGACGGCATGGGCAGCCAGCCGTGGCGCAACAAGGCATTCCACGACGCCTACGCCGGCAACGTCGCCGACAACACCCTGCCCGACCAGGTCGCGGGGCTGAAGCAGCTGGGCGCGCGCCATCCGTGGATCGACCTCGACCGGGTCGGCATCTGGGGCCACTCCGGCGGCGGCAACGCCACCGCGGGCGCGATGTTCCACTACCCGGACTTCTTCAAGGTCGGCTGGGCCGAGAGCGGTAACCACGACAACCGCAACTACGAGGACGACTGGGCGGAGAAATGGCAGGGCCTGCTGGTCACCGACGAGGACGGCAGCACCAACTACGACAGCCAGGCCAACTGGCGCTACGCGAAGAACCTCAAGGGCCGGCTGATGCTGACCCACGGCACGATGGACGACAACGTGCCGCCCTCGA
The DNA here is from genome assembly GCA_044464395.1 of Lysobacter sp. Lineage (GTDB taxonomy): Bacteria > Pseudomonadota > Gammaproteobacteria > Xanthomonadales > Xanthomonadaceae > Cognatiluteimonas. The sequence continues at coordinate 17,143 of JBIQLI010000014.1, forward strand.
ACACGCTGCTGGTGGTGAAGGCGTTGATCGAGGCGAACAAGGACTTCGACCTGCTGATGATCCCCAACGCCCGCCACGGCTACGGCGAGCAGACCCCATACGTGATGCGCCGGCGCTGGGACTACTTCGTCCGCTACCTCGCCGGCAACACCCCGCCCGACGAGTACCAGATGCACCCGCCCGTGGACTGATGGTTTCTTTGGCCACAGATTCCACAGATTGAAAAGGATTGAAAAGCGATGGGCTCCGCGGCGACTTGTCAGGTCGCTGCGGAGCCCATCCTTTTTAATCTGTGGAATCTGTGGCTAAAAAATGTGTCAGCGGGCGCCTTGGCCGAACAGGATCTTCTTCTGCTCGTCGGACATGGGCTTGCCGGCGTCGGGGTTGACCTGCTTCGACAGGGCGTAGGCGCGCGCGGTCGCGGGGCGGGCGGCGATCGCGGCCTGCCAGCGGCGCACTTCGGGGAAGCGGCCCAGGTCCAGCGGCGCCTTGTCGTACGGATTGATCCAGGGATAGCAGGCCATGTCGGCGATGCTGTAGTCGTCGCCGGCGATGAACGCGCGCCCGGCCAGGCGCTTGTCCAGTACCCCGAGCAGGCGCTCGGCCTCGCGGCCGTAGCGCTCGATCGCGTACGGCACCTTTTCCGGCGCATAGACGTTGAAGTGCCCGTGCTGGCCGGTCATCGGGCCGAGCCCGCCCATCTGCCAGTACAGCCACTGCAGGACTTCCCAGCGGCCGTGCAGGTCGCCCGGCAGGAAGCGGCCGGTCTTCTCCGCCAGGTACTGCAGGATCGCGCCGGATTCGAACACCGACAGCGGGCCGCCGCCGCCTTCCGGGTCGTGGTCCACGATCGCCGGCATCTTGTTGTTCGGCGAGATCTTCAGGTAGTCCGGCTCGAACTGCGCGCCCTTGCCGATGTCCACCGGCACGATCCGGTATGGCAGCGGCGCGCCGGCCTCGGCCAGTTCCTCCAGCAGCAGGGTCACCTTGTGGCCGTTGGGGGTGGGCCAGTAGTGCAGCTCGATCATGGAAACGCTCCTTGCGACGTGGGGACCCACAAGCCTAGCGCGCCGGGGCCGGGCCCGTTTACCCTTGCGCGCTTTCCGCCCGCGAAAGCCCGCCATGTCCGAGCCCCGACCCGCCGCCATCCGCCCCCTGACGCCCCTCGCCGGCCTCATCTTCTCCTCGCGCTGGCTGCAGCTGCCGCTGTACCTGGGCCTGATCGTCGCGCAGGCGGTGTACGTGTTCCTGTTCGCCAAGGAGCTGTGGCACCTGATCCACGAGGCGGTGACCCTCAACGAGCAGGACATCATGCTGATCGTGCTCGGCCTGATCGACGTGGTGATGATCTCCAACCTGCTGGTGATGGTGATCGTCGGCGGTTACGAGACCTTCGTCTCGCGCCTGCGCCTGGAAGGCCACCCGGACCAGCCGGAGTGGCTGAGCCACGTCAACGCCTCGGTGCTGAAGGTGAAGCTGGCGATGGCGATCATCGGCATCTCCTCGATCCACCTGCTGAAGACCTTCATCGAGGCCGGCACGCTCGGCCTGCCGGTGTGCGCGTCGGTCGCGGCCGGCACCCCGTGCACCCGCTTCACCGAGGGCGGGGTGATGTGGCAGACCATCATCCACTGCGTGTTCATCCTGTCCGCGATCGGCATCGCCTACACCGACAAGGTGATGCACGCGACCACGACCCGGCGCGAGGCGCAGCACTGACGGCACGTAGAATGGGAGGATGGATGTCTCCCACCTGCTCGACGGGCTGAACCCGGCCCAGCGCGAGGCGGTCACCGCGCCCGCGGGCCACTACCTGGTGCTGGCCGGCGCCGGGTCCGGCAAGACCCGCGTGCTCACCCACCGCATCGCCTGGCTGAACGAGGTCCACGGCGTGCCGGCGCACGGCATCCTCGCGGTCACCTTCACCAACAAGGCCGCCGCGGAGATGCGCGGCCGCGCCGAGGGCCTGTTGCGGCACGGCGCCCGCGGCATGTGGATCGGCACCTTCCACGGCCTGTGCCACCGCCTGCTGCGCCTGCACTGGCAGGAGGCGAAGTTGCCGGAGGGCTTCCAGGTGCTGGATTCGGACGACCAGCTGCGCTTGGTCAAGCGCGTGGTGCAGCAGCTGGAGCTCGACGACGCGCGCTTTCCGCCACGGCAGATCGCCTGGTGGATCAACACCCAGAAGGACGAAGGCCGGCGCCCGCAACACCTGCAGCCCGCACCCGGGGACGCCTGGCTGGACGTGATGCAGCGCGCCTACGCGCTGTACCAGGAGCGCTGCGACCGGGCGGGGCTGGTGGACTTCGCCGAACTGCTGCTGCGCGCGCACGAGCTGCTGCGCGACAACCCGGCCTTGCTGGCGCATTACCGGCGCCGCTTCGGCGAGATCCTGGTGGACGAGTTCCAGGACACCAACGCGATCCAGTACGCGTTCGTGCGCGTGCTCGCCGGCGACACGGGGCACGTGTTCGTGGTCGGCGACGACGACCAGGCGATCTATGGCTGGCGCGGTGCCAAGGTCGAGAACGTGCAGCGCTTCCTCGCGGATTTTCCCGGGGCGACCACGTTGCGGCTGGAGCAGAACTACCGCTCCAGCGCCAACATCCTCAACGCCGCCAACGCGGTGATCGCGCACAACCCGGACCGCCTCGGCAAGCAGTTGTGGACCGACAGCGGCGAGGGCGAGCCGATCGACCTGTACGCGGCCTACAACGAGATCGACGAGGCGCGCTTCGTGGTCGAGCGCATCCGCCAGTGGATGCGCGACGGCGGCAATTACGGCGACGCGGCGATCCTGTACCGCAGCAACGCCCAGTCGCGCGCGTTCGAAGAGGCGTTGCTGGCCGAGCAGATCCCGTACCGGGTCTACGGCGGCATGCGCTTCTTCGAGCGCGCCGAGATCAAGGACACCCTGGCCTACCTGCGCCTGGTCGCCAACCGCGACGACGACGCCGCGTTCGAGCGCGCGGTCAACACGCCCACGCGCGGGATCGGCGAGCGCACCCTGTCGGAAGTGCGGCAGCGGGCGCGCGCGGACGGAATTTCGCTGTGGGAGGCCGCCCGCCGCTGCAGCACCGGCGACGTGCTGGCCGCGCGCTCGCGCAACGCGCTGGGCGGATTCCTCGTGCTCATCGACGCGCTGGACACCGAAGTCGCCGAACTGCCGTTGCAGGAGAAGATCGACCATGTGCTGATGCGCAGCGGCCTGCGCACGCATTACGCGAACGAATCCAAGGGCTCGCTGGATTCGCGCACCGACAACCTCGACGAACTGGTGTCGGTGGCCTCGCGCTTCGTGCAGCGCGACGACGACGAGGAGTCGGCGGCCCTGAGCGAGCTGGTCGCGTTCCTGTCCTATGCGGCATTGGAGGCCGGCGAGGGCCAGGCCCAGGCCGGCGAGGACGGCGTCCAGCTCATGACCCTGCACAGCGCCAAGGGCCTGGAGTTCCCGCTGGTGTTCCTGGCTGGGCTGGAGGAAGGCCTGTTCCCCAGCGGCAAGTCGCTGGAGGAAAGCGGGCGGCTGGAGGAAGAGCGGCGGCTGGCCTACGTCGGCATCACCCGCGCGCGGCAGAAGCTGGTGCTCAGCTACGCCGAGGCGCGGCGCATCCACGGCGCCGACATGTACGGGATTCCCTCGCGCTTCCTGCGCGAGATCCCGGCGCCGCTGCTGAACGAGGTGCGCCCGCGCGCGCAGCTCTCCAGGCCGGTGGTGTCGCCGCTGCCGCGCCGCGACCGCGGCCACGCCGCGCTGGACACTCCGGGCATCCGCCTCGGCCAGAACGTGCGCCACCCCACGTTCGGCACCGGATTCGTCACCGACGTCGAAGGCAGCGGCGCGCACGCGCGCGTGCAGGTCAATTTCGACGAGGCCGGGAGCAAGTGGCTGGTGCTGGCGTATGCCAACCTGACGCCGGTGTAGAGCCGACCCATGGTCGGCAAGCCCCTTGGGCCGACCATGGGTCGGCTCTACCCATGCGTCGGCGCTACTTCGCGTGCCAGTCGCCGTCGTCGCCCTTCTCGTACTTCTCCTTGACCGCGGCCCAGGCGACCTTGTGCGCGGTTTCCTCGCGGCTGGCGTCGACTCGGCGCCTGTCCGGGTCCTTGTATTCGTCCCAGGCGCTGTTGAAGGCTTCCTTGTAGATCTCCTGCGCGTGCTTCGGCAGGTTTTCCTGCACCGGATCGGGCAGGTCGTCGATCGTCGAATACGGCATCTGCGTGCTCCTCCATGGGACGCTGGCCCGATGGTCCGGGCGACCCCATGAACCCGTCGCGAAGCGCGCGGCCGACGGTTCATCCGGGTGACGGCGGCGCGAGGGTCACGCCGCTTCAACGCCGCCGCGGATAGCGTCATGGCCGTTCCAAGGGAGCCCAGACATGGTCACGCGCAAAGCTTCTCCGAGCGGAAAACCCAGGCAGGCGGCGAAAAAGCAACGGGCCATCCAGGCGACTGCCGATCGTCGGAACGCGAAGAAAAAGGCCGCGAAGAAGGCCGCAAAACAGCCCACCGGCAAGGCGAAGAAGCAGCCGGTCCAGGCCGGGCCGCGCAGGCAGCCGGTCAACCCGCTGCCGCGGCAGGCGCAGCGCAAGCCCGGGCACGAACACAAGCTCGACCCGCAGCCGCGCTTCGAGGCGCCCGATTACGCCGGCAGCGGCAAGCTGGAGGGCATGGTCGCGCTGGTCACCGGCGGCGATTCCGGCATCGGCCGCGCGGTCGCGGTGCTGTTCGCGCGCGAGGGCGCCGACGTCGCGATCACCTACCTCAGCGAGGACCGCGACGCCGAGGACACCCGCCGCCACGTCGAGGCCGAGGGCGCGCGCTGCCTCGCGATCGCCGCGGACGTGAAGGACGCCGACGCCTGCGAGGCGGTGGTCGAAGCCGTCGTCGCCGAGTTCGGCCGCCTCGACGTGCTCGTGAACAACGCGGCGTTCCAGATGCACGCCGAAGCGCTGGAGGACATCACCGACGAGCACCTGCAGGAAACCCTGCAGACCAACATCGCCGGCTATTTCCACATGGCGCGCGCGGCGCTGCCGCACATGTCCGAAGGCGCCAGCATCATCAACACCGGCTCGGAGACGGCACTGTTCGGCAACAAGCACCTGCTCGACTACACCGCGACCAAGGGCGCGATCCACGCCTTCACCAAGGCGCTGGCGGCGAACCTGCTCGAGCGCGGGATCCGGGTGAACGCGGTGGCGCCGGGCCCGGTGTGGACGCCGCTCAATCCGGCCGACCGGGAAGCCGACAAGGTGGCGAAGTTCGGCCAGGACAGCGACATGGGCCGGCCGGCGCAACCGGAGGAGATTTCGCCGGCGTACGTGTTCCTGGCGTCGCCGGTGATGGCGTCCTATGTCAACGGCGTGGTGTTGCCGGTGATGGGCGGACCGCGCGGGTAGGTCCGTAGAGCCGACCCATGGTCGGCTGTTTCGGCGGATGGCAGGAACCGTCCAATGCCAGCCGAGCATGGCTCGGCTGCTACGGGATCCGGTTCACCACTCGAACAGTTTGAAGTAGGTGGCGGGAATCTCGCCGTCCTCGACGTCCACCTTGCCGTCGCCATTGCGGTCGACGAGGTAGTAGGTCGGGCCGCGCGCGGGCACGACCTTGACCATCTTCAGTTGCCCGGCGACCCGGTACTCGTAGATGACGTCGCCGTTGGGCTCGGTGCGGACCGCTTCGACCGCGCCCTCCGGGATCGGCATCGCGCCGGCGGGCAGCGGGGCGCCGCCAGTGGCGCAGGCGGACAGCAGCAGGGCGGCGGCACAGGGGATCGCGAGGCGCATGGCAGGCTCCGGGCAGGGGTCGCCCGGGCATTATGCGCCGCGCCCCCGTGCACGCGGCATGCCCTGCGGGCAGCCCTTAGAATCGGTGCATGACTGGTTCCCCGGAACGCCCGCACCGCCTCGTCCTGATCGACGGCTCCTCGTACCTGTACCGCGCCTTCCACGCGCTGCCGCCGCTGAGCAACGCCGCGGGCGAGCCGACCGGCGCGCTGTTCGGGGTGGTCAACATGCTGCGCGCCACGCTCAAGGAGCAGCCGGACTGCGCCGCCTTCGTGATCGACGCGCCGGGCAAGACCTTCCGCGACGACCTGTACCCGGAGTACAAGGCCAACCGCCCGCCGATGCCCGACGAACTGCGCGCGCAGGTGCAGCCGATGTGCGACATCGTCCAGGCGCTGGGCTTTCCGATGCTGCGCGTGGACGGCGTCGAGGCCGACGACGTGATCGGCACCCTCGCGCTGGAAGCCGCGCGCGAAGGCAGCCACGTCACCATTTCCACCAGCGACAAGGATTTCGCCCAGCTCGTGCGCAGCTTCGAGGGCGGCGGCCGGATCGAGCTGGTCAACACCATGAGCGGCAGCCGGCTGGACAGCGACGAAGCGGTGGTCGCCAAGTTCGGCGTGCCGCCGGCGCGCATCGTCGACCTCCTGGCGCTGATGGGCGATGCGATCGACAATGTCATCGGCATCGAGAAGTGCGGCCCCAAGACCGCGGCGAAGTGGCTCAACGAGCACGGCGACCTCGACGGCGTGATCGCGGCGGCCACGGGCATCAAGGGCAAGATCGGCGACAACCTGCGGGCAGGGTTGGAGCGCCTGCCGCTCAACCGCGAGCTGGTCACGATCAAGACCGACGTCGCCCTGGACGCACCGGCCCGCTCGCTGGCGCTGCGCCCGCGCGACATCGACACCCTGCGCACGCTGTACACGCGCTACGGCTTCAACCAGGCCCTGCGCGAACTGGAAGGCAATGCCGCGCCCGAGCCCGCGCCGGGCGGCAGCAAGGGCGCGATGCGATCGACCGCGGCGGGCTATGCCCGGGGCGGCAGCGCCGCGCCGGCGCCGTACCTTGATCCGGCGCTGGCGATTGCTGGCGAATACGAGACCGTGCTCACCCGCGACGCGCTCGACGCCTGGATCGCGAAACTGCAGGGGGCCGACGAGTTCGCCTTCGACACCGAGACCGACTCGCTGGACGCGCTGTGCGCGCGCCTGGTCGGGTTGAGCGTCTCGGTCGAGCCGGGCAAGGCCGCGTACATCCCGGTGGGCCACGACTATCCAGGCGCGCCGGCGCAGCTGCCCACGCAGGAGGTGCTGGACGCGTTGCGGCCGCTGCTCACCGACCCCGCCAGGCGCAAGGTCGGCCACCACGGCAAGTACGACCTGCACGTGCTGCGCTGCCACGGCGTCGAGGTGCGCGGCTACGCCGACGACACGATGATGGAAAGCTTCGTGCTCAACGCCACCGCCACCCGCCACGACATGGACTCGCTGGCGATGCGCTATCTCGGCTACAAGACCGTCACCTACACCGACGTCGCCGGCAAGGGCGCGAAGCAGATCCCGTTCCCGTCGGTCGCGATCGACGACGCCACCCGCTACGCCGCCGAGGATGCCGACGTCACCCTGCGCCTGCACCGCGCGCTGCGCCCGCAACTGACCGCCGAGCCGGCACTGGACAAGGTCTACCGCGAGATCGAGATGCCGCTGGTGCCGGTGCTCGAGCGGATCGAGGCCAACGGCGTGCTGGTGGACATGGACGAACTGCGCCGGCAGTCGGCCGACCTGTCGCGGCGCATGCTGGAATTGCAGCAGCGCGCCACCGAGCTGGCCGGGCGCAGCTTCAACCTGGACTCGCCGAAGCAGGTCTGCGCGCTGCTCTACGACGAACTGAAGCTGCCGGCTCTGGTGAAGACGCCGTCCGGCCAGCCGTCGGCGAACGAAGAGGCGCTGGAGGCGATCGCCGACCAGCATCCGCTGCCCAGCGTGATCCTCGAATACCGCGGCCTGGCCAAGCTGCGCAGCACCTACACCGAGAAGCTGCCGGAGATGGCCAATCCGGACGACGGCCGCCTCCACACCAGTTACCACCAGGCCGGGGCCGCCACCGGGCGGCTCGCCTCCAGCGATCCGAACCTGCAGAACATCCCGATCCGCACCGAGGACGGACGCCGCATCCGCAAGGCCTTCGTCGCGCCGCCGGGCCGGCGCATCGTCGCCTGCGACTACTCGCAGATCGAACTGCGGATCATGGCCCACCTGTCGCAGGACCCCGCGCTGGTGAGTGCCTTCGAATCCGGCACCGACATCCACCGCGCCACCGCCGCGGAGGTGTTCGGCAAGGCGATCGACGCGGTCGAGCCGAACGAGCGTCGCGCGGCCAAGGCGATCAACTTCGGCCTGATGTACGGCATGAGCGCGTTCGGCCTGGGCAAGCAGCTCGGGATTTCCCGCGGCGAGGCGCAGGATTACATCGCGCTGTACTTCAGCCGTTATCCCGGCGTGCGCGACTTCATGGAAAGCACCCGCCAGCAGGCGCGCGAGCGCGGCTACGTTGAAACCGTGTTCGGCCGGCGCCTGTACCTGGCCGACATCCACGCGCGCAACCAGGGCCTGCGCGCCGGCGCCGAGCGCGCCGCGATCAACGCGCCGATGCAGGGCACCGCCGCGGACATCATCAAGCGCGCGATGATCGACATCGACGGCTGGCTGGCCGACCACCGCGCGCGGGCGCTGATGGTCCTGCAGGTCCACGACGAACTGGTGTTCGAGGTGGACGAAGGCTTCGTCGAGACGCTGCTGGCGGAGGTCCCGCGGCGCATGGCCGGGGCGGCGGACCTGCGGGTGCCGCTGGTCGTGGATTCGGGCGTCGGCAAGGACTGGGACGAGGCCCACTGAGGCCCCCCAAACCCCCCCGTAGAGCCGACCCATGGTCGGCTCGAATCCCCCATTCACCTTCCGGTCTGAATCATTCCTGAACCCGCCAGTTCAGCTCGCCAAATCTTCACGAACCATCCATGTGCGTTCTGGTCATATAGGCCGCGACGGATGCAAGGTCCGTCGCACGATCATCTCCCCTCCCCTGGAGTGATCCCCGGAACGGCTACCCCTCCCCAGGTACCGTTCCCCGGCCCCGCTAGCCCTCCCCCTGGCTAAGCGGGGCTTTTTTATGCCTGCGCTTTTTGCGCAGGCATAAAAAGCCCAAAGTTTTGGCGGGCATGCCTCCGCCTTTCCGGGATGCGTCGCGGCGCCAAAACTTCGGGCCCCGCTATGCGCTTACATCCCCCGCGCCTTCGGCGCGCCCCCCTTCAAAGGGGGGCTTTCCTCCCGCTGGGTCGCTGCCCCCTTCATTTTCCGGCGACTGCGGGGAGTGCCTAGTGGGGGCCCCGGTTCTGGAGTGGGTGGTGATGGCCGAGATGTGGGAGCTGTCGGTGCCGTGGTGGGAGATCGTGCTGCGGGCGTCGGTGGTGTACTTCGTGCTGCTGGTGCTGCTGCGGCTATCGGGGAAGCGGACGGTGGGGCAGTTCACGCCGTTCGACCTGCTGGTGCTGGTGCTGCTGGGCGATGCGGTGCAGGGCTCGATGATCGCCGGCGACCAGTCGTTGCCGGGCGGGCTGATCCTCACTGCGACGCTGCTGGGGTGGAACCGGCTGGTGGGCTTCGTGACCGCGCGCAGCGAGGGCGTGGCGCTGGCGGTGGAGGGCAAGGCCGACATCCTCGCGCGCAACGGCGAGGTCTTCGACGACGCGCTGCGGCGCGCCGACCTGACCCTGGACGACCTGGAGGAAGCGATGCGCGACCACAGCGTCCCCGCGGTCTCCGAAATCCGCCTGGCGGTACTGGAGAAGGACGGGACGATCACCGTCCTCGGCAAGAAGGAAAAATCCGCTGGCGGGAACTGAGCAGGCCGGGTCGCCCTGCCTTTATGGAGCCGCGCGCTCCGCTTCCGCGAGCCAGTCGCGCGGTTGCAGGTAGTCCCCCAACCGCCCCTCCGCGCTCCCCGCTTCCGGCACGAACCCATACTCCCAGCGCACCAACGGAGGCAGGCTCATCAGGATCGACTCGGCGCGGCCGCCGGACTGCAGGCCGAACAGGGTGCCGCGGTCGTAGACCAGGTTGAATTCGACGTAGCGGCCGCGGCGGTAGAGCTGGAACTCGCGTTCTCGCTCGCCATAAGGCGTGTCGCGGCGGCGTTCGACGATCGGCAGGTAGGCGTCGAGGAAGCCGTCGCCGACCGCGCGCATGTACGCGAAATCGGTGGCGAAGTCGCCGTGCAGGTCGTCGAAGAACAGGCCGCCGACGCCGCGCGTTTCCTTGCGGTGTTTCAGGTAGAAGTACTCGTCGCACCAGCGCTTGTGCGCCTGGTAGCGTTCTTCGCCGCCGAACGGTTCGCACAGCGCGCGCGCGGTGCGGTGCCACTGCAGCACGTCCTCGTCGAAGGGATAGAAGGGGGTCAGGTCGAAGCCACCGCCGAACCACCAGGCGACGGTTTCGCCATCGCGCTGCGCGCGGAAGTGGCGCACGTTGGCGTGCGTGGTCGGCAGGTAGGGATTGCGCGGGTGGAACACCAGCGACACCCCGGCGGCGCGCCAGGACGCGCCGGCGAGTTCCGGTCGCGAGGCGCTCGCGGAGGGCGGCAGCTTCGAGCCGGAAACGTCGGAGAAGCCGATGCCCGCCTGTTCAAACACCGCGCCGTCGCGCAGGATCCGGGTGCGGCCGCCGCCGCCTTCGGCCCGGCTCCAGGCGTCCTCGACGAAGCGGGCCTGGCCGTCGGCCGCCTCGATCGCGGCGCAGATGCGGTCCTGCAGGCCGGTGAGGTAGTCGCGGACGAGGTCGAAGCCGGGGAGGTCAGCGCTCATCGCGCCATTCTACTGGCCGCCGTCGGCGCTCCCCGCGAGCACCCGCTGCGCCAGTGCCGCGTCCCCTTCCTCGACCAGTTGCACCGGGGTGCGCTGGAAACCGCTGAGGACCATGGCCTCGGCCACGCACCAGTCGCGGTGGTCGTCGCTGAGGGTGGCCTGGCCGGCGGCCACGGCGTGCAGCAGCGCGCGGCTGGGCACATGAGGGTCTTCGGCTGCCGTCGAAGCGCCGGACGGAGACCCGGCGCCGGGCGCGGGTGGCGGCGCCGCGGCAGCGGCCGCCACCGCGGCACGGGCGTGTTCCAGCTCATGCGCCAGCTTGGCATTGGCCGCCTCGCGCAGGCGCAGTCGCTCGCGCAGGGTGTCGATCTCGTCCTGGGCGTCGTCCAGCACCTCTTCGCCGAGGCGCTCGAACACCCGTTTCGACAGCAGGTCGTGGATTTCCGGGTGGGTCGCGCGCAGCTCGCGCGCCGCCGCCTGCCAGGCGTACGCGATCCGCTGCGCGTGCGGTTTGGCCAGCGGGGCCTCGGACGGTGGCGGCGGTTCCTGCTCGCGGGAGATGCGGATGATCGCATCGTCCAGCACGTCCGCCAGCGGGGTGTCCTCGAAGTCGCGGACCGCCCGCCGCAGGGCCGTGCGGCAGTCCAGCAGCAGGTTGCGGATGTCCTTCAAGGGTCCCCTCCCTGCCGGGGGCAAACGCAAGCAGGGGACCCGTCCAGCCAGTCAGCCCTGGCGCCCGTCCTTCAGCGTGGTCTCGAACAGCTCCAGGACCCGACGATACTCGTCGTACCAGGCATCCGGGTGCATGAAGCCGTGGCGCTCCAGCGGGTAGGGGGCCACCCACCAGTCGTCCTTGCGCAGCTCGATCAGCTTCTGCACCAGGTTCACCGTGTCCTTGAAGAACACGTTGTCGTCCATCATCCCGTGGGCGATCAGGAGCTTGTCCTGCAGCCCTTCGGCGAACTCGATCGGGGAAGAGCGGCGGTAGGCCTCCGGGTCGATGTCCGGGGTGTTGAGGATGTTGGACGTGTACTCGTGGTTGTACTGGGTCCAGTCGGCCACCGGGCGCAGTGCGGCGCCGGCCTTGAATACGCCCGGCTCGCGGAACAGCGCCATGAAGGTGAGGAAGCCGCCATAGCTGCCGCCGTAGATGCCGGCGCGGTCGCGGTCGCCCTGGCGATTGGCGGCCAACCACTCGAGCCCGTCGAGGTAGTCCTCCAGTTCCGGATGGCCCATGTCGCGGTAGATCGCGGTGCGCCAGTCGCGGCCGTAGCCCTCGGAGCCGCGGTAGTCGAGTTCGAGCACGATGAAGCCGCGCTGCACCAGCAGGTTGTGGAACATCTGCTCGCGGAAGTATTCGGGCCAGTGCAGGTCGGCGTTCTGCAGGTAGCCGGCGCCGTGCACGAACATCACGATCGGGTACGGGTGCCCCGGTGCCGGCGTCGCCGGGCCGTAGTACTTGCCCCAGATCGCGCCCGCGCCGTGCCGCGAGGGCACCTGCACGCGCTGCGCCGGTAGCCAGTCGATCGCCTTGAACGCGGCCGAGCGGGTGTCGGTGAGCTCGCGCGCGGTGCCCAGGCCGGCGTCCACCACCGCGAGCTGCGGCGGCAGGTAGTCGCCCGAGTGGCGGACCAGCAGCGAACGCCCGTCCGGGGATTCGCTGAACGCCTCGACCCCGTCCAGCGAGGTGACTTCACGCACCGCGCCGCTGCCCAGCGGCACCTCGCACACTTCGTAATCGATCGGGCTGGCGCGGTTGCAGACCACGTAGAAGGCCAGGCCGTCGGCGGCCAGCGCCGGCTGCGAGGCTTCCCACTGGCCGCGGGTGAGCTGTCGCGGCTGGCCGTTGCCGTTCACGTCGAGCACGTACAGGTGCGACCAGCCCGACTCCTCCGACAGGTACCACAGGGTGTGGTGGTCGGGCAGCCAGCCGAAGTCGTTGAAGTTCCAGTTGATCCAGGCGCCGTCGTAGAGCCGGTGGCGCGACTGCAGCGTGGCCCGCTGCGGGTCCACGGTCGCGATCCAGCGGTCCTTGTTGTCCACCGCGCGCAGCAGCACGGCGACGTTGCGCGAGTCGGCGGTCCAGTGGATCGCCGGGCCGTCGAAGTCGGCGTCCGCCTCGACCCGCACCGCTCGGTTGCCGCGCAACGGATCCTTCCCGGCCTGCGCGCGCAATTCCGCCAGCGGGTCCTCGCCGATGCCCGGCAAGCTCGAGAAGTCGAGCTTGCGCGGCTTGCCGTCGAGCATGTCCACCAGCCACAGGGTGTGCGGCAGCGGCGCGTTGCGGCCGACGCGGGTGCGCGCGTCCTCGAATTCCTCGTAGCCGGATTCGGTCACGTAGACCGGCATCTTCCCGGCCTGGCCCTGGTCGGCGCCCTTCTCGGTGGTCACCACCAGCAGCCAGCGGCCATCGGGCGAGAGCGCGCTGTCGGCGATTTCGACCTTGGTGCCCAGGTACACCGGGGCAGGCGCGCGGGTCGGGTCGGCCTGGCGCCAGGCCTCGTTCTGTTCGCGCGCCGCCTCGCGGCGCTCGCGGTCGTTGCGCAGGGTGTCGATCAGGCGCAGCTGGCGTTCGCGCAGCAGGTCGGCGTCCGGTGGCGTGCCCGGCGGGTCCGCGGCCTCGATCGTCGCCGCCTGCATCACGCCGCCGGCCGGGGTCCAGCGGTACCACTGGTTGGACACGCGCCAGACCAGGGCGCCGTCGCTGCCCCACTGCGGCTGCGCCTCGCGGTCGTTGCTGCGGGTGAGCTGGCGCAGCGCGCCATTGCGCAGGTCGCGGATGAAGATGTCGCCGTTGCGGACGAAGGCCATCCGCGAACGGGTCGCGTCGTAGACCGCGCCGGAGGCGTCGAGCCCCGCGCGCGCGGCGTCCGCGACCCGCTGCATGGCGGCGCTGCCGTCCACCGGCACTTCCCAGGTGTCGCGGATGCTGGCGCCTTCGCGCTTGCGCTCGAACTGGGCGGCCTGGCCGTCCCAGCGCCACCAGAAGTCCTCGACCGGGGTGCCGATCCAGTCCGGGTCGGCCATCACCTGGGCCAGGGTCAGCGGCGGCTGCCCCTGCGTCGGCGGGACCGCGGGCGGCTCCTGGGCGAGGGCGCTGGCGGAGCCCAGCAACAGGGTGAACGGCAACAGTCGACGCAGCATCGGCAGGTCCCCAGGGTGGCGCGGGCGGTGCGGTAGGCCCGGATTGTAGCGGCCGCGTGAATGCGCGCCGGCCGCCGAAGTCGCACAATGAACGACTGGGCACGGCGGCACCCGTGCCGGAAGGGAGGGCCTGCTCCGGATGGATGCACTGCTGCTGTCGCGGATCCAGTTCGGGTTCGTCATCTCCTTCCACATCCTGTTTCCCGCATTCACGATCGGCCTGGCCCACTGGCTGGCCTTCGTCGAGTGGCGCTGGCTGCGGACCCGCGACGCGCTGTGGCGCGACGTCTATTTCTTCTGGCTCAAGATCTTCGCCGTGTCCTTCGGCATGGGGGTGGTCTCGGGCATCGTGATGAGCTTCCAGTTCGGCACCAACTGGGCGGTGCTGAGCGAACGCGCCGGCGCGATCCTCGGGCCGCTGCTGAGCTACGAGGTGCTGACCGCGTTCTTCCTCGAGGCCACCTTCCTCGGGGTGATGCTGTTCGGCTGGCGCAAGGTGTCCGACCGGCTGCACTTCTTCGCCACCTGCATGGTCGCGCTGGGCACGCTGCTGTCGACGTTCTGGATCATCTCCGCCAACAGCTGGATGCAGACGCCACAGGGCTACCTGATCGACGCGCGCGGCTTCTTCCAGCCGGCCGACTGGTGGGCGATCGTGTTCAATCCCTCGTTCCCGTACCGGCTGGCGCACATGGTGCTGGCCGCGTTCATCACCACCTGCCTGGTGATCGGCGGGGTCAGCGCGTGGTACCTGCGCCGCGGCGTGCACCTGGACGCGGCGTTGCGCACGCTCAAGTACGCCACCGTGTTCGCCGCGATCGCGGTGCCGCTGCAGATCCTCGCCGGCGACCTGCACGGCCTGAACGTGGGCGAGCACCAGCCGGTGAAGCTGGCCGCGATCGAGGGCCACTGGCACGAGGGCGCACCCGGCGCGGGCACGCCGCTGGTGCTGGTCGGCTTTCCCGACGCGGCGGCCGAGCGCAACGCGTTCGAGGTGGCGGTGCCGCGCCTGGGGGGCCTGATCCTCAAGCACGACTGGAACGGCACGATCCAGCCGCTGAGCGCGGTGCCGGCCGACCAGCGGCCGCCGGTGGCGCCGGTGTTCTGGGCGTTCCGGGTGATGGTCGGCTTGGGCCTGCTGATGCTGGCGCTGGCCTGGCTGTCGCTGTGGAAGTGGCGGCGCGGCCAGCTCGGCAGTACGCGTTGGCTGCTGGATTTCTGGCGCCTGATGAGCCCGACCGGATTCATTGCACTGCTGGCGGGGTGGTACGTGGTCGAGATCGGCCGCCAGCCGTGGACGGTCTACGGTGTGCTGCGCACCAGCGAGTCGGTGAGCCCGAACATCACCGCGGCGGCGGTGTGGTCGTCGCTGGTGGTGTACGCCGCGGCCTACGCGGTGATCTTCGGCGCGGGCATCTGGTACCTGCGCAAGCTGATGCTGGTCGGGCCGGTGCCGCAGCCGCCCAAGGACACCCGCGGCGGCGAGAAGACGCCTGCGCGGCCGCTGTCGGTACCGGACGAGCCGGTCGATGCGCCGGCGCCGGGCCAGGCGATCGACGGGGAGGGCGCGTGATGGGCCTGGAGACCGTGCTGCCGGTGCTGTGGTTCGCGGTGATCGGCTTCGGCGTGCTGATGTACGTGCTGCTGGACGGCTTCGTGCTCGGCCTCGGTATCCTCGCGCCGTTCGCCGAGGACGGCGACCAGCTGGACCACATGATGAACACCGCCGCGCCGATCTGGGACGGCAACGAGACCTGGCTGGTGCTCGG
>JBIQLI010000015.1:0-32226 GCA_044464395.1 Lysobacter sp.
AGCCGATGTAGATCCACGAGCCGGCCGTCATCTGGCCGTACATCATCAGGCCCTTCTTATCCAGCTCGTTGAAGTGTTCCCAGGTGGCCCAGTGCGGCACCAGGTTGGAGTTGGCGATCAGCACGCGCGGTGCGTCGGCGTGGGTGGGGAAGATGCCGACCGGCTTGCCGGACTGCACCAGCAGGGTCTCGTCGTCGCCGAGGGTCTTCAGCGATTCGATGATCGCGTCGTAGCACTCCCAGTTGCGCGCGGCCCGGCCGATGCCGCCGTAGACCACCAGCTCCGCGGGGTTCTCGGCCACTTCCGGGTCCAGGTTGTTCTGGATCATGCGGAACGGCGCCTCTGTGAGCCAGGACTTGCAGCTCAGCTCGGGGCCGCGGGGGGCGCGGATGGTGCGGGAGGGGTCTTTCCTTGTGGGCATTGCGGGGTGGCCTGGGGCGGATGTGAAGGATTGATTATGCCGCCGTGGGCCTGTAGAGCCGACCCATGGTCGGCTTTGGGGAGGCCGGGAACGCCCAGCCGACCATGGGTCGGCTCTACAGGTTTGTTTTGCAAAGTGCTTGACGGGTTCCCACCCCAGGCATAGATTCCCCCCATGAGCAGACCCCTCCGCCTCGACCGACCCGACGGCCCCGTCTCCCTGCACGAGCGGGCGATGGACGACTTGCGCTTCATCCGCAAGACCATGGAGCGCAGCGGTTCGTTTACCGCGGTGCCCGGGTGGGGCGGTGTCGGCATCGGCGCGGTCGCCCTGCCCGCGGCGTGGATCGCCTCGCAGCAGCCCACGCCCGAGCGCTGGCTGGCGGTGTGGCTGGTCACCGCGGTGCTGGCCGCGGGCATCGCGGCGGCCACGCTGATGGTCAAGTCGCGGCGCTTCGGTGCGCCGCTGGCCACCGGCCCCGGTCGCAAGTTCCTGATGAGCTTCCTGCCGCCGGTGGGCGCGGCGGTGGCGCTGACCGTCGCCCTGTTCCCGCACGCGCCGCTGGAGGTGCTGCCGGGGCTGTGGATGCTGTGCTACGGCGCGGCGGTGATCTCGGCGGGCACGTTCTCGGTCGGCGCGGTGCCGCTGATGGGCATCGGCTTCATGTGGATCGGCACCCTGGCGCTGGCGACCCCGGCGGCCTGGGCGGATGCCTGGATGGCGCTCGGCTTCGGCGGGTTGCACCTGGGCTTCGGTGCGCTCATCGCGAGGCGCCACGGTGGCTAAGGCGGCGCGCAAGGACCAGGAGGGTGCGCCGGTGGCCAGCACGGCCGCGCCGAAGAAGCGCAAGGCGCGCGCCGATTCACCGGTACAGCTGGACAAGCTGATCCACGAGCGGGTGCGCCTGGCGATCGTCAGCGCGCTGGCCGGGGCCGAGGCGCTGAGCTTCAACGAGCTGAAGGCGCTGCTGGGGATCACCGACGGCAACCTCAGCGTGCACGCGCGCAAGCTGGAGGAGGCCGGGTTCGTGGCCTGCGAGAAGACCTTCGTGGAGCGGGTGCCGCATACGGCGTATCGGCTGACGCCCGCGGGGCGGAAGGCGCTGGATGCGTACCTGGGGCATATGGAGGCGTTGATCCGGCGGGTGCGGGAGGGCTGAAGCAAGAGCGCCCCTCATCCGGCGCTGCGCGCCACCTTCTCCCCGCAGGCGGGGAGAAGGGAACGGCAAGAGCAAGAGCGCCCCTCATGCGCCCCTTCGGGGCACCTTCTCCCCGCGAGCGGGGAGAAGGGATAAATTTGGCGTCCCTTTCCGACCGAGGTGCAGCACATGAAGTGGACCCTTGCCCTCTCCCTGGCTTTGCTGGCCGCGCCGGCGGCGGCGCAGGACGAGATCCCCGATTACGTCTCCGCCGCGGTGGCCGATCCGGCGCGCGGCGACGATGCGCAGGACGATGCGCGCCGGCACATCGCCGAGATCATGGCCTACTCCGGGGTGAAGCCCGGCGACACCGTGCTCGAGCTGGTGCCGGGCAGCGGTTACTGGACGCGGGTGTTCAGCCATATCGTCGGTCCCGAGGGCAAGGTCTACCTGGCCGTGCCGGAACCGATGGAGAAGTACTCCGAAAAGACCAAGGCGCTCCCCGACGAGCTGTCGAACACCGAGCTGCTGATGCAGCCGGCCGATGCGCTGTCCGCGCCGACCCAGGTGGACCTGGTGTTCACCGCGCAGAACTACCACGACTATCCGGACGAGTTCATGGGCCCGACCGATCCGGCGATCCTCAACGCCGCGGTGTTCCAGGCCCTGAAGCCGGGCGGCACCTACCTGGTCATCGACCACAGCGCCGAGGAAGGCTCGGGCCTGCGCGACACCGATACGCTGCACCGCATCGACCCGGCCATCGTCCGCCAGCAGGTGATCGCCGCCGGCTTCGAGTACATGGGCGAGAGCGACGTGCTGCGCAACGAGGCCGACGACCGCACGCTGAAGGTGTTCGATCCCGCGGTGCGCGGCCATACCGACCAGTTCGTGTTCAAGTTCCGCAAGCCGGCGCAGTAATCCGCGGCACCTGCGCGCATTGCGAGGCGCCGGTATGATCGAGTGATGACGATCTTCCGGCGCCTTTTCGCACTCCTTCTCCTTTCACTTCTCGCCGCCTGCACTACTACCGCCCCGCCGGCCGGCGGCCAGCGGACGGTGCTGCTGATTTCCGTGGACGGCCTGCGCGCCGACGTGGTCGGCACCGGCGTCATGCCCACCCTCGATGTCCTCGCCGACAACGGGGTGCGCGCGCGCTGGATGACCCCGTCCTACCCGTCGCTGACCTTCCCCAACCACTACACCCTGGTCACCGGGCTGCGCCCGGACCACCACGGCATCGTCAACAACACCATGCGCGACCCGGCGCTCGGCTGGTTCTCGCTGCGCGACCGCGACGCGGTGCAGGACGCCCGCTGGTGGGGCGGCGAGCCCGCCTGGGTGACCCTGCAGAAGCACGGCGGCCACGCCGCCACGATGTTCTGGCCCGGCTCGGAGGCGCCGATCGCCGGCCAGCATCCCGAGCAATGGCTGCCGTTCGATGGCGACATGAGCGCCGACGCGCGCGTGGACCAGGTGCTGGCATGGCTGAAGCAGCGCCCGCGCCCGCGGCTGGTGACGCTGTACTTCGACAAGGTGGACCACGCCGGGCACGCCTTCGGGCCGCACTCGGAAGAGGTGCGCGAAGCGCAGGCTGCGGTGGACGCGGCCCTGGCACGTCTGCTGGCCGGGCTCGATGCGGCGAAACTGGTCGGCAAGGTCGACCTGATCGTCGTGTCCGACCACGGCATGGCCACCATCGCGCCGACCCATGGCGAGTTCCTGGACGACTATCTCGATGCGCACGACCTGCCGCTCGATGCGATCGAGGTCGTCAGCCGCGGCACCGCGGTCGGGGTGGCACCGGCGCCGGGCAGCGACCTGGCCGCGGTGGAGGCGGCGCTACTGGGCCGGCATCCGCATGCCGAGTGCTGGCGCAAGTCGGAGTTGCCGGCGCGCTGGCACTACGGTACCCATCCGCGGGTGCCGGCGATCGTGTGCCAGGCCGACGTCGGCTGGATCCTGACCACGCGCAAGAGCTGGCGCGTGCGTCCGCATGCCACCGGCGCGCACGGTTTCGACCCGCAGTCGCCGCAGATGCGCGCGGTGTTCGTCGCCGAGGGCCCGAGCTTCGCCGACGGCGTGGTGCTGCCGCCGTTCGACAACGTCGACGTCTATCCGCTGCTGATGAAGCTGCTCGACGTGCCGCCGCGCCCGAACGACGGCAACCCGCATACCTTCGATGCCGTCCTGACCCTGCGCGACCACCTGTAGAGCCGACCCATGGTCGGCTGATTGCGGGAACCGCCCAATGAGAGCCGACCATGGGTCGGCTCTACAGCAGGCGATCGAGTGCCTGTTTGTACCGCGCCTCGATCGCCTCGCGCTCGCAATGCCGGCCGTCGGCCACGACCTGCTTCCCATGCACGTGCACCTCGCGCACCAGGTTGCGGTTGCCGCTGAAGATCCAGCGGTCGACCAGGTCCTCGGGCGTGGCGCCGTAAAGCTGCGGCGCATGTTCATCCAGCACCACGACCTCGTCCCCGGCATCGAAGCCGGTCGCGCGCGGGCCGCTGGCCTGCACCGCGTGCAGCAGGGTCTCGCCGACGCTGGGTGAGTCCGCGCCGACGGCGATGTTGCGGTGGCGGGTGACCAGCCGCTGACCGTACTCCAGCCAGCGCAGTTCCTCCACCGGCGACACCGAGACCTGCGAATCGGAGCCGATGCCGAACGCGCCGCCCGCGGCCAGGTAGTCGCGCAGCGGGAACAGGCCGTCGCCGAGGTTGGCCTCGGTGGTCGGGCAGATCGCGACCGTCGCGCCACTGCGGGCGATGCCCTGCACTTCATTCGGCTCCAGGTGGGTCGCGTGCACCAGCGTCCAGCGCGGATTGACCTCGGCGTTGGCCAGCAGCCACTCGACCGGGCGTGCGCCGCGCAGGGCCAGGCAATCCTGCACTTCCCCGACCTGCTCGGCGATGTGCACGTGCATCGGCATGTCCAGCGGCAGCGCGGCGAGCACCGCCTGCATCGCGTCCGCCGGCACCGCGCGCAAGCTGTGCAGTGCGCAGCCGACCCGCAGCAGTTCGTCCTCTTCGCGCTGCATCGCGTCGATCAGGCGCAGGAACGCGTCCACGTCGTGGCCGAAGCGGCGCTGGCGTTCGCCCAGCGCGCGGCCGTCGAAGCCGCCGCTCATGTACAGCACCGGCAGCAGGGTCATGCGGATGCCGGTGTCGCGCGCGGCGCGGACCAGCGCGCGCGACATCGCCGCCGGGTCGTCGTAGGGCCGGCCGTCGGGCGCGTGGTGCAGGTAGTGGAACTCGCACACCCGCGTGTAGCCCGCTTCCAGCATCTCCGCGTAGAGCTGCGAAGCGACCGCATGCAGCGTGTCCGGATCGAAGCGCGCGGCCATCCGGTACATGGTCTCGCGCCAGGTCCAGAACGAATCCTTCGGGTCGGTCTGGCGCTCGGCCAGGCCCGCCATCGCCCGCTGGAACGCGTGCGAATGCAGGTTCGGGATGCCGGGCAGGCTGAAGGCGTGGGTCGGCGTCGGGCTGGGCATGCGGGCCATTCTCCCCCGGCGCTGTCGGCAATGCGAGAATCCGGCCATGGACGCAGCGGCAAACCATTGGGACGGGCTGGTCACCGGCGCAGCGCTGGTCACCCTGGACGGCGCCGGCGGCTACGCCGTGCTCGAGGACGGCGCGCTGGGCTGGCGCGACCGGGTGCTGACCTACGTCGGGCCGCGGTCCGGCCTGCCGGGCGATGTCGTGGCCGACGCGCACTACGCGCTCGAAGGCGGCCTGGTCACCCCGGCCCTGGTCGACTGCCACACCCACCTCGTCTTCGCCGGCGACCGCGCGCGCGAGTTCGAGATGCGCCTGCAGGGCGAGAGCTACGAGGCGATCGCGCGCGCCGGTGGCGGGATCCTCTCGACCGTGCGCGCGGTGCGCGAGGCCAGCGAGGACGCGCTGCTGGAACAGTCGCTGCCGCGCGCGCGGGCCTTGCTCTGCGACGGCGTGGCCACGCTGGAGATCAAGTCCGGCTATGGCCTCGACTTCGACAACGAACGCAAGCTGCTGCGCGTGGCGCGCCGCATCGGCGAGCTGCTGGAAGTCGGCGTGCGCACCACCTACCTCGGTGCGCATGCCCTGCCCCCGGAGTTCGCCAACCGCGCGGACGATTACATCGCCGCCAGCATCGAATGGCTGGTCCGACTGCACGAGGAGCGCCTGGTGGACGCGGTGGACGCGTTCTGCGAGGGGATCGGCTTCAGCCCGGCGCAGACCCGGCGCGTGTTCGAGGCGGCCACCGCGCTCGGCCTGCCGGTGAAACTGCACGCCGACCAGCTCAGCGACCTGGGCGGCGCGGGCCTGGTGGGCGAATACCGCGGCCTGTCCGCCGACCATATCGAGCACACCGGCGAAGCGGGCGTGCGCGCCCTGGCCGGGGCCGGCAGCGTGGCGGTGCTGTTGCCGGGCGCGTTCCACGTGCTGCGCGAAACGAAGTTGCCGCCGCTGGAGCTGCTGCGCGCGCATGGCGTGCCGATGGCGGTGGCCACCGACTGCAATCCGGGGACGTCGCCGCTGCTGTCCTTGCGCCAGGCGATGCAACTTGCCTGCACCCATTTCCGCTTGACCCCCGAGGAAGCGCTGCGCGGCGCCACCGAGCACGCGGCGCGGGCGTTGGGACTTGCGGATCGCGGCGTGCTGCGCGCCGGGTTGCGCGCCGACTTCGCGCACTGGCGGGTCGGGCAGCCGGCGGAGCTGTGCTACTGGCTGGGCGGCAACCTGTGCGCCGCGGTGTTCTCCGGCGGCAACAAGGTCGCCTGAAAAAACAAAGGGGACGGAGGCAATCCGATCGCGCCGGATTGCCTCCGTCCCCTCCTGCTCCCGCGGATTACTTCGCGGCAGCCTTCTTGACGGTCTTCTTGGCCACGGTCTTGGTGGCCTTGGTCGCGGTCTTCTTCGCCACCGGGGCCTTGGCGGCGCCGGTCGCCTTGGTGGCGACGGTGTGGCTGCGCGCGTTGCCGTAGCTGGAGTTGTAGCGCTTGCCCTTGGCGGTCTTGCGGTCGCCCTTGCCCATGGTCGTGTGCTCCTGGAAAAGACGGGGATTCTACAGGGGGTGGGGGGTCGGCTCTATAGCCGACCTGAAGCCGACCATGGGTCGGCTCTACGGCTCTACGGGTCGACGGCGTGGCCGCAGGTGGCGGTGTGGACGTGGACCAGGCGCAGGTTGGCCAGGTGCGCCAGGCCGACCAGGGTGCCGCCCACGGTCATGGCGATGGCGTGCGCCACCGGGTAATGGTGCAGCGGCGAGTACAGCACCGCCGCCCACAGGACGACGAGGCCCGGCAGCAGCAGCCACAGCGCACGGACGCCGCGGTGGCGCCGGTAGCCGGCGACCATGGTGTACAGGCCCAGCAGCGAGGCAAACAGGACGAACCCGAGCTCGAAGCCCTCCCCGCCCAGCCAGGCGGCGATGCCCAGCGTCGGCAGGACCGCGATCAGCACCGGCAGCAGCGCGCAGTGGATCGCGCACAGCAGCGAGCCGGTCGCGCCGAGCCGGTCCAGCAGCGGCCCGGGGACGGCAAAAGTGCTGCGCGGGTGGACGTCGGCCTTCATCGTTACATTGTAACGTTTTGCGGTGAAGACGGCGTCCGCGCCGCGCCTTTCGGCACCAGTTGGGCCAGCAGCCCGGTCGCGGCCAGGGTCCAGACGATCATCGCGCCGCTGGGCAGGTCCAGCAGCGCCGACAGGGCCAGGCCGGCGATGTAGCCGATCACCCCGATGGCGTAAGCCAGCCACAGTTGGCCCTTGCCGCGGCTGGCGGTCGCCAGCGCGGGCACGATCAGGCTGGCGAACACCAGGTACACGCCGACCAGTTGCACCGAGACCGTGATCGCCAGCGCGAACATGCCGTAGAACCACAATCCGGCCGGCTTCTGGTGGCGCCACCACATCAGGCCCAGCAGCGCGATCGAGATCAGCCCCGGCAGCACCAGTTCCGGATAGCTGACCCACAGGATCTGCCCGACCAGCATGTCCTTCAGGTGCTCGCCGCCCTGCGGGTTGTTGGCGAGCAGCAGCAGGCCGCCGGTGGCGGCGAGCACGAACAGGGTGCCGATCAGCGGTTCCTGCCGATCCGGCCAGCGCTTGTCGGTCCAGGCCAGCAGGCCGGCGCCGAGCAGCGCGGCCACCGCGGCCGCGATCTGCGCGCCGTAGCCGTGCTCGTGGATGCCGAGGAACTGCGCCAGGATCACGCCCATGCCGGCGATCTGCGCGATCGCCAGGTCGATGAAGATGATCCCGCGCGACAGCACCTGGCGGCCGAGCGGCACATGCGTGGACAGCACGATCAGCCCGGCCACGAACGCCGGCCCGAGGATCGCCAGGTCCAGCGCCGACCAGTTCAGGCTCACTTGGCTGCCTCCAGCAGCTTCGCGATCGTCGAATCGAACAGGCCGAACAGATCCTTCGCCTGCGCGTCGCCGCCGACGGTGAACGGGAGCGTCACCGCGGGCACACCGGTGCGGTCGCTGAGCCAGTCGGCCGGCTTGGGGTCCTGGTAGGCGGCGCGGATGATCGCCAGCGTGTCGGCGTTCTTCGTCGTCGCGATCAGCCGCGACATGTGCCCCGCCGTCGGCGGCACGCCCGGCTTCGGCTCCAGCGCGCCGATCTGCTCGATGCCCAGCCAGTCCCACAGATACACCCAGCTGATGTGGTGCACGACGACCTTGCGGCCCTTCAGCGGCGCGGCGTCGCGCTTCCACTTCACCATGGCAGCCAGCCAGCGCTTCTCGAAGTCGGCGCCGCGCGCCTTGTAGGTGTCGGCATTGGCCGGGTCGAGCTGGGCGAGCCGGTCGGCGAGCCGGCGGGCAATGATCAGCACCCGGCGCGGATCCATCTGCACGTGCGGGTTGCCCATCGGGTGCACGTCGCCGGCGGCGCGGTCGACCGAACCCGGGCGGTCCAGCGTCTTCACCTGCGACGCGGCCATGAACGAACCGGGGCCGGAGGCGACCTTGTCGTTGCCGGACTGGCGGATGAGCTGCGGCAGCCAGCCGATCTCCAGCTCCGCGCCGGTGCACACCACCAGGTCGGCATTGCGCACCTTGGCGATCAGGCTCGGCCGCGCCTCGATCACGTGCACGTCCTGCAGCGCGGTGGTGGCGACGTCCAGCTCGACCTGGTCGCCGGCCAGCTCCTGCACCAGCGATCCCCACTCCGGCTCGCAGGCGAAGACCTTGAGTTTCGCCTGTGCCGGCGTGGACACCAGGGCAGCGAGCAACAGGGCCGGGATCGCGAGGTATTTCATGGGCACTCCTGGACTGCGTGTCTGCTAGAACTTGTGCGCGCCGTGCGCGCCGAGGCTGGTCTGGTATTGCAGCGTGACCGTGTTGCCGGACTCGCCGGGCAGCGGGTGGTCGCGCGAGACCTGCAGGCGCAGCAGGCTGAATTCGCTGTTGCGCCTGGTGAGTTCGGCGCTGTGGCGATCAGGATCGAACGTCGATCCGAAGGCCGTGCCGAAATCCCACAGCCGGTCGTACCGGTAGCCGATGTCCCACGTCCGGCTCAACCGGTACTCGCTTTCCAGGTACGCGCCGCTGCCACGGTCCGGATCGCGCAGGTACTCGCCGCGCAGGGTGAGCCCGGCGTCCTTGAAGTTGCCGTGCGGCGCCCACTTCCAGGTGGCGTCGGCGATGTACAGGGTGCCGTCGCTGGTGTCGAGCATCGACACGCCGGCCAGCCATTCGTTGGCGATGCCGACGCTGCCGCCGGCATGCACGAACAGCGTGCGCGCGTCGAGGCCGCCGCGGCGCGGTTCGCCGTCGTCGCCCGGTTCGCCGCGGAACACTTCGCCGCCCAGCTCGAGGAAGGTCGCGGTCGGCGCGACCCAGCGCAGCTGCACGCCGTCGTCGCCGTACTGCTCGCCGAGGAACGCCTCGTACGCGAGCGGGCGGTCGAAGAAGCTGTCGGTGTGCGCGTGGCGGCTGTTGAGGTAGCCGATGTTGGAGAAGAAGCGGCCGGCACGCACGGCCAGGCCGCCGGGCAGCGAGGTCGTGTCGATGTAGGCCTCTTCCAGTTCGACGTGGTCTTCGCCGTCCTCGTTGCCGACCGCGAGGGTGAGCTGGCCGAAGAACTTGTCGTCGATGTTGGCGGCGAAGGACAGCTCGCTTTCGCCCAGCGAGAAGCCGTCGTCGTCGGAGACGCTGCCGTTGAGCACCAGCATGATCGCGGGGTTGAAGGCGTTGGCGCTGCTGGCGGGGGCGGCGCTGGCCGGTGCGGCGAGCGCGGCGGTGTCCGCGGCGAGGTCGGCTTCGACCGGCTCGGCGGCGAGGGCTTCGAATGGATCGGCCGCGTCCGCTTCTTCGGCGATGACGGGTTCCGGGGATTCGGCCTGCGCGCCGGCGGCGGCGAGTTCGGCGCGCAGCGCCTGGACTTCGGCTTCCAGCGCCTGCAGGCGCACTTCCAGATCGGCGATCCGGTCGGCGGCCGGGGCCTGTTGCGGGGCGGCGAGGACGGGCGTGGCGGACAGCGCGGCCAGCAGGGCCAGGCCCAGAGCGGATTGCCTCATGGCACCAAGGGGGTCAACCGGGGAAGTTATAACATAACACTCCCGCCGGCCGGCCGGTCAATGTGACTTCCGGCCTACCCCCGTAGAGCCGACCCATGGTCGGCTCGGCATGCCCCCACGAAAAGCAAGCGGACCACGGGTCGGCTCTACGCGCTGCAGCGCGCGCACAGGCCGTGGACTTCGAGGGTCTGCGCCTGCGGGACGAAACCGAGCGCGCGGGCGCGCTCGTCCAGCGCGGCGACCACCTGCGCATCCTCCAGCTCGACCGCGGAATGGCAGCGGTCGCAGATCAGGAACGGCACCGAGTGCTGCTCGGTACTCGGGTGGTGGCAGGCGACGAACGCGTTCACCGACTCCAGCTTGTGGATGAAGCCGTTGGCGAGCAGGAAGTCGAGCGCACGGTAGATGGTCGGCGGCGCGGCGGCGCCGACGGCGTCGCCGGAGGCGCCCGGCTTGAGCATCTCCAGCAGGTCGTAGGCCTTGACCGGCTTGCCCTGCCCCGCGACGAGTTCCAGCACGCGCTCGCGGATCGGCGTCAGCCGCAGGCCGCGCTCGCTGCAGGCGCGCTGCACCGCCGCGACGAAGCCGGCGGCGTCGTCGACGTGGTGCTTGGGATCGATGCAATGGTTGCGCTGCCTGCCCATGTTCCGACTCTACCCCATGGGCGCAGGTGCTGCGCCCGGGTGTGTTCAGGCCGGGATCTTCGCCAGCGCGGCGTCGATCCGGCGCAGGGCTTCCTCGCGCCCGGCCAGGTACACGGTGTGGCCGATGTCCGGGCTGACCTGGGTGCCGGTGATCGCCACCCGCATCGGCTGCGCCACCTTGCCCATGCCCAGGCCCAGCGCTTCGGCGGTGGCGTGCAGCGCGTCGTTGATCGCCTCGACGCTCCACTGCGCCAGCCCGGCCAGGCGCGCGCGCGCGTCGCCGAGCGGCGCGCGCGCGGCCTCGCCCAGGTGCTTGGCGACGGCCTTGTCGTCGTATTCGGTCAACGGCTGGTACCAGACCGCCGCGCGCTCGGCCATTTCCTTCAGCGTCTGCACGCGATCGCGCAGGGCGACCACCACGTCGGCCGGCGCCGGGCCGTTCGCGAGGTCGTAACCGGCCGCCCGCAGGTGCCATTCGAGGTGTTTCGCCACCGCCGCCGGCTCGTCCGCCTTCAGGTACTGCTGGTTGAGCCAGCCCAGCTTGGCCGGATCCATGCGCGCGGCCTTGGCGTTGACGTCCTTCAGGTCGAACAGCGACTGCATCTCGGCGATGCTGAAGATCTCCTGGTCGCCGTGCGACCAGCCCAGCCGCACCAGGTAGTTGAGCAGCGCGTGCGGCAGGTAGCCGGCGTCGCGGTACTGCATGACGTCGGCGGCGCCGGTGCGCTTGCTGAGCTTGGCGCCGTGCTCGTCGAGGATCATCGGCAGGTGCGCGAACGCCGGCACGGCGGCGCCGAGCGCCTTGTAGATGTTGATCTGCCGCGGGGTGTTGTTGACGTGGTCGTCGCCGCGCACGACGTCGCTGATGCGCATGTCGATGTCGTCCACCACCACCGCGAAGTTGTAGGTGGCGTAGCCGTCGGAGCGGAAGATCACCAGGTCGTCGAGCTCGCTGTTGGCGATCTCGATGCGGCCCTTGACCTTGTCGTCCCAGGCGACCGTGCCTTCCAGCGGGTTCCTGAAACGGATGACCCGGTTGGGGTCGTCGCGGAAGCCCGCATCGGCGTCGCGATAGGCGCCGTTGTAGCGCGGCTTCTCGCCGGCGGCCATCGCCTTCTCGCGCATCGCCTCGAGTTCTTCCTTCGTCTCGTACGCGTAGTACGCGTGGCCGGACGCGACGAGCTGCTCGGCGACCTCCTTGTAGCGATCCAGGCGCTGGGTCTGGTAGATCGGGCCTTCGTCGTAGTCCAGGCCGAGCCAGTCCATCGCCTCCAGGATCGCATCGATCGCGGCCTGGGTGCTGCGTTCGCGGTCGGTGTCCTCGATCCGCAGGATGAACTGGCCGCCGCGGCGGCGTGCCTCCAGCCAGCAGTACAGCGCGGTGCGCGCGCCGCCGATGTGCAGGTAGCCGGTGGGACTGGGGGCGAAACGGGTGCGGCAAGCGGTCTCGGACATCCCGCGATTTTACTGTAGTGCCGACCCATGGTCGGCTTTCCTTGAATGCCGCCCGACCATGGGTCGGGCGCTACGGGTCGGGCGCTACAGGGTCGGGCGCTACACACGAGTGCGCTCTACAATGGACTGGATGACCACCCTCTTCATCTCCGACCTGCACCTGGATCCGGAGCGCCCCGCCATCACCGAGCTGTTCGGACGCTTCGTGGACCAGGAGGCCCGCGGGGCGGAGGCGCTGTACATCCTCGGCGACCTGTTCGAGGCCTGGGTGGGCGACGACGATCCTTCCGACGCCGGGGCGTTCGTGGCGGACAAGCTGCGGGGACTGCGCGACGCCGGCGTGCCGGTGTATTTCATGCGCGGCAACCGCGACTTCCTGCTGGGCGAGGACTACGCCCGCCGCGCGGGGATGACGATCCTGCCGGACCCCGCGGTGGTGGTGCTGCACGGGGTCCCCACCCTGCTCACCCACGGCGACCTGTTGTGCACCGGCGACACCGCCTACCAGCAGTTCCGCGCGCAGACCCGCGATCCGAAGTGGCAGGCGCAGTTCCTGGCGCAGCCATTGCCCGCGCGCCTCGCGTTCGCGCAGCAGGCGCGCGCGGCGAGCCAGGCACACCAGGGCGGGCTGAAGCAGCAGGGCACGATGGAGGCGATCACCGATGCCTCTTCGGACGCGGTGCGCGAGTGGTTCGCGCGCTACGGCCTGGACCGGATGATCCATGGGCATACGCACCGGCCGAAGGTGCATACGGACGAGGGCGGGACGCGGGTGGTGCTGGGGGACTGGTACGAGCAGGGGTCGGTGTTGCGGGTGGGGAAGGACCGGCTGGACCTCGCGACTTTGTAGCGCCCGACCCTGTAGCGCCCGACCCATGGTCGGGCGACCTTGAAAGAAAGCCGACCATGGGTCGGCTCTACAGGATCGGCTCTACGACGTCAGCGCCTGGAGCTCATCCTCGTCGAAGCCGGCGGCGGCGCGGGCTTCGAGGTTGAAGGGCGGGTGCAGGACGCCGCTGGCGTGCTCGCGCAGCAGCGCGCGGAAGGTGGTGCGCGGGTCGACGCCGCGCTGTTCGCAGAACCAGCGGAACCAGCGCGTGCCGGCGGCGACGTGGGCGACTTCCTCGCGCAGGATCACTTCCAGGATCGCGGCGGTGGCCTCGTCGCCGAATTCGCGCAGCTTCACGATCATCGCCGGGGTCACGTCCAGGCCGCGGGCCTCGAGCACGCGCGGCACCAGCGCCATCCGCGCGAGGCCGTCGTGCGCGGTCTTTTCGGCCATCTGCCACAGGCCGTTGTGCGCGTCGAAGTCGCCGTAGTCGTGGCCAAGTTCGCGCAGGCGCGCGCGCAGCAGGTTGAAGTGGCGCGCCTCGTCGCGGGCGACGCCGACCCAGTCGGCGTAGTACTGCGCGGGCAGGCCGCGGAAGCGGTAGACCGCGTCCCAGGCCAGGTCCATCGCGTTGAACTCGATGTGGGCAACCGCGTGGATGAAGGCGGCGCGGCCTTCGGCGGTGCCGAAGCCGCGGCGCGGGAGGTGGCGGGGGTGGACGAGGGTTGGGCGCGGGGGGCGGCCCGGCATGGCGATGGGCGCCGGGTCGGGGGCGTCGGCGTGGATGGGGAGTTCGCCGCGGAGAAAGGCGTCGGCGGTTTTGAGGGTCGCGGCGGGTTTGCTGTCGGCGTCGGGGGCCTGGAGGCAGGTTTGGGCGGCTGCGAAGAGCGTCGGGGCTTGCGCCCCTCCCACAGGGGCCAGCCGACCATGGGTCGGCTCTACAGGGTCCAGCCGACCATGGGTCGGCTCTACGGGGGTGCTCACGAGGCGCGGCGCGCGGACTTGGCGGCGTCGGAGCGGAGTTGCTTGATGCTGTCGAAGTAGCCTTCGTCGACGCCGGTGACGTAGACGCCGTTGAAGCAGGAGGAGTCGAAGCCGGTGACGCGGCCCTTGGGGCCGGCGACGGCTTCCTCGAGGTCGGCGAGGTCCTGGTAGATCAGCCAGTCGACGCCGAGCAGCTTCTCCACTTCCTCCTCGCTGCGGCCGTGCGCGACCAGTTCGTCGGCGCTGGGCATGTCGATGCCGTAGATGTTCGGGTGCCGCACCGGCGGCGCCGCCGAGGCCAGGTAGACCTTGCGCGCGCCGGCCTCGCGCGCCATCTGCACGATCTGTTTCGATGTGGTGCCACGCACGATCGAGTCGTCCACCAGCAGCACCACGCGGCCGCGGAATTCCAGCGGGATGGTGTTGAGCTTGCGGCGCACGGACTTCATCCGCTCGCCCTGCCCCGGCATGATGAAGGTGCGGCCGACGTAGCGGTTCTTGACGAAGCCCTCGCGGTACTTCACCTCCAGCACGTTGGCGATTTCCATCGCCGAGTCGCGCGAGGTGTCGGGAATCGGGATCACCACGTCGATGTCGTGGTCCGGGCGCAGGCGCTTGATCTTTTCGCCCAGCTTCACGCCCATGCGCATTCGCGCCTTGTGCACCGAGATGTCGTCCATCATCGAGTCCGGGCGCGCGAAGTACACGTATTCGAAGATGCACGGGGTCAGCCCCTGCGGCTGCACGCACTGGCGCGTGAACAGCTCGCCGCGGGCGGTGATCACGATCACCTCGCCGGGGGCGACGTCGCGGACCCGTTCGAAGCCGGTCAGGTCCAGCGCCACCGATTCGGAAGCGACCGCGTATTCGTCGCCGTCCGGGGTACTGCGCTTGCCCAGCACCAGCGGGCGGATGCCGTTGGGATCGCGGAATGCGACCACGCCCAGGCCGAGCACGGTCATCACCACCGCGTAGCCGCCGCGGATGCGCCGGTACACGGCCTCCATCGCGCGGAACACGGACTCGGGGCCCAGCGACTTCTGCTCGTCCAGTTCGTGCGCGAACACGTTCAGCAGCACTTCCGAGTCCGAGCCGGTATTGACGTTGCGGCGGTCCTGCTCGAACACCTCGCGGCGCAAGGCCTCGGTGTTGACCAGGTTGCCGTTGTGCGCGAGCGCGATGCCGTACGGTGAGTTCACGTAGAACGGCTGCGCCTCGTCGGTGCCTTCCGAGCCCGCGGTCGGATAGCGGCAGTGGGCGATGCCCACGCGGCCCTGCAGGGTCTGCATCGACTTCGCGTCGAACACGTCGCGGACCAGGCCGTTGCCCTTGTGCACGCGCAGGTGGGTGCCGTCCGCGGTGGCGATGCCGGCGGCGTCCTGGCCGCGGTGCTGGAGCACGGTCAGGCCGTCGTAGAGCTGGGCCGCGACGTCATGCGTCGCCACGATGCCGATGATCCCGCACATGTCATTGACCTCCGAAATCGACCCGCTCGGCCGCCCAGTCGGGCAGCAGCAGCGCGCGCAACACCTGGGCGCCCGGCAGCAGCACCGGGACCACCTGCGATTCGCGCCAGCCCGGCTCGCGCGGCATGCCGGTGAAGCCCATCAGCAGGACCAGCAGGCAGGCGACCAGGCCCCCGCGAACCAGGCCCAGCGCCATTCCCATCATGCGGTCGATTCCCGAAAGACCAACCGCATGGACCAGCTTGCGCACCACCCAGCCGACGATGCCGACGAACAGGAGCACGCACAGGAAACTCAGCCCGTAGCCGGCGAACAGCTGCCCAGCGCTGGGCTCGCCACCACCGGCCAGCAGCACCGCGGCGTGGGCGCCGAAGCGGAACGCGGCCCACGCGGCCAGGATCCAGGCGACCAGCGAGGCGACCACGCCGATGAAGCCGCGCATCAGCCCGAGCAGGGTCGAAACCCCGATCACGGCGAGCAGCAGCAGGTCGGTGGCGGTCATCGGGGACCCGGTGTCATGGGGCGGGTTCCATCACGGGTGCGGGCGCACCAGCCCGTCGATGCCCAGGCGGCCGCGCACCTGTCCCTGCAACTGCTCGGCCTCGGCGCGGGTCGCGACCGGCCCGACCCGGACCCGGACCAGCACGCCCTGTTCGGTATTCACCCGTTCGGTGAAGGCGCTGAAGCCGGCGGCGCGCGCCTTGGCCACCATCGCGTCGGCGTCGGCCTGGCTGCTGTACGCGGCCAGTTGCACGGCGAAGCCGGTGTCGGCGGCGGCGGGTGCCGGCCGCGCCGCGGCCGGTGTCGCCCCGGCAGCCGCCGTCGCGTCCGTCGGCCTGGCGTCCAGGGTGATGACCTGCGCGTTCATGTCGTCGCGCACGTGCGCCGCGCGCAGGCGCGCGGCCTCGGCTTCGGGGCGGGTTGCGTAGGGGCCGATGCGCACGCGGTGCACGGTCTTGCCGTTCACCCGCGCGGTCTCGCGAAAAGCCGGGAGCTGCGAGGCGCGCAGCGCGGCCACGCTGGCCTGCGCGGCCTCGGCGGTGGAGAAGCTGCCCCAGCTCACCGCGTAGTCGCCACCGGCGGTGGCGGCCGGGAACATGCGCGCGTCGTCTTCGGGTGCCGCCGGCGGGGGACTGGCGGGCGCGGCGGCCAGTTCGGCCGCGTCTTCGGAATCCGGGGTGGCGGCAGCGGCCGGTTCGGCGGCCAGTTCCGCGGCATCGTCGTCCGGCGGCGTCGCGCTGGTGGCGGGCAGCGTGCCGGACGGCGCATCGCCTTCCGCGGGCGCCGGCATGCCGAGCGCGCCGCCCTCGGGCGCGGGCTCGGGACCGATCAGCGGTAGTTCGCGGGTTTCGAAACCGTCGGCCGGTGCCTCGGGCACCTCGAGCGGCAGGTCGGACACGCCCGAATCCGGGGCCGGGCCCTGCACCACCATCGGCAGGAAGATCACCGCCAGCGCAACCAGGACGGCGGCGCCGACTAGGCGCTGTTTCAGTGCGGGTTCCATCGGCACTCGCGGCTTCGGGAGGCGCGCGAATTATAGCGTGGCGGGGGCTGAACCCCCGCCGCTGCGCGGCTACGCCAGCAACGCGAGCGCGGCGGCGGCGGTGTGGAAGGAGCCGAACACGAGGACGCGGTCGCCGGGCGCGGCAGCGGCCAGCGCGGCGGTCAGTGCCTGCGCGACCGTCGCGTGGCGTTCGCCGTCCGCGGCCGCGGTGTCGGCCAGGCGCTGGGCGAACGCCGTCACCTCCAGGCCGCGGCCTTCGACTTCCGCCAGCCCGGCCAGGTACCAGGCGTCGATCCGCGGCGCGAGCGCCCCCACGACCCCGGCCAGGTCCTTGTCGCCCAGCCCGGCGAACACCGCCAGCGTGCGACCGCCGGCCGGTGCCCCGGCGAGCCAGCGCTCGAGTTCGCGCGCGGCCTGCGGGTTGTGGCCGACGTCCACGATCACCTCGATCCCGTCCCGCTGGAACCGTTGCAGGCGCCCGGGCAGGCGCGCGCGGGCGATGCCTTCGGCGATCGCGGCCTCCGGCAGCGGTTCGCCCAGCGCGCGCAGCGCGGCGATCGCGACCGCGGCATTGCGCAGCTGCGCGGGCGCGGCCATCGCCGGCATCGGCAGTTCGTAGCGGCGGCCGACTTCGCGCCATTCCCACTGGCCGTCGTCGAGTGCCTGGAAGAAGAAGTCGCAGCGCGCGCGGATCGCGGAGGCGCCGATCGCGTAGGCATGGCGCAACACGCTGGCCGGCGGATCGTCGTCGCCCAGCACCAGCGGTTTCCAGGCGCGGGCGATGCCCGCCTTCTCGCGGCCGATCGCCTCGCGGTCGCTGCCGAGCCAGTCGACGTGGTCCACGTCCACGGTGGTGACCACGGCCACGTCCGCGTCCACGAGGTTGACCGCGTCCAGGCGCCCGCCGAGGCCGACCTCGAGCACCGCCAGGTCCAGCCCGGCGCGCTCGAACAGCCACAGCGCGCACAGCGTGCCGTATTCGAAATAGGTCAGCGGGGTGTCGCCGCGCGCGGCCTCGACCGCCTCGAAGCCGGCGACCAGGTCGGCGTCGCTGGCCTCGACCCCGTCGATGCGCACGCGCTCGTTGTAGGCAAGCAGGTGCGGCGAGGTGTAGCTGCCGGTGCGCCAACCGGCGACGCGCGCGATCGCCTCGATGAAGGTGACGGTGGAGCCCTTGCCGTTGGTGCCGGCGACGGTGACCACGCGGTGCGCGGGCCGGCCGAGGCGCATCCGCCCCGCGACCTCGCGCACGCGCTCCAGGCCGAGCTCGATCGACTTCGGATGCTGGCGCTCGATCCGCGCCAGCCACTCGGCAAGGCTGCTCATAGGGCCCGGTGTACGGCCTCCCCGAACAGCGGCGTGTGATGGGCACAGTCGTTGAGGCGGACCACCTCCAGCCGCGTCACGTCCGGGCCCTCGAGCAGGTTGAGCGTGGTCGGGGCCTGGCGGAAGCGCCACAGATGCGCCAGCGGCAGGCCGAGGATCCGGCACAGCAGGACCCGGTTCACCGCGTCGTGGGCCACGACCAGCAGGGTGTCGTCGGGGCCCAGCCCCTGCCCCGCGCGCAACAGCGCCGGCCAGGCGCGGTCGAGCACCTGCTGCAGCGACTCGCCGCCGGGCATCTGCACCTCGTGCGGCGCATCGCGCCAGGCGCGGGCGCGTTCCGGGTCGCGTTCGCGGATCTCCGGCGCGAGCAGGCCTTCCCAGGTGCCATGCGCGATTTCCATCAGGCCTTCGTCGATCGCCAGCAGCGGCGCGCGCGCCTCGCCCAGCGCCAGTTCCGCGGTGCGCCGCGCGCGCGACAGCGGCGAGGCGACGGCGCGGTCGATGCGCAGGTCGTACAGGCGCTCGCCCAGCGAGCGCGCCTGCGCCTCGCCGGTCGGCGACAGCGGGATGTCCTCGCGGCCCTGGTAGCGCCCGGCGGCGTTCCACGCGGTTTCGCCATGGCGCGCGAGCAGCAGCCTCACAACGCCTCCAGCGACAGCACGCCGGCGATGCCGCGCAGCGCGACGAGCTGCTGCTCCGGCACCAGGCGGTCGACGGTGATCGCGGCCAGCGCCTCGCCGTCGCCCTTCGCGCCGAGCGAGAAATTGACGATGTTGATCCCGGCCGCGCCCAGGTGCGAGCCGACCAGGCCGACCAGGCCCGGGCGGTCGACGTTGCGCATCAGCAGCAGGTGCGACAGCGGGTCGAATTCGATCTCGACGCCATCCAGGCGCACGACGCGCGGGCCGCGGTGCAGCGTGGCGTCGATCTCGCGCGCCTGCCCGTTCTCGCCTTCGATGCGCAGCCGCAGCAGGCGGTCGAAGCCGTCGCCGTCGCCGCCGACGGTTTCCGCGACCACCAGCCCGCGCGCCGCGGCCTCCTGCAGCGCGTTGACCGGAGTGACGCGGGTGGACGCGCCGCCGAGCAGGCCGGCCACCAGCAGCCGGGTCAGCGGGCGCGGGTCGAGCATCTCGACCCGTCCGGCATAGGTGACCTGCAGGCGCACCGGTGCCGGCACCAGGCGCATCGCCAGGCGCCCGAGCGCGGCCATCAGCGGCATCCATGGCGCCACTTCGCGCGCGGCCTCGGCGGTCAGCGGCGGCAGGTTGACGCAGCCGGCGACCGCGCCGGTATCGAAATAGTCCAGCACTTCGCGCGCGAGGATCGTGCTCACCGCCTGCTGCGCCTCGCCGGTGGAAGCGCCCAGGTGCGGCGTGAGCACAAGCTTCGGATGCGCGCGCAGCGGCGAATCCGCCGGCAACGGTTCGGTGGCGAAAGTGTCCAGTGCGGCGCCGGCGAGGTGGCCGGAATCCAGTGCCGCCATCAGCGCGGCTTCGTCCACCAGGCCGCCGCGGGCGGCGTTGACCAGGTAGGCGCCCGGCTTCATCAGGCCCAGGGTGCGCGCATCGAGCATGCGCGTGGTTTCCTTGGTCCGCGGCACGTGCAGGGTGACCACGTCGGCCCAGGCCAGCAGCTCCTCCAGCGTCATCAACGGCACGCTGCCGTGCGCCGCGGCCGAAGCCGGCAGGAACGGATCGTGCGCGGCCACATCCATGCCGAGGCCGCGCGCCTTGCGCGCGACGGTGCCGCCGATCCGGCCGAGGCCGATCACGCCGAGCTTCTTGCCTTCCAGCTCGAAGCCGGTGAGCCCGGCCTTGGGCCACTGTCCGGCCTTCATGCCCGCGTCGGCGCGCGGCACGTGCCGGGCCAGCGCGAACAGCAACGACAGCGCGTGCTCGGCCGCGGCCAGGGTGTTGCCGTCAGGGGCGTTCATCACCGCGATGCCGCGTTTCGTGGCGGCCTCGACGTCGATGGTGTCCACGCCGGCGCCGGCACGGCCGATCACCCGCAGGCGGCCGGGCGCCTCCAGCGCGGCGGCGGGCACCGGCGTGGCCGAGCGCACCAGCAGCGCGTCCACGTCGGCAAGCGCCGCGGCGAGCACGTCGGGATCCTTGATCGGGGAAGAGGCGACGGCGACATCCCAGCCGGCGTCACGGAACAGGGACAGGCCATCCTCGTGGATGCCGTCGCAGGCAAGTACTTTCATTGTCATCGGAGACGGGGCCCTTTGGGCATGGGAATCCGGGGGTGGGGCCGGGGCGCGTTTCAGGCGCCCTGGCCCCCGTGCTCGAAGCGTAACACCTATTCAGCCGGGAGTTGCATCTCCTGCAGGAGGTGCGGCGCGGGATACACCTTCGACATCAGCCAGCGGACGTAGCGCATGTCCACGTGGATGCCGCGCTTGTAGCGGCGGTCGAACGCCCAGCTCGCGCTCACCGCTTCCCAGTTGCTGTCGAAGTGCAGGCCGATCAGGCGGCCATGCGCGTCGAGCACCGGCGAGCCGGAGTTGCCGCCGGTGGTGTCGAGGTTGGTGAGGAAGTTCACCGTCTGCGTGCCCAGCGCCGGGTCGGCGGTGCTGCCGAAGTCGCCCTGTTCGATCGCGGCCAGCAGCTTGTCCGGGGCGTCGAACGGGGCCACGCCGGTGTGCTTCTCGACGATGCCGGCCACGGTGGTGACCGGGGCGTAGCGCACCGCGTCGCGCGGGTGCAGGTCGATGACGTGGCCGTAGGCAATGCGCAGGCTGGAGTTCGCGTCCGGGTAGACCGACTCGCCGCGCGACTGGCGATAGCCGATCAGGGCCTGCATGTACGCCGGGCGCAGGCGCAGCAGTTCGCCGGCAAGCTGCTTGTCGGCGTCCTCTTCGCGCAACACCGCCGGCAGCAGCTTCGCCGCGGCCTGCATCAGCGGGTCGGTCGAGGCGGCGACGGTGGCCGGATCGGCATCGAGCAGGCGCAGGCGCTCGGCTTCGCCGTCCAGCGCGGTCGCGTCGTAGATGCGGTCCAGGCGGGCGGCGATCGTCGCCGGGTCGCTGCCGAACACGGCATCGAGCTCGGCGATGCGCTGGTCCTGCGGCAGCGCGGCGTGGCGCTGCAGCAGCGTGGCCAGCAGGGCCTTCTCCACCTTCGGCACGTAGCGGCGGCTGGCCTGCTCCAGCGCTGCCTTGATCCGCGCCTCGTCGCGCTGCTGGTAGCCGCGCTCGCGCGCGGCGTCCGGCTTGCCGCGCTCCAGCGCCAGGCGCTGCAGGCGGTAGGCACCGGCGAGCAGCTCGGTGCGGCCGCGGATCTGCGCGAACAGCTGCGCGGCCTCGTCGCCGGCGTGCGATTCGGCGAGCAGCGCCTGCGCGGCCTGGATGTCCGCTTCCAGCGCCTCATGCCCAGGCTGCTTGGCCAGCCAGGCCAGCATCGCCTGCTCGTCGGCGCGGCGCACCGCGACCGCGTCGCTGCGCTGCATGCCGTCGAGCTCGCCGCGGGCGCGCTTGAGCCCGTTCTTCAGGCCGGCGAGTGTCGAGGCATAGGCCACTTGCGCGGCCTCGTCATCGGCGCTGGCGGTTTCGATCGCATCGATCATCGAGCGGTACAGGTCGATCCGCGACGGCAGCCCGGATTCGACCTGGTGCGCGAACTCCATCGCCATGCGGTGGCGGTAGGTGCGGCCCGGGTAGCCGGCGACCATCGCGAAGTCGCCCTCGGCGACCGGCGCGGTGGACACCTCCAGCCATGCCGGCGGGTGGTACGGCACGTTGTCTTCCGAATACGCGGCGGGCTTTCCATCCTTGCCGACGTAGGCGCGGTAGAACGCGAAGTCGCCGCTGTGCCGCGGCCACATGAAGTTGTCGATCTCGTCGCCGTAGTTGCCGATCGCTTCCGGCGGCGCGTACACCAGCCGGATGTCCTTCAGCTCGAGCTGCTTGATCAGGTAGAAGTCGGTGCCGTAGTACATGTCGGCGACGCTGCAGCGGTAGCCTTCGTCGGCCTCGCACTCGGCGACCAGCGCCTTCTCCGCGGCGTCCACCGCGTCGTAGTACGCGCGCCCGGTCTTGCCGCGCGCATCGGCGAGTATGCGATCGGTGACCTTGTCGAAGGCGACCATCACCAGCACCCGCGCCGCGGGCCCGGCGGAGACTTCGGCCGCGCGGTCGGCGGCGATGAAGCCGTTCTCGAGCAGGTTGTCGTCCGGTGTCGAGTTGAGCTGGATCGCGCCCTTGGCGCAGTGGTGGTTGGTGACCACCAGGCCTTCGGGCGAAACGAAGCTGGCGGTGCAGCCGCCCAGCGACACCACCGCGCTCATCGGCGGCCTGGTCAGGTCGGCCAGCGCGGCCGGGTCGCCCTGGTAGCCGGCTTCGCGCAGCTCCGCGGCGATGCCCGGAAGCTGCGAAGGCAGCCACATGCCCTCGCCGCCGTTGTCGGCGAGCGCGGGCGCGGCGGCCATGGCGAGGGCCGCGGCGAGCGCGGCGGTGGTGAAGCTGTGTTGCTTAGTCATGCGGCAGTCCCATTTCCTCGAGCAGGCGCTCGGCGTGGTCCACTTCGTCCATCACCCAGCGCATGTAGCGGGCATCCACGTGGATCGAGCGGGTCAGGTCGGGGTTGAAGATCCAGTCGGCGCTCAGGCTCTCGTAGTTGCCGTCGAACAGCAGGCCGACCAGTTCGCCCTTCGCGTTCAGCGTCGGCGAGCCGGAGTTGCCGCCGGTGGTGTCCACGTCGCTGAGGAAGTTCACCGGCACGTCGCCGAGCGAGTCCATCCGGTATTGCGCGCCCTTGCCGGCGGCGATCGCGTCGAGCTCCGCCTTCGGCGCGTTGAACGGCTCGACCCCGGTGTCCTTCTCGGCGATCCCCTGCAGGGTGGTGAACGGCGTCATCTGCACCGCGTCGCGCGGCGAGTAGCCGCGCACCGTGCCGAAGGTGATCCGCAGCGACGAGTTCGCATCCGGATACACCGGCTTCCCCTGCGAGGCGTTGAAGTCGATCATCGCCTGCATGAACTGCGGGCGCAGCGCCGAGATCCGGCCGGCGCGGGCTTCCCCTTCGTCCTCCAGCCGCAGCAGCGCCGGCATCACCTGCACCGCGAAGCGCAGCGCCGGGTCGTCGGCGGCCTCGATCGCGGCGCGGTCGGCCTTCAGCAGTGCCAGCCGCGTGGCTTCGTCGCCGAGCCGGCTGGCGGCATACAGCGCGTCGAGCTTCGCGTCGAGGTCGGGCACGGCCTTGTCGGTCGCGGCGATGCCGAGCCACCGGTCGAGTTCGGGCACGCGGCTCTCCGCCGGCACCTGCGCCAGGTAGCGCTCGATCCGCAGCTTCATCAGCGCCTGGTCGACCTTCGCGTCGTAACGGCGCTCCATGGACTTCATCCGCCCTTCCAGGCGCGCGGCGTCGCGTGCCTGGTAGCCGCTTTCGCGCTCGGCATCCGGCTTGGCCTGCTCGATTGCGTTGCGGTACAGGGTGACCGCGGTGCCGGTCAGGCCGCCCATGGCCACGCTCGGGAACCAGCGGTCGCGTTCGCGGGTGGCTTCGTTCGCGGCCAGCTCGCGCTCCAGTTCGGCCAGCGCCGCCACCTGCGCCCTGCCCTGCGCGCCACGCCCGGCCAGCCAGGCCTTCAGCGCGTCCTCGCGGGCGCGCTTCATGCCCACCGGGTCTTCCATCTGCGCGAAGCCGTCGAGCATGCCCTGGTAGAGCTTCATCGCATTGTTGATCCCGGCGATGGTCGAGGCGTACTTCAGCGCCGCGGCCTTGTCGTCGGCGGTGGTACGTTCGATCGTGGCCAGGTAGTCCTTGTAGTAGGCCACCGATTCCGGGTAGTTCCACTGGATCGCGTCCTGCACTTCGGACGCGAGCCGGTAGCGGTTGGTGCGGCCCGGGTAGCCGGTGACCATGACGTAGTCGCCCGCCTCGAGCGGCTCCTGCGACACCGTCAGCCAGCTCGCCGGACGGAACGGGACGTTGTCCTTCGAATACGGCGCCGGCTTGCCGTCGGGGCCGACGTAGGCGCGCAGGAAGCTCCAGTCGCCGGTGTGGCGCGGCCACTCGAAGTTGTCCTCGTCGCCGCCGTACTTGCCGATCGCTTCCGGCGGCGCGTAGACCAGGCGCACGTCCTGGATCTCGAGCTGGCGGATCAGCGAGTACTCGAGCCCGCCATTGAAGCTGTAGACGTTGCAGCGCAGGCCGCCGGGCGCTTCGCATTCGGCGACCAGGGCCTTCTCGCGCGCCTCGATCGCGTCGAAGCGGGCCTTGCCATCGAGCGCGTCCAGTCCCGCGGTGACCTCCCCGGTGACGTCGGTGATCGCCTGGGTCACGTAGATCCGCGCGTTCGGGTCGGCGGGCAGTTCCTCGGCGAGGCTGCCGGCGACGAAACCGGTGGCGAGCAGGTCGCGTTCGGGCGTGGAGTTGTACTGGATCGCGCCATAGCCGCAGTGGTGGTTGGTGACCACCAGGCCCTGCGGCGAGACGAAGCTGGCGGTGCAGCCACCGAGGCTGATCACCGCATCCAGCGGCTTGCCGGCCAGGTTGGACAGCGCGGCGGGATCCATCTGCAGGCCGCGGGCCTTGAGCTGGGCGGCGAGCTGCGGCATCTGCGACGGCTTCCACATGCCTTCGTCGGCATGCGCGGCCGGCGCGGCGGCGGCGATGAGCGTGGCGGCCAGGGCCGCCGCAAGAGTGGTGGTTCGCATCGGCATCAGTCCTTCTGCGCGGCGTCGAGTTCGGCCACCAGGCGCGGCGCCGGCAGCACTTCGTTGATGATCCACTGCACGTAGCGGGTATCGACCGCGATCATGCGGGTCATGTCGGGGTCGAACACCCAGTTCGAGACCACCGCTTCCCAGTTCATGTCGAAGGCCAGGCCGACCAGCTCGCCGCGCGCGTCCATCACCGGCGAACCGGAGTTGCCGCCGGTGATGTCGAGGTCGGCGAGGAAGTTCACCGGCACCGTGCCCAGCGCGTCGCTGGCGAAGTCGCCGTAGCGCTTGTCCGCGATCGCGTCGAGCAGCACCTGCGGTGCGTCGAACGGCTCCACGCCCGTCGCCTTCGCCGCCACCTGCTCCAGCGTGGTGAACGGCGCCTGGCGGCTTCCGTCGAGCTTGGTGTAGCCCTGCACGTTGCCGAAAGTGATGCGCAGCGAGGAGTTCGCGTCCGGGTAGACCGACTCGCCCTGCGAGGCGCGGTAGTCGGCGACGGCCTCCAGGTACACGGGGCGGGCAACCAGTTCCTCGCCCTCGATCGCCTTGTCCTGCTGTTCCATCGCCAGGATGGTCGGCATCAGCGCGACCGCAAGCTGCACCGCGGGATCCTGGCAGGCCTCGAACGCGGCGCGGTCGGCCTTCAGCAGCGCCATGCGCGTGTCGAGATCGCCAAGGCCCGTCCCGGCGAGGCGATCGAGGGCGCGTTGCACCGCGGCCTCGTCGTTGCCGCCCAGCCACGCGTCGAGCGCGGCGACGTGCTGGCTGTCCGGCAGCGCCACGTACTGGCGCAGCCAGTATTCCTGCAGCTGCCGGTCCATCGCCGGGGCGTAGCGGCGTTCCATCTGCTTCATCGCGCCCTCGAACCCGGGCAGGTCGCGGTCCTGGTAGCCGGGCGCGCGCTCGGCGTCCGGCTTCTGCTGTTCGATCGCGAGCCGGTACAGGCTGGTCGCGGCGCCGATCACGCCGGTGCGGCGCAGCTGGCCGAACACGAAGTCGCGGTCTCGGGTGGCGCGCTCGCGCGCCTGCAGCTGCTGCAACGTGTCGTAGGCGGCGAGCGCGGGCTGGCCCGCCTCGCCCTGCGCGCGCAGCCAGGCCAGCACCGCGTCCTCTTCCGCGTGCTTGCGCGCGCTGGCACCGATGCGCGCGAAACCGTCGAGCTGGCCCTGGTAGTTCTTGACCACGTTGTGCCAGCTCTTGACCGTGCTGGCGTACTTCACCGCGATGTCCTCGTCCTGCTTGCCCGCGGCCTCGACCAGCGCGATCAGGTCGCCGTAGTGCTTCACCACCTTCGGGTAGGCCCAGTCGGCGGTGTCGTCGAACTCGCCGGCCAGCGCGTAGCGCGCGGTGCGGCCCGGATAGCCGGCAACCATCACGAAGTCGCCGATGTCCAGCGGCTGGCTGGCCAGGCGCAGCCAGTGCTTCGGCTGGTACGGCACGTTGTCTTCGGAATACGCGGCCGGCTTGCCATCCGGGCCGACATAGGCACGGATGAAGGTGAAGTCGCCGGTGTGCCGCGGCCACATCCAGTTGTCGATGTCGCCGCCGTAGGCGCCGATGCTCTGCGGCGGGGCGTAGACCACGCGCACGTCGCGGATCTCGAGGTTGCGGAACAGGCGGTAGGTGTTGCCGCCGGCGAAGCTGTAGAAGCGGCAGCGGAACCCGTCCCCGGCCTCGCACTCGGAGACCAGCTTCTTTTCCAGCGCTTCCAGCGCGGCGGTACGGCCGGCGGCGTCCGGGGCCGCGGCGATCGCCGCCTTCGCCTGTGCGGTGACGTCCTCGATCGAGTCGAGCACGTAGATGCGCGCGTTCGGTCCGGAGGAAATCTCGTCGCCCATGGTCGCGGCGTTGAAGCCGGCCTCGATCAGGTTCTTTTCCGGGGTGGAATTGAGTTGCAGCCCGCCGTACGCGCAGTGGTGGTTGGTCACCACCAGGCCCTGCGGCGAGACGAAGCTGGCGGTGCACCCGCCCAGCGAGACCACGGCGCCCATCGGCTGCCCGGTGAGGTCGGCCAGCTGCGCCGGCGGCAGCTCCAGGCCGGCCTTCTGCAACTGGTCGGCGACCTGCGGCAGCTGCTGCGGGACCCACATCCCCTCGCCCGCCGCGGCGGTGCCCATGCAGGCGGCCAGCGCGAGCGCGAGGACCTTGACCGAATGACGCATGCTGTTCTCCAACCGGTTCAAAATGCCGTCGAGTATAGCCGTCGCCCCAGGGCTGGAGCCGGGTCCGGGCTTATAATTCCGGACCTTTCCCCAAGGCGGACCAGCAATGGCCCAGACGATGAAGGCGCTGGTCAAGCGCGAGCCCGGCAAGGGCATCTGGATGGAGGATGTCCCGGTTCCCGCGCCGGGCGCCAACGAGGTGCTGATCAAGGTCGAGAAGACCGCGATCTGCGGCACCGACCTGCACATCTACCTGTGGGACGAGTGGAGCCAGCGCACGATCAAGCCGGGTCTGGTCATCGGCCACGAGTTCGTCGGCCGCATCGCCGAACTGGGCCCGGGCGTGAGCGGTTACCAGGTCGGACAGCGCGTCTCCGCCGAGGGCCACATCGTCTGCGGCCACTGCCGCAACTGCCGCGGCGGGCGCCCGCACCTGTGCCCGAACACCGTCGGCATCGGCGTCAACCGCGACGGCGCCTTCGCCGAGTACATCGTGATGCCGGCCAGCAACCTGTGGCCGATCCCCGACCAGATCCCCTCCGAGCTGGCGGCCTTCTTCGACCCTTACGGCAACGCCGCGCATTGCGCGCTGGAATTCGACGTGGTCGGCGAGGACGTGCTGATCACCGGCGCCGGCCCGATCGGCATCATCGCCGCCGGCATCTGCAAGTTCATCGGCGCGCGCAACGTGGTCGTGACCGACGTCAACGACTACCGGCTGAAGCTGGCGGCGGACATGGGCGCGACCCGCGTGGTCAACGTCGCCAACGCCTCGCTCAAGGAGGTGATGGCCGACCTGCACATGGAAGGCTTCGACGTGGGCCTGGAGATGAGCGGCAACCCGCGCGCCTTCAACGACATGCTCGAGTGCATGTACCACGGCGGCAAGGTCGCCCTGCTCGGGATCCAGCCCAAGGGCGCCGGGATCGACTGGGACCGGGTGATCTTCAAGGGCCTGACCCTGCACGGGATCTACG
Organism: Lysobacter sp.; assembly: GCA_044464395.1. Taxonomy (GTDB): domain Bacteria; phylum Pseudomonadota; class Gammaproteobacteria; order Xanthomonadales; family Xanthomonadaceae; genus Cognatiluteimonas. Next base: position 28,085 of record JBIQLI010000015.1, read on the forward strand.
GCCGCAAGATGTACGAGACCTGGTACAAGATGACCCAGCTGGTGCTCAGCGGCTTCCCGCTCGGCAAGGCGCTCACCCACCAACTGCCCGTGGAGCGGTTCCAGGAGGGCTTCGACCTGATGGAAAGCGGCAAGAGCGGCAAGGTGGTGCTGTCATGGACGTAATGCGGGTCCTTCCGCAAAAGCCCGCACATCCATGTGCGGACTCTTCAAGGAAAAGCCATGTCGCTGACTAGTCCCTACGCCACGTTGCTGGATTCCATCCGCGAGGCCGGGCTGTTCAAGGCCGAGCGCATCATCACCAGCCCGCAGGCGGCGGAGATCACGCTCGACGACGGGCGCACGGTGCTCAACTTCTGCGCCAACAACTACCTGGGCCTGGCCGACCATCCGGCGATGATCCAGGCGGCGAAGGACGCGCTGGACACGCACGGCTTCGGCATGGCCTCGGTGCGCTTCATCTGCGGCACCCAGGACCTGCACAAGCAACTCGAGAAGACCATCGCCGATTTCTTCGGCACCGAGGACACGATCCTCTACGCCGCCTGCTTCGATGCCAACGGCGGGCTGTTCGAGCCGCTGCTGGGCGAGGAGGACGCGATCATCTCCGACGCGCTCAACCACGCCTCGATCATCGACGGCGTGCGCCTGTGCAAAGCGAAGCGCTACCGCTACGCCAACTGCGACATGGCCGACCTGGAAAAGCAGCTGCAGCAGGCCCGCGCCGACGGCGCGAAGCAGATCCTGATCACCAGCGACGGCGTGTTCTCGATGGACGGGTTCATCGCGCCGCTGGACGAGATCACCCGGCTTGCCAGGCAGTACGGCGCGCTGGTGCACATCGACGAGTGCCACGCGACCGGCTTCCTCGGCGCCACCGGCCGCGGCTCGGCCGAGGTGAAGGGGGTGATGGACCGGATCGACATCTTCACCGGCACCCTGGGCAAGGCGATGGGCGGCGCGATCGGCGGCTTCACCACGGCGAAGGCCGAGGTGATCGAGCTGCTGCGCCAGCGCTCGCGCCCGTACCTGTTCTCCAACTCGCTGCCGCCGCACGTGGTCGCCGCGGGGATCAAGGCGTTCGAGATGCTGGCCGGCGCCGGCGAACTGCGCGAGCAGCTGAAGGAGAACACCGCCTACTTCCGCGAGAAGATGGTCGCGGCCGGCTTCGACATCAAGCCGGGCGTGCACCCGATCTGCCCGGTGATGCTGTACGACGCGCCGCTGGCGCAGCGCTTTGCCGAGCGCCTGCTCGAGGAAGGCATCTACGCGATCGGCTTCTTCTTCCCGGTGGTCCCCAAGGGCCAGGCGCGCATCCGCACCCAGATCTCCGCCGCCCACACCCGCGACCACCTCGACCGCGCCATCGCCGCCTTCACCAAGATCGGCCGCGAACTGGGCGTCATCGCCGCCTGACACATCATTTTTGACGCGGATCAACGCGGATCAAAAACGGATCAAGGCGAATCAAATCAATAAAAAGATCCGCGTTGATCCGTTCTTATCGGTTTGATCCGCGTTGAAAAAAAACCTGGGCCCAGCCGCGAAAACTAATCCGCCAGGGCGGGTTCGGGGGTGGCGGGGGCAAGTTCGGGGGATGCGGGCGGGACCTGGGGGACTTCGCCCGGGGCCGCCGTCGGTTCGGCAGGCTTGGGCGGGGCGCCGCGGGCGACGCGGACGCCGCGGGCTTCCATCCATGCGCTGAACTCGTCCGCGGTCATGTTGCGGCCGTTCTGGCTCATGTTGAAGCGCCAGGGCGTGTTGTCGAACTCGGTCTTCTTCTGGTACGTCGCCGGGTCGATCGCGCCGGGGCTGCCGGGTACCGTCACCGACGCCAGCTCGCGGCAGGCTTCGACGCTCAACCGCAGCAGCACCTGGTCCAGGGTCACCGCCTCGTCGTAGGCGCGGGCGAGCACGCCGTCCGGCGCGCCGAGCAGTCCGGGCGCCAACGGCGCCAGCTCGTTCGCCACTGGCACCACCGCGGTGGGTTGCAACGGTTGCGGCGCCGCGGCCGGACAGGTGGCCGCCGCCGATGCGATGCAGGGCCACAGCCCCGCCCCGGCCAACGCGATCGCCAGGATTGCACGCATGTCGCTTCCCCCGCTGCAAGGTCGGGGCGAGTGTAACCGCATCCATGCAAAAGCGAAGCCCGGCACGAGGCCGGGCTTCGGTTTCGTGAAGCCGGGCAAGGCCCGGCCTCGACGAGCGTCCTGTTAGTTCTGGACGTTCAGCTCGGTGCGGCGGTTCTGCGCACGGCCTTCCGGATTGTCGGAACCATCCGGGTTGGTGTTCGGCGCGATCGGGCGGCTCTCGCCGTAACCGTTCGGGCCGACCAGGCGCGAGGCGTCGATGCCGTTGCCGGTCAGGTAGTCGTACACCGCACGGGCGCGGCGCTCCGACAGGCCCTGGTTGTAGGCGTCGGTGCCGATGGCGTCGGTGTGGCCGGCCACCTCGACCCGCAGGTCGGGATAGCGGTTCAGGATCTCGATGGCCTCGTCGAGGATCGCGATCGCGTCCGGACGCAGCGTCGACTTGTCGAAGTCGAAGTTCACGCCCTTCAGGTCGATCGAGACCGGCACCGGGCAGCCGTCCGGACCGATGGTCTGGCCAGCCTGCGAACCGGGGCACTTGTCGTCGCAGTTGTTGACGCCGTCGCCGTCGTCATCCAGGTCCGCGCAGCTCGGGGCCACCGGCTCCGGCGCCGGCATCACCGGGGCCACCGGCTCCGGGCCGAGGGCGACGGTCAGGCCGACCGAGGCCAGCAGGTCGGTGAAGTAGTCTTCCTGCTCGTTCTCCGGACGCGCCTGGACTTCGTCGAAGTCGATGCGGCTGCCGATCTCGGTGCGCATGTCCACGCGGCCGAAGTCGAACTGCAGGCCCGCGCCCACGTTGGCGGCGAGGTTGTTGTCCTCGTGCTGGGCCGGGTAGCCGTCTTCCGGCACGCCGTAGATGTCGGAGCGGATGAACTCTTCCTCATGCCGCTGCAGGCCCAGGCCGAAGCGGACGTACGGCCACCACTTGGAGTCGGCGGTACGGAAGTGGTAGCGCGCGTCGGCCGAGATGCCGTACTGGCTCCACCACAGGCTGCCGTCGCCCTTGTCCGGGTTCTGGTAGTTCAGCTCGGTGTCGAGCGACCAGTTCGGGGTCAGGAAGCGGCCGAAGCCCAGGGTCGCGAACGGCGTGTCGGTGGTGCCGCGGTCGTTGTCCTGGACATTGATGCCCACGGAGCCGGACACGTACCAGCGGTCGTCGAACGTCTGCGCGGAGGCCGCTCCGGCCACGCCGAGGCCAGCCAGCAGGGCGGCGCAGAGGAGTTTCTTATTCATGTTCAGCTCCTTTGATCGGAATAGGAATTTCTAATAGCGGGGGTTCGAATCGGACGGCCCGTTCCGCACGCCATCCGGTGCAGGTTAATGCCGGCCGCGTGAAGACCTTGTTAACACTACCATAACAGATGAACAGGGGATTCCCCTCCCTCCAACGCGCGTTTTAAACCCTGTACAGGTTCATGAACTGGTCGATCCGGAGCGCGTCCAGGCGGTCCGGCTCGGCGGCCAGGGCCATCAGGTCGTCCACCTGCCCGGCCGGCAGGTGCGCCCGCAGGGCGGCCTCGCACTTGGCCATGAGCACGGGGATGCCCTCGGCCCGGCGCTTGCGGTGGCCGATCGGGTAGTCGATCGCGATCCGCTCGGTCGAGCTGCCGTCGCGGAAGAAGACCTGGACCGAGTTGCCGATGTACCGCTTGTCGGAATCGAAATAGTCCCGGGTGAATTGCGGGTTCTCGGAGACCACCATCTTCTCGCGCAGGGCGTCGATCCGCGGATCGGCGGCCACTTCGTCGGTGTAGTCGTCGGCGGTCAGGCGGCCGAAGATCAGCGGCACCGCCACCATGTACTGGATGCAATGGTCGCGGTCGGCGTAGTTCGCCAGCGGCCCGGTCTTGTCGATGATGCGCACGCCCGCTTCCTGGGTCTGGATCTCGATGCGCTCGATCTCGTCCAGCCGGTCCTTGACCAGCGGGTGCAGCTTCATCGCGCATTCCACCGCGGTCTGGGCGTGGAATTCGGCCGGGAAGCTGATCTTGAACAGCACGTTCTCCATCACGTAGCTGCCGAACGGGCGCTCGAACTCGAACGGCTTGCC
>JBIQLI010000016.1:0-25085 GCA_044464395.1 Lysobacter sp.
CAGTACCTGCTGGCCTGGGCCGACGAGCTGCAGGAGATCAAGACCATCTGCCACAGCGGCAGCAAGGCGACCATGACCGTGCGCGTGGACGAGAAGGGCCGCGCCCTGCAGGACGGGCCGCAGGTGGAGATCGGCGGCAACGAGCGCTACGTCTCGGTCTCGCGCGCCGAGTTCAAGAAGATCGTCCGCGGCGAGGCGGACATCGCACCGCTGCAGGCGCCCCTGCTGTAGGTCCGCGGCTCAGCGGCAGCGCGCCTGCACCGCTTCCACCGCACGCAGCACCGACCCGCCCTCGGGCATCGCGTTGCGCACTTCCGCGGCGAGCACGTGAAGCCGCGACAGCACCTGTGCGCGGTCGGCGCCGCGGCAGCGCAGTTCGGCCGCCTCGGCCGCGGCCAGCCAGGACACGTCGCGCGACCAGACGTCGCGCGGATCGCGCTTGCCGGCGAGGACGTCCAGCCGGGCCAGCGCCGCGGCGTCGCCGCGCCGGGCCTGGAACCGCGCCAGCGCGAACTGCGCGTGGCGGGCCATCGGGTGCGCCTCGCCGAGCGCCTCGCCGGTGATCCGCTGCGCGGACTGCAGCGCCTGCAGCGCGGCCGCTTCGTTGCCAAGCGCGGCCTGCGACTCGCCGATCTGGCGGTCGAGGTCGCCGACCCGCGGGTGGGTCGGGCCGTAGTGGGTGACGCGCAGGCTGCGCGCACGCTCCAGCAGCGGCAGTGCTTCGGCGTCGCGGCCGAGGTCGTGCAGCACCCGCGCCTTGTGCGACAGCACCGACGCCAGCAGCATCGGGTCGCGCTTGTGCTGCAGGGCCGACAGCGCGTTGTCGAGCGCCTCGAGCGCCGCGGCGCTGTCGCCCTGTTCCCAGGCGACGCGTCCCAGGCTGTCGTCGTCGTCGGCCACGCCGCCGTGGTTGGGCCCGGCGTGCGCGACGGTCCACGCGCGCGTCTGGTCCAGGGCCTCGCGGGCGCTTTCGAAGCGGCCGATGTCGGCCTGCATCATCGCCCATTCGCGCAGCGAGGCGATGGTCTCGGGATGGCTGTCGCCGTGCAGTTCGCGTGCCAGCGCCAGCGCGTGCGTGCAGTCGCGCTCCGCGCCGACGGTGTCGCCCATGTCGCGGCGCAGGCCGCACAGCTTGCGCATCAGCGTGGCGGCGAACGGCTGCTGCGCGCCGACGCTGGCGCGCAACCCGCGAAGCGCGGCCTGGTAGCCCTCCAGCGCTTCCCCCGTGGCGCCGGCATCGGCGCGCAGGTCGGCCAGGTCGGTGAGGTTGCGAGCCACGCCCACTTCGTCCCGGAGCACGTCGCGGCGCAGCGCCAGCGCGCGCTGGAACAGCGGCCGCGCGGCCGCGGGCGAGCCGGCGCCACGCTCGCAGCGCCCCAGTTGCGACCAGAATTCGGCCACCTGCACCGGAAGTTGCCGTTGCGCGTGCTGCGCCAGGTCGCGGAGCGGCGCCATGCCGTCGCGGCAGGCGACGCTGTCGCCGAGCAGCCACTCGGCGCGGCCGCGGTCGGTCGCGGCCTCCAGGCGCAGGCTCGGCGGCGCGTCGTCGTCCAGCGCATGCAGCAGTTCCGCCTGCTGCTGCAGCAAGGCGTAGGCCGGCAGGTAGTCGCCCATGCCCAGGCGCAGGCGCGCGACCACGCCCATCAGCTCGGCGCGCGCGGCCGGCTGGCGTGCAAGCTCGGCGTCGCCGCGGCGCAGGCCGGCATCGAGCAGCGCGCGCACGTCCAGTGGCGACTTGCCGTCGCCGGCGCGTTCGAACAGGCCGATCACGAAATCCTGCAGCGCCTGCGCGCGGCTGGCTTCGCGCACCGCCTCGCGCGCCTGCCAGGCGATGACGCCAAAGGCGCTGGCCAGGACCAGGGCCACCAGCGCGCCGGTGGCGACCGCCCAGCGATGCCGCGACACGTACTTGCCGATCCGGTAACGCAGGCTCTGCGCGCGCGCCAGCACCGGCTTGCCGTCGCGGTAGCGGGTGATGTCCAGGGCCAGCGCCTCGACCGAGGGGTAGCGCTGCTCCGGGTTCTTGGCCAGCGCCTTGAGCACGATGTTGTCGAGGTCGCCGGCCAGCGCGCGCGCCACCCGCTTCGGGGGCGGCGCGGTGTGCTCGCTTTCCGCCGGTTCCTCCGCGGCGCGCAGCACCGCCAGCGAGGGGCGCAGCGGATCGGCGCCGAGGATCGCCTCTTCCCACTCGGCGTCGGTGCTGCGCTTGAGCGGGTACGGACGGGTGCCGGTGAGCAGTTCGTGCAGGACCACGCCGAGCGCGTAGACATCGGTGCGGGTGCTGACCGGCTCGCCGCGCACCTGTTCCGGCGCGGCGTAGTGCAGGGTGAACGCGCGCAGGCCGGTGCCGGTCTGTTCGGGCGGAAGCTCCTCGTTGTCGAGCAGCTTGGCGATGCCGAAGTCGAGCAGGCGCACTTCCTCGTGCGCGGTCACCAGGATGTTGGACGGTTTCAGGTCGCGGTGGACGATCAGGTTCGAGTGCGCGTGGCTGACCGCGTCACAGGTCTGCAGGAACAGGCGCAGGCGCGCGTCGATGGACAGGTTGCGGCGCCGGCACCAGGTGGTGATCGGTTCGCCCTCGACGTACTCGAGCGCGAGGTAGGGCTGGCCGTCGTTGCTGATCCCGGCGTCGAGCAGGCGCGCGATGTGCGGGTGCGCCAGCCGCGCCAGGATCTGCCGCTCGCGGGTGAAGCGCAGGCGCAGGTTGGGATCGGCGAGCCCGGGGCGCAGCAGCTTCAGCGCGACCCGGCGCTGGTACAGCCCGTCCGCGCGGGCCGCCAGCCAGACCTGGCCCATGCCGCCCTCGCCGAGCAGCCGCTCCAGCCGGTAGGGCCCGGCCAGCGTGCCCGGCCGCGGGCCCGGCAGCGGCGCCACCAGCGGTTCCTCGAGGAAGTCCTCGCGTGTGTCCTGCAGCGCCAGCAGCTCGGCCAGTTCATTGCCGAGCTCGGGATCCTCCTCGCGCAGCGAGGCGAGGTTGCGCGCGCGGGTCGCTTCGTCCAGCTCGAGCAGTGCGTCGAGCAGTGGCGAGAGTCGCTTCCAGCGCTCCGGGTCCACGGCGTCAGGCGTCCGCCGTGTCCTTCAGCGAGGCCAGCAGGAACAGCCGCGCCTTCTGCCAGTCGCGGCGGATGCTGCGCTCGGAACGCTTGAGCAGGGCCGCGATCTCGAGCTCGGACAGGCCGGTGAAGTAGCGCAGCTCGACCACCTGCGCCAGGCGCGGGTCGACCGAGGCCAGGCGGGTCAGGGCGACGTCGAGCCCCAGGGTTTCCTCGTCCAGGCGCAGGCCGCCCTCCAGGTCCTCGGGCAGCTCGGCGACCCGGTGCAGGTCGCCGCCGCGCTTCTGCGCCAGGCGCTGGCGCGCGTAGTCCACCACGACGCTGCGCATGGCCGAGGCGGCGTAGGCGAAGAAGTGCGCGCGGTCGTCGAACTGGGCCGCGTTGCGGCCGACCAGCTTCAGGTAGGCCTCGTGCACCAGCGCGGTCGCGTCCAGCGTGTGGCCCTGCTGGCCCGCGAGCTGGCGCCGCGCCATGGCGTGCAGCTCCTGGTACAGGGTCGCCAGGACCCGGTCCAGCGCCTCGCGGTCGCCCTCGCGCGCGGCATCCAGCCACAGTGTGATTTCGGAGGTCTCTGCCAAGGCCTTTCCCCAAAGACGGAGACCAATATAGCCCGCAAGTGGCCGTAGTGCCGGGCTTTTTCGTCACGCGCCGCCGGCGCGCCCGTTCAGCGCTGGCAGTGCGCGCACCATGCGCTCGCGCGCTGGCCGATCGACGCCTGGCGCAGCGGCCGCCCGCAGGCCGGGCAGGGCAGGCCGCCGCGGCCGTACACCGCCAGCTCCTGCTCGAAGTAGCCCGGCGCCCCGTCCGGGGCGGTGAAGTCGCGCAGGGTCGTGCCGCCGCGCCGGATCGCGGCGGCGAGGATCGCCTTCACCGCGTCCGCGAGGCCGCGATAACGCTCGCGCGACACCCGGCCGGCGGCGCGCAGCGGCGAGATGCCCGCGGCGAACAGCGCCTCGGCGGCGTAGATGTTGCCGACCCCGACCACGATCCGCTGGTCCATCAGGAAGCTCTTCACCGGCGCGTTGCGGCCGCGGCTGCGCGTGTGCAGGTAGTCGCCGTCGAAGTCGTCGGACAAGGGCTCGGGCCCGAGGCCGCGCAGCAATGGGTGGACGTCGCCCGGCGCTTGCCACAGCAGGCAGCCGAAGCGGCGCGGGTCGTTGAAGCGCAGCACCTTGCCGCCGCGCCCGGCGATCCGGATGTCCACGTGGTCGTGGGTGCCGGGCGCGAGCCGCCCGGGCAGGACGCGCAGGCTGCCGGACATGCCCAGGTGCAGCAGCGCGCTGCCGGCGGCGGTGTCGAGCAGCAGGTACTTGGCGCGGCGGCGGACGGCGTCGATGCGCTGGCCGGGCAGGTGCCGGGCTACCTCGGGCGGGATCGGCCAGCGCAGGTCCGGCCGGCGCAGCACGACGCCCGCGACCCGGCGCCCTTCCAGGTGCGGCGCCAGGCCGCGGCGCGTGGTCTCGACTTCGGGCAGCTCGGGCATGGCGACAGTGTCGCAAAAGCGGTGCGCGGATTTCCGGATAATGGCCGCGGTTTTCGCTCCCGGTACCCGCCATGCGCCGCTTGCTCCTTTCCGCCTTCCTGCTCCTGTTGCTCGTGCCCGGCCTGGTGCTGGCGCGCGGCCCGTCGGTGGGCGAGCTGGCGCCGGGCCTGCTCGGGCAGGACCCGGATGGCAAGCCCGTCACCCTCGACGCCTGGCGCGGCAAGCTGGTGGTGGTGTCGTTCTGGACCAGCCGCTGCGGCTATTGCCTGGTCGAGCTGCCGACCCTGGAGAACCTGCAGAAGGCGGTCGGCAGCGAGCACCTGCAGGTCGTGGTGGTGAACGTGAACGACAGCTCCAAGGACTGGACCACGATGCTGAAACAGATGCGCGGCTATTCGCTGGCGCAGGCCCGCGATCCCGCCGGCGCGGTCGCGTCGGCCTGGGGCGTGCAGATGTTCCCGAACCTGTGGCTGGTCGGCCCGGACGGCCGCCTGCAGAAGCACTTCGAGGGCTACCTCGAGGAAGACCTCCCGGGGATCCTCGAGCAGATCCAGCGCGCCGAACTGGCGGCGTTCCCGCGCGTGCCGGCGCCGGCGCCCGAGGCGACGCCCGCTACGCCTGCGCGCTGAGGTATTCGTCCTTCAGCCGGACGTAGTGCTGCGCGCTGTAGTACAGCGCTTCGATCTCCTGGTCGCTGAGCATCCGCGCCTTGCGCGCGGGATTGCCGAGCCACATCTCGCCGCTGCCGACGACCTTGCCCGGCGGTACCAGCGCGCCGGCGCCGACGAAGCCGTGCTTTTCGACCACGACGCCGTCGAGCAGGATCGAACCCATGCCGATGAGGCAGGCATCGGCGATGCGGCAGGCGTGGACGATGGCCTGGTGGCCGATGGTGACGTCCTCGCCGATCACGGTGGCGAAGCCGCCGAGCCTGGCGTGCGGGCCATCGTGGCTGACGTGGACGATGGTGCCGTCCTGGATGTTGGTGCGCGCGCCGACGCGCACGAAGTTGACGTCGCCGCGCACCACCACCCCCGGCCACAGCGACACGTCGTCCCCCAGCACCACGTCCCCCGCCACGACCGCCATGGCATCCACGTACACCCGCTCCCCGAGCGTCGGCATCACGTTGCGGTACGGGCGGATGTTCATTTGCGCGGCTCCCGGAAGGATTCCTTTGACGCGGATCAACACGGATCAAAAACGGATCAAGGCGGATCGGAATATTAATTCTTCATCCGCGTTGATCGGCTGTTATCCGCGTTATCCGTGTCAAAAGAGACCATTCAGGCGAAAACGTCGACGATCCGCTGGAGGGCGGATTCGGGGATGTCGAGGTGGAGGACGAGGCGGAGGCGGGGGTCCTCGCCGATGGAGAGGCGCACGCGGGCCGCTTCGGCGCGGTCGCGGAGGCGGGCGAGGGCTTCGGGGGCGACGGTGACGAAGACCATGTTGGTGTGCTGCTCCACCGCGACGACGCCGGGCAGTGGCGCCAGCGCACCGGCCAGGCGTTCGGCGCGCGCATGGTCCTGCGCGAGTCGCTCGACGTTGTGGTCGAGCGCATGCAGCCCGGCCGCCGCAAGCAGGCCCGCCTGGCGCATGCCGCCGCCGGCCACCTTGCGCCACCGGCGTGCGCGTTCGACCAGCCCGCGGCTGCCGACCAGCACCGAGCCGACCGGCGCGCCCAGGCCCTTGGACAGGCACACCGACACGCTGTCGAAGTGGCTCGCGATCCCGCGCGCCGGCACGCCCTGCGCCACCGCCGCGTTGTACAGCCGCGCGCCGTCCAGGTGCAGGCCGAGGCCGTGGCGGTCGCACAGCGCACGCGCTTGCGCCAGATAGTCCAGCGGCAGCGGCCGCCCGTGCCAGGTGTCCTCCAGGCACAGCAGCCGGGTACGCGCGAAATGCGGATCCACCGGCTTGATCGCGCGCGCCACCGCATCCAGCGGCAACGTGCCGTCGGCGGCCTGCGGGATAGGCTGCGGCTGGATCGAGCCCAGCACCGCGGCGCCGCCGCCTTCGTACTTGTAGGTATGCGCGTCCATGCCGACGATGTACTCGTCGCCGCGCGCGCAGTGCGCCATCAGCGCGACCAGGTTCGACTGGGTGCCGCTGGGCAGGAACAGCCCGGCCTCGAAACCGAGCTCTCCGGCAAGGCGGTCCTGCAGCGCGTTGACCGTCGGGTCGTCGCCGTAGACGTCGTCGCCCACCTCGGCCGCTGCCATCGCCGCGCGCATCGCCGGCGACGGCCGGGTCACGGTGTCGCTGCGCAGGTCGATCCAGTCGCCGGTGGTTCCGTGGGCCATGGCCCATGGTAATGCGCCCGCCGCCGGGCGACACTCCGGGCATGAAGATCGCCAGCTGGAACGTCAATTCGCTCAACGTCCGCCTGCCGCACCTGGAGCAGTGGCTGCGCGAGTCCGCGCCGGACGTGGTCGCGTTGCAGGAGACCAAGCTCGAGGACCACCGCTTCCCGGACGCGGTGCTGGCCGGCCACGGCTACCGCAGCGTGTTCTCCGGGCAGAAGACCTACAACGGGGTCGCCATCCTGGCCCGCGACCGCGCGATCGAGGACGTGCGCGCCGACATTCCCGGCTTCGACGACCCGCAGAAACGGGTGCTGGCGGCGACCGTGGACGGGGTGCGCATCGTCAACCTCTACGTGGTCAACGGGCAGAAGGTCGGCAGCGAGAAGTTCGAGTACAAGCTGCGCTGGCTCGAGACGGTGCGGGCCATGCTCGCCGACGAGCTGCAGCGGCATCCGAAGCTGGTGGTGCTGGGCGACTTCAACATCGCACCCACCGACGACGATGTGTTCGACCCAAAGCGCTGGCGCGAGAAGATCCTGTGCTCGACGCCCGAGCGCGAAGCGCTGGCGCGGATCACGGATCTCGGCCTGCACGACAGCTTCCGCCTGCACCATGCAGGCCCGGGCCATCATTCGTGGTGGGACTACCGCCTCGGCGGTTTCGAGCGCGGCTGGGGCCTGCGCATCGACCTGGTGCTGGTGTCGGACGCCTTGCGCGCGCAGTGCGCTGCCGGCGGCATCGATACCGGACCGCGCGGCTGGGAGCGCCCCAGCGACCATGCGCCAGTGTGGACGCAACTGGGGCGCTGAAAAGACAGAAGCCCGGCATGGCCGGGCTTCCGGTTCCTCGTCAGGTAGTGCTTGTCCGTGTCCTCCGGCAGTGCGCCCGGATCAACGGACGCGGCCGCGACGGAACAGGTTGACGATCGCCAGCAGGATGATCGCGCCGATCAGGGCGGCGATGAATCCCATGATGTCGAACCCTCCGCCGACACTGGTGCTGTCGCCGATCAGCGGCGAGATCAGCCAGCCGCCGATCAGGGCGCCGATGATGCCGACGACCACGTTCAGCAGGATGCCCTGCTGGGCATCGGTGCGCATGATCATGCTGGCGAGCCAGCCGATGATGCCGCCCACGATCAACCAGATGATGAGACCCATTGTTCACTCTCCTTATGCATTGGAAACCGGGGACCCGCTCCCCTTTCGGGGCACCACAAGTCTGTATAGGGATGCGTGATGGGAGCGTCAGCGCAAAGGCACCGACCCTGGGCCGAAAAACGCTTGTGGATCAGGCGCTTGGCGTGCCGATGAGGGCCAGCAGCGCGGCCCTGGGAAGCTTGCCGGTGGCGTTGTGCGGCAACGTTGCGACGCGCTTCAGGCGGCGCGGCAGGAACACCGGATCCACCGACCGGCGCAGCGAGGCGAGGATCGCGGCCTCGCCGAGCCCGGGCGCGACCGCCAGCGCCGCGATCCGGCGCACCCCGGCCGCGTCTTCTTCATCCAGCTGGAACACGACGCCGTCCTCGACCCCGGGGATGGCCAGCAGCTTGCGGGTGAGGTCGCCCAGCGACGCCCGCTTGCCGGCGATCTCCAGCAGGTCGGCGTTGCGGCCGCGCAATTCGAAGCGGCCATCCGGGTGCAGGTCCACCAGGTCGGCCAACGCCACCGGCGCAGTCAGCTGCGGCGCCTCGACCCGGCAGCCGCCATCCAGCGGCGTCAGGCGCACGCCCGGAAAGGGGGTCCACGCCGGCTCGCGGGCGCTGCGCCGGCTGGCGACGACGCAGGTTTCGGTCGAACCGAACACTTCCCGCACCTCGCAGGCGAAGCGCGCTTCCGCCGCTTCCGCCAACTCGACCGGCAAGGGCGCGGTGGCGGACACGATGCCGGCCAACGGCGGCATTGCCAGCGACGGCTCGGCGTCCAGGCCGCGCAGCAGCGCGCGCAGGTGCACGGGCGTGGTCACCAACAGCCGCGGCACCGGCGCCTGGGCGAGCGCGCGCACGATGTCGCGCGGGAAGAACGGCCGGCCCGCGTGCACCGCCGCGTCGCCGAGCAACGGCAGCAGCACCGACAGCTCCATGCCGTACATGTGTTGCGGTGGCACGGTGGCCACCACGTGGACCTGCGCCGCGCCCGCCCACAGGTGGCGCAAGGCCGTGATGTTCTGCGCGGTGCTGGTGTGGAACGCGGCCCAGGGCTTGGCGTTGGCCACCGGCTCGCCGGTCGTGCCCGAGGTGTAGCCGACCACCGCCAGTGCCCGCGGGTCCACCTGCAGCGCGCCGCCGTCCGCCTCGTGCAGCACTTCCGGCAGGCGCCAATGGTGCAGCCCGGGCGCGGGTGCGTCGGCATCGCCCAGGCAATACGCCCCGGGGTGCCGGCGTGCGACCCCGGCCACCGCTTCCGGCGCGCGCGACGGTGGCAGCAGCGTGGCCTGGCCGCGCACCGCCGCCGCGCAGAAGGCGAGCAGGAAACGGTAGCGGTCCTCGCACAGGTTGATCGCGTGCCCAGCCTCCGGCAGGCACGCGGCCAGCGCGCGGACCTGGCGCAGGAAGCGGCCGAGCGGCACCGCGCCGCCGGCGCCGCCGAAGGCGAGCAGGCGTGCGTCCGCGCCCGCGGCCAGCGGCACCAGGCGACGGTCGCGCGCGGGGCGCGCAGCGGGTTCGACGACGGCCGACATGGCTCTCCTGCACCGGTGGCGCGCTTACTTTACGCTGGCGCGATGACCGCGCACGACCCACCCAGCGACCCCGAATGGCAATGGCTGCCGTGGTCGCCGGGGCAGGCGGCGGAGCCGGTGGTGCGCGCATGGCTGGGCCAGCGCCTGGGCGTGGCGGCGGACAAGCTGCGGATCGAGCGCGACCTCCACGGCCGCCCGCGGCTGGCCTCGCATCCCGGCGCCGACGCGGGCTGGAGCCATAGCGGGGATGGACTCGTGGCCGCAATGGCGCGCGGCGCCCGCGTCGGCATCGACCTGGAGCGCGAGCGCCCACGGCCGCGCGCGCTGGCCCTGGCGCGGCGCTACTTCACCCCGGAAGAGGCGGCCTGGCTGCAGGCCCAGCCCGACGAAGCCGGCGTGTCGCGCGCCTTCCTGCGCCTGTGGTGCGCGCGCGAGGCGGTGCTGAAGGCGCACGGGCGCGGCCTCGCCTTCGGCCTGCAACGGCTGCGCTTCGCCGAGCGCGACGGCGCGCTGGTGCTGGCCGCGGCGGACCCGGCGCTGGGCGACCCGGGCGCCTGGCAGCTGCGCGAATTCGTGCCGCGCCCCGGGTACCTGGCCGCGCTGGCGTGGACAATGGGCTGATGGAAGACGGCAACCTCCCGCCACGGGCGCGGGCCGAACTGGAAGCGGGGCTGGACGCGCTCGGCCTGCCGCGCGCGCTGGCCGAACCGCTGCTGGCCTACCTCGCGCTGATGCTGCGTTGGAATCGCGCCTACAACCTCACCGCGATCCGCGAGCCGGTCGAGATGGTGCGCAAACACCTGCTCGATTCGCTGGCGATGCATGCCAGCCTCGATGCGATCGCGGCGCGGGGCGGGCAACTGGCCGACCTGGGCACCGGCCCCGGCCTGCCCGGCATTCCGCTGGCCATCGCCAAGCCCGGGCTGCGGGTCGCGCTGGTCGAATCCAACGGCAAGAAAGCGCGCTTCCTGCGCGAGGCGCTGCGCAGCCTGGGCCTGGGCAACGCGCGCGTGCTCGAATCGCGGATCGAGGCGGTCGCCGAGCCAGGCGCCTTCGACGCGATCACCGCGCGCGCGCTGGCGACGCTGCCGCTGATCCTGGAACTGGGCGGGCACCTGCTCGCGCCGGGGGGCGTGCTGCTGGCGATGAAGGGGGCGTTGCCGGAGGACGAGATCGCCGCGCTGCCGCCGGGCTGGCAGGTCGAGGATGTGCGCCCGCTCACGGTTCCCGGCATCGATGCGGCCCGCCACCTGGTGGTGGTCGGCCGCGCCCCCGGCGGCAATCCCGCATAATCCCCAGTCCATTCCATGAGGCACGCGCGCGCATGGCCCGCATCATCGCTGTCGCCAACCAGAAGGGCGGCGTCGGGAAGACCACCACCGCGGTCAACCTGGCGGCGGCGCTGGCCGGCACGCCCAAGCGGGTGCTGCTGGTGGACCTGGACGCGCAGGGCAACGCGACCATGGGCAGCGGCGTGGACAAGCACGAGCTGCCCGCTTCGAGCTGCGACGTGCTGCTGGAGGAACGCCACGCCGCGGACGTGATCGTGAAGACGCCCGAAGGCTACGACCTGCTGCCGGGCAACACCGACCTCACCGCGGCCGAGATCGAGCTGATGGACGAGGAGGGCCGCGAGCAGCGGCTCAAGCGCGCGCTGGAACCGCTGCGCGGCCGCTACGACTTCATCATCATCGACTGCCCGCCCGCGCTGTCGCTGCTGACCCTGAACGCGCTCACCGCCGCCGACAGCGTGCTGGTGCCGATGCAGTGCGAGTACTACGCGCTGGAAGGCCTGAGCGCGCTGATCCGCACCATCGACGCGCTCAAGGCGCGGCTCAACCCGGCGCTGGAGATCGAAGGCGTGCTGCGTACCATGTTCGACGTGCGCAACAACCTCGCCAACGCGGTCTCCGCCGAACTGGTGGAACACTTCGGCGACAAGGTGTTCCGCACCATCGTCCCGCGCAACGTGCGCCTGGCCGAGGCGCCGAGCCACGGCCAGAGCATCGTCGGCTACGACAAGGGCAGCCGCGGCGCGATCGCCTACCTCGGCCTGGCCGGCGAGGTGCTGCGCCACCAGCGCGAGCGCGAACGCCCGCCCGGCAAACCCGCATTGGCAGGAACCACCGCATGACCCCACCCGCCGCAAAGTCCACCGCGAAGAAGCGCGGTCTGGGTCGTGGCCTGGAAGCCCTGCTGGGCCCCAAGGCCGCGGCCGAGGCGCCCGCGCTGGAAGCCACCCCGGGCGACGTGCTGAGCACGCTGCCGATCGACGCGCTGGCGCCGGGCCGCTACCAGCCGCGCAAGACCATGGACGACGCCAAGCTCCAGGAGCTGGCCGAGTCGATCCGCGCGCAGGGCGTGATCCAGCCGATCGTGGTGCGCGAAACGGGCCGCGACCGCGGCGGCCGCACCTACGAGATCATCGCCGGCGAACGCCGCTGGCGCGCCTCGCGCATCGCCGGGCTGAGCGAGATCCCGGTGGTGGTGCGCGAAGTCGACGACCGCACCGTGGTTGCGATGGCGCTGATCGAGAACATCCAGCGCGAGGACCTCAATCCGCTGGAGGAAGCGCAGGCGCTGCAACGCCTGATCGACGAATTCGACCTGACCCACGCCCAGGCCGCGGAAGCCGTGGGCCGCTCGCGCGCGGCGGTGTCCAACCTGCTGCGCCTGCTTGAGCTGCCGCCGGAGATCCGCACCCTGGTCGAGACCCGGGCGCTGGAGATGGGCCATGCGCGCGCGCTGCTGACCCTCGCGCCGCAGGCCGCGATCGCGCTGGCGCGCCAGGCCGCCGAGCACGGCTGGTCGGTGCGCGAGGTCGAGCACCGGGTGCAGCAGCTCGGTGCCGGCAAGGTCCCCGCCAACGGCAAGGCGGCCAAGGCCGCGAAGCCACGCCCGCAGGCCGACATCGAGGCGCTGGAGCGCGAGCTGTCCGAATCGCTCGGCGCGCGCGTCAACGTGCTCCACGGCCGCGGCGGCAAGGGCCGCCTGGTGATCCATTACGCCGACCTCGACGCGCTGGACGGCGTGCTCGAGCGGCTGCGCGGCAGCCACTGACGGAGCCGCACATGGCCAAGCCCGCGTTGTCGGTGGTGGTGCCGGTATTCAACGAGGAAGACAACGTCGCGCCGCTGGTCGCCGAGATCGTCGCCGCGCTGCGCGGCACCGTCGATTTCGAGATCGTTTACGTGGACGACGACTCGAAGGACGGCACCCTGTCCCGGCTGCGCGCGTTGAAATCGGAAGTGCCGGAACTGCGCGTGATCCACCACCTGCGCCAGAGCGGGCAGAGCACCGCGATCCGCAACGGGGTGAAGGCGGCGCGCGGCGAGTGGATCGCCACCCTCGACGGCGACGGCCAGAACGACCCGGCCGACATCCCGAAACTGCTCGCCGAGCGCGACCGCGCCGATCCCGCGATCAAGCTGTTCGCCGGCTGGCGCGTGGACCGCAAGGACAGCGGCAGCAAGCGCTGGGCCTCGAAGGTCGCCAACGCGATCCGCTCGCGCATGCTGCGCGACGCGACCCCGGACACCGGCTGCGGGATCAAGCTGTTCGAGCGCGAGGCCTTCCTCGACCTGCCGTACTTCGACCACATGCACCGCTACCTGCCGGCGCTGATGCAGCGCGCCGGGTACCGCGCGCTGAGCGTGCCGGTCGGGCACCGCCACCGCGCCAGCGGCGTGTCCAAGTACAACAACCTCAATCGCGCGCTGGTCGGCATCAGCGACCTGCGCGGCGTCGCCTGGCTCATCCGCCGCGGCAAGGTCACCGCGGTCGAGGAACTGCCGTGAGCATGGCCGTGGCCGCCGCCGGCCCGGTGTCGGAGTTCATGAACAGCCCGATCGTGTGGCTGGAGTGGACCGGGCTGTACATGTCGCCGTGGAAGCTGATCGGCCTCACCGGCGCGCTGATGTTCGGCGGCCGCTGGCTGGTCCAGTTCCTGGCCTCGCGCAAGCACGGCAAACCGGTGATCCCGCGGCTGTTCTGGTACATGAGCCTGCTCGGCTCGGTGATGACCCTGAGCTATTTCGTGTTCTCGCAGAAGCAGGACGCGGTGGGCGTGGTCCAGAACCTGTTCCCGGCGTTCACCGCCGCCTACAGCCTGTACCTGGACATCCGCCACCGCGGCTGGCACCGCGAGAAGGCCAGCCATTGACCGCCGTTTTTCGAAGGGGACAGCAGATGACCGCATGGATCCGCCGCGCCGCGCCGGCGCTCGCCCTGGCGCTGGCCTTGTCCGCCGCGCCCGTCGCCGCACAAGACGCGGCCACGCCGGAAGCCGGCACCGACGCCGCTACCGCCGCGGCCGACGCCGCGTTCCGCGCGATCTACCGCGCCGAGTGGGCGTGGCGCGCGCGCGAATTCGGCAACCCGGGCAACGAGGACGGCGAATCCGAGGTCGACCTGCCCACCCTGCCCGACGTCTCCCCGGAGGCGCAGCAGCGCCGCCTGGCCAGATGGGAGTCGGTGCTGGAACAGGTGCGCGCCATCGACCCGGCGACGCTGTCGCCCACCGAGCAGGTGAACTACGCGGTGTACCTGCCGCAGGTGGAGAACCTGGCGGCGTCGGTACGCTTCCGCGATTACGAGATGCCGTTCAATTCGGACAGCTCGTTCTGGGCCAACCTGGCGTTCATGGCCGGGGCCGAGATGCGCGACGCGCAGGCCTACCGCAACTACATCGGCCGTCTCGAGGACGTGCCGCGCTACTTCGACCAGCAGATCGCGAACATGCGTGCGGGACTGGCGCGCGGCTTCAGCGTGCCGAAGGCGGTGCTGGCCGGGCGCGACCAGTCGATCGCGGACGTGGCGGATCTTTCGAAGGCCGAGGACTCGCCGCTGTGGCGTCCGTTCACGCGGATGCCGGCCTCGATTCCGGCCGACGAGCAGGCCGCGCTGCGCGAGCGCGCGCGCAACGCGATCATGGGCAAGGTGGTGCCCGCGCACGCGACGTTGCTGGCGTTCTTCCGCGACGAGTACATGCCCAATGCGCGCGAGACCCTGGCGGCCGAGGCCATGCCCGACGGCGAAGCCTGGTACCGGCAGCAGATCCGCGAGTACACGACCCTCGACCTCGACCCGGAGGAGATCCATCGCATCGGCCTCGACGAGGTCGCGCGGATCCAGGCGGAAATGGACGCGATCATCCGCGAGGTGGGCTTCGAGGGTTCATTTGCCGACTTCCTCGAGTTCCTGCGCACCGATCCGCGGTTCTACGCCAAGACGCCCGAGGAGCTGCTGCGCCGCGCCGCCTGGATCGCCAAGCGGGTGGATGGCGAAGTCGGGCGGATCATCGGCACCCTGCCGCGCGGGCGCTTCACCATCGTTCCGGTGCCGCCGGAGATTGCGCCGTACTGGACCGCCGGCCGCGGCGGCGAGGACACCTACTGGGTCAACACCTACGACCTGCCTTCGCGCCCGCTGTACAACCTGCCAGCGCTGACCCTGCACGAGTCCTCGCCCGGCCATTCCCTGCAGCTCTCCCTGGCCAAGGAGCAGGCGGCGCAGCCGGCATTCCGCCGCGAGACCTACATCTCCGCCTTCGGCGAGGGCTGGGGCCTGTACGCCGAGGACCTGGGCGAGGACATGGGGATCTACGAGACCCCGTACGAGCGCTTCGGCTACCTCACCTACGCCATGTGGCGGGCCTGCCGGCTGGTGATCGACACGGGCATCCACCACGGCGGCTGGACCCGGGAACGGGCGATCGACTACTTGGCCGGGCACACCGCCCTGTCCCGGCACGAGGTCCAGACCGAGGTGGACCGCTACATCTCCTGGCCGGGCCAGGCCCTGTCCTACAAGCTGGGCGAGCTGACCATCGTCCGCCTGCGCCGGGAGGCCGAGGCCGCGCTGGGGCCGAAGTTCGACCTGCGGGCCTTCCACGACACCGTCCTGGCCCAGGGCTCGGTGCCCCTGCCGGTGCTCGAATCACAGGTCCGGGCCTGGATCGCTGCCGCGAGCCCGGTGGGCTGATCGGACAGTGCTTTAGGCTGAATTGGGACTTGCCTAGGGTGCCCAAATTCGAGTTCACCTAGAGTTACCAAACCGGCTGGTCTAATAACCTCGTGACCGGTTCAGCCTTCTTTGCCCGTCGTAACAGCGAGTTGGCGTGAAATCTGTTAAGGTTTCGTTGCAAGAGCTGTATCGCTGTATCCGGATGCGTTGGGCAGCGAGGAGCCAAGATGATGAGAGAGATTACGTTTTCCCCGAAGCGTACGTTGGAGGCGTTGCTATATATCGCCCACCGCGTGAAGGCGCCGGACCTCCATGAGGTCTTGAAACTGCGTTATTTCGCGGACAAGCTCCACATGTCAGCGTATGGCTATACCGCCAGTGGCGATGATTACGAGGCGATGGAATTTGGGCCAGTTGCTAATGGCGCTTACGAGATCCTGAAGGCTGCTCGCGGCGATCGGCAAAACCCTTACATCCCGCGTCAGTATTTTGAGCTCGTGCATGAGGCATTGCGAGTCAATGGGCGGACTGTCTATCCGCTGCGCGAAGCAGACACGGATTATCTTTCCTCGGCAGAACTAAAGTTCCTCGACGAAGCGATTGCTAAGTGGGGGAACATGCCATTTGATGCGCGGACCGAGCTCAGTCATGACGCCGCATATAAGCAGGCGTGGGCGGAAGCAGAGCAGAGAGGCGCTGGAGCGCACCCAATCGCTGATAAGGACATCGCAGCAACGCTCGACAACGCTGACGAAGTTCTTGAGTACATTGCCGCATAGGGGCCTGGATGTCCCTAGGGGAGGCGTTTCCGAAGGGATTCCGAAAAGCTGCCATAGAACGGCGGCTTAAGCCGGGGGCTGTTATCAAAGTCGTTCAACGCATGGACGACGGTAAAGAACACATCAAGCGCTTCGTCGTCATGAGTGTGTCTGAGAACGTCATTGCATGCGTGATGAACTCAGAGATCAATCGCATCATTTCTTCTAACCCTGACATTATGCGCTGTCAGGTGTCGCTTTCCGGCAGCCTCCCGTACATCGATAGGGATTGCCATCTTGACTGCTCCCGCTTGCGTCACTTGAACAAGGAAGATGTAATAGAGCAATTGTCAAAGGATCCTGCGCTCGTTTTGGGCGCGATCGATGCGAAGACCCGGGACGAGATCGTCGCGGCAATAAAATATTCGCCGGTTATTCCGCCGGTAGAAGCAATCGCCTGCTGCGAAGCCCTTGGTGAAATCGAGTAACTGAATATTCCATCAGGCTGGAAGCCCACCCGAAGCTGTCGGTCGCCGCGAATATTCCGCGAGTATCGCAACGAGAGCTGCGGGACGACGAAGCCGCAGGGCGGCTTTGGATCAATGTTTGGGCCGAAGGGCTGGCCTTGGCTTGAGCCGACTCAATGGTGTGCCGGGCGAACAGCCTCAGGCTTTCTTCGGGCAGTCTCTTTGCGCTGGAGGTCGGTTAGCGTCTTAGCCGGCGGAACGCCGCCCTTCAGGCCACCTTGCCGTCCTAACGGCTTGTTCTTGCCGCGTCCGCCCTTCTGCTCACGGACCTCGTCGGTGACGACGTCGGTAATGAGCTAGGCGAGCTGGCTGGGGGCTATGGGTGGGATAGGTTCATATAAAGACGTATGGCAAGCCCGCCTCACCGCCTAAGGAAGGCGAGATTCAATCGGAGGCACTACCGCCGAGCGGCCGCTTATTGCGTGGAATCAACGACTTCGGCATAATGCCCGGCTCGCTGCGCCCTGCAGCGACTCCCGCCCGCCTGGCGGGGCCGCCGGTTTCCGGGCTACGGAAGCCAACCACACGCCATCGAGGTGCCCAGTGTCCAAAGTCTGCCAAGTCACCGGCAAGCGCACGACGACCGGCAACAACGTCTCGCATTCGAACCGCAAGACGCGTCGTCGCTTCCAGCCCAATCTCCACGAGCGTCGCTTCTGGGTCGCCTCGGAGAACCGTTGGGTCAAGCTCCGTGTTTCCACCGCCGCCCTGCGCACCATCGACAAGAACGGCATCGACGCCGTGCTCGCCGACCTGCGCAAGCAGGGCCTGAAGGTCTGAGGAGGACTGCACCATGGCAACCAAGCGCGACAAGATCCGCCTGATCTCCTCGGCCAACACCGGCCACTTCTACACCACGGACAAGAACAAGAAGAACACGCCCAACAAGATGGAGGTCAAGAAGTACGACCCCGTCGTGAGGAAGCACGTGATCTACAAGGAAGGCAAGATCAAGTAATGAAAAAGGCCCGCACAAGCGGGCCTTTTTCATTACTCGACCCTCCCTCGAAGGACCACCTGCCACCTCCCCCCTTGTGGGAGCGGCGCAAGCCGCGACAGGCCTGCCCCACGCCCAGTCGCGGCTTGCGCCGCTCCCACAAGCCACAAGTCAGATCGCAACCCCTCAAGCCCCGCGCCGGTTCCCCACCAGCGCCTCCACCACCGAAGGATCCGCCAGGGTGGTCGTATCCCCCAGGCTGTCCGGCTCGTTCTCCGCGATCTTGCGCAGGATCCGGCGCATGATCTTGCCGCTGCGGGTCTTGGGCAGCGCCGGCGCCCACTGGATGTGGTCCGGGGTCGCGGTCGCGCCGATCTCGTCGCGCACCTGCTGCACCAGCGCCGCACGCAGATCGTCGGACTCGGCCACGCCTTCCTTCAGGGTCACGAAGGCATAGATCCCCTGGCCCTTGATGTCGTGCGGGAAACCGACCACGGCGGCTTCCGCCACCGCGTCGTGCGCGACCAGCGCGCTCTCGATCTCGGCGGTACCGATACGGTGTCCGCTCACGTTGATCACGTCGTCCACCCGGCCGGTGATCCACCAGTGGCCGTCGGCGTCGCGGCGGGCGCCGTCGCCGGTGCAATAGGTGCCGGGAAACTGGCGGAAATAGGTGTCGAAGAAGCGCGGGTGGTCGCCGTAGACCGTGCGCATCTGCCCCGGCCAGGAATCCAGGATCACCAGGTTGCCGGACGCCTCGCCCTCGAGCCGCTGGCCCTCGTTGTCCACCAGCGCCGGCTGGATGCCGAAGAACGGCAGCATCGCCGCGCCCGGCTTGGGTCCGACCACGCCCGGCAGCGGCGCGATCATGATCCCGCCGGTCTCGGTCTGCCACCAGGTATCCACCACCGGGCAGCGCCCGTCGCCGACGACTTCGAAGTACCAGCGCCAGGCTTCCGGATTGATCGGCTCGCCGACGCTGCCGAGCAGGCGCAGCGACTTGCGCGAGGCCTTGCGCACCCACTCGTCGCCCTCGCGCATCAGCGCGCGGATCGCGGTCGGCGCGGTGTAGAACTGGGTGACCTGGTGGCGGTCCACGACCTGCCAGAAGCGCGAACTGTCAGGCCAGGTCGGCACGCCCTCGAACACCAGCGCAGTGGCGCCGTTGGCCAGCGGACCGTAGACGATGTAGCTGTGCCCGGTGACCCAGCCGACATCGGCGGTGCACCACCATACGTCGTCCTCGCGCAGGTCGAAGCACAGCTCGTGCGTGTACGCGCAGTACACCAGGTAGCCGCCGGTGGTGTGCAGCACGCCCTTGGGCTTGCCGGTGCTGCCGGAGGTGTAGAGGATGAACAGCGGATCCTCCGCGTTCATGCGCTCGGGCTTGCAGGTGTCGGGCTGGCCGTCGAGCACCGCGTCGTACCAGCGGTCGCGCGGCATCTGCATGTCCACCGCGCCGCGGGTATGGCGCACCACCAGCACCGTCTCCACCGAGTTGGTGCCGGGCAGCTTCAACGCCGCGTCCACGTTGGCCTTGAGCGGGATGCGCTTGCCGCCGCGCAGTCCCTCGTCGGCGGTGATCACCAGCTTGCTGCCGCAATCGGCGATGCGGTCGGCGATCGAATGCGGGGCGAAGCCGCCGAACACGACCATGTGCACCGCGCCGATCCGCGCGCAGGCGAGCATCGCCACCACCGCCTCGGGGATCATCGGCAGGTAGATCGTGACCCGGTCGCCCTTGCGCACGCCCAGGTTGCGCAGCGCGTTCGCCAGCCGGCATACGCGCGCATGCAGCTCGCGGTAGGTGATCCGCTGCGGCGGCCGGGCCGGGTCGTCGGCCTCGAACAGCAGCGCGGCCTTGTCGCCACGGCTGGCCAGGTGCCGGTCCAGGCATTCGACGCTGGCGTTGAGTTCGCCGTCGGCGTACCAGCGCACGTGGAAATCGCCGGCGTCGAAACTGGTGTCCTTCACCTGCGTGGGCGGGCGCATCCAGTCCAGCCGCCCCGCGACCTCGCGCCAGAAGGCGTCGGGTTCTGCCAGGGAGCGCCGGTACAGCCGTTCGTATTCGGACCGGTCCATCGAATGCCTCGCGTGAATGCGCCGATGTGGATAATGCGACGCCTTTCCCGCCACGGCCACCCATGACCGATGCCCCCCTGCAGTCCCCGTCCGGCCAGGTTCGCGACGTCGCCATCGTCGGCGGCGGCGCCGCCGGCGTGCTGGTCGCCCTCCACCTGCTGCGTGCGCCCGGACCGCGACCGCGCGTCCGCCTGATCGAGCCGCGACCGCAGCTGGGCGAGGGCATCGCCTATTCCACGCCGTATCCCGCGCACCTGCTGAACGTGCGCGCCGGCAACATGAGCGCGTTCCCTGCCGAGCCCGCCGACTTCGTCCGCTTCGCCGCGAAGGAAACAACCGACGACGGCGACCCGCCGCTGGCGCAGCGCTACCTGCCACGCGGCCTTTTCGCGCGTTACCTGCGCGCGGCGCTGGCGGATTCATCGCCGCCCGCGGACCTGCACGTGCGCGACACGGTCGTGGACATCGCCGGCGATGGACCGTTCACCCTGCGGCTCGGCTCCGGCGCAAGCCTGGCGGCGGACGCGGTGGTGCTCGCCACCGGCAACGCGCCTCGCCCGCCGATCGCCGACGTGGCCGCGCGGGTCCAGGCCTGGGACTACCCCGCGGTGGCGGCGATCGGCGCGGACGAGGACGTCGCCATCGTGGGCAGCGGGCTGAGCATGGTGGACGTCGCGGTCAGCCTGGCCGCGAACGGGCACCGCGGCCGGATCGACGTGTTCTCGCGGCACGGACTGCTGCCGCTGGCGCACTACGCGCACGGCGGCGCGCATGGCGACGCCGACGCGCTGCATCCGTTGGGCCTGCGCGCGCGCCTGCGCAAGCTCCGTGCGGAAGCCGCGGCGCTGGCCGCTGAAGGCCAGCCGTGGCAATGGCTGATGGACCGGCTGCGCCCGCACGGACGCGCGCTGTGGCAGAGCCTCTCGCCCGTGGAGCAGGCGCGCTTCCTGCGCCACGCTGTGCGCTTCTGGGACATCCACCGCCACCGCATTGCGCCCGACGTCGCGGCGCAGCTCGACCCCTTGTTGCACAGCGGGCAACTCCGCATCCATGCCGCGCGCGTGGCATCCGTGGCCGAGGTCGATGGTGGCGTGGAGCTGCGCTGCCGCCGCCGCGGCGAAATCACGGACGCCTTGCATCGCGCCGACCGCCTGGTCGACGCCACCGGCATCGAAACCCGGCTGCGGGCGATGCCGGACTCGCTGCTGGCGCGACTGGCCGCGCGCGGGGGCGCCGCGCCGGGCCCCCATGGCTTGGGCATCGCGGTGGATGCCGAGGGCCACGTGGTCGACGCCCGCGGCCGCCCCCAGCCGCGGCTGCTGGCGATCGGCACCCCGCGCCTGGGCGTGGAATGGGAAACCACCGCCATTCCCGACCTGCGCGTGCAGGCGGAAGCGATCGCCATGAAGCTCCGCGCCGCCGGGTGACTTCCTGCCTATGTTGCGACCCCGGTAGGGGTTCATGATGGGGATCCACTCGATCCCCAGGTGAAGCCATGCGCGTGCTGCGTCCGTCCCTGCTCGCCCTTGCCCTGTGCGCCTGCGTCGCCTGCGACCGCGCGCCGACCAATGCCGATGCGACCGCGGGCGCCGAGGCGACCGCCGCCGCGACCCCGGCGCGGCCGGTCATCGGCATCGATCTCGCCGGCATCGACAAGTCGGCGCAGCCCGGCGACGACTTCGACCAGTACGCCAACGGCACCTGGCGCGAGACCGCGGAAATCCCGCCGGACCGCTCCAGCACCGGCATCTTCCTGGAAGTGTTCAGGAAGGCGGAGCAGCGCAACGCCGACCTGGTGAAGGAACTCATCGACTCCAACCCGGCCGCCGGCACCGACGAGCGCCGCATCGCCGACTACTACACCGCGTTCATGGACGAGGCGACGATCGAGCAGAAGGGCCTGGCGCCGCTGCAGCCCGAGCTCGACGACATCGCCGGGATCGGCAACGCGACAGAGCTGGCGCAGTACATGGGCACCCACCTGCGGGCCGACGTCGATCCGCTGAACGCCACCGACTACCACACCGACCACCTGTTCGGCCTGTTCGTCACCCAGGGGCTGGAGGATCCGGAACACAACATGCCGTACCTGCTGCAGGGCGGCCTGGCGATGCCGAACCGCGACTACTACCTGTCGAAGGACAAGGCGATGGCCGGCATCCGCGACAAGTACAAGGCCTACATCGTGGCGCTGCTGAATGAGGCGGGGATCGACGACGCCGAGGCGAAGGCCGGGCGCATCTACGCGCTGGAGGAGAAGATCGCGCGGTCGCAGGCCTCGATCATCGACACCCAGGACGCGCACAACGCGCAGGTCTGGTCGCGCGCCGACTTCGCGAAGAAGGCGCCGGGCCTGGACTGGGACACCTACTTCAAGGCCGCCGGACTGGATGGCCAGGACCGGTTCACCGCGTGGCAGCCGGAAGCGATCACCCGGCTCTCGGCGCTGGTGAAGAGCGAGCCGTTGCAGTCGTGGAAGGACTGGGCGCAGTTCCACGCGCTCGACCGCTCGGCCTACCTGCTGCCCAAGGCCTATGCCGACCTTTCGTTCGGCTTCCATGGCACCACCCTGAGCGGCATTCCGCAGCAGCGCCCGCGCGACAAGCGCGCGCTCTCGGCGGTCGGCGGCGCGCTCGGCGATGCGATCGGCCAGCGCTACGTGGAGAAGTACTTCCCCGCGTCCTCGCGGCAGAAGGTGCAGCAGCTCGTTGCCAACCTGCTGGAGGTGTTCCCGGCGCGCATCGACGCGCTCGACTGGATGAGCGCCGAGACCAAGGCGAAGGCCAAGGCCAAGGTCGCCTCGATCAAGGTCGGCGTCGGCTATCCCGACACCTGGCGCGACTACTCCAGGCTGGAGATCCGCGCCGACGACGCGCTCGGCAACGCGCAGCGCGCCGAACTGGCCGAGTACCGCCACCAGCTGGCCAAGCTCGGCCAGGCGCCGGACCGCAACGAGTGGTGGATGACCCCGCAGACGGTGAACGCGGTGAACCTGCCGTTGCAGAACGCGCTCAATTTCCCGGCCGCGATCCTCGAGCCGCCGTTCTTCGACCCGAACGCCGACGACGCCGCCAACTACGGCGCGATCGGCGCGGTGATCGGCCACGAGATCAGCCACAGCTTCGACAACCTGGGCGCCGACTTCGACGCCGAGGGCCGCCTGGCGAACTGGTGGAGCAAGGCCGACGCCGAGCACTTCGAGGCCGCCGGCCAGAAGCTGGTCGAACAGTACGACGCCTACGAGCCGCTGCCGGGCCTGCACATCAACGGCGAGCAGACCCTGGGCGAGAACATCGCCGACCTCGCCGGCCTGGAGGTCGCGCACGACGCCTACGTGGCCTCGCTGGGCGGCAAGCCGGCGCCGGTAATCGAAGGCCTCAGCGGCGACCAGCGCTTCTTCCTGGCCTATGCCCAGGCCTGGCGCAGCAAGACCCGCGACGAGGCGCTGCGCGCGCAGGTGGTCGGCGACGGCCACTCGCCCGGCCGCTACCGCGCGCAAACCGTGCGCAATATCGACGCCTGGTACGACGCGTTCGAGGTGCAGCCGGGCCAGGATCTCTACCTGGCGCCGGAGCAGCGCGTCCGGATCTGGTAACCGCTACTTCCGGTCGCCCTCGTTTGCGAGGGCGACCGCCAGCGCAGCAGAATGCCTGCGGATCCGTCCGGGAAGACCGCCGTGCGCATTGCCCTGCTTGCCTTCTTCATCGCGTTCACCGGCCCGGTACCCGCCGCCGAGCCCGCCAAATCCGCCGACCCTGCCGCGCAACCCGTGGTGTTCCGCACCTGGGCAAAGGTGGCGCTCGATGCCTCGGGCCAACCGACGTCGATCGAACCCGGGCCCGACCTGCCGGCACCCGTCCGTGAGTATCTCGCCGCAAAGATCGCGCAATGGCACTTCAGCCCGCCTGCGCGCGGCACCACCACCGGCAGCGCGGTCACTTACCTGAGGCTGGGCGCCTGCGCGCTGCCCGATCCGGCAGGCGGCTACCGGCTTGGCGTGGACCTGAAGGGCAATGGCCCGCGCTATGCGTCGGCGCCGCTCATGTTGCCGCCGGTGTATCCCACCCAGGCCATGCGCCAGGGATATGGGGCGAAGATGGTCGTGTCCTACGTGGTCGAGCCCGACGGCAGCGCGACTTTCGAAGGCATCGAATACACCGATGGGAAACCGCGCGGCCGCAACGTGTTCGGCCGCGCGGTGCGCGACTGGGTCAAGCACATGCGTTACGAGCCCGAATACCTCGCGGGGGCGCCTGTGCGCACGCGGGTGCAGGTTCCCGTCGAATTCTCGATCGGGCGCCCGGATTCGTCGGCGCACCTGCAGCGGGTGCTCGGGTCCGACGAGTGCCGTGAAGCCGCTTCGACGGCAGGGGGATTGCAGCCGCTCGCCGTGGATTCGCCGGTGACGGTCGAGGTGCGCGGCTGAGCGCAGCCCCGCAGCGGCGCCGGCCTCAGGCCGGCGTCGCCTGCAGCGAGTAGCCCTTCAGCCGCGCCGAGTATTCCTGCAGCGCGCGGATGCCGGTGGCTTCGGCCTCGTGGCACCAGGCCTGCAGCGCGCGCAGCGTGTCGCCGGCACTCTGGCTGCGCGCCTCGAGCACCTCGGCCAGGCGGCGCCGATATTCGACCAGCGTGGCCATGCGCGGGCGCTGCTCGACCCAGGCCTGGAGCTGGCGGCGCGCGTCCGGCTTCAGCCAGCGGCCGTCGTCGGCCAGGCCCTTGCGCAGCTTGCGCGGCAGCAGCGCGCGCAGCTTCGCGCCGGCGGCGGCGGCTTCCTCGCGCAGCGCCGGCTTGAGCACCTTGCGCTGGTAGTCGGTCATCGCCTGGAAGCGGATCGCCAGCAGCGCCTTGAGCGTGTCGCCGTCGGGTACCGGGATGTTGGGGCGCACGTTGAGCGTGGGCGCGACGCGCAGCACCTTCGCCAGGCCCAGCGCCTGCAGGCCGCGGATCACCATCCAGCCGATGTCCACTTCGAAGCGGCGCAGCGCGAACTTGGCCGAGGACGGGAACGCGTGGTGGTTGTTGTGCAGTTCCTCGCCGCCGATCCACACGCCCCATGGGCTGAGGTTGGTGGCGGTGTCGTCGGTGACGAAGTTGCGGTAGCCCCACCAGTGGCCGAGGCCGTTGACCACGCCCGCGGCCCAGAACGGAATCCACAGCATCTGGATCGCCCACACCGCCACGCCGGCGAAGCCGAACAGGGCGAAGCTGACGAACAGCAGCAGGGTCGGGCCGAGGCTGGCGTGCGGCGTGTACAGGTGGCGCTCGATCCAGTCGTCCGGGCAGCCCTTGCCGT
>JBIQLI010000017.1:0-23898 GCA_044464395.1 Lysobacter sp.
GCAGAAGTCGATGTCGAAGTCCGGCATCGACACGCGCTCGGGATTGAGGAAGCGCTCGAACAGCAGGTCGTAGGGCAGCGGGTCGAGGTCGGTGATGCCCAGCGCCCAGGCCACCAGCGAGCCGGCGCCGGACCCGCGCCCGGGGCCGACCGGGATGTCGTGGTCCTTGGCCCAGTTGATGAAGTCGGCCACGATCAGGAAGTAGCCCGGGAACCCCATCCGCACGATGACGTCGAGCTCGGTCTCCAGGCGCGCGTCGTAGTCGGCCCGGGTCTTCCCCGGCGCCAGCGGATGCTTCTGCAGGCGCCGCTCCAGGCCCTCGCGCGCGCGGTTGCGGATCCAGCTGTCCAGGGTCTCGTCCGAAGGCACCGGGAACGCGGGCAGGTGATAGGTGCCCAGCTCCAGTTCCAGGTTGCAGCGGGTCGCCAGGGCCAGCGCGTTGTCGAACGCGTCCGGCACGTCGGCGAACAGGTCGGCCATCTCCTGGCCCGATTTCAGCGACTGCTCGGCGCTGTAGTCGCGCGGGCGCCGCGGATCGTCGAGCACGCGGCCCGAGGCGATGCACACGCGTGCCTCGTGCGCCTCGAAGCCGGTGGGGTCGAGGAAGCGCACGTCGTTGCTGGCGACCACCGGGATCCCCCGCCGCGCCGAGGCGTGCAGGGCGAAGGCATTGAACGCGTCTTCGCCGTCGCGACCGGTGCGGGTCAGTTCCAGGTGCAGCCGTTCGCCGGTGAGCGCCTGCCATTCGGCCAGCCACTGCTCGGCGAGCTCGTGCTTGCCGGCGGCGGCCAGTTGCCCGGCCTCGCTGTGCCGCCCCGCCAGCGCGAACAGGCCTTCGTTCGCCTCGCGCAGCCACTGCGGACGCACCACCACGCCGTCGTGGCGGTGGCCTTCCATCCACGCGCGGGTCAGCAGCCGCGAGAGGGTCAGGTAGCCGCCACGGTCGCGGCACAACAGGGTCAGCCGGGTCGGGGCTTCGTCGGTGTCGGCCAGCAGGATGTCGGCGCCGGCGATCGGCTTGATCCCCGCGGCCTCGGCGGCCTTGTAGAACTTGACCAGCGCGAACAGGTTGTTGTGGTCGGTGATCGCCACCGCCGGCTGGCCCAGGGCCACGCAGCGGCCGACCAGTTCCGGGATGCGGATGGTCGAATCGACCAGCGAATACTCGCTGTGCAGGTGGAGATGGACGAAGCTCGCGGGCATGCCTTCCCGGTCGGGTGGGCGGCGGCGGGGGATCGCCGCAGCCTAGCCCCCCAACGTGTGGGGGACAAGGCTTGACACCACGCCGGACGGCGCGCGCGGCTCAGCCGATATGGAACAGCTCGCGCGGCTGGGGATCGTCGCTGGCGTAGCGGCTCTCGTGGATGCGTTGCAGGTGCCGCCGCAGGGCGGCTTCGGCAAGGCACTCGCGCAGCGTCGCGTCGGCCATGTCCGGATCCAGTTCCTTGAGCAGGACCTCGAGCGGCACGGCGGGCGAGGGAACGGGAACGTGGGCGAAACGGATGGCGGGCATTGCGCACCTCCTCCACGGGGCGTGGGGACCTTCTCCCATGGATGCGGGATGAGGATGCGCCGTTGCAGGCACGGTGTCATCCGCCGGAAGTCGCCCAACCGAAGGGATGCCGCGGGGGTTGTTGGCGCCGGTTCAGGCCGGGACCGGGTCCGCGGACGCGCATTCAGCGAACAGGTCCGGGCCCTGCAGCGTGGCCTGCACCGGGGCGAAGCTGCGCCGGTGCGCGGGGCAGGGGCCGAGGCGCTCGAGCGCGGCGCGATGCGCCGGCGTGGCGTATCCCTTGTGCTCGTCGAACCCGTAATCCGGCCAGCGCGCGTGCAGTTCGAGCATGTGCCGGTCGCGCGCGACCTTGGCCAGGATCGAGGCGGCCATGATCGGCCGCTCGCTGGCGTCGCCGCCGACGATTGCGCGCGCCGCGCAGGGCAGTCCGCGCGGCACGGCGTTGCCGTCGACCAGCGCCTGCACCGCGCCCACCCGCGCGATCACGCCCTCCAGCGCGCGGCGCATGCCCAGCATGGTGGCGTGGTAGATGTTCAGCCGGTCGATCTCCTCGACCTCGACGAACGCGATGTGCCAGGCGAGCGCACGCTCGACGATGCGCGGGTAGAGCTGCTCGCGCCGCCCGGCGCACAGCTGCTTGGAGTCGTCGAGCCCGTTCACCGGCGTGCGGCCGGGCGGGAACACCACCGCGGCGACCACCACCGGCCCGGCGAGCGGCCCGCGCCCGGCTTCATCGACCCCCGCGACGAGCAGGCGCGCTTCGGGATCGCGAGGGTCGGGGACATCGGCCATGGCGGGCAGTGTACCGGCGTGCGCCGGGGCGGCAACGCTCAACTGCGCGGCAGCAACCCGGCGATCGCCTCCGCGGCCGCCTGCGAGGCGTCGCGGCGCAGGCTTTCGTGGATCGCGCGGAAGCGCGGGCGCAGCGCCGCCATCGCCTCCGGCTGCGCGAACCACTGGCCGACCGCGGCGGCCAGCCGGTCCGCGGTGCAGTCGTCCTGCAGCAACTCCGGCACCACCTCGTCGCCGGCCAGCACGTTGGGCAGGCTGACGAAGCGCGAGCGCAGCAGGCCGAGCTTGCGCACCAGGAAATGGGTCAGCGGCGCGATCCGGTGGCCGACCACCATCGGCCGCTTGCACAGCATCGCCTCCAGCGCGGCGGTGCCGGAGGCGAGCAGGACCACGTCGCTGGCGATCATCGCGCGCTGGGCCTGGCCGTCGAGGATCCGGAAGCCGGAAGCCGGAAGCCGGAAGCCGGCCAGCGATGCTTCGATCGCGGTGCGGCAGGCGGGATTGGCGGCGGGGATCACGATCTGCAGGTCCGGGGCGTCGCTTGCGACTTGCGCCGCGGCCTCGAGGAATACCGGGAGCATGCGCTGGATCTCGCCGAGGCGGCTGCCGGGCAGCAGCGCGAGCACCGGTGCGTGGAAGGCGATGTCCAGCGCCTCGCGCGCGGCAGCGCGGTCGGGCTCCAGCGGGATCGCGTCGGCCAGCGGATGGCCGACGAAGCGCGCGGCCACGCCATGGCGCTCGTAGATCGCCGGTTCCATCGGGAACAGGCACAGCACCAGGTCGGCGCTGGCGCCGATCTTTTCCGCGCGCTGCTCGCGCCAGGCCCAAACCGAAGGGCTGACGTAGTGCACGGTGCGCACGCCGCGGCGCTTGAGCCAGCGCTCGACGCCGAGGTTGAAGTCCGGTGCGTCGATGCCGATGAACACGTCCGGCCGCCAGGCCATGACCCGCTCGCGCAGCTCGCGGCGCAGGCGCAGCAGCCGGGGCAGGTGGCGCAGCACTTCGGCCAGGCCCATCACCGCGAGCTCGCCCGCGTCATGCCAGGTGTCCATGCCGGCCGCGCGCATGGCCTGCCCGCCGATGCCGGCGAATTCCGCGTCCGGATAGCGCTGCTTCAGCGCCTCGACCAGGCCGGCGCCCAGCTGGTCCCCGGATGCTTCCCCGGCTACCAGCGCGAAGCGCTTGCCGTGCGCGCTCATCGCAGCAGCGGGCGCTCGCCGGCGTCGAGGAAGGCGAGCAGCGCGCGCACGTCCTCGCTGCCCTGCGCCAGCGCCTGCAACTGCGCGCGCGCTTCCTCGAGCCTGGCCCCGGACACGTACAGGGCCTTGTAGGCGCGGCGGATCGCGGCGATCCGCTCGGGAGCGAAGCCGCGCCGCTTCAGTCCTTCCACGTTGACCCCGCGCGGGCGGCTGTAGCCTTCCTGCGCGACCAGCACGAACGGCGGCACGTCGCCGTTGACGAACGCGCCCATGCCGATGAACGCATGCGCGCCGATCCGGCAGAACTGGTGCACGCCGGCGAACCCGCCGAGGATCACCTGGTCGCCGACCTCGACGTGGCCGGCGAGGGTGGCGTTGTTGGAGAACACGCAGCCGTTGCCGACCTGGCAGTCGTGGGCGATGTGCACGTAGGCCAGCAGCCAGTTGTCGTCGCCCACGCGGGTGCAGCCGCCGCCGTGGCCGGTGCCGCGGTTGAGCGTGCAGAACTCGCGGATCACGTTGCGGTCGCCGATCACCAGCTCCGCGCGCTCGCCGCCGAACTTCTTGTCCTGCGCGTCGCCGCCGATCGCGACGTAGCCGTGGATGCGGTTGTCGCGGCCGATCCGGGTCGGCCCCTCGAGCGTGCAGTGCGCGCCGATGCGGGTGCCGGCGCCGATCTCGACCCCCGGCCCGACCACGGTGTAGGCGCCGATCGCGACGCCCTCGCCGACCTTCGCCGAAGGATCGACCACGGCCGTCGGGTGGATGCCCGGCGCGCCGCTCATGTCATTCCTGCGCTTCGGCGCAGAGGATCTCCGCACAGGCGACCTGCTGGCCGTCCACGCGGGCGATGGCCTCGAACTGCGCCATGTTGCGGATCGTGCGCTTGAGCGACACGCACAATTCGAGCTGGTCGCCGGGCACGACCATGCGGCTGAACTTCGCGTTGTCCACCTTGACCAGGTAGAACACCTTGCCGGCGGTCCCGCTTTCCTTGGAAAGCTGGGTCAGCAAACCGCCGGCCTGCGCCAGCGACTCGATCACCAGCACGCCGGGCATCACCGGCCGGCCGGGGAAGTGGCCCTGGAAGAACGGCTCGTTGATGGTCACGTTCTTCAGGCAGCGGATCCTCGCGCGCGGCTCGAATTCGACCACCCGGTCGACCAGCAGGAACGGATAGCGGTGGGGCAGCAGCGACTGGATGGCGATGGCGTCGAGGGGCAATTGCACTGGGGTCTTCCCTGGGGGCGATGCGGTCATTCGCCGGGATTATCGCGCAAAGGGCCCACCCGGCGCGCCAGCGCGTCGAGCTGGCGGAAGCGGGCCGCCGCCTTGCGCCAGCCGCGGTTGTCCATCAGCGGGGTGCCGGAGGAATATTCGCCGGGCTCGCGGATCGAATGGGTCACCAGGCTCATCGCGGTCACCACCACCCGGTCGCACAGCTCCAGGTGGCCCAGTACGCCCGCGCCGCCGCCGATCATGCAGTAGCGGCCGATGCGCGCGCTGCCGGCGACCGCCGAGCAGCCGGCCATCGCCGTGTGCGCGCCGATGCGGACGTTGTGGCCGACCTGGATCTGGTTGTCCAGGCGCACGTCCTCCTCGAGCACGGTGTCGTCGAGCGCGCCACGGTCGATGCAGGTGTTGGCGCCGATCTCGCAGTCGTCGCCGACCACCACGCCGCCCAGTTGCGGCACCTTGATCCAGTGCGGCTCGCCTTCGCCGCCGCGGTCCAGGGCGATGCCGAAGCCGTCCGCGCCGAGCACCGCGCCCGGGTGCACCAGCACGCGCCGGCCCAGGCGCACGCGCCGCACCAGCACCACCCGCGCCACCAGCTCGCTGCCGGCGCCGACCACGCAGTCCTCGCCGACCACGCACCCCGGGCCGACCACGGCGCCGGCCTCGACGATGCTGCGCGGCCCGACCGTGGCCAGCGGTCCGACGTGCGCACCGGCGTCCACGCGCGCGGCCGGGTCGACCACGGCGCTGGCATGGATGCCCGGTTCGCGCGCCTCGCGCGCCTCGAACAGTGCCGCGGCCTTGGCGAACGCGACGTACGGATCGGCCGCCACCAGCGCGGTGCCGCGGTAGCCCTGCGCGTCGGCCTCGGCCATCACCACGATGCCCGCGTCGCTGTCGGCCAGTTGCGCGCGGTAGCGGGGGTTGGCCAGGAACGAGAGATCGCCCGCGCCGGCGCGCGCCAGCGTCGCCACGCCGGTCACGCGCGTGTCCGGGTCGCCGTGCACGGCGAGCCCGAAGCGGCTGGCGAGTTCGGCGGCGCTGAAGGACATGCGGCGCTGCCCCCGCCGCTAGAACTGGCCGCCGAAGGTGAATTGCAGGCGTTCGGTGCGGTCGCCCTCGAGGGTCCGCAGCGGCAGCGCGTAGCTGATCGAGATCGGCCCCATCGGCGAGCGCCACAGCAGCGCCGCGCCGGCCGACGCGCGCAGCTCGCCGGCGTCGAACTCGTCCCAGTTGCGGTACACGTTGCCGAAGTCGACGAACGCGGAGACGCGCGCCGACGGCGTGTCGAACAGGCGCGGGAAGAACAGCTCCAGCGAGCCGACCGTCTTCACCGAGCCGCCGATCGGGCGCTCGAAGCCGAACGCGTTCTCCGCGCGCGGGCCGACGGTGTTGTCGACGAAGCCGCGGATGCGGCCGCCCGAGCTGATGCCGCCGGCGTAGAAGTTCTCGAAGAACGGCAGGCCGTCCGCGGTGACCGTCTTCACGTAGTCCGGCGAATCCGTGTTGCACGGGTCGCTGGGCGGGGGCGGCGGCGGTGGCGGCTCCGGATTCGGGTTTTCCTCGGTCGGCGGCGTCGGCGGGGTCGGCGCGGTGTAGCAGAGGTTGCGGGTGACCGGGTCGCCGTAGCTGTCGCCGTAGCCGAGGTTGAACCCGGTCCGCAGGATCAGCGCCTGGTTCAGCATCCAGTAGCGCGAGTACTCGTATTCGAGCTTGTAGTACTCGGCGGTGGAGCCGGGCAGCGCGATTTCCGCGGTGACCCGCTGCAGCGAGCCGACGCTGGGCATGAAGTAGTCGTTGCGCGTGTCGCGCGCCCAGCCGAACTGCGCCCGCCAGGTGTGGAAGGTGCGGGTGCCGATCGCCTTGATGTAGTCCGAGAACTCGCTCGGGGTGGTGCCCTCGAACGCGAAGATCTGCTTGCTGTCGATGCCGAACGAGGCCGACACCGAGTCCCATTCGCTGATCGGCAGGCCCAGGATGGCGCGCGCCTCGCGGCTGGTGGTCGAATACTGGGCGACGTTGAAGTTGGAGTAGTCGAACTCGCTCCAGTTCAGCGAATAGCCCAGCGAGACCCCGTTGTCGGTGAAGTAGGGGTTGAAGAACGAGAAGTTGTAGGAATCCTGGTAGTAGCTGCGCTGCGCCGACAGCGCGACGCGGTTGCCGGTGCCCAGGAAGTTGGCCTCGGAGAGCTGGATCGAGGTGGTGACGCCGCTGAGCTGCGAATAGCCCACGCCGAACAGGAAGCTGCCCGAGGTGGTCTCCTTCACGGTGAAGGTGACGTCCACCTGGTCGTTGCTGCCGGGCACCGGCTGCTTGTCCACCTCGACGGTCTCGAAGTAGCCCAGGTTCTGCAGGCGCACCTTGGAGCGGTCGACCGCGGCCTGCGAGTACCAGCCGCCCTCGAACTGGCGCATCTCGCGGCGCATCACCTCGTCGGCGGTGCGGGTGTTGCCCTTGAACTCGATGTGGCGCACGTGCACGCGCGGGCCGGGGACCACGTTGAAGCGGATCCCGACGGTGCGCGCGGCGCGGTCCACGTCCGGGATCACGTCGACCCGGGCGAAGGCGTAGCCGATGTTCGACAGCGACAGGCTGATCGCGTCCGAGGTCGCGTCCAGCAGCCGCCGCGAGAACACCTGGCCCTCGCGCACGAACAGGCGCTTCTCCACTTCATCGCGCGGCAGCACGGTGTCGCCGGTGAGCTCGACCTTGGAGACCCGGTACTGGTCGCCCTCGGTGATGCCCGCGGTGATGAACATGTCGCGCTTGTCGGGGCTGATCTCGATCTGGGTGCTGTCGATGCTGAAGTCGACGTAGCCGCGGTCGAGGTAGAACGAGTTGAGCTTCTCCAGGTCGCCGGACAGCTTCTCGCGCGAGTACTGGTCGTCGCGCTTGTACCAGCTCAGCCAGTTCTTCTCGCGCGATTCCCAGCGCTCGCGGATCTGCTCCTCGGAGAACTCCTCGTTGCCGACCAGGTTGATGTGGCGGATGCTGGCGGCCTTGCCTTCCTTGATGTCGATGTTGACGTCGACGCGGTTGCGGTCCAGGCGGGTCACCGTCGGGGTGATCGCCACGTTGTACTTGCCGCGGTTGTTGTACTGGCGGGTGAGCTCCTGGATCACTCGGTCCAGGCTCAGGCGGTCGAAGGTGCCGCCCTCGGTCAGGCCGATGTCGGCCAGGCCCTTCATCAGGTCGTCGGTCTTGATGTCCTTGTTGCCGACCAGGGTCAGCTTGTTGATCGCCGGGCGCTCGGCGACCGTGACCACCAGGATGTTGCCCTGGCGGTCCATGCGCACGTCCTCGAAGAACCCGGTCTTGTACAGCGCGCGGATCGCGTCGGCGATGCGGCTGTGGTCGACCGTGTCGCCGCGCTCGATCGGCAGGTAGGTGAACACCGTGCCCGCGGAAATGCGCTGCAGCCCGTCGATGCGGATGTCGGCGACGGTGAAGGCGTCCGCGGCCGGGGCCGGCGGCGCCGCCAGGGATTCGGGGGTGGGCAGGGCGAAAGGGCTGGCGGCCTGTGCGAGGACCGCGGGCGCGGCCGTCGCCGTCGCCGAAGCCAATGCGAGGGCAAGCAGGCGGCGTGGGGGGAGTCGCGTCATGTCTGTTCCGGTTGGGATCGGCCGCGGGTCAGCGCAGCAACTGCAGGATGTCGTTGTAGAACGCCAGGCCCATCAGGCCCGCGAGCAGGGCCAGGCCGATGTACTGGCCCGCGACCATCGCCCGCTCGCTCAACGGGCTGCCCTTGACCAGCTCGATAAGGTAATACAGCAGGTGCCCCCCGTCCAAGACGGGAATCGGCAACAGGTTGATGATCGCAAGACTGAGCGAGAGAAGGGCGAGAAAGTTCAGGAACCAGGCGGCGCCCAGTTGCGCCGAAGCGTTGGCGTAGCGCGCGATCGTGATCGGCCCGGAGACGTTTTCCACCGAGGCGCGGCCGCTGAGCAGGCGCCCGATCATCGCCACCGAATCCCGGGCCAGCTTCCAGGTTTCGCGCAGGGCCGCCGGCACCGCGGCCACCGGGCCGTGCTGCAGGGTCGCGTCGTAGTCGGGCATCGGCGCCGGCGCCGGGGCGATGCCGAGCATCCAGTAGGGGGCGCCGCTGGCGTCCTCGCCGCGGGTCGGGGTGACTTCCAGCGCCAGCCGGTCGCCGTCGCGCTCGACCTCGATCATCGCCGGGCGGTGGCCCACCTCCTGCAACCGGGGGCTGATCTCGTCGAAGCTGGTGATCGGCTGGCCGTCGATCGCGGTGAGGCGGTCGCCCTCGGCCAGCACGCCCCACGCGGCGCTGCCGGGGCTGACCCGTCCGACCACCGCCGGCAGCAGCTGGTGCCGCGGGCGCAGGCCGATTTCCGCGAAGACCCGCTGCTGGGGCAGGTCGGCGGGCAGGTTCGACAGGCGCAGGGTGCGGTGCGCCTCGCTGCCGGCGGGCGTGCGCACGGCGACGTCGACGTCGCGCCGGTCCATGGCCGCGCCGACCAGGGCCATTCCCGCCTCGCTCCAGGTCGGGGTGGGGGTGCCGTCGATCGCGAGCAGGGTGTCGCCCTTCTCCAGCCCGGCGCTGGCGGCGATCGCCTCGGTGTGGCCGACCACCGGCGCGAAGTCCGGGCGGCCGATCACGAACATGCCCCAGAGCAGGGCCACGCACAGCAAGAGGTTGGCCAGCGGGCCGGCGGCGACGATCGCGATCCGCTGCAGCACCGGCTTGCGGTTGAAGGCCCGGTCCACGTCCGCGGCGGCGACCTCGCCCTCGCGCTCGTCGAGCATGCGCACGTAGCCGCCCAGCGGGATCGCGGCAATGGCGAACTCGGTGCCGTCGCGGCCGCGGCGCAGCCACAGCGGCTTGCCGAACCCGACCGAGAAGCGCAGCACCTTCACGCCGCAGCGGCGCGCGGTCCAGTAGTGGCCGAATTCGTGGAAGGTCACCAGCAGCCCGAGGCTGACGATCATCCACCACACCGAGCCCAGGAACGCGCTCATGCGCAGGCGCTCCCGGCGATGCGCGCACGCGCGTGCGCACGCGCCGCGGCGTCGGCGGCGAGCAGGGCGTCCAGGCTGGTGGCGGGGGAGGCGGGCAAGGCGGCAAGGCACTCCTCGACCAGGGCGGGGATTCCGAGGAAAGCCGTCCGCCCCTGAAGGAAGGATGAAACCGCCTCTTCGTTGGCGGCATTGAGCACCGCCGCGGCGGTGCCGCCGGCCGCCAGCGCCTGGTAGGCCAGGCGCAGGCAGGGGAAGGCGTCCAGGTCCGGCGGCTCGAACTCGAGGCGCCCGTGCTGGAGCAGGTCCAGGCCGGCGACCCCGGAGGCGATCCGCTCCGGCCAGCCCAGGCCCACCGCCAGCGCGGTGCGCATGTCCGGCAGACCGAGCTGCGCCAGGGTCGAGCCGTCCACGAATTCGACCAGCGAGTGGACCAGGCTCTGCGGATGCACCAGCACGTCGATGCGCGCGCCCGGCAGGCCGAACAGGTGGTGGGCCTCGATGACCTCCAGGCCCTTGTTCATCAGCGTGGCCGAATCCACCGAGATCTTCGGCCCCATCGACCACTTCGGATGCTTGACCGCTTGCGCCGGCGTCACCCCGGCAAGCTCATCGCGACTGCGTCCGCGGAAGGGCCCGCCCGACGCCGTCAAAACGATCCGCCGCAACCCACCGTCTCCCGTCTCCCCCCTCCCGTCTCCCGTGGAAAGGCACTGGAAGATCGCGTTGTGCTCGCTGTCGATCGGCACCACCAGCGCGCCGCCCTCGCGCGCGGCGCGGGTCAGCAGTTCGCCGGCCAGGACCAGCGACTCCTTGTTCGCCAGCAGCAGCCGCTTGCCGGCACGGGCCGCGGCCAGCGTGCTGGGCAGGCCGGCGGCGCCGACGATCGCGGCGACCACGGTGTCGCAGGCATCGCCGGCGACCAGCGCCTGCAGCGCCTCGTCGCCGAAGTGCGCCTCGGTCGCGAGGCCGGCGGCGCGCAGGCCGTCGCGCAGGGCCGGGTACTGCGCCTGGCTGGCGATCACCGCGTGGCGCGGGCGGTGCGTACGGCACAGCTCCAGCAGCGCCTCCACCCGGGTGCCGGCGGCCAGCACGCTGGCCTGCA
This sequence comes from Lysobacter sp., assembly GCA_044464395.1. Classification (GTDB taxonomy): domain Bacteria; phylum Pseudomonadota; class Gammaproteobacteria; order Xanthomonadales; family Xanthomonadaceae; genus Cognatiluteimonas. The sequence goes on from JBIQLI010000017.1 coordinate 10,823, forward strand.
GCCGGTCCGGGTGGCGCGCGATCACGTCCAGCGCGGAGGCGCCGATCGATCCGGTCGCACCCAGCACCGCGACCCGCCGGGTCGCCGTGTCACTGATGTCGCCTGCGGCCATCTCAGAACCCGAGCCAGGCCTTGGCCAGGGCGAACACCGGCAGCGCCGCGATGACGCCGTCGATGCGGTCGAGGATGCCGCCGTGGCCGGGAATGAGGTCGCCGGAGTCCTTGGCGCCGACATGGCGCTTGAGCAGGCTCTCGAACAGGTCGCCCACCACCGAGAACAGCACCGCGGCCAGCGCGGCCAGCGCCACCAGCGGAAGTTGCGCGAGGCCGGCGCCGGCGAACGGCGCGAATACCAGCGCCACCAACAGGCCGCTGGCCAGCCCGCCGAACAGGCCCTCGACGGTCTTGTTCGGGCTGATCCGCGGGCTGAGCTTGCGCTTGCCGAAGCGGCGCCCGGCGAAATAGGCGCCGGAGTCCGCGGCCCAGACGATCGCCAGGGCGATGAACAGCCAGCGGTGGCCGCCGTCCTCGCTGCCGTGCAGCACGCCCAGCGCGCACCACGCGGGAACGATCGCCAGGGTGCCGGCGGCGAGCTTGGAGATCCGCGCATGGGCGCGGCTGTGGTCGGCGCCGAATTCGAAATGGCGCAGCCAGATCAGCGCCACCAGCCACCAGGCCACGCCGATCACGGTGCCCAGTTGCAGCAGCACGTAGCTGAAGCCGTGGCTGGTGCGCGAGCCCCAGACGATCGCCACCATCAGCGCCAGGTTCACCACCAGCAGGATGGTGCGGGCGAGGGTGTCCTCGACGTCGGCCAGCCGGAACCACTCCCACAGCCCGGCCAGGAACACCACCGCCGCCAGTGCGGCCAGCCACGGGGTCGGCAACAGCAGGATCGCCGCGATCGCGATCGGGGTCAGGATCAAAGCCGCGATCACGCGGGTGCGGGTCATGCGGAAACCTCGTGCTGGGTGCCGGCCACCTGCGCGCCGGTCAGGCCGAAGCGGCGTTCGCGGCTGGCGTAGTCGTCGAGCGCGCGCTGCAGTGTCGCCGCATCCAGCGCGGGCCACAACGTTTCGGTGAACCAGAGCTCGGTGTAGGCGAGCTGCCACAGCAGGAAGTTGCTGATGCGGAAGTCGCCGCCGGTGCGGATGAACAGGTCCGGCGGCGGCAGGTCCGCGAGGGCGACCCGGGCGCCGAACAGCGCCTCGTCGATCTGCGCCGGTTGCAGGCGCCCGGCGGCCACGTCCTCGGCCAGGCCGCGCGCGGCGGCGGCGATGTCCTGGCGGCCGCCGTAGCTGGCGGCGATGTTCAGCGCGAGGGTGGTGTTGCCGGCGGTCAGCGCCTCGGCCTTCGCCATGCGCGTGCGGATCGCCTCGGAAAACCGCTCGCGCTCGCCGATGAAGGCGATGCGCACGCCGCGCCGGTGCAGCTCGGCGACCTCGCGGTCGAGCGCGTTCATGAACAGCTTCATCAGCGCCCCGACCTCGTCCTCGGGCCGGCCCCAGTTCTCGCTCGAGAACGCGAACAGGGTCAGGGCCGCGATGCCCTTGTCCAGGCAGAAATCGATGCACAGGTTGACCGCGCGCGCGCCGGCGCGGTGGCCGATCGCGCGCGGGCGGCGGCGCTGCTGGGCCCAGCGGCCGTTGCCGTCCATGATCACGGCGAGGTGGCGCGGGATGCGGCCCGGTGCGGGCGGAGGGGTGGCCATGCAAGCGGCGGTCACACCGCCATCAGTTCCTGTTCCTTGGCCTTCACCACCTCGTCGACCTCCTTGATCGCCTTGTCGGTGATCTTCTGGATCTCGGCCTCGCCGTGCGCGGCCTCGTCCTCGCTCACCTTCTTTTCCTTCAGCAGCTCCTTGACCTGCTGGTTGGCGTCGCGGCGGATGTTGCGGATCGCGACCTTGGCGTTCTCGCCCTCGCCGTGGACCACCTTGGTCAGGTCCTTGCGCCGCTCCTCGGTGAGCGCGGGCAGGTTGAGGCGGATCACGGTGCCGGCGGTGTTCGGGGTCAGGCCGAGGTCGGAGGCCAGGATCGCCTTCTCGACCGCGCCGACCATCTGCTTCTCCCACGGGGTGATGGTGAGCGAGCGCGCGTCGGCCACGGACACGCTGGCGACCTGCGACAGCGGCACGTCGGAGCCGTAATAGTTGACCTTCAGGTGGTCGACCAGCGCGGTGCTCGCGCGGCCGGTGCGGACCTTGACCAGGTCGTGGCGCAGCGCCTCGATGCTCTTGGCCATGCGCTGCTGCGCGTCCTTCTGGATATCGTTGATCATCGCGGTTCGGGCCCGTTCTGCTTAACTTCCGGAGTATAGCGAACGCGGCGTGGGTGCCGGACCCCCGGAGGCCGCGCCCGCGGGCCGGTCAGTGCGCGTGCGGTGCGCGGTCGTGCAGGTCGTGGCCGCAGCGCTCGCCGAATTCCACCTGCAGGGTCGGGTGGTTGATGCCGAAGCGCTCGTCCAGGCCCTGGTGGATCCGGTCGAGGAACGCGTCATGGCCCTCGGCGCTGGCCCGGACCAGGTGCGCGGTCATCGCGATCTCGCCCGCGCCCAGCGACCAGATGTGCAGGTGGTGGACCGCGGACACTCCCGCCTGGTCCGCGAGCCAGGCGCGAACCTCGGTCTGGTCGAGCCCGGGCGGCACCGCGTCCATGGCCGCGTTGAACGCATCGCGGAGCAGGCCGAAGGCGCTGATCGCGACCACCGCGCCGACCAGCAGCGCGGTCGCCGGGTCGAGCCAGGCCCAGCCGAGCCGGAGCATGCCGATGCCGGCCAGCACCGCGGCCAGCGAGACCCCGGCGTCGGCCACCAGGTGCAGGAACGCGCCGCGGCGGTTGAGGTCCTCGTCGTGGCCGCCGCGCATCATCCACGCCGCGCCCAGGTTGACCGCGATGCCAATCGCCGCGACCACGATCACCGGCACGGCGGGGATCTGCGGCGGCGCACCCAGGCGGCGCACCGCTTCCCAGGCCAGCGCGCCGGCGAAGGCGACCAGCAGCAGTGCGTTGGCCAATGGCGAGAGCAGGGTGGCGCGGCGCCAGCCGTAGGTGTGGCGCTCGGTCGGCAGCCGCCGCGCCAGCACCGCCGCGCCCCAGGCCAGGCCCAGGCCGAGCACGTCGCCGAGGTTGTGCAGCGCGTCCGAGAGCAGCGCCAGCGAATCCGTGGCGAAGCCGTAGCCCGCCTCCAGCACGGTATAGGCCAGGTTGGCCAGGGTCACGATCGCGAACGCGCGCGTCCCGGAAGCATGGTGATGGCCGTGCACTGGAAGACCCCCTTGTGGGAGCGGCGGGAGCCGCGACTCAACCCTTGTGGGAGCGGCGCAAGCCGCGACTAGCCGGACCCGCCGCGCCCCTCCACGAGTGTCCCGATATCCTCCCCCCGCAGGATCTTCAGCAACGTCCCCGGCTGCGACATGTCGAACACCCGCAACGGCAGCTCGCTGTCGCGGGCCAGCGCGAACGCGGCGGTGTCCATCACCTGCAGGTCGCGGGCCAGCACCTCGTCGTAGCTCAGCCGCGCGTAGCGCTTGGCGTCGGGGTGCTTCTTCGGGTCCTTGTCGTAGACGCCGTCGACCTTGGTCGCCTTGAGCAGCAGGTCGGCGCCGATCTCGATCGCGCGCAGGGCGGCGCCGGAATCGGTGGTGAAGAACGGGTTGCCGGTGCCGGCGGCGAAGATCACCAGCCGGCCCTTCTCGAGGTGGCGGATCGCGCGCCGGCGGATGTAGTCCTCGCACACGTCGTTGATCTTGATCGCGCTCATCACCCGGGCCTTGCCGCCGAGCTTCTCCAGCGCGTCCTGCATCGCCAGCGCGTTGATCACCGTGGCGAGCATGCCCATCTGGTCGCCGGTGACCCGGTCCATGCCGCCGGCGGCCAGGCCGGCGCCGCGGAAGATGTTGCCGCCGCCGATCACCAGCGCGATCTCGGCCCCGGCCTCGCGCGCTTCCATCACCTCGCGCGCCAGCCGGCCGATCACCTTGGGATCGATGCCGTAGTCCTCGTCGCCCATCAACGCCTCGCCGGACAGCTTGAGCAGGACGCGGCGATAGGCGAGTGGCGACATGGGCGGGCTCCGGGCGCGGGACAGGCGTCCGGAATTCTAGCCGATGGCCCCGTTCACGCGGTTCGTCAGGCCGCCTCGGTCTCCGCTTCGGCCGGTTCCGGCTCCGCGGTCCCGGCGCCGGTGGCGGCCAGCGCGCGGCGCGTGGCTTCGCGGGCCTGCTGCGCGGCAACGCCGTCGGCCAGCTCCGCCGCCTTGTGCTGGCAGGCGATGCTGTCCGGGCAGGCGACGCGCATGAAGTCCGCCTCGAAGCGCAACCGCTCGACCAGGAAGTCCACGAACGCACGGATCTTCGGCGACTGCGCCAGCCCGCGCGGGAACAGCGCGTTGAAGTCGAGCACCGGGCCGGTCCAGGCCGGCAGCACCCGGCGCACCAGGTTGCGTTCCACCCAAGGCTTGGCGCTGAGCTCGCTGAACAGCATCAAACCTTCGCCATGCAGCAGCGGATCGGTCAATCCACTGGGGTCGTTGGCCACGATCACCGGGTCCACCCGGAATTCGTGCTCCCGCTCGCCGTCGTGCAACGGCCAGTAATAGCTGCCGTTGCGGCGGAATTTGGGGAAGGCCATGGTCCGGTGCTGCAGCAGTTCGTCCGGATGCGCCGGCTCGCCGTGGCGCTCGAGGTAGCCGGTGCTGGCGAAGACCTGGCTGCGGAACTGGCCGAGCCGGCGCGCGACCAGGTTGGAATCCTCCAGCGGCCCGACCCGCAGCGCGATGTCGATTTCCTTGTCGATCAGGTCCAGCTTGTCGTTGGTGAGGATCATCTCCACCCGCACCTCGGGGTGGCGCTCGCGGAACTCCGCCAGCAGCGGCGCGATCCAGATCACCCCGGCGCTGTACGGCGCGGTGAAGCGCAGCCAGCCGCGCGGACCGTCCTGCAACTGGCTGACCGCGCTCTCGGCCTCGTCCAGGTCGCGGGCGATGCGCTGGCAGTGCTCGAAATAGATGTTGCCGGCCTCGGTGAGGCCGAGCTTGCGGGTCGTGCGGTGGAGCAGCTGGGCGCCGAGCCGGTTCTCCAGCTCCTGCACCTTGCGGCTGACCGTGGTCTTGGGCAGGCGCAGCGCGCGGGCGGCGCCGACAAAGCTGCCCAGTTCGACCACCTTGACGAAAACCAGGGTGTCGTTGAGATCGCGGGACATCGGGAGCCTCCTTGGCATGGCTGGGCGGATTGGCCCGGCGACGGGACAATTATTCCCCGATTTGCCGGCTAATCAAGAGCCCATTCGGGTCCTAGTCTGTGCCCCACGCACCGACAGGAGCCCCCGTGACCTTCCGCCGCGCCGCCGCCCTCTCCCTCGTCCCCGTCGTCCTGGTTGGCGGCGCGGCACTCGCCTGTTTGGCGGGAATCGCGCTGCAGGCCGCGCTGGGCCTGGGCCGGGTCGAAGGCGGGCTGATGGCCTGGTTGCTGCTGTTCGTGGTCGGCCTGCCGCTGCTGTTGCCGCTGATGGCCCTGGCGCGCCGGCGACCATCCCGGATTTGGGAGAGAAAGTCCCATGGCCGGGACAATCCGTCCCCCTTCCCACATCGAGGTACGCCATGAATCTCCGCAAGCTTCCCGCCGCCGGCAAGGCGGCCATGCACTCCGGCACCCCCTGGCCCTGGCTGCTGTCCGGGTCGGCGCTGCCCCTGGCCATCGCGCTCGCCGTCGCCCTGGGCGGCTGCACCAGCAATGCCCAGGAAGGCCCGCAACGGCCGCCGCCGCCGGCGGTCAGCGTCGCCACCGTGCTGAGCAAGCCCGTGCACCAGTGGGACACCTTCAACGGCCGGGTCGCCGCGCCGGAATCGGTCGAGCTGCGGCCGCGGGTGAGCGGCTACGTGCAGCGCGTGGCCTTCGAGGAAGGCCAGGAAGTCGAGAAGGGCGACCTGCTGTTCGAGATCGACCCTCGCCCCTACCGTGCCGCGCTGGACCAGGCCCGTGCGCAACTGCAGCGCGCCCGCGCCGAGGCCAAGCTGGCCAAGGCCCAGGACGCCCGCGCGCAGATGCTGATCGAAGCGAAGGCGATTTCGCGCGAGGAGTTCGAGGCGCGCAAGGCGGCCAGCGCCCAGGGCGACGCCGGCGTGCGCGCGGCCCAGGCGGCGGTTGCCGCGGCGGAGCTCAACCTGCACTTCACCCAGGTGCGCGCACCGATCAGCGGCCGCATCGGCCGCGCCATGGTCACCGAGGGCAACCTGGCCCAGGCCGACCAGACCCTGCTGGCCACGCTGGTCTCGCAGGACCCGATGTACGTGTACTTCGAGACCGACGAGCAGACCTGGCTGCGTTACGCGGACCTCGCCCGCTCCGGCAAGCGCGCCCGCGAGGACAACCCGGTGCGCGTCGGCCTGGCCAACGAGACCGGCTTCCCGCACGCGGGCAAGGTCGATTTCGTCGACAACCGCGTGGACCCCGCGACCGGCACGATCCGCCTGCGCGCGGTGCTGCCGAATCCCGACCGCGCGCTGACGCCGGGCCTGTTCGCCCGCGTCCAGGTGCAGGGCAGCGGCGAGTTCCAGGCGCTGCTGGTCGACGACAAGGCCGTGCTCACCGACCAGGACCGCAAGTACGTCTACGTGCTCGGCCCCGACAACAAGGCCGTGCGCAAGGACGTCGAGCTGGGCCGGATGATCGATGGCCTGCGCGTCGTCGAGGCCGGCCTGGAACCCACCGACCAGGTGATCGTGCACGGCGTGCAGAAGGTGTTCATGCCGGGCATGCCGGTGACCCCGGACACCATCCCCATGGGCGCGCCGCCGGAACTGCCGGCGCAGGCGCTCGCGAAGCAATAGGCAGGAACCGCCATGGACTTCTCCAGATTCTTCATCGACCGGCCGATCTTCGCCGCGGTGCTGTCGATCGTGATCTTCGCCGCCGGCCTGATCGCGATCCCGCTGCTGCCGATCGGCGAGTACCCCGACGTGGTGCCGCCGTCGGTGGTGGTGCGCACCGTGTACCCGGGCGCCAACCCGAAGGTGATCGCCGACACCGTGGCCACGCCGCTGGAGGAGGCCATCAACGGCGTCGAAGGGATGATGTACACCAAGTCGGTGGCCGGCTCCGACGGCGTGCTGCAGATGACGGTGACCTTCCGCCCCGGCACCGATCCCGACGAGGCCGCGGTGCGGGTGCAGAACCGCGTCGCCCAGGCGCTGGCGCGGCTGCCGGAGGACGTGCGCCGGCAGGGCGTGACCACGCAGAAGAAATCGCCGACGTTCCTGATGGTCGTGCACCTGACCTCGCCCAACGGCAAGTACGACACCCTGTACCTGCGCAACTACGCGCGCCTGCACGTCAAGGACCGGCTGTCGCGGATCGAGGGCGTGGGCGACGCGCAGGTGTTCGGCGGCGGCGACTACGCGATGCGCGCCTGGCTGGATCCGGACAAGATCGCCTCGCGCGGGCTCACCGCGGCCGACGTCGTGCGCGCGATGCGCGAGCAGAACGTGCAGGTCTCGGCCGGCCAGATCGGCGCCGAGCCGATGCCGGACAGCGACTTCCTGACCCTGATCAACGCCCAGGGCCGCCTGCACACCGAGCAGGAGTTCGGCAACATCGTGCTCAAGGCCGGCGCCGACGGTGAAGTGGTGCGCCTGTCCGACGTCGCCCGCCTGGAGCTGGGCGCCGGCGACTACACCCTGCGCTCCAAGCTGGACGGCAAGAACGCGGTCGGCATCGGCATCTTCCAGGCGCCCGGCGCCAACGCGCTCGAGATCCGCGACTCGGTGATCGCCGCGATGGACGAGCTGTCCACGCGCTTCCCCGACGGGGTCAAGTACGAAGCCGTCTACGACACCACGATCTTCGTCCGCGACTCGATCAAGGCCGTGGTCAGCACCCTGCTCGAGGCGGTGCTGCTGGTGGTGCTGGTGGTGATCCTGTTCCTGCAGACCTGGCGGGCGTCGATCATCCCGCTGATCGCGGTCCCGGTCTCGATCGTCGGCACCTTCGCCGCGCTGTACCTGCTCGGCTTCTCGATCAACACCCTGAGCCTGTTCGGGCTGGTGCTGGCGATCGGCATCGTGGTGGACGACGCGATCGTGGTGGTGGAGAACGTCGAGCGCAACATCGAGGAGGGCCTGGCGCCGCTGGCCGCCGCCCACCAGGCGATGCGCGAGGTCTCCGGGCCGATCATCGCGATCGCGCTGGTGCTGTGCGCCGTGTTCGTGCCGATGGCCTTCCTGTCCGGCGTCAGCGGCCAGTTCTACAAGCAGTTCGCGGTGACCATCGCGATCTCGACGGTGATTTCCGCGGTCAACTCGCTGACCCTGTCGCCGGCGCTGGCCGCGCGCCTGCTCAAGCCGCACGGCGCGCCGAAGGACGGCCCGACCCGGCTGATCGACCGGCTGTTCGGCTGGGTCTTCCATCCGTTCAACCGCTTCTTCGGGCGCAGCGCGCAGCGCTACCAGGGCGTGGTGTCGCGCGCGCTGGGCCGGCGCGGCGCGGTGTTCGTGGTCTATGCGGTGCTGCTGGCCTCGACCGGGCTGATGTTCCAGGCGGTGCCGGCGGGCTTCATCCCGACCCAGGACAAGCTGTACCTGATCGCCGGCGTCAAGCTGCCGGAGGGCGCCTCGATCGCGCGCACCGATGCGCTGCTGTCCAAGGTGTCGGACATCGCCATGGATACCGAGGGCGTCGCCCACTCGATCGCCTTCCCCGGCCTGAACGCGCTGCAGTTCACCAACACGCCGAACACCGGCGTGGTGTTCCTGCCGCTGGATCCAGCCAGCGAGCGCAAGCGCAGCGCGGCCGAGATCAACGCCGAGATCAACGCCAGGATCGCCGGCCTGCAGGAAGGCTTCGCGTTCTCGCTGATGCCGCCGCCGATCCTCGGCCTGGGCAATGGCAACGGCTACCAGATGTTCATCGAGGACCGGGCCAACCTGGGCTACGGCGCGCTGCAGGACGCGGTGAACGCGATGCAGGGCACCATCGCCCAGACCCCCGGCATGGGGTTCCCGATCACCAGCTACCAGGCCAACGTGCCGCAGCTCGACGCGCGGGTGGACCGGGTCAAGGCCAAGGCCCAGGGCGTGCCCCTGACCAGCCTGTTCGACACGCTGCAGACCTACCTGGGCTCGACCTACGTCAACGACTTCAATGCGTTCGGCCGCACCTGGCAGGTGATCGCCCAGGCCGACGCGCGCTTCCGCGACGACGTCCAGGACATCGGCAACCTGCGCACCCGCAACGAGCGCGGCGAGATGGTGCCGATCGGGTCGATGGTGGAGATCAGCCAGGCCTACGGGCCCGACCCGGTGCTCCGCTACAACGGCTATCCGGCCGCCGACCTGGCCGGCGAGGCCGATCCGCGGGTGCTGTCCTCGGCACAGGCCATGGAGACGCTCACCGCGCTGGCCGACAAGGTGCTCCCCAACGGCATGGCCATCGAGTGGACCGATCTGAGCTACCAGCAGTCCACCCAGGGCAACGCGGCACTGGTGGTGTTCCCCCTCGCCATCCTGCTCGCGTTCCTGGTGCTGGCGGCGCTTTACGAGAGCTGGACGCTGCCGCTGGCGGTGATCCTGATCGTGCCGATGTGCATGCTCTCGGCGCTGCTCGGGGTGTGGCTGAGCGGCGGCGACAACAACGTGTTCGTGCAGGTCGGGCTGGTGGTGCTGATGGGCCTGGCGTGCAAGAACGCGATCCTGATCGTCGAGTTCGCCCGCGAGCTGGAACTCCAGGGCAAGGGCATCGTCGAATCCGCCCTGGAAGCCTGCCGCCTGCGCCTGCGCCCGATCGTGATGACCTCGATCGCGTTCATCGCCGGCACGGTGCCGCTGGTGCTTTCGCACGGGGCCGGCGCCGAGGTGCGCTCGGCCACCGGCATCACCGTGTTCGCGGGAATGCTCGGCGTGACCGTGTTCGGCCTGTTCCTGACCCCGGTGTTCTACGTGGCCCTGCGCAAGCTGGTGACACGCAACGCCACCCACGGCGAAACCATCGAGGAGGCCGTGCATGCGTAATCCATTCCCCAATCCGGAGCGTGCGCGGCCCGCGCTGCTGGCGATCGCCGCCTCCGCATTCCTGGCTGCTTGCGCGGTCGGCCCGGACTTCGTCCGCCCCGACGTGGCGGTGCCGGAGGCGTTCGTTCAATCGCCGGCAACGGCGACGGCAGCGACGCCTGACATCGACCCCGCGTTCTGGACCACGTTCGGCGACCCGCAGCTCACCGCGCTGATCGAGCAGGCGCTCGAAGCCAACCACGACCTGCGCATCGCGCTGGCCAGCTACGACCGCGCCAATGCGCTGTTGGGTGGCGCGAAGTTCGATTACCTGCCCACGATCACCGCCGGCGCCGAAGCCAGCGACGGCCGCGCCAGCAGCGACCAGTTGCCGGGCGTCGACCGCGACGGCCGCGATGCCGAGTCCTACAGCGCCGGGATCCAGGCGAGCTGGGAGCTGGACCTGTTCGGCCGGATCCGTCGCAGTGTCGAGGCAGGCCGCGCGGACGCGGCCGCGAGCGCGGCGGACCTGGCTGCCGCGCAGGTCGCGATCGTCGGCCAGGTGGCCCGCACGTACTTCGACCTGCGCGGCTTGCAGGAGCGCCTGCGCGTGGCACGCGAGAATGCCGCCAACCAGCGCGAGACGCTGCGCCTGGTCGACGCGCGCCTGCGCGCCGGCCGCGGCACCGAGTTCGACACCGCGCGCGCGCGTGCCCAGCTCGAAGCCACTTCCGCGCGCATTCCCGCGCTGGAGGCGCAGGTCGCGTTCGACATGCACCGGCTCGCTGTGCTCGTCGGCAAGACACCAGACGCCCTGGTTGCGGAACTCGCAACGCCGCGCGCGTTGCCGTCGTTGCCCGCGCGCCTGGATGCCGGCACGCCCGGCGACCTGCTCGCGCGCAGGCCCGACGTCGCCGCCGCCGAACAGCGCCTGCACGCGGCCACCGCGCGCATCGGCGTGGCGACCGCCGACCTGTTCCCGCGCTTCACGCTCGGCGGCCTCATCGGCAGCCAGGCCATCGACACCAGCGCATTGTTCGAACGCGGCAGCGAGACCCGCCTGGTCGCGCTCGGCGTGGACTGGTCGTTCCTGGACGTCGGCCGGGTGCGTGCGCGCATCGCCGCCGCCGATGCCGGCGCCGCCGGCGCACTGGCGCGCTACGAGCAGACCGTGCTGCGCGCGCTGGAAGACACCGAGAACGCCCTGGTGCGCCTCGCCCGCGCCCGGACCGAGGATGCGCACTTGCAGAACGCCGCCAACGACAGCGCCCGCGCCGCGGAACTGGCGCACGTGCGCTTCGAGGCCGGCGCGACCGATCTGTTCGAAGTGCTCGACGCCGAGCGCACCCGCCTGCAGGCGCAGGACGCCTTTGCCGCGGCCCGCACCCGCAGCGTGGTCAGCGCGGTCGCGTTGTACCAGGCGATGGCGGGTGGTTGGCCCGACAGGTTGCCGGAATGAAGAAAAGCCCGCGAGCGATCGCGGGCTTTTTCCTGGCAAGCCGACCGTGGGCCGGCTCTACACGGGCTTACGCAAGGCCGGCCTGCTTCATGACTTCGGCGGCGAAGTCGTCGGCCTGCTTTTCGATGCCTTCGCCCACGGCCAGGCGCACGAACGACACGACCTCGGCGCCGCCGGCGGCCTTCAGCGCGGCCTCGACGGTCTGGTTGGTGTCGAGCACGTACGGCTGCCCGGTGAGGCTGATCTCGGCCAGGGTCTTGGCGATCTTGCCGGAGACCATCTTCTCCAGGATTTCGGCCGGCTTGCCCGAATCCTTGACCTGGGCCAGCGCGATTTCCTTCTCGCGGGCGATGAAGTCGGCCGGGACGTGCGCCGGCGAGATGTAGGGCGGGTTCATCGCGGCGATGTGCATCGCCAGGCCGCGGGCCAACTCTTCATTGCCGCCCTTGACCTCGACCAGCACGCCGATGCGGCCGCCGTGCACGTAGGCACCGATGTTGTTGGCGGTGTCGACCCGCGCCATGCGCCGGACCTGCACGTTCTCGCCGACCTTGGCGATCAGGTGGGTGCGGGCCTCGTCGACGCTCTCGCCGGAGCCGAGCCTGGCCGCCTTCAGTGCCTCGACGTCGGCGGCGCCGCTGTCCAGCGCGACCTTGGCCACTTCGTCGGTGAAGGCCAGGAAGTTGGCGTCCTTGGCGACGAAGTCGGTCTCGGAGTTGATCTCGACCAGCACCGCCTTGCCGGCGGCCTGGGCCATCGCGATGCGGCCCTCGGCGGCGACGCGGCTGGCCTTCTTGTCGGCCTTGGCGAGGCCGGACTTGCGCAGCCAGTCGGCGGCGGCCTGGATGTCGCCGTTGTTCTCGGTGAGTGCCTTCTTGCACTCCATCATGCCGGCGCCGGTCCGCTCGCGCAGCTCCTTGACCATCGAAGCAGTGATGTCTGCCATGGGGGGATTACCTCGAATTCGTGTGGATGTAGAGCCGACCCGTGGTCGGCTCGCAATGGGCCTTGAGCCGACCATGGGTCGGCTCTACGGAGCCCGGGTTACTCGGCGGACGGCGCCTGGTCCGCGGCGGGGGCTTCGGCGGCGGGAGCTTCCGCGGCAGGCGCTTCCTCGGCCTTGGCGGCGGCCTTCTTCGCCGGCGCCTTGCGGGCGCGGCGCGCGGGCTTCTCGCCGTCGCCGTTGTCGGCGAACTCTTCCTCGCGGACGCTGGCGGCCTGCGGCGCGGCGGCCTTGCCTTCCAGCACGGCGTCGGCCGCGGCGCGGGCGTACAGCTGCACGGCGCGGATCGCGTCGTCGTTGCCCGGGATCGGATAGTCGACCAGGGCCGGGTCGTAGTTGGTGTCGACGACGGCGATGACCGGGATGCCGAGCTTCTTGGCTTCCTTGATCGCGATGTCCTCGTGGCCGATGTCGATCACGAACAGCGCGTCGGGCAGGCGGTTCATGTCCTTGATGCCGCCCAGCGAGGCCTCCAGCTTGTCGCGCTCGCGGCGCAGGCCCAGCACTTCGTGCTTGACCAGCTTCTCGAAGGTGCCGTCGGTCTCGGCGGCTTCCAGCTCCTTGAGCCGGCCGACCGACTTCTTCACGGTGGCGAAGTTGGTCAGGGTGCCGCCCAGCCAGCGCTGGGTCATG
>JBIQLI010000018.1:0-21792 GCA_044464395.1 Lysobacter sp.
TGATGAACACCGCCGCGCCGATCTGGGACGGCAACGAGACCTGGCTGGTGCTCGGTGGCGCCGGGCTGCTGGCGGCCTTTCCCGCGGCCTACGCGCTGGTGCTGTCGACCCTGTACCTGCCGGTGCTGATGATGCTGATCGCGCTCATCTTCCGCGGCGTGGCGTTCGAGTTCCGGTTCAAGGCCACCAGCGGGCGGCGTTTCTGGGGCGCCGCGTTCTCGGTCGGCTCGGTCGTGGCGGCCTTCGCGCAGGGGGTGATCCTCGGTGCGCTGGTGGAGGGCCTGCCGCACCCGACGCTGGCGGGGCTGCCGTCGATGTTCTCCTGGTTCAGCCCGTTCTCCATGCTCACCGGCATCGCCCTGGTGTTCGGCTATGCGCTGCTCGGCGCGACCTGGCTGGTGCTGAAGACCGAGGGCGCGCTGCAGAAGGTGGCGCGCACCCTGACCCGGCCGCTGGTGCTGGTGGTGGTCGCGTTCATGGGCCTGGTCAGCGCCTGGCTGCCGTTCCTCGACTCGCGGATCATGGCCCGCTGGTTCGAGGAGGGTCATTTCTGGTGGCTGTCGCCGGTGCCGCTGCTGGCGCTGCTGAATGCGGTGCTGCTGTGGCGCGCGGCCATGGCGCAGGGGCGCGACGCGCGCCCGTTCGTGCTGACCCTGAGCTTCTTCGCGCTCGGTTTCGCCGGCCTGGTGCTGGGACTGTGGCCGTACATCGTGCCGCCGCACCTGAGCATCTGGGACGCGGCGTCGTCGCCGTCCTCGCAACTGTTCCTTGGCGTCGGCATCCTGGTGCTGCTGCCGGCGATCCTCGGCTACACGTGGTGGTCGTACAGCGTGTTCCGCGGCAAGGTGGAGGCCGACAGCGGCTATCACTGACGGGGGCTTTCCCGCACAATCGCGACGATGCACGCCTACGTCTACAAGAGCCTGAAAAAGGCCGACACCTACGTCTGGCTCGCCGGCCGCGAGGACTTCACGCGCCTGCCCGAACCGCTGCGCACCCAGCTCGGGCCGCTGCAGTTCGTGCTGGAAGTCGACCTGACGCCGGAGCGCACGCTGCCGCGCGAGGATCCCGCCGTGGTCCGCGAGAACCTCGCGCTGCGCGGCTTCCACCTGCAGTTCCCGCCGGCCAGCGAGCTCGATCCGATGAGCGAGGACTGGGGCACCGATGCCTGAACCGCGCAAGGCGCTGCTGCCGCTTGCGGCGCTGGCCTCCGGCCTTGGCCTGACCGCACTTGCCGGGCTCGGCGGGACCGCCGCGGCGCTCGGCGCGACCCTGGCGCAACCGGCGTTCGCGCTGGCGGCCGCGCGCTGGCAACGGCGCAAGGCGCCCGCGGCCGAGGCCACCGCCGGCTGGCGCGGCGATGCCTGGTCCTTGATCCTGGCGTGGCTCGCCACTGCCGGCCTGTTCGCCGCGCTGCTGGCATGGCCACTGGCGACGTTGCTGGCGCACGGCACGCTCGCGGCCGCGTTCATGACCAGCCTCGCATTCGGCCTCGCGCTGATCGCGGCCTGGCGCGCGTGGCCGTTCTGGCACGGGCTCGCGCGCGAAGGCGGCGCGGTCACCGCGCACTGGCTGGGCCTGGCCCGGTACGAAGCGGGTGCCTGGCGCGGCCTCGGGGTGGCACTGGGGGTCGCGCTGCTGGCGGCGCTGCCGCTGTTGCTGGCCTGGCCCGGCCTGCTCGTCGGCAACGGGCGCTGGGCGCTGGTCGCCGCGGCGCTGGTGCTGGCACCGGTGCTGCACGCCTTGATCCAGCGCGTGCCGCCGCCGGCGCGGCATGTCGATCCGTGGGTGGCCGACGACGATGGCGAAGCCACGCAGCCGGCCGATGCCGCCCTGGCCGAGGGCGAAGACGCCGCGGCCGCGCTCTACCAGGCGGCGCGCGGCGGCCGCGTCGACCGCGCACTGGCGCTGCTGGAGGCGGGCGCCGATCCGCGCGCGTTGCCGCCGGAGACCGATCGCGACCAGCGCAGCCTCGCGGTGCTGGCCGCGGTGCTGCCGGATTTGCGCCTGTTGCGCGCGCTGATCGCGCGCGGCCTCGACATCAATGCCGCCCACGCCGGGATGACGCCCTTGCTCGCGGCCACCCGCGACAGCTGGCACGGGCGCCCGGAAGCAGTGATGACCCTGCTGGCCAACGGCGCCGACCCGCGGGTGCGCGACCGCGACGGCAACACCCCGCTGCACCACGCCGCGCGCAGTTCCGATCCCGGCGTGGCCGCGCTGTTGCGCGATGCGGCCGCGGAGCTGGAAGCGCGCAACGAGGAGGGGTTGACTCCGCTTGGCGTGGCTTGCGCTGCCGGCAACTGGCGGCTGGCGCGGTTCCTGATCGAGCGCGGTGCGACGCCACAGCCAGAAGGCGCGACACCGGCCCTGCTGGCCGCCGCCGGCATCGACGAGGACGACGTCGCCGGCGTGCAACTGCTGCTCAAGCACAAGGCGCGGGTGGACGCGCGCGACGCGCGCGGGCGCAGCGCACTGCACGAGGCGGCGCTGGCCGGCAACGTGGAGATCGTGCGCCAGCTCCTCGACGCCGGCGCCGACGCCGCCGCGGTGGACGAGGACGGCCGGACCGCGCTCGACCTTGCGGTGCAGGAGCGGCGCTGGCCGGTGGTGACGGTGCTGGATCCGGAGTACCCGGTACCCGCGCCGGGCGGTGACGAGGACGACACGGAGGCTACAGAGCCGGCGGCGGACGCGCCTGAAGCGGCGGCCGGAGCCGCGGGCGATGTCGAAGCCGCACCCGCGCTGGAAGCAGAACCGCAGCCGGAAGCCGCGCCCGGGGCGGAACCCGAGCCTCCCGGCCTGCTCGCGCTGCTCGAGGCCGGCCCCGACCACCTCGACGAACTGCAGCAGTGGCTGGAGCGCGCGGTCGCGCCGACCGGCGCCGGCGGCCTCGCGCGCTTCCTCCAGGCCTGTATCGCCGAAGGCGCCGACGACGCCGAGCTGGAACGCTTCGCGCTGGGCCTGGTCGAGCGCGGCGCGGATCCGTTCGGCGGCAACGCGGCCGGCGACCCGCCGCTTGCGCTCGCCGTGCGCCTGGGCTGGTCGCGGCTGGCGGCGCGCCTGCTCGCCTCCGGGGTGGATCGGGGCGCGCGCGACTCGCGCGGCATGAGCGCGCTGCACCTGGCCGCGGCGCTCGGCCGCGAGGAAGCGATCAAGGTGCTGGTCCTGCACGGGGCCTCGCCGGACCTGCGCGCGGCCGACGGGCAGACGCCGCTGGGCGTGGCCCTGGCCAGCGGCCGCCGCGACCTGGTCGACTGGCTGGAATGGCGTGGCTGGCCGCTGCCCGGCCGCGCGCTGCAGCCGTCCGACCTGCCGGCCGCGGCGATCGTCGGCGACGTGGATGCGGTGCGCCGCCTGCTCGAGCTCGGTTTCCCGATCGACACCGTCGATGCCCAGGGCTGCAGCGCGCTGCTGCGCGCCGCCGGCGGCGGCCACCATGCCTGCGTGGAACTGCTCCTGGAACGCGGCGCGGACCCGCAACAGGCGGCGCACACCGGCGCGACTCCGCTGTCGGCGGCGGTGAGCATGCGCCACGTCGCGATCGTCGACCGCCTGCTCGACGCCGGCGCGGGCCTGGAACAGCGCCTGCCCGGCGAAGTGACGGTGCTGATGCTGGCCGCGGCGCTCGGCCTGCCGGACCTGTGTGCGCGCCTGCTGCAGGCCGGCGCCAACGTCCACGCCAGCGACGCGCAGGGGCTGACGCCGCTGCACTGCGCGGTGCTGTTCGGCTTCACCGCCCGCGAGAAGCCGCGGCTGATGGCCCTGCTCGACACGCTGCTGCTGGCCGGCGCGGAACCAGATGCCGCGGCCGTCGGCGGGGTGACGCCGCTGCTGCTGCTGCTGGGCGCACGCGCCGAGCCGGGCACCGCCTGCGACGAGGACGTGGTGCTCAGCGCGCTGGAACAGCTGCTCGACGAGGAGGTGTCGCTGGACGTGCAGGATCCGCGCGGCTTCGGGCCGCTGCACCTGGCCGCGCTGCACGGCCTGCTGCGCGTCACCCGGCGCCTGCTGCAGGCCGGTTGCGACCCCGGCCTGCGCGACAGCCTCAACCGCAGCCCGCGCGAGATCGCGGTGATGCGCGGCTTCGTGGACGTCGCCGCCGAGTACGCGCCCGCCACCGGCGGCGTGTCCATGGCCCGTTTCCTCAACGAGCCGCGCTAACCGCCCTCTTTCCCGTCCGCCGGCGGGATGGCCGGTGGGACTGCCGGCGCGAGCTCGCCCAGCGCGCCCTCGCCGCGGTCCGCGGCGAACAGCTGCTCGAGTTCCTCGCGCGCCTCGCGCGAGGTCTGGATCAGCGCGGCCTCGTCGTCCTGGACCTGGTACTGGGTGCGCAGCAGTTGCTCGTCGTGCTCGCGGAACGCCTCGGTGCGGCGCCGCGCCATCGCTTCCGGCTGGCCCAGCGCGACCAGCACTTCCTGGCCCAGGCGCAGGCTGGAGTGGAAGGTCTCGCGCACCACTTCCGCGCCCAGGTCCATGAGTTGCCAGGCGTGGCGGCGGTTGCGCGCCCGCGCGAACACCTGCGCCGCCGGGTACAGCCGGCGCACCGTGCGCACCGCCTCGAGGCTGGACTGCATGTCGTCGATCGCGATCACGAACACGCGCACGCGCCCGGCGCCGGCCGCGCGCAGCAGCGCCGGCTGGGCCGGGTCGCCGTAGTACACGGGATTGCCGAAGCGGCGCATGAAGTCCACCTGCTCCGGACTGTTCTCGATCGCCACGAAGCGGATGCCCTGGGCGCCGAGCAGGCGCGCGACGATCTGGCCGAAGCGGCCGAAGCCCGCGATCAGCACCTGCGGGTGCTGGTCCGGAATCTCGTCGAAGCCGCGCGACGGCGCCGGCACCGGAGCGCGCAGCAGGCGCGACACGCCGATCAGCAGCAGCGGGGTCAGGGCCATGGTCACGCCGACGATCGCGACCAGCCGGTCGCGCATCTGGTCCGACAGCAGGCCTGCCTTCTGCGCCTCGCCGAACACCACGAACGCGAATTCGCCGCCCAGCGCCAGCACACTGCCCAGCAGCAGCGCGCCGCGCCGGTCGAGCCCGCCCGGGCGCAACCCCAGCGCGAACAGGATCGCGAACTTCACCGCCAGCAGCGCGAGCACGCAGGCTTCCACCAGCAGCGGCTCGGCGACCACCCGGCCCAGGTCGATGCTCATGCCCACGGCCATGAAGAACAGCCCGAGCAGCAGGCCTTCGAACGGCTCGATCTGCGCCTGCAGTTCGTGGCGGAATTCGGAGTCGGCCAGCAGCACCCCGGCCAGGAACGCGCCCAGGCCCATGCTCAGCCCGGCCAGCTGCATCAGCCAGGCGCTGCCCAGCACCACCAGCAGCGCGGTGGCGGCGAACACCTCGGGCATCCGGGTGCGGGCGACGATGCCGAACACGTGCCGCAGCAGCACCCGCCCGCCCAGCACGAGCGCCCCGATCGCCAGGACCGCCTTCAGCACCACCCACCAGGTCGGCTGGCTGGCGTCGTGGGCCACATGGCCGAGCAACGGGATCGCCGCCAGCAGCGGGATCGCGGCCAGGTCCTGGAACAGCAGGATCGCGAAGGCCAGGCGGCCGTGGTCACTGGTCAGTGCCTTGCGCTCGGCCAGCAGCTGCAGCCCGACCGCGGTCGAGGACAGGGCCAGGCCGAACCCGACCACCAGCGCCGTGCGCCACTCCAGGCCCAGGGCCAGCGCAAGGCCGCCCAGCACCACCCCGCTCGCCCCCACCTGCAGGCCGCCGACCCCGAACACCGGCCGCCGCATCACCCGCAGCCGGGCCGGCGACAGCTCCAGGCCGATCACGAACAGCAGCAGGACTACGCCGATCTCGCTGGCGGCAAGCACCGGTGCCGCATCGCGCACCACGCGCAGCCCGAACGGGCCGAGCACCACGCCGGCCGCGAGATAGCCGAGCACCGCGCCAAGCCCGAAGCGCTTGAACACCGGCACCGCGACCACCGCCGCCAGCAGGAACACCAGCGCGAGTTCGAGCCCGCTTTCGTGCATCTCGCCTCCGCCGGCGATTATGCGGGGAAGCCGCGCATTCAGGCATTCGCGCAGGGCGACCCGGCGTCACGTGGGCGGGGCGTGACGTAATGCGGCGCAGCATCCGGCCATCCGTGAAGGGATTTGACAGCAACGGCCACACAGGCGATAACCACCCCTGCTCCCCGATTGGACTCAGGGGTTTCGGGAGTATCCGGAATGTTTCCGGGGGGCACACCCAGGATGCGAACCAACGGTTGCCGCGAGGCTGCGTGGGGAGATCGCATCCGAAATCTTCCAGCGCGCAAACGCATCGGGGATCAAATGAACGGAAGCAGGAACGGTTTTGGGGCAGTGATGGGATCGGGCAACGCGCGCAGGCGCGGCCCCCGGCTGGCGCCGGTCACCCGCGCGATACGCGTCGCGCTCGCGGCTTCGGCGCTCGCGATGGCAGGCAGTGGCACGGCGTTGGCCGCCGATGGCTGCCTCGACCAGGCACCGGGCGCGATCCGATGCCTCCCCGCGGCGTTCTCCGCGAGCGTTCCGGAGGCGGTCGAGGACCTGACCGCGGTGATGGCGGCTGCCGACGTCGACATCGACAACTCCGATCCGATTTCCAAGATCGGCCTGGGCGACCAGATCGGCATCTACGCCGATGCGACCGGCGGCGACGCGACGGTCAGCAACTCGGCCGACATCGACGTCTATGCCCTCGGCGGCATCGGCGACGGCATCTTCGCCACCGGCAACAACGTCGACGTCCAGAACAGCGGCGACATCTACGCGGTGGGGACCTATTGGGGCGCCGGCATCGAGGCCCAGGGCGAGGACCTGACCACCGTCACCAACACCGGCGGCATCTACGCCGGCGGCTACTACGGCTTCGGCATCTACGCCACCGGCGACCAGGTGGAGGTCTCCAACGAGGGCGACATCGAGGCCCAGGGCTTCTTCGCCCACGGCATCTACACCCAGTCCGGCGGCGACACCACGATCAGCAACAGCGGCGACATCACCGCGGGCACGCTGTTCGAATACAACGGCTACCTGTACGGCAGCTACGCCGCGACCGGCATCCATGCCGGCAGCAACTACGCGGGCGCGGCCACCACCGTGACCAATAGCGGCGACATCGGCGCGATCGGCTTCGCCGGCGCGACCGGCATCGAGGTCCTCGCCACCGGCGAGGGCGGCACCGGCAGCGTGGTCAACAGCGGCAACCTCTACGCCAGCCAGTATTCCAAGTACGGATTCGGCGCGGCGGGCATCGTCGTGTCCGCGGATGGCGACGCGGATATCGACAACAGCGGCGCGATCACCGCGATCTCCGGCGGCTCGGCCTATGGCCTGGTGGCGCTGTCGTTCAACGGCGACGCCAATGTCACCAATTCAGGCGACATCGACGTCCACTCCACGGGCGCGGCCAAGTACTACGGCGCCTACGGCATCCTCGCGGCCTCGCAGAACGGGTCCGCGCACGTCGACAACAGCGGCGCGATCACGGTCGCGTCCGACTACCTGGGTATCGGCTACGTCGGCGCCGGCATCCGCGCGTCGGGCCTGGAAGGCGCCACGGTCACCAACAGCGGCGACATCTCGGTCGACGCCAAGTACGCATACGGCATCTACGC
Organism: Lysobacter sp.; assembly: GCA_044464395.1. GTDB lineage: Bacteria > Pseudomonadota > Gammaproteobacteria > Xanthomonadales > Xanthomonadaceae > Cognatiluteimonas. The sequence goes on from JBIQLI010000018.1 coordinate 7,610, forward strand.
CACCTCCGGCGCGGGCGATGTCTCGGTGTCCAACAGCGGCCTGATCGACGTCTATTCCTACTTCAGCGTCGGCTTCGGCGCGCTGGCGCTGGCCACCCAGGGCGACATCGAGGTGGTCAACGACGGCACCATCGACGTCTACGCCTACGGCCAGGCGGTGGGCCTGTTCGCCCGCTCCAGCGAGGGCGATGTCCACGTCGACAACAATGGCGACATCTCGGTCGAAAGCGGCGGCGGAACCGCGGCAGGCATCTTCGCGCGCTCCGACTATGGCGCGATGGCCGTCCACAACGACGGCTCGATCTACGCCTACGCCGGCTATGGCCAGGCCTTCGGCATCCTCGGCGCGGGCGATTCGGTCGAAGTGACCAACGGCGGCGACATCGACGCCACCGGATACGCCTTCGCTAGCGGCATCAACGTCTACGGCTTCACCAGCGCGTCGGTCGTGAACGACGGCAGCATCGGCGCCTACGGCGTCAATGCCGCCAACGGCATCTACGCCGGCGGCGCGGAGAGCGCGGGGATCGTCAACAACGGCGAGGTGGTCGCGGTTTCCTACGGCCTGGCGACCGGCCTGTACGGCTATTCGCCGACGGGCGACGTCGACATCGAGAACAACGGCTACGTCGGCGCCCTGTCGCTGTACGGCGTGGCGGACGGCATCTTCGCGTCCGGCGGCGACGTGCACGTGGACAACAACGGCGACATCGTCGCCATCGGCAGCACCTGGGGCGCCGGCATCGAGGCCCAGGGCAGCGTGAACACCGCGGTCCACAACGCCGGCAGCATCTACGCCTACGGGTACTACGGCTTCGGCATCTACGCGACCGGCGACGGCATCGAGGTCGGCAACGACGGCTCAATCGAGGCCCAGGGCTTCATCGCCAGCGGCATCTACGCGCAGGGCACCGGCGACATCGACATCACCAGCTCCGGCGACATCGTCGCGGGCACGCTGTTCGAGTACAACGGCTACCTGTACGGCAGCCTGCTGGCGACCGGCATCCATGCCTCCAGCAACTACGCCGGATCGAGCGTCGGCATCGCCAACAGCGGCGACATCGCCGCCACGGCCTACCAGGGCGCGGTCGGCATCGAGGCGCTCGCCACCGGCGAGGGTGGCGTGGTCGGCGTTTCCAACAGCGGCAACATCTACGCCAGCCAGTACTCCAAGTATGGCTACGGCGCGGCCGGCATCGTCGCCTCGGGCGACGGCAATGCCTCCATCGACAACAGCGGGCTGCTGGCAGTCGACTCGGGCGGCCTCGCCTACGGCGCGGTGGCGCTCTCGTTCAACGGCGACGCGTCGGTGGTCAACTCGGGCGACATCGACGTCCACTCCACCGGCGCGGCCAAGTACTACGGCGCCTACGGCATCGTGGCTGCCTCGCTCAACGGCAGCGCGAGCGTCGACAACAGCGGCAGCATCAACGTCGTCTCCGACTACCTCGACATCGGCTACATCGGCATGGGCATCCAGGCCGTGGGCCTGGACGGGGCCACGGTGACCAACAGCGGCGACATCTCGGTGGACGCCAAGTACGCCTACGGCATCTATGCCTCTTCCGGCGCCGGCGACGTGGCGGTGACCAACGAGGCGGGCGGCCTGATCGACGTCTATTCGTACTTCAGCACCGGCTTCGGCATCCTCGCGCTGTCCACCGCGGGCGACATCGAGGTCGAGAACGCGGGCGCGATCGACGTCTACGCCTACGGCCAGGCGGTCGGCGCGTTCACCTCGACCAGCGCCGGCGGCAGCGCGCACGTGCACAACAGCGGCGACATCGCCGTCGAGAGCGGCGGTGGCGTCGCGGCGGGCGCGTTCGCCCGGGCATCCGTCGGGGAGGCGGTCATCGAGAACGCCGGCAGCATCGCCGTGGATGCGCCCTACGGCGTCGCCTACGGTGCCCTGGTGCGCGGCGTCTACGGCAGCGTGGTCAACGCCGGCGACATCGATGCCAGCGGCCTCTACGCCTTCGGTGCCTACGCCGACGGCCTGTACGAGGCACTTGTGCAGACCGACGCGGGAAGCAGCATCGTCGTCGACGGCATCTACCAGGGCGTCGGTGCGATGGCGACCTCGTACTTCGGCGAGGCGGTCGTCGACAATGCCGGCAGCATCTCGGCGTCGAGCGACCAGGGCGCCGCGTTCGGCGTCTATGCCTACGGCTACGGCGACGTCTACGTCGCCAACTCCGGCGACATCCATGCCACCAGCCCGGTTGTCGCGATCGGCGTGCGGATGGTCAGCTACGGCGGCACCTCGACCCTGGTCAACAGCGGCACGATCGTGGCCGACGGCCCGGACGGCGGCGCGGCGGCGGTGATGGGCAGCGCGGCCGAGGACCGGATCTACAACAGCGGCGAGATCCATGGCGCGATCGTGACCTCGGCTGGCGACGACCTGGTCGCCAACCTGGCCGGCGGCACCTGGCATGCCCACGACTTCACCAGCAGCCTCGGCGATGGCGACGACACCATCGACAACGCCGGCACGATCCACATCGAGAACGGCGGCATCTTCATGGGCGCCGGCGACAACGCCTTCGCCAACTCCGGCGTCGTGCAGGTCAGCGGCTACGGCATCGTGAGCCTGGGCACGGCCGGCTCGCGGTTTGACAACGACGGCGCGATCAGCCTCGTCGACGGAGGCGCCAACGACCTGTTCGTGCTAGCGGGCGACCTCGGTGGCAGCGGCTCGATCAACGTCGACTTCAACCAGGCCAGCGCTGCGGCCGACCTGGCGTACATCTACGGAAACGTGGTGGATGGCAGCAGCCAGTCGATCAACCTGTGGGTGGAGGGCGTCCCGACGCAGCTGCAGTCCGAGTCGGTCACCGTGGTCGAGGTGAGCGGCGACGTGGCCGCCAATGCCTTCACCGGCGGCACCGTGCTGAACTTCGATGCCAGCAACTTCCTCGACCTGGACGTCAACGTGACGATGGCGCAGGCCGGCAGCCTGAACCTGGTCAACGCCTCGGTCGAGGTGGCCGGCCTCAACGACACGGGCATCCTCGCCGCGGCGGTGGCGCCCGGCGTGCATCGCCTGATCGGCAGCAGCGTCGGCACCCTGCGCCAGCGCATGGGCGTCGCGCCGCAGTCGGGTGAGGGCCGGGTGGGCCTCGGCCCGTGGCTGCGCTACTACGTCGAGGACGGCGACGTGTCGCCGTCGGGCTCTGGCTTCAGCGCCGGCAGCGACTTCGGTTTCGACCAGGAGAACCGCGGCCGCGAAGTCGGCCTGAACCTGCCGATCGGTGCCGGTTTCAGCATCGGCATCCTGGCGGGCCATGCGGATGCGACCCAGACACTGACCGGCGCGAGCGGCAGCGACCGCATCGACCTGGGCTATTCGGGCCTGTACGGCAACTGGATGCGCGACGACTACTACTTCGACGTGTCGATGCGCTGGATGGACTTCGAGGCCGAGCTGTTCTCGGCGGCGGGCGGGCAGCGCACCAGTGGCAATGCCACCGCGTTCAACGTCGAGGCGGGCTACGGCGGCTGGAGCCTGGGCGCCTTCTCGCTGACCCCGCAGGTGCAGTACACCCGTGCCAGGATCGACGACATCGCCCCGATCCAGGGCAGCGAGGTGGCGTTCGCCGCGGACGGCGGCATCTCCGAGCGCCTCCGCGTGGGCCTGGGCCTGAGCCGCAGCTTCACCACCGGCAACGGAGCCATCTGGACGCCGTACGGCGCGGTCAGCATGGTCCGCGAGGAAGACGGCGAGAGCCGCTACATGGTGGATGGCAACGCGCTGTTCAGCGGTGCGACCAGCATCGACGGCACCAGTGCGCTGGTCGAGGCCGGTGTCGGCGCCCAGTTCGGCGGGTTCACCTTCACCGGTGGTCTGAACTGGGCCGATGGTGGCGCCCTCGACAGCAACACCGGCGGGCAGCTGGTCGTCCGTTACAGCTGGTAAACGCGCATGCAGTTGGAGCAGCCCGTGGAGACACCCGCACAGCCCGTCGCCGGCGGTACCGAGGCCGGCAACGCGGCACCGGCGGCGCCCAACCCGGCAGCCGCTGCCGGCGCGGGCGGTGCCGGCGCGAAGCCCGGCAAGGCGCCGATGCGGGTGGACAAGAGCTGCTCGCGCGGGCTGGCGGCCTGGCTGGCCGGCAACCGCGTGTCGCTGGCGATCTCCTCCTACCAGAGCGGCCGCGTATACCTGGTCGGCAGCGACAAGCAGGGCCGGGTCTCGTTCTTCGAGCGCATCTTCGAGCGCGCGATGGGCGTGGTCGGCAACGCCCAGCGGATCTACCTGGGCGGGCTGTACCAGCTGTGGCGCTTCGAGAACGTGCTGCGCCCGAACGAGGTGATCCACGGCCAGTACGACAAGTGCTACGTGCCGCGCAACGCGCAGACCATCGGCGACCTCGACATCCACGAGCTCGGCATCCGCTCGAACGGCAAGGTCGTGTTCGTCAACACCAAGTACTCCTGCCTGGCCGAGCTGAGCCCGACCCACAGCTTCAAGGCGATCTGGAAGCCGAAGTTCATCAGCAAGCTGGCACCCGAGGACCGCTGCCACCTCAACGGCCTGGCGATGGTCGATGGCCGGCCCAAGTACGTCACCGCGGTCTGCCGCAGCGACGCCGTGGACGGCTGGCGCGACCGGCGCCAGGACGGCGGCATGGTCATCGACGTGGAGACCGACGAGATCGTCTGCGAGGGCCTGTCGATGCCGCATTCGCCGCGCTGGGCGAACGGCAAGCTGTGGGTGCTCAACGCCGGCACGGGGCACCTGGGCTGGGTGGACTTCGAAAAGAAGGCGTTCGTGCCGCTGGCGTTCTGCCCGGGCTTCCTGCGCGGGCTGTCGATCGTCGGCAACGTCGCCGCGGTGGGGCTCTCCAAGCCGCGCAACCAGCGCTTCGAGGGCCTGCAGCTGGACGAGGAGCTGCGCAAGCGCGACGCGGACCCGTGGTGCGGCGTGCAGATCGTCTCGCTGACCAACGGCGACGTGCTGAACTGGATCCGCTTCGAAGGCGACATCACCGAGCTGTTCGACATCAGCTTCCTCCCGAACGTGCGCAACCCGATGATGATCGGCCTGCGCACCGCCGAGATCCGCGAGCTGATCACCTTCGAGTCGGCGATCCCGCAGGAGGCCTCCACGTGAGCCGCCGCATCGCCCTCGGGATCGCCACCGCGGCGGTGCTGCTCGCACCGGCGGCCGCGGGCGCCCAGCAGGCGAACCAGGCAGCCGCGGCCACGTTCACGCGCTGGGACACCGACGGCAACGGCGTGCTGTCGCGGGCGGAGTTCGACAAGGGTTGGGCGGCGCAGGCCGCCGTCGCGCGCAGGAATGCCAGCGAGCGGCTGCAGTCGCGCCTGCGTGGCCAGTTCGAGGCGATCGACCGCAACGACAACGACGCCATCGACCCGGGCGAGTACCCGCACCTGCTGCTGGTCCGTCGTGCCGGCGCCTCGGCGCCGCCGCTGTCCGGCTTCGACGCCAACAGCGACGGCCGCCTGCAGTTCGCCGAGTACCTGCAGCTGGTGCGGCGCCTGGCGAAGGCCCCGGGCGCGGAGGCGACGCCATGAGCTTCGAGATCATTCCGGTCTGGCAGCAGGTGACTCCGGAACTCAAGGCCGAGCTGGTCGCGTTCTGGGATCGCAACAAGGCCCTGGGTGGACGCGTCTCGGCCGAGGACCGCGCCGCGCAGGCGGTGTGCATCGGGCGCGACGAGGCGGGAACGTTGTGCGCGGTCGGGACCGCCGCCGTCCGCGTGCTGCCGCGGCTGCGCCAGCCCACTTATTACTATCGCCAGTTCTTCGACGCCAGCCAGCGGGGCCAGCGGCAGACCGTGCCGTTCGTGACCCGCGTGCGCGAAGTGCTCCAGGCGCACAACGCCGCGATGCAGACGCCCGAGTCGCTCGGCCTGCTGGTCGAACTCGAGAACAGGATGCTCGGCCAACGTTACACCGGCGTCCGCGAAGCCGCCGGTTTCACCTTCATCGGCTATTCGCCACGCGGCCTGCCGATGTTCGTGTCGTGGTTCGACGACGCGAAGTTGCTGCCGCCGGCCCCGCTGCCGCGCGGCACTGCCGCCCCTTCACGACAACACGGACCTTCCAACACGGGGATTCCAGCATGAAATACCGCAACAGCCTCCTGAGCCTCGCAATCGTCTCCGCGTTGGCCGTCGGTTCCACCGCGTTCGCCGCCCAGCCGGGCGCCGGCACCGATGCCGATGCCGTGCTCGCCGCCAAGGCCGCCGCGGTCGCCCGCGCGCAGGCGCTGGTCGACGGGCCGGCACGCAAGCTCGTGCACCGCGCCTCGGCCGACGGCTTCACCGCCGAGGTCACCGCGGTGCAGATCGACGACGACGGCACCGAGCACGTCCGCTTCAAGCGCACCTACAAGGGCGACCTGCCGGTGATCGGCGGCGACTTCGTCCTGCATTCGCGCAACGGCAAGGTCCTCGGCGCCAGCCAGAGCCTGCCGACCTCGAAGCGCCCGTCCACGAGCCCGTCCTACAGCAGCAAGAAGGCGATCGCCAAGGCCATCGACGAATTCGGCATGGCCTACAGCGAGGCGCCGAATTCGCGACTGGTGCTGTACGCCCTGACCGGCACGCCGCGCCTGGCCCACGAGGTGGTCCTGCGCGGGGTCCGCGCCGACCAGACCCCCACCGAGATGCACTATTTCGTCGATGCCAGGAACGGCAAGCTGCTCGACCAGTGGGACGAAGTGCAGACCGCGCGCCCGGGTCGCGACGGCGGCGGCTGCGCCTCCCCGGTCGCGGCCGAAGGCACCGGCCACAGCCTGACCCAGGGCACCGTGGAGATCGCCACCGTCGAGTGCGCCAAGGGCTACCAGATGATGGACCTGTCCCGCGGCGGCGGTTACACCACCAACATGGGCATGCGCCAGGCGGGCATGGGGTCGATCTTCACCGACGCCGACAACGACTGGGGCAACGGCGGGCTGACCAGCTCGGCCACGGTCGCCGTGGACGCGCACTACGGCGTGTCGGCCACCTGGGACTACTTCCTCGAGAAGCACGGCCGCCACGGCATCGCCAACGACGGTCTCGGCGCGGTCAGCCGCGTCCACTACGGCCGCAACTACGCCAACGCGTTCTGGCGCGACTCGTGCTTCTGCATGACCTTCGGCGACGGTGACAACGGCGTGTCGATCCTGCCGCTGGTGGCGCTGGACGTGGCCGCGCACGAGATGTCGCACGGCGTGACCAGCCGCACCGCGGGCCTGGTCTACTCCGGCGAGTCCGGCGGCCTGAACGAGGCCACCTCGGACATCTTCGGCACGCTGGTCGAGTTCTACGTCGGCGACGACGAGAACCCGGGCGATTACCTGCTCGCCGAGAACATCTACCCGAACAACCCGGGCGACATCGCGCTGCGCTACATGTTCAAGCCGAGCCTGGACGGACTGTCGCCGGACTGCTACGTGCCGGACCTGGGCAGCTACGACGTGCACTACAGCTCGGGCGTGGCCAATCACTTCTTCTACCTGCTGGCGGAAGGCGCGGCGGTGCCGGACGGCTTCGGCGAGGACGGCCTCGGCCTGACCCCGGGCGACCTGGTCTGCAACGGCAACACGGCGCTCGAGGGCATCGGCCGCGACGCGGCGGGCGCGATCTGGTACCGCGCGTTGACCGTGTACATGACCTCGGGCACCGACTACGCCGCCGCGCGTGGCGCGACCCTGCAGGCCGCCGAGGACCTGTTCGGTGCCGGCTCGGACGAGCAGAACGCCGTGGCTGCGGCGTGGGATGCGGTGTCGGTGTTCTGATCCCCCGGCCACGATGCCACCGGAAAAGGGCGCCGCAAGGCGCCCTTTTTCTTTGCGGCCAACGTCCGCGAAATTTTACGGATTCGCGTTTGCATTGTTCCGGCCCACGGGAAACAAAATTCCAACCTCTCCCGTGGCGCGCATGCGCGGCTTGCCAAGTACGCGACAACGTTCCCGTAGATGCCCGCAACATCCGCGCACGATGCACGCGCAAGCGACTGCGCGACGCGTGCTTGCACGCCGCGTTCGCCGGTTGACGCTAGAAATGCCAGCGCCGATAAACGACGCCCCGCGCCGACACGACAAGGGCGCAATCGAGCACTGGAGATCGAATCGAATGGACGGACGCATCGGCGCCGGCGGCACACACGCCAGCATGGCGAAGGCACGCAAGCACCACCCGAGACTTGCCCCGGTCGCGCATGCGGTGCGCATCGCACTTGCCGCGTCCGCCGCGGCCTTCGCGCTGGCCGGCAGTGGCGCCGCGTTCGCCGGGGAAGCCGGCGTGGTCGACGACCCGTCGATCATCGCCGCCGAGGCGGGCGTGGCGCTGGAAGTCGACGCGCCCGTCGTCGAAGTCGGCACCGGCGACCTGGTCGGCGTGTACGTCGACGGGGGCGACGACGACGCGGCGGTCGACAACCTGACCGACATCGCCGTGTATTCCTACGACGGCCTCGCCGACGGCGTGTTCGCCGCCGGCGACGAAGTGACGGCCCACAACGACGGCAACATCGCCGCATACGCCGCCACCTGGGGTGCCGCCCTCGAGGCGCAGGGCGACACGGGTGCGGCGGTCTCCAACGAAGGCACCCTTTACGCCTATGGCCGCGATGCGTTCGGCATCCATGCCAGCGCCATCGACGGGAACGTCGCGGTCGACAACCGCGGCGGGATCGAAGCGCAGGGCTACTACGCCACCGGTGTCCTTGCGCAGGGTCACGGCGATGTCACCGTGGACAACTCGGGCGACATCGTCGCCGGCGACAGCTTCCGCAGCAAAGGCTTCTACGGCGGCAGCATGCTGGCGACCGGTATCCAGGCCGGCAGCGGCCGGGCCGGGAGCATCGTCAGCGTCATCAACAGCGGGCACATCGAGGCGACCAGCGCCTACGGGTCGGTGGGCATCGATGCCTACGCCACCGGCAGCGGTGGCACGGCCCAGGTGGACAACGCCGGCTCCGTGCAGGTTTTCCAGTCCGCCCATGCCACGCCCTACGTGACCGCGGGCCTGCTGGCGGCCGGCGAGGCCGGCGCGTCCATCGACAACAGCGGCACCGTGGCCGTGGACTCGGGCGCGATGGCCTACGGGGCGATGGCGCTCGCGTTCACCGGGACCGCGGAGGTGGTCAATTCCGGCGACATCCATGCGCACACGGAGCAGCCATTCCGCTTCTACTCCGCCACCGGGGTCTTCGCTTACGCCCAGAACGGCACGGCCCTGGTCGACAACAGCGGCACGATCGACGCGCTCGCCACCTACGACACCGACAGGATCTACCCGGATTCGGTGTATGCCGCCCGGGGCATCCACGCCATCGGCCGGGAGGCCGTGGGCATCCGCAATGCGGGCGACATCACGGTCGAAGGGTTCACGGCCCGCGGGGTGGATGTCTATTCGCGCGCAGGCGCCATCTCGATCGCCAACACGGGCGACGGTGTCATCACCGGACGATCGCAATACGGCCATGCCCTGGGGATCGCCGCCAATACCTATGACGGAAACGTGGACATCACCAATGACGGAGCGATCGGGATCGACGCCGGGAAACGCGCGACCGGAATGACCACGCAGAGCTTTACCGGTTCCGTGCACATGGCCAACAACGGCCTTATCGAGGTGACCAGCCGCACCGACATTGCTGCCGGCATGGTGGCCAGTTCCTGGGAAGCCGACGCGCTGGCCGAGAACCACGGCAGGATCTTCGTCCAGGCGGAGAAACTCGCGCAGGGCATCCGGGCAGCCAACGTCAATGGCCGTGCCACCGTGGTCAACAACGGCGACGTCGAGATGCACACCGGGCAGTCGCACACGGCCGCTGCCTACGGCCGCTATGGGGCCAGCGTGGAGCTGGGCGACGCCAGCAGTCTCCGCTCGCAGTCGCGGGACGGCGGCTTCGGTGCGGAAGCGCACTCCGCGCTGGGCGTGGCCCACGTAGACAACCGCGGCAGCATCGAGGTCGCGACGGTCCACGGCACCGGCTTCGGGATGTGGGTCGACGGCATGCAGGCCGCCGTCCGCAACGCCGGCGACATCGGCGTGTTTGCCGAAGAATCCGGGATCGGCATCAGGGCCTACGGCACCGAAGGGGTCCAGGTGACCAACAGCGGTTCGATCCAGGTGTCCGGGCCCCTGGCCGCGGTGGGCGTCGAAATGGGAACCGGGACCAATGCCACGGCCATCCTGGTGAACGAGGGCAGCATCCGCGCGGACGCGCCCGGCCAGACCGCGGTCGCCGTGCGCGGCGGCGAGTGGACCGACGTCATCCTCAACAGCGGCGTGCTGGTCGGCGCCATCCAGACCGGTGCGGGCAACGACCTGCTCGAGAACGCGGAGGGGGGCGCCTGGTACGTCGCCAACTTCGCGACCGGCTTCGGTGCCGGCGACGACACCATCACCAATGCCGGGCTCATCCACCTGTCCAACGGCCTGGTCGACCTCGGCGAAGGACTCGACCTGTTCCAGAATTCCGGTCGCCTGCAGGCCTCGGGCTTCAGCATCCTCAACGTGGGCGCGGGCTCGCTCCTGCGCAACAACGGCGTCATCAGCCTGGCCGACGGCCACGCCGGCGACGTCCTGGCGTTCTACGGCAACCTCGCCGGCAGCGGACTGCTCGGCGTGGATGTCGACCTGGCATCCGGCGCATCGGACCAGGTACGGATCGCGGGCGACCTGGCCGACGGGACCCACCAGCGCGTGGATGTGCGGATCGCCGGGCTTCCCGTTGCGCTCGAGACCAACACCGGCACGCTCATCGAAGTGACCGGGCACGCCGCGGACGATGCGTTGGTGGCGGGGCAGGTGGTCGGCTACGATCCCGCCAATTTCCTCGCCCTCGGCCTCGACCTGCGGCGGACGGCGCTGGACGCGTCGACCGCGTTCAGCGCCTCGATCACGGTCGACGGGCTGAGCGACAGCGGCGTCCTGGCCGCATCGGTCGCGCCCGGCGCGCAGCAGCTGGTCGACAGCATCGTCGGCACCTGGCAGCAACGCATGGGCGTGCAGGCGGACGCTCCGGGACACGACGGCTTCGGCCCGTGGTTCCGCTACTTCGGCGAGGACGGCGACTACGATCCGCAAGCCAGCGGGCTCGCAGCCGGACAGGACGTCGGATTCGAGCAGGACAACCGCGGCCACGAATTCGGCATCCACGTGCCACTGGGCGACAGCGGCTTCGGCCTGGGCCTGTTGCTGGGCGAGGCCGACGGCGAGCAGGCACTGGCCACGGCCCAGGGCGCGACCCGCTTCGACGCCGACTTCTCCGGTGTCTACGCGACCTGGCGCGGGCGAAACTTCTACGTCGATGGCGCGATGCGCTGGATCGACCTCGAAGCCCGGCTGGTCTCGGCCGCGGGCGAGCAACGGACCGGCACCGAGGCGCGCGCCTTCGACATCGAACTCGGCTACACCGGATGGCATGCGGGCGGTCTCGCCCTGGTGCCGCAACTGCAGTACACCCGCGCGAGCTTCGATGCGCTCGATCCGATCCAGGGTCCCGATGTCGCGTTCGACGCCGAGGCCGGAACCATGGAGCGGCTGCGACTCGGGCTGGGCATCAGCCACCGCTTCGACTTCGCGGGCGGCGCGAGCCTGGCGCCTTACGCAAGCTTGGGCGCGGTCCACCGGATGGACGAGGACAGCCGCTACCGCGTGGACGGCAACGCCCTGTTCGACGGTGCCGGCGAGCTCGACGGCACCAGCGCCCTGGTCGAGGCGGGCGCGGACCTGCGCCTGCACGGATTCAGCATCGCCGGCGGCGTGCGCTGGATGGATGGCGGCGCGGTGCACGACTCGCTCGGAGGCCACGTCGTCGTGGGGTACGCCTGGTGAGGCCGGTGTCGCGGGTCGCCAACCCCTCCCTGGCCTTGCCCCCTCGTTCCTTCCAGCACGGAAACACGCACATGACCCATCGGAAGAAGTTTCCTGGCGCCGCCTGCGCGTTGGCGTGCGCCATGGCGTTCTGCACGCCCGCCTTCGCCGGGCAGCCGGCATCGCACGCGGCCACCACCGGGTCCGTCGACCGGGCCCAACTGCTGGCCGCCAGGCAGGCGGCCGTCGACCGCGCGATGGCACTCATCGAGGGGCCGGCGCGCAAGCTGGTCCACCGGGCCGCAGGCGACGCCTTCGCCGCCGATCCCGCCGCGGTGCAGATCGACGCGGACGGCACCGAGCACGTCCGCTTCACCCGCACCTACCGCGACGGGATCCCGATGATCGGCGGCGACTTCGTCCTGCATTCGCGCGACGGCCGGGTGCTGGGCGCGAGCCAGACACTCCGGACGAGCTGGCGCCCGGAACTCGCCCCGCACGTCGCCAGCGCGCAGGCGACCGAGGTCGCGCTGGAGCGATTCGAAGCGACCCGCACCCGGCCGCCGGCCGCGCGCCTGGTGCTGTACGTGCGCGATGGCCGCCCGCGGCTGGCGCACGAAGTCTCGGTCGAGGGCGTGCGCGCGGACCAGACACCCAGCGACATGCGCTATTTCGTCGACGCCGGCAACGGGCGCATCCTCGATGGCTGGGACGGCGTGCAGACCGCGGGTCCGGGCGGAAACGGGCCGGATTGCGCGGACGCGACACCCTCCGAAGGGATCGGTCGCAGCCTCAACCTCGGCACCGTGGCCATCGACACGGTGGCGTGCCGCCACGGCTACCAGCTCATGGACCCGACGCGCGGCGGCAGCCACGTGCTCAACATGGGATTGCGCTGGCGCCCCGACGGCGTGCCGTTCTCGGACGCGGACAACACCTGGGGCAACGGCTGGCTCGACGATGCCGCCACGGCCGCGGTGGACGCGCATGTGGGCATCGCTGCGACTTGGGATTACTTCAAGGACGCGCACGGGCGTCTCGGCATTGCCGACGATGGCATCGGCACGGTCGGTCGGGTGCACTTCGGAACGGGTTACGAGAACGCGTTCTGGCAGGATCGGTGCTTCTGCATCACCTTCGGCGATGGTGACAATGGCGTGTACACCTTCCCGCTGGTGGCAATCGACGTGGCCGCGCACGAGATGTCGCACGGCGTCACCAGCCGCACCGCGGGACTGGTCTACTCCGGCGAGTCCGGCGCCCTGAACGAGGCCACCTCGGATATCTTCGGCACGCTGGTCGAGTTCCACGCCGGCCATGGCGCGGATCCGGGTGATTACCTGATCGCCGAGAACATCCCTCCGGGTGACGGCGCGCTGCGCTACATGTTCAAGCCGAGCCTGGACTACCGTTCGTTCGACTGCTACGTGCCCGGGATCGGCGGCGCGGACGTCCACTTCAGCTCCGGGATCGCCAACCACTTCTTCTACCTGCTGGCGGAAGGCGCGGTGGTGCCGGAGGGCTTCGGCGAGGACGGCACGGGCCTGGTCCCAGGCGACCTGGTCTGCAATGGCGACACGTCGATCGAGGGCATCGGCCGCGACGCGGCAGGCGCGATCTGGTACCGGGCGCTGACCGTGTACATGACCTCGCTGACGGATTACGCCGGCGCGCGCGTCGCCACGCTGGCCGCGGCTGGCGACCTGTACGGCGCGGGTTCCCAAGAGCAGGACGCGGTGGCGGCGGCCTGGGGTGCGGTGCTGGTGTTCTGAGCCTGGCCACATCAAGGCAATGAAAAAGGGCGCCGATGGCGCCCTTTTTCATGTCGCGGCTTCTGCCGCTCCCACAAGGGGAGGTCGAGAGAGTGGGTCAGCGCTTCATGGAGGCGAAGAACTCGTCGTTGGACTTGGTGCTCTTCATCTTGTCGAGCAGGAACTCCATCGCGCCGATCTCGTCCATGCCGTGCAGCAGCTTGCGCAGGATCCAGATCTTCTGCAGCAGCTCCGGCTCGATCAGCAGGTCCTCGCGGCGGGTGCCGGAGCGGTTGATGTCGATGGCCGGGTACACGCGCTTCTCGGCGATGCGGCGGCCCAGGTGCACCTCGGAGTTGCCGGTGCCCTTGAACTCCTCGTAGATCACCTCGTCCATCTTGCTGCCGGTGTCGATCAGCGCGGTGGCGATGATGGTCAGCGAGCCGCCTTCCTCGACGTTGCGCGCCGCGCCGAAGAAGCGCTTCGGGCGGTGCAGCGCGTTGGCGTCCACGCCGCCGGTCAGCACCTTGCCCGACGACGGCACCACGTTGTTGTAGGCGCGGGCCAGGCGGGTGATCGAGTCGAGCAGGATCACCACGTCCTTCTTGTGCTCGACCAGGCGCTTGGCGCGCTCGATCACCAT
>JBIQLI010000019.1:0-16444 GCA_044464395.1 Lysobacter sp.
CGTGTTCGGCCCATGGATGGGCCGCCACGCGGCAGACCACCTCTGCCCAGCACGCCCACGCCAGGACGCCCCCTCACCGCGCCGGACCAACCCGAGAGGCTTGCACGACTGATATCAAAGTGATATCACTTAGTCACGGCCATCCGGCCGCACCCGCGAGAAGCGTCATGAAAGAGAACCCCATCAAGTCCCTGCCCGGCATCCCCTTCGTCTTCGTGGTCCTCATCCTTGCCATCGCCGGCATCTGGATGATCGCGACCGGGCTCGGCCCTGACCCCGACAACGGACTGAATTCCGGCTGGCGCGCCCTCGGCGGCCTGCTGGTGGTGATCCTCGCCTTCCTCAGCCTGATCGGCCTGTACAAGGTCGAACCCAACCAGGCCGCGGTGCTGAGCCTGTTCGGGAAGTACATCGGCACGGTCAAGGAGCCGGGGCTGCGCTGGAACAACCCTTTCTTCGGCAAGCGCAAGGTCTCGCTGCGCGTGCGCAACTTCGAGAGCGGCAAGCTCAAGGTCAACGAGCTCGAGGGCAGCCCGATCGAGATCGCCGCGGTGATCGTGTGGCAGGTCGCCGACTCCGCCGAGGCGGTCTACAACGTCGACGACTACGAGAGCTTCGTCCACATCCAGTCCGAGTCGGCGCTGCGCACGATGGCCACCAGCTATCCGTACGACCAGCACGAGGACGGCCAGGTCGCCCTGCGCAGCCACGCCACCGAGATCAGCCAGCACCTGCGCGACGAGCTCGCCGAGCGCCTGGCCGACGCCGGCGTGAACGTGCTCGACGCGCGCATCAGCCACCTCGCCTACGCACCCGAGATCGCCCAGGCCATGCTGCAGCGCCAGCAGGCCAACGCGATCATCGCCGCGCGCACTCGCATCGTGGCGGGCGCGGTCGGCATGGTCGAGATGGCGCTGGACGAACTGCAGAAGAACGGCGTCGTGCAGCTCGACGAGGAGCGCAAGGCGGCGATGGTCAGCAACCTGCTGGTGGTGCTGTGCGGCGACCGCTCGACCCAGCCCATCGTGAATACCGGGTCGCTGTACTGAGATGGCCGCAAAGAAGGCCTATCCGCTGCGCATCAACGCCGAGATCCTCGAGGCGGCGCAGCGCTGGGCCGACGACGAGTTGCGCAGCCTCAACGCGCAGATCGAGTACGTGCTTCGCGACGCGCTGCGCAAGGCCGGACGCCTGAAGCCGCCGGGTGGAAAGGACGACACCCGGGACGACAAGTAACCGCTGAACCGATCGAACAAGGAGATTCAATGAACGCATTGAAGCAATGGGTGCTGCTGCTGGCACTGGCCCTGACCGCGGCATTCCCCTTCCTGGCCCGCGCGCAGGACGCCCGGGACCCGGTGGCGGTCGCCACCGCCCTGCTCGACGCGATGGACGCGCGCGACTACGCCGCGGCGGAAGCAGCCTTCACCGCGGAGATGGCGGCAGCGGTGCCGGCGGACCGGCTGCAGGCGGTGTGGGAATCGCTGCCGGCGCAGGCGGGCGTCGCCACCGGCCGTGGCGAGCCGCAGGTCGCACGCATGGGCGACACCGCGGTGGTGAGCATTCCGCTGCACCACGCCGGCGCCGAGCTGGTGGCCAAGGTCGCGGTGGATGCGCAGGGCAAGGTCGCCGGCTTCGTGATCCAGCCCGCCACCGCGCCCGCCCCGGCCGCGCCCGCGGACAATGCCGGCTTCAGCGAGCAGGAGCTGTCCATCGGCGAAGGCGACGCGGCGCTGCCGGCGACCCTCGCGCTGCCCGCCGGCGAGGGTCCCTTCCCCGCCGTGGTGCTGGTGCACGGCTCCGGTCCGCACGACCGCAACGAAACCGTCGGCCCCAACCGTCCGTTCCTCGACATCGCCCGCGGCCTGGCCGCGCAGGGCGTCGCCGTGCTGCGCTACGAGAAGCGCAGCAAGGCCCACCCCGAGGCCTATGTCGCGCCCGGCAGCCTGACCATCGACAGCGAGACCACCGACGACGCGGTCGCCGCATTGGCGACGCTCGCGGCCCAGCCGCGGGTCGACCCCGCGCGCGTGTTCGTGCTCGGCCACAGCCAGGGCGGGATGATGGCGCCGCGGATCGCCTCGCGCTCGATCGATGCCGGCGTGCCGGTCGCCGGCCTGGTGCTGCTGGCCGCGCCCTCGCGCAAGCTGATGGACATCCTGATCGAACAGAACCGGCGGATGGCGGTGCTCGACGACCGCCACACCAGCGACGAGGAGCGCGCCGCGATCAACAGGCTGATCGACCAGGTGCGCGCGATCCGGGCCGGCGAGGAGCTGCCGGCAGCGGGCCTGCCGCTGAACCTGCCGGCCGCCTACTGGCGCAGTACCGACACCGTGGACCCGGTGCACGAGGCGCAGTTCGCGAACCTGCCGATGCTGGTGCTGCAGGGCGCGCGCGACATCCAGGTCGTCGACGCCGACTGGCAGGGCTGGAAGGCCGGCTTCCACGACGACGCGAAGGTCGAGTTCAAGCTGTACCCCACGCTCAACCATCTCGGCATCGCCGGCGAGGGCGACGGCAACCTGGGCGAGTACTCGGTGCCCGGGCACGTCGACGCGGGCCTGATCGCCGATGTCGCCACCTGGATCGGAGCGCACTGACATGGCCGGCGTTCCCGCGCGCACCGAGGATCCACGCTTCCAGCTCGAGCCTGCGACCGCGATCGCGCGCTGGTTCCTGGTCGCGGTCATCGTGTTGCCGCTGATCGGCGTGCTGCTGATCCCCTTCCGTGACAGCGACCCGGGCGGCACCGATCCGATGCTGTTGAAGGTATATGCCGGCATCGTGGCGGTGGTCGTGCTGGGCGGCGTGTTCGCGCTGCTGTGGCTGGCGATGCGCCGCCACCGCCTGGTGATGGACGCGGCCGGGATCGAGGTCGCGACCAGCTTCTACCGTCGTCGGCTGACCTGGCCGGAACTGCGCCTGGACGAGGCGAAGGTGGTTTCGCTCGGCGAGCATCCGGACCTGAAGCCGTCGCTGAAGTCGAACGGCTATGCCCTGCCCGGCTTCCGCAGCGGCTGGTTCCGCAGCCGCAGGCTGAAGAAGATGTTCGTGGCCAGCGCCGGCGGCGACCGCATGTTGTGGATCCCGACCACGCAGGGCTACGACCTGCTGCTGCAGCCGCGCAGCCCGCAGCCGACGCTGCAGCGCATGCGTGAACTCGCCGCGATGGCGCCGCGCGCGCGCCACCGCTAACCTGCGCGGCATGCAGCCGCGCATCCTCCTCAACACCGCGCGCGTGGAAGCCTGGCCCGGCGGCCTGCTGCGCGCCCACGGCAACCACGACGCGCGCCTGCTGGCCGGGGCCGACCACGTGTTCCGGCGCAAGCGCGACGGCCGCTACCTGGCGGTCGAGCGCGGCGGCGAGCTGGTGCCGCTGCGGCCGGAGTTCCGGCGCGAGCCGGGGCTGGACGCCGCGGTCGCGGCGCTGGGGCGGCGCCACCTGCAGCGGCGGCGTTCGGGCCTGGACGCGGTCCCGACGCTGCCCCTGGACCGGTTGCACGAGCGCCTGGATCAGCTCGGCCTCGACGAGGCCGGGTACGCCGGGCGGACCGGCCTGGCGCTGGTGCCGGAACCCGAGTGGCTGGCGTTCGCCGGCTTCGACCGCTTCGCGCGACCGTTGTGGCTGCATCCGTCGGCAGCGCACGGCTGGCAGCAGTTGCAGGCGGCGGCGCTGCGCGACGGGGTGGTCCTGGAGGCGATCTCGGGCTACCGCAGCCATGATTACCAGCTCGGAATCTTCGAGCGGAAGCTGGCGCGGGGGCAGTCGGTGGAGGAGATCCTGACGGTCAACGCGGCGCCGGGCTTCAGCGAGCACCACGGGGGGCGGGCGCTGGACATCGGGACGCCGGGGGAGCCGCCGGCGGAGGCGTCGTTCGAGGGGACGGCGGCGTTCGAATGGCTGCAGGGCAATGCGGCGGCCTTCGGCTTCCACATGAGCTACCCGCGCGACAACCCGCACGGGATCACGTACGAACCCTGGCACTGGGCGCACCGCGGCGACTGACCCATCCCTTCGGACGGGCGCTTTCGCGTGAAACGCGGGCCCTCTGCCCTCCTCGACGGCTCTTTTACTCGTCGGGCAGAGGGCCCGCTTTTCCCGCTGCGCGCACTTGGCCGACACCCCGGCGCTTCTTCGACGAAGGAGCCGGTCTGCGAGCGCCGGTGAGGTGCCCTGGAGGGGGGATTGCCCTTGCCGACGAGTTAAAGAGCTGTCGAGGAGGCAAGGGCAATCCCCCCTCCAGGGCACCGTCCCCAAAAGCGAGCGAGCCGACCTTGGGTCGGCTCTACAATTGGCGGATGAACGACACCGTCAGACCGGCATTCCACGGGTTCGAACAGATCCCCCTGCGCGAGTACGCCGAGCGCGCCTACCTCGACTACTCCATGTACGTGGTCCTCGACCGCGCCCTCCCCTTCATCGGCGACGGCCTCAAGCCCGTGCAGCGGCGGATCATCTACGCCATGAGCGAGCTCGGCCTGGGCGCCGCGGCCAAGCCCAAGAAGTCGGCGCGCACCGTCGGCGACGTGATCGGCAAGTACCACCCGCACGGCGACAGCGCCTGCTACGAAGCGCTGGTGCTGATGGCGCAGCCGTTCTCCTACCGCTACCCGCTGATCGACGGCCAGGGCAACTTCGGCTCCAGCGACGACCCCAAGTCGTTCGCGGCGATGCGCTACACCGAGTCCAAACTGCACCCGATCGCCGAGGTGCTGCTGGCCGAGCTGGGCCAGGGCACGGTGGACTGGAACCCGAACTTCGACGGGACCCTGCAGGAACCGGCGTGGATGCCGGCGCGCGTGCCGCACCTGCTGCTCAACGGGACCACCGGCATTGCCGTGGGCATGGCCACCGACGTGCCGCCGCACAACCTGGGCGAAGTCGTCAGCGCCTGCGTGCGCCTGCTCGAGGACCCCGACGCCAGCGTGCGCGACCTGTGCGAGCACGTGCGCGGGCCGGACTACCCGACCAAGGCCGAGATCATCACCCCCGCCGCCGACCTGCGCGCGCTGTACGAGACCGGCACCGGCAGCATCCGCGCCCGTGCCACCTGGGAACGCGAGCGCGGCAACCTGGTGATCACCGCCCTGCCCTACCAGGTCTCGCCGTCGAAGGTGATCGAGCAGATCGCCGCGCAGATGCGGGCGAAGAAACTGCCGTGGCTGGAAGACATCCGCGACGAGTCCGACCACGCCAACCTGGTGCGGGTGGTGCTGGTGCCGCGCTCCAACCGCGTCGACGCCGAGCAGCTGATGGGACACCTGTTCGCGACCACCGACCTGGAGAAGAGCTACCGCGCCAACTTCAACGTCATCGGCCTCGACGGCCGCCCGCAGGTCAAGAACCTGAAGCAGTTGCTGTCGGAATGGCTGGTGTTCCGCGCCGACACCGTCACCCGTCGCCTCAGGCACCGCCTCGACAAGGTCGAGCGCCGGCTGCACCTGCTGGAAGGCCTGCTGGTCGCGTTCCTCAACCTGGACGAGGTGATCCGCATCATCCGCACCGAGGACGAGCCGAAGCCGGTGCTGATGAAGCGCTTCGACCTCAGCGAGGAACAGGCCGACTACATTCTCGACACCAAGCTGCGGCAACTCGCGCGGCTGGAGGAAATGAAGATCCGCGGCGAGCAGGACGAGCTGGACAGCGAGCGCGACCGCCTGATCGCCACGCTCGGCAGCAAGGCCAAGCTGCGCAAGCTGGTCAAGGACGAGCTGCTGGCGGACGCGAAGAAGTTCGGCGACGCGCGCATGTCGCCGCTGGTTGCGCGCGAGGCCGCGCAGGCGCTGGCCGAAACCGAGCTGGTGCCGAGCGAGCCGGTGACCATCGTGCTCAGCGAGAAGGGCTGGGTGCGCGCGGCCAAGGGCCACGACGTGGATGCCGCCTCGCTGTCCTACCGCGAAGGCGACAAGCTGCTGGCGGCGGTGCGCGGACGCACCACCCAGCAGGTCGCCTTCATCGATTCCAAGGGCCGCAGCTACTCGACACTGGCGCATTCGCTGCCGGGCGCGCGCGGCAACGGCGAGCCGCTGACCGGACGCTTCTCGCCGGCGCCGGGCGCCACCTTCCAGGCGCTGGCCAGCGGCGACAACGACACCCGTTTCGTGCTCGCCTCCTCGCACGGCTACGGCTTCGTCACCCGCTTCGAGAACCTGCTGTCGCGGCAGAAGGCGGGCAAGGCGCTGAAGTCGCTGACCGCCGGGGCGAAGGTGCTGCAGCCGGCGCAGGTCTCCAGCCTGGAGACCGACCGCATCGTCGCGGTCACCAGCGCCGGCCACCTGCTCGCGATCGCCGCCTCCGAATTGCCGGAGCTCGACAAGGGCAAGGGCAACAAGATCATCGACATCCCCCGGGCCAAGCTCGGCACCGAGCGCGTGGTGGCGGTGGCCAGCGTCGCGCCGGGGCAGTCGCTGCTGGTGCGCAGCGGGCAGCGGACGATGACCTTGTCGTTCAAGGATCTCGAGGGCTACCTGGGTTCGCGCGCCACGCGTGGCGGGTTGTTGCCGCGCGGTTGGCAGAAAGTCGACGGACTGGCGGTGGAGTAAGCGGATGGACGCAGGGTTCTGGCAGCAGCGCTGGCGCGAGGGGAAGACCGGCTTCCACCAGGACCGGCCGACCCCGCTGCTGGAACAGTACTGGGACGCGGTCGCCGCGGCGCCCGGCAGCCGCGTGTTCGTGCCGCTGTGCGGCAAGACCCTCGACATGCCCTGGCTCGCCGCACGGGGCCATCGCGTGCTCGGCTGCGAGTTGTCGCCGATGGCGGTCGCGCAGTTCTTCGACGAGCACGGCCTCGAGCCGGAGATGCACGAGGCGGCCGACGGCGTGCACTACGCCGCCGGTCCGATCGAGATCGTGCAGGGGGACGTGTTCGGCCTGGATCCGGCAACGGTCGCAGGCTGCGACGCGGTGTTCGACCGCGCCGCGCTGATCGCGTTACCGCCTGCGATGCGGCAGCGCTACGTGCGTGAGGTATACGGCAAGCTGCCGGGCGGATGCCGCGGACTGCTGGTCACGCTCGAGTATCCGCAGCACGAAAAGGAAGGACCGCCGTTCTCCGTGACCGAGGGCGAGGTGCGGCAGTCCTTCGGCCCGGCGTGGGACATCGACCTGCTGGAACGTCGCGACATCCTCGCCCAGCAGCCCGGCTTCCAGGCCGAAGGCATCACCGCGCTGGCGACCTCGGCCTACCGGCTCATCAGGCGCTAGCGGTCGGCTGCAGCTTTGCGCCGCCGCCGCCGCGGCACGGGACACAGCGCCGGGCTATGCTTTTGACAGGCGTCGGGGGGAGGACACGCATGCGCGCAGCGTGGCAGGCAGGCCTGGTCCTGCTGATCGTCGTGGCGGTGGGGCTGTTGTCGCTTCGCAGTGGTGCTGCGCCGGCGCCCTTGCCCGCGGGTGCGCCGCCCGGAGTGTTTTCCGCCGGGCGCGCGATGGCCGTGCTGGAGCGGGTGCTCGGCGACGAGCGGCCGCATCCGGTTGGCAGCGCGGCGAATGCCGCGGTGCGGGACCGGATCCTGGCCGAGTTCGACCGCATCGGCGTCGCCGCACGCGTGCGCAGCCGCTTCGTGTGCGGCGCTTATGCATGCACGACGGTCGACAACGTGCTCGGGCACCTGCCTGGCGCGGCCCGCGGTGACGCGATCCTGCTGACCGCCCATTACGACTCGGTCGCGGCGGGGCCGGGCGCCGGTGACGATGGTTCCGGCGTGGCCACGGTGCTCGAGGCCGCGCGCGCGTTGAAGGCCGGGGAACCGTTGGGACGGGACGTCTGGTTCCTGCTCACCGACGGCGAAGAGGCCGGGCTGCTGGGCGCGTACGCGTTCGCGAAGGAGCCCGAGTTCGCCAAGGTTGGCTGGGTGGTGAACGTCGAGGCGCGCGGTGACATCGGCGCGAGCTGGCTGATCGAGACCCAGCCCGGCAACGCCGGGGTGGTTGCGGCGATCGGACGGGCCTTGCCGCGGCCGGCAGGGACTTCGCTCGACTACGAGATCTACAAGCGTCTGCCGAACGACACCGATTTCACCGTGTACCGGATGCAGGGGCGCGGTGGCGCCAACTTCGCGCTGGCGCGCGGTGCCGCGCGCTACCACACGCCGCTGGACGATATCGCGCACCTGTCCGCGGGTTCCGTGCAGCACCACGGCGACAATGCGGTGGCGCTGGTGCGGGCGTTCGCCGCCACGCCGCCGGAGCGGCTGCGCGCCGACCACGATGCGGTGTTCGTGCATCCGTTCTCGGCGTTCCAGGTGGCGTGGCCGGTGGGATGGAATGCGTGGTTGCTGGCGCTCGGGTTGCTGGGGTGCGTGACGCTGGCGTGGCGCCTCGCGAAGCGTGGCCAGTTGCACGCGCGCGGGCTGCTTGCCGCGTGTGTCGTCGTCACCGGCGGCTGGTTGACGGTGCTGCTGCCCGCATGGCTGCTTGCACGCGTGTTGGGTGCGCTGGGCGCGATGCCGGCCGCGTGGACCGCGCAGGGATGGGCATTGACTACCTGTTTCGCCTTGCTGGGTGCCGCGTGGGTGGCCTGTTTCGCCGGTCCGCTGCAACGCCGCTGGGGCTCGGCGACGCTCGCCCTGGCGGTGATGTTCCCGTTCGCCCTCATTGCGATTGCGACCGTCATGTGGATGCCGGGCGCAAGCTTCGGCGGGTTGCTGCCGTTGTTGGCCCTGGCGCTCGCCGGACACCTGGTGCCTTCGCGGGTGATCGCGTGGTCCGGCGCCGCCGCGTGGGTCGCGGCCGCGATCTGGGTGCCCTACGTTGCGCAGAGCTACGACGCGGTCGGCCGCGACGGGCTGGTGCCCACCGCCTTGCTGGCGGGGTTGGCCGCCCTGCCCTTGCTGCCGGCGATCGCCGGGTTGGGCCGCTGGGCAAAGGCCGTGATCGTGCCGTTGCCGGTCGGCGTCGTGCTGTTCGCGGTGCTCGCCTGCGTCCGGCCGGCGTTCGACGCGGCGACTCCGCGGCAGCTCAACCTGCTGCTCGCTGGCGAGGCCGGGAAGCCCTCGCGACTGTTGGCATCGCCACTGGCACAGGTGCCCGCGGAATTTCTCGCCGCGCAAGGTTACAGCAGCGAAGCCACGGCGGTGCTTCCCTTCAGCGGGCGAGGCTACTTCGCCGGTGCGGAAGGCCCGGCGCTGGAGCCGCCGGAGTACGAGATCGTCGCCGACAGCGTGCAGGGCGACATCCGGCACCTGTCGCTGCGGCTCCTGCCCGCGCACGCCGGAGATGAGGTCACGCTGCACCTTCCGCACTCGGTCGACAAGGCGTCGGTACGCGTCGATGGCCAGCCACTGTCCGAATCGCGCTGGCCGTGGCCACGCCTGGTGTCGTCCTTGAGCACGCCGTCGAACGGCGTCGTCGTCGCGTTCGACACGCCTGCAGGAGAACCGGTTACGGGCTATCTTGTCGGCGAATCGGCCGGGCTCCAGGGTTTCGAATCCCACGCCGCCGCACGCGACGCCATCGGGGTCAAGGCGCGCGGAGGCGACCGGACGGTGGCTTGGCGGCGACTGTCGCTGCCGCCGCGGAATTGAAGAGGCCGCCGAGGCGCATGTCCGGTTTCCGTCTCCGCACCGCCACCAGGAACGATCGCGAGTTCTGCTGGTGGCTCCTGCAGCAGACGATGAAGCCCTACATCGCGGCAACCTGGGGCTGGAACGACGCCGAGCAGCTCACAAGGTTCGAAGCGGAATTCGATCCGGCATCACGACAGATCGTCGAGTTCGACGGCCGCGCCATCGGCGTCCTGCATGCGAACTACGGAAGCGACCCGGTGCGCGTGCTGAACCTGCAGATCTGCCCGGCGTTCCAGGGCCGCGGAATCGGCACCCGCGTAATCCGCGAAGTCATCCTCCGTGCGAACGGGCGCGCCGTGTGGCTGCAAGTCCTCAAGGACAATCCGGCCAAGGCTTTCTATGAGCGTCATGGCTTTCGCGTCAGCAAAGAAAATGCGACGCACCGGGAGATGATCCTGGAGCCGATGCACCCGATCGGCTAGATTGAAATACGACGCTTCAGCAGGAGATGTTCGTGACGAGAACCGTGGAAAGAGCCATCTGGATCGGCCTGTTGGCGGGCGCGCTCATCGCACTCGGCGTCTCGGCACTCTGGTCGCGACACCGGTTGGAAGCGCTCGAGCGCTCCCACTATCACGCCTTCGCCAGCTTCGCGCAGCTGGTGGACATGATGGAGGCGGGCCAATGGGACGACGCGATCGACACGGGGCGGCTCCAGGTGGCGGCACATGCGGACTGGTTCATCCGTGCCGACCGCGAAGGGAACGCAGTCAAGAGCCCGGAGGATCAGGCACGGGCGATGCGCATTCTGCGAGAGGACTTCCCGGAACTGCTCGAACCGGAGCCTCGTTCCGGTGATGCCGGAACCTAGACCGCCCCCAGTTGCCGCTCCACCAGCCCCAGGTAGAGCCCGGGCAACGCCTCCAGCTCGTCCACCGCGACGCACTCATCCACCTTGTGGATCGTCGCGTTCACTGGTCCGACCTCGATGCACTGCGCCCCCAACGGGGCGATGAAGCGTGCATCGGAGGTGCCGCCGCCGGTGCTCTCCCCCGGCGGCGCGCCGGCGATCCGCGTCAGCACCTCGCGTGCAACTTCGCGCAGCCTGCCTTCCGGGGTGAAGAACGGCTCGCCGCTGCGGTGCCAGCGCACTTCGAAGTCGAGCCCGTGACCACGCAGCATCGCCTCGCATTCCCCGATCAGCCGCTCGGCGGTCCAGTGCGGGTTATAGCGCAGGTTGAACACGGCCTGCAGTTCGCCGGGGATCACGTTGCTGGCACCCGTGCCGCCGTGGACGTTGCTGATCTGCAGCGAGGTCGGCGGGAAGCTTTCATAGCCGTCGTCCCAGCGCCGCGCCGCCAGTTCCGCCAGCGCGGGCGCGGCGCGATGGATCGGGTTGTCGGCCTGTTCCGGGTAGGCGACGTGCCCCTGCACGCCGCGCACGGTCAGGGTGCCGGTGAGCGAGCCGCGGCGACCCACGCGCAGCAGGTCGCCCAGTTTTCTCGTGGATGACGGCTCGCCGGTGATGCACCAGTCGATCCGTTGCCCGCGTTCGCGGAACACCTCGGCCACGCGGCGCACGCCGTCGAGGGCGTCGCCCTCCTCGTCCGAGGTCAGCAGCAGCGCCACGGTGCCGGGGTGGTCCGGATGCATGGCGGCGAAGCGTTCCAGTGCGATCACGAATGCGGCCACGCTGCCCTTCATGTCCGCGGCGCCGCGGCCGTACAGCACGCCGTCGCGCACCTCGGGCACGAACGGGTCGCTGGCCCAGGCCTCGCGCGGGCCCGGCGGCACCACGTCGGTGTGTCCGAGCAGCACCAGCACCGGGCCGTCGCCGCTGCCGTGCGTGGCCCAGAGGTTGTCCACTTCGCCGAAGCGCAGGTGCTCGCAGGCGAAGCCGGAACGCGCCAGGCGCTCCGCAATCAGGGCCTGGCAACCGGCATCGTCCGGCGTCACCGAGGGGCGCAGGATCAACTCCTTCGCGAGTTGCAGGACCTCGCTCACCGCAGCCCGAACCGCGCCTTGAACGCGTTGTCGCTGAAGCCCTGGGTGATGGCGCCGTCGTCGGTCACCACCACCGGGCGGCGGATCAGCTGCGGGTATTCCTTCAGCAACAGCTTCCACTCGGCGTCGGAGCCGGGCGTCTTGCGCGCCTGCGGCAGGTTGCGCCAGGTGGTGGAGGACTTGTTGACCATGGCGTCCCAGCCGCCGAGGGTGTCGCGCCAGGCGAGCAGGGTCTCGGGGGACTGGCGCTGGTCGCGGTAGTCGATGAATTCGTAGGGCACTTCGAAGCGGTCCAGCCACTTGCGGGCTTTGCGGCAGGTGTCGCAGTTGGCGAGGCCGTAGATGGTGGTTGGCATTTGGGTTGTCCGGTGATTCAAGTTCAAAGAGCCCCTCATCCGCCCCTTCGGGGCACCTTCTCCCCGCAGGCGGGGAGAAGGGAGATTTGCGGGCTACTCGGCCAGGCCCCGCAACAGGTCGTTGATGGAGGTCTTGGAGCGGGTCCTGGCGTCGACCTGCTTGACGATGACGGCGCAGTAGAGCGAGTGGCTGCCGTCCTTTGCCGGGAGTTGCCCGGAGACGACGACGCTGTAGGGCGGGATCACGCCGTAGCTGATCTCGCCGGTCATGCGGTTGTAGATGCGGGTGGACTGGCCGAGGAACACGCCCATGCCGATCACGCTGTGGTGGCCGACGATCACGCCCTCCACCACTTCCGAGCGGGCGCCGATGAAGCAGTGGTCCTCGATGATGGTCGGGGTCGCCTGCAGCGGTTCGAGCACGCCGCCGATGCCGGCGCCGCCGGACAGGTGACAGTGCTTGCCGACCTGCGCGCAGGAGCCGACGGTGGCCCAGGTGTCCACCATCGTGCCCGCGCCGACATGCGCGCCGATGTTGATGAAGCTCGGCATCAGCACCACGTCCTTGCCGATGTAGGCGCCGGCGCGGGCGATCGCACCGGGCACCACGCGCGCGCCGAGCTTGCGGAAGCGGCTTTCGTCGAACTCGGCGAAGCGGGCCGGCACCTTGTCCCAGAACGGCGCGGGATCGGCCTCGACCAGCTCCATCTCGCGGGTGCGGAAATACAGCAGCACCGCTTTCTTCAGCCATTCGTTGACCTTCCAGCCGCCCTTGCCGTCGGGCTCGGCGACGCGGAACTCGCCCTTTTCCAGGCCCTCGATCACGCGCTCGACGGTGGGCCGCGTCGAGCCTTCGATCTCGTCCACCGACAGCATCGTGCGCCGCTCCCAGGCGCTGTTGATGACGAACTCCAACTCCTCGTGCTCGTTGTTCGGCGTGACCGCCTTCGCCGCGGGCCTGGCTTTCACTACCTTCCTTGCAGCGACCTTCTTTGCCGCGGCCTTCTTCGTCGCGGTCTTCTTCGCTGCCTTGGCCGGCGACTTCTTCGCCGCCTTCTTTGCCTTGCTCATGAGTTGCCGTCTCCGTCGAGGCAGGCGAGCAGCGCGTCGCGCAAGGCCTGCTGCTGTTGGGGGTCGACCAGCGCGCGGTCGCGCTCGTCGGTGATCTGGAACACGTCCTCGGCGCGCTCGCCGAAGGTGGCGATGCGCGCATCGTGCACGCGCAGGCGCTGGTCGCGCAGCACCCGAGTGACATCGGCCAGCAGGCCGGGCCGGTCGGTGGAGACCAGGCTCAGCAAGGTGCGGTCGCCGTGGTCGGTGCTGTCGAAGCCGATCTGCGGTACCAGCCGGAAATGGCGCAGGTGGCGCGGCTGCGCGCGTCGAGGCGGGCGCACCGCGTCGAGGTCGGCGCGCGACAGCGCCTCCTGCAGCGCGCGCTCCACCGCTCCCGGTTCGACGGGGCGCTGCGGATCCGAAGGCAAGACCTCGAAGGTGTCGAACACGGTGCCGTTGTCGCCCAGCAACAGCCGCGCCTGCTGGGTGGCCAGCCCGAGCCGGTCGAGCGAGGCCACGATCGCGGCGAACAGGCCGTCGCGGTCGGGCGCGTGCACGAACACTTCCAGCGCGCCGGCGTGCTGCATCAGCCGCCGCGCGCGCACCGCCAGCTCCTTGCCGGGGCGCATGCGGTGCAGCACCTGCGCCTGCCAGGCGACGCTGTCGGCGCGGCCGCGCAGGAAGCTGGTCTCGGGCATGCGCGCGAACAGCGAGTCGATCTCGTCCTCGTCCAGGCCGGCATCGAGCAGGCGCGCGCGGGCGTGGTCGCGGGTTTCGCCGATGCGCTCCTCGGCATCGAGCGGGTGCTCCAGGCCGCGGCGCAGGGCCATGCGGGTGGCGGTGTAGAGGTCGGCCAGCAGGCGGTCCTTCCACGCGTTCCACAGCTTGGGCGAGGTCCCGGCGATGTCGGCGCAGGTCAGCAGGTACAGCAGGTCCAGGCGCTCGCGGTCGGCGACCTTGCTGGCGAAGCGGTGGATCACCTCGGGGTCGCTGATGTCCTGCTTCTGCGCGGTCACCGACATCAGCAGGTGGTGCCGCACCAGCCAGGCGACCAGCGCGGTCTCGCCTTCGCTCAGGCCATGCGCGCCGCAGAACTCGCGCGCGTCCGCTTCGCCCAGTTCGGAATGGTCGCCGCCGCGGCCCTTGGCGATGTCGTGGAACAGCGCCGCCAGCAGCAGCAGTTCCGGCTTGCGCAGGCGCGGCCACACGTTGTGCACGATCGAGAAGCGCGGGTCCGGGGTGCCGCCGGCGAACCCGGCAATGTTGCGCAGCACCGCCAACGTGTGCTGGTCCACGGTGTAGACGTGGAACAGGTCGAACTGCATGCGCCCGGAGACCTGCGCGAATGCCGGGATCCAGCGGCCGAGCACGCCCAGCCGGGCCATGCGGGTGACGGTAGCGACCGGGCCCGCGCCGCGCAGCAGGGCCATGAACCGGTTGCGCTGCGCTTGGGTCGCCGAGGCGTAGTCGCCGATCCGCGGCAACGCCTCGGCCAGCGAGCGCGCGGTCTGCGAATGCAGGCCGCGCAGCGCGGTGTGGCCGGCCCAGGTCTCGAACAGCGCGAACACGTCGTCGGCGTCGCGCGGCCAGGCCGGGTCGGCGGCGTGCAGGTAACCGCGCAGCACGTCGAAGCCGTCGGCCAGGGGCTCCGGCGTGGCCTCGCCCTCGAGCTGCTCCTCGAACCGCTGCAGCAGGCGCTCGTTGATCCGCAGCACCAGCGCGGCGCTGCGGTAGAAGCCCTGCATCATCTGCTCGACCGCCAGGTTGCCGGCGTCGCCGGTATGGCCCAGGCGCGCGGCCAGCGCCTTCTGGTAGTCGAAGCGCAGCCGCTCCTCGCGCCGCCCGGCGACCAGGTGCAGGCCCCAGCGCAACCGCGACAGCGCGCGCCGCTGCCGTTCCAGCGTGGCGAACTCGTCGGCGCCGAACTGGCCGAGCGCGACCAGCGGTTCCAGCCCGCGCGCACCGAGCACGCGCAGCGCCATCCAGTTCAGGGTGTGCACGTCGCGCAGGCCGCCGGGCCCTTCCTTGAGGTTGGGCTCGAGGTTGTCGGCGGTGTCGTCGTAGCGCGCGTGGCGCTCGCGCTGTTCGGCACGCTTGGCGAGGAAATACTCGCGCGGCGGCCAGACCCGCTCCGAGGAGATCGCGGCGTGCAGGCGCGCGACCTCGGCGGCGTTGGTCTGCAGCGAACGCGCTTCCAGCAAGGCGGTGAGCACGGTGATGTCCGCGGCGGCCGCCTCGCTGCACTCGGCAACCGAGCGCACCGCGTGCCCGGCCGGCAGGCCGGCGTCCCACAACAGCGCGAACAGGCGCGCGAGCGCGGCCTGGTGGCGCTGCTGCGCGTCGGGTTCGGCCAGCACGAGGAGGTCGATGTCCGAATGCGGGAACAGCTCGCCGCGGCCGTAGCCGCCGACCGCGAACAGGGCCAGTTCCGAAGGTTCGACGCCGATGCAGCGGTCCCAGGCGGCGCGCACCCAGGCGTCCACCGCGCGGGCGCGGGCGGCGAGCAGGCGGTCGATGTCCTCGCCCGCGTCGAAGCGGGCGGCGAAAGCCTCGTCGTCGCAGGCCAGCGCGGCGCGGGCGTTGGCGGCCCAGGCCGCGTCGTCTTCAGGCGATCGCGGCAGGGCGGCGCTCACAGGTCGTTGTCGTCCCCGGGCATCCGGGTCAGGATCTCGACCCCGTCCCGGGTGACCGCCACGGTGTGCTCCCACTGCGCGGACAACTTGCGGTCCTTGGTGACCACGGTCCAGCCGTCCGGCAGCACCCGGGTGTGGCGGCTGCCCTCGTTGATCATCGGCTCGATGGTGAAGGTCATGCCTTCCCGCAGGACCAGGCCCTGCCCCGGGCGCCCGTAGTGCAGCACCTGCGGGTCGTCGTGGTAGACCTTGCCGATGCCGTGGCCGCAGTACTCGCGGACCACGCTGAAGCGCTCGGACTCGGCGTACTGCTGGATCGCATGGCCGACGTCGCCCAGGGTCGCGCCCGGCTTCACCGCGCGGATGCCCCGGAACATGGCCTCGCGGGTCACCTCGACCAGGCGCTTCGCCATCACCGACGGGGTGCCGACGTAGTACATGCGGCTGGTGTCGCCGTGCCAGCCGTCCTTGATCACGGTGACGTCGATGTTGACGATGTCGCCGTCCTTCAGGACCTTCGACTCGCTCGGGATGCCGTGGCAGATCACGTTGTTGACCGAGGTGCACACGGTCTTGGGGAAGCCGCGGTAGCCGACGTTGGCCGGGATCGCCCCCTGCACCTTCACGATGTGGTCGTGGCAGATCCGGTCGAGCTCCTCGGTGGTAACCCCGGGCTTCACGTGCGGGGCGACCACCTGCAGCACCTCGGCGGCCAGGCGGCCGGCGACGCGCATCTTCTCGATTTCGGCGGGGGTCTTGGGGACGACGTTGCTCATCCGGGCATTATCGCGCATTCCACCCCGGGCCCGCCGTCGACTTGCCCACAAGTCCCTGAACCGGCTACAATTCCGCGGCTGACCCGGGCCCCAGGCCCGCCAGGCCGCCCAC
>JBIQLI010000020.1:0-12442 GCA_044464395.1 Lysobacter sp.
GCCGAGACCCGCAAGCGCGAGTTCTACGAGAAGCCGACCCAGGAGCGCAAGCGCAAGGCCGCCGCCGCGGTGAAGCGCCAGGCCCGCCGCGCCTCCCGCGACGTCACCAAGCGCCAGCGGATGTACTGAGAGGTTGCCGCGGCCCCGGCCGCGCACCCACCGCATTCCCGAGAGGCCGGCACGCCCCCGCGTGACCGGCCTTTCCGCTTTTACCGTCCCTCATTCCCTTCATTCCCCTCATTCCCCTCATTCCCCATGACTCTCAAACAGCAGCTCACCGAAGACATGAAGTCCGCCATGAAGGCCGGCGACAAGCCGCGCCTCGGCGTGATCCGGCTGATCAACGCCGCGATCAAGCAGAAGGAAGTGGACGAGCGAATCGAGCTGGACGATGCCCAGGTGCTGGCCGTGCTGGAGAAGATGGTCAAGCAGCGCCGCGACTCGATCAGCCAGTACGACGCCGCCAACCGCAAGGATCTGGCCGACATCGAGCGCGCCGAAATGGCGGTGATCGAGACCTACCTGCCGGCGAAGCTGGGCGAGGCCGAGATCCGGGCCGCCATCGACGCCGCCGTGGCCGAGACCGGCGCCACCGGCCCCGCTGACATGGGCAAGCTGATGGGCCTGCTCAAGCCGCGCCTCGCCGGCCAGGCCGACATGGGCGAAGTCTCCAGGCTGGTCAAGCAGCGCCTGGCGTCATAACGGCGTCCCCGCAAAGCCGACCCCTGTAGAGCCGACCCATGGTCGGCTCGACGCGCGAGCCGACCACGGCTCCGCTCTCCATGGCATCCTGAGCGGCCATGGCCCGCATCCCCGACGCATTCATCGACGACCTGCTGGCACGCACCGACATCGTCGAGGTGGTGCAGGCGCGGGTGCCGCTGAAGCGCCAGGGCAAGGAATACGCCGCGCGCTGCCCGTTCCACGACGAGCGTTCGGCCTCGTTCTTCGTCTCCCCCGCCAAGCAGTTCTACCACTGCTTCGGCTGCGGCGCGCACGGCACCGCGATCTCGTTCCTGATGAACTACGACCGCCTCGAGTTCCTCGACGCGGTGGACGAGCTGGCCAAGCGCGTGGGCATGGAAGTGCCGCGCGACACCCGGCTCAAGAACGAAGACAGCGGCACCCGCGACCTGTTCGCGGCGCTGGAGGCGACCGCGCAGTTCTTCCGCCGCCAGCTCGCGGCCAGCGACAAGGCGAAGGCATACGTGGTCCAGCGCGCGATCGACCCGGCGATCGTCGAACGCTTCGGCATTGGCTACGCGCCGGACAGCTTCAATGGGCTGCGCGACGCGCTCGGCACCGACCAGCGGCGCATGCAGCTGCTCGAGCGCGCGGGGCTGTTCTCGAAGAACGACAAGGGCGCGGTCTATGACAAGTTCCGCGACCGGCTGATGTTCCCGATCCATGACCGCCGCGGTCGCACCATCGCCTTCGGCGGCCGGGTGATCGATCCGGACGACGCGCCGAAGTACCTCAACTCGCCGGAGACGCCGCTGTTCCACAAGGGCCGCGAGCTGTACGGCCTGTGGCAGGCGAAGCAGGCGAACACGAAGCTCGAGCGGCTGGTGGTGGTCGAGGGCTACATGGACGTGGTCGCGCTGGCGCAGTTCGGCGTCACCCAGGCGGTGGCCACACTCGGCACCGCGACCACGCCCGACCACGCCGAGCTGCTGTTCCGCAACGCGCCCGACGTCTTCTTCTGCTTCGACGGCGACCGCGCCGGGCGCAGCGCCGCGTGGAAGGCGCTGGAATCGGTGCTGCCGCGCATGCGCGAGGGCCGCCAGGCGTTCTTCCTGTTCCTGCCCGAGGGCGAGGACCCGGACACCATCGTGCGCCAGGAAGGCAGCGACGGTTTCGACGCGCGCCTGCGCGAGGCGACGCCGCTGTCGGAGTTCTTCTATGCGCAACTGACCGCCGACGTGAACCTGGGCACGCTCGACGGCAAGGCGCGCCTGGCCGAACGCTGCAAGCCCTATCTCGCGCAGATTCCCGACGGCGCCTTCGGCGACCTGATGAAGCAGCGCCTGACCGAGCTCACCGGCCTGGGTGCGCGCGCCAGCGCGCCGGAGACGCATGTACCCGCGCAACGCGCGCGGGCAGGCGGCCGCGGCGCGCCGGCGCCGAAGCGCAGCCTGGTCCGCGGCGCGATCGCGCTGCTGCTGCAGCAGCCGCAACTCGCGCTGGACCTGCAGCCGCCCTACACCTTTGCCGCGCTGCGCCAGCCGGGCATCCCGCTGCTCGCGGAACTGGTGGCGCTGGTCCGCGAGCGCCCCGACATCCGCACCGGCGGCCTGCTCGAGCACTTCGGCGAGCGCGAGGAAGGCGCCGCGCTGCAGAAGCTGGCGATGCACACGATCCCGGGCGAAGAGGCGGCCTGGCGCGCGGAATTCCTGGACGCAATGGCCCAGCTCGAACGCCAGACCCTGCAGCAGCGCATCGACGAGCTGCAGGCCAAGCGCGCCGAAACCGGCCTCGACGAGCGCGACAAGGAAGAACTCCGCGCCCTCCTGGGCAACCTGGCCCGTTAGCGCCGCTCTCCCGTAGAGCCGACCCATGGTCGGCTCCTCCCCCCTCACACCAACGCCGACACATCCCCACCCAGCGTCCGCACGAACGCGGCCTGGTCCTCGTGCTCGCGCAGCAGTTCGAAATCGGCGAAGTCGAAGCCCGGCCCCACGCAGCACGCGACCAACGTGTAGGTGCCGGTGGTGCGCGCGGCCTGCCACCGCCCCGCGGACACCACCCGCACCGGTTCCACGCCCGGCGCGAACGCGCCCAGCGAGGTCACTTCGACCGATTCGAAGTCCGGATCCGCGACGTACAGCGCCAGCCGCGCGCCTTCGATGAAGTGCCAGCTCTCGTCCGAGGCCACCCGGTGCCAGCGGCTGCAGTCGCCGCCGCGCAGCAGGTAGTAGATCGCGGTCAGCGCCGGGCGTTCGCCGCGGCCGTCGCCCGGCACGACCTGCAATTCCGCCGCGTGGATGCGGCGGTAGTGCCCGCCTTCGGGATGCGGCTCCAGCCGCAGCGCTTCCACCAGCCAGTCGGCCCGTGCGCCCGCGTCATCGTCCAAGGCCACGCTCTCCTCCGCCGCGGTTCGATCAACCCGTATACCGCCGGATCGTATCGCCGATGCGGATGTGGCGCTCGCCTTCGCGCGCGCCCTTCAGCCGCCGCCGGTGCGCCGACAGGATGTCGCCGCGGGTCAGGATGCCGACCAGCGGGTGCGGCGGATCCACGCCGACCACGATGACCCGCCCGATGTCCTCGGCGACCATGTGGTCGGCGGCCTCGCGCAGCGAATGGTGCTCGTGCACCACCACCGGCGGGCGCAGGCCCATGTCGCCGATGCGGCGCATGTTCGGTTCGGCCGGATCGAGCAGGCCGCGCCGGGTGATCACGCCGCGCACGGTGCCGTTGTCGTCGATCACCGGGAAGCCCTGGTGCTGGTAGTCGTTGCCGCCGCTGTTGAGCAGCCGCCGCACCTCGCCCAGCTCGTCGGAGGTGCGCAGGGTCACTACCTGGCGCGTGGCCACGTCGCGGACCAGCACCTGCTCCAAATAGTCGGCGGCGTACTCGGTCGGCACGCGCACGCCGCGGCGCGCGATCTTCTCGGTCATGATCGTGTTGCGCATGGTCAGCGCCGACACCAGGTAGGCCGCGGCGCAGCCGCCCAGCAGCGGCAGCAGGCCATGCGCCTGGCCGGTGGTCTCGAACGCGAACACCACCGAGGTGAGCAGCGCGCGCGAGGCGCCGGCGAAGATCGCGGCCATGCCGACCAATCCCGCGATGCGCGGATCCACGCCCAGCTCCGGCGCCATGGCGACCAGGCCGAAGCCCGCGAGCGAGCCGAGCGCGCCACCGATGGTGAACAGCGGCGCCAGCGTCCCGCCCGAGGTGCCGCTGCCCAGCGCGATCGACCAGGAGATGAACTTCATCACGCACAGGAACGCGAGCGCGCCGATGGCGAAGTGGCCGGAGACGATGTCCTCGATGTTGGTGTAGCCGACGCCGAGCGTCAGCGGCGCGAAGTAGCCGACCACGCCAACCACCACGCCGCCGATCGCCGGCCACCACATCCAGTGCACCGGCAGCTTCTCGAATGCGTCCTCGATGCCGTAGACGAGCTGGGTGATGCCGACGCTGACCAGGCCGATCAGCGCGCCGACGCCGACATAGCAAGCCAGCGCCGCCATGCCCGGTTCGGCGATGTCCGGCATCGCGAACACCGGCGCGGTGCCGACGGTGGCGTAGCGGATGCCGGCCGCGGTGACCGTGGCCAGCGCCACCGGGATCAGCGAACGCGGGCGCAGTTCGAACAGCAGCAGCTCGACCGCCAGGATCACCGCCGCCACCGGCGAGCCGAAGATCGCGGTCATGCCGCCGGCCGCGCCCGCGGCCAGCAGCACCTTGCGTTCGTCGCCGGTCACGTGCAGCAGCTGGCCGAGGAACGAGCCCAGCGCACCGCCGGTGGCGATGATCGGGCCCTCGGCGCCGAACGGACCGCCGGTGCCGATCGCCACCGCGGAGGACACCGGCTTGAGGAAGGTGATCCGCGGCGGGATCTTGGATTCGTTGAGCAGCACCTGCTCCATCGCCTCGGGAATGCCGTGGCCGCGGATCGCGCGCGAGCCCCAGCGCGCCATCAACCCGACCAGCAATCCGCCCACGACCGGCACCACAACGACCCACGGGCCCAGCGAATGCTCCGCCGGCGACACGTTCTCGACCGACCAGCGGCCGTAAAAGGCGACGTTGGTGACCAGCGCGATCAGGTCCACCAGCAGCTGCGCGATGAACGCCGCGCACACGCCCAGCAGCACCGCCACGCCGCACAACAGCAGCACCCGCGGCTCGACCAGGGTCGAGCGCCGCGGCATGCGTGCGGCATCCAGGCTGGCGCCGAGCGCGGGCGCCACCGGCAGCGCGTCGGTGCTGGCGTCCTCGCGCAGGTTCGGGTGCTGGCTGTCGCCGGGTGTCATGGGTGGCCTTCGTCCGTGAGGGCCGCATTTTACGGCACCCGTTCTTCTGCCCTGGCTAGAGCAGTCGCGTCCCCGGCGGAACGGCCTTGTCGGGCACGCACAGCGCCACCTCGCCGGCTTCGTTGTGGAAGCCGGTGACCAGGCACTCGGACATGAAGGGGCCGATCTGCTTCTTCGGGAAATTGACCACGCCCACCACGAGCCGCCCGACCAGTTCCTCCGGCGAATACAGCGCCGTGATCTGCGCGCTCGACTTGCGGACGCCGATCTCGGGGCCGAAGTCCACCTGCAGGATGTAGGCCGGCTTGCGCGCTTGCGGGAACGGCTCGGCCGACAGGACCTTGCCGACCCGCAGCTCGACCTTCATGAAATCGTCCCAGGTGATCTGCTGCATGCCGGCGTTACATGTCCCGGCCGTTCACCGGCATGCGCTCGAGCTGATCGAGGTCCACGCCTTCGAGGCAGCGCACGTTGATCGCGGCCATTTCCGCGCCGCTCGGATCCTTTCCGAGGCCATACGGCTGGCAGCCGCAGACCTGGCAGAAGTCGTGGTGGATGACGTGCTTGTTGAAGGTGTAGGTGGTGAGCTTGTTGGCGCCCTGGGTGACCTGCAGCGCCGTGCGCGGCACGAACCAGAGCAGGAAGCCCTTGCGCTGGCAGTGCGAGCAGTTGCATTCGACCACCTGCCCGATCTCGCCGTCCACCGTGTACTTCACCGCTCCGCAATGACAGCTTCCCGCGTGCATCGTTCGTCCCCTCAGCGTGGAATGATGTCGACCAGCTTCAGGCCCACCCAGACGGCGGCGAGCCCGGCCGCGACGCTGCCGCCAGCATACAGCGACGCCATCGCCAGCTCGCCGCGACGCAGCAGCTCGACGGTCTCCAGGCCGAAGGCCGAGAACGTGGTGAAGCCGCCGAGCACGCCGGTGAACAGGAACAGGCGCGCTTCCGTCCCGAGCAGGTGGTAGCGCGCGACCGCGCCCGCCAGCAGGCCGATCGCCAGGCAACCGGCCACGTTGACCGCGAACGTGCCCAGCGGGAAGCGCACCACCCCGCTGCCATGCATCACCGCCACGCCGAGTTTGTAGCGCGCGATGGCGCCGAGGAAGCCGCCCAGCCCGACGATCAGGGTTCCGCTCATGCGCTCACTTCCAGCCTGGCGTCTTGCCGGCCTGACGGATCCAGTCGCGGATCTCCGGCGCCTTGGCCTCGTCCACCGAACGCAGCTTCACGTAGCGCGAGCCTTCGCCGAGCGGCGGCGCCGGGTCGAACTTCGCCCCGCCGAAGAACACGATGTTGACCGAGACATCGTAGGGCGCGATCTGGATCACCCAGCCCTGCTCCGGCAGGCCGTAGAACGCGCGCTTCCACTTCACCGCGTACTGGAGCCCCGGAATTTCCTTGCGGATCGTCCTGTCGAGGTGCTCGATGATCGGCTGCAGCGCCGGCATCACGGTCTTGATCCAGTCCGCGATGTCCTTGTGGCTGGCGCCCGCCTCGGGCGGCTTGCGGGACGAGTTCGCTTTGAGTTTCTTCGGCATGCTATTTCTCCGTGCGTTCCGGCGGATGCTCCGGGCCTGGCGTGGCCGCCCCCCCAGCCTTCCGGAGCAGGAATCCCCGCGTGCCCATTTCGTACACCTCCCGGCGCAACAACTCGAAGCCCGGCAGCGCCTGCAGGAAATCGTCGTCGGAGTAGACGACCCGGGTGATGCCCTGCGTCGGGTTGTCGTGCCCTTCCTCCGGGATCGTGACCGGATTGAACACCGCAAACAGGTGCCCCCGAGGCCGCAGGTAGCCGGCGATGGCGCGAACCGCGCATGCCATGCGCGCCCGGCTCATGTTGTCCAGGACCAGTGCCGCCACGACGGCATCGAAACTCTGCCCTGCCAGGCCCGGCAGCGCGGTGTCGCTGATGTCGCCACAAATGAAGGTGGCCTCGACACCGGCGTCTTCCGCCCATTTCCCGCCGCAACGGATCGCGTTGGGGGCATAGTCGACGCCGGTGACGCGGAAACCATGCCCCGCCAGGAACAGCGCATAGCGACCGACCCCACATCCGAGATCGAGTACGTTCCTGGCCCCGACCTCCTGCAGGAAGCGCTTGCACGCCAGCATGCCCTCCGACGGCGGCGCCTCGCGCCAGGCGTCGGGCACGCGCTCGAACAATGCATTCCAGATGGCAAGGTCGCGATCGGTCATGATCGGGCGCGAGAACGGAACCCATGGGTTCAGTCCGCCAAGTATCCCACCAGCCCCTTGCGCATCAGTTGAAAGGACACGCTCTCCGCGCCAGGCAGCTCGTGGCCGGTGTCGGGCAGGACCAGCAGGCGCGCCTCGGGGAGGCGGTCCTGCAAGGCGACCGCATCGGCCACCGGCAACAGCGGGTCCCGGTCGCCATGGGCGATGAGTACCGGCATGGAAATGCGGGCCAGATCGGTGTCGTTGACCGCCATTTCCCCCTGATCCGCCGCCATGCGCGCCTGCTGTTCCAGCAACCATGCGATCTGGGCCCGTCCGCCGGGATGCCTGGTGCGCAGCACTTCCAGCATCGGCGGAGGGGCGGTGTCGATGGACATGGCGGTGGCGATCTCGCGCAATCGGTCGGGGACCCGCCATGGCGTCGAGATGGCCGTGACCGAGGCGACACGCTCGGGTTGCTGCAGGGCCATCCGCAACGCGATCAGTGCACCGCTCGAGTGCCCCACGACCCGGAACTTGTGGACGCCCAGTCGATCGAGCGCCTGCAGCAGCGACGCGGCAACGGCGCGGTGGCGAAACCGGCCGTCGATGCGGTCGGAGCGGCCGTGCCCCGGCAGATCGAATGCAATGACCCGGTGCCCGGCCGCCAGCGCGTCGATGTACGGCGCCCATTCCCGGCTCGTGGCGAGATAGCCGTGCAGCAGCACCACCGTCTTGCCCGCGTCCCCCGCTTCGAGGTAGTGCAGCGATCCACCATCGACCTCGACGGCATGGTCCCGCACCTGCGCGCCCGCGGCGAACGGCACCATCGACAGCAAGACGCACGCCAGCGCGGCACGCGCGACCAGGACAAGACTGCTGGACTCCTTCCCGTTCATCGCGTCCTCCTTCGCGACCGTTACTTCTCGCCCGCCACCTCCGGGTCGAGGACCGACAGCACCTCGCGCGCGTGACGGGCCTCTTCTTCCGGCACCAGGATCGCGCGCGAAGGCAGACGACCGATCTGCAGGCCAGGCAGCATGGACGCGAAGCCTCCGCCGCGGACGACGTACGGGATGCTGTTGGCTTCGAGCAGGCTGACCATGACCGCGGTCAGGGATTCGGTTTCGGGGGTGGCAACGGCGACCAGGCTCATGCCTGCGGCTCCGATAATGCAGCCGCCGGATAGCCCCGGACCTCCAGGTCATGCCGGTCCTCGGCCAGGGCCTTGCGCAGGTCCCTGCGCAAGACCGCGCGCAACAGCGGGGCCAGCAGGCGTGCGATGCCCGGGAGCGGCGCATCGACCGTGGTGCGCACGCGGGTTTGCGCCGGTCCGAGCGCTTCGAACGACTGCGCAATCACCAGGCCCGCGTTCGTACCCGCGAGGCTGCGCAGTACCGAGCCCCCGTCAGGGTTGCGCCGCAGCTCCATCTCGTCCTCCTGCAGCCGACCCAGCACCCGTCGCCGCCCCGTGAACAGGCAGCCCTCATGCGTCGGCCGCACGTTGTCCACCTCCAGCGACGCGTGCACACCCACGTTGGCGTGATGAGCCATGTCCGCGAACTGCGATTGCACGATGTCGATCGGGCGGGCGATCACGGTCTCGGCACTGGCACGAATGGTGTACATCGTTGTCCCCCTACTTTCGTCCGCGGTCGAACCAGCAGGCGTGGCTTCAACCGACCCGGCGCGCGACCAGCGCCGCGACGACCCAGCCCAGGAACGCACCGACAATGCTGAGCAGCATGCCCGGACCACTGAACGCCGAGTCCGCGAACAGGCTGCCGACGAGGCTGCCCAGCGGAATGCATATCCACATCAGCCTGCGCCGCGCGGCCTGCTGGCCCTGCAGCGCATTCGCGCGCATCTCCTGCAGCATGCGCTCGCGGGCCAGCAACTGTTCCGCCGCCTGCAACCGCTCGTCCTGGGGCATGGGCCACCTCATCGGGCACTGACGGCCCGATTTTGGCCCCAGCGGAGGGCTGGCGCCACCGGGGCGGGTCCGGCCAGTGCGGAGCAGCCGGATCGCACCGATTCAATCGCTGTCGAGCAGGTATTCCTGACGGACCTTGAAGGGCTTGGCGTCCGGCGAAGCGTTTGGCGGGAACATCGTGAGCATGCCTGCGGCCACTGCCCGGGCCTTCATGCGCTCACCGGCGCCTTCGGCGACTTCGACATCCACGTGGCGCACGGTGCCGGCGGGGTCGACGGTCATGATCCAGGAGAGCCGGCCGACGTATTCGTCGGGCGGGATGCTTGGGTCGTAGTTGGGGCGCCCAAGGACGTAGGGGCGTCGCGGGTCGGAATGGAAGGCGGCCTCGTCGAGCGTGCGCGCGACCTCGATCGTCTTCGTGCCCAGCAAGACGTCGTCCACGTAGACGTTGAAGGTCCACTCGCCAGGTGTTGCCGTGGGCGGCAGCATGGCCCGGTAGCACTTCTTCGCGCCCAGGAAGCTGCCGTCTCCGTACGCGGCCACGTCGGCGCCGGACGCATCGATCACATCGATGCGGAGTTTGCTCGGCCCGGTGGCGGCATCCTCGGCTTCCACGCAAACGACGTGGTGCTGCGCGGGATCCATGACGAACCCGAAGGCCTCGCCGCGGGCGAGTGCACCCTTGAGGGCTGGCTGCCACAGGAACTCGATGTAGGCGGCGTCTGCGGCGACAGCGGTGCCGGGTGAAACCGCAAGCGTCAGGGCCAGAAGGGCCGGGGGTGCGAATCCTTTCATGCAAGCTCCTGGAATGGTGGAACCGCCTCAGTCGGGCGGCAGCAGCCCCGGGTTCCAGGCCACCTCCCACAGGTGGCCGTCCGGGTCCTGGAAGTATCCCGCGTATCCACCCCAGAAGGTAACTTGCGCCGGCTTCACGATGACCGCGCCGGCGGCGCGCGCCTCGCCCATCACCGTGTCCACTTCATCCCTGGAGGCCACGTTGTGCGCCAGCGCGACGTCGGTCGGGCTGGGCGGCTGCACCGACAGGCCGGAGTCGTGCGCAAGGCTGGCGCGCGGCCACAGCGCCAACCGCAGCCCGGGCTGCAGGTCGAAGAACGCCACGGCACCGTGCTCGAACTCCGTGCCGACGATGCCCTCCGTCGTCCACCCGAGGCCATCGCGGTAGAAGGCCACCGCGCGCTCGAGGTCGTCGACGCCGAGGGTGATGAGGGTGATTCGCGGTCTCATGGCTCAGGCCACGGTCCTGGCGGCCACGATCAACGCGATCGCGACGTTCCCCGCGCCATGCAGGATCCACGGCCCGAGGATCGACCCGGACCTGCCCCGCAGCCACCCGAACACCAGCGCGCCCGCGAAGACGACCGGCAGCAGGGGCCACAGCTCCGGGGCAATCAACAGCAGCAGGACGTGCGGCAGGAGGAAGATCAGGGCCTGCACCACATTGGCCCAGGCAAAGGGAAGGCGCCGGAACAGGCTGCCGGCGATCAAACCCCGGAACAGCAGCTCTTCCGCGAATCCCGTTTGCACCGCCCCTTGCAACAAAGCCATGGTGACCGAGGCCAGCGTGATCCCCAGGCCCGCGAACTTCGCCTGGCCGGAGCCCTCCCGGGTCAGCGCCTCCAATGGCGGCGTCCAGAGCACAAGCGCCACCACGACCGCAAGTCCGAGGAGTGCGCTATAGAGCAGATAGCGTGGCTCCCCGACTTGCAGGCCGGCACGCTTGCAGATCTCCCGGAAGGGGCGCTTGTGGCGCCAGCGCTGGTACGCGGCGTAAGCAAGGAACGGCACGCCGCCGAGCAAGGCGACCTGCAGCAATGCCGACACGGCAGAATTGATGAGTGACATCAGCGACCCCCGCGGCTGAGTGGCTCAACGTGCCAACTCTAGCCCGGCGGGCCCACGGCGTCACTGGGCACCAGACGCTGCCTGGCGATCAGTCTGATTTCCGAGCCACCAGACGTAGCGAAGTCACGGCAGACAACAGTCCGCACAGGCCCAGACCGACGACGTAGCTCCCCAGCAGCACTTCCTTGAACAGGTCGTCCTGCACGCTCGCGATGGCATCGATGGTGGCAAACAGTGCGATGGGCACGAAGGCAATCGCGCCGATGACCGCCAACACTCCCGACCATACGGCCACGCGGTGGAGCCCGGTCTTGCCCTTCGCGCCCATGTACACGGCAAGGAGGCCGAAGAGGCCGATCACTGCGACGATGGTGATCCATGGCATGGGTGCGTCTCCTGGCTCAGGTGTTGTAATACGCGAAGTAGACTCCAAAACCGGTCAGGTGTCGGTGCTGGTGACTATTGGACACCTTGCAGACTGGAATGCATCCCGGATCCAGGCGCGCAGATTGGCTCTATGGTTCCCGCGGTTGAGCGCGGCGGGCATCATTGTGGCGGGGCAGCTCCTGAGTGCTTTCCACGCGCCGAAGGGATGCTCCTAAAAGCTCGCTACCCAAAAGGTGTTGGCATCGCCGCTCGCCGTGTCAAGTCCTTCTTTCATACAGGTGGCACAGATCGAGTATGGCCTGCGGACGGCAGCGTAGTCTCCTCTGCTCACCGAGGTCTCTCCGCAGAGCAAGCACTTATCGCTCGCACTTAGCTGGGCCAGGTCGGACGTCTGAGCCTGCAAAACGCTCGTAATGGCCCTAGCCAAACACTCTCTGCAGATGACCCCAGTTCGGCCGACAATCAACCGGTCATCGGCTCCACAGAAAGCGCAAATATGCGTCATGCTCATGGAAACTCCCATCCTTTGATTCTATCGTCGAGCCTTGGGGAGACCTTTACCGACCGCTGATACCAAGCTTGGTTGGCGGGTGCGTCATAAGGGTCCACAAGAGAAAACGGCGCCAAATCACCAACGCACACTTTGACATGAATTGAATCGCTGAGCCCAAGGTCGTTCACAACGCTGACAACCTCCAGGTCCAGGAATGTTGTGATTAGCAAAGCGTCGATTTCATAGGACTTCAACGCTGTCGTCGCCAAAGTCTTCCTTAGTGCCGAACGATAAAGCAAAAGCTGGCCAAGCGATCCGATATGCGCGCATGTCTTCAGCTCCACCACGACGACGCGTCGCGTCTTTTCATCTAGTGCCACAGCATCGAGCTTGTAAGAGCCGATCTGAAGCTCCCTGTCCAGCCTGCGGAGTCCAATAGTCTTGAGCAGTTCTGGCGCGTGGGCCTCAAGCTGCTTCTCGGTGATCAGGGTAGCCGGAATCGTCATGTCCTAGGTCTAACACCAGAAATTAGGCCGCGCCGCGAAGCGGCGTCGGCTTGAATGATCGAATGGACTCCTCCCGCGTCGCCACACGGCTTCGTTGAGC
>JBIQLI010000021.1:0-11550 GCA_044464395.1 Lysobacter sp.
GCGCTTCCTCAATCCCGAGCGCGTGTCGATGCCGGACTTCGACATCGACTTCTGCATGGACCGGCGCGACGAGGTGATCGACTACGTCGCCGGCAAGTACGGCCGCGACCGGGTCAGCCAGATCATCACCTACGGCACCATGGCCGCGAAGGCGGTGGTGCGCGACGCCGGCCGGGTCCTCGGCTTCCCCTACGGCTTCGTCGACGGCATCGCCAAGCTGGTGCCGATGACCCTGGGCATTTCGCTGGAGGACGCGCTCGGCCGCACCGAGAAGTCGCGCAGCGACGAGAACTGGCGCTCGGACGAGCTGATCGCGCGCTACGCCGCCGAGGACGACGTCCGCGACCTGATCGACCTGGCGCTGCAGCTCGAGGACCTGACCCGCAACGCCGGCAAGCACGCCGGCGGCGTGGTGATCGCGCCCGAGCCGCTGTCGGAGTTCTGCCCGCTGTTCGCTGAACACGACGGCCACGGCCACGGCCGCAACCCGGTGACCCAGTTCGACAAGGACGATGTCGAGGCGATCGGCCTGGTCAAGTTCGACTTCCTCGGCCTGCGCACGCTGACGATCATCGACTGGGCGGTGAAGGCGATCAACAAGCAGCGGGCGCAGCCCGCACCAACCCCCTTCTCCCCGCCCAGCGGGGAGAAGATGCCCGAAGGGCAGATGAGGGGCGCTGTTGCTGTTGAGAACGCCCCCTTGGACATCTCCTCCATCCCGCTCGACGACAAGCCCACCTACGAACTCTTCGCCCGCGGCGACACCATCGCCGTGTTCCAGTTCGAATCCCGCGGCATGCGCGACCTGCTCAAGCGGGCGAAGCCGGACCGCTTCGAGGACCTGATCGCGCTGGTGTCGCTGTTCCGGCCCGGCCCGATGGACCTGATCCCGGACTTCATCGAGCGCAAGCACGGGCGCGCGGAGGTGGTGTTCCCGCATCCGCTGCTGGAGCCGGTGCTGGCGCCGACCTACGGCGTGGTCGTGTACCAGGAGCAGGTCATGCAGACCGCGCAGATCCTGGCCGGCTACTCGCTCGGCGGCGCCGACCTGCTGCGCCGCGCGATGGGCAAGAAGAAGGTCGAGGAGATGGCCAAGGAGCGGGCCAAGTTCGAGACCGGCGCGCTCGAGCACCATGGCATCGAGCCGAAGGTGTCCGGCCCGATCTTCGACCTGCTGGAGAAGTTCGCCGGTTACGGCTTCAACAAGTCGCACGCCGCCGCGTATGCGCTGGTGTCGTACCAGACCGCGTGGCTGAAGGCGCACCACCCCGCCGAGTTCATGGCCGCGGTGCTGTCCAGCGACATGGACAATACCGACAAGGTGGTCGGCTTCCTCGACGAGGCGCGGGCGATGGGCCTCACCGTGCTGCCGCCTGACGTCAACGCGTCCGCCTACATGTTCGACGCGACCGGGGCGGACACGATCCGTTACGGGCTGGGCGCGGTGAAGGGCGTCGGCCGCGGCGCCTGCGAGGCGATCGTCGAGGCGCGCGTCGCGGGCGGGGCGTTCGCCGACCTGCTCGATTTCTGCAAGCGGGTGGATTCGTCGAAGCTCAACAAGCGCGCGCTGGAGGCGCTGGTCAATGCCGGTGCGCTGGACGCGCTGGGCCGCAACCGCGCCTCGCTGATGCTGCAGTTGCCGGAAGTGCTGAAGGCCACCGAACAGCTCGCGCGCGAACGCGAGGCCGGGCAGGTGTCGCTGTTCGGCGGCGGCGGGGAAGCGGCACCGCTGCGGATCGAACTGCCCGAAGCCGACGACTGGCCGCTGCTGCAACGGCTGCAGGGCGAGCGCGAAACGCTCGGCCATTACCTCAGCGGGCATCCGCTGGATCCCTACCGCGAGGAACTGCGCGCCCTGCTCGGCCACGACCTC
This sequence comes from Lysobacter sp., assembly GCA_044464395.1. Taxonomy (GTDB): domain Bacteria; phylum Pseudomonadota; class Gammaproteobacteria; order Xanthomonadales; family Xanthomonadaceae; genus Cognatiluteimonas. The sequence continues at coordinate 1,874 of JBIQLI010000021.1, forward strand.
GGCGACCTCGACCGGATCTGGGCCGACAAGCCGCAGGAGGAGCGCCGCGGCTGGCGCCAGGAGACCACCGCGATCGTCGCCGGGCAGGTCGTGGGCCTGCGCAAGCGCGGCGACTCGCAGGCGTTCGTGCAGCTGGACGACGGCCGGGGCCGGATCGAATGCGCCTTCTTCGCCGAGGCCTGGCAGGACTACGGCGCGTTGCTCACCCGCGACCGCATCCTGGTGGTCGAGGGCGGCCTGCGCGAGGACGACTTCAGCGGCGGCTTCTCGCTGCGCGCGCGGCGCTGCTGGGACTACGCCGAGCTGTGCCGGCAGCAGGCGCAGCGCCTGTCGGTGAAGCTGGACCTGCGCGAAGGCGGCGCGCTGGGCCGGTTCAGCGAGGTCCTGCAGGCGCACGCAGGGCCGACCCCGGTGCTGGTCGAGGCGATCACCGGCGGCGGCATCGGCCGGCTCAGCATCAACGGCGGCCAAGGCATACGCGGCGACGCCGCGCTGCCGGGGCTGCTGCGCGGCCTGCCCGGGGTGCGCGCGGTGCGCCTGCACCTGGCCCGGCCCTGGGCCCCGTAGCGCCGACCCATGGTCGGCGGGTTGCCGGTTCAGCCGATCATGGCTCGGCTCTACAGGCGCAGGTAAACTGGGACCATGAACCCGAATTACCTGGACTTCGAGCAGCCGATCGCCGACCTGGAGGCCAAGATCCAGGAGCTGCGCCATGCCAGCCATGGCCCGGCGGTCGACGTCGACGCCGAGGTGCACGCGCTGCAGGACAAACTGCGCACCCGCACCGCGCACATCTTCCGCGACCTGACCCCGTGGCAGGTCTCGCAGCTCTCCCGGCACCCGGCGCGGCCGTACACGCTCGACTACCTGCGGGTGATCTGCGACGAGTTCCAGGAGCTGGCCGGCGACCGCGCCTACGCCGACGACCCGGCGATCGTCGGCGGCCTGGCCCGCATCGACGGCCGCGCGATGATGGTGATCGGCCACGAGAAGGGCCGCGACACCAAGTCCAAGCTGCGCCGCAACTTCGGCATGCCGCGCCCGGAGGGTTACCGCAAGGCGCTGCGGCTGATGAAGATGGCCGAACGTTTCGGCCTGCCGCTGCTGACCTTCATCGACACCATGGGTGCCTACCCCGGCATCGGCGCCGAGGAGCGCGGCCAGTCCGAGGCGATCGCGCGCAACCTGCTGGAGATGGCCGAACTGCGCACCCCGATCATCTGCACAGTGATCGGCGAGGGCGGCTCCGGCGGCGCGCTGGCGATCGGCGTCGGCGACCGCACCCTGATGCTCGAATACAGCACCTACTCGGTGATCACGCCGGAAGGCTGCGCCTCGATCCTGTGGCGCTCGGCCGACAAGGCCAAGGACGCCGCCGAGCAGCTCGGCCTGACCGCGAAGCGGCTGAAGGAGCTGGGCCTGGTGGACAAGGTGATCCGCGAGCCGATCGGCGGCGCGCACCGCAACCCGATGCAGATGGCCAGGCGCCTGAAGGCGGTGCTGCTCAACGAACTCGACGCGCTCGAGCCGGTGCCGCTGGACGAGCTGCTGGAGCGCCGCTACCAGCGCCTGCGCGGATACGGCGCCTACGAGGCGTCCTGACCGGCGCGGCGCTGGCGTGGACACGCTGGCCGCCGGGCTGATCCCGCAACCCGCGCCCCCGCGGCCCGTCCTGCTCGGCTACAGCGGCGGGCTCGACTCGAGCGTGCTGCTGCACCTGCTGGCGGCCGATCCGTCGCTGCACGGCGGCCTGCGCGCACTGCACGTGGACCATGGCCTGCACCCGGATTCCGCGGGCTGGGCGGCGCACTGCCGGGACACCTGCGCCCGGCTTGGCGTGCCGCTGGCGATCGAGCGGGTGGCCGTGCGCGAGGACGGCCGCGGCCTGGAGGCGGCGGCGCGCAGCGCGCGCCATGCGGCCTTTGCCGCGGCCCTGGCCCCGGGCGAAGTCCTCGCCCTGGCCCACCACGCCGACGACCAGGCCGAAACCTTCCTGCTGCGCGCGCTGCGCGCTTCCGGCCCGGACGGGCTTGCGGCGATGCAAGCATGGCGCGCGCATGGCCGGGGCTGGCTGTGGCGGCCGCTGCTGGGCACCGGCCGCGATGCCCTGCTGGCCCATGCCCGGGCCCACGCGATCGCCTGGCTTGAAGATCCCTCGAACGTGGACCCGCGCTTCGACCGCAACTTCCTGCGCACCCGGGTGTTGCCGCAGTTGCGCGAACGCTGGCCGCAAGCGGCATCCGCGTTCGCGCGCAGCGCCGCGCTGTGCGCCGAAGCCAGCCACCTGCTGCGCGACGCCGACGCGCGTGCGCTGGACAGCGTGCGCGGCGATGGCGACCAGGTCCTCGATGCCGGCGCGCTGCAGGCGCTGCCGCGCGAGCGCCGCGCCCGCGTGCTGCGGATGTGGATCGAACGCCTCGGCCTGCCGCCGCTGCCGGCCAACGGCATCGGGCAGGTGGAGGCGACGCTGCTGCAGGCCGCGGCCGGCGCCGAGGCCGAGTTCGCCTGGTCCGGGGCGCGCCTGCGCCGCTGGCGCCAGTGGCTGCATGCCGGCGCCGCGGACCGTGCCTTGCCGGCGCAATGGGAAACAGCCTGGGACGGCAGCGCACCGCTGCCGCTGCCCGGTGGCGGCGCCTTGCGCCTGGCAGGCGCCGAACGCTTCGACGCGCCCGTGCGCGTGCACGCGCGCCAGGGCGGCGAGCGCATCCGCCTGCCCGGCCGCGACCACCATCACGCGCTGAAGCGCGTGCTGCAGGAACGCGACGTGCCGCCGTGGGAGCGCGAGCGCCTGCCGCTGCTCAGCGCCGCCGACGGGACGCTGCTGGCGGCGGGGGACCGGGTATTGTCGGGGGTGCTGGAAGCCTGGCTGGCGGCGCGGGGCGCGCACCTGGTGTGGGAAGGATAGAATCGGGGCATGGCCAGCAAGCCCACCGAACCCTCCCCGGTCGCCGACTTCGAAGCCTCGCTCGATGCGCTCGAGCAGCTGGTCGAGAAGATGGAGCGTGGCGACATGAGCCTGGAGGAGTCGCTCGCCGCCTACGAATCCGGCGTCGGCCTGTACCGCCGCTGCCAGGCGGCGCTGGAGCAGGCCGAACTGCGCGTGCGCCTGCTCACCGATCCCGAGGATCCGGCCGGGGCGCAAGCGTTTCCGCCGGCGCAGGACCCCGATCCGGATGCCTGAGCCCGCCTCCGGCCCGTCGCCGCTGCCAGGCTGGCGGGCCCGGGTCGACGCCGCGATCGAGGCGGCGCTGCCTGCCGCCAGCGCGGAACCTCGCCGCCTGCACGGCGCGATGCGCCACGCCGCGCAGGATGGCGGCAAACGGATGCGCCCGCTGCTGGTGTACGCCGCCGGCACCGCGTTCGGCTGCGACGAGGGCGCGCTCGACGCGCCGGCCGCCGCGGTCGAACTCGTGCACGCCTACTCGCTGGTGCACGACGATCTGCCGGCGATGGACGACGACGCGCTGCGCCGCGGCAAGCCCACCGTGCACATCGCCTTCGACGAGGCCACCGCGATCCTCGCCGGCGACGCGCTGCAGTCGCTGGCCTTCGAGCTGCTCGCCGGCGCGCCGCTGCCGGCCGCGGCGCGGGTGGAGATGCTCGGCGAACTGGCGCGCGCCGCCGGCGTGCATGGCATGTGCGGCGGCCAGGCGCTGGACATCGACGCCACCGGGCGCAGGATCGCGGCCGGCGCGCTGGAGCGCCTGCATGCCTTGAAGACCGGCGCGTTGCTGCGCGCCGCGGTGCGCCTGGGCGCGATCGCCGCCGGCGCCGACGCCCCGGCGCGTGCGCGCCTGGACGATTTCGCCGAAGCGCTCGGCCTCGCATTCCAGGTGCGCGACGACCTGCTCGACGTCGAAGGCGACAGCGCGGTGCTCGGCAAGACCGCGGGCAAGGACCAGGCCAGCGACAAGGCGACGTTCCCGGCGCTGCTCGGGATCGAGGCCTCGCGTGCGCGCCTTCAGGCGCTGCGCGCGCAGATGGAGGCGGCACTGGCACCGTTCGGCGCGCGCGCGGCGGTGTTGCGCGAACTCGGCCGCCAGGCGATCGAGCGCGACCGCTGACGCCCGGCGCCACTGGCGCGCCCGCCGCGCGGCTTGACACCCCCCGCGCGCGCGAATGATGCTCGGCCGCGGGGATCGCGGGGGCAGAGGGATGGGCAAGCGCTGGCGCGACCGCGTCGAGTCGAGGATGGAAGCCACGCTGGCGTGGCTGGGCCATACCTTCGTCACCCGTTGGGGCGCGATCGAGCGCGGCTACCGGCGGCCGTACGCGCGCTTCGCGCTGAAGCTCAAGTTCGCCGGCTATCCGCTGATCGCCCTGCTCGCGCTGGCCTGGCTGGGCTGGGACTGGACCCACGAGCGCAACCTGGCCTCCGCGGAAAACGCGATCTTCGACCAGGTCATCACCCTGCGCCCGTTCGAGCCGGCACGCTCCGGCCAGGTGGCGGTGGTCGAGATCGACGACTGTTCGATCGAGTACTACCGCAGCCAGGGACTCGGCGGCTGGCCGTGGAGCCGGCAGCGCCACGCCGAACTGCTCGACGCCCTGGATCGCGCCGGGGTGCGCGCGGTGGGCTACGACGTGCAGTTCATCGAGCACTCCAACGCCGACCCGATGGGCGATGCGATCCTCGAGGCGATGGCCGCCGGCGGCGCGGGCCGCTTCCTGTTCGGCTCGACCCTGCCGCCGCAATCGTTCGCCGGCGCCGACAACGTGCTGCCGGTGTCGCAGGCGCCCGGCGCATTCCCGCTGGTCGACGCACCGGTGCGGCCCGGCCCGGGCATCGTGCTGCTGGCGCCCTACGGCGAGGCGATGCGGCAACACAGCGCGTTGCTCGACGCGGACCGCGATACCGACGGGCTCGTGCGCGACGTGGTATTGCGACGCGAATTCGGCGACTGGGCCCTGCCCTCCATCTCGCTGGCGGTCGCCGCGGCGGCGACCGGGCGCGCGCCCGCCTCGTTTCCGCGCACGGTGCGGATCAACTGGCGCACCGCGCACCCCATGCCCTACGTCAGCGCGGCCGACCTGATCGAGGGCAAGCCGGTGTGCGATGTGCGGGGCACGCCGCCGGATCTGGCAGGCGCGCTGGTGATGGTCGGCTACACCGCGGCCGGTCTCAACGATGCGAAGCCAACGCCGGTGGATCCGGTGATGCCGGGCGTGCAGGTGCACGCCGAGGCGATCGAGGCGCTGGTCGCCGGCACCGCGATCTGGATGCCCCCGGCCGGCTTCAAGTACCTGCTCGCCTCGCTGCTGGTGGCACTGACCGGGTTCGTGTTCTGGCGCGGCGAACCGTCCTGGGACATGGATGCGATCTTCATCGCCGGCAACCTGGTGCTGGTGGTCGGCGCATTCGTCGGGCTCACCGCGTTCGGCGTGTTCTTCGACATCTTCGCCGCGCTCGCCTTCGTCAGCCTGGTGTTCGGCCTGTGCCGCAGCTATGCCGCCACCCAGCGCGGGCGCGCGATCGGCAACGACGACTACCGGCCGCAGTTCGACCCCGATACCGACCGCTGGCTGGCGCTGGCGCGGCTGCGCTTCGTCCCCGACCCGGGGCTCGACGAGCGCGCGCTGGGCCGCCGCATCCGCGAGTACCGCCGGCGCCTGCGCGGCTTCCTCTACCGCGGCTGCGAGGCGGTCGCGATCGAGGGCATCGTCGAGTACAAGCACTGGTTGTACGAGTCGCTACTGGACGTGAACGTGCTGATGTGGAGCGGTCCGGACCGCGATGCGGTCGCAGCCACCGCGCAGCGCGAACTGCGTGCGCTGCACAAGTGGCTGGCCGGCCAGGACGACGTGCTTCCGGACGACGGCAGCGTGCGCGTGGCCAGCCTGGTCAGCGTCGCGGTCGGCGAGGACGAAACCCTGGCGGAAACCCGCGCCCGGGTCTGCAACGTGCTTGGCCGACTGCTCGCCGCCACCGACGAGCGCGCGCTGTCCGAGCACGACGCGTTCGCCGCCGACGAGGACGCGTCCGCACCCGGGGAAACTGAATGCGCCCGCCCGGCGCCGGTGGCCTGAGCCGCCGCGCCATGGCGTTGTTCCACACGTCCGAGTCTTGCCCGAGGCCCACCATGCCCACCACGCTCGCGCCCCGCCCGATCCGCCCGCCCGCCCCCGGCCGGCGCGTTGCCACCCTGGTCCTTGCCGGCCTGGTTTTCGCCGGCACGCTCGCCGCCGTCGCGCTGCCCGTGCTTGCGGCCAGCATGTCGGCGCTGGTGCACAAGCCCAGCGTGGACGTGCACAGCGGCCCGGACTTCAACTCCAGCACGCTGGCGACGCTGAAGAAGGATGCGAGCCTGCAGGTCGAAGGCCAGGAAGGGCTGTGGTTCAAGGTGCTGCTCGAGGACGGCACCGAGGGCTACGTTCGGGTCACCGACGTGCGCATGGCCTATTCCGGCAAGGAAGGCGGCGACGCCAACGTGCGCGCGCTGTTCACCGGCCGCGCCGGCAAGGGCCGGGTCACCGAGACCGCGGGCGTGCGCGGCCTCGACGAGAGCAGCCTGCAGTCGGCTGCGTTCGACGAGGCGCAGCTGGCCGCGCTGGAAGGCAACCGCGCCACGCCGGAGGATGCCGAGGCCTACGCGCAAACGCTGGGCTGGGTCGCGATCGAGCTGCCGTGGGCGCAGGAGCGGACCACCGAAAAGAAAGGCGGCGCGACGCAGAAGGCCAAGCGCACCGGCTTCGGCATCGCCCGCGGCCTGCTCGGGCTGGTCGGCGGCAGTTCGCAGCTTGGCGACAGCGCGCTCAACGTGGCCGAGAAATCGATGGGCAAGTCGGAGGAGGAGATGTCCGCCGAGGAGCTCGCGCTGGGCCCGGCGATCGCCGGACGCATCCTCGGCGCGGCGCCGCTGCTGGACGATCCCGACGCGCAGCGCCGGGTGAACCTGATCGGCCGCTGGATGGCCTCGCACACCACCCGTCCGGAACTGCCCTGGACCTTCGGCGTGATCGACTCGCCGGAGATCAACGCCTTCGCCGCGCCGGGCGGCTACGTGCTGGTGACCCGCGGCATGTACGAGCTGCTCGCCGACGATGCCGAGATCGCGGCGGTGCTCGGCCACGAGATCAGCCACGTGGTCCAGCGCGACCACTACTACGTGATCCACAAGCAGGAAGTCACCCAGGCGGGGACCGAGCTGGTCACCAGCCAGATCGACGTCGGCGGCGGCCTGGCCGAGCAGTTCGCGCTGAACTACGTCACCCGGTTCGGCGCCAAGGTCATGCTCACCAGCCTCGACCGCGACGCCGAGTTCCGCGCTGACCAGGCGTCGGAGGTGTACCTGGCGCGCTCGGGCTTCAACCCGCTGTCGCTGTATGCGGTGCTGCAGAAGATGACCGCGTTCGGCACCGAATCGGCGAGCCTGGCGCAGCTCTACAAGACCCACCCGCCGCTGGATGCGCGCCTGGACCACATCGACCGTACGCCGGTGCCGGGGCTGGAGGCGTACGCGACGCGCAACTGAGGGTCAGAACAGGCGCAAGGTCAGCGGATAACGGTAGGGCTCGCCGTTCCAGGCCTTCACCGCCGCGATGATGCTGCACACCAGCCACACCAGCGCCACCAGCGCGACCAGCGCCACCAGCACCAGCGCGGCCGGCGCGGCGACGACCAGGCCGATCCCCAGGGTGAGCACGGTGAACGCGCCCAGGGCGACGCCGATCGCGATCGCCAGCACCGCGTAGATGAACATGCTCAGGTTGAAGTTGATCGCCTCGCGCGCGTGCGCGGCGATGAACGCCGAGTCGTTGCGCTTGACCAGGTACACGGCCCCGGCCCCGAGCATGCCGGCGAAGCCGGCGAACCAGCTGGTGAACAGCGCCAGCACGAGCGCGGCGACGTGGGCCATCGCGGCCCACTGGCGTTCGCCGGACGTGGTGGCGCCGCCGTCCATCACTTCACCAGGCGGATCGCGAACGGGTAGCGGTAGCGCACGCCCTCGTTCGACTTGATCGCCGCGATCACGGTGAACACCAGCCAGGCCAGGCCGATGATGATCATCAGCGGGCCGGTGAGGATGATGCCGATGCCCAGCGACAGCAGCGTCAGCACGAACAGGACGAAGAACGCGATCGCCACGGTGATGTTGAAGTTCAGCGCTTCCTTGGCCTGGTCGTCGACGAAGGGCATGGTCTCCTTCTTCATCAGCCAGATCACCAGCGGCCCGAGGAAGCAGCCGATGCTGCCGGCCCAGCCGGCGGTGACGATGCCGCCGGCCAGCGCCGACAGGTGCGCGAACATGGCCCATTGCCGCTGTTCGGCAGGGATGGCCTCGGTGGCGCTGGGCTGCTCGGCGGCAGCCGGATCGATGTCGTTCATGGTCTCCCCTCCAGTCGACGCCCCTCCGGCGCCGGCCCCAATGTCCCCGGGCAGGCGGGCGCCGTCAAGCCCGCCTGTTCAGGTGGCCGCGCCGGCTCCGGCGACGGTCATCGCGCCGACCAGCAAGGGGCCGGTGCGCACGTGCGAGCGCACGTCCACCTCGCTGCCGACCGCCTCGATCGCGGCGAACATGTCGCGCAGGTTGCCGGCGATGGTGAATCCGTCCACCGGGTACGCGATCTCGCCGCCCTCGACCATGAAGCCGGCCGCGCCGCGCGAGTAGTCGCCGGTGACGGTGTTCACGCCCTGCCCCATCAGCTCGGTCACGACCACGCCGCGGCCCATGCCGCGCAACAGCTCCCCGAAGCTGCCGGCATTGCTGGCGACCTGCAGGTTGTGCACGCCGCCGGCGTTGGCGGTGGTCTCGAGCCCGAGCTTGCGCGCCGAGTAACTGCCGAGCACGTAGCGCTGCAGCACGCCGTCGCGCACCAGCGGCGACTCGCGCGCGGCCACGCCCTCGGCATCGAAGGCCGCCGAGCGCAGGCCGCGGGCGAGGAACGGCAGTTCGTCGATCGCGAACCAGTCCGGAAACAGGCGTTGCCCGGCGGCACCGACCAGGAAGCTGGCGCCGCGGTACAACGCGCCGCCGGATACCGCGCCGACCAGGTGGCCGATGAGCGAACGCGCCATCTCGGCGGTGAACAGCACCGGCAGCGTCCCGGTCGGCAGCGCGCGCGGCTGCAGGCGCGCGGCGGTGCGCTCGGCGGCGCGGCGGCCCACCGCCTCGGGCGATTCGAGATCGGCGTCGGCGACCGCAGTGGTGTACCAGCCATCGCGCTGCATGCCTTCGCCGCGGCCGGCGATCAGCGCGCAGCCGATGGTGTGGCGCGTGCCGCGCTCGCGACCGAGGAAGCCGTGCGAATTGGCGTACACCCCGATCGAAGCGCTGCTGCCGACCGAGGCGCCATCGGAATTGTGGATCCTCGGGTCCTCGCGGCCGGCGTGCTCGCAGGCCAGGGCCAGCGCGATCGCGCGCCCGGCGTCGACGCCCCAGGGATGCCAGCCGTCGAAGTCCGCGCCCGCATCGTCCGGCAATCTGGCCATCAATGCAGGGTCGGCGAGGCCGGCGGCGGGGTCTTCCTCGGTGTGGCGCGCGATCGCGCAAGCCTGCTCGACCGTGGCCTCCAGGCTGTCGGCGCGCAGGTCGGCGGTGCTGGCGCTGCCCTTGCGCTTGCCGAAATACACGGTGACGCCGATCCCGCGGTCGCGGGTGGACTCGACCGTCTCGACCTCGCCCATGCGCACGTCCACGCTGAGGCCGTGCTCCTCGCTGCAGCTCACCTCGGCCTGG
>JBIQLI010000022.1:0-10772 GCA_044464395.1 Lysobacter sp.
GCTACAACAACCTGGTCAGCGACATGCGCTCGCTGGCGGTGATGCGCGACACCGGTTGCCCGGTGGTGTTCGACGCCACCCATTCGGTGCAGCTGCCCGGCGGCGCCGGCGGCAAGTCCGGCGGCCAGCGCGAGTTCGTCCCGGTGCTGGCGCGCGCGGCCATGGCGGTGGGCATTTCCGGCATCTTCATGGAAACCCACCCCAACCCCGACGTCGCCCTGAGCGACGGCCCCAACGCCTGGCCCCTCGGCAAGATGCGCGCCCTCCTCAAGACCCTCATCGCCATCGACCAGACCGCCAAGCAATCCGGCTTCCTCGAGCAGGAAGCAAACGCAGGACGCGGATAACGCGGATCACAGCCGATCAACACGGATGGAGAAGGTAGTGGCCCGCGGTTTTCATTATCCTCTGCCTGATCCGCGTTGATCGGCGTTCAATCCGCGTAATCCGCGTTGAAAGAGAATCCCTGAAAGAACCGACGAGATATGACGACCATCGCCAAGATCCATGCACGGGAGATCCTCGACAGCCGGGGCAATCCGACGCTCGAAGCGGAAGTGACCCTGGCCGACGGCAGCTTCGGCCGCGCCATGGTGCCGTCCGGCGCCTCCACCGGCAGCAAGGAGGCGGTGGAGTTGCGCGATGGCGACAAGACCCGCTACGGCGGCAAGGGCGTGCGCAAGGCGGTGGCCAACGTCAACACCACCATTGCCCAGGCGCTGCAGGGCTTCGACGGCGACCAGGCCGCACTCGACCGGCGCCTGATCGACCTCGACGGCACCGAGAACAAGGGCCGCCTCGGCGCCAACGCGCTGCTCGGGGTGTCGCTGGCCAATGCGCACGCGGTGGCCGCCTCGAAGCGCATGCCGCTGTGGCAGCACCTCGGCAACGGCCGCGCGCCGGTGCTGCCGGTGCCGATGATGAACATCATCAACGGCGGCGCGCATGCCGACAACAACGTCGACCTGCAGGAATTCATGATCCTGCCGGTGGGTTTCGCGTCGTTCTCCGAGGCGCTGCGCTCGGGCGCCGAAATCTTCCACGCGCTGAAGGCGGTGCTGAAGGGCCGCGGGCTGTCCACTGCGGTCGGCGATGAAGGCGGTTTCGCCCCCGATCTGCGCAGCAACGAGGAAGCGCTGGAAGTCATCCTCGAGGCGATCGGAAAGGCCGGCTACACCGCGGGCGAGGACGTGCTGCTCGGCCTGGACGTCGCCTCCACCGAGTTCTTCGAGAACGGCAAGTACAACCTCACCGGCGAGGGCAAGCGCCTGACCAGCGAGCAGTTCGCCGAGTTCCTCGGCAACTGGTGCGCGCAGTACCCGATCGTCACCATCGAGGACGGCATGTCCGAGGACGACTGGGACGGCTGGAAGCTGCTGACGCAGCGCCTGGGCGACAAGGTGCAGCTGGTCGGCGACGACCTGTTCGTGACCAACCCGCGGATCTTCCGTGACGGCATCGACCAGGGCGTGGCCAACGCGATCCTGATCAAGGTCAACCAGATCGGCACGCTGACCGAGACCCTGGAGGCGATCGCCATGGCCGACGCGGCGAAGTACGCGGCGGTCGTGTCGCACCGCTCCGGCGAGACCGGCGACACCACCATCGCCGACATCGCCGTGGCGACCACCGCGACCCAGATCAAGACCGGCTCGCTGTGCCGCAGCGACCGCGTCGCCAAGTACAACCAGCTCCTGCGCATCGAGGAAGCGCTTGGCGGTGACGCGAAGTACGCGGGCAGGGATGCCTTCGTGTCGCTGAAGCGCTGACCCCACCGCCCCGATGCGCGGCCTCCGGATCGTGCTGGTGCTGCTGCTGGTGCTGCTGGCCTGGTTGCAGTATCGGCTCTGGTTCGGCAATGGCGGCGAGCGCGAGGTCGCGGCGCTGCAGGCGCGGGTCGAGCGCCAGGCCCGAGACAACGCCGGCCTGCGCCAGCGCAACGAGGCGCTGGCCGCCGAGGTCGAGGACCTGAAATCGGGCGAGGCGGCGGTCGAGGAGCGCGCACGCAACGAGCTGGGCATGATCAAGCCCGGCGAAACCTTCTACCGGGTGATCGAGCGCCAGGACACCGTGCCGGACGCGGTGCCCGCTGCGGATGCGCCGGCAGGGCCGGACGCGCCCGTGCAGATGGAGCCGCTGCCGTGACCTGGGCGGTGGTCCCTGCGGCCGGTTCCGGGTCCAGGTACTCCGCGGAGTCCCGCAGGGGCGACCCGCAGGCGGTGGCACGCCCCAAGCAATATCTGGAGATCGACGGCGAGCCGCTCATCGCCCATACCTTGCGCGCGCTGCTGTCGCACCCGGCCGTTGCCGGCGTCGTGGTCGCGCTGGCCGAAGGCGATCCGCACTGGCCGGGATGGGACGCCTTCGAGGGCAAGCCGGTGCGTGCCTGCGTCGGGGGCGAATCGCGCGCGGACTCGGTGCTCGCGGGCCTGCAGGCGCTGCCGGACAGCGTGCGCGCCGACGACTTCGTGCTGGTCCACGATGCGGCACGCCCGAACCTGTCGCACGCGGACCTGTCGGCGCTGCTCGAGCGCGGGCGCGCCGATCCGATCGGGGCGATCCTGGCCGCGCCGGTGCGCGACACCCTGAAGCGCGCCGGCGACGACGGCGGCATCGACGCCACCGCGCCGCGCGAGCGCCTGTGGCGCGCCTTGACCCCGCAGCTGTTCCGGCGCCTGCAACTGCAGCGCGCGCTGGAGGCCGCGGCCCGCGACGGGGTGGCGGTGACCGACGAGTCCATGGCGATGGAGCGGCAGGGCGCGCGCCCGCTGCTGGTCGAGGGCAGCGAGGCCAACCTCAAGATCACCACGCCGGCCGACCTCGCGTATTACCGATACCTGCGCGAATCCCTGCGAGAATCGGCGCCATGACCCCGCGCATCGGCCACGGCTTCGATGTCCACGCCTTCGGCGACGGCGACCACGTGATGCTGGGCGGCGTACGCGTGCCGCACACGCGCGGCGTCGTCGCCCACAGCGACGGCGACGTCGCCATCCACGCCTTGTGCGACGCGATCCTCGGCGCGCTGGCGCTGGGCGACATCGGCCGCCACTTCCCGCCGACCGATCGGCAATGGAAGGGCGCGGAGAGCCTGCGCTTCCTGCACCACTGCAAGGCGCTGATGGACGCGCGCGGGCTTGCGCTGGGCAACGCCGACGTGACCATCATCTGCGAGCGCCCGAAGGTCGGGCCGCACGTGCCGGCGATGCGCGAGGCGATCGCCGCCGCGCTGGGCGCCAGCGTGGACCAGGTCAGCGTCAAGGCCACCACCACCGAGAACCTGGGATTCACCGGCCGCGGGGAGGGCATCGCCGCGCACGCGGTGTGCCTGCTCGTGCCGACGTGAACGCCCGCGCGTGGCCGGCGGCGCTGGGAGCGCCGGTCCTGTCCGGACGGATCCGCGCCACGCCCGAGGACTTCCGGGTGGAGGAACTGCCTGGCTTCGAGGCGAGCGGCAGCGGCGAGCATCTGTTGCTGACCATCGAGAAGCGCGGCATGAATACCGCGTTCGCGGCGCGCTTGATCGCGCAGTGGGCCGGAATCCACGAGGCCGGGGTCGGCTACGCCGGGCTGAAGGACCGGCATGCGGTGACCGTGCAGCGCTTCAGCGTGCACCTGCCGGGGCGCGAGGCGCCGGACATCGCCGCGCTGGAGGCGCACGAGGGCCTGCGCGTGATCGCCGCGGAGCGGCACGCGAAGAAGCTGCCGCGCGGCGCGCTGGCCGGGAACCGCTTCGTGCTGGTGCTGCGCGACGTGCAGGGCGAGGGCGCGGCGATCGAGGCGCGCCTGCACGACATCGCGGCGCGCGGGGTGCCCAACTACTTCGGCGAGCAGCGGTTCGGTCGGGGCGGCGACAACGTCGCCAACGCAATGGCGATGTTCGGCGGCCGGCGGGTGCCGCGCGAGCAGCGCACCCACCTGCTGTCCGCGGCGCGCTCGCAGCTGTTCAACCGGGTGCTGGCGGCGCGGGTCGAAGCCGGCAACTGGGACAGCGCGCTAGAGGGCGAGGTGTGGATGCTCGACGGCAGCCGCAGCGTGTTCGGCCCGCTGCCGTTCGACGCGACCCTCCAGCAACGACTGGCCCGGTTCGACATCCACCCGACCGCGCCGCTGTGGGGCCGCGGCGCATTGCGCAGCGAGGGCGATGCCGCGGCGCTGGAGTCGGCGGCCCTGGCCGACGACGAGTCGCTGGCCCTGCGCAAGGGGCTGGAAGCGGCCGGACTGAAGCAGGAGCGCCGCGCCACCCGCCTGCGTCCGGACGACCTGGCCTGGTCCTGGCTCGAAGGGGACGTGCTCGAACTCCGCTTCAGCCTGCCGCCCGGCGCCTACGCCACCACGGTCCTCGCCGAGCTCGGGCTCACGGGCGCTTGAGCAGCACCAGCACCGCACCGTTGCCGCCCTGGGCCGGCGGCGCGGAATGGAAGGCGAGCACATCGGCGCGGTGGCGCAACATGCGATCGACCAGGTTCTTCAGCACCGGCACGCCAGTCTCCGAGTGCAGGCCCTTGCCGTGGACGATGCGCACGCAACCCAGGCCCGCCGCCCGTGCCTGGGCGAGGAACGCGCGCAACATCGTTTCGGCCTGCGTGGCGTCGCTCCAGTGCAGGTCGAGCTCGTCCTGCGCCGCGTACTGGCCCTTGCGCAATCGCTGCAGCACGCGCCCGGGCACCTCGTCGCGGCGGTAGCTCAACGCATCGCCGGCTTCCAGCACGTCGGCGGACATGGCGCGGCGGAACTCGCCCATCGCCTGCTCGTGGTCGCGCGCGGCCATCCGCGGCACCGGGCGCGGCGGTGCCTTGCGCGGCGGCTCGGGCACCGGCGGCAGCTCCCGCACCGGGCCGATCGCGTCGCGGAACAGCGCCGCGTCGTCATCGGCGTCCCCGGCGTTGCGCGCGGGGTCGTTGGCGGGTGCCGGCTGGCGGTTCTTGGCCATGCGCGCACGCTATCATGTGGGCATGCGCGGATTGGTCAGCAACGACGGCGGCGTTTTCGCCCTGGGTGTATTCGCTCCGGGTGAACTCGCTCTGGGCGAATCGGCATGACGGCGCGCCTGCGCCTGCAACCCGAGGCGGTCGGCGTCGGCATGACCTCGCAACGGGTGCGCGACCGCCTGATCGAGCGCCTGCGCGCCAACGGCATCGCCGACGAGCGCGTGCTCAACGCTATCCGCACCGTGCCGCGGCACCTGTTCGTGGACGAAGCCTTCGCCACCCGCGCCTACGAGGACACCGCGCTGCCGATCGGCCACAACCAGACCATCTCCCAGCCGTGGGTGGTGGCGAAGATGACCGAGGCATTGTTCGCCGACGGCGCGCAGCCGAAGAAGGTGCTGGAGGTCGGCACCGGTTCGGGCTACCAGGGCGCGATCCTCGCCGCGCTGGGGCTGGAAGTGTTCACCGTGGAGCGCATCGGCGACCTGCTGCGGCAGGCGCGCAAGCGCTTCCGCTCGCTCGGCCTGACCGTGCGCAGCCGCCACGACGACGGTCGCATCGGCTGGCCGGAAGCGGCGCCGTTCGACGGCATCGTGGTCACCGCGGCGGCGCCGGCACTGGTCGAGGCGCTCACCGCGCAGCTCGCGCCCGGCGGCACCCTGGTGGCCCCGGTCGGCGGCGCCGAGGCGCAGTCCCTGCTGCGGCTGCGCAAGGACGCGACCGGTGCGATCGTGCAGGACGACCTGGGGCCGGTGGTGTTCGTGCCGCTGCTCTCGGGGATGCTCGATTGAAGCTGTTCGGGCCGCTCTACGAGCGGGCACTGGACTGGGCGCGGCACCGCCACGCGCCTGCACTGCTGACCGTGCTCAGTTTCGCCGAGGCGGTGTTCTTCCCGGTGGTGCCGGAAATCATGCTGGCGCCGATGGCGCTGGCGCAGCCGCGGCGCGCGTTCCGTTTCGCCACGCTGAGCCTGCTCGGCTCGCTGGTCGGGGCGCTGGTGGGCTATGTCCTGGGCCACTACGCCTTCGAACTGGTCAAGCCGCTGTTCGCCGAACTCGGCTGGCTGGCGAAGATCGACGAGCAGGTGGACTACCTGCGCGGGATCGCGGTCGAGTCGCCGTGGAAGGCGTTCTGGATCCTGGTGCTCGCCGGCTTCACGCCGATCCCGCTGAAGTTCTTTACCTGGGCCTCGGGCATCGTCGGCGTGCCGCTGCTGCCGTTCATGGCCAGCATGTTCGTCGGCCGCGGCAAGCGCGTGTACCTGGTCGCCGGCGCGATCCGCCTGGGCGGGGCCCGGGCCGAGGCTGCGCTGCACCGCTGGATCGAACCGCTGGGCTGGATCGCCACGGTGTTGCTGCTCGCCGCCATCGGCTACCTTGTGTGGCATGCGTACGGATGAGGCGGGGCGGATGAGCCGGGGGGGGCGACTGCTGGTGGCGCTGCTGGTCGCGGCGATGCTTGCCGGCTGCGCCAGCAGCCGCGTGGTGCGGCGCGCCGGCGACAGCGGGCCGGTGACCGTCTCCACGCCCAAGCCCGGCGTGACCACCATCGTCCGCCGCGGCCAGACCCTGTACCGGATCGCCACCGACAACGGCATCACGGTCAAGGACCTCGCCGCCTGGAACGGGATCGCGCCGCCGTACACCATCTATCCCGGGCAGCGCCTGCGGCTGTATCCCGGTGGCGGCGGCAGGTCCGCGCCACCGCCGCGCAGCGCCGGCGGCACCACGCCCGCGCCGCGACCGAAGCCGCCCGCGCCGCGCCCTGCGCCGCCGAAGGCGCCGTTCGCCTTCCACTGGCCGGCCGATGGCGCGGTCGTGTCGCGCTACGTGGCCGGCGAACCGACCCGGCAAGGCATCGACATCGCCGGCACCGAGGGCGCGCCGGTGCGCGCCGCGGCCGACGGGGTGGTGGTGTATTCCGGCTCGGGCCTGGTCGGCTATGGCGAACTGGTGATCGTGAAGCACGACGACCAGTGGCTCTCCGCCTACGGCCACAACCGCACCCGGCTGGTGAGCGAAGGGGCGCTGGTCAAGGCCGGGCAGCAGATCGCCGAGCTTGGCCATACCGGCGCCGCCCGCGACATGCTGCACTTCGAGATCCGCTACAACGGCAAACCGGTCGACCCGCTGGCCTATCTGCCCGGGCGCTAGGCCCGGCGCGCGCAGGGCAGGGAACCCGCCCCGCGAAGCCGGGTCACAGGAGCCAACTTCCTTTCACGGGGAGATGCCGCATGTCCGCCCTCATCCGCCCCACCGTGCTTGCCGGACTCGTCGCCGCCTGGCCGCTTGCGTCGCCGGCCCAGGACACGCCCGCGTTCACCCCCGGGGCCGCCCGTGCGCTGTTCGACCGCGCGGATGCCCTGTGCCAGCGCGAAGGCGG
Source organism: Lysobacter sp. (assembly GCA_044464395.1). GTDB lineage: Bacteria > Pseudomonadota > Gammaproteobacteria > Xanthomonadales > Xanthomonadaceae > Cognatiluteimonas. Next base: position 7,314 of record JBIQLI010000022.1, read on the forward strand.
CCGCCTCTGGGGCCATTCCCTGTGCGGGCCCATCCTGGTCGTCGAGCCGGGCACGCGCAGGGTCCTGGCGAGCCGCGCCGACGACGAAGGGCGGCTGCACGAGGAGAACGGGGTATTCGCGGGGACAGTGCCCGCGGACCAGAATGCGGCGTTCACCGCATTCGACTGGGCGGGCGTGCGCTGGACGCAGTTGCTCTGGCCGTTGCCGGGCGACGAAGCGCGGCAGGACGTCCTGCTCGCGCACGAACTGTTCCACCGCATCCAGCCGCAATTGCCGCTCCCGGCGCCCGGCGGCGCCGACAATGCCCACCTGGACACGGCGGAAGGCCGCTACCTGGTCCAGCTCGAATGGCGGGCGCTCGCCGGGGCGCTGCGCGCCACCGATGCCGCTGCGCAACGGCAGGCGCTCGCCGACGCGCTGGGTTTCCGCGCCGAGCGCTATCGCCGCTTCCCGGGGGCGGACGCCGCGGAGACCGCGCTGGAACTCAACGAAGGCCTCGCCGAATACACCGGCGTCGTCGCCGGCAGCGTCTCGGACGAGGCCCGTACCGCCGGCGCGCTGCGCGACCTGCGCGAGCACGCCGGGGACGCGAGTTTCGTGCGCTCGTTCGCCTATGCCAGCGGCCCTGCGTACGGGCTGCTGCTGGACGCCCTGGCGCCCGGCTGGCGCACGAAGCTGGAAGACGGGCCGAACCTCGCGTGGCTGCTGCGCGACGTGGCGGACCTGCCGCCGACGCCCGCGGACAAGCTGCAGGCGGCCGCGGCCCACTACGACGGTGCCGCGCTGCACGCCGCGGAACAGGCGCGCGAACGCGCCCGGCTGGAGCGCCTGCGCACCGACCGCGCGCGCTTCATCGAAAGCCGCGTCGCCAGGCTGCCGCTGGTGCACATGAAGGTGCAGTTCGATCCGCGGACCCTGCAGCCGCTCGACGATGTCGGCACCGTCTATCCCACCCTGCGCATCAGCGACGATTGGGGCGTCCTCGAGGCCAGCGAAGGGGCGTTGCTGCTCGCGGACTGGAGCGCGGTGATCGTGGTGGCGCCGGAAGGCGACACGCCGCCGGTGTCCGGCCCCGGCTGGACCCTCGAGCTCGCGCCCGGCTGGCACATGGTCCCGGCCGACCGCCCCGGCGACTGGACCCTGCGCAAGTGAGCGCGGCCCGTGGGCGTGGTGCAGGCCGCGACAGGCCTCACCCGCGGATGATGAACCCCGCCACCACCCTGCGCCCTTCGCCCGCCAGCACGCTGTAAGTCCGCGCCGCCGCAGGATTCGTCATCACCTCCAGGCCCACGCCACGCTGCAGGCAGGCCGCCTGGGTCGCCGGCGGCACGAACACCTGGCTCGCGCCGGTGCCCAGGATCACCACTTCGGGCTGCAGCGCCAGCAGCGGGGCCAGGTCCTCCGGCGCCATCGCCGCGGCGTCGTCCACCGGCCAGTCCTCGACAAGGGCATCCGGGGCGACGATGAAGCTGCGCCGCAGGGTGCGCTCGTTGACCAGGGCGGCCGCGCCGTCGGCGCCGCGCAGGACGTATTCGTAGTCCGGCTTTTCCTGGTGCAGCTGCATCAGGCGCGGGGCAGGACGATCTGCCGGTGGTCCTTCGAAGGGCGGTAGAGCACCGCGGTGTGGCCGATCCGCTGCACGAGCGCCGCACCGGTGCGGCCGGCCAGGTCGGCAATCATGGCGTCGCGCGCGTCGCGGTCCTCGCCGGCCACCTTCACCTTGATCAGCTCGTGGTGCTCCAGGGCCAGGTCGACCTCGGCCACGAGGGCGTCGCTGATGCCCTTGCCCCCCACCTGCAGCATCGCCTTGAGGTCGTGGGCCTGGCCGCGCAGGAAGCGGGTCTGGGCACTGGTGAGGGCGGTGGTCATGGGGGAAAAGGGGCCGGCCGGAACGGGCATTCAGTCAGGCTGCGCAGGGTATCATGGCGGCACGCATGGCCACTCGCAGCAAGTCCAGCCAGCGCTGGCTGAAGGAGCATTTCTCCGACCCCTACGTGAAGAAGGCGCAGGCGGAAGGGATGCGCTCGCGCGCCGCCTACAAGCTGGAGGAGCTGGTCGCACGCGACCGGCTGCTCAAGCCGGGCATGGTGGTGGTGGACCTGGGTGCGGCGCCGGGCGGCTGGTCGCAGTGGGTGCGCCAGGCGCTGGGCGACAGCGGCCGGGTGGTGGCGCTGGACATCCTCGAGATGCCTTCGCTGGCCGGGGTCGAATTCCTTCATGGCGACTTCAGGGAGGATGCGGTCCTATCGACGCTGGAGGCCACGCTCGGCGGCACCCCGGTGGACCTTGTGCTCTCGGACATGGCCCCCAATAAGAGTGGAATGGATGCCGTCGACCAGCCGCGGATGATGCATCTGGCGGAACTGGCCATGGATTTCGCCGACCACCACCTGCGCCCGGGCGGGAATTTCCTGATCAAGCTGTTCCAGGGCGCCGGCTTCGACGACTACCTGCGGGACTTGCGCCGCCGGTATGAGAAAGTCTCCATCCGCAAGCCGGCCGCCTCGCGCAAGCGCTCGCCGGAGGTTTACGCACTGGCGCAAGGGAAACTGACGGACATGAAATCGTGAACGACCTGGTCAAGAACTTGCTGCTCTGGGTAGTGGTGGCCGTGGTGCTGCTGGTGGTGTTCCAGAGCTTCAGCCCGCAGTCGGCGTCGCCCCAGGCGCTGACCTACGACCAGTTCGTGCAGGAAGTGCAGAACGACCGCGTGTCCCAGGTGAAGATCGCCGAGGACCGCACCACCATCACCGGCGAGCGCAAGGACGGCAGCAAGTTCACCACCTACGCGCCGGTGGACAAGGACATGGTCAACGACCTGTTGAACCATGACGTGACCCTGGTGCAGACGCCGCCGTCCAGCGGCATGTCGATCGGCATGATCCTGATCAACGTGCTGCCGTGGCTGCTGTTCATCGGCATCTGGGTGTATTTCATGCGGCAGATGCAGCAGGGCGGCGGCAAGGGCGCGATGTCGTTCGGCCGCTCGCGCGCCAAGCTGCTCAACGAGGACCAGACCAAGATCACCTTCGCCGATGTCGCCGGTTGCGACGAGGCCAAGGAGGAAGTGTCCGAGCTGGTCGAATTCCTGCGCGACCCGTCCAAGTTCCAGAAGCTGGGCGGCAAGATCCCGCGCGGCGTGCTCATGGTCGGCCCGCCGGGCACCGGCAAGACGCTGCTGGCCAAGGCCATCGCGGGCGAGGCCAAGGTGCCGTTCTTCTCGATCTCCGGTTCCGACTTCGTCGAGATGTTCGTGGGCGTCGGCGCCTCGCGCGTGCGCGACATGTTCGAGCAGGCCAAGAAGCATGCGCCGTGCATCATCTTCATCGACGAGATCGACGCGGTCGGCCGCCATCGCGGTGCCGGCCTGGGCGGCGGCCACGACGAGCGCGAGCAGACCCTCAACCAGCTGCTGGTCGAGATGGACGGCTTCGAGGGCGGCGAGGGCGTGATCGTCG
>JBIQLI010000023.1:0-10233 GCA_044464395.1 Lysobacter sp.
CTAACACCTAAGTTAAGCCGAATTGCAGCGCGTAGCTGGCCATATGGCAAGCTCTTTCTGCCATATGGACGGCGTAGCGATGCAATTTCGGCTTGAACGCAATGTTAGGCGCCACCCGACGCCCGCTCCCATGATGCCACCGGGCCAGGTTGAGAACGGAACAGAGGATGGCACGTTGGAGTGAGTACGCTGCTCCATTGGACCAGCATGGCTGGACTGCGAGCCAACAGCTTGCGTTGTAAATGCTGCCACTCACATGCTATTTGGCCGGAACTGACCGGGATAGATTGAACGGCCCGGATCGGGCCGATCTTGGAGCGGTCGAAGGCGTAGCCTCGATGTGTTGCCTCGGCGTGGATCGTCGCCAGATACGAGTTTATGGCTGAGCGAGGTTGGCGATGCATCTTGAAACGCTCTAGCTGCGGATGGCGGGTATAGCCACGAGTCTCGCCGCGGAGTACTGCCTTTGCCAGTAGTGCCTCACGCCAAAGCGCAACTAGACCTTGTGGGTCTAGATATCTTGGGTGCAATGACCAGAGACGCATGCTGTGGCGCCTAACACCTGAGTTAAGCCGACCTACGTAGCGTAGCCAACAACATGGCAAGCTTTACCTGCCATGTTGTTGGTGTAGCGAAGTAGGTTCGGCTTGAACGAATTGTTAGGTGCCATCCGCGAACTCCCACTGCTCCGGATCATCTACAGGGCGAGGTAAGCGCCCCTCCAGCCACTCCGCGACGGTCCCGGGCTTGAACGATGGATCTTTAGACTCAATGACCCAGGATAGGTAATCCTCCGGTCCACCATTGAGATAGGGTGCGGGTGACACCGGCATGAAAACCGCCGGTAGGCGCTCATTGATGGAGAGGTAGTTAAGAACGCAGCCGAACTCTTGAACGACGTGCCACGCCAACGGATGCGTAATTTCTATGCCGAACTTGACCCACCAATTGCCATCGTCGAAGCGGCCCGTACCAATGGCAGCAGACGAAATGGCCGGAACCCGCTTGAGGTAGGCCAAGAGCTTGTCGAAATCCCGGATGTCTCCCATGGCACCTAACAACATGTAGCGCCAATCGGGCGCCGTACGCCCCCGATATTCATCCTCGTCTCCCCCCAGGTCAAGGAACACTTCCGACCACAGATCAAGCACTTGCCTGACACCGGCAGGCTCGCTCCCGCCCCATCATTGCCATGAGATATCGCAAATCGCGAGGTCACCATGGTGCATATCCGAAAGGATGGGGCAATAACACAGGGCACCTCGGCCACGCCAAAGCCGCGCCTGCTGGAGCAGGTTCGCCGACGATGCCGGGTCAAACACTACAGCTTGCGCACCGAGGCGATCTACATCGGCTGGATCCGCCGGTTCATTTTGGCCAACGGCAAACGCCACCCGCGCGACATGGGCGCGCCCGAGATCGAGGCGTTCCTGTCGCGCCTGGCCAACGAGGGCAGGGTGGCCGCCAATACCCAGAACCAGGCCTTGTCGGCACTGCTGTTCCTGTACCGCGAGGTGCTCGATATCGAGCTGCCGTGGATGGACAACTTGACCCGGGCCAAGCGTCCGCGTCGCTTGCCGACCGTCCTGTCCGTGTCGGAAGTGAATGCGACCCTGGCGCTGATGGAGGGCCGTCCGTGGCTGGTGGCCAGCCTGCTATACGGCACCGGGATGCGCTTGATGGAGTGCCTGCGGTTGCGGGTGAAGGACCTGGACTTCCGCCGTAACGAGATCCTCGTCCGCGATGGCAAGGGCGGCAAGGACCGCAGGACCATGCTGCCCAGGACGCTGGTAGAGCCGCTCGAACGCGAGGTGGAGCGGGCGCGACGGCTCCACCAGGCGGACCTGGAGCAGGGTTTCGGCGCGGTCTGGTTGCCCAACGCGCTGGCGCGGAAGTATCCGTCGGCGCCGCGCGAATTCGGGTGGCAGTACGTGTTTGCCGCCAACGAGCGCTCGATCGATCCGCGCGACGGCATCGAGCGCCGCCACCACCTGGACGACGGCCTGCTGTCCCGCGCGCTCAAGTCCGCCGCACGCAAGGCCGGGGTCGTGAAGCCGGTGAGCGCGCACACGCTCCGCCATTCGTTCGCCACCCACCTCCTCGAAGCGGGCTACGACATCCGCACGATCCAGGAGTTGCTGGGCCACAAGGACGTCGCCACCACGCAGATCTATACCCATGTGCTCAACCGCGGCGGGGCCGGCGTCCTCAGTCCCCTGGACCGTTGTTCGGAGTAGATTTCCGGGATGGCCGACTTCCACGTCCGCATCGCAGGCGACAACCAGCCACCCGCCTTCGCCCCGCGCGACCTGTGGCAGGACGATGCCGCCTTGCGCGAAGCGGTGTCCCGCGAGGGCGCGTCCGCGTTCGCCGGGCGCATCGCCGCCTATGGCGCGCTCGCCGGCGGCGAACTGCTCGCGTTGTCGCACGACGCCCACCGCGACCGTCCGCGCCTGCGCGCCCTGGACGCCGCCGGCCGCCGCATCGATCGGGTCGATTTCCATCCGAATTACCACGCGATCATGCGTGCCGCGATCGAACACGGCGTCGCCGGCCTGTCCTGGGCCGAGCCCGCGCCCGGCGCGCACGTGGCGCGCGCGGCGCTGAGCTACCTGCACTACCAGGCCGAGCCGGGCAGCAGTTGCCCGCTTACCATGACCCACGCGGCGGTGCCGGTGTTGCGCCGGGAGCCCGGATTGCGCGCATGGGCCGACAAGGCGGCCGCGCCGCACTACGACCCGCGCGAGCTTCCGCTGGCCGACAAGCCCGGCATCACCCTCGGCATGGGCATGACCGAGAAGCAGGGTGGCAGCGACGTGCGCGCGAACACGACCACGGCGACGCCGAGGCCCACCGAACCCGATGATCCTGCCGCGCCTTACGCACTCACCGGCCACAAGTGGTTCTTCTCCGCGCCGATGTCCGACGGCTTCCTGGTCCTGGCCCAGGCACCGGGCGGTCTCACCTGTTTCCTGCTGCCGCGGCGCCTGCCGAACGGCGAGAAGAATGCGTTCGCGCTGCAGCGGCTCAAGGACAAGCTGGGCGACTGGTCGAATGCGTCCTCGGAAGTCGAGTTTCATGGCGCCCGCGCCTGGCGTGTCGGCGAGGAGGGGCGGGGCATCGCCACCATCCTCGAGATGGTGATGCTGACCCGCCTGGACTGCATGCTCGGGTCGGCGGGATTGATGCGCATGGCGGTGGCGCAGGCGATCCACCACTGCCGTCATCGCATCGCTTTTGGGAAGCCACTGGTGGACCAGCCGCTGATGCGAAACGTGCTAGCCGACCTGGCGATCGAGGCCGAGGCGGCGCTCGCGCTGTCCATGCGCGTCGCCCGCGCGGTCGATGCCGCGCCGCACGACGAAAGCGAGGCCGCGTTTGCTCGCGTCGCCACGGCGGTCGGCAAGTACTGGATCTGCAAGCGCGCGCCGATGTTCGTCGCCGAAGCGCTCGAATGCCTCGGCGGCAATGGCTACATCGAGGAATCGCTGCTGCCGCGCCTGTACCGGCAGGCGCCGCTGAACTCGATCTGGGAAGGCAGCGGCAACATCCAGTGCCTGGACGTCCTGCGGGCCTTGTCGAAGGAACCTGCCACTGGCGCCGCGCTGTGGCGCGAACTCCAGGACGCCCCTGTCGACCAGGCGCTGCTGCAAAGCCCGCGTGGGCCCCTCAATGGTGGCGCCAGCGTCCCCGAGGCCGCCGCCAGGCGCTTCGTCGAATCCCTCGCCCTGGCGCTCCAGGCCAGCGTCCTGCACCAGGCCGGTAGCCCGGTCGCCGCGGCCTTCCACGCCAGCCGCGTGGCAACGCCGCACGCGGGCGCCTTCGGCACGCTGCCGGACGACCTCCCCCTCGACGGCATCCTGGAACGGACGCTCAGCCGGTAAACCAGCCGGAGAACAGAGATGCGGCCGGCTCAGTCCAGGAACTGCAGCTTGGCCAGTTCCGCGTACAGGCCGCCCTGGGCCATGAGCGCCTCGTGGCTGCCCTCGGCCACGATCCGGCCCCGGTCCATGACCACGATCCGGTCGGCCTTGAGGATGGTCGCCAGCCGGTGCGCGATGACCAGCGTGGTCCGGCCGGCCATCAGCTTCTCCAGCGCGTGCTGCACCGCGCGTTCGCTCTGGGCGTCCAGGGCGCTGGTGGCCTCGTCCAGCAGCAGCACCGGCGCGTCCTTCAGCACCGCGCGGGCGATCGCCACGCGCTGCTGCTGGCCGCCGGACAGGCGCGCGCCGCGCTCGCCCAGCTCGCTGGCGAAGCCCTCGGGCAGGGCATCCAGGAAGGCGTCGGCCTCGGCGGTCTCGGCCGCGGCGCGTACCTCGGCGTCGCTGGCGTCCAGCCGCCCGTAGCGGATGTTGTCCGCGGCGCTGGCGGCGAAGATCGTCGGCGCCTGCGGGACCAGCGCGATCACCTGGCGCAACGCCGCCGGATCCAGTTCGCGCACGTCGATGCCATCCAGGGTGAGGCGCCCGCTTTCCGGGTCGTGGAAACGCAGCAGCAGGGTGAACACGGTGCTCTTGCCCGCGCCGGACGGCCCGACCAGGGCCACGGTCTCGCCCGGGCGGACGCTGAGGCTGAAGTGTTCCAGCGCCGGCAGGTCCGGGCGCATCGGGTAGTGGAAGGTGACGTCCTCGAAGCGCAGTGCTCCGCGTACCGGTCGGGGCAGGGCGGTCGGCTGCGCGGGCGCCACTACGTGCGGTTGCTGCTGCAGCAGTTCGCTGATCCGGCCCATGCCTCCGGCCGCGCGCTGCAGTTCGTTCCACACTTCCGCCAGCGAGCCCACCGAGCCGCCGCCGATCAGCGCGTACAGCACGAACTGGCCGAGCGTGCCCGGGGTCATGGTCCCGTCCACGACCTCCTGTGCGCCCGACCACAGGACCAGGGTGATCGCGCCGAAGATCAGCACGATCGCCACCGCGGTCACGATCGCCTGCGCGCCGATGCGCCGGCGCGCGGTCGCCACCGCGGTCGCCAGCGCGCTGCCGAAACGCTCGCGCTCGAACGGTTCGCGCGCGTGCGCCTGCACCGTGCGCACCGCGCCCAGGGTCTCGGTCGCGAGCATGTTCGCGTCGGCCACCCGGTCCTGGCTGGCGCGCGACATCTTCTGCAGCCGTCGTGCGCCGAGCACGATCGGCAGCACCGCCAGCGGGATCCCGAACAGGGCATAGCTGGCCAGGTGCGGGCTGGTGACGAACATCATCGCGATCGCGCCGACCACCGTGACCAGGCTGCGCAGTGCCACCGACATGCTGGAGCCGACCACGCTGCGCAGCAGTTCGGCGTCGGCGGTGAGGCGCGAGACCAGCTCGCCGGTGCGGCTGCGGTCGAAGAACGCCGCGTCCAGCCCGAGCAGGTGGGTGTACAGCTTGCCGCGCAGGTCGGCGACCACGCGTTCGCCCAGCAGCGAGACAAAATAGAAGCGGGCCGCGGTCGCCAGTGCGAGGGCCAGCGCCACCAGGAACAGCAGCCCGAAGGCGCGGTTGATATTGGCGCTGCTGGAGAAGCCCTGGTCGATCATCTGGCGCACGGCCACCGGCAGGCTCAGGGTCGCGGTGGACGAACAGGCCAGGGCTACCAGCCACGCGGCGAACAGGCCGCGGTGCGCACGCACGAACGGCCACAGGGCGCGCAGGCTGCCGACGGGCGCCTTTTCGGTCGGTCGGGGGTCGCTCATTCCGATATTGTCGCGCGATCGCGGGTCGCATCGCGCAGCTGCGTGCGCAGGGCCTGTGCGCGGTCGCAGGGCAGCGACAGGCGCAAATGCAGGCCGTCGGGCTCGAAGCGCTCTTCCAGCTTCTCCGCGCCCACGCTCGCCAGCGCGGCGTGCACCGCGCCCAAATCCTCGAAGCCGGCCAGCACCGTCAACTCGCACATCGGCACGATCGGCACCCGTTCCGCGCTGCGCAGGCACTCGGCCGCGGCCCCGCCGTAGGCCCGCACCAGGCCGCCGGCGCCCAGCTTGATGCCGCCGAACCAGCGGGTCACCACCACCATCACCCGGTCGCAGCCCTGGCCGTCGATCGCGGCCAGGATCGGGCGCCCGGCGGTGCCCGCCGGTTCGCCGTCGTCGCTGGAGCGGTACTCCGCGCCGATCCGGTAGGCCCAGCAGTTGTGGGTCGCGGCGGGGTCCGCAACCGATTCCAGGAACGCCAGCGCCGCCGCGGGCGTGTCCACCGGCGCCGCCTGGGCCAGGAAGCGGCTGTGCTTCACTTCCAGGCTGAACGCGGCCGGTGCCGCAAGTGTGTCGCTCATCACGCCAGCGTAAGCGATGCGCGGCGGTCGCGGGTTGCGGCCAGGTCTGCCGGCGGCGTTATGCTGCGGCCATGGGGAGTGTGGGGGGCAGCGTGGACTCAGGCGTCGAAGCCACCGAATCGCGACCGGTCCCGGCCGCGGGGACGGCGCCGACCCTGGCGAGCCTGGCCGGCGCGCTGACCGATACCCTGCCCACCGGCTCCAGCGTGGTCGTGCGCTGGCGTGACCCGGATACCGGCGAAGGCCTGTCCGAGGCCGCCGGCGCGCCGCCGTGGCTGCACGTGCATGCCGAGGCCAGCCTCGACGGCGAGACGCCGCGGGCGGACGAGCACGCGATCGTCGAGCACTGGAGCGAGGGCGACGCCCGGATTGCGCTCGCCGCGCGCCTGGGCGAGCCGCTGCCGCCGGCCTCGCGCAAGGCCTGGATCGCGCTCGCGCGCCGCACCGTCGCCGCGACCCTGACTTCGTGGCGCGCGCAGGCCCGGATCGAGGCGCTGCAGAAGGCGCAGCGGCTGCAGCAGGCGCTGTACGAGATCGCCGACCTCGCCGGCTCCGGGCTGGAGATGCAGGAGATGCTGGCCCGCATCCACGCGGTGGTCGGCGGGCTGATGTATGCCGAGAACTTCTACATCGTGCTCTACGACGATGTCCGCCAGTCGGTGCGCTTCCTGTACTTCGCCGACCGCCTGGATCCCTACGTGGCCGATCCGGAGGAGGAAACCTCGGTCTCGGAAATGCCCAACAGCCTGACCGTGGCCCTGCTGCGCCACGGCAAGCCGCTGCTGGGGCCTTCGGCGCGGCTGCGCCACGAGATGGGCGTGCAGCTCGACCTGCGCCACGGCCCGGACAGCGCCGACTGGCTGGGCGTGCCGATGCGCCGCGACGACCGCGTCTGCGGCGCGATCGTGGTCCAGAGCTACGACCACCCGGCCAGCTACAGCAACGAGGACCGCGCGCTGCTGGAATACGTGGCCCAGCACATCCTCACCGCGCTGGACCGCAAGAACGCGCAGATCGAGCTGGAGCGCCGGGTCGACGAGCGCACCCTGGAGCTGCAGCAGGCCAACCTGGTGCTGCAGGCGGAGATCGTCGAACGCCAGCGCGCCGAGCGCCTGCAGCGGGCGCTGTACCGGATCACCGAGTTGTCGGTCACCGCCGGCAGCCTCGAGCGCTTCTACGCCGACGTGCACAACGTGGTCGGCGAATTGCTGTACGCGCGCAACTTCTACATCGCGCTGCTGACCCCGGAAGGCGACCAGATCGAGTTCCCGTACTCGGTGGACGAGCGCGACGCGGCGCGCGTCACCCGCAAGCTGACCAAGGGCCTCACCGAGTACGTGATCCTGCACGGCGAGCCGCTGCTGGCCGACCGCGCGCGAATCGCCGAACTCGAGGCCACCGGCAATGTCCGCAGCCACGGCGCGCTGGCGCATAGCTGGCTGGGCGTGCCGCTGCTGCGCGACAGCACCGTGGTCGGCGCGATCGCGGTGCAGACGTATACCCCGGAGATCAGCTTTACCCCGCGCGACCAGGAACTGCTGACCTTCGTCGCCCACCACATCGGCGGCGGCCTGGCACGCAAGCGCGCGCAGGAGCACCTGAAGGCGGCGCACGCAGAGCTGGAGTTCCGGGTCGAGTCGCGCACCCGCGAACTGGCCAATGCCAACCGCGAACTGCGCGCGCAGATCAGCGAGCGCGTGCGCGCCGAGCAGCGCCTGACCCACCAGGCCCGCCACGACGCGCTGACCGGGCTGCCCAACCGGCCGCACCTGCTGGAGCGGCTGGACGCGGCGATCACCCGGGTGCGCGAGGAGGGCACGGGCGGCTTCGGCGTGCTGTTCCTGGACCTGGACCGCTTCAAGCTGATCAACGACTCGATCGGCCACGCCGCCGGCGACGAGATGCTGGTCGAGATCGGCCGCCGCATCGCCACCGCGCTGGGCGAGGACGGCGTGGTCGCGCGTTTCGGTGGCGACGAGTTCGCGATCCTGGCCGAGCGCGTCGCCGACGCCAACGCCAGCATGGCGCTGGCCGCGCGCGTGCTGGAAGCGGTCAGCAAGCCCCTGTGGCTCGGCGGGCGCGAGCTGTTCCCTTCCGCGAGCATCGGCATCGCCCAGTGGCAACCGCGCTACCGGCTGGGCGAGGAACTGCTGCGCGACGCCGACGCGGCGATGTACCGGGCCAAGGCCGAGGGCCGCGACCGCAGCGCGCTGTTCGACGAGGCGATGCGCGCGCACGCGATCCGGTTGCTGGACCTGGAAGCCGACCTGCGCCGCGCGATCATGGGCGACGCTTTCGTCCCGCATTTCCAGCCGATCGTGCGCCTGGCCGACGGCGTCGTGGTCGGCTACGAGGCGCTGCTGCGCTGGGAGCACGAGCTGCACGGCGCGCTGCCGCCGGGCGAATTCATCGGCGTGGGCGAGGACAGCGGCCTGATCGAGCAGGTGGACTGGCTGATCTACGAGCGGGTGATCGCCTGGCTGCGCGACCAGCGCGACGTGTATGTCTCGATCAATGTCTCGCCGCGGCACTTCCGTTCCGACGACTTCGCCGACCGCCTGCTGCGGATGCTCGACGCCGCCGGCGCCGACCCGCGGCGGTTGCGCATCGAGATCACCGAGGTCGCGCTGCTCGACGACGCGCCGCGCGCGCTGCGCATGCTCAGCCACCTGCGCGAGCGCGGCGTGCAGGCCTTGCTGGACGATTTCGGCACCGGCTTCTCGGCGCTGTCCTACCTGCACCGCTTCCCGATCCAGTCGCTGAAGATCGACCGCAGCTTCGTCGCCGGCCTCGACGGCGACACCCAGGCCGAAAGCCTGGCCCTGGTCCGCGCGATCCTGGCGCTCGCCGGCACCCTCGGCATCGACACCATCGGCGAAGGCATCGAGACCGAGGAGCAGCGCCGCATCCTCCTCGAACTCGGCTGCCAGTTCGGCCAGGGCTACCTCTACGGCCACCCCCAACCCAGGTAGAGCCGACCCATGGTCGGCTCGGCATTACCCGCAAGCGACAAGCCGACCATGGGTCGGCTCTACATGTCCCTGATGACCAGCAACCTGGGCTCAGTCATATCCCCAATCGCATACCGCACCCCCTCCCGCCCGAACCCAGACCCCTTCACCCCCCCATAAGGCATGTTGTCCACCCGGAAGCTCGGGATGTCCCCCACGATCACCCCGCCCACCTCCAGCACGTCCCAGGCCCGCATCGCGTGCCCGAGGTCGCCGGTGAACACGCCCGCCTGCAAGCCGAAATCGCTGTCGTTCACCCGCGCCAGCGCGTCCTCGTAGTCGTCGAACGGTTCCATCGCCGCGACCGGCCCGAACGCCTCCTGCCGGTACAGCGCCGCCTCGTGCGGCAGGGCCTCCAGCAGCGTCGCCGGCAGCAGGTTGCCTTTGCGCTCCCCGCCCGCCAGTACCCTGGCGCCGCCTGCCACCGCGTCCGCGATCCACGCCTCCACCCGCTGCGCCGCGGCCTCGTCGATCATCGGGCCGATGAACACGTCCTCGTCGCGCGGGTCGCCCATGCGCAGCTTCGACACCGCGGCGGCGAGCTGGTCGCGCAGCGCGTCGTACTGCGACCGGTGGACGAAGATCCGCTGCACGCCGATGCAGCTCTGCCCGGACTGGTAGTAGGCGCCCGACACCAGCCGCGACACGACCTCGTCCACCGGCCGGCCGGGATCGGCATCCACGATGCACGCGGCGTTACCGCCCAGCTCCAGCACCACTTTCTTGCGTCCGGCGCGCGCCTTCAGGTCCCAGCCGACCAGGCCGCCGGTGAAACTCAGCAGCGAGATGCGTTCGTCCTCGATCAGCGCGTCGGCCTGGTCCACGGGGCAGGGCAGGATCGAGAACGCGCCCGGGGGCAGGCCGGTTTCGGCCAGCACCTCGCCGATGATCAGCGCGCCGATCGGGGTGCGCTCGGACGGCTTGAGCACGAACGGGCAGCCGGCGGCGATCGCGGGCGCGACCTTGTGCGCGA
>JBIQLI010000024.1:0-9958 GCA_044464395.1 Lysobacter sp.
GGCATGAGCGTGGTGGACGTGGACCTCAACCATCCGATGGCGGGCAAGGACCTGCACTTCGACATCGAGGTCGTCGACGTGCGCGAGGCCACCCCGGAGGAAATCGAGCACGGCCACGTGCACGGCGAGGGCGGCCACCAGCACTGAAGACCGCCGCGACTTCGGTCGCGCGCGCTTCGGCCGTATCATCTTCGCTTTCCGGAGCGAAGGAGCATCGGCGACATGGGGATTCAGGGCGGCGGCGCCGACGATGTCGTCGTCGTGGGTGCCGGCGTGGTCGGGCTTGCCTGCGCGCTGGCATTGGCCGAACGCGGCCGCGGCGTGCGCGTGGTCGACAGCGGCGCGGTCGGCGGCGGGAGTTCCCATGGCAATTGCGGCACCCTGACGCCGAGCCATTCGCTGCCCCTCGCGGCGCCCGGCCAGGTGCTGCGGGCGATGCGCTGGATGCTGACGCCGGACGCGCCGCTGTACCTGAAGCCGCGGGTCGACCCGGGCCTGTGGTCGTGGCTGCTGCGCTTCGCCGGCCGCTGCAACCAGCGCGCGATGATGCGCAGCGGCGCCGCCCGCGCCGCGTTGCTGCAGGCCTCGCGGCGCGCCTTCCCGGATTGGCTGGCGAGCCACGGCATCGACTGCGAGTTCGCCCAGACCGGCACCGACCACGTGTTCCGCGACGCGCGCGCGCTGGAGGAGTACCGGCGCGAGCTCGGCTGGCTGGCCGAGCTCGGGATCGAAAGCGAGATCGTCGACGGCCCGGCCTACCTGCGCGAGGAGCCGGCGCTGCGCGAGGGCGTGGTCGCGGTGGTGCGTTTCCCCGGCGACGCCAGCCTGCGCCCGGACCGCTACGTGGATGGCCTGGCGCGCGCGCTGCGCAACGCCGGCGGCGCCATCGACGAGCAGCGCGAAGTGCTGGCGATCGAATCCGACGGCAACGCGCTGCGCGTGCGCACCGCCGCCGGCGACCTGCGCTGCCGCGACGTGGTGCTGGCGGTCGGCGCGTGGTCGCCACGGCTGGCCCGGCGCCTGCGGGTGCCGCTGCTGCCGGCGGTGATGCAGCCAGGCAAGGGCTACTCGATCACCTACGAGCGCCCGGCGCGGGTGCCGAAGCGGCCGCTGACCCTGCAGGAACGCAGCGTCTGCGTCAGCACCTGGCCGAGCGGCTACCGGCTCGGCAGCACCATGGAATTCTCCGGCTTCGACGCCAGCCTCAACCGCCGCCGCCTCGACGCGCTGGAGCGCGCCGCGCGCGAGTACCTGCACGAGGGCGTCGGCCCGGTGAAGCAGGAAGAGTGGTACGGCTGGCGGCCGATGAGCGTGGACGACGTGCCGGTGATCGGCCCGGTGCCGGGGCGCAAGGGCCAGTGGCTGGCGACCGGGCACGGCATGCTCGGGGTCAGCATGAGCGTCGCGACCGCGCAACTGGTCGGCGACCTGGTCACCGGCGCCACGCCGGCGATCGATCCCGCGCCCTACCGGTTGGAACGGTTCGCATGAGCCGCGCCGCCGCCGACTTCGACCTGGTGGTCCTCGGCGGTGGCTCCGGCGGGTTGGCGGGCGCGTTCCGCGCGGCGCAGCACGGCGCGCGGGTCGCATTGCTGGAGCCGGGCGCGCTGGGCGGCACCTGCGTCAACGTCGGCTGCGTGCCGAAGAAGGCGATGTGGCTGGCCGCGGACCTGGCGCACAAGGCGGCGCTGGCGGCGCAGCTCGGCTTCGACCTGCCCGAGGGCCTGCCGGCGCTGGACTGGCCGGCGTTCATCGCCTTCCGACAGCGCTACATCGCCAACATCCACGCCAGCTACCTCAAGCGGCTCGAGGCCGCGGGCGTCGCGCTGATGCCGGTGCGCGGGCGGCTCGAGGGCCCGGGCGTGGTCGCGTGCGACAACGGCCTGCGCCTGCGCGCGCCGCAGGTGCTGGTGGCGACGGGCGGCCACCCGTGGCGGCCGGACGTGCCCGGCGCCGACCTGGGCATCGATTCGGACGGCTTCTTCGAACTGGCCGCGGCGCCGGCACGGGTGGCGCTGGTCGGCGGTGGCTACATCGCGGTCGAGCTGGCCGGCGTGCTGCAGGCGCTCGGCAGCCGGGTCGAGCTGTTCGTGCGCCGGCGCAGGCTGCTCAACGGGTTCGACCCGGACATTGCCGGGCAACTGCTGGACGACTACGTGCAGCAGGGCATCCGGGTGCATTTCGGGCACGAGCTGCGCGGCCTGGCCGGCGCGCCCGGGGCGCTGGTGCTGCGCGATGCGCACGGCGCCGACAGCGCGCCCTTCGACCAGGTGATCTTCGCCACCGGGCGGCGGCCGAACAGCCGCGGCATCGGCCTCGAGGAGGCCGGCGTGCGGCTCGACCCGGGCGGTCACGTGGTGGTGGACGAATACCAGTCCACGGGCGTCGATGGCCTGCATGCGGTCGGCGACGTGACCGACGGCGTGGCGCTGACGCCGGTCGCGATCGCCGCCGCGCGGCGGCTGATGGACCGCCTGTTCGGCGGCGAGCCCGATGCGCGCCTGGAGGCCGGGGCGATCGCCACGGTGGTGTTCTCGCACCCGCCGATCGGCAAGGTCGGGCTCGACGAGGAGGAGGCGCGGCGCCGCCATGGCGACGCCGTTCGGGTGTACCGTGCCGGTTTCCGGCCGATGCTGCACGCGCTGGCGGATTCGCCGCAGCGCAGCCTGTTCAAGCTGGTGTGCGTGGCGGACGGCGACGACGCCGGTCCGCGCGAGCAGCGGGTCGTGGGCCTCCACCTGATCGGGGACGGGGTGGACGAGATGCTGCAGGGCTTCGCGGTGGCGTTGAAGCGCGGCATCACCCTCGCCGACCTGCACGGAACGGTGGCGATCCACCCCACTTCGGCCGAGGAAGTGGTGTTGATGCGATAAGGAGGGGGACCATGACGGACACCATCTTCACCTTGCACCGCGGCAACGCGCCGCTGCTGGTGAGCCTGCCGCACGACGGCAGCGAGATCCCGAAGGCGATGGCCGCGCGCATGACGCCGGCCGCGCGCCGCGCACCGGATACCGATTGGCACGTCGGCCGCCTGTACGCCTTCGCCATGACCCTGGGCGCCTCGGTGCTGGCGCCGTGCTACTCGCGCTACGTGGTCGACCTCAACCGCCCGCCGGACGACACCTCGCTGTATCCGGGGCAGAACACCACCGGGCTGTGCCCGCTGCGCCAGTTCAGCGACGAACCGGTGTACCGCGAGGGCCAGGAGCCGGACGAGGAAGAGGTCAGGGCGCGGGTCGAGCGCTACTGGCGTCCGTACCACGACTGCCTGCAGGCGGAGCTGGCCCGGATCCGCTCGGCGCATGGCCGGGTGGTGCTGTGGGAAGGCCATTCGATCCGCGGCGAGGTGCCGTTCCTGTTCGAGGGCCGCCTGCCGGACCTCAACCTGGGCACCGCCGGCGGCGCGAGTTGCTCGCCGGAACTGCAGCAGCGCCTGGAAGCGGTGCTCGCCGGCCAGGACGACTACGACTGGGTGGCCAACGGCCGCTTCAAGGGCGGCTACATCACCCGCCACTACGGCGACCCCGGCAACGGCGTGGACGCGGTGCAGCTGGAGATCAGCCAGCGGATCTACATGGACGAGGCCAGCTTCGCCTGGGACGAGGCCAGGGCCGCGCGCACGCAGCGGCTGCTGCGTGCGCTGTTGCAGGCGGCGTTGGCCTGAGCCTTACGGCGCCGCGCCGGGGCCGATGTACTTCGCGAGGAACGCTTCCATCCGGCGGTAGAGCTCGGCGATGTTCTCCGGCTTGTAGAAGCCGTGGCCCTCGCCCTTGGCGACCATGGTCTCGACCGGGACTCCACGCGCCTGGAACGCGGTCGTGAGCGCTTCGAACTGGTCCATCGGCACGCGCTTGTCGATGTTGCCCTGGACCAGGAACACCGGGATCCCGATCTTGTCCACGTTCCTGGACGGCGACCACGCGACCAGCGTCTCCGGGTCGGAACCGATCACGCGGTCGATGTAGCGGCGGCCGGACTCGCGGTCGGTGATGTCGCCTTCCTGGCGGAACACCTCGAGGTCGTAGACGCCGACGTAGCCGATCGCGCACTTGTACAGATCGGGATAGCGGATCGGTTGCATCATCGCGGCATAGCCGCCATAGCTGGCGCCGTAGGTGCAGATGCGTTCGGGATCTGCGAGCTTCTGCGCGATCGCCCAGCGCACGCCGTCGGCGATGTCGTCCTGCATCTTGCCGCCCCATTCGCGGTAGCCGCTGGTGAGGAAGCCGCGGCCGCGGCCGCCGGAACCGCGATAGTTCACCTGCAGCACGGCATAGCCGCGGCTGGCGAGGAACTGCGCGTCGGCATTGAAGCCCCAGCTGTCGTGGACGCCGTGCGGACCGCCGTGCGGCATCACCACCATCGGCCTGGGCCAGTCGCCGGCGGGTGCGGTGTAGAAGCCGTGCAGGACCAGGCCGTCGCGCGACTGGAAGCTGATCGGGCGCGTGGGCGCCAGGGTGGCCGGCTGCAGCCAGGGCATCAGCTCGTTGACCAGCTGCACCTTGCCGGCGTCACGGTCGAAGATGTAATACGCGCCCGGGTTGCGGTCGCTCCACGCCAGGAACAGCAGCTTGCGGTCGTCGCGGGTCCAGTCGAGGATCGTGACCATCTGCCCCGGGAACGCCTTGAGCAGGCCCGCGTGCAGGCCGGCCCACTCGGAGCCGGTGTCGAGGTATTGCACCTGCGGCTTGTCCTCGTCGTAGACCACCGCGAACGGCGGGCCGTCGTGGCCGGCGTACATGACCCGCTCGATCTCCACGTCCTCGCGGCCGGCGACGCGCTCACGGGTGCCCCTGGCAAGGTCCACCCGGTATAGCTGCGCGGGCTCGTCGCGATCCACGATCGTGGCCCAGGCGGTGTTGTCGTCGGCTTCCACGTACTGCAGCGACATGCTGTAACCGGCGAGCGCCTTCGGCACCGCCTGCCAGTCGCTGTCCGGCGTCGGCCGGTAGGCCAGCACCGGATCGCCGTCGAGGTCGGTGGTGGCCTTCAGCCGTGCGCGACCGGAATGGTCGAACTGGAAGGTCGCCGTCTCCCTGGTCTGCTCGACCATTTCGCGGCTGCCGGTGCGCGTGTCCACCTTGAAGATCGACGTCGTGCGGTCCTCGTCGTTGCGTCTTTCCGGCCACGCGGTGAAATCCACCAGTACCTTGCCCGGCTCCTGGTCCAGCACCTTGACCACGGTGGCGAAGCCCCGGTCCTTGCGCCGGCCGCGCTGGGTGAGCTGGTCGCGCTCGTAGGCGAACAGGGTCTCCTGGTTCTTGCCGTGCACGTCGGTGCTCATCAGCTCGCCGTAGCTGTACGGCTTGGCCCGCAGCGGCTCCATCCTGGCGCGCGCTACGACGATCTGCTCCGCGTCGCTCCACACCAGGTCGGTCACGTGCTGGCCGCGGGCGAAGCGCAGGGTCTGGGTGTCGCCGCCTTGCAGGTCGACGATCTGCAGGCGCGTCTCCATGCCGTCCTCGGTCGGCACTGCCAGAGCGATGTAGCGCCCGGTCGGCGAGAGGCTGGCGGAGAAGATCTCGGGATGGCGGGCGAAATCCTCGGCCGGAATCGGCGAGGCGGCGAAAGCGCTGCCGGCGGCCAGCAGCGAAGCGGCCGCGAGCGCGGCAAGTCGATGGAACACGTGATTCTTTCCAGTGCGCCGCGATCGGCGTGTGCCGGGAGGATAAACGCGGGCAGCGCCGGCAAAGAAGCGCCGCGGCGCTCAGGAAGCTGAAGCCGGGCGCGAATCGGGCCTGCCCGGTCCGTCGTTCGTCACACTTCCAGCGTCGCCAGGTCGCCCTTGCTCTCCAGCCAGGCCTTGCGGTCGCCGGCGCGCTTCTTGCCCAGCAGCATGTCCATCAGCGACGTGGTCTCGACCGCGTCGTCGATGGTGAGCTGCACCAGGCGCCGGGTATCCGGGTGGATCGTGGACTCGCGCAGCTGCGACGGATTCATCTCGCCCAGGCCCTTGAAGCGGGTCACGTGCACCGCGCCCTTGAGCTTCTCGCGCTCGATGCGCTCCATCATCAGGCGCTTCTCCTCCTCGTCGAGGGCGTAGAACACCTGCTTGCCCACGTCGATGCGGAACAGCGGCGGCATCGCCACGAACACGTGGCCTTCGCGCACCAGCGCCGGGAAATGTTTCAGGAACAGCGCCGACAGCAGGGTGGCGATGTGCAGGCCGTCGGAGTCGGCGTCGGCGAGGATGATGATCTTGCCGTAGCGCAGGCCGCTGATGTCGTCCTTGCCGGGGTCGCAGCCGATCGCCACGGCGAGGTCGTGCACCTCGTTGGAGGCAAGCACGCCGCCGGAGGCGACTTCCCAGGTGTTCAGGATCTTGCCGCGCAGCGGCAGGATCGCCTGGAAGTCCTTGTCGCGCGCCTGGCGCGCGCTGCCGCCGGCCGAATCGCCCTCGACCAGGAACAGCTCGGTGCGCGACAGGTCCTGGCTGATGCAGTCGGCCAGCTTGCCGGGCAGGGCAGGGCCCTGGGTGACCTTCTTGCGGGTGACCTGCTTCTCGGTCTTCAGCCGCGCGCTGGCGCGCTCGATCGCCAGCTGCGCGATCCGCCCGCCCAGCTCCACGTGGGTGTTGAGCCACAGCGAGAACGCGTCGTGCGCCGCCGATTCGACGAACCCGGCGGCGTGGCGCGAGCTCAGCCGCTCCTTGGTCTGGCCGCTGAACTGAGGCTCGGTCATCTTCAGCGAGAGCACGAAGGCGGCGCGGTCCCAGACGTCCTCCGGGGCCAGCTTCACCCCGCGCGGCAGCAGGTTGTGGAAATCGCAGAATTCGCGCAGCGCGTCGGTGCAGCCGGTGCGCAGGCCGTTGACATGGGTGCCGTGCTGCGCGGTGGGAATCAGGTTGACGTAGCTTTCCTGGACCAGCTCGCCGTCCGGAACCCAGGCGACCGCCCAGTCGACGATCTCGGTCTCCTTCTGCAGCGAGCCGGTGAACAGCTCCGGCGGCAACAGCTCGGCGCCGGACAGGCCGCCCTTCTTCAGTTCGCTGGACAGGTAGGCGCGCAGGCCGTCGTCGTAGCGCCACTCGTCGCGCTCGCCGCTGGCCTCGTCCACCAGGCGCACGGTCAGCCCCGGGCACAGCACCGCCTTGGCCCGCAGCAGGTGGCGCAGCGCACGCAGGTTGAACTTGACGCTGTCGAAATACTTCGGATCCGGCCAGAAGCGCAGCCGGGTGCCGGTGTTGCGCTTGCCGACGCTGCCCACGGCCTGCAGCGGGCTGGCCCGGTCGCCGTCGGCGAAGGCCATGTGGTATTCGTTGCCGTCGCGCTTGATGTAGACGTCGAGCTTCTTCGACAGCGCGTTCACCACGCTGACGCCGACGCCGTGCAGGCCGCCGGAGAAGGTGTAGTTGCGGTTGCTGAACTTGCCGCCGGCGTGCAGCCGGGTCAGGATCAGCTCGACCCCGGGGATCTTCTCCTCGGGGTGCACGTCGACCGGCATGCCGCGGCCGTCGTCGGCCACCTCGCAGGAGCCGTCGGCGTGCAGCACGACCTCGATTTCGCGGGCATGCCCGGCCAGGGCCTCGTCCACGGAGTTGTCCACCACCTCCTGGGCGAGGTGGTTCGGGCGCGAGGTGTCGGTGTACATCCCGGGCCTGCGGCGGACCGGGTCGAGGCCCGACAGGACCTCGATATCTGCGGCATCGTAACGGCTGCTCATCCCGCCATTGTCGCGTAGAATGGGGCTTTCCAGCGAGCCGCTGCCGACATGAATCCCGCAAGCCCCGTCACCCCCCTGATCTTCGTCACCGGGGGCGTGGTGTCTTCGCTAGGCAAGGGCATCGCCGCCGCCTCGCTCGCGGCGATCCTCGAGGCGCGCGGCCTGCGGGTCACCCTGATGAAGCTGGACCCGTACATCAACGTGGACCCGGGCACGATGAGCCCGTTCCAGCACGGCGAGGTCTACGTCACCGACGACGGCGCCGAGACCGACCTGGACCTGGGCCACTACGAGCGCTTCGTCAACACCCGCCTGTCCGGGCGCAATTCGATCAGCGCCGGCAAGGTCTACGAGGCGGTGATCCGCAAGGAACGCCGCGGCGACTACCTCGGTGGCACCGTGCAGGTGATCCCGCACATCACCGACGAGATCAAGCGCAGCATCGACGCCGCCACCGCCGGCTACGACGTGGCCCTGGTCGAGATCGGCGGCACCGTGGGCGACATCGAGTCGCTGCCGTTCCTGGAGGCGATCCGCCAGATCCGCACCGAGCGCGGGCCGGACAAGGCGATCTTCATGCACCTGACCCTGGTGCCGTGGATCGCCGCCGCCGGCGAGCTGAAGACCAAGCCGACCCAGCATTCGGTCAAGGAACTGCGCTCGATCGGCATCCAGCCCGACATCCTGGTCTGCCGCAGCGAGCAGCCGCTGCCGGACAGCGAGCGGCGCAAGATCGCCCTGTTCACCAACGTGCCCGAGCGCGCGGTGATCTCGGCGGTGGACCTGGACAACATCTACAAGATCCCGATGTGGCTGCACGACCAGGGCCTCGACCAGATCGTGGTCGACGGGCTGCGCCTGGCCGACAAGGCCGCGCCGCAGGCCGACCTGTCGCAGTGGGAGGCGGTGGTGGACGCCTCGGAGCACCCCGTGGACGCGGTGACGATCGCGGTGGTCGGCAAGTACGTGGACCACCAGGACGCCTACAAGTCGCTGGCCGAGGCGCTGAAGCACGGCGGCCTGCGCCAGCGAACGAAGGTGACGCTGCGCTGGCTGGAATCGGCCGAGATCGAGCGCGAGGGGGCCAGGGCGCTGGAAGGCGTGGACGGCATCCTGGTGCCCGGCGGCTTCGGCGACCGCGGCTTCGAGGGCAAGGTGCTGGCCGCGCGGCACGCGCGCGAGCAGGGCATCCCGTACTTCGGCATCTGCTACGGCATGCAGGCGGCGGTGGTGGACTACGCGCGCCACGTCGCCGGCCTCGCCGACGCCAACAGCACCGAGAACGACAAGCAGTCCGCGCATCCGGTGATCGGCCTGATCACCGAGTGGCGTACCGCCAGTGGCGACATCGAGCGCCGCAGCGAGGACTCGGACCTCGGCGGGACCATGCGCCTGGGCCTGCAGGAACAGCGGATCAAGCCGGGCACGCTGGCGCACGCGCTGTATGGCAAGGACGTGGTCGGCGAACGCCACCGCCATCGTTACGAATTCAACAACCGCTACCGCACCCAGCTCGAGGACGCCGGCCTGGTGATCAGCGCCAAGTCCATGGACGACCTGCTGGTGGAAATGGTCGAACTGCCGCAGTCCGCGCATCCGTGGTTCCTGGCCTGCCAGGCGCATCCCGAATTCCTGTCCACGCCGCGCAGCGGCCACCCGCTGTTCATCGGCTTCATCCGCGCCGCGCGCGAGCACAAGGCGCAGGCCGGCGGGCGCCTGCTGAAGGAGGCCGGCGCATGAAGCTGTGCGGGTTCGAGGTCGGGCTGGACCGGCCGTTCTTCCTGATCGCGGGCCCCTGCGTGATCGAGTCGATGGAGCTGCAGCTCGAGACCGCCGGGTTGCTGAAGGAAATCACCGCCGAGCTCGGCGTGCCCTTCATCTTCAAGTCCAGCTTCGACAAGGCCAACCGCACCTCCGGCACCAGCTTCCGCGGCCCCGGGCTGGAGCAGGGGCTGAAGGTGCTGGCCGAGGTGAAGCGGCAGATCGGCGTGCCGGTGCTCACCGACGTGCACGAATACACGCCGATGGACGAGGTCGCCTCGGTGGTGGACGTGCTGCAGACGCCCGCGTTCCTGTGCCGGCAGACCGACTTCATCCAGAAGGTCGCCAGCGCCGGGCGCCCGGTCAACATCAAGAAGGGCCAGTTCCTGTCGCCGTGGGAGATGAAGCACGTCACCGACAAGGCGAAGGCGACCGGCAACTCGCAGGTCATGGCCTGCGAGCGCGGCGCCAGCTTCGGCTACAACAACCTGGTCAGCGACATGCGCTCGCTGGCGGTGATGCGCGACACCGG
>JBIQLI010000025.1:0-3937 GCA_044464395.1 Lysobacter sp.
GGCTTGAGCACGAACGGGCAGCCGGCGGCGATCGCGGGCGCGACCTTGTGCGCGACCAGGTTGAGCGGGAAGTTGAACGGGGTGATGAAGCTGCACGTGCCCACCGGCACGCGCTTCACCAGCCCGCGATAGCCGCGGGTGCGTTCGGAGATCTGCAGCTCGACCGTCTCGCCCTCGATGCGCGTGGCCTCGCCGGCGGCAATGCGGAAGGTGTCGATCAGCCGGGTGACCTCGCCGCGCGCGTCCCGGATCGGCTTGCCGGCCTCGATGCACAGGGCCAGCGCCAGTTCTTCCTGGCGCTCGCCGAACCGGCGCACGCAATGTTCGAGCACGTCGCGGCGTGCATCGGGCGGCAGCGCGGCCATCGCCGCGCGTGCGTCCCAGGCCGCGGCGATGGCCTGGTCCACGACCGCGTCATCGGCCTGCGCGACCCGGGTCGCGATCTCGCCGGAAAATTTGTCGCGCACCACCAGGTCGGTGTTCGCCGCGACCGGCCGGTTGGCGAGGTAATAGGGATAGGAATTCTCAAGCATGACCGCTCCCTTGTAGAGCCGACCCATGGTCGGCTTCCCGCAGAGCAGCCGACCATGGGTCGGCTCTACATGACTTTCAATTTCAACGTGCCGTTGGTGACGCGTGCGTCCACGCGATCCCCGCTGGCCACGTCTTCCACCGCACGTACCACGCGCCCGTCCTCCCGCTGCAGGATCGAATATCCGCGCGCCACCGTCGCCAGCGGGCTGATCGCCGACAGCGAACGCGCCAGTTCGCGCAGCCGCGAGCGTTCGCGTTCCTCGCGCCGGTTCCAGGCCGCGGCCAGCCGCCGCAGCGCTTCGGACTGGCG
This sequence comes from Lysobacter sp., assembly GCA_044464395.1. Lineage (GTDB taxonomy): Bacteria > Pseudomonadota > Gammaproteobacteria > Xanthomonadales > Xanthomonadaceae > Cognatiluteimonas. The sequence goes on from JBIQLI010000025.1 coordinate 845, forward strand.
CTGGCACAGCAGTTGCAAGCGCGCCTGCGGGCGCAGTGCCTGCAGCCGCAGCGAGGCGCGGTCGGCGCGTTGCGCGGCCTGCCGCAACTTGTGCCGCTGCACCGCCACGAGGCGCTGGTCGAGTGCCTTCAGCCGCCGCCGCAGGTCGTCGGCGTGCGGCACCAGCAGTTCGGCCGCGGCCGAGGGCGTCGGCGCGCGCAGGTCGGCGGCGAAATCCGACAGGCTGAAGTCGGTCTCGTGGCCGATCGCCGAGACCACCGGCACCGGCGAGGCCGCGATGGCGCGCGCCAGCGCTTCGTCGTTGAACGCCCACAGGTCCTCGAGCGAGCCGCCGCCGCGCGCGAGCAGGACCACGTCGTAGCGTCCGCTGGCCGCCGCCTTGCGCAGCATCTGCACGATCTGCGCCGCGGCCGTCGCGCCCTGCACCTGGGTCGGCAGCACGTCCACCTCGACCAGGCCGAAGCGGCGGCCGAGCACGCTGAGCACGTCGCGCACCGCGGCGCCGGTGGGCGAGGTGATCACCGCCAGGCGGCGCACGTAGGCGGGCAGGGGGCGCTTGCGCGCCTCGTCGAACAGGCCTTCGGCCTGCAGCCGCGCCTTGAGTTCCTCGAACGCGCGCCGCAGCGCGCCTTCGCCGGCCTCCTCCATGTGGTCGAGCACCATCTGGTACTCGCCGCGGGCCTCGTACAGGGTGACCCGGCCGCGCGCCAGCACCTTCATGCCCTCGCGCGGGGCGAACTTCAGCCAGGTGCTCTTCGGCTTGAACATCGCGCAGCGCACCTGGGCGCGCGCGTCCTTGAGGCAGAAGTACAGGTGCCCGGAGGCGGGGCGGGCGACGCCGCTCAGCTCGCCTTCCACCCACACCAGCGGGAAGCTGCCCTCCAGCAGGTCGCGGGCCAGGGTGTTGAGCTGGCTGGGGCTGAGGATTTCCCCGGTCGGGGCGCTGCGGGCGGGGGGCGTCGGCATCCGGACAGGATAGCGCCCCTACAATAGACGGCATGGAAGACGCGCCCGCCCTGCCGTTCGGCCCCGCCGCCCGCCGCCCGACCCGCCAGGTCCGGGTCGGCCACGTGCGCGTGGGCGGCGACGCGCCGGTCGTGGTGCAGTCGATGACCAACACCGACACCGCCGATGTCGCCGCCACCGTGAAGCAGGTGGCGGAGCTGTGGCGCGCGGGCTCGGAGCTGGTCCGGGTGACCGTGAATACGCCCGAGGCGGCCGCGGCGGTGCCGCGGATCGTCGAGAAGCTGGCCTTGATGGGCGTGGACGTGCCGGTGATCGGCGACTTCCACTACAACGGCCACCAGCTGCTCGCGAAGGAACCGGCCTGCGCGCGCGCGCTGGCCAAGTACCGGATCAACCCGGGCAACGTCGGCTTCGGCAAGAAGAAGGACCTGCAGTTCGCGCAGCTGATCGAGTTCGCGCTCCAGTACGGCAAGCCGGTGCGCATCGGCGCCAACTGGGGCTCGCTCGACCAGGCGCTGGCGACCACGTTGATGGACGAGAACGCGCGCCGCGCCGATCCCTGGGACGCCGCCCGGGTGCTGCGCGAGGCGCTGATCCGCTCGGCGCTGGATTCGGCCGCGCGCGCGGTCGAACTCGGCCTGCCGGCCGAGCGCATCATCCTGAGCTGCAAGGTCAGCGGCGTGCAGGAGCTGATCGCGGTCTATCGCGACCTCGCCGCGCGCAGCGACTTCGCTTTGCACCTGGGGCTCACCGAGGCTGGCATCGGCAGCAAGGGCATCGTCGCCTCCAGTGCCGCGTTGGCGGTGCTGCTGCAGGAAGGCATCGGCGACACCATCCGCATCTCGCTCACCCCCGAGCCGGGGGCGCCGCGCACCCAGGAAGTGGTGGTCGCGCAGGAGCTGCTGCAGACCATGGGCCTGCGCGCGTTCACGCCGATGGTCACCGCCTGCCCGGGCTGCGGCCGCACCACCTCCGAGTTCTTCCAGGAGCTGGCCAAGGTGGTGCAGGAGCATGTGCGCGCGAAGATGCCCGAGTGGCGGGTGACCCATCCCGGCGCGGAGAACCTGACACTCGCGGTGATGGGCTGCGTGGTCAACGGCCCGGGCGAGTCGCGCCACGCCAACATCGGCATCTCGCTGCCGGGGACCGGCGAGGCGCCGTCGGCGCCGGTCTTCGTGGATGGTGAAAAGACCGTCACCCTGCGGGGCGATAGCATCGCCAGCGACTTCGTTGCCATCATCGATCGTTATGTCGAAGCGCACTTCGGCGCCCGCCAACCCGTCGCCGAAGACGCCGGCTGAGGCCGCGCGCAACGTCCGCGAGGAGGCGCGCTTCGGCGCCTCGTTCCTGCGCCGCCATTGGGTCCGGCTCCTGCTGGTGTTCGCCGGCGTCGGCCTCCCGTTGTGGGCGTTCGGCGAGCTGGCCGATGAGGTCCACGAAGGCGAGCCGTTCCCGTTCGACGAGCCGCTGTTGCGCTTCGCCCACCGGCTCGCGGGCGACGGCCTGGACGGCGTGTTCCTGCTGGCTTCGGAGCTCGGTTACACCGGCGTGATCCTCGCCGACTGCGTGCTGGTGCTGGCGCTGGTGGTGCGTGGCCGCCGGCGCGCGGGGCTGTTCGCGACCCTGGCCTTCGTCGGTTCGATGCTGCTCAACATCGGCGCCAAGCACGCATTCGGTCGGATCCGGCCGGCGCTGTGGGCCTCGATCGCGCCGGAAACCACCTTCAGCTTCCCCAGCGGGCACGCGATGGGCTCGATGACCCTGGCCTGCGTGGTCGTGCTGCTGTGGTGGCACCTGCGCGACCCCCGCTGGCGCGCCTGGCGCTGGCCGGTGGCCGCGCTCGCCGCCGCGTTCGTGCTTGCGGTCGGCCTCTCCCGCATCTACCTCGGCGTCCACTATCCCAGCGACATCCTCGCCGGCTGGACCGCGGCCATGGCGTGGACCGTCGGGATGTACTCCCTGGTTTTCCACACCGGCTGGATATTAAAAGAGCCCCTCATCCGGCGCTTCGCGCCACCTTCTCCCCGCCAGCGGGGAGAAGGGAGGCGTTGAGGGTTCCCTTCTCCCCGCGTGCGGGGAGAAGGTGCCCCGAAGGGGCGGATGAGGGGCGGCGCAAGGCGCAGCCGC
>JBIQLI010000026.1:0-2500 GCA_044464395.1 Lysobacter sp.
GGATCACCACGTCCTTCTTGTGCTCGACCAGGCGCTTGGCGCGCTCGATCACCATCTCGGCGACCTGCACGTGGCGCGCGGCCGGCTCGTCGAAGGTGGAACTGATCACCTCGCCGCGCACGGTGCGCTGCATGTCGGTGACCTCCTCCGGGCGCTCGTCGATCAGCAGCACGATCAGGTGCACGTCCGGATGGTTGGTCGTGATCGCGGTGGCGATCTGCTGCATCATCATGGTCTTGCCGGCCTTCGGCGGCGAGACGATCAGCGCGCGCTGGCCCTTGCCCTGCGGCGCCATGAGGTCGAGGATGCGGCCGGTGATGTCCTCGGTCGAGCCGTCGCCGCGCTCCAGGCGGAAGCGCTTGCGCGGGAACAGCGGGGTCAGGTTCTCGAACAGGACCTTGTTCTTGGAGGCCTCGATCGGCTCGCCGTTGATCTCGTCGACCACGTTCAGCGCGAAATAGCGCTCGCCGTCCTTCGGCCAGCGGATGCGGCCGGACAGGTGGTCGCCGGTGCGCAGGTTGAAGCGGCGGATCTGCGAGGGCGAGATGTAGGTGTCGTCGGGGCCGGCCAGGTAGCTGGCCTCGGCCGCGCGCAGGAAGCCGAAGCCGTCGGGCAGGATTTCCAGCACGCCGTCGGCGGCGACGCCTTCGGGGGTACGGGTCAGCACCTTGAGCAGGGCGAAGATCACGTCCTGCTTGCGCGCGCGCGCCACGGTCTCGGAAATACCGAGCTGCTCAGCGATGTCCAGCAGCTTCTGCGCCGGCATCCGCTTCAGGTCGCCCAGCGAATACTGCGGGAAGCCTTCGGGGATGTTCGGCATCGGCCGGTTCTGCGGCGGCTCGTTGCCGTTGTCGTCGCGCGGCAGGCCGTCGTCGCGATGGCGGTCGCGGTTGCGGCGGTTGCGGAAGCGGTCGCGGCGGCTGCCGTGGCGGCCACCGCCTTCGCGGCCTTCGCTGCCCTGGCCGCCGGCGTTGCCGCCATTGCCGTTGTTGCCGCCGTTGCCGGCCTGCTGCGCGCCGCCGTTGTCGGACGCAGGCGCGGGCTCGCTGGCGGCCGGCGCGTCGGCGCGCGGCGCCTCCGCGGCCTTGGCGCCGGTGGCGTCGGAGGCGCTGGTGTCGGGGGCGTTGGCGCGGCTGGCGCGTGGCTTGCGCACGCGCTTTTCGGCGGTTTCGCCGGATTCGCCCACGGTGGGGGCGTCAGTATTGTCGGACAAGTGCGATTCCTCGCTCGGATGCGAGCGCCCGGAACGGGCGGAAGAGGGTCTGGAGCAGGAGAGGGGGTGCGGCGGTCACGGCGGGCGGGGCGTGTCGGGTGCCCGCAGGCCGGTGCCGGTCAGCCAACGCTAGCACCGCACCGGCGCGGCGGCAAGCGCGCCGGAGCGCGCCGGTTCAGGAAGCGGGGGCGGAAACGGCGCTCAGAGCGCCTTTTCGATCATCTGGCCCAGCTGGGCCTTGCCCACCGCGCCGATCTGGGTGGCCTGGACCTGGCCGTCCTTGAACAGCAGCAGCATCGGGATCGAGCGCACGTGGTACTTCATCGCGGTGTTGCGGTTCTGGTCGATATCCACCTTCACGACCTTGGCCTTGCCGGCGTATTCGGCCGCGAGCTGGTCCAGCGCCGGGGCGATCATCTTGCAGGGTCCGCACCACTGCGCCCAGAAGTCGACCAGGACCGGCTGGTCGGACTGCAGCACGGCGCTGTCGAAATCGGCATCGGTGGCGTGGATCACTTGGTCGTTCATGGGGGCTCCTGTGCAATGCGGCCACCCCCGGCGCGGGCGGGTTTCCGCGCGGCCCGGGCGTGACTGCTGCTAGACTGGGGTGTTTCCCGGTGGATTCAAGCGCGCCGCGCTTCCCCCCGGGCTCCGATCGGCAGTCTGCTTCTCCGACGCCGCACACGCAAGCGCGCCCTGCAAGCGGGCGCGATCCAACGGATTTCCCCGCCCCCCGAATGACCGACAAGCCCTTAACCGACATTTCCTTCGCCTCGTTCGACCTGCACCCGGACCTGCTGTCCGGCCTGGAAGGCGCCGGCTTCACCCGCTGCACGCCGATCCAGGCGATGACCCTGCCGATCACCCTCGCCGGCCGCGACGTCGCCGGCCAGGCGCAGACCGGTACCGGCAAGACCCTCGCCTTCCTGGTCACCGTGGTGAACCGCCTGCTCACCAGCCCCGCGCTGGCCGAGCGCAAACCCGAGGACCCGCGCGCGCTGATCCTGGCGCCGACCCGCGAGCTGGCGATCCAGATCCACAAGGACGCGATGAAGTTCGCCTCCGACCTCGGCCTCAAGTTCGCCCTGGTCTACGGCGGCGTGGACTACGACAAGCAGCGCAGCCAGTTGCAGGCCGGCGCCGACGTGATCATCGCCACCCCGGGCCGGCTGATCGACTACGTCAAGCAGCACAAGGTGGTCAGCCTGCACGCCTGCGAGTTGTGCGTGCTGGACGAGGCCGACCGCATGTTCGACCTCGGCTTCATCAAGGACATCCGCTTCCTGC